>NZ_JAIHLQ010000064.1 GCF_019733355.1 Pseudomonas baetica | reverse complement strand
GGTCAGCACTAGCGCGAAGACAATGAGCTTCACCAGACGACTTCCACTCTGACTTCTTAGAGAAACGCAGAGCAGTAATGGAAGACTGGGCAGCATTCTGCTCGAATACGCAGATCGCACCAGGCGATGCCTTGGCTGTTGCCGCTGACCGAAAACTGACCCACTGGGTCAGTTTTCAATCAGCGCCAACACGGTATGCGCCTGCGCGAAGCGATCCTGGCTGAGCTGCCACGCTTGCACCGCAAAGCCGAACGACTCGGTCGCATCAACATTCAGGACGGCTCCAAAGGCGGTCGTTCAGGGGCTTCAGCGCCGCGATGGATCGTGGCCAATGAAGCGGCGAAAGCGGCGCTGCAGTTTGCTCGTAAGGCATCGCCAACCGGCAGCCGCAACTTGCTAGCCCGCGACGAAAGCTACGCCGCATTCCTGCAACAGACCGTGCTTCCCGCCCGCGAAACGCTGCATGCACACGGGCTGAAGGGTTTTCATGAACTGCGAGCAGCCTACGCCTGCGAGCGTTACGAACAGTTCACGGGCCACCCCGCCCCGGTCAATGGGGGCCACTGCTATCGCATTGACCGCGACCTGGACCAGCAGGCGCGGCAACAGATCAGCCTTGAACTCGGGCATAACCGGATCGATGTGGTTTCGGCCTACATTGGAGGGAGAGCGTGAGCAAGCCCTTCGATATGACACTGTTCCTGAGCGGCGTACTGACCGGCTCGAAGGCCACTCAGCAACGCCACCTACGGCAAGCCCGAATCATACAAGCGGCCATTCACCAACGATGGCAACGAGACAATCCCTGGACCTGGCAACTCAAGCATGTGCGCTGGTTTTTGACTCAGCACCTGAAAGACCACTCCGACGCCACCCGGTATTACTATCGACTTACCGCGCTATTGATCTGGAAACGATTGGGACCGCGTGATCACGAAACTCGTCCGCATCATAAAAACGTATAGATACGTCCAAGGTGTCGTAAACCGACTTTCCACCAACTCTTTGCTGAAAGGCTGGTCGGTAGTGCTGATTTCGGCGCTCTTCGCTCTCTCCGCGAAAGAGGCTGACCGAAGATTTGCCCTCCTGGCCTACATACCTGGCTTGGCATTCTGGGGCTTGGATGGTTATTTTCTCGAAAAAAGCGAGTAAACCCTCCGACCGGCGCGATCAAAGTTACCCACAACATTATTTGTTGGGGGCATCATGGGGATTTGCAAGAAGTTGCCCTTGGCTTGGTCGACAGCGACGGAGGACTGCGGCGATACTGCTACCGCTGCGCGGACTATGATGCAGTCGCGAAAGCTCTCCGAGGAGCTTGGTGAGCTGTTCGAGGAGCTGTGAATGCCCTACGCATTTCGAACATGAACGCTCGCTAGCGCTACCGAGGAGCAAGTAAATCCAGATAGAAAAAAAGGGAGACAAGTGTCCCCCCCGAGGAAACTACGCATCAGAGGTCGATGAAGCTGGTACAGCGATATGGTCAAGGTTGTCACCGACTAAGTCTTTTACCTTCGAAACGATGTATGCCCCAATCGGGATGGCCGATGTCGCTGCAGGTGATGGTGCATTACAGACGTTAACACTGCGTGCTGTGTTTACGAACAAAAAGTCGTCAATCAACTTGCCATCGTTCGAAACGGCTTGCGCCCGCACACCTGCGGGATAGGGGGTGAGATCTTCCTTTATCAAGGTTGGGCAATATTTTTGAACGGTCTTGAGATAGCCAGCTTTGAATAGAGAGTTTTTCATCTCAGTCAAACCAGACTTGAAGTTGTCCTTCAGTACCTTGCGGATTCCGCTATGAGCGAGCATCTTTGCCAGATCCACCACAGAGATATCTGACTTGCGATAACCTTCTCGTTTCATGGCCAACACGGCATTTGGGCCAACGGTAACCGTCCCGTCGATCATTCTTGTCAAGTGCACGCCAAGGAATGGCATGGCGGGATCTGGGATTGGATAAATCAAGTGGTTCACGATCTGGTTATGCTTCTGCGGGAGCAGATAATATTCCCCGCGGAACGGGCAGATGGTGAAATCCGGCTGGACACCTAGCATTCTCACTACGCGATCAGCCATAAGCCCCGAGCATGAAACCAGGTAGCGGGTGGTATAGGTCGCTTTGTTCGTCTTGATGACGATTTCACTTGAGCGCTCTTCCAGCCCGATGACCTCTGTGCTGAATTCGATCTGACCACCTTGCTTCTCGAACTCCTTACCCATTTGGGCAGCAATCTGTGCGTAGCTGACAATGCCACTGGAAGGAACAAATATCCCGCCCACCCCAGCGATGTTCGGCTCGCGCTCTCGAAGCTCGCTGGCTGTCAGCCAATGCCGCTTTATGCCATTAGCGGCCGTGCGCTCCCACAATGCACGCATGCGATCCATCTCGAGTTCATTGGTAGCTACGAGTAGTTTGCCGCACTCGTCGTAGCGGATCCCGTGCTCATCGCAGAAGCGTTTGGTGGCCCGATTACCTTCGAGGCAAAACTTTGCCTTGAGGCTACCAGGGGTGTAGTACACGCCCGCATGAATCACGCCACTGTTATGACCAGTCTGATGGCGCGCTGGGCCCGGCTCCTTTTCTACAACCAGCATCTTGGCACGAGGATAACTGTCTGCCAGTTGCATGGCTGTCGACATCCCAACAATGCCGCCGCCGATGATCACGAAATCGTACATAGACCTACCTTCACTGCTTGACATCGGGGGAAGGCTCCCCCGACGTGCTCTTATTTAATTGGCGGTTTGGCCGTGCTGGTGCGACATTTTCGGGAAGCTGAAGTAGCCACGTTGGCGCATAAGCTCGCGGCGCAGGCCAGGGTGTGCCACAAAGCGATCGCGACCGTGCAGCCAAAAAAGGTTGTTCATCAACAGGAACGAACCGACAGGCACTGGGATCGACACTTTCGAAGGGCTACCTTCTAGCGACTCGCTCATCGCATATAGCCACGTCCCCTCCTCGTAGTTCTCAGGCTGCACAAACTGGTCGATGTATCGCATGGTCGGCCGACCTATGGCATCTGTATCAAAAATCGAGTGGAAAACATCTTCCTTGGTATTTTTGCTAGGAGGGGCAGTCCACTGCATGACGCGTCTAGCCAGCGGGTGGCGGTAGTACTTGTCTAGTTCCGCCCAATCATCCAGATGTTGCAGTAACGAATTACCGCCTTCCATGTTCTGTTCATCGATCTTCATCATCAGGACGTAATCGGTGATTTGGTTTACGAATGTACCGTCGTTGTGAAGCTCCATGACACGGTGCGGCTGGCGCAGGTAGCTATCGGAGTTATCAACATTCTCCACTACGAAGCGCGCGTAGAACTGCCCACTCATGGCGTCGAAATTGGAACGTCCTAGCAGATGTGCGACTGCTGTCGAAATCTTAACCATATCCTCTGCCTGGCTCACGCAATTAAGGCCTTCAGGCACCACTATGAGGCCGCCAGTAGCACGATCCATCAGAGTGTTCACGATGATAGGGCGCAACGTCCCTTCACAGATGTCATCAAGGATTTTGCCGAACTGAAAGCGGAGGAACGATTTGTACTCCAGCGCCTGCACTGGGAGTTCAGCGACCGAATGCAAGAACGCGTCTACGGTCGTTTTTGATAAACGAAGCTCTAGGATGCGAGTCGATTGTTGTGAAGGCTCCAACGTGAACCCAAACAGAGCGGCAGGCTGGGGCAGTACAGGCATTTCAATCTGGTTAAAGGCGTTCATCGCGACTCCAAGTGGATGATTGAGACAGGTCGGCGTCCTGTGCGCAAAAATATCGCCACAATCACAAAATGTCTACATTTTTATAATTCGTCGTTATTTTAGTTTTAGCGATCTGGACGCAGGCTTTCGCCGTATTGGGTATCATGCCCATGCAATCGCTTTGGAATCCCGATATGGAAAATTTAGCAACCGCTAGTCTCAGACGTGATTCAGACTACATTCGACTGAAAACTGACATCATCAGAGGTGTATTCAAACCCGGTGAAAAACTACTGATGAGTTCATTGAAGGAGCGTTACGCGTCTGGCACTGGCCCAATGCGTGAAGTACTTTCGCAATTGGTAGCTGAGCATCTGGTGGTCGCTGTCAACCAGAAAGGTTACCGCGTCGCTCCGATGTCCCTTGAAGAAATGCGTGACGTTTATGAGGCACGGGCTCATCTGGAGGCAATGATCGTCGCCATGGCTGTGGAGCGGGGAGATGAAGCTTGGGAAGCCCTGATAGTCGCTCGAGTACATACCCTTTCGAAGGTTGTAGAAGTGCGGTCCGCTCAGGAAATGCTCGATATTTGGGATTCCCGTCACAAAGAGTTTCATAACGCGATAGTGATTGGATGTGGATCTAAAAGCCTGCTTCAGGCTCGTTCCTATCTGTCAGATCAGGCTGAACGTTACAGACAGATCTGGCTGAAGCGCACAGTTCTCTCCGAAGAGGCGCTGCAGGTGAAACGCCGTCAACACACCGAGTTGGTAAAGGCTGTGCTTGAACGAGATGCCATTAAGGCTAGTAGTCTGACACTCACCCATCTAATGACTCCTGTACCCATTATCACTCGTATCATTCAGAACGAAGCGGACGTTTGGTGAAACGCTACCAACCCCCTACATAAATTTCACGCTTCGTATTGCGGTCAGTTGTAACCGGGTTCTTCAGCACGTTGAAAATTCTGGTTCTGAAGCGCGCCATCCAATTGGCCTGACGCAAAAGGCCAACTCTGGATACATCCACCAAAGCCACATAATTTCGCTATGCGAAATTAAATTTCGCCAGTTTGACATCAACACGCCATCCATGCAAATATCCAAGCCATTACGAATTATTCATCCTGTACATCGACTAACCCAAAGTCAAAACACAACAGGGGTTCTAGAATGTTCAATCGTCATCTGCCTTACTGGCCTAAGGATGTACCTCATCACCTGACCCTTCCGGCCACCAGTCTCTTCTGCAACCTGGAAACATCCGCCAGGCGCTACCCTGACAAGACGGCGATTATCTTCTACGACACCCGTATCAGTTATGCCCAGTTGCTCAATGAAGTAGAACGCCTGGCAGGCTATTTCCAGTCCCAGGGAGTCAAGCGTGGAGACCGCGTGCTGCTATATATGCAGAACTCTCCTCAATTCATCATCACCTACTACGCTGTACTGCGCGCCGATGCCATGGTGGTGCCGCTGAACCCCATGAGCCGCGCTGCCGAACTCGAACACTATCTGGCCGATACTGAAGCGCATATGGTGGTTTGTGCTCAGGAGCTCGCGCCCTTTATCACGCCTATGATTGGCCGTTTCCAGCTCCGGCAGGTGGTCACTACCGCTTATTCCCAGTACCTGCGCAACAGAACCGACCTGTCCTTGCCTGCAGAGCTGCAAACCGAGGTTAAAACACCGCTATTACCCGGCGTGGTCGGCTGGCAGGCCGCGCTCGATTGCGGGCAGCGTCCCGGCCCGCATTTAAGTGGTCCGGATGACCACTGCGCAATGCCTTACAGCTCTGGCACCACCGGTGTCCCCAAGGGTTGTTTGCATACCCATCGTTCCGTGATGGCAACTGCCATTCAACGTCAGACCTGGACCCTGCTCAACGGTGAAGACGTCATACTCACCACCTTGCCGCTGTTCCACGTTGCCGGCATGCAATCGTCAATGAACGGGCCGATCTTCATAGGCGCATGCATGGTGCTCATGACTCGCTGGAACCGCGAAGTCGCAGCCGAATTGATGCAGCGCTACCGTGTCAGTAGCTGGTCCAATATCGCCACCATGGCGGTGGACTTTCTGACTCAAGGCAATCTCGAGCGCTTCGACCTTTCCAACCTGAAGAATATTGGCGGCGGTGGCGCAGCCATGCCCGGCCCGATCAAAGAGAAGCTCAAGGTGCTGTT
Source organism: Pseudomonas baetica (assembly GCF_019733355.1). Lineage (GTDB taxonomy): Bacteria > Pseudomonadota > Gammaproteobacteria > Pseudomonadales > Pseudomonadaceae > Aquipseudomonas > Aquipseudomonas baetica_A. Next base: position 21,350 of record NZ_JAIHLQ010000064.1, on the reverse strand, counting down.
GGGACTGGACTATATCGAGGGTTATGGGTTGTCAGAAACCATGGGCGCCACCCATATGAATCCGAAAGCACGCAGCAAATCGCAATGCCTGGGTATTCCGTTGTTTGATGTGGATTCGCGGGTGATCGACCGCACTACCGGTGAGGAACTGCAGTCCAATCAGGTCGGGGAAATTGTCTGCCATGGTCCGCAGTTGTTCAAGGGCTACTGGAAGCGTCCAGAGGAAACCGAAAAAGCCTTTATCGAATTGGACGGCAAGCGCTTTCTGCGTACCGGTGACCTTGGCTACTACGATGAAGAAGGTTATTTTTTCATGGTGGACCGGATCAAGCGAATGATCAACGCTTCCGGCTATAAGGTCTGGCCATCCGAGGTCGAGGGCTTGATGTATCGACACCCCGCAATCCTCCAGTGCTGCGTTATTTCATCTCCCGACCCGCTCCGTGGGGAAACAGTGAAGGCCCTGGTGATCCTGCACCCAGAGCAACAAGGCACTAGCGCAGCCGCCATCATCGACTGGTGTAAGGAAAACATGGCCGCCTACAAGGTGCCCTCGTCCATCGAGTTCCGCCAGAACTTGGCGCAGTCGGGCACTGGCAAATTGCTTTGGCGCCAACTGCAGGACGAAGAATGGTCCGGGTGCGCAGCGCAGAACTCATAAAGCGCCAGGCTCAGGCGCACAAACACGCCGCTCCCCTACCACCAACTCGTAGAGAAAGGCGGCGCCTCGTCTGAAAATGCCTTGTTTCCGATCTGCAGTCTCCCTCTTGCAATGTCAAGTCCGACAGACTCCTTGAGCTAAAAAACAACTATCGGAATATATGATTTTTTATAGGGCAGAGCTTGCTCGCGATAGCGATCTCAAGGACGCCACCGCAGGCAAACCGCGCCCCCTATGAGAGTTCTGCGTGACAGCGCGGCTGTCGAAGACTCAGTCGAGCCGCTCGATCACACAAGCGATGCCCTGACCAATACCGATGCACAAACTCACGAGTGCATAACGCCCCTGCTGACGCTCCAGGCTGCGCAAGGCTGTCAGCACAAGTCGAGCACCAGAGGCCCCTAACGGGTGCCCGATCGCAATTGCCCCGCCCTGAGCATTCAGACGCGGCTCGTCAAACGCCAGGCCAAGTACTTTGGCGCAACCCAGCACTTGGGTGGCAAAGGCTTCGTTGATCTCGATCACGTCCATGTCCGCCAGACTAAGCCCGGTACGCTCTAGCACTTTGCGTATCGCCGGCACCGGACCGAGTCCCATCAGTCGGGGTGCAACGCCGCCGATAGCGCCCGCCAGCACCCGTGCCCGTGGTTTCAGGCCATAACGCTCACCGATAGCGCGGTCGCCCATGACCAGCGCTGCGGCACCATCGTTAATACCCGAGGCGTTACCCGCAGTAACCACGCCGCCCTCGAACAGCGCGCCCAGTCGACCCAGAGCGACAGTGTCAGTAGCCGGACGCGGGTGCTCATCGGCAACCACCTGTTTGGGTGGCAATTTACGCCCTTGAGGCACCTGGACCGCAAGCAACTCCTCAGCGTAGAATCCTTCGGCCAATGCCTTGGCATACAGCGCTTGGCTCCGAGCGGCGAAAGCATCACTGTCGGCCCGGCTGATACCTAGGTCGCGGGCGATGTTATCGGCGGTTTCCGGCATGCTCTCGGCGCCGAATTCCGCCTCAATGCGAGGGTTCGGAAAACGTGCACCAATACTGCTGTCGAAAACCTGGAAGGCACGCGAGTAGGCGCCTTCGCTCTTGGCCAAGACGAAGGGCGCACGGGTCATGCTCTCGGTGCCACCGGCGATAAATAGCTCACCTTCGCCACAACGGATCATGCGATTGACATCAAGGATCGCGGCCAGCCCTGAACCGCACAACCGGTTGACGGTCAGACCGCCCGTGGCAATGGGCAGATCGGCGAGCAGACCAGCATGCCGGGCGACATTGCGCGCATCTTCACCGGCCTGGCAGGCACAGCCAATCACCATGTCTTCATAGTCATCGGCGGCGAACGGATTGCGCGCCACCAGCGCACGAACCACCTCGGCCAGCAGGTCATCGGGGCGCACCGTACCCAGGGCGCCAGCACTGCGACCGAAGGGCGTGCGCAGGCCATCATAAATATAACTGGTCATGCGTGTTGCTCCTGTACGGAAGTCGGACGATCGGGAGTCTGCAGATTCAGGCCCAACTGGACCCGACGGCGCAGCCAGGGGCTGGGGCGATAACGCGGCTCGTCGTAACAGGCCTGAATGCCACGCAGCACGCTAAGAATATTCTCTGCACCATAGAATTCGGCAAAGCCCAGCGGGCCTCGTGGATAACCTAACGCCAGCATGACGGCGCGCTCCAGCGTGGCTGGAGTAGCAATGCCGCGCTGAACGATTTCCGCGCCCAGGTTGGCCACGCTGGCGACCACCCGCTGGATGATGAAACCGGGCGAATCATTGATCACCTCCACCGGCACACCGCCACTGCCCAGCGCCTGTACCGCCTGGGCCTCCAGCGTCGGGTCGAGCGCTGGCTGACGCATTAGCACCAGGCGCTTGGTAGAGTCGCAGAAAGTGTCCAGGGCAATGGTCCGCTCAGGCGGCAAGCCGAAACGCGCCACTACACTAGAGGCATCCTCGCCCAGCGGGGTGATCAGACAGATCGCCTCGGCACTAGGCTGCGCGGCACTTTCCAGCGTCGCCCCTGCCTCATTGAGCATGGCCGCCACCTCGGCGCGCAATCCTGGATCCTGGGCGTCGAGCCAAAAGGGCCGATCAATGCGAACGACTGCCCGCTGTGACTCAGGCGAACGAATTTGTTGACCATCCACATAACGATAGAAGCCATGCCCATCGCTCTTGCGTCCGAGCAAACCCGCAACCACTCGCTGCGGCACCAGGTAAGACGGGGTGTAGCGCGGGTCGCCATAGAACTGTTCGAATACCGATTCCATCACCGCATGGGAGATGTCCAGACCGGTCAGGTCGAACAGCTCGAATGGGCCCATACGAAATCCAGGGCCGTCACGCAGGATACGGTCGATCTGCTCGACGCTAGCAATGCCCTCACTGAGAATCCGCAACGCTTCGGTACCGTATGCGCGACCGGCATGGTTGACCAAGAAGCCTGGGGTGTCCGGTGTTTCTGCCGGGAAGTGGCCAGCGGCTTCAGCCAATTGCGACAGACGCTGTACGACCTCCGGGAGCGTGCGCTCGCCGCGCACCACCTCGACGATTTTCATCAGGGGCACCGGGTTGAAGAAGTGAAAACCTGCCACTCGTTCAGGATGCTTGCAGGCACTGGCGATCCGCGTCACTGACAATGACGAGGTATTGGTCGCCAGAACAGCCGTGGTAGCGACGATGGCCTCCAGCTGGCGGAACAGCCCTTGCTTGGCCTCGAGATTCTCGACAATCGCCTCGATCAACAGGTCGCAATCGGCCAAGACTTCCAGACTGGCGGCTGCCTGCATCCGCGCCAGGGTCTGTGCCAACTGCTCGGCACTGAGTTTGCCTTTGGCCGCAGAGCGCTCCAGCAGTTCCTTGTTGAAGGTAAGGGCTTGCTCGACAGCTTCAGGGCGGACGTCATAAAGCACTACCTCGCGCCCCGCCAGAGCGAACAATTGAACGATGCCACGCCCCATGGCGCCGCTGCCAATCACACCGATACGTGAAAACATAGTCACTCCGAATTGTCGTTTCGACATGCGGAATATAATTCCGCATTGACCGAAAGATTAAACATTGTCAGTCTACGCATCAAGCAATAAAAGATTTTTGCGAAACATCCCGTAGCAAACGAAAAAACTCCAGGACCACGATCTCGCAACCTGGAACGCTCACACCGGCTGAAACCCAGCATTTCACAACAAGAAGAGAGCACTCATGACCGCCCTATCGCCTGCGATCAGACTGGAAGGAAACTGCAGCAATTTTTCCGCTCATCTGGGCCTTGAGGTACTCGAATACAGCCAGGCGCGCACCATCATCGCCTTGCAGATCCGCCCCGAACACCTCAACCATGCCGGTAACCTTCATGGTGGCGTGATCGCCTCCATTGCCGACACTGCCATGAGCTTGTGCGGCACTTGGCATGCCGATCCGGATCAAAGGCGCCTAGCCGTGACCTTATCGCTGAACCTGAACTACATGGCGCCGGCGCCTGCCGGCAGTCGAGTTCGCATGGTGGCGCGAGTACGCGGCGGCGGGAAGAAAATATTCATGGCGGCCTGTGATCTGCTCAATGCCGAGGATGAACTGCTGGCCAGTGCCGATGGCGTTTTCAAACGCAACCAGCTGCGCCTTGAAATCGAGTGAAGCTGACGCGCCTGCTACCACTGGCGCTGCTGGCTGAACTGCTAGCCTTGAGTACTCGGACACTGCAGCGTTCAGCCTGGCTTGGACCGACTTGTTGCCCTATGGGTCTATTGCCACCGCCCTATTGATGCTAATCGGTTGGTGTACGGAAAATCGGCGCCTGCAGAGCTTATGCGATGATACCCAGCAGAACCTGGCCGCCTCCCTGAATCCGCTCGCCCTCGGCACAGCGGCGAGCATTGCCACCATCGTTGCACTGGCCAGCCTGACCTCCCTGAATATCACCTAAGCCTCCTTGTTATTGATTCCGCTGTTTGTTAGCAGCAGGTTGTTTCTGGAAAACCCTAGCAGCGCCTACGATGAACTGGCCGAGCACCTTGCGGGGATGCGCAATGAGATTTTCATCTTCGCCTGCTCCGCATTGCTCGGCGCGCTATTCAATCAATTGATCTCCCTTGACCAACTGGCGCCGATATTGGCCGGCTCATCGCAGATACTCCTGCTGCAGATCGCCGTCCTGCTGAGCATCGTGCCGCTATCGCTGATGGGCATCGCGCCGGTCATCACCTGGCGCATTTGCGCAGGCCTCTTGGCTCAGTTGCAGGCCGCCGGTATCAATCCTGCGGGACCCGCTGTCACTTTAGTCTGCGCCTTTTCACTGGCGATGCTGCTATCGCCCTTTGGCCCCTCTGCGCTGATGCTGGCGCGCTACGCGAATACTTCACCGTGGAGAATCGCCTTCAACTGGAATGGTGGCATCGCTCTGGTAGCCATACCACCACTGTTGTTGCTTTCCTGGTTTGTTCAGGCCTGACAACGCCATCAAATAGCGGAACATGGTTTCGTTAATAGCCATAGGTTCCGATACGAGTGAAATCGGAATTGAAATTAGCATGATTACTGCGCAAACTAGGTTTAAGTGATTACCTTGATTGGCAATGATGATTGGCTATCGTCCTTTCCATTGCCCATCCGCCACCAAAACGAGTCTGTATGAACGAAGAAATCGAAACGCCCGAGAACAGCCTCAAGGACCGGAAATTCGTCGAGGCCCTGAGCCGGGGTCTCGAAGTTCTGCGCGCCTTCACCCATGGCAGTGTCGTGCGTGGCAATCAGGACATTGCGCGGATTACCGGCCTTCCAAAGCCGACCGTTTCGCGCCTGACCTACACCCTGACCCAGCTTGGCTATCTCAGCTACAATCAGGACTTGGAGAAATACCAGCTCGATTCGGGCGTACTGGCTCTCGGTTATGCCTATGTCAATAACCTGCGTGTGCGTCAGCTCGGCAAGCCGCTCATGGATGAGTTCGCTCGCCGCACCAATACCACTGTCGGCCTCACGTGTCGTGACCGCCTCTCGATGATCTATATTGAAAGCTGCCGTCCGCCAGAGGTTGCGAGCCTGCGCATGGAAGCGGGCGTGCGCCTGCCCCTGAGCACTTCTGCTGGCGGTCGTGCGTACCTGGCAGCGACTCCGGAAAACGAGCGCACCCATTTGCTCGGTGAAATTGCCAAAAAGGTCGGTGACGAATGGCCCGCTGTGGAAGCCTCGCTGAAAAACTCTTTCCGGGAATATGAGGAGTTCGGCTTTTGCCTGTCCCTCGGCGAGTGGGATCGCAACACCAATGCCGCCGGGGTTCCGCTGCGTTTGGCCGATGGCAGCATTATGGCGCTGAGCTGTGGCGCTCCCAGCTTCCAATTGCCCGTTGAAAAACTGAAGAACTCACTGGCGCACCAATTGGTGATGCTGGCCCAAGACATCGAAAGCCTCGGCGTCTGACACGCCCGGCTCAATGATCAGACAGAAAGGCCGTCGGCACCTTATTATCGACGGCCTTTTACATTACAGAGCACCCGTTAATTCGGGGACTGCCTCGAACAGATCAGCCACCAGACCATAATCGGCCACCTGGAAGATCGGCGCTTCTTCGTCCTTGTTGATCGCAACGATCACTTTGGAGTCTTTCATGCCGGCCAGGTGCTGGATCGCGCCGGAGATACCGACCGCGATGTACAGCTGTGGCGCAACGATCTTGCCGGTCTGACCGACCTGCAGGTCGTTGGGTACGAAACCTGCGTCGACCGCGGCGCGGGAAGCACCGACGGCAGCGCTCAGCTTGTCGGCCAGGGCGTACAGGTGTTTGAAGTTGTCGCCGTTCTGCATGCCGCGACCGCCGGAAACGACGATCTTGGCAGCGGTCAGTTCCGGACGATCGGACTTGGCAAGTTCTTCGCCGACGAAGCTGGAAATCCCAGCATCGTGAGCAGCTGCAACGGCTTCAACAGCCGCCGAACCACCTTCAGCCGCGACCGGGTCGAAACCAGTAGCACGCACGGTGATCACTTTGACCGCAGCGTTCGATTGAACGGTTGCGATGGCGTTACCGGCGTAGATTGGGCGCTTGAAGGTGTCAGCGCTTTCGACCGAGATGATCTCGGAGATCTGGTCAACGTCCAGCTGAGCGGCAACGCGCGGCAGGATGTTTTTGCCGTTGGAAGTCGCGGCAGCCAGGATGTGGCTGTAGCCCTTGCCCAACTCTGCAACCAGAGGAGCGACGTTTTCCGGCAGCTGGTGAGCGTAGGCGGCGTTGTCGGCCAGCAGCACTTTAGCCACGCCAGCGATTTTCGCAGCGGCTTCAGCCACGGCGCCAGCGCCCTGACCTGCAACCAGAACGTGGATATCACCGCCGATTTTGACGGCGGCAGCCACAGTGTTCAGCGTGGCTGGCGCCAGTACTTTGTTGTCGTGTTCTGCAATAACCAGGACCGTCATTTAGATTACCTTCGCTTCGTTTTTCAATTTCTCGACCAGTTCAGCCACCGACTTGACCTTGATACCCGCGCTGCGTGCAGCTGGCGCTTCGACTTTCACGGTCTTGTTGGTGGAGGCGGTGGAAACGCCCAAAGCGTCCGGAGTCAGCACTTCGAGAGGCTTCTTCTTGGCTTTCATGATGTTTGGCAGGGACGCGTAGCGCGGCTCGTTCAAACGCAAGTCGGTGGTGACGATGGCAGGCAGTTTCAGGGAAACTGTCTGCGCGCCGCCGTCGATTTCACGGGTCACGGCAACGCTGTCGCCGGACACTTCGACTTTCGAAGCGAAGGTGCCCTGACCATAGCAGCTCAATGCAGCGAGCATCTGGCCAGTCTGGTTGTTGTCGCTATCGATGGCTTGTTTGCCGAGGATCACCAGCTGAGGCTGTTCCTTGTCGACAACAGCTTTCAACAACTTGGCAACGGCCAGGGAAGTCAGATCTTCAGCGGATTCGACGAGGATGGCGCGGTCGGCACCCAGAGCCAGCGCGGTGCGCAGTTGCTCTTGAGCGGTGGACGGGCCGATGGAGACGACGATGATTTCAGTTGCAATGCCTTTCTCTTTCAGACGTACGGCTTCTTCCACGGCGATTTCGCAGAACGGGTTCATCGACATCTTGACGTTGGCCAGATCGACGCCGGAGTTATCTGCTTTGACCCGGACCTTGACGTTGTAATCCACAACGCGTTTGACTGCGACGAGGACTTTCATAAATAACCTCCAAAAAATGGGCCTCTCGGCCCGATGTTAAAATGCTACTCAGCGACGTCGAGCAATCTCGAATACGCCTTCAAGTGATGGTCGTCATCTCCAAACTGATGACTGAGCATGACCAAGCGTTTGGCGTGGTGAGCCAGTGCATATTCCCAGGTCATGCCTATACCGCCGTGCAACTGGATAGCTTGCTCCGCAATACCGCGTGCAGCCCGTGTGACAATAAACTTGGCCGCCGCCAGGGTCCGACTTCGCTCGGCACTGTCCACTTGATCGGCACAGCACGCGGCAAGGATCGCCATGCTGGTGGCTTGCTCCAACTCTGTACGCATATCGACCATGCGATGCTGCAACACCTGGAACTGACCGATCGCCACGCCGAACTGCTGACGAGTTTTCAGGTAGTCCAGGGTCAGGCGACAGGCTTCCTGCATACTGCCCAGTGCTTCGGCGCACTGCGCAGCAATCGCCCGACCTTGCTGGTAACGCAGCGCCGCAAAGACCTGACCCGGCTCGCCCAGCACGTAATCGCTGGATACCTGGACCTTGTCCAAATACAGGTCGCAGCCTTTGTGGCCATCCACGTTCTGGTAGCTGCGACGCTCGACACCTGCAGCTTTCGGATCGATCAGGAACAGCCCTATACCGTGCTCGTCGCGGCTCTCGCCGCTTACCCTGGCGCTGACCACAATCAGGCCGGCCTGATGACCACCGATTACTACTGCCTTTCTACCGGTCAGCGTCCAGCCTTCAGCATTGCGTTCCGCGCACGTCTGCACATCGTTCAAATGGTAGTGGCTCTGCGGCTCCTCAAAAGCCACGGCGAGCAGCAACTGCGCACTGGCCACCTGTGGCAGCCAATCTCGCTGTTGAACCGAGGTACCGAGCTGGGTGATCAACCCGCCCGCACAGATCACGGATTGCACATAGGGTTCCAGGCACAAGCCTCGACCCAGCTCGGTCATCAGCAGCATGCTTTCGACGCCGTTGCCGCCAAAGCCGCCCAGCGCTTCAGGGAACGGCACGGCTGTCAGCCCCAGCTCTCCGAGTTGTTGCCAGAAGGCGCGACTGAAACCTTCTTCACTACGCGTATATTCCTCGCGAGCCTCGAAGCTATAGGCATTGCGTACCAGCCGTGCGGCGGTGTCTTGCAGCATCTGCTGCTCTTCGGTTAATTTGAAATCCATAATCAGAGCACCCTTACAGTTCGAGAATCATCTTAGAGACGATGTTTTTCTGAATTTCATTGGAGCCACCGAAGATCGACAGCTTGCGCAGATTGAAGTATTGGCTCGCCGGCGCGGCACTGTAGTCGGCATGCAACGGCTTACCCGGGTGATCCAGTTCCAATTCATCTTCCAGAAACGGCAAGGCATAGGGGCCGATCACCTTACGCAGCAGGTGGCTGATGGCCTGACGAATCTCCGTACCCTTGACCTTGAGAATTGAGCTTTCTGCCCCGGGCACGCCGCCTTCCTTGGTCGCCGCAAGCGTTCGCAAATTGCTCATCTCGGCGGCAATGAGCTGCATTTCCACTTCCGCGACCTGTGCCCGGAACAACGGATCGTCGAGCATGGGTTTGCCCTCGCTCATCTGCCGGCGAGCGATGCGCTTGAGGTGTGCCAGCGCAGCCTTGGACGCACCAATTCCCGCTAATCCGGTACGCTCGTAGGTCAGCAGATACTTGGCGCAGGTCCAACCGTGATTTTCCTCGCCGACCAAGTTCTCTACCGGCACCCGGACATTGTCGAAAAAAACCTCGTTGACCTCATGCTCCCCCTCCAGAGTGATGATCGGACGCACGCTGATGCCTGGGCTGTTCATATCGATCAGCAGAAAGGAGATGCCGCGCTGCTTCTGTGCCTGGGGATCGGTGCGCACCAGGCAGAAAATCATGTCGGCATGCTGACCGAGGGTGGTCCAGGTCTTCTGCCCATTGACGATGTAATGATCACCGTCGCGCAGCGCCCGGGTTTTCAGCGAGGCCAGGTCGGAACCGGCGCCAGGCTCGGAATAGCCTTGACACCACCAGTCCTCGCCTTTGAGGATGCGCGGCAGATAGTATGCCTGCTGCTTCAGCGTGCCAAACTTGATCAGCACCGGAGCGACCATGTTGACTCCGAATGCAATATTGCGCGGTGCACCGGCAAGCGCACACTCCTCTTCGTAGATATGCTTTTGCACGGTATTCCAGCCAGTACCTCCAAACGCTGTCGGCCAATGCGTGGCGTACCAGCCCTGCTCGTTCTGGATGGCCTGCCAGCGCAGATGGTCCATCTTGGACAGGTGCTTGCCAAGGCGTACCTTATCAGCGAGATCCTGCGGCAACTTTTTCTTCAGGAAAGCCTTTACTTCGTCGCGAAAGGCCAATTCTTCAGCGGTAAAATGAATGTCCATACTATTCCTCCAAGCCATTGAGAGACCGTGAAGCGGGCTGTTATAAATTCAGGTCCCAGTCGGCAAAGCGACGACCTTCTGCGGCCAGTTTTTCCAGTAGCGGTGCCGGCTTCCACCACGCGCCGAAACGCTGATAGAACTCGCGGACACGCGCCAGTACCTTGTCCAGCCCAAGGCTGTCGGCATAAAACATCGGACCGCCGCGCCAGGCCGGAAAACCAAATCCATTCAGGTAAATCACATCGATATCGCCGCTACGCTGGGCGATACCTTCTTCGAGAATCTTCGCGCCCTCGTTAATCAGAGCCAGGATGCAGCGCTCGACGATGTAGTCATCACTCAGCGCACGGCGCTCGATGCCTTTCTCGCGGGAGACCGCTTGCAGCAACGGCAACAGCTCTGGATTCAGCTCAGGGCGGCGCGATCCAGGTGCATAGCTATAGAACCCTTTGCCGGTCTTCTGCCCTAGCATGCCTGCCTCGCAGAGTCTGTCGAGTACGTCTGGCAGTGTATAGCCAGCTGGCAGAGTCTCGCGTTGACGCTTGCGAATGCTCCAACCGATGTCCAGACCTGACAAATCGCGTACGGCATTCGGCCCCATGGCCAGACCGAAATGACGCAGGGCAGCGTCCACCTGCTCTGGCGTAGCCCCCTCCTCCAACAGGAACTCGGCCTCGCGGCCATACTGGAAGTGCATCCGGTTACCGACGAAACCATCGCCGACACCTACTACTACCGCAACTTTCTTCAGCGTCTTGCTCAAGCGCATCGCCGTTGCTAGTACTTCGGCGCTGGTGTGCCGGCCGCGCACCACTTCCAGCAAGCGCATGACGTTGGCCGGACTGAAGAAGTGCAGGCCGACCACCTCTTGGGGACGCGAGGTGAACGACGCGATCGCGTCCAGATCCAGCGAGGAAGTATTGCTGGCAAGAATGGCCCCAGGTTTGCAAACCTGATCCAAACGTTCGAATACCTGACGCTTGACCTCCAGGCTCTCCAACACCGCTTCGATGACCAGGTCCTCCTCGGCCAGCTCGCTGTAATCCAGCACCCCATGCAGCAACTCCAGACGCTGCTCCATTGCCTCACGGCTCAGGCTGCCGCGCTCGACATTGGCCGTGTAGCTATCGCGAGCGCGTTGCAGCGCGCGCTCCAGGGCTTCGCCGTCAACTTCCAGGAGTTTCACAGGGATGCCCGCGTTGGCAAAACTCAGGGCAATGCCGACCCCCATGGTGCCGCCACCGATCACCCCGACCTGCGCGATTGAACGCAGCACTGTTTGCGTCGGCAAATCTGCGATATGCCCGCATTGCCGCTCTGCGAAAAAAGCATGCACCAGTGCCGCGCGTTGCTCAGACGCCAGACACTCCTTGAACAGCTCCCTTTCCCGCTCCAGTCCTTCGGCCAGCGGCAAGTGTGTAGCCGCTTCCACAGCGGCTACACACCGAGGTGGAGAGAACGCACCGGGAATGCGTTGCTCCACCTCGATGCGCTTGTCCGCGATCAACTTCGCATTGTCCGCAGCGCCAAGCGCGGCAGTCTGTTCTCCGGTACGCCGAACTCCCCGGGACTCGGCAAGGATCCGCTGACCGAAAGCGATTCCCGCCGCACGTGGGTCGCCCTCGAACAGCTCATCGACGATGTGATATTCCAATGCTTGAGCAGCGTTGACAGGTACTCCGGAAACGATCATCTCCAACGCTTTGTCAACGCCAGCCAGGCGTGGCAGTCGTTGCGTACCACCGGCTCCCGGCAGCAGCCCGAGATTGACTTCCGGCAACCCAATCTTGGCGTCGTGACGGGCAATTCGATAGTGGCAACCTAGGGCGACTTCCAGACCACCGCCCAGGGCAGTGCCATGAATCGCCGCGACACAAGGCTTATCACTTCGCTCAAAGGCATTCACGACCTCCGACAAGCTCGGTGACTGTGGCGGTTTACCAAACTCCTTGATATCAGCTCCAGCAATAAAAGTCCGGCCACTGCACAGCAGCACCAGCGCCCTGACCTGAGCATCACCCTGTGCCTCATACAATGCGTCAAGCAGACCTTTACGCACAGATTGACCCAGCGCATTGACTGGAGGGTTGTCCACGGTAATGAGAGCAATTTCACCTTGACGCTCATAGAGCACACTGGAATTCATTTTAACCTTTAAATTTATTCTTATTGAAATTGCATTCCGCGGTGCGGAATAGTTTAATCAATATTATCAACAAACCCGGTTTTGGCAACTGGTTTTTAGAGAGCAAAGGACAGACGGAAATAGAACTGACACTCCGAGGTCAGCTCGATGGCGCCGTGTTCAGACGCCAACTATTTCGGCCTGCCGAGGCACTGCCGCCCCAGGCAGTGATCGTCATGCAGGCAAAACCAGGATTGTGGCAAAAGGCGACTCACCTTGAAGGCCGCGCCTCAACGCTGCGGTATAGAATTGGCGGAAATTATGTCGGGCGACACAGCCATTTTCCGCTCATCCATAAGCGACCAAAACAGTCTCCATCGCAAAAGGCTCCGGGAACACCAGAGTGTGCCCGGACCCTCTGGACGACAGAGCCTTGATTACAGTTGCAGGGGATAGCTGAAGATCAGACGATTTTCGTCCATGTCACTACCAAAGTGACTCGCGCGCACCGTGGCGTTGCGCCATCTCACCCCGAGGTTCTTCAACGGCCCACTCTGGAACACGTAGGCGATGTCGGTATCGCGCTCCCACTCCGCGCCATTTTGCTTACCCGGCCCCAAATCGATGTCGTCACCACGAAGGTAACGGGTCATGAAAGTCAGACCAGGGACGCCCACCGATGCAAAGTTATAATCGTAGCGAGCCTGCCAGGACCGCTCGTCCTTGCTGGCGAAGTCGCTGACCTGAACGAAGTTGACCAGGTAAGCGTCAGAGGCACCGATATAGGCGTAGCCAGTGTCTCCGCTCATTTTTTGATAGCCGAGGCCGAAGGCGTGACTACCGAGACTGTAGGTGAACATCGCATTGAGCGCTTTGTTGTCGATGTTGCTCCCGCCCTCGCCGTTGGAGCGGGCAAATCGTATGTCGCTCTTGAGCGACTGGCCAACACCAAGTGGCAGTACGTGCAACAGACTTAAGACGTGCTGATTATAGAATCCGTCCAGGTTGGCGTAGTAGTAACTGGTGTTTAAATTGGCATTCCATTTGTAGCTGATGCCGCCAAAGTTGAAGGCATCACTGCTGGCACCTTTACGCACCCGAATGCCTTTCGCGAACGTAGTCGAGATGGTCATGTCCTCGCTATTGGTCGAGTCGCGCTGGGTCACCTGCTTGAGTTGGCCAGCGTCAAAGTTCACCCCGTCGAACTCTTTTGAGTTCAGGTGCACGCCCTCGAAAGTCTGCGGTAGCAAGCGCCCATCGTGGGCCTGCAGCACCGGCAGCTTGGGCTGCAAAGTACCGAGTTTGAGCAGGCTGTTGGACGCCCGTACCTTGGCGGTCAGGCCCAACTTGCTGGCCTCGTCCACGGAACGTCCGGTAGGCCCTCCTTCGCGTGGGAGCAGCCCAGAGCCAGCGCGATCTTGACTGGAGTCGAGTTTCACGCCGAGCTGGCCAAGGGCATCAACCCCAAAACCTACCGCGCCTTCAGTGAAGCCTGACTCGTAACGGAGCAGGAAACCCTGGGCCCACTCCTCTTGCTTGGACTGCGGGGCGCCGGTTTGGCGGTAGTCGCGGTTGAAATAGAAGTTACGTAGCTCAAGGCTGGTTTTGCTGTCCTGGAGAAAATCCGCTGCCGCTGGCGCTGACAGGCCGATCACGCCACTGGTTAACAGCAGACGAGACGTGAGGATGCTGGTGAGACGATCCATGGGTTTACCTCTTATTGTTTTTGTGAACATGCGGCGCCTCTTTGATGTTCGACAGTACCTTGCGAGGCGTACCAAGACTCGCAAGCCGCAGTCACTTCAACGCCTAAAGGGCAACCTTTATGGTTTCGCTGTGCGGAATACCATTCCACAAACAGGCGCAATAATAGGTATAAGTTGAATCACGTGTAAAGAACACAGATGAGAAATCAACCTTTAATCATCACAAACTATTGATTTACAGCGTTTTTTTTCACAAAAACCGAAAAACTGATTTTGATTTTTCATTCCGCTGTGTGAAATATGATTTTGTTTTGTTGATTTTTAAAAAAAAGGAACGCTAAGATGCGACGTCTGGGGCCGGATGCCGAACAAGCACCGACATAAGCCAGTGGCTTAGTGATTGTTGAATGAAGCCTGATCGCCCCTATGGGCAGCGCTATCAGGAAGAGGATGAGGACCGTCAGTTGTATCAGCACGGACGCCGCAACATAAAAGTCGCTACGTGCTAGATGGCATTCAGATGGCGACGCGATGCCAACTTCGACCTGCCCTGCGAGCCTCTGAGGACAGCACATGATCCGCGATCCGGACACACTGAAAATACTGCTCGATTCCCTCCAGCAGTTCGTCAACGAAGCGCTGATTTCGCGCGAGAACGAGATTGCGGCATTGAGTGTCGGAGCTGATCGCATGCTGGCCGACCCACTGCAATACGCCATTGAGCGCAAGCAATTTGGCAAACCAATCGCCAAGCTCCAATTGACCCAGGCAATGCTCGCCGACAGCAACGCACAAATCTACGCCGCTCGCTGCATGGTATTGGATGCGGCACGAGCGCGCGGCCAGGGTCTGAACGTTGCCACCGAAGCCTCCTACTCGAAGTTGTTCGCCATTGAGCTATGCGGCCGGGTCGCTGACCGGGGCGTGCATATTCATGACTGGGCCGGTTATGTCCGCGAGTACAGCACCGAGCGCTTCTACCGTGACGTAACCTGTTCTGCCTCTACAAGGGCACCACCCAGCTCCAGCAGCTGATCTTCGCCCGAAACATGATCCCCGACGCTTAACGCTGAGACCTCATGTCTTCGATCCCTGGTTCAAGAGCCTGTTTCCCATAAATATAATAAGGTGACGTGATGGACGCTTCTACTCAGGTCAGTGCAAACACACTGGCCAACACCAAAACCAAATCCAACACCTGGATACTGGTATTTGTCTTCTGCTTTCTTGCATTGATGGTCGATGGCGCCGATCTGATGCTGCTTTCCTACAGCCTCAGTAGCCTGAAGGCTGAATTTGGCCTGACCAGCGTCCAAGCCGGCAGCCTGGGTAGCTTTACCCTGGCCGGCATGGCCATCGGTGGCATTTACGGTGGCTGGGCCTGCGATCGTTTCGGCCGCGTGAAAACCGTGGTCTGGGGCGTTGTATTTTTTTCCGTCGGCACGTCTGCGCTAGGCCTGACGCAAAGCTATATGCAGTTCGCGATAATCCGGCTCGTGGCATCGATGGGGATTGGCGCAGTGTATATAGCTTGCAGTACGCTGATGTCCGAATACGTACCCACCCGCTACCGCACAACGGTACTGGGCACCCTGCAAGCAGGCTGGTCAGTGGGCTATATCCTCGCGACGGTGTTGGCCAGCTGGATCTTGCCGACTCATGGCTGGCGCTGGCTTTTCTTCCTTGCCATTATCCCGGTGATCCTAGCCGTGATGATGCAAGTATTCGTGCCGGAGCCGCAAACCTGGATCAACGCTCAGGCAGAGCGCGCCAAGAAGAAAATCGAGGGCATCAAAAAGCAATCCTCCGGAAAGCGCGAGAGCATGTACAAGGCGATCTTCAGTGATCCGAAGGCTCGCCGGATGTTTATCTTGTGGGCCCTGACTGCCGGCTTTCTACAGTTCGGCTACTACGGTGTGAACAACTGGCTGCCGACGTACCTGGAAGGCGAACTAGGCATGAACTTCAAGTCCATGGCCGGCTTCATGGTCCTCACGTACACCGCCATGATCCTCGGCAAGATTCTCGCCGGCCTGGCAGCTGACCGTATCGGGCGCCGTGCCGTTTTCGCCTTTGGAGCTATGGGCAGCGCAGTCTTTCTGCCGGTGATCGTGCTGTTCCAAAGCCCGGAAAATATCCTCTGGATGCTGGTGGTGTTCGGCTTTTTGTATGGCATTCCATACGCGGTGAACGCCACTTACCTGACTGAAAGCTTCGAGGCCAAATATCGCGGTACCGCCGTAGGTGGCGCCTACAACGTGGGTCGTGTAGGCGCAGCGATTGCTCCGACAGCTATCGGTTACCTCGCCACTCATGGCTCGATAGGCGTAGGTTTCCTGATCATGGGCGCAGCCTACTTCATCTGTGGCGTGATCCCGGCGCTGTTTATCAAAGACAAACAGTTCGATCCACAGAATCAATAGAGCGAAGCAATGATGCTGCAGTCGTCTGTCGGTGCCCGCCCGTATCCGACAGGCCTCTGCCGTTGCCCGCGATCAAACTATGTCAGCTTTTGTTAGCGCGCCATGGCTTGAAGGTCGAGAACATTGAATTGCGCTCGCAATCCATCTAATTGCCGTGACCAACCCGGTATTCCCGATGAGCGGCTGAACGTCAATACGGGCGCGATTGCAATCGGGCATCCGTTCGCCATAACGGTTGCCCGGCTCGTCGGACATATCCTGCTCGAAGGTCGCCGCCGCAAAGCACGGTATGGGGTCGTCACGGTGTGCATCTCTGGTGGTATGGGCGCTGCGGCGCTCTTCGAAATCTATTGATCGGCGCGATAGCGCTCCCTGCAAAGGACTATTACATGACTAGTTTCTCCCCCTTGTTGCAGCGTGTGGAAGGCAATGTGCTGATCCTCACGATCAACAACCCCGGTAAACGCAACGCCATTGCTCCCGGCCTGTATGACGCCATCCGTGCCGCGCTAGCCGAAGCAGCGGGTAGCGCAGACATCGGTGCCATCGTTCTAACGGGGGCAGACGGTTACTTCTGCGCGGGCGGTGATTTGGACCAGATCGGCAAACGTCGCGAGCTGACTCTCGATGAGCGGCGCGAACGCCTGGGGCATCTGCACGACGTCGTGTGCGAACTGCGTGACTTCCCAAAACCGATCGTCGCTGCGGTCGAGGGTGGTGCTGCGGGTGCGGGCTTTTCGTTAGCCCTGGCCTGCGACCTGGTTGTGGCAGCCGCCGGTACGGCGTTCTCAGTGGCTTATGTCAAGGTGGGATTGACGCCGGACGGCGGTATCACCGGACTATTGGCGCAGAGCTTGCCTCGTCAGTTGCTAACGCAGTTGTCGTTGACTGGTGACCGGATCACGGCCGAGCAGCTTCAGCAGTTCGGGTTGGTCAATCAACTAGTCGAGCGCGGCCAGGCCGATGCGGTTGCCGTTGCCCTGGCTGCACGACTGGCTCAGGGGCCACAGCAAGCCATGGCCTCGATCAAGGCTCTATGCCGCCATGCGCACGAGCGGACGCTTGATGAGCAATTGGACGCCGAGCGCGAAGCGATGGCCGTGGCCCAGGGGAGTCGGGAATCAGCCGAGGGTATCGCGGCCTTCTTCGCGAAGCGGCCGACCGATTTCGCCACCTTGCGCCACGACGTGGTCTAGATCGATCAGTCCCGAAGAATATTATTGAGGAGTAAAGCAATTGTCCGATTCGAATCAAGGGCTGCCGTTGGCCGGCCTGCGCGTGCTAGACCTGTCTCGTGTTCTTGCTGGTCCCGCAAGCGCTATGGCGCTCGGTGACTTGGGCGCGGAAGTGATTAAAGTCGAGAATCCCGATCGTGGTGATGACACGCGGCAGTGGGGGGCGAAGGTCGGAGAAACGAACACCTCTTACTTCAACAGCGCCAACCGCAACAAACAGTCCATCTGCCTGAATCTCAATACCGAACGCGGCCTACGCATCGCGCTGGATCTCGCGCGCCAATGCGACGTCATCGTGCAAAACTTCAAGACCGGTGGAGCCGAGAAACTCGGACTGGGGTACGAGGATCTGCGGACGGTCAATCCTGGCATCATCTACTGCTCTATCTCGGGTTATGACCGCGACGGCTCCGAAGCCCGCCGTCCGGGTTATGACTTGGTAGTGCAGGGTGAAGCGGGTCTGATGTCTCTTAGTGGCGCCCCAGGCAGCGGACCAGTGCGTCTAGGTATCGCGGCGGTGGATCTCTTTACGGGCATGTACGCCACTCAGGCTATCTTGGCGGCACTCTTCGAGCGCCAACGCACAGGCCGAGGGCGGCATGTCCAACTGTCACTCTACGACAGCGGATTGACGATTACCTCGTATGTCGGGCTGGAGGCACTAGCGACGAAGGTCGACCCGCAGAAGTTTGGCAATGGACACCCGCTGATCGTCCCATATGGCGTCTTCGAGGCAGCCGATGGACCCCTAGTGATCACGGTAGGCAACAACAGCCAGTTCGAACGTTTCTGCACTGAGGTGATTGATCGGCCTGACTTGGTAGCAGACGAACGCTTCAAGACCAATCCGTTGCGTTCGACCAATCGCGACGTGCTGCTGCCAGAAGTCGTGGCCGAGCTCGCGCGGCGGCCCCGCCAGGCAATACTGTTGGCGCTGAAAGCCGCCAACATTCCTTGTGGCGAGGTGTTGGGAGTTCTGGAGGCTTTGCAGTCCACGCGCGCGCAGGAAGCGGGAATGCTCGCCGGGCACTCGAATTCCCTTGGCGACGACAGCATGGTACTCGCGCCCCCCTACAAATTCGACGGAGCGAGACTTCCGGTACGCCGGATGCCGCCGGCTTTGGGCCAGGATACCCAAACCGTCCTGCAATCCCTTCTCAATCTTGGACCGGAAGACATGGCGTTGCTGGCCGAGGAGGGTGTGATCTGAGTTTTGCACCACCTGCCGAAGTTGCTCAAGATAGGGAGGGTAGGAGGCCTGGACACCACCCCAAGCCGTTTGGCTTGGATGTGCTTTGGGCCATTTACCGAATGTAAAACGACAAATAAGGCCGCGAGTCTTCCCTAACAGGCCGTTGAAAAATTCAGCCCTAACTGCTCCAACCCGCCAAGTTTGAAGTTTTTCAGCCTCTCAGGCTTGGCGTTACCCTTTATCCCACCTCAATCAGTGGGTATTTCGCCGATCTACACCGATCTAGCTGTCCTGGATGTCACCCCACACGGTTTGCAAATCAAGGCCATGGCGCCCGGCGTCACGTTCGACTACCTGCAGAGCTGCACCGAAGCCAAGTTGCTGGCCTGACGCCAACTACCACACGACGTTTTATCAGGAGATCTCATGTTATCGACCCCATTCACCCGCACCTTCGGCGTGCGACACCCGATCATCCAGGGCGGTATGCAATGGATTGCCCGCGCCGAACTGGTGGCCGCCGTTGCCAACAGCGGTGCGCTCGGCTTTCTCAGCGCGCTGACCCAGCCCACACCCGATGATCTGCATGCGGAGATCCTGCGCTGTCGCGAGATGACGATGCAGCCGTTTGGCGTCAACCTGACCTTCCTGCCGGCGATCCGGCCGATCCCCTACGACGAATACATCGACGTCATCATCCGCAGCGGCATCAAGATCGTCGAGACCGCGGGCAATAATCCGGTCGCCTATATGGACCGCTTCAAGGCGGCCGGGATCAAGGTAATCCATAAATGCACGTCGGTGCGGCACGCGCTCAAGGCCGAGCAGATCGGCGTCGATGCAGTCTCGATCGACGGCTTCGAGTGCGCCGGCCATCCGGGTGAGGATGACATCCCTGGCCTGGTGCTAATCCCGCGCGCGGCCGACTCGATCAAGATCCCGCTGATCGCATCGGGCGGTTTTGCCGACGCGCGCGGTCTGGTTGCAGCACTGGCGCTAGGCGCCGACGGCATCAATATGGGCACGCGCTTCATGGCCACCCAGGAGGCACCGGCCCATCCCGACATCAAGCGTCGCCTGGTCGAGGCCGACGAGCGCCAGACCGAACTGGTTCTGCGCAGTTTCAAGAACACCTGGCGCGTGCACAAGAATGAACTGACCGAGCAGGTGGTCAGCATCGAAAAGCGGGTTGGCACGCAGTTCCCGGACGTGGCTCCGTTGGTGGCCGGCACGCGTGGCCGCGCTGTCTACAGCAGCGGTGACTGGAACGACGGAGTGTGGAGCGTCGGCATGGTGCAGGGGCTGGTCTACGACATTCCCACGGTAGAGCAGTTGGTCTCGCGCATAGTCGGTGAAGCGGCGGACCTGATTGACAACCGGCTAAGCAAGCTGCAGACGGTCTGACCTTCAGTTCGCCAGCCATCTTATTAAAATAATTAGAGGAAGCAATTATGGCATTGGCAAAAATCCGGAGTGACGCCCAGTGGCGCAGATCAAGGAGGTGATGCTGGCCGGTGCCGATTTGCCTTTGGACAGTGCCCTGGCCTTAGAGCGCAAGGCGTTTCAATTGCTGTTCGACTCCAGGGGTCAGAAGGAGGGCGCCCGTGCCTTCCTGGAAAAACGCCAAGCCACTTTCTCGAGAGAATGATGGATGACACGTGAGATCAATCACGTGGCAATTGTCGGTGCTGGCGTCATGGGCATCGGTATTGCACAGATCGCGGCCCTGGCTTGGTATTAAAGCCTGCTGTTCGATAATCTCAAGGTGCCGCTCAGGCCGTCCGCAAGAACCTCGAGCAGACACTGGACAAACTTCTGGGCAAGGGCAAGCTGCAAGCAGCGAGGCCAAGTCACACTCGACCGGGTTCGGGTCGCCACGTCGCTGACCGAACTCAGCGTGTCGATCTGGCCATCGACGCTATCATCGAGCGCCTGGACGCGAAGCAAAGCGCTGCTCGCCGAACTTGAAGGGGTAGTGGCTGACGACTGCGTGCTGACCACCAATATCTCGTCACTGTCGGTGACAGCATCGCCCGAAACTGCCGGATGCCCGAGCGGGTCGCCGTTTTCCATTTTTAACCCGGTGCCACTGATGCAAGTGGAGGTCATCGACGGCCTGACCACTGATCGGCAGGTGGGTGATCGCCTGCAAGCATTGGCGGCTCGCATGGGGCACCGCGGTATTCGAGCCAAGGACACGCCGGGCTACCCCCTTGCGACCGACATAACCCGCCTCAAGCATCTGCCGAGTCAGTGCTGCTCGGCGATCAACGAAGCCTTCGCCAGCCAGGTGCAGGGTTATTGAAGGGCCTAGGTGGGGATTCCATGCGCACTTGGACACCCAGTCCAAGCTGACTTGGACACTCATTCCACGGCCACTTGGACACTGATTCCACAAGCACTTGGACAGTGATGTTCCACTGATCCGATCCATGCTC
>NZ_JAIHLQ010000063.1 GCF_019733355.1 Pseudomonas baetica | reverse complement strand
GGCATCGCGCAGATGGTCATGCTCGCCGAACTGGCGGTGAACCGGGCGCTGGATCGGTTAGACCCGCCGACCTGACTTGCAGGCTGACCGCGTTATCGTTCTTCGCGAGCAAGACCGCTCCCACAGGTTGAAATGCATTCCACGATTTGAAGTGCATACCCCTGTGGGAGCGGGCTTGCTCGCGAAAGCGTTCTGACAGGCGATAACCGGTTCTATAACTGATAACTGAAACTGATGCTGTACCGTGCCCGGCGGTTGAATGTGTCCAGCGCTTCGTCCGACATTGCCTTCGCCGCCTCCAACGAAATGTTGTAGTACTTGGCATCGCCGAACCTCAGCCCGACCGCCGCCGACGACAGATTGTTGGCCTGCACCGGGAGTTTATTGAACCAACTGCGCGAGCGATCGAGCACCACGTAGGGTTGCAGGATGCGCAGCCAATTGCCGTCGCGGTTGAAGCTGTAGTTGACCTCGTACGCCACCCCCCAGCCCTTGTCGCCGGACGCCTGATCGTCGGGGTAGCCGCGACCGAAATTCTGCCCGCCAAATACCGCGCGTTCGCTGTCGGGCAAGGTGTCGTCGCTCCAGTACAACGCAGCCGAGAGCACGCCTTGCCAGTTGTCGAGGAACTTGTCGCTTTGCACCCCGGACAGGCGCAGACGCAAGAAATTGAGGTCCAGCGCGCTGTTGTTGGTTTTCGCCCCCATGCTGTCCAGCCCTTGATACAGGCCGCCGCTGAGGATGCGCAGTTGCCGGGCATCGGCCTTGCGCCAGTCGCTTTCGAAGGCGAGGGCGCGGATGTCGGTGCGCTCCTCGACGCTCAGCGGGTAGCCGATCACTTTATAGCGGGTCTTGTCGTTGACCGCGTAGAGCCGCGAGCCGGCGGTCAGCAGTTCGTTGGACGCTGCAATCAGCGGCAGGGTGAAACCGATCGAGTAGCGATCATTCTCACGGTGCGGTTTGAGTTGCAGGCCATTGTCGAGCAACACGTTGGTGCCGGGGTCGGCACGGTAGCGGGAGGCGGACAGGGCGAGTTGCGTACCCTCGCTGTCGAGGAACTGGTTGTAGTCCAGGCGATAGTAATGCTCGTGGTCGTCACCCGGTGGGAACAGGCCGCTGAGGGTCAGTTGTTCGCCCATGGACGTTTGCGAGTTGCTGCTGACGCCGAGCAGGGCTTGTGTGCCGTTGCGGTTGTCTTCGGTGGTGCTGAGTGTGCTGGTGAACGGTTTGCGGCTGGCCTGGGCGACCAGCGTCGTGGCGCCATCGGTGGTGCCGGGAGGCGGCACCTGGGCCTGAATGGTGACGCCGGGAATGCGCGTCATCAGCGTGGTGTAGCGCTCGAAAGTCTTGCGGGTCAGTGGCCGTTCGGCCTGGATTTTCGCCGCCAGTTTGTCGAGCAGGCCTTTGACCCGGCCGACATCGCCCTGCATTTGTATGTCGCGAACATAGCCTTCGACCAACACAACGCGCGCCACGCCGTCGTCGAAGTTCTGTTGTGGCAGGAACGCGTAGGACAGCAGGTAGCCGTCCTGCTGGTAGCGCCGGGTGATGTTGCGCGTGGCTTCGATCAGATCGGCGAGGCTGCTCTGGTGGCCGATCAGTGGTTTGTAGATGTCGGCCAATTCGTTGAGCGGATAGATCGTGCCGCCTTCGATCTGCACGGTCTTGAGATTGACTTTGGTCTGCATCATCAATGGCTGTGCGGCGGCTGCGCCGGGGTCAGGCACTTGCAGCGGCGTAGCCGTCGGACGATAGGCGTCTGCCGGTAGATTGGGTACGGGCAGGTTGCGAATGGTTTCGTTGCTATTGAGGAAGCTGGGGAGGGTGTCGGCGAGGGCGGCGGAACTGAGACTGAGGAACAGCAGGGATGCCATAAAGCGCATAGGACACTCCGTGGTCAGATCACAGCGCAGGGCTGATGTTCTCCTAAGAAAAAAGCGGAAGACTCGTAGGAATCTTCCGCCCTCAACCAAGAGTAGGCGCTGTATGTGCGGCCGTCGAATCGGCCAGGTGCAATTTAGTGTTTGTTACCACCCAGAGCGCCGGTCAGGCCACCCAGAACACCGCCCAGACCACCGGTGGTGCCGCCGCTGGCGGTGCCTCCGTTGACCAGACCGCCAGCGGCAGTGACGACACCGCCGACGTTGCTGACCAGGCCCCCCACAGCGGTGGTGACCGGGTTATTAGTGGCGGCAATCGCACCGCCGAGATTGCTCACTGCGCTGCCGGCTTGGCCGGTGAGGCTGGCCACAGGACTGCCCAGACCCGTGGCGGCGCCAACCTGTTGCGTCAGGCCGGTGACTGCGCTGGTGACCGGGTTGAGTGCACCGCCGACATTGTTGCCGAGCGCGGCCAACGGCGCGGTTGTGGAGGTGATCGGGCTACCCGAGCCACCGAGGACAGTGTTCAGCGAGGCGACAGCATTGCCCAGCCCGCCCGCCGTCACGCCACCGGCACTGACGGCGCCATTGGTGCTGCCGGCGTTCAAGCCTGTGCCCACGTTGACGACGGCGCCGCCGACCGTTTGCAGCAGGCCAGTACCGCCCAGGCCACCACCGAGACCGCCAAGGCCACCGCCCACGCCGCCACTGGAGCCGGTGCCGTTGGACACCAGGCCGCCAGCCTTGCCGGCGGCGGTGCCCGCGTTGCTCAAAGCGCCGCCGAGGGTGTTGGTCAGCGCATTGCCGTTGCCGGCGCCAGTCACCTTGTCGCCGACACCGTCAACGGTGCTGCCGACTTTCTGGACCACGCCTTTGAGTGGGTCACCCAGGCCTGTGGCATCGCCGATTTTGTCGGTGGTGCTTTCAACCATGGCGATCACCGGCACCAGGCTGCTGCCGAGTTTATTGGTCAGTTGGCTGGTCGGGCCGTTGCTGAGGGTCGTGTTGAGGGTATCGCCGAGCATGGTGACCTTCTGGCCGACACCGTCGAGCACCGGTGCGACTTTGGTGACCACGCCGCCGACCACTGGAACGCTACTGGTTGCGGTTGCCAGTTTGCCGCTGAGGTCGGACACGCCGTCGCCGACATCCTGCACCACGCCACCGACCGAAGCCACGGTGGTGGTCAGACCGTTAGGGTCGGTGGCCAGTTTGCCGATGCCGTTGGTGACGCCGTCACCCAAGGTCGTGACCACATTGCCGGCGGTTCTTGCCGCACTCTGCACGACGCCACCGACCACAGGAACGGTGCTCAAAGAGTCGCCAATCTGGCCGACGCCATCACCGAGGCCACTGACGGTTGTGCCGACATCCTGTACGAGGGTGGTGGTCACCAGTCGTGCGACGGGAGGATTGGTCGGGGTGGTCGGATCGGTTGGGTCTGTCGGATTGGTAGGGTTGGTCGGATCGGTTCCGCCCGTGCCGCCAGTACCACCGGTTCCACCTGTGCCAGCGGTATCACCGCTGCCACCGCTGCTACCAGTCCCGCCAGTGCCGGCGGTTGAACTGTCTGGCGAAGAACTGCCGGAGCTGCTGTGATGGCCGCCACCGCCGCTGCTGCAGCCAGCGAGACCAAGGGAGAGGATCAATGCCAGAGCGATTGCTGATTTGCACCACACGTCTTGAGTTTTCATGATTGAGATTCCTTGCACCTGGTACAACGTTCGTTGTCTTCGATGGCTTGCCGGTCTGTCGCTGGCAATGCCTCGTCCGTGGTGCCAATCTCGATCCGGGCGCTGTTTCACGCCATTCTCTAGATGGTATTAACGCCTTTATATATAGGTTGTTCGCAGTGCCTAAGGACTAATACCCAAGCGATAAGCGCGCAAAAAAAAGCCTTGAAAATCAAGGCTCGGTGTTATTCGGGTCAGGGCAAAAGCCGGAAGAAAACTTAAGTTATATATATACAATTTACGGGTGTTCCCCGGCGCATGAGGTCACCCCATCGGCTGCCAGCGCCCAACCATATGCTCCAGATTCTGCGTGCCCACCAATTGCAATTCCCCGCTGGAGCCCGCGGCTGTGGCGAGCAGTGTCACCTCGCTGGGCAGTCGCACCGGTTTGCGAAAGTACACGGTGATTTCAAGGTTGGCCTTGGGCAAATAATCGGCCAGCGCCGCGAGCGTGCGCGCCTTGTTCCACAAGCCATGGGCGATAGCGGTAGGGAAACCGAACAGCTTGGCGCTGGCCGCACTCAAGTGGATCGGGTTGTAGTCGCCCGAGACCTTGGCATATTGCCGGCCGATGTCTGCCGGGGCTTTCCACTTCGCCACCTCCACCAGCGATTGCGAAGGCTCCCAGTGCTGCTCCAGCGGTTCGCCATCGAGCTTAACGCCGCGACAGAGCATCTGGCTTTCGGCTTCCCACAACGGCCCGAGTTGATCATCCAGCGTGGTCAACACATCGAACGTCGCGCCTTTGGGATGCGGTTGCAGATTGTGCACCCGCACGCTGATTTGTGCGCGACTGATCCCGCCCATCGGCCGCAACACACGGATGCGGTTGCTCAAATGAATCAGCCCCAGCAGCGGGAACGGGAAGTCCTTGGCCGTGAGCAATTGCATCTGCAAGGCAAACGCGAGGACGTGTGGATAAGTCGGTGGCAACAGACCGTCGTCGGCAAAACCGCAGACCTTGCGGTAGGCGGCCAGCCGTTGGCCATCGACATCAACCCAGCAACGCAAGCCGCTGTCGGATAATTGCGTGCCGGTGATCTTGCGTCGCGTCGCTGCCCGCGCATACAGCCCGGGAAGGCTCGGTTCACGGTCCAGTGTGTGCCATTCGATGCTCATGTCTAAGCCCCCAGAACACTTTGTCCACAGACCCGCAACGCCTGCCCGGTGAACGCGCCGGTACCCGGTTGCGCCAGCCACGCGACAGCCTCGGCGACGTCCTGCGGCAAGCCGCCCTGGCCCAGCGAGCTCATGCGGCGCCCGGCTTCACGCAGGCCAAACGGGATGTGTGCGGTCATCTGGGTTTCGATGAATCCCGGCGCCACGGCGTTGATGCTGATGCCGCGTTCCAGCAGCGTCGGCGCCCAGGCTTGCGCCAGACCGATCAATCCGGCCTTGCTCGCGGCGTAGTTGGTTTGCCCACGGTTGCCGGCAATTCCGCTGATAGAGGCGAGCAACACTACTCGCGCGTTGTCGTGCAGAGTGCCGCTGTCGAGCAAGGCTTTGGTTAGCACTTGTGGCGCGTTGAGGTTGACCGCCAGCACGGCATCCCAGAATTCGGGGGTCATGTTGGCCAACGTCTTGTCGCGGGTGATCCCGGCGTTGTGCACCAGAATGTCGAGGCCGTCCGGCAACTGTTCGATCAGTTGTGCGGCAGCGTCCTCGGCGCAGATGTCGAGGGTGATGCTGCGGCCGCCAAGGCGCGCGGCGAGGGCGTCGAGATCGGTCTTGGCCGGCGGCACGTCAAGCAGGATGACGTCCGCACCGTCGCGGGCCAGGGTTTCGGCGATGGAGGCGCCAATGCCTCGCGCAGCACCGGTCACCAAGGCTTTGCGTCCAGCCAGTGGCCGTGTCCAGTCGGTGACCGGTGTCGCACACGCGGTCAGGCGAATCACCTGCCCGGACACGAACGCACTTTTCGGCGAAAGGAAAAACCGCAGCGGACCTTCCAGTTGATCTTCGGCCCCTTCGCCAACATAGATCAGCTGCAGCGTGCCGCCGCTGCGCAGCTCTTTGGCCAGCGAGCGGGAAAACCCTTCGAGTGCCCGTTGGGCGCTGGCGGCGAACGGATCTTTCAGGGTTTCAGGCGCTTGGCCAAGAATCACCACATGGGCGCTGTGCTCAAGATTTTTCATCAACGGCTGGAAAAACTCGCGCAGTTGCTTGAGTTGGTCGGTGTGCTGCAAATGACTGGCGTCGAACACCACGGCTTTGATTTTCGGGCCATGGCCGGGAATCCACGCGGTGGCCATCGACGGTTCGGTGCCATAGCTGTAGATCGCATCGGTCAGGCGGTTGGCGAACGCATTGACGCGCTCAGTCAACGGCCCGCCCCCGATCAGCAGTGCACCGTCCACCGGCCGCAGGCGGCCGGCCTGCCAGCGCTCCAGCCGTACCGGCGACGGCAGGCCCAGAGCCCCGACCAGACGATGGCCGATGGACGAGTTGGCGAAGTCGATATAGCGGTCAGACATGGAACGCTCTCCAAAAGTTGGGGTTCAAAGTGTGGACTACCCACGGCAATCAATCGTTCGATCCAGGCAATAAGGCCTACGCTAGAACAGCAGAGTAGACCACTGGCCTTGTGGGAGCTGGCGTGCCAGCGATGGTGGACTGTCTGCCACTGAAGGTGTTGGATATGCCCGCCCCATCGCTGGCAAGCCAGCGCTCACAGGGTTTTATGCGAGCCTGGACATCTAAATAGGAGCTTTTCATGAGTCAGTTGCGCCGCGTCGCGATCATCGGCGGTAACCGTATCCCTTTCGCCCGTTCCAACGGCCCGTACGCCACGGCCAGCAATCAGGCGATGCTCACCGCTGCCCTCGAAGGCCTGATCGAGCGCTACAACCTGCACGGCCAGCGCATGGGCGAGGTGGTGGCGGGCGCGGTGCTTAAATTGTCACGGGATATGAACCTGACCCGCGAATGCGTACTCGGCTCACGTCTTTCGCCGGCTACGCCTGTCTATGACATCCAGCAAGCCTGCGGCACTGGCCTTGAGGCCGCGTTGCTGGTGGCCAACAAAATCGCCCTCGGCCAGATTGATTGCGGCATCGCCGGCGGTGTCGACACCACCTCGGATGCGCCGATCAGCGTCAGCGAAGGCCTGCGCAAAATCCTCCTGCAAGCCAATCGCGCGAAGACAACGGGCGACAAACTCAAGGCTTTCCTGCAACTGCGGCCCAACCATCTGATCCCGGAGTTTCCGCGCAATGGCGAACCGCGCACCGGCCTGTCGATGGGCCAACACTGCGAATTGATGGCGCAGACCTGGAACATTGCTCGCGAAGATCAGGATCAACTGGCGCTTGAAAGTCATCACAAGCTCGCCGCGTCCTACAGCGAAGGCTGGCACAACGACCTGATGACGCCGTTCCTTGGCCTGACTCGCGACAACAATCTGCGCCCGGACCTGACCCTGGAAAAACTCGCCTCGCTGAAACCGGCCTTCGAAAAAAGCGCCAAAGGCACGCTGACGGCGGGCAACTCCACACCGCTGACCGATGGAGCCTCTGTGGTCTTGCTGGGCAGTGAGGAATGGGCGAAGGAACGTGGTTTGCCAATCCTGGCCTACCTGCGCGATGGCGAGGCGGCGGCGGTGGATTTCGTCAACGGCGCCGAGGGCCTGTTGATGGCGCCGGTGTATGCGGTGCCACGGTTGCTGGCGCGTAACGGCCTGACCCTGCAGGATTTCGACTATTACGAGATTCATGAAGCGTTCGCCGCGCAGGTGTTGTGCACGCTAAAGGCCTGGGAAGATCCCGAGTACTGCAAAACCCGTTTGGGGCTCGATGCGCCGTTGGGCTCGATAGACCGCAGCCGTCTCAATGTGAAGGGCAGTTCGTTGGCGGCCGGGCACCCGTTTGCTGCGACAGGTGGGCGGATTGTCGCGAATTTGGCGAAGTTGCTGGACGCGGCTGGGAAGGGCCGGGGGCTGATTTCGATTTGTGCGGCGGGTGGACAAGGGGTTACGGCTATTATCGAGCGTTGACGCCCATTTCACTGTGGGAATGGCGTCATGTCAGATTCTGTCGCAAATGCCCTCAACGCCATTTGCCAACATTCATGACCGGCTCCGCTATGATTCGCAGCGGTCGATTTTCCGGCACAGTGTGTGCATCTTCAACGTTCACAGGTCGGCAACCCCTCCCCGAGATGCGAGGATTGCCGTATAACGAGTGACATTCGCGTGTTTGGTAATAAAGGACCCACAATAAAAGCTGATGAAGACTCCAAAACGCATTGAACCCCTGATCGAGGACGGTCTGGTCGACGAAGTGCTGCGCCCACTGATGAGTGGTAAAGAAGCAGCTGTTTATGTGGTGCGCTGTGGCAATCAGTTACGTTGCGCCAAGGTCTACAAGGAGGCGAACAAACGCAGTTTCCGCCAGGCGGCCGAGTATCAGGAAGGCCGCAAGGTGCGCAATAGCCGACAGGCTCGCGCCATGGCAAAAGGCTCCAAGTTCGGTCGCAAAGAGACCGAGGATGCCTGGCAGAACGCCGAGGTGGCGGCACTGTTCCGTCTGGCCGGTGCCGGGGTGCGAGTGCCCAAGCCGTACGACTTCCTGGATGGCGTACTGTTGATGGAACTGGTGGCCGACGAATTCGGCGATGCTGCGCCGCGTCTGAATGACGTCGTGCTGGAGCCGGATCAGGCCCGCGAGTATCACGCGTTCCTGATTTCGCAGATCGTGCTGATGTTGTGTACCGGTCTGGTGCACGGTGACCTCTCCGAGTTCAACGTGCTGCTGACACCGACCGGCCCGGTCATCATCGACCTGCCGCAAGCGGTGGACGCGGCGGGCAACAACCACGCGTTCAGCATGCTCGAACGTGACGTTGGCAACATGGCTTCGTACTTCGGCCGTTTTGCGCCGGAGTTGAGGCAGACCAAGTACGCCAAGGAAATGTGGGCGCTGTACGAAGCTGGCATCTTGCACCCGGGCAGCGTGCTGACCGGCGAGTTCGACGATCCGGAGGATCTGGCCGATGTCGGCGGGGTGCTGCGTGAGATCGAAGCGGCGCGGCTGGACGAAGAGCGCAAGCAAGCGATTCGGGCGGCCGATGATGAGCCGAAGGGCAAGTCAGAGGAACCACCGCCACCACCGTGGATGCAATGATCGTTTAGAAAAACCGGCTTCGGCCGGTTTTTTGTGCCCGCCTCATTCCCGTCTACACCGAAGTTCCCCTGTGGGAGAGGGCTTGCTCGCGAAGCGGCCTTGTCAGTCGTCATCAATGTTGCCTGATACAACGCTTTCGCGAGCAAGCCCGCTCCCACAGGTTCTATGGTGTTCTTCCAATGTGTATGGGAATCTTGTTCGCCTGCGCGCACTCAAGGACTGAATGTGACCCCCCCTCGCAACGCCCACCTGATCATCACTGCCCGGCTGATCTCCGATTTCGGCGCCTTCCTCAACATGGTCGCGCTGGCCACATACGTCTACTTGCTGAGCAACAGCGCCATGAGCGTGGGGATCTTCCTCGCCAGTCGCGTCGGTGGCGGGATCTTTGCCAGTCTGATCGGCACGCGGTTTTACCGACGCTTCAGCGGGCGTGTACCGCTGATCGCGTTCGATCTGTTACGCGCCGCTGTGCTCGGTTTGCTGTTGATCGTGCCGGTCGCTCAGCAAGCGTTGCTGTTGCCGTTCATTGCGTTCGGGCTGGGCCTGGGCAATTCGATGTTCGCCATCGGCCTCAACAGCCAGTTGCCGCGTTTGATTCCTGAGGCGCAGTTAATCAAGACCAATGCCTGGATCACCTCGACCTCGTCGGCGGCGATGGTCGGCGGCAGTCTGGTCTCAGGGTTATTGGTGGCAGGGTTTGGCTTCGAAACAGTGTTCGCCCTGAATGCGCTGACCTACTTGCTGGCGGCTTTGTTGATTGTGCCGCTGCGTTTCGCCCCATCGACCGTCACCGAAGCGCCTGAACGCGGCGAATGGTCAGCCCTCAAGCAAGGTCTGCGCAGTGCCCCGGTGATTGCCGCGATGCTCGCCGTGACGATGGCCGACACCTTGGGCAGCGCCGCGCACAACGTCGGTTTCCCGATCATTTCCAAACTGCTGTCGCCCGATTCGGCCAGCACAACCCTGGGCTTGATGCTCGCGGTGTGGGCCAGCGGCAAGCTGCTCGGCGCACGGATCGCCAGTCGCCTCAAAGGCTCGGACAACAGCCATCTGGAGCGGCGGTTTTTCTTTGGCGTGGCGCTGATGTCCTGCGGCTTCATCCTGATGTTCCAGCAACACAGCCTTTTGGGATTGTTGCTGTTTTCATTGCCGGCGGGATTGGGCGACGGCTTTTCCGAGGTCGGTCTGCTGTCGCGTCTGCAACGTGAGCCCGAACACCTGCGCCTGCCGATCTTCAGCTTTCTGACCCTGCTGCAAATGACCGGGTTCGGCGTGGGTATGCTGATCGCCGCCCCGTTCTATGGGTGGTGGACGCCGGGTGCTGTGGTCATGCTGTTTCACGGCATTCCCTTGGGCACGTTGCTGGCGGTGAGAGGGCTGGCGATCAGACGCGAACGGGTTGCGCGCAGCAGCCCGACGCCAGTTCCTTGAGGATCGGGCAATCGGGGCGATGGTCACCGTGGCAGTGCTCGACCAGATCCTGCAGGGTGTCGCGCAACTGGCCAAGCTCGCGGATCTTGTGGTTCAACTCGTCGATGTGCTGGCGGGCCAATGCTTTCACATCGGCACTGGCCCGTTGGCGATCCTGCCAGAGGGTCAGCAGTTTGCCGACCTCTTCCAGTGAAAAGCCCAGGTCCCGCGAGCGCTTGATGAACGCCAGCGTGTGCAGATCATCGTCGCCGTAAATCCGATAGCCGCTGTCGGTGCGATGGGCCGCTTTGAGCAAACCGATCGACTCGTAATAGCGGATCATTTTCGCGCTCAGGCCACTGTGCTTGGCTGCTTGGCCGATGTTCATCGGTGCTCCTCCAGATCCTTGGGCTTCCAGGTTTTCAACAGTAGCGCATTGCTCACCACGCTGACGCTCGACAGCGCCATCGCCGCGCCGGCCAACACCGGGTTGAGGAAGCCGAACGCTGCCAACGGAATGCCGACCAGGTTGTAGACGAAGGCCCAGAACAGGTTCTGGCGTATCTTCGCGTAGGTCTTGCGGCTGATGTCCAGCGCCGCCGGCACCAGCCGTGGATCGCCGCGCATCAGGGTGATGCCCGCCGCATGCATGGCCACGTCGGTGCCGCCTCCCATGGCGATGCCGATGTCGGCGGCGGCGAGAGCCGGGGCGTCATTGATGCCATCGCCGACCATGGCGACGACGCCGGTTTTCTTCAGTTCGGTGACGGTGGCGGCTTTGTCGGCTGGCAGTACCTCGGCGTGCACGTTTTCAATGCCCAAGGCCTCGGCCACCACGCGGGCGCTGCCACGGTTGTCGCCGGTCAGCAGATGACTGTGGATGCCTCGTGCGGCCAGTTGTTGCACCGCTTCCAGTGCCCCGGGTTTCAACGTGTCACCGAAGGCGAACAACCCGAGAATGCGCGGCTCGGGGCTTTGTTCAATCAGCCACGACAGGGTGCGGCCTTCGGCTTCCCAGGCTTTGGCGGATTCGCCCAGAGTCCCGGCGTTTAAACCGTTGTCTTCGAGCATCCGCCGATTGCCCAGCGCCAGACGCCGACCTTCGAAAGTGCCGGCAATACCGCGACCGGTCAGCGACTGGCTGTCGCTGACGTCGGGTACCGTCAGATCACGTTCGGCAGCGGCGTCCAGCACCGCTTTGGCCAGTGGATGCTCACTGCCGCGTTGCAGGGCGCCGGCCAGTTTCAGCAGATTGTTTTGATCACCATCGACCGCGTTGAAATGCGCGATGCGTGGCGTGCCAGAGGTCAGTGTGCCGGTCTTGTCGAACACCACGCTGCTGACTTCATGGGCGCGCTCCAAGGCTTCGGCGTCCTTGATCAGGATGCCGTGACGCGCTGCCACGCCGGTGCCGGCCATGATGGCGGTGGGCGTGGCGAGGCCCAAGGCGCAGGGGCAAGCGATGACCAATACGGCGACCGCGTTGATCAGTGCGGTTTCCATCGGCGCGCCGTACAGCCACCAGCCAATCAGCGTCGCCAGGGCCAGGACCAATACGGTTGGCACAAACACTTGGCTGACTTTATCCACCAGTTTCTGGATCGGTGCTTTCGCCGCCTGAGCGTCTTCCACCAGACGAATGATCCGCGCCAGTACGCTTTCGGCGCCAAGGGCGGTGGTGCGCACCTGCAACCGGCCTTCACCGTTGATCGCGCCACCGGTGACCTTGTCGCCGGGTTGTTTCGGTACCGGTAGGCTCTCACCACTGATCAGGGCTTCGTCGGCGTGGCTCTGGCCCTCCAGCACTTCACCGTCGACCGGGAAGCGCTCGCCGGGTTTGACCAGAACCACGTCGTTCAGATGCAGGGCGCTGATGGCGACGTCCTGTTCGCGACCGTCGATCAATTGAATCGCCCGTTCCGGACGCAAGGCTTCGAGCGCGCGGATGGCGCTGGCGGTCTGGCGTTTGGCGCGGCTTTCCAGGTATTTGCCGAGCAACACCAGGGCGATGACCACCGCCGATGCTTCGAAGTACAGGTGCGGCATGCGCCCGGCAGCGGTGGCCCACTCGTAAAGGCTCAAGCCATAACCGGCACTGGTGCCGAGGGCGACAAGCAAGTCCATGTTGCCGGCGCCGGCGCGGACGGCTTTCCACGCCGCGACATAGAAGCGTGCGCCGAAAATGAATTGCACCGGAGTAGCGAGAGCGAATTGCGCCCAGGCCGGCAGCATCCAATGAATGCCGAACGGTTGCAGCAGCATCGGCGCCACCAGTGGCAGGGCGAGAGCGATCGCACAGATCAGCGCCCAGCGTTCGTGTTGCAGGTGTTGATGCTGTTTGTCGGTTGGCGGGTGTTCGGCTTGCCAGACGCTGGCCGAATAACCAGCCTTGCTCACCGCGTCGAGCAGGGTTTGCTCATCGACCTGGCCAAGCAGCTCAAGGTGGGCGCGTTCGTTGGCGAGGTTGACGCTGACGCTTTTCACCCCGGGAACTTTGTTCAGGGCGCGTTCGACGCGACCCACGCAGGACGCGCAGGTCATGCCGTCGATGCTCAGTTCGAGTGTCTGCTGCGGCACGCTATAGCCGGCGCGCGCTATCGCGTCCATCAAGGCAGGCAGACTGTCGCCGGGGGCCTGGACGCGGGCCTGCTCGGTGGCGAGATTGACACTGACGGCACTGGCGCCGCTGACTTTGCTCAAGGCCCGCTCGACACGTCCGGCGCAACTGGCGCAGGTCATGCCGGCAATCGGCAGATCGAAAGTGATGGATTCGGACATCGGTCGTACTCCCTGTAGAAGATGCCTACAAGGATCAACCTTGCCATGCGGGCAAGGTCAAGCGCCAATCGGTACGATGTCGCAGGGCAAAAAAAAGCGAGGGGGCTGGCTCGCGAAGGGGCGTTACATTCAAGGTCTTTATTGAATGACACAACGCTTTCGCGAGCCAGCCCGCCCCCACATTTTGGACGGGCTTAATATTCGAGGGCGGCGGGCCGCAGGTACAAGCCTTTGGCGGATGAGGCGATACGGTACTTCACCACATCGCCAGCCTTGAGCGAGATCTCCTGCGCCGGTGGTGCCAGCATGCCGGGCTGACAACCCGATACTTGACCTGGCTCCAGTTTCAGACGAATCGAAAAAGTACCATGGGGCAGGTTGAACGAGGTGGACTGCTCTTGAAGCAGTCGCCCTGCAAACTGATCCTGGATGTACACGCCAATCTCGCAAGACGTCGGCACTTCCAGGCGCTCGCGCGAAATGATCAGAACGGCGTAGTCCTCTCCGGTCGCGTTGGCCTGAGGCAGGAAGGCGAAGAGGCTGAGCAAGCCAAACAGGCTGAAAGCTGACCAGCGCATGGCTGAATCTCCTGAATTTATGTCATTGATGCTCGCAGCTTGGCCGAGCGCGGCGCCGATTGCCAGCCCGGCAGTTTATTCAAGAACTTGACCTTGCCACCGTGGCAAGCTCAAAACTGCTGGCAACCTCACTCAAAGGAGTCATCCCATGCAAGTATTCAACGTTCAAGGCATGTCCTGCGGCCATTGCGTCAAAGCGATCACCAACGCGGTGCAAGCCAAGGATCCGGCGGCTGTTGTGCAGGTTGATTTGGCAGCCAAAGAGGTCGGTGTCGACAGTGTAATGACGGCCGATCAGGTGATCGCCGCGATCAGCGAGGAAGGTTACGCCATCAAACTCGTCTGATTTTTAATAGTTAGCGAGCTATCTGAATGTTCAAGGCGTCCGGGCGCGGCTAGACTGTCGGGCTGCCGACTTGCCAACCTGGATGCCTGATGAACTTCCGTACCATTCTGATTCTCGGTGCCTTGACCGCCTTCGGTCCCTTGGCGATCGACTTTTATTTACCTGCGTTTCCCTCCATGGCCCTGGCGTTCGCCACCGATGAAAAACACGTCCAGATGACGCTGGCCGCTTACTTCCTCGGTCTGTCGATTGGCCAACTGGCGTACGGCCCGGTAGCGGATCGCTTCGGTCGACGGGTTCCGTTACTTATTGGTCTGGCGCTGTTCACGCTGGCATCCCTGGCCTGCGCTTATGCGCCAAATCTGGAATGGCTGATCGGCGCACGCTTCGTGCAGGCGCTGGGTGGCTGTGCGGGGATGGTGATTTCTCGGGCGGTGGTCAGCGACAAATGCGACGCGGTGGGTTCGGCGAAGGTCTTTTCGCAGCTGATGCTGGTGATGGGCCTGGCACCGATCCTGGCGCCGATGCTCGGCGGCCTGCTGGTCAACACCACGGGTTGGCAGTCGATCTTTCTGGTGCTGACCGTTTTCAGTGCATTGGCTGGATTGGCGGTGGCCCTCGGTCTGCCGGAAAGTATGCCCGCGCATATACCGCGCCAACCGTTGTCCGGTGCCTTGCGCCAGTATGGACGCCTCTTGAAGGATCCGATTTATATCGGCCATGCCCTGACCGGCGGCATCGCCATCGCCGGGATGTTTGCCTACATTGCTGGCTCACCGTTCATCTTTATCAAACTGTATGGCGTGCCGGCGGAGCATTTCGGCTGGCTGTTCGGCACCAACGCGGCGGGGTTCATTCTGGTGGCGCAAATCAATGCGCGGCTATTGGCCAAGCGAGGCCCGGCGTTTCTGCTGTCGCGCGCGGTCTGGGTTTATCTGGCTGCCGGTCTGACTTTGCTAGCGGTCGCTGCCTTGCACACCGAGGCACTGTGGCCGCTGCTGATCCCTTTGTTCATCTGTGTTGCCAGCCTTGGCTGCATCAGTCCCAATGCCGCAGCCTGTGCGATGAATGGGCAGGGTGGACGCGCCGGAAGTGCGTCGGCGTTGCTCGGTTGCATGCAGTTCAGCGTCGCCGCCGGGGCTTCGGCGCTGGTGGGCGTGTTGCACGATGGCTCCGCCGTGCCGATGGCGATGGTCATCAGCCTGTGCGGTTTGTTGGTGGTGAGCGTCGCGATGCTCACCCGGCGTCTGCACAATGCCCGAGCGCTGGCGCAAGCCCAGGCCGAGGCATAAGAAAACCTCAGCCGGCAGCGCGTTGCTGGCTGAGGTCGGGGATCTGATGGGGCGCGCAAATTCGCGCTTCGAGGGTGCGGGTGAAGGCGAGGGCTTCGGCTTCACTGCGGAATGTCACGGCGTGCTGATCCAGGCGAACCTGCCATTGAGACTTTGCCACTTCTTTTATCAGGATCTTCATTACTGACCTCCCTTGCGTAAAAGATGTATCGCAGAGGCGTCGATTGTAGACCTGAATACGATCGCAATTGTGACAAGGATCAACTGTCAGACTGACGGCAAAAAAAACTCGCAGTCCCCGCCAGCCCGTTACTGGCGCTGCCGAAGACTGCGATTTTTTGATGTTTAGAAACCTTCTAAAACAATTTTCCCCTTGACTTTGCCGCTTTCCAGCAATTCATGCGCCCGGCGCAGATTCGCCGCATTGATGCTGCCAAAGTGCTCGCCGACCGTCGTCTTCAATGTTCCGGCATCAATCAGCTCGGCCACGCGGTTGAGCAGGTTGTGCTGTTCGATCATGTCCGGCGTCTCGAACAGCGAGCGGGTGTACATGAACTCCCAGTGCAGCGACAGGCTCTTGCGCTTGAGCTTGGTGACGTCCAGCGACTTCGGATCGTCGATCAGCGCCAGTTTGCCTTGCGGCGCCAGGGCTTCGATCAGTTGATCAAGATGTTGCTCGGTCTGGGTCAGGCTGGCGACGTGGGTCACTTGGTTGATCCCGGCACGCTTGAGCGCTTCGCTCAGCGGCTGGCTGTGATCGATCACCAGGTCCGCGCCCAACTCGCTGACCCAATCGCGGGTTTGCTCACGGGAGGCGGTGCCGATCACTTTCAGACCGGTCAGTTGCTTGGCCAGTTGCGTGAGGATCGAGCCCACGCCGCCCGCCGCGCCGACGATCAGCAGGCTCTGGCCTTCGGCGGTTTTACCTTCGCGAATGTGCAGGCGTTCGAAGAGCAACTCCCACGCGGTGATCGCGGTCAGGGGCAGGGCGGCGGCTTCAGCGAAACCCAGGGATTTGGGCATGTGCCCGACAATTCGTTCATCCACAACGTGCCGTTCGCTGTTGCCACCCGCGCGGGCGATGGATCCGGCGTAGAAGACGTTGTCGCCAGCCTTGAACAGCGTCACCTCGCTGCCCACAGCCTTGACCACACCGGCCACGTCCCAGCCCAGCACTTTCGCCGCACCGCCTTCAGGGGCGACGTTCTGGCGGATTTTGGTATCCACGGGATTGACCGAGATGGCTTTGACCTCCACCAGCAAATCTCGCGGGCCAGCCACCGGTTCCGGCAGCTCGATGTCTTGCAGGGATTTTGCGTCGCTGATCGGCAGGGAGGCGTAATAAGCAATGGCTTTCATGAGGGGCTCCGTCAAGGTAATAAAAGAAAGGTTCAGGCGATGCTGCCCAGACGTTTGATTTCGAAGTGTTCGATGCACTGGCCGGCAGTGGCCTGGAAATTCTGAAAGTGTGCGCTGGCGTTGTGCGCTTGCAAGATGGCTTCGCTTGCCCAGTGTTCGATCACGCAGAACACCTGCGGGTCGGTCAGATCGCGATGCAAGTCATACTGACTGCAACCGTCCTCGGCACGGCTTGGCTCTACCAGTGCGCGCAACGCCTGCTCAAGGGTGTCCTGTTGGCCGGGTTTGGCGGTCAGGGTGGCAATAGCGGTGAATGGCTGGGACATGCTCGGCTCCATAGAAGCGGGATGAATTCGATGGCGCAGATGATTGGCTATTTCTCTGCAAGATAAAACCGGCTAAAAGAGCAGGCTCTTTCAATATTTTTTTGATAATCGAGGCAGAACATGCTGCGTTTCGATGACTTGCAGTTGTTTGTTCGGGCGGCGGATCTGGGCAGCCTGTCAGCGGCGGCGCGGGTGATGGACATGTCCGCCGCGGTGGCCAGTGCGGCGTTGAAGCGCATCGAGCAGCAACTCGGCGCACGGTTGCTGGCGCGCTCCACGCGTAGTCTTCGCCTGACCGCCGAGGGTGAAGGCTTTCTCGAATACGCCCGGGCCGCGCTGAGCAACCTCGATGAGGGCCGACGTCTGTTGGCCAGCGGGCAGGAGCAGGTCAGCGGGGTCTTGCAGTTGTCGGCGCCTTCGGATTTCGGGCGCAACCTGTTGTTGCCCTGGCTCGACGAGTTCCAGCGTGAACATCCGAAACTGACCGTACGCCTGTTGCTCGGCGACCGCATCGCTGACCTGTTTCGCCAGCCGGTGGACATCGCCCTGCGTTATGGCGAGCCAGAAGACTCCAGCCTGATCGCCTTGCCCATCGCCCCGCATAACCGCCGCGTGCTTTGCGCATCCCCGGCCTATCTGGCGCGGCACGGCGAACCGCGCCAACTCGAACAACTGGCTCAGCACAATTGCCTGTTGTACATGCTCGGCAGCCGGGTGCATGACCACTGGAGTTTTCACGACGGCAAGCGCGAAGTCGGCTTGACCGTCAGTGGCGATCGTTTCAGTGACGACGCCGACGTCGTGCGGTTGTGGGCGGTGGCCGGCGCGGGCATTGCCTACAAATCCTGGCTGGACGTGGGCGCCGATGTCCTCGCCGGGCGCCTCAAAGTGCTGTTGCCGGAGCTGCTTTGTGAGCGCGCTCCGCTGAATCTTTTGTGCGCACATCGCGCACAATTGAGTAAGCCGGTGAACCTTCTGAGGGAAATGCTCGCCAGCCGATGCGCTGATTTGAGTAGTCAATTTCCCGTTTTCCAGAAACTTGATCATTAGTCGCAGGTAAATAGAGAAATTTCTGTCAGGAACAATCACCACACGTGCAGGCCGCGACGCGGGACGGGGCGTGCATCCCGCTTATACTAGCGCCCGCCTCATGCCAGTACCGAAACCCGGCCCGGACGACGTCACATCCAGCAGTCCCTGTTCAATTCAGGGCTGTGCAAGGGTGGCGGGTTCTATGCCGGAACATGTTGTGTCAATGGCCTGCCTTGTCCCGGCTCAGGGCGTTTTTCACGTCTTGGCCGCCGACCCATTACTGGTCAAGATGTCTCCGAGCAGTAGACGATACGATTCCACAGGGAGTGAATACATGGAACATGCACCTTGCATCAGCCAGATCGCCACGTTGCTGGCCGACCCCAAGCGCAGCGCGATGATGTGGGCGCTGATGGACGGCTCGGCCCGGCAGACCGAGGAGCTAGCGCTACTGGCAGGGCTGTCGCCGTCATCGGCCAGCGCGCATCTGGCACGCTTGTCCACCGGCGGTCTGTTGAAGGTTGAAGTTCGTGGTCGCAAGCGGTTTTTCCGCCTTTCGGCACCGGAGGTAGGGGCGGCGATAGAAGCGCTGGCCAGCGCCACCATTGCCAGTGCTCCGCGGGAAATCGCCGAAGTGTTCAAGCGCGCCACGCCCATGACCAAACCTCAGACGGCACCCTCTTCGCTATTGCGCGCACGTTTTTGTGATGACCATTTGGGCGGCACGCTGGCTGCCGATCTGTACCAGCGACTGCTCGACGCCGGCTGGATCGAACAGCTTGAACAACGCGTGGTGGTGACCCATAAAGGCGCGAAACAGTTGGCCAGTCGCGGCGTGTTCATCCAGGCGCTGGCCCATCGCAACGTGCAGGTGGCTTGCGCTTGTCCGGACTGGAGCGAGCGTCGTCCGCACATGGGCGGTTCACTCGGTGCGGCATTGCTGCAGTTGTTCATGCAGTCCGGTTGGCTGACATTGCCCAATGACTCAAGGGCCCTGCAACTGACGGACACCGGCCAGCGGGAATTGCATCGATTTGCCAAGGAAACCGAGCTGGAGATGGCGTGATAGAGCATTCGAGGTCGACGTCAGGCGTGTCGACGTCGTCTACGACTGCGAGCAGGTCGCATCCAGTACGGCCTCTGTATCACCATCGCGCACACTCAATCCGGGGAAATTTCGGATGGGGGAGGCGATATGGACACTCAAGGCTTCAGCGCGGCAGAACGCTTGGAAAGACTGCCGATCAGCGGTTATCACCGGATCATTTTCATCATCATCGCCCTGGCGTTTTTCTTTGACTCCATGGACCTGGCGATGATGACGTTCCTGCTCGGCTCGATCAAAGCCGAGTTCGGCCTGAGCAGTGCGCAGGCAGGGCTGCTCGCCAGTTCGAGTTTCTTCGGTATGGTGCTCGGCGCGTCGCTGTCCGGCATGCTCGCCGACCGTTTCGGACGCAAACCGGTGTTTCAGTGGAGCATCGTCCTGTGGGGGCTGGCCAGTTATCTTTGCTCGACGGCGCAAACGATAGAGTCGCTGACGCTGTTCCGCATCCTGCTGGGGATTGGCATGGGCATGGAGTTTCCGATTGCCCAATCGATGTTGTCGGAGCTGATTCCGGCTCAGCGACGCGGGCGCTACATCGCCTTGATGGACGGCTTCTGGCCGCTGGGTTTTGTCGCGGCCGGGGTATTGTCCTACTTCCTGTTGCCGCTGATAGGCTGGCGCGACATCTTTCTGGTGTTGGCGGTGCCCGCGGTGTTTGTGCTGGCGATCCGTTTTTTCATCCCCGAATCACCGCGCTGGCTGGAACAGGCCGGAAAACATGAAGCCGCCGACAAAGTCTTGAGCGGGATCGAAGCACGGGTACGCGCATCGCTCGGTGGCGCCGCGTTGCCGTCACCGCTGCGTATACCGCGCACTGTGACGCCCCCGGGCGACTTCTTTTCGGCGCTCAAGCAGATCTGGTCGCCACAGTATCGCCAGCGCACGACGATGATCTGGAGTGTGTGGTTCTTCGCGCTGCTGGGTTTTTACGGCCTGACGTCGTGGCTCAGCGCATTGCTGCAACAGTCTGGTTTCGCCGTGACGCAGTCGGTGTATTACACGGTGCTGATTTCCCTGGGCGGGATTCCCGGTTTCCTGATGGCGGCGTGGCTGGTGGAACGCTGGGGACGTAAACCGGTGTGCATCGTCACGCTGCTCGGCGGGGGGGTAATGGCGTTTCTGTATGGGCAGAGCGCGGTGTTCGGCGGCAATGTGGCGCTGCTGATCAGCACAGGGTTGTTGATGCAGTTCTTCCTGTTCGGCATGTGGGCAGTGCTCTACACCTACACGCCGGAGTTGTATCCGACGTCAGCCCGGGCGACGGGCTCGGGATTCGCCTCGGCGATCGGTCGGGTGGGATCGCTGCTTGGGCCTATGGTGACCGGGCTGGTGTTCCCGATGACCGGGCAGGGTGGGGTGTTTGCGCTGGGTGCGCTGTGCTTTGCGATTGCGGCGGGGGTGGTGTGGTTGTTCGGGATGGAGACGCGGGGCAAGACGCTGGAAGAGCTGACTGAAACACAAGTCGCAGGCTGACCATAGATCCCATTGTGGGAGCGAGCAAGCCCGCTCCCACATTAGCTCTTCGGTGTTGTTACGGTTTTACCAACCGTGCATCCAGGCTGTTCTGTGCCAGACGCTTGGCCTGATCCTGAGTCATGCCCAAGTGTTCGTGCAGCGCATGGAAGTTCTCGGTCACGTAACCGCCGAAGTACGCCGGGTCATCTGAATTCACCGTGACCTTCACGCCACGCTCAAGCATGTCGAGAATATTGTGCTGCGACATGTGATCGAACACGCAAAGCTTGGTGTTCGACAGCGGGCACACGGTCAGCGGGATCTGCTCGTCGATGATCCGCTGCATCAGGCGCTCGTCTTCGATGGCGCGCACGCCATGGTCGATACGCTGGATTTTCAGCAGGTCGATGGCCTCCCAGATGTACTCCGGCGGCCCTTCTTCACCGGCGTGGGCGACGGTCAGGAAGCCTTCGTGACGAGCGCGGTCGAACACGCGCTGGAACTTGCTCGGCGGATGACCCATCTCGGAGCTGTCCAGACCTACGGCGACAAACGCGTCACGGAACGGCAGCGCCTGATCGAGGGTTTTCTGTGCTTCTTCTTCGCTCAGATGGCGCAGGAAGCTGAGGATCAAACCGCTGGTGATGCCCAGTTGCTGCTCACCATCTTTCAATGCGGCGGCGATGCCGTTGAGCACCACTTCGAACGGGATACCCCGGTCGGTGTGGGTCTGCGGATCGAAGAACGGTTCGGTGTGAATCACGTTCTGCGCTTTGCAGCGCAGCAGGTAGGCCCAGGTCAGGTCGTAGAAATCCTGGGAGGTGCGCAGCACGTCGGCGCCCTGGTAATACAGGTCGAGAAATTCCTGCAGATTGTTGAAGGCGTAAGCCTTGCGCAGGGTTTCGACGTCGTTCCACGGCAGGGCGATCTTGTTGCGTTCGGCCAGGGCGAACAGCAGTTCGGGCTCCAGCGAGCCTTCCAGATGCAGGTGCAGTTCAGCCTTGGGCAGGGCGTTGAGCCAGTCGTACATATTCTTTTCTCATCAGGTGCAATGACGGCATTCTACAGATGCTCGCCGAAACAATTGGCAAAACCTGACCAAACGATCCATCAGACCGCCTCCTGTTCCCGCCGATAGGCGTAGGTATCAGCGAAGCGCGAGAGCAGGAATTCGGCGCAAGTGGTGGCCGGATATTTCGCCGGATGCTGTGCGTCCTGACAACCGGGCAGGCATTCGATGCGGGTGTCCGGATGCGGTTCGGCAAAGAACGGCATCGAGTAGCGATCCACGCCGAGCGGGCTGATCACCCGGTGCGGTGTCGAGCGATATCGGTCGTTGCTCCAGCGCGCCATCATGTCGCCGAGGTTGACCACGAATGTGCCGTCAATCGGCGGCGCGTCGATCCATTGACCTTTGACGTTCTTCACTTGCAGGCCACCCGCCGCGTCCTGATAGAGCAGGGTGATGCAGCCGTAATCCGTGTGCGCGCCAGCGCCTTGTTGCTCGGCAGAACTGGCGGTGTGGCGCGGCGGGTAATGGATCATGCGCAGCACACTCACGGGTTCAAAAAAGCGCTTGTCGAAAAAGTCGCGTTCGATGTCCAGGGCAAGGGTCATGGCGCGCAGCAGCGTTTGCGCGAGGGCCTGCATGTCGAGGTAGTGCTGTTCCATCAGCGCCTCCCAACCGGCAATTGCCGGATGGCGGTTGGGCCCGCGCAAGGGTTTTTCCGCCAGCACTTCGGGATGGTTCGCCGACAGGTGCAGGCCCATGTCGAAGGTTTCTTTGAGGTCGCTGGGTTTGTTCGGGTCGAGCTGTTCGGTGGCGATGGCGCCGTAGCCGCGATGGTGGCGGGTCTGGGTGATGTCGATCTTGAGCTTCTCTGCCGTCGGCAGATCGAAAAAACGCTGCGCGTGATCGAGCAGTGCGTCGATGCGCTGGGCGGAAATCGGATGTCCCTTGATGTAGAAGAAACCCCACTCGCGGCACGCCTGGTCGATTTGCTCGGCGACGGCGGGCCAGGCGTTTTGGTCGTCGGTGTAGAGCGGGCTGATGTCGATGATGGGAAGGCTGTTCATACGTTTGTCCTGAAGAAACTCAGACTGAAAAGCAACGGAGATCTCTGTGGGAGCTGGCTTGCCAGCGATAGCAATCTCCCAGGCAACAATGATGTTGAAGGTGATGGCCTCATCGCTGGCAAGCCAGCTCCCACAGGTTCGGTGGTGTTTCTGGGAGGATTACTTCGGCATCTCGGCCTTCATGCCTTCAACGTAATAGTTCATCGAGGCCAGTTCTGCGTTGGTTGCACTCACGCCCGCCGGGATTTTTTCGACCCCGGCCTGATCCTTGATCGGCCCGGTAAACGGCTTGAACGCGCCGCTCTTGATGTCGGCGATGATCTGCTCGGCTTCAGCCTTCACGGGCGCTGGCACCAAGTCGCTGATCGGCAGTTCAACCGTGCCTTCCTTCAACCCGCCCCAGTAATCCTGGGATTTCCAAGTGTGGTCGATCACGCTTTGCGTCGCCTGAATGTAGTGCGGCGCCCAGTCGTTGACGATCGAGGTCAGCACCGCTTTCGGCCCGAAGTGCGCCATGTCGGAGGCGTAGCCCACGGCGTACACGCCACGACGTTCGGCCGCTTGAATTGGCGCCGGGCTGTCGGTGTGCTGGAACACCACGTCCACGCCCTGATCGATCAGCGCGTTGGCCGCATCGGCTTCCTTGCCCGGATCGAACCAGGAGTTGACCCACACCACTTTGATCTCGGTGCCGGGGTTGTACTTGTTCAGGGCCAGTTGAATAGCGTTGATATCGCGGATCACTTCCGGAATCGGGAACGAGGCGACGTAGCCGATTTTTTTGCT
The DNA here is from genome assembly GCF_019733355.1 of Pseudomonas baetica. Classification (GTDB taxonomy): domain Bacteria; phylum Pseudomonadota; class Gammaproteobacteria; order Pseudomonadales; family Pseudomonadaceae; genus Aquipseudomonas; species Aquipseudomonas baetica_A. The sequence continues at coordinate 5,129 of NZ_JAIHLQ010000063.1, read as the reverse complement.
CTTGGTCATCCTCGCGGCGAGGAAACCGCCGACGTAGCGACCTTCATAAGTGCGTGCCAGATAGGTACCGAGGTTCTTGTCCTGCTTGTAGCCGGTGGCGTGTTCGAAAGTCACTTTGGGAAATTGCTTGGCAACTTTCAGCGTCGGGTTCATGTAGCCAAACGAGGTGGTGAAGATCAGGTCGTACTTGTCCTTGGCCATGTTGCGGATCACCCGCTCGGCATCGGCACCTTCGGCGACGTTCTCCACGTAGTGGGTGGTGATCTGATCGCCGAGTTTCTCGGCCAGTGCCTTGCGCCCCTGTTCATGCTGATACGTCCAGCCGTGGTCGCCGATCGGGCCGATATAGACGAAACCGACCTTCAGCGGATCGGCAGCGCTGGCGCTCAGACTGATCCCCAGACCGAGGACGGCGCACAGCAGTTTGTGCAGCGGACGTATTTGCATGAATTGGAGCTCCATTTTGTTGTGTGTGGACAGCGTCAATGCAAATTGCTGACCAACAGGACAACAAACGTCTCCAAACCGCATAACGGCCTTCGCGAGCAGGCTCGCTCCCACAGGGGAATGCATTTCAATGTGGGCGCGGGCTTGCTCGCGAAGAGGTCGGCGCGGCCAATAAAAGTGCAACGAATGAAACGGCCGCCATCCACTGGTGCGCTAAGGTGTAACGAAACGTTAGCGCCGCTCCGCAGTCTGTAGCTCATTCGCACTCTTCGGCAAAAGGCCCGCCATGTTCACGATCCTCAAGCAAGAAAGCTTTCTACTGCTGGCCCTTATCGCCGCACTCATCGCTTATTCACTGGAACACTGGCTGCTGCACAGCGGCCAGATCGTCGCCCTGGGCGCCGGGCTGGTGCTGATCGCCTTCATCGTCGCCGCCTCAATGCGCGTCGCCCATCACGCCGAACTGCTCGCCGAAAAAGTCGGCGACCCTTACGGCACGATGATCCTCACGCTGGCCGCCGTGCTGGTAGAAGTGGTGATTCTGGCGATCATGATGAGCAACGAAGCATCGCCCACCCTGGTGCGTGACACGATCTATTCAGCGGTGATGCTCGACATCAACGGCATTCTCGGCCTCGCGGCGCTGATGGGCGGGATCAAGCACGGCGAGCAGTCCTACAACGACGATTCGGCGCGCAGCTACAGCGTGATGATCCTCACCGCCATGGGCGTGTCGATGGTGGTGCCGGAGTTCATTCCCGAGGCTAACTGGAAGGTTTATTCGGCGTTCACCATCGGTGCGATGGTGGTGCTTTACACCTTGTTCCTGCGCATGCAGGTCGGGCCGCACAGCTATTTTTTCAGCTACAGCTACCCGGACAAGCGGCGCAAGAAAGAACCGGTCGAACAGCAACCGAAACCGCTGAGGTTGGGCTTGTCGATTGGCATCCTGGTGTTTGGCGTGGTGGTGATCGGCGCGCTGGCCGAGGTGATGTCGAAAACCCTCGATCTGGGCCTGGAGGGAACAGGGGCGCCGCCGGTGATCACGGCGATTCTGGTGGCGGCGATCTCGGCCGCGCCGGAAATTCTCACGGCATTGCGTGCGGCGCTGGCCAACCGCATGCAGTCGGTGGTCAACATCGCGATGGGCGCGTCACTGTCGACGGTGATCCTGACCGTGCCGGTGATGGAAGCCATGGCGCTGTACACCGGTCAGCCATTTCAAATGGCGATGACGCCAGTGCAGACGGTGATGATCTTCATCACCCTGATTGTCAGTGCGATCAACCTCAACGACGGTGAAACCAATGCCATTGAGGGCATGACGCACTTTGTGCTGTTTGCGACGTTCATCATGCTGTCCCTGCTCGGGCTCTAGGAACACCACAATTCCAAATGTGGGAGCGGGCATGCTCGCGAACGCGGTCTGTCAGGCAGCTTAAAACTGACTGACACGACGCCTTCGCGAGCAAGCCCGCTCCCACAGGTTTAATCGGCGGTGAATCAGGTGCCGGCGATCAGTTGGCGCGCAGCCTGGCTGTGATCGGCAATCAAGCCCTTGAGATCCAGCCCTTCAACCTGTCCATCCACCACACGCCACTTGCCGCCAATCATCACGCGATCCGCACGATCGGCGCCGCACAGCAGCAGCGCCGAAATCGGATCATGGCTACCGGAGAAGCGCAGCTCATCGAGCTTGAACAACGCCAGATCAGCCTGTTTGCCCACCGCCAGTTCACCAATGTCGGTACGCCCCAACAGACTCGCCGAGCCCTTGGTCGCCCAGCCCAGCACGCGCTCAGGGGTGATTTTCTCGGCGCCATAACGCAGACGCTGGATGTACAGCGCCTGCCGCGCTTCGAGGATCATGTTCGACGCATCGTTGGATGCCGAACCGTCGACACCCAGGCCAAACAGCGCACCGGCGTCGGTCAGATCGATGCTCGGGCAGATGCCGGAGGCCAGGCGCATGTTCGAGCTTGGGCAATGGCAGATGCCGGTGCCGGCCTGACCGAGGCGGGTGATTTCGTCCGGGTTGAAATGAATGCCGTGGGCCAGCCAGGTGCGTGGGCCGAGCCAGCCAACGCTGTCCAGATAATCGACGGTACGCAGGCCGAAACGCTGCAGGCAGAAATCCTCTTCATCAAGGGTTTCGGCCAGATGCGTGTGCAGACGCACGTCGAGTTTGTTCGCCAGTTCGGCACTGGCCGACATGATTTCCGGCGTCACCGAGAAGGGCGAGCACGGTGCCAGGGCGATCTGGATCTGCGCGCCATCGCCACGCTCGTGGTACTCGTGAATCAGGCGCTGACTGTCGTCGAGGATCACCTGGCCTTCCTGCACGGTCTGCTGTGGCGGCAGGCCACCGTCCTTCTCGCCGAGGCTCATCGAACCTCGGGTCAACATGGCGCGCATGCCCAGTTCACGCACGGTTTCGACTTGTACGTCGATGGCGTTTTCCAGACCGTCGGGGAACAGGTAGTGGTGGTCGGCGGCAGTGGTGCAGCCCGACAACAGTAGTTCGGCCAGCGCGACTTTACTGGCGAGCGCGAGTTTTTCAGGCGTCAGGCGCGCCCAGACCGGGTACAGGGTTTTCAGCCACGGAAACAAGGGCTGGTTGACCACTGGCGCCCAAGCGCGAGTGAGGGTTTGGTAGAAATGGTGGTGGGTGTTGATCAGGCCCGGCAGGATCACATGCTCGCTGGCATCGAACACTTCATTGCACGGTGCGGACGGTTGCTGACCGGCCGCCAGCACTTCGACGATCACGCCGTCTTGCAGCACCAGACCACCACGGGCATCGAGCGCGTTGGCCGTGAAAGTGGCGAGGGGATTTTTTAACCAGGTACGGATGGCAGGCATTGTGGCCGGCTCCTCTGAAAGTTGGGTTCAGGGTTGCCAGCTCAGTGTTGCCCTGTCTGCTGATCCAGGGTCGCCGCGAAGGACGAGGCGCGCAGTTTCAAACAAATCACTGCGCCGGGCAAGCCCCTCCCGACAGGACACCGTTCATCCCTGTGGGAGCTGGCTTGCCAGCGAATGCGTCGGATCAGCCTCCTTATATGGCGACTGGCACTCCGTCATCGCGGGCAAGCCCGGCTCCCACAGGATTTGTGCCTTTACCAAGGAATGGTTTCACCCTTGTAATTGACGAAGTGGTGCCCGCCCTTGCCAGTAAACGCATTCACCTGATCGACCAGACCGCGCGTGCTGGTCTCGACATCAATGTCGGCACCGTCACCGCCCATGTCCGTCTTCACCCAACCCGGATGCAGTGACAGCACCGTGAGTTTCTGTTCGCCCAACTGGGTCACGAAAGTGTTGGTCATCGAATTCAGCGCAGCCTTGCTCGCCTTGTACAGCGCCAGTTCCGGCGCATCCGGCATGGTCACGCTGCCGAGTACCGAACTCATGAACGCCAACACACCGCTGCCATCGCGAATCTGCCCGACAAAACGCTGGGCCAGATTGATCGGTGCCACCGCGTTGGTGAAAAACAATTTCCCGACTTCGGCCAGTGTCGCGCCGCCCGGGGTTTGTACATCCGGGCCTTTGACCCCGGCGTTGACGAACAGCAGGTCGAACGTCTCGCCCTTGAGTTGCTGACTCAGGGCGATCACCGCTTGCTGGTCATCCATATCAAGCTTCTCGATGCGCACCTTGCCCAGCGCTTGCAACGCGTCGGCGTTCGAAGGATTGCGCACGGTGGCCGTCACTTGCCAGCCATCGGCCAGCAGGGTTTTCACTAACCCGAGGCCCAAACCACGTGAGGCGCCGATGATCAGTGCGTTTTTTGCCTGGGACATGATGGGTTCCTTGAAAAGTTAACGTGCAGGATTCAATGGACACGCCTGAGCGAGCCGTAGTTGCAACTCCTGACGCAGTGCGTCGAGTTCACTCATACGGGTTTCGATCAGTTGCAGTTTGTCGCGCAGCAATTGCGCCACGGCATTTTCCGGATCAGGTGCCTTCCACAAGGCGGTAACGCTGTTGCCGATTTCGCCGAGAGTAAAACCCAGCCGTTGCGCAGTCTTGATGTAGAGCACCAGTTGCACCATTTCCGGCGGATAGTCGCGATAACCGTTGGCACTGCGTTGCGCCGCAATCAATCCGCGCTGCTCGTAGAAACGCAGGGTGTCGCGGCTGACGGCGCTGGCCACGGCTAATTCACCGATACGCATGGTGTTGCTCTGAAGAGGGCTTGACCCTGGAGCATACTCCAGGCTTTACCGTGCTTGCTCCTCAAATTTCTGGAGCATGGATGATGTGGACTTCAACCCAGTATCGAAACGTGGTGCGCGGCAGTGCCTGGTATGACCTGATTGTCACGGCGGCGTTTGCCACGCCATGGAGTTTTACGGCGTTGCATGGGGTTTTGACGGCGTTGAGTCAGGCGCTGGATCTGCCCGGAGAGCTTGCGGCGTTTGCGCCGATGCATATGTTGATGGCGAATCTTTTGGGTTCGGTGGTTTGTGTGTGGGCGGTGCTGCGGATTCGTGATCCGCAGGCGCTTTATGGGCGTTATGACGCGGTGGCGCGGTTTCTGTTTGCGGCTTGGCAGGGGTATGCCCTGGTCCATGGCGCCAGTTCGATATTGTTGGTTTTCCTGGTTTTCGAACTGGCGTGGGGCATCGCTCAGGTGTTGCCTGTTCGGGCCCCATCGCTGGCAAGCCAGCTCCCACAGG
>NZ_JAIHLQ010000062.1 GCF_019733355.1 Pseudomonas baetica | reverse complement strand
CTTCGTGAGCAAGCCCACTCCCACCTTGAATCGTGGTCAGCCGCAAATCTCATCCACCCACCCATCCCCTGTGGGAGCGGGCTTGCTCGCGAAGGCATCAGGTCAGGCACCATCGATGCTGGATGTGCCGGCCTCTTCGTGAGCAAGCCCACTCCCACCTTGAATCGTGGTCAGCCGCAAATCTCATCCTCCCACCCATCCCCTGTGGGAGCGGGCTTGCTCGCGAAGGCATCAGGTCAGGCACCATCGATGCTGGATGCGCCGGCCGCTTCGTGAGCAAGCCCACTCCCACCTTGAATCTGCGGTGCAGACACATTCTGCGAAAAAACATGACCTGCGTGTTGTGATCGCTGTTCTAGCCTTTTCTGAACTCAAATCATCAATAAGGCAAAGGAATGCCCCAACGATTCTCGTCACATCGCCTGCGAACCGGCCGTTATTGCGAAAACAACCGAATCTACCTTCTAACCGCCAGTACTTTGGGACGTGAGCCGGTGTTCAAGGATTACAGGGTCGGCCGATTGACCGTGAACCAGTTCAGACGAGCACAAGAGGAGGGCTTTGCTGAAACATTGGCGTGGGTGGTCATGCCGGACCATTTCCACTGGCTGATCCAGTTGCAAAAAGGAACATTGGCCCAATTGATGTGCCAGGCCAAATCCTTAAGTACTCGTTCAATCAACAAGGCGACCGGCAGAACGGGGAGTCTTTGGCAGCCAAGCTTCCATGATCATGCGCTGCGACGGGAGGAGGATTTAGTGAAGCTGGCCCGCTATGTAGTCGCCAATCCCTTAAGGGCGGGGCTGGTAGAAAAGCTTGGTGACTACCCGCTATGGGATGCAATCTGGGTTTGACCTACGGATATGGCCAGACACAGATCCTCCATCCAGCGACGACCTACTGTGGGAGCGGGCTTGCTCGCGAAGACGTCAGGTCAGGCACCATCGATGCTGGATGTGCCGGCCTCTTCGTGAGCAAGCCCACATTTAATCTGCGTTGCTATTGAGCACCAAACATCGTGGTCCAGTAGATGCCCGCGTCGCTTTTCGGGTCGGTCGCGTAGGCTGCGCCGAGTTCCTTGTATTGCGGGTTCATCAGGTTGGCGCAATGGCCGGGGCTGGCGAGCCAGCCGTCGACGACTTTGCGCACGGTGTCCTGGCCGGCGGCGATGTTTTCACCGACCAGTTGACCGTTGTAACCCGCGAGTTCGGCGCGGTCGCCCGGGGTGCGGCCGTCGCGGTCCTTGTGATCGAAGTAATTGTTGTTGGCCATGTCGCGACTGTGGTCCTGGGATACGGTGCCCAGGGTTGCGTTCCAGGCCAGTGGGGCGGCAGCGCTAAAGGCCTGGCCGCCGCACTGGCGTGGCTGACTGCGAGCGACATTGAGCTGCTCAAGCAGTTTCTGGCCCTCACTTTGCGCATCGCCAAGTTTGGCCGACAACAATGGCCGCGCCAGTACAATTCGCCAATCGCGATCCGCGCGGCTGACGCCGACATCGACGAACTGTGGATCGAGCACCACCTGACAGAAACTCTCCTGAATCGCCTTCATTGCCGACGCCGCATCCCGTGGGCCGTTGAGGGTGATCGCCTGAACTTTGTTCATCGGGTAACTGGCGCGGACCATGGCCTGTTGCAAATCGACGGCGCCACCGGCGGGCAGAATCAGGCGCGGATCGCTCGACAGCGGTGGCAGTTCGCTGGAGGCCTGAGCACCGCAACGTTGCGGTTCGCTGCGGTATTTATTGATCGACTCGATCAGTTGCGACTCGTCGGTGGCCATGGCCGAGGCGGCAAAGGCCATGCCTGCGGTCAACGCGGCAACGCGTAAAGCGGATGGCATGAAGCGCATGGAAATCTCCCTTGAGCTGAATGCGCCCATGATGCGCGAAACGCCCCCGGTGGGTGCAATGTCTTTTTCTTCATTCGGTGGTTTTTTCAGCGGAACGTTACCCGCGATTTTGCCGTCTACACTCAGCCAAGGCCCCGGAAAACGGGGGTCTCCCCTGCGTAACACCTTGCCCGACTCGGGCCCTGCCGGAAGAACTGACATGGGATTGAAATGGTTGATTGGCTGCTTCGCGTTAACCCTGTTAGCCAACGTTGCAATGGCCACCGATCAGGCGCCGATCCAGGCCAAGGCCGAAGAGAAAGCCCAAGTGCTGGAAGAGAAAGCCGCGGACAAAGTCAGCGCTGCTCCGGCGCCAAAATCCGAAGCGATCACCCCAACCGAAGTTCAGGCGGTGGACCCGGCCGGCGCTGCGCCGCTGGATGATCCGATCACGTGCCTGGCGCGCAGTATTTACTGGGAAGCCAAGGGCAGGGACACCCCGGAGATGGAAGCCGTGGCCAGCGTGGTGATGAATCGTCTTGGCCATGAAGGTTTTCCGGGCACAGTTTGCGCCGTGGTGAAACAGGGTTCGGAAGCCAAAACCTGCCAGTTTTCCTGGTGGTGCGATGGCAAGCCGGATCAGGTCAAGGAAGACGCCGAATACGCGCTGGCAAAGGAAATTGCCGGCAAGGCGTTGAACCGTCAGCTCAAGGATCGCACCCACGGCGCGTTGTATTTCCACGACCGCAACGTGCACCCGGGTTGGGCCAAGGAATACCGGAAAACCGCCGAGACGAAAAAATTCCTGTTCTATAAACCCTCCGGCGGCGATGCGCGTTAGGCACAGACTTCCCGCACGCAGTTGCGCAACCAGCGATGCGCCGGGTCGGCGTCCATGCGCGGATGCCAGAGCATGGACACACTGATTGGCGGCATCTGGAAGGGCAAGGCAAAACTGTGCAGGCCGGTGCGCAGTTTGCTGGTGTGACGTTCCGGCACGGTGGCAGTCAGGTCTGATTCACGTACCAGTGTCAGTGCCGCTGAAAATCCGCCGAATGAAGTGACAATGTCCCGCGTCAGGCCCAAGGCGAGTAACGCGTCATCGACCGGGCCGCTGCTGCGCCCGCGTCGTGAAATGAGAATGTGCTGGCCGCCGGCAAAGCGCTTGGCGCTGATCTTGCCCGAACTCAAGGGGTGCCCCTGACGTACCACCCCGATCCAGCGATCCTCAAACAGGATACGGCTGTGCAGCGTCGGGTCGGTGCTGTCGTCGACCACACCAGTCTCCAGATCCACCCGGCCTTCGCGCAGCGGTGTGCTGTCCTTGTCGGCTTTCTGCACAAAACGCAGGCGTACGCCCGGCGCTTCTTGCGCGATGCGGGCGAGCAGGGCGGCGGCAAAGGTTTCGACAAAGCCATCGGTGTTGCGCAAGGTGAAGGTGCGTTGCAACTGGCCGGGATCAAGCACTTCGGCGGGACGCAAAACCGCCTCGGCCTCCTGCACCAGATGACTGACTCGCTCGCGCAACTCCAGCGCGCGCGGGGTCGGCACCAGGCCACGACCAGCGCGTACCAGCAACGGATCGCCGGTGGTTTCGCGCAGACGGGCCAGAGCACGGCTCATGGCCGACGGGCTCAGGCGCAGACATTTGGCGGCGCGGGCGACACTGCCTTCACGCAGCAGCACGTCGAGGGTGATCAGCAGGTTCAGATCCGGTGCAGTCATGACATGGCGTTCCGTGCATGTATTAAGTGCAAAGCATGCGTCTTGCGCCTTGTGTTGTCGAGGCTCAGGCTACGACACATTAACGTTGCACAGTGAATGCGCCATGCCTCGACCACCCCTGAACACCACAGCCCGCTGGGCCCTGACCAGTCTGGCGCTGTCGATGTTGATGCCGTCGCTGGACACCAGCATTGCCAACGCCGGGTTGCCGATTCTGGCGGCGGCGTTTGAGGCGACGTTTCCACAGGTGCAGTGGATCGTTCTGGCTTACTTGCTGGCGATCACCACGGTGATTGTCAGTGTCGGGCGTTTAGGGGATGGCTTCGGGCGGCGGCGTTTGCTGTTGATCGGCATCGGCATTTTTACTGCCGCCTCGTTGGCCTGCGCGCTGGCCTCGGGACTGGGTTGGCTGATCGGCGCACGGGCGGTGCAAGGCCTTGGCGCGGCGATCATGTTCGCGTTGACGATGGCGCTGGTGGCCGATGCAGTGCCCAAGTCTCGGGCGGGCAGTGCGATGGGATTGTTGGCGACGATGTCGGCGACCGGCACCAGCCTCGGCCCGTCGCTGGGCGGATTGTTGATGACGCATGCCGGCTGGCAGTCGATTTTTCTGCTCAACGTGCCGTTGGGCTTGCTCAATGCGTGGCTGGTGTATCGCTATCTGCCGGCGGATCGGCCAGTGCGGGTGAATATTGCGTTTGATTATTTCGGCACCGGGTTATTGATGCTGACGCTGGCGGCCTATGCGTTGGCGATGACCCTTGACGGGTTCACCCTGGCGTTGCTGCTGATCAGCCTGTGCGGCGCGGGATTGTTCATTGCGGTCGAGATGAAGACCAACGCACCGCTGATTCGCTTGTCACTGTTCGCCGACCTGCGTCTGAGTGGCAGTCTGGCGCTGACGTTACTGGTGACGACGGTAATGATGACCACGTTGGTGGTCGGGCCGTTTTACCTGAGCCGTGGGTTGGGCCTCACCAGTACGGTGGTCGGACTGGCGTTGTCGGTCGGGCCGTTGTTGGCGGCGTTCGGCGGCGTGCCGGCTGGCCGGTTGGTGGATCGTTTCGGCGCACGGAGAGTGGTGCCCGGCGCGTTGCTTGGAATGGCCTGCGGTTGCAGCCTGTTAGCGCTGTTGCCGATGAGCTTCGGTCTGTCTGCGTATTTGCTGCCGATGGCGGTGATCGCCGGCAGTTACGCGTTGTTCCAGGCAGCCAACAATACCGGGTTGATGGCTGGGGTCAGCCAGGATCAGCGCGGCGTGGTGTCGGCACTGCTCGGGTTGGCGCGCAATCTGGGATTGATCACCGGGGCGGCTGCGATGGGGGCGGTGTTTGCCGTGGCCACCGGCGATCCGACCCAAGCCCCTGCTGCCGTTATCGCCACTGGGTTGCACATGACCTTCGGCGTCGCCACGGCCCTGATGGTCATTGCCCTGATCATCAGCCGAGCGCAGATCAACTGCAGGAGCGAGCCTGCTCGCGATAGCGTCGGCACAGTCAAAATCTCAGGTGACTGATCCACCGCCATCGCTGGCGGTGGATCAGTCCCGGAATTGGCGGGCGGGGAAAAACAGTTCGAAGCACGTCTCGCCATCGACGCTGCTCACAGCGTAACGACCGTGATGCAACTGCATGATCGTCGCGACGATCGAAAGGCCTAGCCCATTCGAGTGCGCCGAGCGCTCGCGAGACGGGTCGATGCGGTAGAAGCGTTCGAACAGTCGCGCCAGATGTTGCGGCGCAATCGTCGCGCCCTGGTTGCGCACCCGCACATAGCTGCCTTCAGCCTCGGCAAACGCCTCGACCTGCACCGTCGAATCTGCTGCGCCGTACTTGATTGCATTGGCGCACAGATTGGCCAGTGCCCGGCGCAGCAACATCGGCTCGCCCCAGATCACGCCGCTGCCTCGCGCCTCGATGCACACGCCGACATCCGCCGCCAAGCCTTCAAAGTAATCGGCGATGCGTTGCACCTCATCGGCCGCGTCCAGCTCCTGACGTTGATTCAAGGCACTGGCCGGATCGGTGCGGGCCAGAAACAGCATGTTGTCGAGCATGCGGGTCAGCCGCTCAAGCTCCTCGACATTGGAGGCGAGCAACTGCTGATACGCCTCGATGCTGCGATTCTGGTGCAGGGCAACTTGGGTCTCGCCGAGCAGGTTATTGATCGGGGTACGCAGTTCATGGGCCATGTCGGTGGACACCTGGCTCAACTGCGCAAAACCTGTGGCGAGGCGGTCGAGCATGGCGTTGAACGCCTCGATCATCGGCTGCAACTCTCGCGGTGCACCATGGCTGTCGAGGCGTTCACCGAGGTTGCCGACACCGATGCCGTGGGCGTGGTTCGCCAAGCGCCGCAACGGCAACAGCCCGCGATACACCAGCAAGCAACCAATCACCGCCAACATCAACGCCGCCAGCGACGCGAAGCCATAAACACTCAAACGATAATTGGCGAGCATCGCCGTGCGCTCGCTCATCAGGCGCCCGGACTGTACTTGCAGACTGCCCAGTTCGCCGGAATCGATGCTTGCCGCCACGGCCGAAAACGGCACGCCGTTGACGTCGGGCAGATGCTGCACATCGTTCAGCGACAGCGGCCGGTCAATCGGCACCGCCGGCAAATTTGGCGTGGCCAGGTTGCCGGGATTGACAACCAACAGCGGCGGTTGGCCCGGCGCACCGATGGTCAGCAGCGCTTCGTGGTTGCCGAGCATGTTCTGGAACAGCGCCGGTTTGTGCTTGATCAGCTCAAGGGTGTTGCTGTCGTTGAGAAAACTGCGCAACTGATCGACCCGACTGACCAGCGCCGTGTCGTCCCGTCGGATGAGTTGTTCTTCAAGCTCGCTGTACAGCGCCGCGCCGAGCCCGGCGAGTGAGGCAAAGGCGAGCAGGGCGAACGCCAGCGCCAGGCGCAGGGTCAGGGAGTGTGGGCGATTGATGCTCATGGCTGGGTATCGAAGCGATAGCCGATCCCGCGCACGCTGTGGATCAGTTTGAGCTGGAACGGGTCGTCGATCTTCGCCCGCAAGCGGCGCACGGCGACGTCGACCACGTTGGTGTCGCTGTCGAAATTCATGTCCCACACCCGCGAAGCGATCAGCGAGCGCGCCAGCACTTGCCCGGTGTGGGTGGCGAACAGTTGCAACAGGGCGAATTCCTTGTTGGTCAGGGTGATCCGTACTCCGGCGCGGTTGACGCGGCGTTTGAGTACATCGATCTGCAGGTCGGCGACTTGCAGTTGTTCGTCTTCATGAATCGGCCCGCGCCGGGTCAGGGTGCGCAAACGCGCTACCAGTTCGGCGAAAGAAAACGGCTTTATCAGGTAGTCGTCAGCGCCCAGTTCGAGGCCTTTGACCCGGTCGGCAATGTCATCGCGGGCGGTGAGGAACAGCACCGGCGTGTCGGCTTCCTTGCGCAGCCGGCGCAGGACTTCCCAGCCATCCATTTTCGGCATCATCACATCGAGCACGATCACGTCGAAGCTGTGTTCCAGCGCCAGGTGCAGACCGTCGGCGCCATCTCGGGCCAGGCTCACGCTGTAGCCCAGTTCCTGCAAACCGTTGAGCAGATAATTGCCGGCCTTGGGTTCGTCTTCGACAACCAGAATATTCATGGGTGATCCGTCTCAATTGTCGTTGGTGCAGCCGCTGCCTTGTACTTGATAGTCCAGCACATGTTCACGGCCCTGATGGTCGAGGTAATTCAGTTGCGCCGGAATTACCCCGCAGGCCTGTGAAATATCGGTGCTGGACAGAACTTTGTCGACATCCAGATGCACGAAGAAGCCGGTTTTGTCATGAATCACTGCGGCGTCAGGCATGTCGGCGGCGAACACCGAACCGGTGGCGAGGAGGGCGGAGAAGGCGAGGATCAGGGTTTTCATGATGAGTCACTCAGTGGTTGAAGTTGATCGGCATTGGCGCCGGAACAACGTCAGGCTACCGAGCGATCCGCACGGCAAACCGACAACTGAATGACAAAGTTGTAATGAAAGGAAGACGAAGAAATTTTATCTGACTGAATACGACCCTGTGGGCGCCAGCCCGTTGGCGATTGCGGTGGATCATTCAGCATTAATGTTGAATGTCATGCCCTCATCGCTAGCAGGCGGGCTCCCACAGGGGATTTGTGTGTTCGGATTAGCTGGCGTGAGTATTGAGGATGCTCGCCACCTGCTGCGGCTGACAATTGAGGTACGGCGACTTTTTCAGCCAACGCTGATCCGGGTACCACGAGAACATGAACTGGCCGTTCTTGAGTTTATCGATCACCTGCTTGGCAATCTGTGGTCGCACTGCCGGGCAACCCTGGCTGCGACCGATGCGGCCCTGACGCTTGCTCCACAACGGATTCACGTAATCGGCGGCGTGGATCACGATCGCGCGATCGCGGGCCATGTCATTGAAACCCGGTTCCAGTCCGTCCATGCGCAACGAGTACCCGTGTGTGCCTTCGTAGCTTTCCTGAGTGCGGAACAGGCCCAGGCTGGATTGATAACTGCCTTCGCGATTGGAGAACTGCGTGGCGAAGTTTTCCCCGGAGTTGGAGCCATGGGCGACCAGGTCGCGCAGCACCAGTTTTTTCCGGGTCAGATCGAAAATCCACAGTCGACGCGCGGTGGACGGTTGCGAATAATCAATGATTGCAAGGTGGCGAGACGGCTTCGCACCGTTGTTGACCGCGCATTGCATGGCGCTCAAGGCACCTTTCAGCGCTTGGGGATTGAGTTCTGGTGCGGCGTGCGCGAGGCTGGTAAAGAGAACCGGCGATGGTTTGCCGGCGGCGAAAGCTGGGCTGGCCACGGCGACAAGGGTCGCGCTGGTCAGCAGAAGTCGGCGCAAAAACGTCAACATTTATAAAGTGTCCTCACTGGCTACTTGTTTGGCACTTTGGCTCCTGACTCCCAGTCATAACCTGCAAGCCCGCAGATCGGGCCTGACTGTTCAGCGCACCTGATGTAAGGTTGGCCATCATCAAGATGGCCATGGATTGGAGTAAAGCAGTTGTTCAAAAAGTACGCATGCTACTTGAGCATTTGTTTGCTCGCTGCGCCGTTTGTCGCTTGTGCCGATGATTCGTTGCCGCCCTTGCAGACGCTGCCCACGCCGCCGGCCGAAATGCCCGTCGAGCCGCATAGCCCCTTGGAGGCTGTGCTGATCGGTCTGCCACACGCATGCCCGGCCATCGCCGCGCACCTCAACGGCCCTGCGCTGGAGCAACTCAAAGCCTTTTATCAGCAGCAGGACTGGATGCCGGTGTGGGCCAGTGAGTCCGGGCGGTTGCAGGCCTTGCACGGGCAATTGCAGTTGTTGGCCGACGACGGTCTCAACCCGAACCGCTACCCGGTCGCGATGACCCCGCCCCAGGAAGGCGAGTTATGCGCCGATATCGACATCAGCCGCTATTACCTGCAAGCCCTGCAGGACCTGCATTTCGGTCGACTGCTGCAATCTCATTTCGAGCCGCTCTGGCGTGCCGACGATACGCCGCGCGACCGTCAGACTGAATTGCTCGCAATCGCGGTGCCAGGCATGCATGACCTTCGCGCAGCGTTCGACCTCGCACGTCCGCATCTGGCGCAGTACCAGAACCTGCGTCAGCTCTACGCCGCGCAACGGCTCAAAGCCTTGCCACGATGGCAGTCAGTCGGCAGCGGACCGCTGCTGCGCCCGGCCATGGAAGACAAGCGTGTGCCGGATCTGGCGCTGCGTCTCTACAGCGAGGGTTATCTGGCCGACTACATCGCCACCCCCAGCAATGCCTACGATGCTGTGCTGGTGGAGGCGGTGAAAAACTTTCAGACCCGTCATTCGTTGCAGGCTGATGGTGTGGTCGGGCCGGGGACAATTGCCGAACTCAATATCAGCCCGCTGGCCCGCCGCGACCAATTGCGGGTCAACCTCGAACGGTTCCGTTGGCTGGCGCAAGACTTGGAGCCCAATGGCCTGCTGGTCAACGTCGCCGCTGCCGAACTGACGCTGTATCAGGGCGGCAAACCCGTGTGGCAGACCCGCACGCAGGTCGGTCGCGCCGAACGCCAGACACCGCTGCTCAAGTCCCGTGTCACGCGCCTGACCCTGAACCCGACCTGGACCGTGCCGCCGACCATCTGGAAGGAAGACAAACTGCCGGCGATTCGCAAGGACCAGACCTTCCTCAGCCGCCAGAACCTGCAAGTGCTCGACGCCAACGGTCAGCCCTTGGCGGCAGCCGACATCGACTGGGATAACCCCGGCAATATTCTGCTGCGTCAGGACGCCGGGCCGCGCAACCCGCTGGGGCAGATGGTCATCCGCTTCCCCAACCCGTTCTCGGTATACCTGCACGACACGCCGAGCAAGGCGCTGTTTGACAAGGGGCCGCGAGCGTTCAGCTCCGGCTGTGTGCGGGTCGAGCACCCAATGCAACTGCGCGATTTGCTGCTCACCCCGGCAGAAAGGGCCCGCACCGAAACCTTGCTCGCCACGGGCACCACCCATGAATTTCGCTTGGCGGCGCCGGTGCCGATCCTGATGACCTACTGGACGGTGCAAGTCGACAGCGCAGGTCACGTTCGCTATTCGCCCGACATCTACAGCCGTGACGGCGCATTGCTGGCGGGGCTGGACGGGGCGCATTAAGCGTCTGCGGGTGCTTGGTTTTCAGAGCACCCGCGCTGCCGGTCAGCATGGCCCACAAAAAACGGATCTATTTCCATGCGACGACTTCCCTCATTGGCCGCCCTGCGCACGTTTGAATGCGCCGCCCGCCACGCGCATTTCGGTCGAGCGGCGGCGGAGTTGTGTGTCACCGACAGCGCCGTCAGCCACCAGATTCGCCAGCTCGAAGAACAGTTCGGCGTGTCGCTGTTTATCCGCGAAGGCCGACAGATTCGTCCGACCATCGCTGCCGGACGCCTGATGCAAAGCCTGCAGCAGGCCTTCGAACTGATCGGCGACGCTTGCGACGAACTGCGTGACCCGTCCTCGCTCGCCGTGTTGCGTCTGGCGGTGACGGCCGAACTTGCGCAAAAGTGGCTGATGAGTCGCCTCACCGATTTCTATGCGCGCTACCCGCACATCACTTTGCACCTCTATGAACAACCCATCGACGCGAGTGCACCGGGCGAGGACATCGACCTGGCGATCACTTACGGCACTGGTCCGGTGGACAGCAGCGCCTACTTCGTCCGGCCTTTGCCCGACCTGCAATTCTTCCCGGTGTGCAGCCCTGGTCTGTTCAATCAGGGCAGTCTGAAAACGCCCAAGGACCTGACGCGCCACTGCTTGTTGCACGACGACCAGGACGGCAAGACCTGGACCGCATGGCTGACCAGCCACGCCGGCGATCAGCGCCCGGAGCGTCAGCTGTATTTCGCCCATGCCGGGTTGGCGCTGGAGGCCGCCGCGCAAGGGCAGGGCGTGGCGATGGGCGACAACCTCACCGCGCAGGAAGATTTGCAGAGTGGCCGACTGGTGCGGCCCTTCACATCGAGCATGACGGCCCTGGGCCAATACGCGCTGGTTTGCGAGCGCTTGCGGCTGGAGCGTCCGGCTGTGGCGCAGATGCTGGAATGGTTCAACGATCAACTGGCCGATTGATGAGTTGAATTCAACTGTTCCGCAATAATCATCGTTGGCGGGCCCACGCCCTGCGACCTTAGCCTGTGGTCATTCCCATCCCGAAGACGAGGTTTGACCATGGCACGTTTGCTCGATTCCACCCCCAAACACGACGGCTTCCGTCTGCCTGGCGAATTCGAAGCCAAGTCCGGCTGCTGGCTCGGCTGGCCGGAGCGCACCGATGTCTGGCGCAACGGCGCCAAGCCTGCGCAGAAAGTCTGGGTGCAGATCGTCACCGCCATCTCCCACAGCGAGCCAGTCACCGTGTGTGCCAGCGCCGCGCAATTCGCCACCGCCCGCCGCCAGTTGCCACCCCAGGTGCGCGTGGTCGAGATGACCTGCAACGACACCTGGTTCCGCGACAGTGGCCCGTGTTTTGTGGTCAATGATCAGAGTGGCGAAGTGCGCGGCGTCGATTTCGAATTCAATGCCTATGGCGGACTCGACGGCGGGCTGTATTACCCGTGGGACAAAGACGACCAGATCGCCAGCAAGATCCTTGAGATCGAGCGTTTCGACCGCTACCGCGCGCCGTTGATTGCCGAGCTCGGCGGGATTCAGAGCGACGGCCAGGGCAGCATCCTCACCACCGAACAGTGTCTGCTCAACCGCAATCGCAACCAGCATCTGGGCAAGGACGAAGTCACCCGGCGCCTGACCGATTACCTCGGTGCCGAACAGGTGATATGGCTGCCACGCGGGTGCAAGTTCGATGAAACCGATGGCCATGTCGACGACCTCGCCTGTTTCGTTCGTCCCGGCGAAGTGGTCTTGCAGTGGACCGACAACCGTGACGATCCGCAGTGGGAAATCTACCAGGAAGCCTACGATATCCTGCGCAGCACCCGCGACAGCCGTGGCCGTGAGTTGATCGTGCACAAACTGCCGCAACCGGACGTGCTCGAATGGACCGCCGAAGAGGCCGAGGGTCTCGATCAGCAGGACAGTACCCACACCCGTCAGGCTGGCACGAAAATCTGTGCGTCGTACATCAACTATTACGCTGGCAATAGCTCGATCGTGGTGCCGCTGTTCGGTGATCGTAACGATCAAGTGGCGCTGGCGACGCTGGCCGAATTGTTCCCGCAGCACAAAATCGTCGGCATCGAAAACTCCCGGGAAATCCTCCTCGGCGGCGGCAACGTCGCGTGCATCACCATGCCGCAATACGCCGTCCTGAAAAAAGGAGCCTGAGCATGGGCCTGCACAAACTGACTCAAGCGTTAATGCTGGTGCTTGCACCCCTGTGTGTGCAGGCCGCCGACACCGCCAAACCGGTGGTTAATCTGTACATCTGGGGCGAATACCTGGCCCCGGATACGTTGAAGAATTTTGAGGCGAAAACCGGCATTCGTGTGGTGGCCGATCACTTTGATTCGCTGGAAACCGTCGAAACCAAACTGCTCACCGGACGCAGCGGTTATGACCTGGTATTGACCGCCGGCCAGCACTTGTCGCGGGCCATCCGGAGCGGCGCGATACAGCCGCTGGACAAGGCCCGAGTGCCGCATTTCGCCGGAGTGGGTGAGGAGTTTCGCCAGCACATGGCGGTGTTCGATCCGGGCAATCGTTATGCAGGGATCTACGCTTGGGGCACCACCGGTGTGGGTTATCAGGAAGAGGCGATCAAACAGCGTCTGCCCGATGCGCCGACAGACAGTTGGGCCATGCTGTTCGATCCTGCGGTGGTGTCGAAATTCGCCGATTGCGGGGTCAGTCTGCTCAACGATCCCAACGAAGTGTTCGCCGCCGTCATGAAGTACATGGGGCTGGACATCAACCGGCAGAATCTCGATGACTTGAAATTGGCCGAGCAGCAACTGGCGAAGATCCGCCCGCACATTCGTTACTTCGACAATGACCTGAACATCAGCGACCTGGCCAATGGCAACACCTGTGTGGCGATGTCATGGAACGGCAACGTCGCCATCGCCGCGGGGCAGGCGCAGGCAGCCAACAAGCCGTTTACGCTGAGTTACCGGATACCGAAACAGGGCACACTGATCTGGTTCGACGCCATGGTCATTCCCAAGGATGCGCCGCATCCGCAGGCCGGGCTCGCGTTGATGGACTACTTGATGACCCCCGAGGTGATTGCGCCGATCACCGACACCATTCACTACGCCAATGCGATTACTGCGGCCGATGGATTGGTCGATGCGGCGATTCGTCATGATCCGGGGACGTATCCGTCTGCCCAGGTCCGGGCTTCGCTGTACAGCAAGAATGACAATGGCAAGGCGTTCAATCGGGCGTTGATTCGGGCATTCAGCCGTTTGAAGTCTGGCCTGTAAATCGACTGACGCCTTCGCGAGCAGGCTCGCTCCCACAGGGAACTGCATTTCAAATGTGGGAGCGGGCTTGCTCGCGAAGAACGATAACGCAGTCTACGATTTGGGCACCCGCCACAAATACCACGCGGCCACCGTCCGAAACGGACGCCAGTTCAACCCAATCTCAACCATCTGCTTGCGTGTTGGCTGCACCTCCAACCTCTTCAAACGTCGATACCCCTCACGCACACCAAAGTCGTCCGCCGGCAAAATGTCCATCCGTTCCAGACTGTAGATCAGCAGCATCTCCACCGTCCAGCGCCCGACCCCGCGCAGGCTGACCAGCCGCTCGATCAGCGCTTCATCATCCATCGCCAACGCCGTGGCGTAATCCGGCACCACGCCGTCCAGCGTGGCTTGGGCGATGCCCTGAATCGTCGCAATCTTGCCCGCCGAAAACCCGCAGCCACGGATGCGATCAAAATCGGTCGCAAGCATCTGCTCAGGTCGAGGAAACGATTGCCCGGGAAACAACCCGACCAATCGCCCGACAATCGCATCCCCGGCCTTGGCATGCAGTTGCTGATAGGCAATCGAGCGCACCAGCGATTCGTAGGGATCCCGCGCTGGATGCGGTTGATGCAGGCAAGGCCCGACAGCGGCGATGTGCAGTTGCCAGTCGGTGTCGAGTGCGGCCAGAAAATCACTGGCCGCTTGATAGGTCGACGCCATGCTATTTCAGCAAGTCATTGACTTCGCCATAGGTGAACGCCTTCAGGTCGTGGGTATCGAGTTTGCCGGTGGCGAGGAAACTGTTCACCAGCCCGCCCATCGCGCCGTAAAGGAATTCGGCGATCCCGGAGCCGGCGCTCAAACGGCGCACCCCCAGCACTTGCAGCGTCTCAGGTGGGGGCAGGCTGGCGAAGCCCAGTACGTTGACCGGCAGTGTCGTGCCCTGGCAGATGGCGTCGATTTCATAGGCGGCCGTGACACCCGCAGCAAACAGGCCGTCGGCGCCCGCGGATTGATACAGCGCGGCGCGGCGCAAGGTTTCGGTGACGCGCTCGTCAGCCGGTACCAAGCCTTTGAGATAAACGTCGGTGCGGGCATTGATGAACAACTTCACATCGCGTTTTTTGGCGACCTGTCGCGCCCGTTCAATCTTGCGCGCCAGCAGTTCCGGGTCGGCGGAACCGTCCTCGATATTGATCCCGACGGCGCCGGCGGCTATCACCGCATCAAGCACTTCAGCCACCCGCCCCAAGTCATCGGAGTAGCCGGCCTCGACGTCCACGGTCAACGGCACGCTGATCACCCGAGCGATGGATTGCACTGTTGCAACCAGACGCTCAAGGGGCAGGGCGTTGCCGTCCGGGTAGCCATGAGCCCAAGCGACCGCAGCGCTGCTGGTAGCAACGGCTCTGCCACCCAGATGTTCGACCAGTCGCGCACCCGTGGCGTCGGCGACGTTGGCCAGAATCAACAGATCTTGCTGGTGCAACTGGTGAAACCGAGTGGCGAGCGTGTTCATCGAAATCCCTTTTGCTGACGGTGTCGAATCGTTAGAAAAGCAAAGGTTGCTTGAGTTGTAGCGCCGCGTTTTCGAGCCTCAGCAGAAAGGCTTTGCGTGGCTGCCCGCCACCATACCCGGTGAGCGAGCCATCCGCGCCGATCACCCGATGACAAGGCACCACAATGGCCAGACGGTTGTGCCCATTGGCCAGGCCGACCGCGCGACTGGCGCCGGGTTTGCCCAAACCGGCAGCAATCGCGCCGTAGGTGGTGGTGTGGCCGTAGGGGATTTGCAGCAGTGCCGACCAGACCTGCCGGGCGAACTCGCTGCCGGGCAGGTGCAACGGTACGCTGAACGTGCTGAGGTTGCCTGCAAAGTAGTCGGCCAGTTGTTGTTCGATTTGCTGTAGCGGCGCGTTGTGCCCCGGTGCGACCGCATAGCCATATCGACTCTGCAACTCTTCGACTTCCCGCGTCAGCGCTGGCCGATCAAGAAACTCCAGCAACACCAGCCCACGGCGCTCAGCCATGGCAATCATCGGCCCCAGCGGTGTGGTCAGGCGTGTGAACAGCAACGGCTCGCTGTTGGCCGCGCGACCGGGAGTGATGTGGAACGACTTCTGGAACGCATCACGAAAACCGCTCAGCGATTCATAGCCGGAGTCGAACGCCGCGTGGTCGATGGAGGTGCCTTGCTTGATGCCGCCCAGCGCCATGCCGAGTCGGCGGGTGCGCAGCCACGCATGGAAGGTCATACCGAAATGCTGCTTGAACCAGCGCCGCAATTTCAGCGGCTCGATGCCTTCGGCGAGCAGTTGCGCATCGCTCCAGCGCACCTCCGGATCGGCATCCACGGCTTTGAGCAAGCTTTGCACCCAGTCCGGCGCAATGGCCGCCGCGTCCAGCGGTTTGCAGCGCAGACAGGCGCGATAACCGGCGGACATGCACTCGTCGGCGTGGGCGAAGAATTCGACGTTTTCAGGTTTCGGCTTGCGCGCCGTGCAACTGGGGCGGCAGAAGATACCGGTGGTTTTCACGGCCGTGAAGAACACGCCTTCATAAGCAGTGTCGCGTTCGAGCATGGCGCGAACCATCTCGGCGTGGGGCGGCAGGACAGTGGTTAGTATGTTCATGGCGTGAGAGTAAAACCAGTTTGTCGATGGCTCCACCGAAAAATCGACAGTGAATTTTTTTATATTTGCACCACAATCACCGGGTCGCTGAATGTGAGGAATCAAACCCATGCAACCGTTCGTCATCCAACACATCGATCACATCGTGCTGCGCGTTGCGGACCTGCAACGCAGCATCGACTTCTACGGCCAGGTGTTCGGCGCCGAAGTGGTCAAACGTAACGAACCGCTGGGTTTGGTGCACTTGCGTGCCGGCACCTCAATGATCGACCTGGTCGACCTGCAAGGCGAACTTGGCCGCAAGGGCGGCGGGGCGGCCGGGGCCGAGCGGCGCAACGTCGATCACTTCTGCCTGCGCATCGAACCGTTCGATGAAGACGCGCTGACTGCGCATTTGCAGTCTTTCGGGCTGACCGTGGAAAAAGCCGCCACCCGTTTCGGTGCCGAGGGCTATGGCCTGTCACTGTACTGCTTTGATCCGGACGGCAATCAGGTCGAACTCAAAGGCCCGTGCGAGATTTAAGCGCGTATCGCCTTCAACAGCGCGGAAGTTGCCGTCGACAACTGCCTGCGCAACAACGGTCGCAGGGCTTGGCGAACTATTTACCCATCGCTGTCGTGGTACCGCGGGCAGGGGCGTTGGTCATTCCGGTCGAACTTTCCGGATACCGAACCGCTCTGAAACAATCTGAGGCGCCCCTTTTGGCGGAAAAATTGATCCTTGCGGTCAGAAAAAGCGATTGGCGTGTAAGATTTCGCCCAATGTTTCTCGAACCCTCGCCTGGCCCCAAGTGGCCCCACCAAGAGCGATCTACATGCAAGCAAAGCCCCGTGAGGTTTATGTACCACCGGTGTTGCAAGACCTACGAGCCGGGACTGCCGAGTTGCATATCGCGCTGGAAAAGCGTCTGCCTTTTTTCTCCGACGCCCTTGATGTGCCCGCCTTTAAACGGCTGATGCAGGCCTATTACGGCTTTTATTTACCGCTGGAAAGCGCGTTGCGGGACAGTGATGCGATTCCCGCCGATTTCGATCTGTCACCACGCCTCAAAGCCCAGACACTGCACAGCGACCTGAAAGCCTTGGGGGATTGCGCGGCGGCGATGAACAGCTTGCCGATGTGCCAGCGATTGCCACTGATCGACTCAAGCGCCGCCAGCCTTGGCGTGTTGTACGTGCTTGAAGGTGCGACCCTGGGCGGGCAGATTCTGCGCCGGGAAATCGCCAGCCGTTTGGGCCTTGAAGCGCAAAACGGTGCAGCGTTTCTTGATGTTTACGGCGCCGCCACCGGTCGCCGCTGGCGCGAGTTCATTGAATACCTGGGCAGTCGCCCAATGCCCACCGCCGAACGCGAAGCCGTTGTGCTGGCGGCGCAAAACACATTCAGCTGTTTCGAGCGCTGGCTCGATAGCCGGGAGGTACTGGCATGAGCCCGCAAGACAAAGAAGCTTTTGAAAAACTGTTGGACAACTGTGCCGACGAGCCTATTCGTTTCCCTGGCGCCATCCAGCCCCACGGTTTGTTGCTGACCCTGAGCGAGCCTGCACTGAACATCATTCAGGTCAGCGCCAACGTCGACACCTTGCTGGCCCGCACACCAGAGAATCTGATCGGCCTGCCGCTGGAGCACCTGATTGGCGACGCGCCTGCCGAGACCGTGCGCCAAGCGTTGCTGCAATCGGCATTCTTCGATGCACCGCCGCTGCATTTCCAACTCAATGGCACAGCGTTCGAAGGTCTGCTGCACCGCCATCAAGGCGTGCTGATTCTGGAGCTGGAAATCCACGTCGAAAACTTCCAGCCGCGCAACGTTGCCGGCAAACCGACCCACCTGGGGCGGATGCTTCAGCGCTTGCAAGCAGCCACCACGCTGCAGGCGCTGTACGACATCAGCGTCAAGGAAATCCAGGCCATGACCGGTTACGACCGGGTGCTGATTTACCGTTTCGAGGAGGAAGGGCACGGCCAGGTGATCGCCGAAGCCTCATCGCCGTCGATGGAAGTGTTCAACGGCCTGTTCTTCCCGGCCTCCGACATTCCCGAGCAGGCTCGCGAGTTGTACCGCACCAATTGGCTGCGGATCATCCCTGACGCTGACTATCAGCCAGTGCCGCTGGTGCCGAAGCTGCGTCCCGATACGCAGACACCCCTGGACCTGAGCTTCGCCACCCTGCGTAGCGTGTCGCCGATCCACTGTCAGTACATGAAGAACATGGGCGTGCTGTCATCGATGAGCATCTCGTTGCTCAAAGGCGACAAACTGTGGGGTCTGATCAGTTGCGGCAACCGTCAGCCGCTGCACGTTCCACACGACCTGCGCATGGCTTGCCAGACTATCGGTCAGGTTCTGTCACTGCAGATCAGTGCGATGGAAGCGCTGGAACTCAGCCGCCAGCGTGAAGAAAAGGTCGACGCATTGGCGTCGCTCAATCAGGCGATGATCGACTCGCCGCAAAATGTTTTCGACGGTTTGGCGAGCCAGCCGCAAGTGCTCATGGCGCTGACCAACGCTGGTGGTATCGCCATCATCGAAGACAATCAGTTGCACCGTTACGGTAGCTGCCCGGAACCGGAAGAAATCCGCGCGCTGCACAAATGGCTGCAAGGCACCGGTGAGCCGGTATTTGCCAGCCATCACCTGGCCAGCGTTTACCCGCCAGCCGCGCACTATCAACAGGTGGCCAGCGGTGTGCTTGCCATGAGCCTGCCAAAACCGGTGGATAACGGCGTGCTGTGGTTCCGTCCGGAGGTTAAAGAAAACATCAACTGGAGCGGCGACCCTCACAAGCCGCTGGATCTGGAAAACTCCGACGCTGGTTTGCGGCTGCGTCCGCGTACCTCGTTCGAAATCTGGAAAGTCGAGATGGCCGGTATCTCCACCAAGTGGAGCCATGGCGATCTGTTCGCCGCCAACGATCTGCGCCGTTCGGCGCTGGAAAATGACTTGGCCCGACAGGTGCGCCGTGAGCAAGAAGCAGTGCGCGCCCGTGATGAACTGGTCGCAGTGGTGTCGCACGACCTGCGCAACCCGATGACGGTTATCTCGATGCTCTGCGGCATGATGCACAAGGCTTTCAGCTCCGACGGCCCGCACACCTCGCGCCGAATCTCCACGGCTATCGACACCATGCAACAGGCCGCCGGTCGCATGAACACGTTGCTGGAAGACCTGCTAGACACCTCGAAAATCGACGCCGGACGCTACGTCATCACGCCACAGAAACTCGATGTCGGGCAGATATTCGAAGAGGCGCAAGCATTGCTCGCACCTTTGGCACTGGATAAGGACATCAGCATTTCCTTCGAGGCAGACCCCGATCTGCGCATCCACGCCGACCCCGAGCGATTGTTTCAAGTGCTGTCGAATCTGGTCGGCAATGCGATCAAATTCACCCCGCGCCTGGGCACGGTCGGCGTCCATGCCAAATTGGTGGGCAATGAAATTGTCTTCACCGTGCGTGACAGCGGCGAGGGGATTCCCAGGGAAAACCTGCCCCATGTATTCGACCGTTACTGGACAGTGAAAGAGGGCAATCCGACGGGCTCAGGCCTGGGTTTGTACATCACCCAAGGCATCGTCGAGGCGCATGGCGGGCGCATCGTTGCCGAGAGTGAGCCGGGGCAGGGCAGTGAGTTCCGCTTCACGGTGCCGCGTCTGGATTGATCGCAGGGGCATTTTCTTCAATACCGTGGTCAGGGCGCTGGTTACCGTGGGCGCCTTGTTCCTTGGTTTGCAGCAGGTGTGCGATGAGTCTGATTGTTTCGATGGCGGCGTTTGCCCTGGCCGCATCCATTACCCCCGGCCCGGTCAACATCGTGGCGTTGAGTTCCGGCGCGCAGTTCGGCTTTCGGGCCAGTCAGCGGCATGTCGCTGGGGCTACATTGGGCTTTGTCCTGTTGCTGGTGCTGATGGGCTTGGGGCTGCATGAAGTGCTCAAACTCTGGCCATTCATGACCCGCGTCGTACAACTCGCCGGGGTGGCGTTTCTGCTGTTCATGGCCTGGAAGCTGGCCTGCGATAACGGGCAGTTGAATACCGATGACTCGGGCCGCGCACCTTCGATGCTCTACGGTGCGGTGATGCAGTGGCTCAACCCGAAAGCCTGGCTGGCCTGCGTGGCCGGCATGGGCGCGTTTGTCGCCGATGGCGAGGCGCGGCTGGTCTGGCAGTTTGCGGCGGTGTATCTGGTGATCTGCTATGTGTCGGTGGGCTGCTGGGTGTATGCCGGGACGTTCTTGCGCGGCTATCTGGGCAACCCGGCGGGGATGCGCCTGTTCAACAGGCTGATGGCGGGGTTGTTGGTGGTGAGTGCGATTTATCTGTTGTTGCCTTGAAATCCTCACAGGGGATTGCTGTCAGCCCCGATACTGCCCCGGCGTCGCCGCCAGATGCTGTTTGAACGCCCGTTGAAAGTGCGCTTGATCGGCAAACCCCGCCTCAAGCGCCACATCGGCAATCAGCCGTCCACTGCGCAACCGCTCGCGAGCGAACTGGATGCGCTGGTTGATCACAAACGCATGGGGCGTCATGCCGTAATGCTGCTTGAAGGCGCGGATCAGGTACGACGGCGACAACTGCGCGGCGAGGCAAATGTCATCGAGGCTCAGCAGATCGGTGCAGTGTTCGCGGATGTAATCGGCGGCACGTTCAAGCTTGAAATTCGGCTCGCGCGATGGCTGTTCAACCGGGTTCAGGCGCAATTGCAGATTCGTGAAAAACTCGACCGCAGCGCTCTGTTTTCGCAGCACATCCTGTTGCCCGTCGACGAGAATTTCGTATAACCCCTCGAGATCGCGGAACAGGCCGGCATCGTTGAGATGAGTGGTCGCAAACCGGCGAAACTCAAGCTCGGGACTGAAGCCCAGTTGATGTTGCAAATCGGTTAGCCATGGCGTTTCGACGTACAGCATCAGGTATGACCACGGCTGATCATCGATCGGATTGCAGGCGTGCACATCACCGGGGTTCATCAACACCACGGTGCCGGCGGCGACTTCGAACTGCGCCTGTTCATGCGCATATGTGCTGCGCCCGGCGGTAATCGCCCCGATGGAGAAGTGCGCATGAGAATGCCGCGCATAACAAACCTCGCGACCATCGGCGATGGCCCGGGCTTCGATGAAGGGCAGGGCCTCGTCGCGCCAGAAACGCGGGGCTTTTTCAGGGTTTTTCGCGGCAGCGTGTTTCATCGACGTCGTTCCCGGCAGGCCAGCGCCCGAGTGTATTAGCTCTGGCCGGCAAAGGCTCGTTCCAGTTCGGCAATGTCGAGTTTTTTCAGGGTGTACATGGCCTGCATCGCCCGCTGGGATTTGCGGGTGTCCGCATCCCGCATCATGTGCATGAACGCCACCGGTACGCGGTGTAGTCGTAATGACATCATTGGACGTCGAAATGACTCTTTAATGGTTGTGTCAAATTGACTCTATTTGTCTCAAGATTCTGATTTTATTGGGGGGAGAATCTGGCACGAGAATTGGAGTACTCAACGTACCCACTGAATTGCTCAGGAGTACGACGCCATGTTCACCTTCTTCGAAAATCCACTGAACGTTCTGCAACTGTCGAGCAAAATCCTCGTCGCCGGCCTGATCATGCTGCTGGTCGGCATCTACGGCGCCTACCTCTACGATGGCCACATGCCGATCGCGCTGTTGGTAGTGATGCACGCCATGACCATCATTGGGCCAACCCTGCTGAAAGTCGGCTATGTGATGCGCCTTTTGGCGCAATACCGCCTCCGTGGCCCGCTGCTGATCCAGCAAGCACTGTAAAACCCTGTGGGAGCTGCGTGACTGAAACTAGCGCCGCTCAGCCACCATCAGCAACGACTGCGGTACAGGGCTTTGCGGATGCTGTGGTTCTTGCAGTGCGGCCAACTGGAAACCTGCCATGTCGAGCGCATTGATCCAGCTCGACAGCGTGCGGAAATACCACGGCATCGGCTGCCACTGGCCTTCGAACCCGGCGAAGGTCTCTTGCCGCCAACCGTCCTGATAATCGCCCGCCGCGACGGCCCACGGGTGCAGCGTCTGGATAACCAGCACACCGCCGGGCACCAGCAAGGCGTTCATCGCCGCGAGCAGCGGGATGATGTCCTGATGCAACAGAGAGAAATTGGCGCAGATCAGGTCATAGTCGCGACCCATATCTACCGTGCCCTCAACCAGCGCTTCATAGCTGGCGACCTGCACGGGCGAAGCACCGGCCAAACGCGCCGCTTCAACCAATGTCGCGTCGCCATCCACGCCCACCGCAGCAATGCCCCGATCCGCCAGTGCCCGCAATAACCAGCCTTCGCCACAACCCAGGTCGAGCACGCGCGCAGGTTGGCGGCCCATGATTGCCAGCAGAATCGCTTGATCGGTGACCTGCTGGCGGCTTTCGATGGCGCCGCTGCGGATCACTTCGATCCAAGCGTGGGCGTTGTCGTGCCAGCTCTGCAACAGGGTGGATTCAGGGGCAGGCATGTCGGTGTCCGGACAGTTGAGTGGAGGATGCCGTGCGCAAAGATCAGTATGGACGCCGGGTTCAAGATCGCCATGCAGGATGCACTGGCCCTGCATGGCGAACCGTGTGGTACCTACTGCGGCAGGCGCATTTTATCCAGCAATCGGTTGACCAATAGCTCGTTCAACATGATCACCTGTTGCAGCGCCAGCAGCGGTTTTCGCTCCGGGCCGCCCACCGAGTCGGCGATGTTACCGGCCATGGCATGAGCGTATGACAGCGACTCACAGGCTTCGACGAGCAGGGTTTCTTCATCCAGCGTGGGATCGACGAGATAGACGGGGCGAAACTTGGGCGAGCTTGGCGGGGCCGACAGTGCTTCGGGTCTGAGGTAGTAGTCGAGGGCGCGATCAGTCGCCTCTTTGACCTTCTTCGGGCAAAGGGCGGGGTCGTGTGGGACTGGATCGGTGTGCGGTGGGTTTGGCGTGATTTTGAACATAGATAAAGCTCCAATTTAAAAAATGGGAGCCATCACCCTCGCTACCAAACGGTGGGTGGCGGCCATGCGCAGGTTGGTAGACCGGTTAAATTGGGAAACCCGGCGCTCACGAATGAGCCCCACGCATGCCCACCATACAAAGCTATACCTCAAAAAAGAGACAGCATCGAAGGTGTCGCAACAACGACAATTTAAAGCGGGCTACCAAACCCGATCACTGTTTTGCAGTGACAGGGAAACGATACAACCCGCCCCACAGCCGTGTAAGCCGGCGGATTCTGGCGTACGCGTAGGTAACGGCGCAAGGTTTTGTAGCCTGTATGGCGTAACGCGGAGTGTCATTTAAACGCGCTCACGCAATGATGTTTACGCAGGGGAAATGTGGGTTAGCGAGAGTCTGCGACACCCTCACCATTCAGAGCACTCATGCATGACCGGTGGTCGCCGCATCTGGCCTAAAACGCAAATTGCGCTTAGCTCAATGGGATAAGCCCAAGCGCGCGCAGGCTTCGCGGCCGCAGCGACGCCCCTTCAGAACACCGTGAGTCTGAGGAAAATCCCCGATGCTGACCCTGAATATCAATGGCAAGGATCAGGCGCTCGATGTCCCCGCAGACATGCCGTTGCTCTGGGTTCTGCGTGATGTCGCGCACCTGACCGGTACCAAATTCGGCTGCGGCATGGCGCAGTGCGGCGCCTGTACCGTGCATGTCGACGGTGCGCCGTTGCGCGCCTGTATCACCCCGGCCACCGCCGTCGCCCATGGGCAGAAAATCCTCACCATCGAAGGTCTGTCCACGGACGGTTCGCACCCGGTGCAACAGGCCTGGGCCGAACTCGATGTGGTGCAGTGCGGTTATTGTCAGTCCGGGCAGATCATGTCCGCCGCAGCCCTATTGGCGAAAATCCCCAAACCCACCGACAGCGATATCGATCAGGCGCTCTCCGGCAATATCTGTCGTTGCGGCACTTATCCAAGAATTCGCGCAGCGGTCAAACGCGCGGCCGAGATCGGTTGAACCTGACGGGGAGATAGACCATGAACAGTCCCGTATCGCGTCGGGGTTTTCTCAAGGGCAGCGCCTTGTTGGGCGGCGGTCTGGTGGTGGCGTTTGTCGTGCCAGGTGCCCATCGTTTTGCTTTGGCGGCGGAGAATGAAGGCAAGGTCTTTGCGCCCAATGCGTTCCTGCGCATTGCCGCCGACAACAGCGTCACCGTGTTGCTTGGGCATTCGGAGATGGGGCAGGGCATCTGGACGGGCCTGACCATGCTGATCGCCGAAGAGCTGGAGGCCGACTGGTCGAAGATTCGCGTCGAACACTCGCCAGCCTCGGCCGCCGATTACGGACTACCCGGTTTTGGCGGCATGCAGATTACCGGTGGCTCGACCTCGACCTGGATGGAGTTCGACCGCTATAGACTGGCCGGTGCCACGGCACGGCAGATGCTGGTTGAAGCGGCGGCCAAGCGTTTTGATGTGGCGCCTTCGACGATTCGCACCGAGTCGGGCGTGGTGATCGCTGGCGAAAAACGCGCGACTTACGGCGAGTTGGCGGACGCGGCCGGGCAACTGCCGGTGCCCGATCCGAAGTCGATCACGTTCAAAGAGGCCAAGGACTGGAGGGTCATCGGCAAACCCACCAAACGCCTCGACACCCCGGAGAAAATCACCGGTCGCGCCAAGTTCGGCATGGATGTGCAGTTTGAAGGGTTGATGACGGCGATGGTTGCCCGTGCGCCGGTATTTGATGCTCGCGTCAAATCCTTCGAGGGCGCCGAAGCGCTGGCGGTGCCGGGCGTGCATAAAGTGTTGCAGGTGCCGACGGGAGTGGCGGTGGTTGCCGACCATTACTGGGCGGCGAAGCTCGGTCGCGATGCGCTGAAGGTCGATTGGGATCTGGGGCCGCACGCGGATCTGAGCAGTGAAAAACTGCTTGAAAGCTTTCGTAAACTGGCTGCCACACCGGGCACTTCGGCCAGTCAGGCCGGGGATGCCAAGGGCAACTTCAGCAACGCGGTGAAGAAGATCGACGTCCAATACAGCGTGCCTTATCTGGCCCATGCGCCGATGGAACCGTTGAACTGCACGGTAAAAGTCAGCGCAGAGAAGTGTGAGATCTGGACGGGTACGCAGTTTCAGACGCTGGATCAGATGGTCGCCGGGAAAATCACCGGACTGAAACCCGAGCAGGTGGAAATCCACACCGAATTCCTCGGCGGCGGTTTTGGTCGTCGGGCCAATCCAACCTCCGATTTTGTGGCCGAAGCGGTGGAGGTGGCGAAAGCGGCGGGCATGCCGGTGAAAACCGTGTGGTCGCGGGAGGATGACATTCGCGGCGGTTATTACCGTTCGATGTTCCTGCACCAGGCGCGTATCGGGCTCGGTACCGATGGCATGCCGTTGAGCTGGCAGCATGTGCTGGTCGGGCAATCGATCATGACCGGTACACTGATGGAGGCGACGATGGTCAAGAACGGCATCGACCCGACGTCGGTTGAGGGCGTGGCCGACAGCCCTTACGTCAAAGGTCTGGCCCATCATCAGGTTGAACTGCATTCGCCGCAGACCGGGATCAATGTGCTGTGGTTACGCTCAGTGGGGCACAGCCACACCGGGTTTGTCATGGAGTCGTTGATCGACGAAATGGCCGCTGCGGCGGGCAAGGATCCGGTCGAATACCGACGCACGTTGCTCAAGGCGCATCCACGGCATCTTGGCGTGCTGAATCTGGCGGTGGAGAAGGCCAACTGGTCGGCGCCGCTGCCGGACGGTCATGCCTTGGGCGTGGCGGTACACGAATCGTTTGGCAGCTATGTGGCGCAGGTGGCCGAGGTTTCGCAGGACAATCTGGCTATTCGTGTGCATCGCGTGGTGTGTGCAGTGGATTGCGGGATCGCGGTCAATCCACAGAGCATCGCGGCGCAGATGGAGTCGTGCATCACCTTCGGTCTGGGCATGGCGCTGCACAGCAAACTCACGCTCAAGGACGGCATGGTCACGCAGTCCAACTATCACGACTATCAGGTGCTACGCCTCAACGAAATGCCGGTGGTTGAGGTGCATATCGTGCCCAGCCACGATAAACCCGGCGGCATCGGCGAGGCGGGTGTGCCGCCGACCGCACCGGCGGTGGCCAACGCCGTGTTTGCTTTGACCGGGCAGCGACTGCGCCAATTGCCGCTGCAATTGGCGGGGGTGTGAGATGAAACGACATCTGCTGTTGGGCGTACTGGTTTTGATGGGCGCAGGCGGGTACGCCTCGCAACTGTTCGCCGATGATCAGGAAGCCTTGAAGGCGTTCGGCACCATTCAAAAAGTATTCCAGAGCCCACGTTGCCAGAACTGCCACATTCCCGGGGATTCACCCTTGCAATTCGATGCCGGCACGCCCCACGCAATGAACGTGGTGCGGGGTCTGGACGGCAAGGGCGCCGCCGGTTTGCCGTGCGCAACGTGTCACGCCCAAAGCAATCCGCCAGCCAGTTACGGCCCCCATGCGCCTCCCGGTGCGCCGCATTGGAGCCTCCCGCCGGCGGCGCACAAAATGGCCTGGATTGGCCTGCCAGCGGACAAACTCTGCGCGATGATCAAGGACCGTTCGAGCAACGGTGATCGCGATTTTGCCGCGCTGATCAAACACGTCAGCGAGGACAA
Source organism: Pseudomonas baetica (assembly GCF_019733355.1). Taxonomy (GTDB): domain Bacteria; phylum Pseudomonadota; class Gammaproteobacteria; order Pseudomonadales; family Pseudomonadaceae; genus Aquipseudomonas; species Aquipseudomonas baetica_A. The sequence continues at coordinate 2,471 of NZ_JAIHLQ010000062.1, read as the reverse complement.
ACTGGTGCTATGGGGCTGGAACCCCGGGGCAGGGCGTGCGCCGGTGCCGGTGCCCCACGACCTATTCGTGAACCAGTTCAAGCTCTGGGCCGATGCCGGCGGGCCGTGTCCGGTGGCGGGGGGATGAGAATCTGAGCCGTTGCTGAATTAGCGCTACGCTGAAGTGTATGGATGCCAATGGAGTGTGCGAATGCTGGTCCCAGGAAAAACCGCCAATGAAGACGCGCGCATTCAAGCGCTGCACGGACTCAACCTTCTCGATTCTGCTCCAGAGGAGCGTTTCGATCGACTGACGCGACTGGCCAGGCGCCTGTTCAATGTGCCAATTGCCCTGGTGACACTGGTCGACAAGGATCGGCAGTGGTTCAAGTCTTGTGTCGGGCTGGACGTCACTGAAACGCCGAGGGACATCTCATTCTGCGGTCATGTGATTCTCAAGGACGATTTGTTGCTGGTGCCCGACGCTCGCCAGGACGAGCGTTTCCATGACAACCCACTGGTCACCGGCGAACCGAACGTTCGTTTCTACGCCGGCTACCCGCTGACCGTGCCCAATGGCAACAAGATGGGCACGCTTTGCCTGATCGACACCAAACCCCGTGAACTCGATGACGAAGAACGTGCGCTACTGCGTGACCTGGCTGGTATGGCCGAGCAGGAGTTGATGGCGGTGCAGATCGCGAGCATGGACGAGTTGACGCTGTTGTCCAATCGCCGTGGGTTCATGCAGTTGGCCCAGCACGCGCTGGATGCTTGCGCACGGCTGAACAGGCCGGCGACGCTGCTTTTCTTCGACCTCAATGACTTCAAGCAGATCAACGATCTCTATGGTCATGCCGAGGGTGACAGTGCGCTCAAGACCTTTGCCGACGTGCTGCGCATTGCCTTTCGTGAGAGCGACGTGGTCGGGCGATTGGGCGGCGATGAATTTGTCGCCTTGCTGACAGGCTCCAGTCACATCGAAACCACGGCGATCATGGCGCGACTCAACGAGATTCTCCAGGAGCGCAACGCCATGTTGCAGCGTGGTTATGCGATTCGCTTCAGCGTCGGCCAGATCGAGTACGACGCCAAGCGCCATGACACCGTGGATCGGCTGCTGGCGGATGCCGATGGCGCGATGTATGCGCATAAGCAGGCGTTGAAGCGTGTCTGATTCAGATTAGTCATGCATTTGGGAATGGATTTTGTAGTCAATGTTCGGCGCAATAGTTTCGTTTACTCCGATGGCTAATATATGATCCATATACATTTCGTATCGGATTTTGCCATGGGCATCGTAAAGATTTCAGAAGACATGCACGAAAATCTGCGCATCTCCAGCAACGCCCTCAGCCGCTCGATCAACGCGCAGGCCGAGCACTGGATGCGCATCGGCATGCTTGCCGAGTTGCACCCCAACCTCGACCACAGCGCCATTTGCCGCTTGCTCATCCGCGCTGAGCAGAACGGTGGGCTGGATTTGCAAACACTGACTCAGGAAGCAGTCACCGCATGAGAAACCAGATCAAGATCAATACCCCGGCAGAGATCGCTCAATCGCGCGTCGCCGGCAAGCTCGCCGCCGACGTGCTGGCGATGCTGGTGCCGCACGTCAAGGCTGGCGTGACCACTGATGAACTGGATCGGCTGTGCAATGACTACATCGTCAACGTACAGAAAGCGGTTCCGGCCAATGTCGGTTATCACGGCTTTCCAAAAACCGTCTGCGCCTCGGTCAACGACGCGGTGTGCCACGGCATTCCATCGGGCACACCGTTGAAGGATGGCGACATCGTCAACCTCGACATCGCGGTGATCAAGAACGGTTGGTTCGGCGATACCAGCCGCATGTATGTGGTGGGTGAAGCGACGCCTGAGGCGCAGCACTTGATCAAGACCACTTACGACGCCATGTGCGCCGGCATTCGCACGGTGCGTCCGGGGGCTACCCTGGGTGATATCGGCCATGCGATCCAGAGCCTGGCGGAGAAGGAAGGCTTCAGTGTGGTGCGCGAGTATTGCGGGCACGGGATCGGCAAGGTCTACCACGATGAGCCGCAGATCCTGCATTACGGTTTTCCCAATCAGGGCATGAAGCTCAAGGCCGGGATGATTTTCACCATCGAACCGATGCTGAACGCGGGTAAGCGTCATGTGAAGAACATGCCGGATGGCTGGACTGTACTGACCAAGGACGGTTCGCTATCCGCGCAATGGGAGCACATGGTGGCGGTGACGGAGAGCGGATTTGAAGTGTTGACGGCGTGGCCGGATCAGATTGAGGGTTTTGCCCCGATTAACTGAGGGCCACCAAACCTGTGGCGGCGAACAAGCCCGCGCCCACCGTTTTGATCTGTGATGGACGATTTTTGGTGTTCGCCACAAATCCAGTGTGGGCGCGGGCTTGCTCGCGAAAGCGGTGTGTCAGTCAGCAGAGAGGTTGGCTGGGCTGACGCCTTCGCGAGCAAGCCCGCTCCCACGGTTTTGAT
>NZ_JAIHLQ010000061.1 GCF_019733355.1 Pseudomonas baetica | reverse complement strand
ACTGAATATGCGCCCCCGTAAACGCTTCGATTTCAAATGTCCGATCGAAATGATGGGTGAGGTGATGCAAATGGCCGTGGTTATGCGGCACGATGCGCCCACTTCAATTCAATAACTGTGTTGCACTCAGTTCCTGCAACCGCCCCTTATAATCATGCGCTAATGGTGTGTTTAGTTTGTGTGCTATCTGTTTGTGTTGGAGTAGCCTAGGATGCCAGTAACCAGCCCGCATTGGCTATAGTTTAGAGTTCCAGTCATTTCAAATGTGATATTTCCATTGATTTCTTTTAAATTTCGAGCTCCAATTGGTTTGGATATAGCTGTTTCTCCTGAGTATTGAGGCGTTCGAGTGATAAAGTATTGGGGGAGAGAAAAGTTTACGGTTTTTACCTCCGTTTTAGCTTCTCTGCGATAGGTCAGTAGCTCGTCAAAATTTTGGGTCATTGCTTGCTGAAATAGCTCGGCCTCAAATCCGACAAATGCTAATTGCCCGTTACCAATCCAAATCGAAAGCCCGCCGGTGTTTTCTCCTTTAATAAAAGTGTTGCGGGAAAGAAATGGATTTTCGTAGTTTTCTGTTTTTTTGGGTTTAAGGTGTTGTTTGTTATATTGGAAAATGTCGTTTGAGGTATTAAGCTTTTGAAGGCGTGCGTATAAATCTCGTGAAAGAGCAGACTGCGGCGCAATAAGTCTGATCCAGTTCTCGATAAATGTCATCCTCGCGAGGACTCGATAATCTACTGGTGATCTATCAATAAACTCGCCAGGGGGGTCAAGAAGCCAACATTTAGCGTTCCGGGTTGTATCCTTGTCGAACGAGCCAATCGCGCCATAGTAAAGCGTATTGGAGACTCCAAGTGGACGTTGAGCCAGTTTCTTTCCTAAGATGCTTTTTTTATGATGCGGAACAGAGCCCGTTTTTTTATTATTGTCTGGTACATGCGCCCCTTTTGTTTCAATCTGAATGAATTGCGTGCTGGAGCTTGCAGTGTTGGTTATAAAGTCAAGGGTTTTTTTGCTTTTTCCTTTTCCCCTTAGTTCCGGAATTGGAGTCCAGTCTGGTAAGGTTAGGTCGTGTAACTTGTCAATAATGCAAAGACCAACGGCCTCACCTAGCCGAGTTGTGATATCTCCTGGCACATCAGAAACAGTCTGCTGTATTCGAACCGATCCACCATTAAAATCGACTAGTAGCTGAGAATGTTCCGCCATGGTTCGTATGTGGTTGCGGAGATTCTGGATGCTAGAGTATTCAGCGGGGCCAGAACCTTTGCGGTGAACCATCATGTAGGTTAATAGGTCTGCTGGATGTATTTCTGTTGGGGATTTAATAAGTTCGATTATAGCGTTTGCGGGGTAAGGTTTGTTGGTTAACAGGTCTTTGTGTTGTGTGTCATAACAGATGACATCAATCATTATAGGGGTCTGGGGGGCTTGCCATTGCATGGTTTTGGATTTTCCAGATTTTCGTGTTGGATGCTACATGCCTCTTATACTATCAATCTGTTTTGCTACTTGATAGGCGGCTTCAAGTTCAGAGCATTTTTCGCTCTGCATTAGCCTCCATCGCTCTGCTTTTTCTTCGGGCTCCGTCATGGCCAGGGCGAGATAGAGGCTAGGTGGCACGGCCCGAAACAGCGTTTCGAGCTTCTTCGATAGCACAACCCCCTCAGTGTATTTTCCCGGCTCCTTACTGGCGGAGAGCAGCAAGGCTTTCTGTGCCGAAGTGAGCGTCTTGAAACGCGCGATCTCCTCGATCTCCGCTGGCGGCATGTTCAAGCAAATCCACCACTCAATCATGTTGAGCATGGTCTGCGCGGCAGCTGGAAAGTCAGCAAGGTTCTGCGTCGCCAACCAGAACCAAGCACCAAGTTTGCGCCACATCTTCGTCCCCTTGACCACGAATGGCGCCAGCAGCGGGTTTTTGGTGATGATATGGCCCTCGTCGGTGACCATGATGATCGGTCGCCCCAGGTACTGGTCGCGTTCGGCAACGTTGTTCACGGTGTTCATCAGGCTGATGTAGCTGATGGACATCTGGGCTTCGTAGCCTTCGCGAGCGTAGGTGGCCAAATCGACGATGGTCACATCGCTCTCGGGCCAAGGTGTGCCTTCGCGATCGAACAGTTCACCCTCGAAACCCTGGCAAAACAGGTCGATGGACTCGCCCATTTCCTGGGCACCCCCGCGACGCTTCTCCGGCAAGTGCGTGTCGGCGGCTACGCGCAGTAAAGCGTCGCGCACGTCGCGGGTCAGTACCTGACGGTCCGCGGCGACACACACACGCGCCGCATCCAGAATGCATTCGCGGATCAAGCTGCGATCGGCTCGACTCAGGCGCGCCTCTTCCTTGGCCTCGCCGCCGGTGATCATCAGTCGAGCGGTAATTTCCAATTCGCCAAGAACATCGCGTTGGTCTTCGCGACTTGCTACCGCCTCATCGTCCAGCTCATCGATCGACAGACTCGCGACCTGGTCCTGCTGCTCGACCAGGCGCCAAGCATCAGCAAAGGGGGCGAGACTGACCGAAGCGCCAGGTTTCAACTGGACCTTGTTGACCGAGAGGCCTTGTGTCGCAAAGTAGTCACCCTGCAAACCAAACGAATTGCCGGCCTCGACGATAAATAAGCGAGGGCGGTACACCGCCATGACCTGCATTAGCAGGGTGACCAGGGTGGCTGACTTGCCGGCGCCGGTGGGGCCAAACAACAGCAGATGGCCGTTCATGGCCCGGTCCAGGCGTGACAACGGATCAAAGCTCAACGGCGAGCCACCACGATTGAACAGGGTGATGCCGGGGTGTCCGGTTCCCATGCTGCGGCCCCAGACCGGAACAAGGTTCGCCAGGTGCTGGGCAAACATCAGGCGGGTGTACCAGTTGCGCGTGTCGCGAGCCGGGTTGTAAGCCATCGGTAACCAACGCAGGTAGCTGTTGCAGGCGGCGACTTCATCGCCTTCGCGTACCGGTTGCAGCCCCGCACCCAGCAGCGCGTTGGCCAGGCTGACCGAGTGTTGGTGCAATTGCTGCTTATCGTGACCGCGCACGTAGAACGCCAGGGTTCCTCGGTACAGCTTGTGCTGGCGACCGATGATTGCACGAGCCTCTTCAACATCTTGGCGGGTTTGGGTCGAGGCCAGGTTTTCACCGATCGCTTTGCGCGCCAGGCGATTCAACTGATCCTCAAGTACATCCTGCGGTTTGACCACCAAGGTCAGACTCATCACCGTGCCTTCGGGTAACTGGTCGAACAGGGCATTCACTGCGTCGCCCTTGCGGGTTTCTCCGGTGAGTTGACCAATCAAGGGAGCCCGGCGCAGCTTGTCCACCACCATGACCCGATGGGGTTGGCCATCGAAGAACCAGAGTCCGCGCTGGACATCCGAACGGGGCTCGTTGAAAAATAGGCGCTCGGCGAAATCGTGATCGAAGGGCAGTTCCAGCGACTCACCGTCGACCGACTCCGGATAGGCCACGCGGTGGTAGAACTCCTCGGGTGCTTCATCGGTGAGCTTGGGTGCTGGATTGAACCAGGGCAACAACCAGGCATACAGACCTTGCCCATCGACTCGCGTCGATTGCACACCGCATGCCTGCAACGAACCCGCAATACGTTCGCAAGCCTGTTGCAGGGATTGCACAGGGGTGAGTCCTGCCTCCTCAGCGTCAGAGTCAAGCCAGCGATAGACCACCAGGCGCACCCGGCGGTTATTGCCACGCCACGGCAGACGTGTCACCACTTTATCCTCAAACAGACCGCCAGGCTTGGCAATGGCCTTCAGATGCTGGCGGCTCACCTCCAAATATGCCTCTGTGAAAACGGTGCCTCGTGCTTTGTCCTGAATATAATCGGTGAACCGGGTCAGGTAGGGGGTGAAGTCGTTGTCGTCCTGGCAGAAAAACTGCGCCACCCAAGGAGCTTGATCCAGCTCGTCAAAGCTATCCTGCAGGGCATCTTCAAGGGCATCGCGGGCCGCCATCAACCAATCGGGCTCGCGCCCTTCAGTGCCGATGGGCAGCAACTCGAACACCGCGCCCACCGAGCGATTGTCGTCGAGCAGAAAACACTGCTCGGCGTCCATGTACTCGACCCACGGCAGGTAATCGGTGAAGCTGGGGTTGTGCGCATAGAGCGCGGCTTCATCAGCCAAGGTGGCACGAGGGCGCAATGGATTGCGCCAAGCTTTCCACGCAGGAGTACGGTTCCGCGAATCGTCGGTACGCACTACAAGTCTTCCTGACGTTCACCCGGCAATGCGTACTGCACGCGTTGGTAAAACGGAAAGGCTGTGGAGTAACCCGGAACCGGTGCCTGCTCGGTGCCACTTAAATGCGGATACACGTACAGCACCAGATCGGGATTGGGCAGGCGAGGAAACAAATTGTGGATCTCGTTCGTCGCTGTGCGCGTGTACGGTTCCTGGAGAGCCGCGGAGACATCTGCCTGAGCCAGCGGGCGGCGTAACTGCTGTCGAGCATCCAGCAGTTGCTGCTGAGTGCCTTTCGAACCGGCGCCGTTCCAGATATCCATCATGGTTTGCTCGCCATGGGGCAGAAGCGTCTCCTTGTCGGTGGAACACCCCGCCAGGACCCAGCAGAGCAAGCTAATCCAGGTCAGGCAGAGAGGCATGGTCTTTTTCATGGCGAACGCTCCGGCCCATGGGCTCGTAGTCGATGGTGATCTCATGGTCGAGGTGCAGTGCGACCTGTGCGGCCGGTGGCACATACACGGCAGCAAAGGCTTCGCCGTACAGTTTGTTGACCCACTCGCGGATGTCGCTGACCCCACCACTGAGAATTGAATTCAGTGCGCTATTGCCACTGCTGCTGGTGACCCCGAAGGCACTGCCGCCCGAACTGATCACGCTGCTGTTGTTCCGCTCATCCCCAAGCAGCACTGCGACACCGGCACCGGCGGCAGTGATCAGGCTCTGGCTGCCGAGGTATTGCTGGGCGTTCGAGCGGCGCTCGCCAGCGATGCAAGGAATGCCATACGGATCGGACAGGTAACCGAGCCCGCCACGGATCTTGTCGGTGTTCGAGCTCTGGGTGGAGGCATTACGGCTGGCTATCGCCTTCGGCTGCGGCACCGTGCGGATGGTGCCATCGGTAAAAACAAAGGTAATTGACTCGACCTGTCCGCGTACGCAGGACAGGGTCCAGTCACCGGACGCCGTGCCGCTCATCACGGCCCCCGCGACGTCCGGTAGGTCGATGCCGTTGGCGGTCAGGTTTTCCGGACCGACCAGCACCTTGAAGGGATAGGGGTCATTCACGGTGCCGTCCACCGGGACTCGGCCGATCAGCGCAGTCATGGCGACCGAGCCCAACAGCGTGGCGTTTTCGGGGATCGTGTAGACCGGCTTCGCGCCTTTGGTACGATCAACGGATCGCGTCAGGTCGCGCTCACCCTTGGTAACTGCACGTAGCTGTTTCTGGCTGCGATCAATGGCGTTATTTTTCATGCCCTCCAGCGAGTTGAAGGCGGTAGGCAGGCTCAGTGCGGAGGAAGTCGTGGTTTTGCCTCTGGCGTCGGTGGACGGAGCATCCGAGGGTTCAATCCACTGCAGCGCATCATTGGTAGAATGCCGCCCTTCGAACTGAGCGCCGTCGCCGGGCTCAAGCCCCAATCCGATCGGCATGTCCTTGCTTTTGCCAGCCAGTCCCGACAACTGATCCTGCAATTGCGTCAGCAGACCGCGAGCCTGACGACTGTCTTGTTCCGCTTTGAGCCGGGCCTCGTTGGCTTGGCGGCGGCCTTCGTCGACCTGCTGGGTCACGCTGCCAAGCGCCGTCTGGATACGCGAATCGACGCTGTTTTCCCGCTCGCGCAGGCGGTTGTTTTCCGTCTGCAGCGAATCGTTGTGTTTCTTCAAACCGAGCATGTCGCTGCGCATGGCCTTCACCTGCCCGACCAGGGTGGCGACCGTGTCGCGTGGGGTATCGCCCGCAATGCCGAGCGACTTGGCTTGCTCGGCGGATAGTTGAATATTGCCCTGATCAACTGGGTGGTCTGGAGAAGGCGTGCTGCCACTCGGGACCCAAGTTTTCAGGATGATAAGCACCACGCCCAGCAGCGCAGCCGGCACCAGCCATTTGAGCAAGGCGTTAGCTTTCATCGTCAGCACCTCGCGCAACGGGCGCGAGCAGCACCGCTTGTTCGAGGCCGGCACCGCGGGTGACAAGGTACGCGATCGTGGTGTCTTCAGCGCTGCCGACAGGCCCGAGGAAAGCATGCTGGAAGGCCGCGGCGAACAGCTTGGCCTGAAGCCGCCGTGGATCGAGTTGCACCGTCTTTGAACCACGATTGCGCAACTTCACCGCCGTCACCCAGTAATCACCGAGTCGCCAGACGGCGATGGGTGTGCTGGACACGTTTTCGGTCGGCAGCAGGGTTGGCAGTTCGGTGCGCAGCTTGAGCGGGACGCGGCTTACGCCGGGTAGGGATTCTACGGTGCGCAGCGGCGCGTACAGGCTTTGCGCGGCGTAGCGCGTCAAAGCGACCGGGATCGGTGTGCGTTCTGGAGCAGGGACGGCGCTAGATTCAGCCTCGGTAGCTTGCCCCTGAGCATTCTTGAGAATACGTACGGGCTCCAGCGGGTGATCGCCGGGAGTGGCCGCGATATCCAAGAGGATAATCTCGCCCGTCTTGACCGATTGCAGTTGCAGTCGGGTCGGTGCAATGGCTTCTGACGCGCGCAGGTACAGCGTGCCGCCAGTTGATTGCACACGCAGTTTGCCTGTCAGGGTTGAGGGCACACCAACTCGAACAGCCTCGTCGATAAAGACCACCCGCTCCTGATTAATCACAAGAGGGACCGCGAGGGGGAGGCGTTCCCAACGCATCAACTCGACGGCCTGCGCTGCACCACCGCATAACATCAGTACGACGGTGAGTCCCAGGGTAGACATCCGCATCATGGCTCACCTCCAGGCAGCGAGATTTTTTGCGGAGTGCCCTGATAACAATCCAGTGCCAGTCCCCACTTGTTGCGTTCGGGGTCCAAGTCGAATCGCACCACGCGCAATGGATAACGCACCACCACTCGTTTCACCGGCTCGGCGGCGTAATACTCATCGGCATTAAGGTCGAGCCTGACCAGCCAACTGTCGCGATCGAGTTGCTTGACCCTGAGTTCCGGATCTTCACTGTAGCCTCGGCCGAGAATCTCGTAGACGCCACGCACCCGCTGGCGCAGCTCGCCGGCGGCCTTGCGGTACTCATAGTCACCGTCAAGGAAGGTCTTGCAGGCGGGTGTCAGATAGGACTGCAGGCCATAGATGGCGCGGCGATAGTCCTGCTCGCCATCCGAGGGCCAGCGGTTGAGCTGGCCAAAGATATACAGGGCAAAGGCATAGACATTCTCTGAGGGGATATCCCACCACTTGCGCGTGCTGCCCGAGCGCAGATCTGGCGGTACATGCACGGTCAGATCGGTCGGCGCCGAGCGCCAGCCATACCAGAGTCCGGCACAGACTAGGGTGAGGATCATTACCGCCAGACGCAGGCTGAAGATGTGGGCCTGCTGGGCGTCCACCTTGTTCCGAAAACGGCTCATCGCTGCCTCCGGGACAGAGCAGGGCGCAGCCGACGCGAGCGACGGATCGTCCAGGCGCCGGAGTGAAGGATCAAACTCCCGCGACCCAGGCGCCAACGGCTGGCCAATACCCATTCGAGCTTGCGGTACAACCAGGTCTCGGGACGGGCCCGTTTGGCCCGACGCAGTAGCGTGCCACCGGCCAATAGCACCACCGCCATGCCCGCAATCATGCCGGTCGGTGCCACGGCTATGGAAGCGGTGGCGATCGCCAGAGGAACGCCCAGCAGCAGGCCGACGAGTGCGCCGAGACCGAGCGCTACCCACATCTCATTATTGGTCAAACCACGCAATACGGCGGGATCACGATTGAGTCGCTCCGGCAGAAAGACCAAAGTGCCGTCGGCAAGGCGTTCGATAGTGTCGTTCATGCCAACCTCACAGAATCGCGGCAGCCTTGGTGAGGAACCAGATGATGATCACCACCAACAGGGCGCCGATACCCACTACCGCGCCGAGGTCTTTCCAGGTCTTGCGTTGGTTTTGGACATCGGCGAATACGGTCAGGGAATGCCAGGCCACGCCGAGAAAAGCGAGCAGGGCAATCAGTAGACCGAGCAGAATGCCGCCGTCGTAGGCGTAGTTTTTGATCGTCTCGATCAATCCGGACCCTTCACCACGTGAAGGAGCTTCCATGGTCGGTAGCTCGGCAAAAGCTAGGCCTGGACCAAGCACAAGCAGAAGACCGATCAAGCGTTGGCTTGCGCGATCACGCAGGTTGTTTTTAAGGGGGACAAGGCACTTGAGCATGATGGCGATCTCCGGTGTTAGGACAGGGTGAAGAACATCAAAATCAGCAAGGTGAGCAGTACACGCGCAGCGCTGCCGCCAAAGGCTCCAAAGCGCACGCTTCCTGTCGCCCAGCCCCGGTAAGCCGTCCACATCACCCAGGCACACCACAGCAAAGCCAGGACGAGAACCAGGGACATCCACAGTGTTGAGCTGCTCTGCGCCGAAAAGCCGGAGGCGTTTTGGAAGGCCGCGGTCTGAGCGTCAGTCATGCTCATGGCGAGGACTCTGCGGATGGTGTGTCGAGACGGTATTCTCCAACCAACTCAGTGGAGTCGCGGGGTTGAGCGCGAGAGGGGGAGAGATAGTCCTGCACACCCTGGCGGATGCGCTGGATGTCTTGAGTTAGGCGAGGATAGTCAAAGCGGTAACGTGTATTTGACTCTGGTGCTTCGTCACGTGAGGTCCGTAGTACCAACGTGTCGAGAGTATCTAACTGTCTGATGAGTAGACTGAGTTGCTGCTCATGCTCGCCCGCAGCAAAGCAGTCGCTGTGAAATGCGATCACAGTGAGCATGAGAAAACGAATAGGAAAAACGGACATTGTGGTGGTCCCGACGTTGGTCTGGAATTAAGATCTCCGAGGGAAGAGTGAACGTCAGCAAATTAATCGAGCTGGCTACGATCGGTTTTTATTCAGTTGTCGTTAAGGGTGATAGTGGTGGAAGGAATTAAAGAGAAATTGATAATTGAGGTCGCGGAGTGTCTGCGTGGCCGCACTGACCACGAAATTCTTGAGTTTTATATGTCGACTGAGAAATTCGCAAGAAAATACGCTGTCAGTTACGAGCTAGAAGGACCAATGCATTTGGTTCTTGATAACAGCATAATTCAGTCTTTTAAACATAGAGCAACTAAGCCGAATCGTGATTTGCAGGCGTTATCATATACTGCGTTCACCAGGTTTGTGACAGGCTGGAGCGACCGAGAAACCTACTTGGCTGTAACTCCTGTAGCCTTGTATGAGCATATGGGACGTCGTGGAAATATTAACTATGCTGACGCATTAAGTGCCCTCGAAGAGCTTCGGTTGTTTTTCGCTGATACAGGTCTGCGTATGACTTGGATCGGTTTTAAGTCGATTGAGCATTTGGTGAGTGTTCTGGAGGCGGTGCATGATGACGATGTATACCTCACCCAATATTTTAAAAGTATAGAAGAGCTGAGTTGGAAAAAAGATCTTGAGGCTCCTTTTGGTGTGCTAATTCCTCTAGGTATTGCATATCGGGAAATACCTGATGACTTGCCATTGAGATATTTTGACCCCTGGTATGTTAAGTTTGTGCTCACTAGTCGAGTTGAGCGCGCGATAATTAAGCAATCACAGCATAACCCTGATGCCCTTCCGATTGGGAGTGGTCCAATGGCGGATGCTCTAGCGGATCTTAATAATTTCAATAAGAAGGGGGCTTTATTAGGCCTAGGGGATATCGACATGTTGCAGGTATGCGACGGTTCCCGGCAATACAAGCAGAAAGCCGGTTATGTTTTGGTAGGGCAAACGCTGGACGATACGCTCTCTGATGTCCTGCGGCATCGACATTCATATGTCGAGAGCGCGGGGGTGGAATTTGGGACAGCTGATACGGAGAATCAAATCAAAGGCATGGTTAATTTCATGTTTTCGAAACCCTTCTCTGAACATCAGAAGCGAGGTGACTGGATTCAGCCTAAGTACCAGGACTTTATGAGTGCAATCGTCACAGCCTGCAAGAAAGCGAGTACGAACTCCAGTCATATCTAATGCTTTGAAAAAAAGGGGCGTCAAATTTTAAAGATATTTCTTGAATGTTGCGGCGGTGATCGCAGTTGTTATCCCCAACATTGCGGCGCACGGTAAAAAAATAGCGAGTGGATTGAGCGAAAAGGGGAGAGACAGATAAATGATCCAGGGCACGAGCAGCACTGTTGTCACGGCTCGTTTAGCACGATGGTAGACAAAACTGCTTTCGCGACCTGCCCCAAACTTGCGCAGGTCGCGTCGCATCAACCCATCGACAAAACCAGTAAACGTGGTCATTAGAAACAGTGGGGCGGCCAGGACCAGAATGGTAAGGCGTACCACGAAGGTAAAGGTCACGTAAACTGCGGCCAGTACGAAATCCTCAATGCTCACGTAGAGCTGGTTGATCCAGCTCGAGAAGCCGTTGCCTTGGTTCGACACCCGCGCCTGCCTGGCAAAATCCGCAAAACCGGTCTTAACCAATAACAATTGATTGAGAAAGTCCAGCCACTGGACAATCGTCTGCCCAGGTTGTTGGAGGATGACAGAAGATTTGAAGTGCTCGCTGAGCCACCCCAATTCACTATTCAACATTTCCTGGCTGTGATGCCAACCCTCATCGTCCCAGACCAGTAGCAGGCCGGCGAACTCGATGAGGATCGAGAACAGCAACGAGGCCATCAGCGCACCGATGATGCGTAGGACCAGGCCAATCGCCGAGATGATCAGTCCTGGACGTTGGATCGGTTGTGGCCGCGTGTTCTGGGCGGCAGTCGCCATCGTTTACTCCATTGGGCACTGTTGAGTTGATGCAGCCACGGCTCCTGCCGAATACGTGTTTGCTGAATCGAAACCTGTGGCGGGGCCGTCTAACCCACCTGATCCAGATCGAAGTTTGTTGTTGGACCGCCACCGCTTGCGCTCCACCATTGCCCTGCCTGCGCGTTGTAGCTGGCCCGCATTCGTTGGGTAAGCTCCTGCAGGTCTTTGGGCATGGCATCGTCGTTGGAGGGTTTTGGCAACGGCATGCGGACTTTCCAGAGCTGCCCCCCGGCCTGGAAGGAGAACATTTGTCCCTTGGGCAAGCTGACGATGTGAGCAGGCTCGATCAGCGGCACGCTGGTGCTGCTGACACGGTCCTGTGAGGACGAGGTGAAGTCCGTGTTGGCCTCCGGATCGGAGGTGTCGGTTGCACCCGAGACCAAGGTTTTGGTGAGCACATTAACCTTGGGCAACTGCTGGGTGAGCAGTTCCGCGGTTGCGGTTTCGCGCACCCGCAGCATCTGTAGGGTGTTGAAGTTGCCGACTACTTGGCCGGCCTTGGCCCGGTTGCCGATTCGTGCTTCGATATCGCTGAGGGTTTGGGTGTAGGCGGTTACCTGGATACCGGCACCGCCCCCCTTGTTGATCAGCGGAATGAACTCATCGCCCATCAACTCGTTGAACTCATCGGCATGCAGGTTGATTGGCAGTTTGTCACCAGCGTTGCCAGATTGAGGCAGTCCATGGTCAATGCCATGTTTGTAGATATGTCCCGCGACCGAGACCAAGTCGGCGAACATTGAATTGCCCACGGCGGCGGCCACTTCGGCATCAGTCAGCGCATCGAGGCCAACGTAGACGATGCCGCGTTTTCGGATGATCTGCATCCAATCGAAGATTGGCCGCGGGTCATCTAAATCGGTGTAGTTGGGCGCCAGTAGCTGGGAGGTCTTGCCGGTGGTAAGTTTCTCCAGCAGCGGCAGTAGCGAGGCAACGATTTTGTCGAAGTAAGTACGGTCATATCGCACCGCCGATCGCAGTCCGTCCATGACTGGATCAAATACCCGTTTGGCCGCCAGGTACTGCTCGATGGCCACCACACGCTTTTCGCGTCCCACCATATGCCGGGGAATGTTTTTCTCGTTGAGCTTGCCTTCAAGTTGGACAATCACCTCCCAGGCCTTCGGGTCGGTCTTGGCGAAAAACTGCTGAGCGTATTCGATGAACAGCGCATCGATATTGACCACATGTCGCTGGATCTGCAGGTAGTCCGGACGTCGACCCAACTCGATCAAAGCCCGGGCAATGATGTTGACGAAGCGCCAGGCGAACTCACGGAAGGCCGCCGAGTTACCTTCACCGCTGAGCTGCCCGGCGATACGCGACGCCACTTCCGAAATGCGCCCGAAACGTCCCACGGCGTTGTACCGCGCAGAGATCTCTGGCCAGCCTAGATGGAAAACATAGAATTCCTTTTCCCTACCGGCGCGTTTGGCTTCGACGTACATGCGCTTGAGCAGGTCGGCATCACCCTTCGGATCGAAGACAATCACTACCTCGTGTTCGACGCGGTGAATGTCCTGGGTGATGTACACCTCGGCGAGTCGCGTCTTGCCGACGCGAGTAGTGCCTAGCACCAGGGTGTGTCCGACCCGTTCGCCCAGTGGCAGACTGACCTCCGTTTCATTGGGCTCGACCCCATGCAACAGTGGCGAGCCACCTACCGGGGGCAAAGGGCGCAACGGATTGAAGGCACTGTCCCAGGCGGTGACACGGGCCAATGTCGAGAGCGGGAACGGTGCATGCTCCACGCGCCGTTCGAGTCCACGGGCCAGACGGTAACAGGCAGGTTGATCGACATAGTGGGCGACCACCGGATCCTGGGCCTCGACCAGTCGCTGGGTGTGCAGGCGAGTCCAGCGAAATCCGCGGCCCATGAACAGACGCTTGCGGCTGATCGGAATCTGTCGACTGGTCAACTCGTAACGGGGCAGCCGACGGATATTGCGCCGATAGCGCAGCACCTCCCAGGCTTGTCGAAGCCGGATAAGGCCGAACAGGGCATAGGCCAGCGCCGCAACCAGACCGATCTCGGGTGACAGGGCTACAGCCCAGGGCGAGTACATGCACAACACCGCGGCAGCGATACAGATTGCTACGGTATACAGCTCCACCGCTGGCCGGAGCTTGGACTCCATCGCATGCTCGGCCATGACCTGGACTCACTGTTCCAGTGAGGTGGCAGTAATTAAGACGGGATAGTGCTCAATTTGCAGGCGGATGGCGATGTCGTTGCCGTTGACCGGCAGGATGGTGATGTCCGGAGCGGCTGCTCGAATCCGGGTCAAAGCTTCGGCATCGGTTACTTCAACCGCTAGACCAGCCGCGCCCATTTCCTGCAATTCAGTCGCGCGTTGACGCAACCAAACCAGTGAGTGGGTATCCTCACCCACCAGGAAAAATGGCCGTAAGCCCGGCATGTTTAGGGCGCGAGACGTGATTTGGCCGGGGCTCAAGTAAGAGCTGCGAACGGGTAATATCCAGGTTTCATCGGCAAACGTGGACAAGTCTGCATGCATGACCCGACCAGGCTGGATATTGTTGTTTATGGACGGCCCGGCAACTTGAAAATGGGGGCGGGTGAAGTCGCTAGGCTGATCCCCGGCTAAGGTCAGTTCCGGTTGGGCTAAAGATGCCAAGAGCAGGATGAAACAGCAGGTAAGGGATATTCGTTTCATGGTGATATGCCTTGTTCGGAGGAAGTCAGCAGCCGTTCAAGCTGCCGGGAAAATTCGGCGCGGTAACGCGCCGCCGGCGTTCCTCCTGCCGGTCGGTGATAGTGTCCGGCAGCCAACACCCAATCACCGGTGACAGCGTGATGCTCTTGCAGCAGGGCGGCAGTCACAGCCAGATTGCGGTAGGGTTCGAGAGCTTCGCAGGGACTGGAAAAACGTTGTCCGTGATAACCAAGGTTGGTTTGCCCGAGCCCTACATCGATCCGCTTGGCGTCATACCGGACGAGCGCGCTAAGCAATGCATGGCAGGCAGCCTGGCGACTGGCGAAGCGGTAGGATGTTCCAGCGATGTTCAGGGTCCAAGGCCAGGGCAGCAGTCGACCACGGACGCGGATACCGCTCTCCTGCAGGGCAATCGCAAACAGCACCGTAGACGGGATGTCGGCGTCATGCGCCGCCAGTTGGTAGGCTGGCGGCGGAAGCTCCTCGGCCTGAGCCGCCAGCATCGCCAACATCAGCGCAATACCACTCAGTCGAGGCGTTGCCATTGTCTGTTCACCTGTTGAAATGTGGCGGGCAATGGTCTTGGGGCGCCCAGGCTAAACCAGCGACCACGGTCATGGTTCAGGGTGATCTGCCGGCGTTGAACCTTGGCTGGATCGATGTCCGCTTGCCGAGCCCAGCTGCGGACGCGTTCATCCTCGCCTTGGCTGCCCACCAGGTAGATATCGAACGCCGTATCACTGCTTTGCAGACGCTGCGCTTCGGCGGTGCACGCAGAGCAGTGGTCTTCGACAAACAGAGCTCGGCGCGGCTCTACCGGTGAGCCAGCAGAGGGCGGGGATGCCATACCTTGAATCGGCAATAGCCCCGGAAGCAGCTTGGCCCAGGCCGCGGTGTAAGCGTTTTGGTAGGCCAATTCACGCTCGGCGCGTTTGGCTTCCAGTGCTACCTGTAATTCGGCATATCGCTGGCGCTCTTGGTCGGTCTGGGCCTCGACCCCAAGTGCGGTCAACGGATCGAGGTTCGGGCTCCAGAAACCACGTGGGCCGGCTTGGATCTGTTCGAAGCGCGTCCATTCCTGCTCGGTCAGGCCCCAACTCGCCGCCTGTTCAGAGTCAG
This sequence comes from Pseudomonas baetica, assembly GCF_019733355.1. Classification (GTDB taxonomy): domain Bacteria; phylum Pseudomonadota; class Gammaproteobacteria; order Pseudomonadales; family Pseudomonadaceae; genus Aquipseudomonas; species Aquipseudomonas baetica_A. Next base: position 14,857 of record NZ_JAIHLQ010000061.1, on the reverse strand, counting down.
AGCGCCCCAAGGGCGCGACCTGCGTGTCCTGGTTCCTTGACGGTGTCGTGACGGGGTTGCCCATCGCAGCGCCTATGGCCAGTAGCGAAGCGAGACAGACGACGGGGAGTAGTGGCGCTCTGTTCATGATCGCTTCTCAAGGGAGTTGCACTGTCTGGTCTGGCTGAGCAGCCACTGCGAAGATGGCCGCCTTCGGCTCCAGCACTTTCAGTCGCCATGTGCCAAGCTGCTCGCCGTTATGCAGCAACCGGATATCGTTGAGCGAGCGACTATCAGGAGGCGCGACCGCCAGAAAGGGCTCGCCACCACGGGACTCGACACTCAACACTGAGAATGGCGGCGGGAGCAGGGCAGACTTGGGGCGAGAGGTTTTCTTCGGTTTGGCCGGGGAAGATGTCGGTGGTGGAAGTGTTGGCTGTGGCTTGAGGTCCAGGAGTTGCTGCTCGACGTGCTCAAGTCGTGCGCGTAGCGCGTTCATGTCGGCTGTGGTGGCTCGGTCTGCCAGACCGTCGCGTAGTTCCTTTATCTCTTGTGCCCATTGATCCAACATCGGGTCGAGTGTGTTGACCTGTTGTTCACCGGAATCCACCATCTGCTTCAGGTCTTTCAGTGCATGCTGCAGCGTCTCCTGCGCGTCTTTGAGATCGCTCGAATCACGTTGCAAGGTTTGCAGGATCTGTAGGTGTTGGGCGTTCGCATTTCCCAGCTCGGTCACGCGTTGATACTGGTTATACAAACCACCACTCAGTCCAGAGACCGCCAGGCAAAGTAAGCCGACAATGAGGGTTTGAAACGTCGAGGCTTTCATGAGCGTGCCTCCGACTGATGGGACGAGCCTGGTGTGGCCCGTACGATGCCGACATCAGCCTTCTGTTGTTCGAAGCAGACCGAACGGCCGAGTTCATCGGTCGTAAGTTGCCAGGCGGGGCCCGCCAGCACTTGTAGCGCGCTGCGCAAAGGGATTGGCCCAAGCCGGTAATGGGCCGCGGGCAGGGGCCGAGTAAAGAGAATCCTCACCGACGCGGTAACGGGGCAGAGCGAATAGCCCGAGCGCTGCAGTACGTAGTGCATCGCATCCTGCACGGAAGGGCTCAGGCTGGACGGAATGTTCACTTCAATGATTTGGGCAAGAAGATCGCGTTGTTCCGAGGTGGGCTCGGTGCTGACCAGCGTATAGCGGCCATAACGAAGTTCTGCCGGATGGCTTTCTTCGGCTTTGCCCCTCGAGTGCTGGGCCTGATTGGAGCCACTGCCGATTTCTGGTTGGGTCGGCAATGGGGTGGGGATTTGCGCGGTGCAGGCGCTCAACAAACCCAGCAGGCAGACAGGCGTGAAAAAACGCTCCATGGAAAAAACCTCACGTCAGATTCAGTGCAGAACCTGACATGAGGTGAACGAGCGATTCAGTGAGAAAGTCGATTCAAGGCGGGTCGTGTTAACGCTGAACGCGTTGCTATTCATCAAAAATGGCGAGCCTATCCAAGACGGCAGCGTCGGGGTCGAAAATCAACAAGCGCACATCCGCCAATGCCGCCAGACAGAGTACGTTGACCAAGGCTGCCGGCGTACCGGCATCGAGTTGTTCTTGCCTCAGCGATGAGTAAGGACAGCCCTCGATTTTTACCAAGTTATCGTCGGTCCAGGGCGTGCCGATGAGCTTACAACCGACGCCATTGCAGTCCTTCAGGGCAAAGGGTTCGAACAGCAGACCGGTTGGTCTGGGGTCGACATAGCCCGCCCGGCGTTCCAAGTAGCGCAATGCTTCTTCAGTGAGGTGTGCGGTACTGATCTCCCAGGTTCGACTGTAGTGTCCCGTCTCGAAGCTCAAGCGACGGATTAGGGCTTGGGCATCCTCCAGAGAGTAGAGATCGCCGACATGATGCCGTTCGTTGAGCATTTCGCCCATCACGGCGTAAATCACTTGGCGCACCAGTCCGGTGGACTGACAGCGTTCATCCAACTCATCCGGAATGGATTGACCTTCGCTGATCAAGGCGAAATCGTCATTGAAAATGCAGGGGAGCAACTGCAGTTTATCGTCGGGCAGATGGACCTGTGAGTCGTGCAGGGGGCGAAAGCAGGGAGGGTAGTTGTTTTCGTAGGTTATCAGTAGCAGCCGTTCGATATGCAAGTTGTCATAACCGCGAGCAAATGGGTTTGAAGCTGGGAGCAGGGCTAGGGTTTGGTTCATAAGGGTTCTCCAGAATTGAAATAAACAAGGCGCCCGTAGGCGCCTGTGAGGGTTAAAGCCAGCCGTATTCGGCAAGGGAGAGCGGGCGACCTTCACCCACGATGAAGTGATCCAGTACGCACACGTCGATCAAGGCCAAGGCTTCTTTCAACCGAGCGGTCAAGACGCGATCCGCCTGGCTGGGTTCCGTACACCCTGAGGGGTGGTTGTGAACAAAAATGGCGGCCGCAGCGTTATGCGCGAGGGAACGCTTAACGACTTGGCGGGGGTAAACGCTGGCGCCATCAATGCTGCCGTGAAAGAGGATTTCGAACGCCAGCACCCGGTGCCGGGCGTCAAAAAAAATCACACCAAAGACTTCATGGTCTTGGTGTGCAAGACGCAGTTTTAGGTAAGCCGCTACGGTGTCCGGCGACGTCAGGCTAGGCCCGCGGGCGAAAAGCCGATGATCCAGAATATGCAGCGCTTCGTCGATCAGCTGGTTTTCTTGGACAATGCGATCTGCCTCGGAATCCGTGGTCTCAATCAGTTTGAGTGGTGTGCTCATGGCGCTACCTCCGAAGTGAATAATCAGGGGTACACGCCCGAGGGGAGTGGTTGCCCCAGGGTGGGTGTGGAGTTGCAGGCGTTTGCAGGTGATATAGGATTTACAGCCGAGTGTATCGGTGACGTTGACCGTGTAGAGGTGAACCACAACCGTCGCAAGGCAATGGAGAAAAGTCTCTGATGCCCCAGCCGGTTTCGGGATCGAAGTCGGCACTGATGGGCAATAAGCGAACCAGCCTACGGTGTATCGCGGCGATACGTTGTTCGATCTCATCCGGCGAGTAATACAGCGATAACGTGCTGCAGTCCTCGTAAGCCGCACCGAACAGGCAGTCGTCGCAAAGCCAGAAGGATTCCATATTGGTTCTCCTGTGCTGGTTGAAGAAAAGGCGCTCTATTGAGCGCCTTGATGTAAAACATCATGGATTGTTCAGGCGGACTGAACAGCACGTGTGGCGACACGGCGGACCGTGCGGGGAGTGGTTGGAGATTCAGGTTCAATCCTGGACTCTGTAGGGGTGTCGGTATCCTCAGCTTCGGCATAAGCCGACGTTGGAGAGGGTTCATTGATCGGCGCTGGCTCAGCAGGTGCTGTTGCTTCCTGCCTGGCGGGCGCTTTGTATTCGAACTTGCCATTGACCTTGATCCAGTCGATGAACAGCAAACGACCTTTCAGGCTGGCGCCAGGTTGGCCTTGTTTATCGCCTTTCTCATAGAGAAATGGGTCGATCCACAGGTCACCAATACGGAACGACAGCAAGACCTTTTTCTCGGCTTTTACGGCTTCCATATAGAGACGAATCAAGCGGTCAGCTTCGCCACCAGCGACTTTGCAATCAAAGCGGGTGTACTCCACTGCATCGGAGGCACCATGCAAGGCTGCGATATCGCAGGCCATGAATGGCTGACCGCGGCGGACCTGTACTTCACGAACACGGTTGAGGTAGCCGATACCGACGGTGTGCAGGTTGAAGTAAGAGGTCGCTTCTTGGGATTGGTTGGCGTAGGCCATGGTGGTTCTCCTGTTTCAAGGGAAAACGGCGACGCACAGCCCCTGACGGGAAAGTGAGCCCCCGTCAGGGTGGGTAAGATGAAGTCAAACGATGAACGACTCGTCACCGGCAAGCCGATGACCATCAGAGTGATGCTTCTGGGGGAATAGCTGTGCAGCAGAGGAGCGTCTGCGGTGGTAATCCGCAGGGATGGAGTAGTCGGCATTCATCACCGCTTAAGCGGTAACCGCGCGAGCTTCCGAACGCTGATCGCACTTGGGTAAACCACCACGAACGTGGCGTAGCCTTGAAGGTTTTGGCTACCTGGGCTGGGCTGTCAACGACAGCGAACCACGCCCTTTGTATAAGCCTGTCACAGGGGAGCGTCAAGACGCTACAACCCGATTTTTTTAGGCCGGAATACGGTGGTAGTCACTGGAATTAAGAAAATGAAAAAAAAGAAGAGTGGGCCTGGTGGCGTGCCAGGCGAGGAATAGAAAAACCACCTTTGACGGTCTTACGCAGTCGACAAGCTCCTCGCAAAACTTGCTTTAACTGCGCCATGATTCGCCAACCGACCCTTGTCGTGGCCTGGGTCGGAATATGCTGGCACGCATCCGCGCACAAAGGGTGCCCCGTGTTTCCCCGGTGGGCTCCGGGATTGATTACGATCGCCGAAGCGGATGACCGCTATTGCCGGGTAGAGGCAACAGTGGTCATCCGCCACCACAATCAGGTCGAGCAAAAAACGGGAACTAAATTCCGCAGAAGAGAAGGCTCCGAACTCTAAGAGTTTGACCGAACTGCCCGGAGCTAATCGGTCTTGGGTCGCCGTTGGCGATTATCCAAAGCTACTAGAGCAGAGAGGTCGACACGACGTCAAGCCTGCAGGCCCTTTCATAAGACGCTACGTTGAACACCATGAAAGAGGTTACTTACTGCCGAGATGTGCTGCTAATTGTTCGACGGTTGCCAAGATAAAGGCACGGTCGCTTTCTTTTAGTCCACTCAGCAGACCCGCGATCACCTGACCCTGGTCATTGGGGCGATTACTCGATGCCGTCAGGAGTTCATCCATCCTGCAATCAAAAATATCTGCCAGTTGCATCAGCTTGACTACTGAAAGCTCCACTACACCCCGTTCCAGGCGCGAGATGGCTTCGCTACCGATCCCTAAACGTTCAGCCACCTCTTCCTGGGTCAGATTACGCTCGCTGCGGTGCTTCGCGATCATGCGCCCGATTTGGGCTTGGGTTGGATGTTTATGTGCCAAGTGATGAGTTCTCCAGTTCAACCCGAATGGTTGAGCAAAGACCCGTTGACATGAACATCCTTAAGGGTTGAGTATCGACTCATTGGGTTGCTATAGTGACTGAAACAGCTGTGTATCGCGAAGTGGTTTCTGTCCCTTCAGGGATCAGAGTCCAGATTGGTTAGTAAGAACGACGGTCTGACAGGACCAAGTAGAGGGATGGTTGAGCATGGAAGATGAGAGCAATGGCGTCATGGATCTGATTTGGGATCGAACACTGGAGCTGTTCATCAAGATTCATGATTGCCCGGATAACCCCGAATACTTCGAACGCCTTATTCATTGGCTCAATGAGGATCCTGCCCATCTAAAAGCCTTCAACGAACTGGGGCAGATATGGATTTCGACAGGCATCGCCTTGGCCCGTGAAGTCGGACAACCTTTGATCGATTTGGAGCGGGATCAGGCGCCCCTGATGATGCACTGAGCTGTGCACCACCCTGACTTCATGTTGATCTCAATCGGACTGTCATGGGCGGCGCGTCTCTTTTCTGAACAGCGTAGTGCCCTTGCAGTTCGGATACTGCGAGCATGACCAGAACGGCCCAGATTTGCCTTTCCGCTTGATCATTGAGGCATTGCAAATGGGGCAGGCCGGGCCGGCTTCGACCGGTATCGACAAGGTGATCGCTCCATAGTGTTCGACCAACTTAGCAATCCAGTTCGCCTGCTTTGTGACAAACGCATCCAAGGTCAGGCGTCCCGCTTCGATTTCGTCAAGCGCCTGCTCCCAAATCGCAGTCATGCCAGGATCCGCGACTGCAGAGGGTACCGCCTCGATCAGGGTATGGGCCGCCGCCGTGGCCGTTAAGGCGCGTTTTTTCTTCATCAAATAACCGCGATCAATGAGGCCTTTGATAATGCCGGCTCGTGTGGCTTCGGTTCCGATACCGGTGGTGTCCCGAAGTTTCTGTTTCAGGCGTGGGTCGTTGACAAGCTTGGCGACGTTTTTCATCGCCTTGATCAGATCACCCTCGGTGAGAGGTTTAGGAGCGGCAGTTCGCATGGATTTGAGTTCGACATTGTCCACTGCGCACTGCGTGCCCTGTTGCAAGATGGGTAAGACTTGGGGTTTGTGACTGGGCTCATCCTCTTCGGTGTTTTCGGAAAGCGAGCTTTTCCAGCCCTGGACCAAGATCAGTTTGCCCACAGCGGTCAATCGTTCTTTGCCACACGCCAGTTCGACCTGGGTCCGATCAAACTCATGATGCGGAAGAAACTGCGCTAGGTAGTGGCTACGGATCAGTTCGTAGACATGGCGTTCTTGTTCGGACATCCGCACCAGGTTTGCCGGTTCGATGGTGGGGATGATGCCGTGGTGCGCAGTGACCTTGGCATTGTTCCATGCGCGGGAGCGCAATGATTGATCTAGATCCTCGAATGCAGGTCTGAGTGCAGGATCCGTTTTGAGCAGGGCGTCTAGTACCGCGGGAGCCTCGTTGAACATATTCTCTGGCAAATAGCGGCAATCGCTGCGCGGGTAGGTGGTGGCTTTGTGGGTTTCATACAGGGCTTGGGCGATGTTCAGGGTTTCCTGGACGCCGAGCCCCAGCTTACGCGAGCAGACTTCCTGCAATGTGCTCAGATCGAAGGGCAGGGGCGGCGGTTCTCGGAAATGCTCAGTATGTAACGAGATTACCGTGGCAGACTTCTCGTCGGTGATTGTTTGGACCGCGTGATGGGCAAGCACTTGTTGTAGGCAACGCCCCGACTCGTCCCGTCCTGAGCATGGCGGTAACCACGACGCGATGAATCGCTGGCCCATCGACGATAGGTGTACCTCAATGTTCCAGTAAGGCACCGGGACGAAGCCGGCAATCGCACGATCCCGATCGACCACCAGACGTAAGGTGGGTGTCTGGACGCGCCCCACTGACAAAACGCCGTCGTAGCCTCCCCGCCGACCAAGAAGGGTAAACAAACGACTGAGGTTCATGCCGATCAGCCAGTCGGCACGGCTGCGGGCGAGGGCCGAGTAATAGAGCGGGAAGGTTTCCTGACCAGACTTCAGCGAGGTCAGTGCCCTGCGAATCGATGCTTCGTTGAGTGCGGACAGCCAGAGGCGCTGAACAGTGCCTTGGTACTGGCAGAGCTCCAATAATTCGCGGGCAATCATCTCACCTTCGCGGTCGGCGTCGGTTGCGATGACAACGGTGGTGGCTTCGCTGAGCAGGCGTTTGATGATTTTGAACTGCGCGGCAGTCTTGGGTTTGACCTCCACTTGCCACTGCGCCGGAATGATCGGTAGATGATCCAACGACCAGTTCTTGTATTGAGTGCCGTAGGCTTCAGGCGGGGCCGTCTCCAGTAGGTGGCCGATACACCACGTGACAGTTGTCTCGGGGCCGATCAGGCAACCATCGCCACGCCGAGTGGCTCCGAGAACCTTGGCGATGTCACGACCCTGGGAAGGTTTTTCGCAGAGGAAGAGGCGCATATAACTACTCCGGATTGAGTTCGGAGCAGCGTTGTTTGAATTAGCAGGGGCGAGATATGAGAAACCTGAATGGCAGGTTCCTCATATTAGTCGGTGAGGGCGGCCTTGAATGAGCTGAAGCTGCTACCTTATTGGAGCGTTCGTAGCTGGGTGGGGGGCTTCATGAGCAGCGAGCAATGGCAGGCCTGGAACTTCGCGCAAAGGCGCAATTTTTATGCCTGAAGTCGTTCAGGCCTTAGGTGATTGCCCTCTGTGTTTCTTGGATTTCGACGTCGGCGAGTTGGCCTGCTCAGTATTTTGAGCGGCCGTCGGTTCACTGGAGCGTTCCCGCATGACCACGCTGTGTACCCGGTGAGGCAGGATGCCGACTCGACGGGCCTCGATCTTGAAGGTCACCCGTGCATTGTCTTCGCTGTCCTCCCACTCATCGCGCACCGTACGACCTTCGACCAGCACGCGCATGCCTTTCTGGTACAGCGTGCTCCAGTGTTCAGCCTCACGGTGCCAGAGCTCAACCGGCGCCCAATAGCCGCCCCGATCTTCATAGCTGCCCTCGCGTGGGATGGGGTTGTCGAAGTACACATTCAGCCGTAGCAAACGCCGTGGCTCGTCATTGCCTGAGGCGAACTCCTGGAACTCTGGCGCACTGCCGATATTGCCTTCGCCGACGAAAAAAGTACTCATCGTGTTTTCTCCACTGCGGGTGTGAACTGGCGCAGCAACTGTTCGGCACTGGCCATTTTGGTCGCGCAGGTCGTAGCCTGGCGGTAGAGCGAATGCACCACACTCATTTGAAGGTTTAGTGCGATACGCGCGCATTCGAAACGATGCAATTCCTTTCGTACGATCTGCGGCAATGCTTTGTTGGAGATCTGACGTTCCCAAACCGCCACACCCATGCGAGAAAAATCACGGGTGCGCCAACGCAAAAAGTTGCTGCCCGCACTGGTCTTCTGCAGCACCAATCGTATCTTCAATAGCGAGTACGGCGGCTGCCCGGCTTGCTGCACGACAGCCTCCATCAGGCGACATAACTGCGCCTCGATTTCCCTCGCCACCTGCGCCAGGTGCTCCAACTCCCCCTTACCCTTAAAAGGTTTTAAAAGGCCTTTTAGGGAGGCAGCGTGTTCGAGCTGCCGATAGGCATCCGGTGTCAACGCTTCGAAGGGCATTGGCTGAATCGGGATCATGGGATTCATGCATCAGCCTCCGACTCATCTACGCTCGCAGACGGACCGTACACTACCTCTGCCAAAGCGTCAGCGTTATCCACTGCTACAGCACCACGGCGAATGATCGGCGGTGCAAACTGAGAACGGCGATGACCCTCAAGGATGTCCATCGGGGGCAATCCATACTTCTCCACGGCCGCCAGGGCGCGGGCATTATTTGTGGCCATATCATCGCGTGTAACGCCGGCATGTCGATAACGTTGTGCCTGACCGAACAGGCTGCGTAACAGGTGGGCACCGTCGTCGATCCAGGCTTCCATGTCTCTTCGGCCGATCAAAGCCGTGTGATGGGCCAAGAGGGTATGGCGGACCAGCATGTCGTAGTCGGTCAATAGGTAAACCGCCAGAAAACCCAGTTGGCTGCCGATATACAACGGCAAAGTAACGGGGTGGATGTTGAGGTTGTCCCCCATGTCGATTTGTGTTGGCAGGTCCTGTCTGATCCTGTCCAGCTGTTGGGTCAGTTCTCCCATCCCAGCCTTTGCCTGCATCAGTTTTTCTTCGAGCTGCACGATGGCCCAATCGGCGTAGGGATCGTCATGGGCCGCAGTCTGTTTGATAAGGTTGGTGACACTGATGTAACCGGCCATACCCATGATCGAGTGGACGCCTTCGCGTGCGGCTCGACCTTGCCAGATACGGGCTGCATGGTGGGTATGCAGGGTCAGGGTGATGCTGCTGCGCAATGAACCCAGATTGAGTTGATAGTGATCGGCCATGGTGTTGTCCTCGCATAGGCTTGGACGGGAAGTTGCGACAGATGAGGGGCAAGGGCAGCCAAAAAGCTGAACGCGGTCTGTTCGGTTTGATGAGAAAGAGAAAATACATAACGTCTACGTTTAGTTGAGTACGTCCCGGTGTTCCTCTAAAAGCTCCATGGCTCGGTCCGATATTTCGTAGACTGGAGCTCAATAGATTTGATGCCACTGGCATCAAATCTATTGAGCTCCACCGCGTCCACGCAGTTGGCGCAGCTCATTCAGACACGCTTGGGCGAGGGCTGATGCGGGTTCGCCCTTTTTCCGAGTTGGCCGCGAGGGAGCGGGTGGGGGCGGCTCTGCGACGGGTGCCGGTTTGGCCTGACTTGCCCAAGGACGAAAGTCGCCTTTCAGCGCACGCTGGATCAGGCCCATCAGATAGGCCGCCGGCTTGCGTATACCACCGGCCGCAAAGCGTGCCTCCGCTTCGTTAAGCACCGCCTGCTGATCCGCTGGGTTGAGCTTGTTCAGCGCCACGGCGACGGCCTGACGCTCGCTTGGGTTCAGGTGCAGCGCAGTGGGCCAGTGCAGGTTATCCACCGCTGTGGTCGCGCGCGGTACAGTACAAATACTTTCTTTTAATACAGTACAGGCGGCGTTCGGATTCCGAACGGTGCTGGAAACATTAGCGTTCGAGCCAAATTCGGAATCCGAACGAGGGCCTGCACGATTCCGAACGTAGTGATCTTCCCCCCGTTCGGAATCGTGCAGTGCATCACCGGGAGGCTGATCCAAGCCTTGCTGCGTCCACTGTTCGCCCCAGCTGTCGAGCCGCGTCGGTAACCGATCTCGATCGATATTTGTGTCCTGTCGGACCTCCTCCACAATGTGTTGAGCGACAATTCGCACCGCCTTCGTCGCATGACCGAGGGCATGTCCGACCAGTTCTAGATAATCCTGATCCAGCTCCATGGCTTCGGCGGGGGTTAACGGCTCATCGTGCAGAACGTACAAAGAACCTTGTAGACGCCCGCTGACTTGCTCGCGACCGCGGCTAACCAAACTGAGCCAACGAGTGAGCCTGAGCATCGTCAACACGCGAGCAATGGTTTCACGCGAGGCTGACGCACCGTAGGGCACGCTCGAGAGGTAAGGCTGCAAATTCTCATAGCGCGGCGTGACCACGCCCTGGCCTTGCAGCATGAGCCGAAATACCTGCCAGGCATTTCGCTCCAATGGCGTCAGCCGATTATCTAACAGCAGCCGACGTGGCACGACTTCGTGTGATTGGCCGCTAAACAGAAACCCAGCTTGTAGGGACTGATTTGAAGGTTGGTCAGCGGTTGGATGTGCTGGCCAGCGTTCATTCAACTGCTGGGTGCACTGTTGCAAGACACGCTGCCAACGACTGGCAGGCGCAGTCATCATGTTCCGTTGCTGTACTGATCGATCTGCTGCCAAACGACGGTCAAGCTGATCTGTTGCTCTTCGGCCAGCATCATCATGGCGTCAAGCTGATCCTCGGTGCCCTCCTGGGTGCGTAATTGACACCAACGCTGCCAAAGCGAGTGCTCTTGCGCTTCGTTCAAGTGCTGAGGTCGGCCCTTGCGGGTTTCTATTTTGAGCAGACGCCGGCGCATGGCGGTTTCCGAATGCGCCAAACCGAAACATTGGTACATGATGGTGCTGCTGGCACCCAGCTTAAGAGCTCTATTGATCAAGCGCTCGTTCTGCTCGTCACGGCCGGCTTGTTCGATGAGTCGGTGGAGCACAGCTGAGTCGATTTTGACCTCGACCCAGGATACGGTCGCATGTGCCAAGCGCGACAGCGTGGCGGGCGGTAAGGATTGCAGCACGTAGATGTCATCCTCGCTCAGTCCGAGGGCTTTGCAGCGTTGTAGATTACCCAGACGCAGCTCGTGCAGCACCTGGGTCAGCATGGCCTGGTTCAATACATGGAAAGACAGGTTCATAGCGTTTCCCTCGGTGAGTCGTCTTCGGCGCAAAGCGTTAAGTCGATGAGGCGACGTGCCAGGCGGATCAAGCGAAACAGTTTGATTAACAAAGGGTCAGGTAGTCGCTCTAGTCCGATATCTACGGGGGGATGATCTGTTAAAGGCAGTTGATAGATCCCCAGCAACAATTGGCCGAAGAGGGCTGATGGCAGTTGCTTGCGGTCTTCCCAATTGACATCGTCTTGAGCGCGCAGCAGGGCGAGTAGCAGGAGGTGAACACCAATCGCTCGAGGCGCTGCTAGATCTCCTTGATCGATGTCGAGTGTAAAACCTAAGCCACTGGCCTGATCAATGATGCTCTCGGGGTACCCGGCGTAGGCCGCCATGCTTCGCGCAAGTCCGGCGATCTCCAAACGCAGCTGCTGGGGGTTATCCAATGTAGGTGCAATGGTCCAAACGTCATCGGTCGCTGAGGCCTCGTCGGTCAGCGCCACTTCGGTAGTCGTCTGGTAATTGATTTGTTCACGAATCTGTTGGACGCGTGACGGAGGGCTGACGGCGGTTGTGACATTTGTCTCAGGCGGCGTCTGCTGCTCCATTTGCGTGGAGTCGCTGTGAGAGCTGACTGTATTTGACTCAGACGCAAACGCCGGCGTGGTGGACTGGGACCTAGGGGCGACTGGAGCCGGGTCTTGGGAGGCCGGTCCTGCCGCAGCTTCCTTAGGTTCCCGCAGGGGGCTGCTCTTTGAGGGGGTAACGACATCGCTAGGAGGGGTGATGACCCGTTGCGGATCGCTCAGTTCTAACGCCAGCATGCGGTAGGATTGACCCAGTAGCCGACTCATGCGCTCAAGAAGTTCGGCCTGTATTTGCTCAAGATCGAAGGAGTCGGGCTCGGTGTCGAAGTTGCCCAAGGTATCAAGCCAAAATTCCGCGAACGCAACTGCGGCGGTTGGGTAGCGGTTCCAGGTCCGTTCTGCCTGGCTACGCAGTGCCATCAGGCGCTCGATCTGAGGCTTACCCAGCCCGGCATATAGGATTTGTGGAATGGCGGGTAGTAGGTATTCAAGTGCGTCAAGCATCCGGCTGATGTGTGACTGCGAGATCGGATAACCTCCGGCGGCAAGGCGGCGTGCTAGCTCTCGTTGTGAAAGCGCAGCCCCCTCAGGTTCAAGCATATTTTTTATTTTGGCTACGGCAAGAGCACGCTCAATGAAGGTGAGTTGACCGTGCAGATCGCTTTCTGCCAGGTGCCCGAGGAGGTTGGTGATTTCATCGCTCCAAGGCCTGAACAGGCAGTGGATGCGGAAGAAACGTTCGTCGTGAGTTTCCTGCCACAGCTCGCCGAGAATCGCCAAACGCGTATTTCCACCGTTGCGGATGATGAAGTTGGTTTCTCCTGGACGGCGGGTAATTTGAGGTGGTTGATCCAGCCCGCGCTCACGAATCGAGGCCTTGATATCGTCAAAAAGCGGGTTACGGATGAAGCGCGGATTATGTTCGTAAGGCCGCAACTGCTCCAGAGTGACCAGCATCGGTGTGTCGATTAGGGGATCAGACAGCCGCTCCAGTTCTGGACCCCGTTGGAAATGCCCCTGACGAAGCTTGCTGGTGACCTCTTCTTGGCTGAGCTTCTTCATTTGTAGTGCCTCGGTTAACGCCAGTCACGCAGATGGTCACCCATCTCGAACTTCACAAGTTCGGCAGTGCTGGAACCATCGATGTGTTTGCAGAGTTCCGCGAGAAACCAGCCCATGGCCGGACGTCCATCCTGCAGGCGAAAGACCACGGTGCAGTACTCCTCGTAGATGTGATGGTGTGGCCGAATGGGCGGCTGAACGATGATGGGCTGTTGACTCAACATCAAAGACTCCTCTCCAACTATTATTAGTACTCAGGTCAATAGAACAAAAACGACCGGGCTAGAAAGACTCGCGTGTTGATTCCTCCCAGGCTCGACTCAGCGTAGAGATTTCTTCACGCCATTGCGGAAACAACTCGATGGCTAGCGATTGCATGGTTTGACGTGCTGATGGAGAGCGTTGTTGATGTGACCGACGCTTCTCGATTCGATGGGCCGGTAACCCAAGAGAAGCAGCGTTGAGATACACCACTCGGTCGGGAACTACGTTAGCTAGTACAGAGATGTTGGTCACCTTAGCGAAGCTTTCACGCAGTCCATGGATGATCATCCGGCTGTCCACCCGATTGGCGTTCACCTGGTTAAGTAGTAGCCGTAAGGGGGGCGGTGAAACGCCCAAGTGACTAAACGGTTCGAGCTCACTGAGCAGCTTCAAGGTACCGCGGCGCAGTTCGCGGGCCGCGAGCATTTCCGGAGTGATAGGGGAAAGGGCGAGATCGGAGGCCAATAGGGCCATCTCCAGCAGGACGCTGCGTGCACCCTGTGTGTCGATCAACAGCAGGTCATAATGGGGGCGCAATATGCCAAGCAGATTGCGCAGCCGCAATCGCCCATCCGGTGCGTGTAGTAATAGCAAGCTAAGTCGGCCTTGGTTGCGCATTCCACGCCATCCGGCCACCCAGTCCACCAACATCCGGCCACCCGTTCCACGCTCATCCGGCCAGGCAGTCGGAGCGCAGCGACGCAGGTTTGCATTGTTAGTCTGAAGTCCCTGTCGTCGTCAATTTCGTTGCGCGTCTGCGCATCGATTCGCCCTTCAGTTCGATCCGATAAGCGTTGTGCACCAGCCGGTCGAGGATCGCGTCGCCCAAGGTCGGATCGCCGATCAGTGCATGCCATTTGTCCACGGGCATCTGGCTGGTGACCAGCGTCGAGCGGTTGCCGTAGCGGTCGTCCAATAGCTCAAGCATGTCGCGCCGTTGCGGTGCGGTAAACGGCGCCAGGCCCCAGTCGTCCAGGATCAGCAAGTCGGTCTTGGCATAGCCCGCCATCAGTTTCGCGAATCGACCGTCTCCGTGGGCCAGGCCCAGTTCCTCCATCAGGCGCGGCAGACGCAAGTAGCGCACGCTGTAGCCGTCACGGCAGGCCTTGTGGGCCAGCGCGCAGGCGAGCCAGGTTTTGCCTACACCGGTCGGGCCGCCGATGATCAGGTTCAAGCCATCGCGCAGCCATTGGCCGCTGCCCAGTTGCAGGATCAGGGACTTGTCCAGGCCGCGTGGGCTGCGGTAATCGATGTCTTCCAGGCAAGCGTTGTGGCGCAGTCGTGCCAGTTTCAGCCGGCTGCTCAGACGCGTGTTTTCACGTTCGGTCAGCTCGCGGTCGATCATCAGGCCGAGGCGTTCGTCGAAGCTCAGATCATTGATATCGGGCGTGGCGTGTTGCTCGCTCAGCGCCTTGATCATGCCGTGCAGGCGCAGGGTTTGCAGCTTGTCGAGTGTCGGATTGGGCAGCATTTTGGTGCTCCTTTTTCAGGTCAGTGGTAGTAGCCAGGGCCGCGCAGGTTGATGTGTTCGTCGGGCAGTAGCGGCAGGTTTTGCTGGGACAGCGGTAGCTTTTCCAGCCCTTGGCGCAG
>NZ_JAIHLQ010000060.1 GCF_019733355.1 Pseudomonas baetica | reverse complement strand
GTGGGAGCGGGCTTGCTCGCGAAGGCGTCAGGCCAGCCAATATCTCTGCTGACTGACACAGCGCTTTCGCGAGCCAGCCCGCTCCCACACTGGATTTGTGGCGAACACAAGAAATGGTCCATCACAGATCAAAACGGTGGGTGGGGCTTGCTCGCGAGGAGGCCCCTCCAGCCAGCCTGGAACTACTGGGCAGCCCGTGCCGGTAGCAGCTTCAAGGTACTGCGGGTATTGGCCATGACTTCCTCATCGCTGAAATGCGCCTGCATATACATCCCTTCCACATACGCTTCAGCCTGATCGTCATAGTGACTGTCGAACGGCACACCGCTCTGGCCGACCGGGTTGATGGTCAAGCCGTGTGCCGGGTCGGCGAAGTCCACCAGCCGCCGCGTCGATGGCCCGTAAGTCACTGGCCATGGCGCCGGGCCGATCTTCGCTGAGAGGTTGTTCGGCACTTCATGGCTGCCCGGTGCCGCGAAAGGGCCGACGTTGAAGATGCGATCCAGGGGCTTTTGCTGCCCCAGTGGATGCCCGTGGGTCAGGGTGTGCGCCGTGCCCCATTTCCACCCGCTAGCGTCGTCGCCGAGGGTCAGCTTCAGGTGCTTCATGCTCGCCTGCCACGCCGCCCGCACGGTGTCGGCGCGAGTCTCTTTGTTCGGCGTGTTGCGATTGTCCCACCACGGCGAGTCGGCGTTGGCCGCCAGGCGTGGCAGCGCGGCATCGATCACCCGCGTCGACAGCAGCGTCTCGAAAAAATCATTGCCCAACTCGTCACGCATCGTCGCATCAGCCAGGTTATAGAGAAACTGGTTGAACACCGTCGCACTGACTGAATCCAGCGGATAGTCGCCTTGCCACTGCGCCAGTTGTTCGATCAGTTTGCGCTCGGCGGTGTCCGTCACCACCTCACGCAACACTGGCAATAGCGGCGCCAATAGACGCGGGCCGTAGCCGGTGGTGGTGCCCAGTTGCAGCTTCTGGTTGGCTTCGTTGGTCCACTTGACGCTCTTGTCACTGAGCTGACGATTGAGTTGCTGGCCACGATCGGCAAGGTTGTAGTAACCGGGAATCTCCATGCCAGTCGGCGACACAGGCTGGAAGTTGGCCGAGACGATGTAGCCGCGCGCCGGGTTCTCTTCCTGCGGGTTGGCGCTGAACGGGTAGTAACCGTCCTTGTCCGCCTGATTGGTGCTGCCGTCGAGAATGAAACCCGGTTTGACCCCTGCCGGGCGCTTGGGCAACAGCGCAGAAGCCCACCAGGCGATATCTCCCTTGGCATTGGCGTAGACGAGGTTCAGCCCTGGTGCCTGCACTTTGGCCGCGGCGGCACGGGCCTTGGCCAGCGTGTCGGCACGGTTGAGCTGATAGAAACCTTCGAGGATCGGATTCGGCGTTTCGAGGAAGGCCCACCACATGGCAATCGGCGTTTTCCCGGCGGCGCTGCCGAGTGCGTCGTTGACGATTGGGCCGTGGGGCGATTGGCGCAGGGTGATCGTCACCGGTGCCTGGCCCTTCACCGCAATCTGCTGTTCGGTGCTGACCATGTCGGTCCACTGCCCGCGATACCAGACCTGGTTCGGATTGTCCGGGTTGACCTTCTCGGCGATCAGATCCAGATCGTCGTTCTGGAACATCGTCAGGCTCCAACCGAAATCCATGTTGTGGCCCAGGAACGCGAACGGCACCAGCGCCTGATGGTGGCCGTAGAGTTCAAAGCCCGGGGCCGACAACTGCGCCTCGTACCACACCGATGGCACCGAGAAGCGAATATGCGGGTCACCGGCCAGCAACGGTTTGCCACTCTGGCTGCGGCTGCCGGCAATCACCCAGGCGTTGCTGCCTTCGAACTGCGGCAGACCGTTGTCAATCAGCGCCTGCTCGCTGAGGCGGGCGAGGGCGCTGAGGTCTTTCCAATCGCCAGCCGCAAGGGCTGGCGTCGGGTTGCTGCGGCCCTTGACCAACACACCCTTGGGCTGCCAGTCGAGGTCGAAGACGTTGAGGTAATCGGCACCGAGTTGATCGCGCACATAGGTCAGCAACGGTTCGGTGCGAAACGCGGCGGCAAAGCTGTAAGCCATATAACCGGCGACGCTGATGCTGTCTTCAGCCGTGAACGGCCGCTTGGGGATGCCCAGCACGTCGAACTCAATGGGCGCTGCGTGCGTGTCCTGATATTGGTTGATGCCATCCAGATAAGCTTGCAGGCCCTTCCACGCCGGAGACTGCTGATCGAGGCTGGCAACGTAACTGGCGGCGCGCTCACGAATGCGCAGGCTGCGGAACAGTTTGTCGGTGTCGAGCAGTTTCGGCCCGAGCACCTCGGCCAGCTCGCCACGGGCGAGGCGGCGCATGGCTTCCATCTGGAACAGACGATCCTGGGCGTGCACATAGCCGAGGGCGCGGTAGAGGTCGGTTTCGTTCTCGGCACGAATATGCGGTACGCCGCGCTCGTCGTAACGCACGGTCACCGAACCTTGCAGGTGGCGCAGTTCAACCTGGCCCTTTCGCGTTGGCTGCTTGCTGTAGACGTACCAGCCCCCCGCGCAGAGCAGGACAACGATGAGCAAGGCAAGAACGGTGAACACGCGCTTCATGGTGACTCCTTGTGAATGCGGGATTGCCGCCCGTGCGGGCTGCAAACAATTAGCACAGACCTTCTGTGCCGTGCATCGCTGTCCTTGAAAAGTCCGCAATGCCTTAATGCGTTTCGACCGGCCACGGACAATAACAACCGACCGCCAAGGTGTGTGTGGCATTGACCGGGCGATCATCCGTCAGTGCGTTCAGGATCGGTTCGATAAAGCTGTTACTGGCGTTGCAGGTCAGGCCCTCGCTGTAGGGGCCAAAGTACGCCAGTTTGCCACTGCGGTCCCAAATCGCCACGGCGGGGCTGGCGGGAACCTGTTCGGAGCCGGGCAATATTGCAATGGTTTTCAGGCGGCTCAACGTGGCAGGCAACTGGCCGTGGCTGCCGGGCTTTTGTAAGGCAAAGAACTCTACGCCTTTGCCGCTGAACTGCTCGACCATCTCGCTCAGGTGCTGTTGGTTGCCAACGTTGCACGGGCAGGCGGGGTCCCAGAAGTGCACCAGTCGAATCGGCCCGGGGCCAGCGAGATCATCCGGCAGGCGCAACGGGTCGCCGGAAAACACCGCGGTGTGTTCGCTGAACGCCCGCAGATAGCGGCCCTGAAACCAGTCGTACGCCATCCACAGCACCCCGGCGCAGACAAGCGCGATCAGGCTGGCAAACAGTGCGGTGCGGTAGGGCGAACGCATGGATTTTGCTCCTCGGAGGGCGGCTAGCTTGCCATGCTTGCTTCTACAGATGAATATCGCAGGCCGATAAAGTCTGTTTACCGCTCTGGAACTGCCTCATGCCTGCTACCTTCGATCCCGATCATTTACGTGCCAGCCTCAAGCCATTGGCTGAGTGGCAGCCGTTATCGGAGGAGGCAAAGGCTTATCAGCGGTTCTATAAAACCGACTTTCCCGAGCGCGATGTCTGGCGCGGCATCGGTCGATTCGACGTGGACGGTTATGAACTGGTCAGCCATTGCTGGTGGCCGGAAAAGGTCAAGGGCACGCTGTTTCTGCTGCACGGTTTCTATGATCACACCGGGCTCTATCGACATGTCATCGAGTGGGCGCTGGATCAGGATTTTGCCGTGATCGCCTGCGACTTGCCTGGGCACGGTCTGTCGAGCGGTGTGCGGGCGAGCATCCGTGACTTTTCCGAGTATCAGGACACCCTGCAAGCCCTGTTCGCCGAGGCCCATTCGATTGCCCTGCCGCAGCCGTGGCACTTGTGCGGGCAGAGCACGGGCGGGGCGATTGTGGTCGATCATGTGCTCAACCATGGCGAGAACAGTCCGGCGCAAGGCCAGTTGATTCTGTTGTCGCCCTTGGTGCGGCCGCGGGCGTGGGGCTGGTCGCAGTTGAGTTATTACCTGCTGCGGCCGTTTGTTCGAGGGATCGCCCGGCGCTTCAGCGAGAACTCCAACGATCCGGATTTCCTGCCGTTTCTGCTGGCCGATCCGTTGCAGCCCAAGCGCTTGCCGACTGCATGGGTCGGCGCGTTGTCACGCTGGATCCACCGGGTGGAATACGCGAAAAAAAGCCCGCGCCGGCCGCTGATCATTCAGGGGCAGGCGGACATGACCGTGGACTGGCAGCACAACCTGCAGGTGCTGAAGTGGAAGTTTGATCGGCCGCAGATTTTGCTGCTGCCGCAGGCGCGGCATCATCTGGCCAATGAGACGGCGGAGATGCGCGAGGAGTATTTCGAGTTCTTGAGCAAGCGGATCAGGGGCCGGAATCTCTAGCGTCTGTTAGGGCCTCTTCGCGAGCAGGCTCGCTCCCACAGAAGACCGCGATCACAGGTGGGCGCGGGCTTGCTCGCGAAGGCGACCTGTCAGACGACGCAGTTTACTGGCCGAGGTTCGAAGTATTCTGCCCCACCGCCAGCCCCGCGCGAATTGCCGCCAGCGCCGCTTGATAGTAAGCCTTGCCCTCCGTCGACTCGGCAAACGTCGCAAACTCTTCGAGTTCTTCATCCGACAAGTCGCGATAAACATAGAGCAGTGTGTTGTTCATGTCGGCGCCGATCTGATCCATCAGCCTCTGGCGCTGGCCATTCAACATCCCTTGCGCCTGACCGTCGCCGAGCAGCCCTGGAATCATCGAACTCAAACTGTCCGCTGCCACACCCGCAATGGCGAGGCTGACCTCGGCGCCAGCTTCACGAGCCGGCAGCGCCTGGGCGAGGTGGCCGATGATCAGCAGACGGCTGTCGCTGACCTGCATCTTGGGCAGACCTTTGGCATTTTTCGCCAGTTGATCGCGCCGGGTCGCCAGCAATTCAGCGGCGACGATTTTTTTACCCAGCGGCGATTGGAAGAAGGACAGCGCCGGTTTCGGATCGGCAAGGTTCTGGCGCAACTGGGCTTCGGCGCGTTGATCCATGGCGTGTGGCGAAAAACGCTGGTTGCTGTTGCTCACCAATGCTTGAAAAACCGCAGGCGGCAGGCTGTTTTGATAACGCTGCTGGGCAGCACTGAGGGCGTCATTGAAGTGCGCACGTTGATCTGGCCAGCCGGCGACCTTGTAAAGCTGATCATGGCCGTCCGCCCAAGCGGGCAAAACGCAGAACATCAACAGTGAAAAAAACAAACGGCGCATAGGGACTCCTGTCAGCAGCGGACTATTCTCCGTGCGGTGTCGGTACTTGTCGAGAATTCGTAGCAAGCCGCTGCGTGGCTCTGTCGGATTTCTTGCCGCCGACATACTATGCGCGCCATGCAAATAACCTCTGAACACCCACTGCTGTTACGTATCGTCGACGACCTGGCCGAGCATGGCTGGTCGCAGCAGAACATTTTCCTGCCCGCGGGTTTGACCCGCGAGCTGGCGGCCGAGTGCCGTAAACGTGAGGCCGAGGGTGAACTGGTGCCGGCGGCGGTCGGTCGCGGCCCATTTTCAGAGATTCGCGAGGGTATTCGCGGCGATCATATTCAATGGATCGACCCAGGGCAGGCCGAGGCCAGCGACCGTTATCTGAACCTGATGGACAGCCTGCGCGAGGCGCTCAACCGGGGGCTATTCCTCGGGCTTGAAGACTTCGAGTGCCACTTTGCGCTGTATCCGCCGGGCGCGTTCTATCGCAAACACGTCGATCGTTTTCGCGACGACGACCGGCGCATGGTTTCGGCGGTGGTCTATCTCAATGAAGTCTGGCTGCCGGAAGATGGCGGTCAGTTGCGCATGTACCTGGGTGATGAGCGCGCTCACGACGTACAGCCCATCGGCGGTTGTCTGGTGGTGTTTCTTTCTGGCGAAGTGCCGCATGAGGTGCTTCCGGCAAACCGCGAGCGCTTGTCGCTGACCGGATGGTTCCGCCGCCGTGGCAACGAGCCTTTCTGATATGCACAAGATTCTGGTCAGTCGCTGCCTGTTGGGCCATCGCGTGCGCTACGACGGCGGGGCCAGTGGGCCGTTTGATTTGCTGGAACAGTGGATTGCTGAAGGTCGGGTTGTGCCGTTGTGTCCTGAAGTGGCCGGTGGTTTGCCGACCCCGCGGGCAGCGGCAGAGATTCCGGGTGGGCAGGGGGC
The DNA here is from genome assembly GCF_019733355.1 of Pseudomonas baetica. Classification (GTDB taxonomy): domain Bacteria; phylum Pseudomonadota; class Gammaproteobacteria; order Pseudomonadales; family Pseudomonadaceae; genus Aquipseudomonas; species Aquipseudomonas baetica_A. The sequence goes on along the minus strand of NZ_JAIHLQ010000060.1, from coordinate 23,508 downwards.
TGAAGTGCTCGACGGCATGGCGTCGGTGATGACCACTGAAGGCGAAGATGTCAGTGCACAGTTTCTCGATGGCGCCCGGCAGGCGTTGGCGTTGGTGCAAAAGCACGGCATCCGCGTTGCGGTGCTCAAGGCCAACAGTCCTTCGTGCGGCAATCTGCTGACGTATGACGGCACGTTCAGTGGAGTTAAAGTCAGCGGTGAAGGCGTGACAGCTGCACTGCTCAAACGCCATGGCGTGCAAGTCTTCAGCGAGCTTGAATTGTCGCAGGCTGCAACAGCCCTGACACAACTCGATTAAAAGCCCACCCCAGATTCCCGTGTGGGAGCAAGCCCCCTCCCACAGGTTTTGTGTTCACTCGGGTTTGGTGAACCACTTCTCGGACAACGCCGCCAATCGCCCATCCGCCTTGATCCGTTGCAACGCACCCTCAAGGCTGGAATGAAACGCCGGGTTGCCCTTCTGAAACGGAATCGCCAGGTCCACCGGTGCACTCGCCGCAGGCTTCTTCTCGGTCAACGCCTGCACCAGCACCATCGGCTGTGGCTGCTCGTCTTTCTTCGCCAGCAATTGCGAATCGACCTGACTGTATGGCTCGCTGAAGTCGAAACGATCCTTGAGTTCGGGTGTCAGTGCTATGTGATTGAGCGCGACGTCGTACTTGCCGCTTTCAACGCCCTGGAGCAGATCGCCCTCGTCGGTGACGATGAAATCGACGCGAACATCCAGTTCGTTGGCCAGCAATTGCCCAAGCTCAACCTCGAACCCTGTGAGTTTGTCGCCATCCATGTAATTGAAGGGCGGTGTATTAGCCTCAAGGGCGATGCGCAACTCGCCACGGTCGTTGACGTCATCAATCAATTCGGCATGAGCCAGCGGGCTCAGAAGGGGTAGCAGGCAGATCAGGCCAGGCAGAAAACGCATGGTCACTCCTTTGAAATCATTATCGCGATGCTCTGAGTCAGGCTCGCTTTGCTATGGTTGTCGAGTGCCTTCGACAACGAATGGTCATGAAGTTGTCATGACCACGCGGATTTTACGGAAAAACTGGAGAAGAGAATGAAAACGTTTATGTCACGAGCCGCGTTGGCTGGCCTTCTATTGAGCGCGTCGATGATGGCCAGCGCTGCCACGCCAGCGCCGGCGGGGGCTTCCGTAAGCATCGTCGAGCCGAGCAGCGGCGCCGTTGTCGACAAGACCTTCAAGGTCAAATTTGCAGTAAAGGGCATTGCGTTGGCGCCCGCTGGCGATCTCACAACTAACACTGGCCACCATCACCTGCTGGTCGACGCCAAGAGCAGTGTTCCTGCGGGCGCTGTGATTCCGGCAGACGCCAACCATATCCATTTCGGCAAGGCCCAGACTGAAACCGAACTGACGCTGACGCCAGGCAAGCACACTTTGCAGTTGGAACTGGGCGACAAGAGCCACATGGCTTTCGATCCGCCCATCGTTTCGGAAAAGATCACCGTAACGGTGAAATAAAAAAGGGAGCCGCTGGGCTCCCCTTTTTTTAGTTGCAAGCTTGAAGCTGCTCTTAGAACAACACACGGCTACGAATAGTGCCGTTGATGTGCTGCAGCTTCTCTTGCGCCAGGTCCGAGTACTCGGCGTCGACGTCGATCACCACGTAACCGACTTTCTCGTTGGTCTGCAGGAACTGACCGGAGATGTTGATGCCGTTTTCGGCGAAGACCTTGTTGATCTCGCTCATCACACCCGGAATGTTTTCGTGGATGTGCAGCAGGCGGTGCTTGCCAGGGTGAGCCGGCAGGGCCACTTCCGGGAAGTTTACCGACGATACGGACGTACCGTTGTCGCTGTACTTGACCAGTTTCTCTGCCACTTCCAGACCGATGTTGGCTTGCGCTTCAGCGGTCGAACCACCGATGTGCGGGGTCAGGATCACGTTGTCCAGGCCACGCAGCGGGCTTTCGAACTCTTCGTCGTTGGAGCGTGGCTCCACCGGGAACACGTCGATGGCCGCGCCGATCAGGTGCTTGTCCTTGATCGCGTCCGCCAGGGCGTCCAACTCGACCACGGTACCGCGTGCTGCGTTGATCAGGATGCCGCCCTTCTTGATGGCGCGGATCTCCTTCTCGCCGATCATCCACTGGGTCGCAGCAGTTTCCGGAACGTGCAGGGTCACGATGTCGGACATGCCCAACAGCTCGTTCAGGTTGCCGACCTGGGTCGCGTTGCCCAATGGCAGCTTGGTCACGGTGTCATAGAAGAACACCTGCATCCCTAAGCCTTCAGCCAGGACCGACAACTGAGTACCGATCGAGCCGTAGCCGACGATGCCCAGCTTCTTGCCTCGGATTTCGAAGGAGTTGGCTGCGGATTTGATCCAGCCGCCACGGTGGCAGGAAGCGTTTTTCTCAGGGATGCCGCGCAGCAGCAGGATCGCTTCGGCCAGCACCAGTTCGGCAACGGAACGAGTGTTGGAGTACGGCGCGTTGAACACGGCGATACCGCGTTCGCGGGCGGCACTGAGGTCAACCTGGTTGGTGCCGATGCAGAAGCAACCGACAGCGACAAGCTTCTTCGCGTGATCGAAGATCTCTTCAGTCAGTTGGGTGCGCGAACGAATGCCGATGAAGTGAGCGTCAGCGATCTTTTCCTTGAGCTGGGCTTCCGGCAGAGAACCTGTGAGGTACTCAATGCTGGTGTAGCCCGCCGCCTTGAGGACGTCGACAGCCGATTGGTGGACGCCTTCGAGAAGAAGGAACTTGATCTTGCTCTTATCGAGAGAAGTCTTGCTCATCTGCGTAAACCTGTATCCCGGAGAAAAATGGCAGGGAGGGGAGCAGCCTGGAGCTGACCCGAACGGCAGGAAAGCCGTCGCCGCAGAACTGGCCTTGGGCGCTGTTCTGCGGGGTCGGTATGCTAGCATAGCCGCCCCGCTAAACACTCATTCCTGCGACGTGAAGCGTTCTCAGGATGACCATGAATTGTTCGAGAGTTCTGTCGATGACCAATCCTGCGCTGATTGATGAACTGAAGACCCTGGTCGAGCCTGGCAAGGTCCTGACCGACGCCGACTCCCTGAACACGTATGGCAAGGATTGGACCAAACACTTCGCCCCGGCGCCCACTGCCATCGTTTTTCCCAAGACCATCGAACAGGTGCAGGCCATCGTCCGTTGGGCCAACACCCACAAGGTCGCGCTGGTGCCCTCGGGCGGGCGCACGGGGCTGTCCGCCGCTGCGGTGGCCGCCAATGGCGAAGTGGTCGTGTCGTTCGACTACATGAACCAGATTCTCGACGTGAACCTCACTGACCGCACCGCCGTGTGTCAGCCTGGCGTGGTCACCGAGCATTTGCAGAACGTCGCTGAAGAAAAGGGCCTGTACTACCCGGTGGACTTTGCTTCGGCGGGTTCCAGCCAGATTGGCGGCAATATCGGCACCAATGCCGGCGGGATCAAAGTCATTCGCTACGGCATGACCCGCAACTGGGTTGCCGGCATGAAGGTGGTCACCGGCAAAGGTGACGTGCTGGAGCTGAACAAAGATTTGATCAAGAACGCCACTGGTTATGACTTGCGGCAGTTGTTCATTGGCGCCGAAGGCACCCTTGGATTTGTCGTTGAAGCGACCATGCGTCTGGATCGTGCGCCGAAAAACCTCACGGCGATGGTCCTCGGTACCGCCGATTTCGACTCGATCATGCCGGTGCTGCACGCCTTTCAGGGCAAACTCGACCTGACCGCCTTCGAATTCTTCTCCGACAAGGCCTTGGCCAAAGTGTTGGGTCGCGGTGATGTACCGGCGCCGTTTGAAACCGATTGCCCGTTCTACGCGCTGCTGGAGTTTGAGGCGACCACTGAAGAAGTGGCCAACAGCGCGCTGGAAACCTTTGAACATTGCGTCGAGCAGGGCTGGGTACTGGACGGCGTGATGAGCCAGAGCGAAACCCAGTTGCAGAACCTGTGGAAGCTGCGCGAGTACATCTCCGAGACCATTTCGCACTGGACTCCGTACAAAAACGACATCTCCGTCACCGTGTCAAAAGTACCGGCGTTCTTGCAGGAAATCGACGCGATTGTCGGCGAATACTATCCGGACTTTGAAATTGTCTGGTTCGGCCACATCGGTGACGGCAACCTGCACCTGAACATCCTCAAACCGGAAAACCTGAGCAAGGACGAGTTCTTCGCCAAATGCGCCACCGTCAACAAGTGGGTGTTTGAAACCGTCGAGAAGTACAACGGCTCGATCTCCGCCGAGCACGGCGTGGGCATGACCAAACGCGATTACTTGACCTACAGCCGCTCGCCGGTTGAGATCCAATACATGAAAGCGGTCAAAGCGGTGTTCGACCCGAACGGCATCATGAACCCGGGCAAGATCTTCGCGGTTTGATTGGCAATCTCTGATGAATCAATGAAGGCAGGAGTCGGTAAATGAGCTATCAGCACCAGTATGTCGACGGCACGCGTATTCACTTCCCGCTGGGAAAAGTGGTGTGCATTGGCCGTAATTACGCCGAACACGCCAAGGAACTGGACAACCCGGTCCCTACCGAGCCATTGCTGTTCATCAAGCCGGGCAGTTGCGTGGTGTCGCTGGAAGGCGGTTTCAGCATTCCGACCGAGCGCGGTTCGGTGCACTACGAGGCGGAAATCGCCGTGTTGATCGGCAAGCCACTGTCGACCAAGCCAAGCCGTGAAGAAGTGCTCGATGCGATCTCCGGTTTCGCTCCGGCGCTGGACCTGACCCTGCGCGACAAGCAGGCCGAGCTCAAATCCAAGGGCCTGCCGTGGGAAATCGCCAAGTCGTTCGACGGCGCGGCGGTGCTTGCCCCGTTCGTGGTGGGCAGCACCTTTGCTGATCTGACCGATATCGGCATCCGTCTAACCATCAACGGCGAAGTCCGTCAGGACGGCAACAGCAGCGCGATGCTCAACCCGATCGTGCCGATGATCCAGCACATGGCCGGCTGCTTCTCGCTGCAGGCCGGTGACGTGATCCTCACCGGCACGCCGGTGGGCGTTGGCCCGCTGAATGTCGGCGACGACATCGTGCTGGAACTGGTCGGCGCCAGCCGCTTCACCAGCAGCGTGCGCTAACCGCAACACTGCAAAAACCTGTGGGAGCGGGCTTGTTCGCGAAAGCATTTTGTCAGTCAACGAAGATGTCGACTGATCCGACGCCTTCGCGAGCAAGCCCGCTCCCACATTGGTTTGTGGTGACCCGAAGATCGGGGACAAACCACGACAATCTCGCCATTTGCCGTTTTTTTCACATCCCGTCTGGATAATTTCCGTCATTCTGGCGTCTGAGCCGGCCTCTTTGTGCTATTACCCATAGCCTGAATTTTCGGAACGCATCCCTCGATGGCATCTCAAACTCAGCTCAAAACCCCTCGCCGCTCACGTTTCGCCCTGCGCTGGTATTCCTGGCTATTGCTGGTGATCGTCGCAGCGTATGGGCTGGCGCATCTGATGCATTGGGATGATCGCGGTGCGCTGTGGGTACTGGAGCGTTTCGAAAGCCCGGCCGAGCAAAAGGGAAGTGTCTGGCTGCCGGATTACCGGGCGGTCATCGATGCCAAGCCGCTGCCGGGCATGGAGAAGGATGAGGCGTCGGATCTGGCCTACAACACGCAGACCAAAACCCTTTTCTCGGTGATGGGCAAGAACCCGTTTCTGGTCGAACTGACCCTGCAAGGCGATGTGCTGCGCAAGATGCCGCTGGTGGGCTGGGCCAACCCGGAAGGCGTCACGATCATGGAAAACGGCCTGATGGCCATTGTCGATGAGCGTCTGCACATGCTGTCGATCGTCAAGGTCGATGCCGATACGCGTGAGCTGAACATCGCCAATTTCCCCAAGTACGACCTTGGCCCGTCGAAAGACCAGAACAAAGCTTTCGAAGCGATCACCTGGGATGCGCGCAATCAGCAGTTCCTGCTGGGCGAGGAGCGTCCACCGGCGCTGTTCACCTGGAAAAGCGATGGCAGCCAGACGCTCAAAGGCGACAAGCAGAAGCTGGACAGTGATGAGCTCGACATTCGCAATCTCTCGGCGTTGGCAATTGACCCGCGCACCGGTCACACATTGGCGTTGTCGGCTGACTCGCACCTGTTGCTGGAGCTGGACGAGAAGGGCGAGCAAGTCAGTTTCATGACCCTGCTTGGCGGCTTCAACGGTTTGAAGAGCACCATTCCCCGCGCCGAAGGCGTGACATTGGACGAGGCGGGCACGCTGTATATGGTCAGCGAGCCGAACCTGTTCTATCGCTTCGAAAAACAGCAATAACTGTCCTAGCGGCAATTTCAGACAAGTCTGATTGTCCTGACAGGCAAGTGGCCATTAAGCTTCATTTCAGACAGGCGTGATATTTCATCCGCCTGTTTTGATTCCGAGCCCTCCTGCATGCATCGACTTGCCCGTCCCAAGCCTCTCCTTGTCACCCTTTCGGTGATTGCTCTGATCGCGTTGATCGCGATCGGCCAATACCTGCGCCTGTTCGAGCGTGCCTGGTTCAATCTGCACACCCTGTGGCAACCGCTAAGCAGCGAGGCCATTGGTCTGGATCAATATCGGGTGGAGATCGAGGCGCGGGTAATCGAAGGGCTGGACGATGACGTGTCGGCGCTGACCTACGATCCGGTGCGCAACAGCCTGTTCACGGTCACCAACAAAAATGCCGAGCTGGTCGAACTGTCGCTGGAGGGCAAAATCCTGCGCCGCATCGCACTGATTGGCTTTGGTGATCCGGAGGCGGTTGAGTTCATCAGTGCCGATACTTATGTGATCACCGACGAGCGCCAGCAGCGGTTGATCAAGATTCACCTGGAAGATGTCACCACGTTCCTCGATGCGGCGGACGCCGAGCAAATGACCCTGGGTGTGCACGCGAGCAGCAACAAGGGTTTTGAAGGGCTGGCTTATGACTCGGTGGGCAAGCGCTTGTTTGTCGCGAAAGAGCGCGACCCGATGCTGATCTACGAAGTGCACGGTTTCCCGCACTTCAACCCGGAAAAGTCCTATGCGGTGCATGTGATCAACAATCCCAAGCGGGATGCCGGCATGTTCGTGCGTGATCTGTCGAGCCTGCAATACGATGAGCGCAGCGGGCATTTGCTGGCACTGTCGGATGAGTCGGGGCTGATTCTGGAACTGGATGTGGGTGGGCGCCCGTTGAGCACCCTGTCGCTGAGCAAGGGCCGGCAAGGTTTGCAGAAAACCGTGCCGCAGGCGGAAGGCATTGCGATGGATGACGACGGGACGCTGTACCTGGTGAGTGAGCCAAACTTGTTTTACGTCTTCAAAAAGCCCGCCCCAAACTGACTCGCACCGCAAAAACCAATGTGGGGCTTGCTCGCGAAAGCGGTGGGCCAGACAACGCAGATGTCGACTGATCCACCGCTTTCGCGAGCAAGCCCGCTCCCACAGGTGGGGGCATGTATCTGCCCACAAAAATGTGGGCAGTCTGGCTTACTCAGCCTTCAGCGTCTTCACACCTTCACTCGTGCCCAGCAACAGCAGATCCGCCGGACGCGCGGCGAACAGGCCGTTGGTGACCACGCCGACAATGGCGTTGATCTGCGTTTCCAGCTCCACCGGATTAGTGATCTGCATATTGAACACGTCGAGGATGATGTTGCCGTTGTCGGTCAGTACACCTTCGCGGTACACCGGGTCGCCGCCCAGTTTCACCAGTTGACGGGCCACGTGGCTACGGGCCATCGGGATGACTTCCACCGGCAGTGGAAATTCGCCCAGCACCGGCACCAGTTTGCTGGCGTCGGCGATGCAGATGAAGGTCTTGGCCACGGCCGCGACGATCTTCTCGCGGGTCAGCGCAGCGCCGCCGCCCTTGATCAGGTTCAGGTGCTCATCGCTTTCATCGGCGCCGTCGACGTAGAACTCCAGGTCGCTGACGGTGTTCAGTTCATAGACGGGAATCCCGTGGCCCTTGAGGCGCGCGGCGGTGGCTTCGGAGCTGGCGACCGCGCCATCGAATGCGCCCTTGTGCTGGGCCAGTGCGTCGATGAAGCAGTTGGCGGTGGAGCCGGTGCCGACACCGACGATGCTTTTGTCGTCGAGTTTCGGGAGGATGAAGTCGACAGCAGCCTGAGCCACTGCCTGTTTGAGTTGATCCTGGGTCATGCGGGCTCCGGAAGCGGGCAAGGTGAGAACGGAAAGGCCGGCATTATAGCCCCAAGCGGGTCTAAAACCTCTGCAATCGTGTGGTCGCCCGGGCAAAAGCCGGGTTAGACTCCTTGGCCCTGCCCAACCGCTCAGTGATGCTTTCCGATGCTCGAACAGTACGTCAAAAAGATCCTCACCTCGCGCGTTTATGACGTTGCCGTAGAAACCCCGTTGCAGAACGCTCGCCAGCTCTCCGAGCGGCTGGGCAATGACATCTGGCTCAAGCGCGAAGACTTGCAGCCGGTGTTCTCGTTCAAGATTCGGGGCGCCTACAACAAGTTGACCCAACTGAGCGACGAAGAACGCGCACGTGGTGTGGTCACCGCGTCGGCGGGCAACCACGCGCAGGGGCTGGCCCTGGCGGCGAAAGTGCTGGGCGTCAAAGCCACCATCGTCATGCCCAAGACCACCCCGGAGATCAAGGTCGAAGGCGTGCGCTCGCGTGGCGGCAAAGTGGTGTTGCACGGCGATTCGTTCCCGGAAGCCCTGGCCTACTCGCTGAAATTGGTCGATGAAAAAGGCTACGTCTACATCCACCCGTACGACGATCCGCACACCATTGCCGGGCAGGGCACCGTGGCGATGGAGATTCTGCGTCAGCACCCGCAGCCACTGGATGCGATTTTCGTCCCGGTCGGCGGCGGCGGCCTGATCGCCGGTATCGCCGCCTACGTGAAATACCTGCGTCCGGACATCAAAGTCATCGGCGTCGAGCCCGACGACTCCAACTGCCTGCAAGCCGCCATGGCTGCCGGCGAACGCGTGGTGTTGCCGACCGTGGGCATCTTTGCTGACGGCGTGGCGGTGGCGCAGATCGGCCAGCACACCTTCGACATCTGCAAAGATTATGTCGATGAAGTGATTACCGTCAGCACCGACGAGATCTGCGCGGCAATCAAGGATATCTACGACGATACCCGCTCGATCACCGAGCCTGCCGGCGCCTTGGGCGTGGCCGGGATCAAGAAGTACGTCGAGTTGCGCGGCGTCAGCGGCCAGACCTTTGTCGCTATCGACTCCGGCGCCAACGTCAACTTCGACCGCTTGCGTCACGTTGCTGAGCGCGCCGAACTGGGCGAAGGCCGCGAAGCGATCATCGCCGTGACCATCCCCGAAAAGGCCGGCAGCTTCAAGGCGTTCTGCGAGGCCATCGGCAAGCGCCAGATCACCGAATTCAACTACCGCTACAACACCGGCAGCGAAGCGCACATTTTCGTCGGCGTGCAGACGCATCCGGAAAACGACCCGCGCAGCGCACTGCTGGCGAGCCTGACCGAGCAGGGTTTCCCGGTCATTGACCTGACCGACAACGAATTGGCCAAGTTGCACATCCGTCACATGGTCGGCGGGCGTGCGGCGCAGGTGGTTGATGAAGTGGTGCTGCGCTTCGAATTCCCGGAGCGTCCGGGCGCGCTGTTCAACTTCCTCAACAAACTTGGCGGGCGCTGGAACATCTCGATGTTCCACTACCGCAACCACGGCGCGGCGGATGGCCGGGTGGTCGCCGGGCTGCAAGTGCCCCACGATGAGCGGCATCTGGTGCCGGAGGCGCTGGCGCAAATCGGTTATCCGTACTGGGACGAAAGCGACAACCCGGCCTATAAGCTGTTTCTTGGCTGAACGGCTACGCTGATGGGCATGGCCCAAGGAAAAGAAACCCATGGAAACCCTGACCACCCTGAAAGTCCTTCACGTCGCTGCAACCGTAGTGATACTCACCAGCGGCCTGGGGCTCGCCGCGCTGACCTGGCGTAATCGCAGTCAAGGGCCGGCCAGCACGATGCAACGTCCGTGGTTGTTTGTCTGGTGTTTGATGCTGATCGGCATGTTGAGCATGCCCTTCACCGGCTGGTGGCTGGTGCATCTGATTGGCTGGCCATTGGGGCAGTTCTGGATTCTGGGCTCCAGCGTGATCTATGCCGTGGCCACGTTGAGTGCCGTTTGGCTGCTTGTTCGGCTGAATCGACGGTGGACGAGCGGGGGCGGCAACTGGAAATTCAGTCTGGCGCTGGCGATTGTCAGTGGTGTTGGATTTCTCGCCATTGCGGCGTTGATGGGGGCCAAGCCTGTTTAAGGCTTGAGACCGGGTTGCCCCCTTCGCGTGCAAGCCCGCTCCCACAGGGGTTTTCGGTGAACACAGATTATGTGGACGACCGAGAAACCTGTGGGAGCTGGCTTGCCAGCGATGGCGTCATCAGTCGCGCAGAGTCATGACCGGCCAGCCACGTTTTTCGGCTTCAGCACGCAAATTCGGATCCGGATCCACGGCCACCGGGTTCGCCACTTGCTCCAGCAGCGGCAGGTCATTCATCGAATCGCTGTAGAAGTAGCTGTCTTCCAGCGAATGCCCGGTTTCTTCCAGCCAGCGATTCAGGCGCGTCACCTTGCCTTCACGGAAGCACGGAATGTCGGTGCTGCGCCCGGTGTAACGGCCATCAACCATTTCGCACTCGGTGGCGATCAGGGTTTCAACGCCCAAACGAACGGCAATCGGCGCGGTCACGAAGCGGTTGGTCGCGGTGATGATCACCAGTTTGTCGCCGGCATCGCGGTGCTTTTTCAGCAGGTCGAGCGCCTTGGGCAGCACGATCGGTTCGATGCAGTCACGCATGTAGTCGTTGTGCCATTGATCAAGCACGGCCATTTCGGTGCGGCCTAGAATCTCCAGGCAGAAGTTCAGGTACGCGGCGTTATCCAGTTTGCCGGCTAGGTAATCCTGATAGAACTCGTCGTTGCGCGCTTTGTACGCGATCGGATCGAGGAAGCCGCGTTCACACAGATAGTCGCCCCAAGCGTGGTCGCTGTCGCCGCCCAGAAGGGTGTTGTCCAAATCGAAGAGTGCCAGGCGCATTGCAGTTACCCGCTGAAAAGTCAGTAAAAAGGCGACAAGAATACGGTCTTTTCACAAGAGTGCACATAAGGTAGGAACCTTCGTTGCCGCCTTATCAAGCTTTGTGGAACAATGCGGCGACATGCGTTTGCGAGGTTGTTGCCGTGATCGACCCCGATGGTTTCCGCCCCAATGTCGGGATCATTCTGACGAATGACGCCGGCCAGGTGCTATGGGCTCGCCGTATCAATCAAGATGCCTGGCAGTTTCCACAAGGGGGAATCAACCCTGAAGAGACGCCGGAAGACGCCTTGTACCGCGAGCTGAACGAAGAAGTTGGCCTGGAACGTGAAGATGTTGAAATACTCGCCTGCACACGGGGCTGGTTGCGCTATCGTTTGCCGCAACGTCTGGTGCGTACCCACAGCCAACCGCTGTGCATCGGCCAGAAACAGAAATGGTTTCTCCTGCGCCTGATCTCCAACGAGCAGCGGGTGCGGATGGATTTGACCGGTAAACCGGAGTTCGATGGCTGGCGCTGGGTCAGCTATTGGTATCCGTTGGGCCAGGTGGTGACATTCAAGCGCGAGGTTTATCGCCGCGCCCTCAAAGAGCTTGCCCCGCGCCTTTTAGCGCGCGACTGACGACGGAGTTCGACCCCGAGCCATGCTCAATACGCTGCGCAAGATCGTCCAGGAAGTTAACTCCGCCAAGGATCTCAAGGCGGCGTTGGGGATTATTGTGTTGCGCGTCAAAGAGGCCATGGGCAGCCAGGTCTGCTCGGTCTACCTGCTTGATCCCGAGGCCAACCGCTTCGTCCTGATGGCCACCGAGGGCTTGAACAAGCGCTCGATCGGCAAAGTCAGCATGGCACCCAACGAAGGTCTGGTGGGCCTGGTCGGCACGCGTGAAGAACCCCTGAACCTCGAAAACGCCGCGGATCATCCGCGCTACCGCTACTTCGCCGAGACCGGTGAGGAGCGCTACGCCTCCTTCCTTGGTGCACCGATCATTCACCACCGCCGCGTTGTCGGCGTGTTGGTCATCCAGCAAAAAGAGCGCCGCCAGTTCGATGAAGGTGAAGAAGCCTTCCTCGTGACCATGAGCGCGCAGCTCGCTGGCGTCATCGCCCACGCCGAGGCCACCGGTTCGATCCGGGGTCTGGGCCGTCAGGGCAAAGGCATTCAGGAAGCCAAGTTCGTCGGCGTGCCGGGCTCGCCGGGTGCGGCGGTCGGTACGGCGGTGGTCATGTTGCCGCCGGCGGATCTGGACGTGGTGCCGGACAAGACCATCACCGACATCAACGCCGAACTGGCACTGTTCAAGACCGCCATTGAAGGCGTGCGCGCCGACATGCGTGCCTTGTCGGCGAAACTGGCGACACAACTGCGTCCCGAAGAGCGCGCGCTGTTCGACGTTTATCTGATGATGCTCGACGATGCCTCGCTCGGCAGCGAAATCACCACAGTGATCAAGACCGGCCAGTGGGCGCAGGGTGCGTTGCGTCAGGTGGTCACCGAACACGTCAACCGTTTCGAACTGATGGACGACGCCTACCTGCGTGAGCGTGCGTCGGACGTCAAAGACCTCGGCCGCCGCTTGCTGGCCTACTTGCAGGAAGAGCGGCAACAGAACCTGGTCTATCCGGAAAAAACCATTCTGGTCAGCGAAGAACTGACGCCGGCCATGCTCGGCGAGGTGCCTGAAGGCACGCTGGTTGGTCTGGTTTCGGTACTCGGTTCGGGTAACTCCCACGTTGCGATCCTGGCCCGGGCCATGGGTATTCCAACGGTGATGGGCCTGGTCGATCTGCCGTACGCCAAGGTCGACGGCATTGAAATGATCGTCGATGGCGTTCGTGGCGAGGTTTACACCAACCCCAGCGAAGTGCTGCGCAAGCAGTTCGCCGAAGTCGTCGAAGAAGAGAAACAACTGGCGCTGGGCCTCGATGCCCTGCGTGATCTGCCCTGCGTGACCCTCGATGGGCACCGCATGCCGCTGTGGGTCAACACCGGCCTGCTGGCGGATGTGGCGCGGGCGCAGAAGCGTGGCGCCGAAGGTGTCGGTCTGTATCGCACCGAAGTGCCGTTCATGATCAACCAGCGCTTCCCGAGCGAGAAGGAACAACTGGCGATCTACCGCGAGCAACTCGCGGCGTTCCATCCGCAACCGGTCACCATGCGCAGCCTCGACATCGGCGGTGACAAATCGCTGTCGTACTTCCCGATCAAGGAAGACAACCCGTTCCTCGGCTGGCGCGGCATTCGCGTCACCCTCGACCACCCGGAAATCTTCCTGGTGCAGACCCGCGCCATGCTCAAGGCCAGCGAAGGCTTGAACAACCTGCGGATTCTGCTGCCGATGATTTCCGGCACCCACGAACTCGAAGAAGCCCTGCACCTGATTCACCGGGCGTGGGGCGAGGTGCGCGACGAAGGCACCGACGTGCCAATGCCGCCAATCGGGGTGATGATCGAGATTCCGGCAGCGGTCTACCAGACCAAGGAACTGGCGCGGATGGTCGACTTCCTCTCGGTCGGCTCCAACGACTTGACCCAATACCTGCTGGCCGTGGACCGTAACAACCCACGGGTGGCGGATCTCTACGACTACCTGCACCCGGCCGTGCTGCAAGCGTTGCAAACCGTGGTGCGCGACGCCCATGCCGAGGGCAAACCGGTGAGCATTTGCGGCGAGATGGCCGGTGATCCGGCGGCGGCGGTGCTGTTGATGGCGATGGGCTTCGACAGTCTGTCGATGAACGCCACCAACTTGCCGAAGGTGAAGTGGATGCTGCGTCAGGTCAATCTGGACAAGGCCAAGCAATTGCTGGGCGAATTGATGACCATCGATAACCCGCAAGTTATCCACAGTTCGCTGCAACTGGCGCTGAAGAACCTTGGGCTGTCGAAGATCAATCCGCCGGCAGTCATCAAGGCCCTCTAAAAGGCTGATGGCCCCTTCGCGAGCAAGCCCGCACACAGGGGATTTGTGTCGATCACAGATCCAATGTGGGAGCGGGCTTGCTCGCGAAAGCGTCAGTCCAGATACCGCTAAACCACAATCTCGACTTCCCCCAGATGCCCGCCATACGGCCCGAAGCTGCGCTCCACCATCCTTCGCGTCCCATCCGCCTGCACCACCAGCGCCGTACTCGCCCGCGTCCCGTAACTCTGGCTGGCAATAAACACACTCGACAGCAGTGATTCCGTCGCCAGCCCCACGCCGGTATCCGGCAGCTCGGCAAACGGCGCCGTTTGCGCATCGCCAAGTAACGCCAGCAACCGTGCAGGTTGCGGATCCTCCAGCACTGCACTCAACGCCGCCCTGGCCTTGAGCAACTTCGGCCACGGCGTGTCCAGTCCGGCATTGGATAACCCGTAGACCCCGGACTGCAGCATCACCGGCTCCGACATCCGTGCGTTGTAGTGCCATAGCTCATGGCTGTTGCCCAGCAGCAGGTTGAACCCGGCGTACTCTGGAGACCGACCGACAACGTCGGCCAGATAGTCATCAATCGCCTCATCGCCCGCGAGAAACCCCGCCACCAGCTCCCCCCGCGATTTACGCGCCGGCGGCTGATGCGGGTCGCGGATATTGGTCAGCGCCGCAAAGCGCCCGTTGGCGCCGATCCCCAGCCAGGTGCCACCGGCTTCGAGATCGCGTCCGGCGTGCACATGCGGTGCCTCAGGCCATTGCGCCAGTGGCAGACTGGGGCGGGCGTAAAACTCGTCACGGTTGGCCGCAACGATCAGCGGCTGGGCATGGCCCGGGCGCCAGGCAAAAACGATCAGGCACATAAGGTGGTCCTTGTGTGTTTTTTGCCCACTCTACGCATCCGGCGTCCGTGCATCCATCGCCAGTTCCGCCTAAGGGTATGCATCCGTTACCATGCCGCTCCGGTTTGGGGAAAGCGTCTGGGAGACGGTCATGGAATTTCTGCTCTATCTGGCGCTGGGCGCCTGTGCAGGCGTGCTGGCCGGGCTGTTCGGGGTGGGCGGCGGGATCATCATTGTCCCGGTGCTGGTTTACAGTTTCACTTTGCAGGGCTTCGACCCATCGATTCTGACCCACCTGGCGGTCGGCACGTCGTTGGCGACGATCATCTTCACCTCGGTCAATGCCGTGCGTGAGCACCATCGACGTGGTGCGGTACGCTGGCCGGTTTTTGCGTGGATGACCGTGGGTATTCTGGTCGGCGCCGGTTTCGGTGCGCTGACGGCCGAAGCGATTTCCGGGCCGCATTTGCAAAAAATCATCGGTGTATTTGCCTTGGTGATTTCCGTGCAGTTGGCGCTGGACGTCAAACCCAAGGCCAGTCGAACGGTGCCGGGCAAACTCGGTCTGTCCGTGGCTGGCAGTGTGATTGGCTGGGCCTCGGCGATTTTTGGCGTCGGCGGCGGATCGCTGACCGTGCCGTTCCTGACCTGGCGCAGCGTACCGATGCAGCAAGCGGTAGCGACCTCGTCGGCCTGCGGGCTGCCCATCGCCCTGGTCAGCGCATTAAGTTTCATGATTCTGGGCTGGCACGATCCGTTGTTGCCGGCCCATAGTCTCGGTTTTGTCTATTTGCCGGCGCTGTTGGGCATCGCCCTGACCAGCATGGTGTTCGCCCGTCTCGGCGCGCGTTTGGCGCACAGGTTGTCGCCGCGCTTGCTGAAAAGGCTGTTCGCCGCTTTGCTGTTCACCGTAGGTTTAAGCTTTTTGCTTTGATCGCGTCGCAATCCTGGCTTAATCCTGAGGTGACAGCGTCGCCCGGGAATTCTGGTTTCAACTTCTAACGAGGAGTCGCAATGCTGCCTTACCCGCAGATCGACCCGGTGGCTCTGGCCATCGGTCCGCTGAAAATCCACTGGTACGGTCTGATGTACCTGATCGGCATCGGCGGCGCCTGGCTGCTGGCGTCCCGGCGGTTGAACCGCTTCGACCCGACCTGGAGCAAGGAGAAACTCTCCGACTTGATTTTCTGGTTATCGATGGGCGTCATTGTCGGCGGGCGGTTGGGCTACGTGCTGTTCTACGATCTGAGCGCCTACCTGGCCAACCCGTTGCTGATTTTCGAAGTGTGGAAGGGCGGCATGTCGTTCCACGGCGGCTTTATCGGCGTGATGCTGGCCGCGTTGTGGTTCGGCAAAAAGAACAACAAGTCGTTCTTCCAGTTGATGGACTTCGTCGCACCGATGGTGCCGATCGGCCTGGGCGCCGGGCGTATCGGCAACTTTATCAACGCCGAGTTGTGGGGCAAGCCGACCGACGTGCCGTGGGCGATGATCTTCCCGCCGTTCAGCGACCCGGCGCAGTTGCCGCGTCACCCGTCGCAGCTGTATCAGTTCGCCCTTGAAGGCGTCGCGCTGTTCCTGATCCTGTGGTTGTTCTCGCGTAAACCGCGGCCGACCATGGCGGTATCGGGGATGTTCACGCTGTTCTACGGCATCTTCCGCTTCATCGTCGAATTCGTCCGTGTACCGGACGCGCAACTGGGCTATCTGGCCTGGGGCTGGCTGACCATGGGTCAGGTTCTTTGCGTGCCGATGGTGCTTGCCGGTCTGTACTTGATCTGGCTGGCTTATCATCGCGCGCCGGCAGCGCCAGCGGCGGCCATATAAATTCGAAGGCCGGGGGCGACGGCCCCCGGGTTCAAGGACACAGGTAACTCATGAAGCAATATCTCGAACTGGTCTCGCACGTCATCCAGAACGGCACCAAACAGGCCAACCGCACCGGCATCAACACCATCAGTTTCCCGGGGGCGATGCTGCGTTTCGATCTGCAGGAAGGTTTCCCCGCGATCACCACCCGCAAGATGGCCTTCAAATCGGCCATCGGCGAGATGTGCGGCTTTCTGCGGGGCGTGAACAATGCGGCTGAATTCCGCGCGCTGGGCTGCAAGGTCTGGGACCAGAACGCCAACGAAAACGCCCAGTGGCTGGCCAACCCGTTCCGTCAGGGCGACGACGACCTCGGCGAAATCTACGGCGTGCAATGGCGCAAATGGCCGGCGTACAAGCAGATTCCGCTGAGCAACACCGCCGCCATCGAACAAACCTTGAGCAACGGCTACAAGCAAATCGCTCAAGGCGAAGAAGACGGTCAGGCCTACGTGGTCCTGTACAAAGCCATCGATCAGGTGCGCCAGTGCGTCGACACGATCATCAATGATCCGGGCAGCCGCCGCATCCTGTTCCACGGCTGGAACTGCGCGCAACTCGATGAAATGGCCCTGCCGCCGTGCCATCTGCTCTACCAGTTCCACCCGAATGTCGAGACCAGGGAAATTTCCCTGACCCTCTACATCCGCTCCAACGACCTGGGCCTGGGCACGCCGTTCAACCTCACCGAAGGCGCCGCGCTGCTGAGCCTGATCGGTCGCCTGACCGGTTACACCCCGCGCTGGTTCACCTATTTCATCGGTGATGCGCACGTCTACGAAAACCATCTGGACATGCTCAACGAACAACTCAAGCGCGAGCCGTTTGCTATGCCGAAACTGAAGATTTCGGATCGCGTGCCGGAATTTGCCAAGACCGGTGTGTATCAGCCGGAGTGGCTGGAACTGGTGGAACCGAGTGATTTCTCGCTGGAAGGCTACGAGCACCACGCGCCGATGACCGCGCCGATGGCGGTCTGAAGGTTTCACGCAATACCCTGTGGGAGCGGGCTTGCTCGCGAAGAGGGTGTGTCAGTCAATTATGTGTTGGCTGACACATCGCTTTCGCGAGCAAGCCCGCTCCCACATTGGTTATCGGGTGTTCTTAATGGCCGTGACTACGGCCCACATGGGAATGCTCAATTTCCGTCGCCACAACCCCGCCACTCACTTCCAGCCGCTGCAAAATCCCGCATTGATCGGCCCCCGGCCTTTCGCCACAGCGTTGGCGCAGGTCGAGCAACTGTGTCTGTAACGCCAATAACCCGTCAATTCGTGCCTTCACATGCTGGATGTGTTCGTCGATCAGCGTGTTAACGCTTTCACACTGATCCTGCGGGCTATCACGCATGGCCAGCAGGCTGCGGATTTCTTCGAGGGTCATGTCGAGGGTGCGGCAGTTGCGGATGAAGGTCAGGCGCTCGGCGTGGGCCTGGGTGTAGACGCGGTAGTTGCCGTCGCTGCGGGCGGGCTCTGGCAGCAGGTTTTCGCGCTCGTAGTAACGGATGGTTTCGACGGCGCAATCGGTCAGCTTGGCCAGTTCTCCGATCTTCATGACGGCAATCTCCAAAAGGGTGCTTGACCCTATAGTGGCTACAGGGTCTTTACTTGGCAACAGGCACTTTCATGGACGCGACCAATGAGCGATTCCCAGCACACCCACAAGCCCGGCGACGGGCACGAACATAGCCACAGCCCCAAATTGCAGCCTGTGCATAAACATGACCACGGCGACGACGCTTGCTGTGCATCGAAAGCCGCCGCGCCTGCACGGGTGCAACTGAGCGAGGCGAAAAGCGCCGACGCCCGGCTGAGCAGCTTTCGCATCGAGGCGATGGACTGCCCGACCGAACAGACGCTGATCCAGAATAAACTCGGCAAACTGGCCGGCGTCGAGCAACTGGAATTCAACCTGATCAACCGCGTGCTCGGCGTGACCCACACGCTGGCGGACAACGCACCGATCATCGAGGCGATCAAATCCCTCGGCATGCAGGCCGAACCGCTGGAGGCGGGCGTCGAGTCGCCAGCCCCGGCCCCCGTGAAAAAACACTGGTGGCCATTAGCGCTGTCCGGTGTCGGTGCGCTCGCTGCCGAAGTGATCCACTTCACCAACGCCGCGCCGACCTGGGTGGTGGCGATCATCGCGCTGGTGTCGATCCTCAGCGGTGGCCTCGGCACCTACAAGAAGGGCTGGATTGCCCTGAAGAACCGCAACCTCAACATCAATGCGCTGATGAGCATCGCCGTGACCGGTGCCGTGTTGATCGGCCAATGGCCGGAAGCGGCGATGGTGATGTTCCTGTTCACCGTGGCCGAGTTGATCGAAGCACGTTCGCTGGATCGTGCGCGCAACGCGATCAGCGGTCTGATGCAAATGACCCCGGAGCAGGCGACCGTATTGCAGGCTGACGGTCGCTGGCTCGAACAGGAAGTAAAAAGCGTCGAACTCGGCGCCCGCGTGCGGGTTAAACCCGGCGAGCGTATTGCGCTGGACGGTGAAGTCGTCAGCGGCCGTTCGACCATCGATCAGGCGCCGATCACCGGGGAAAGCCTGCCGGTGGAGAAAACCGTGGGCGATAAAGTGTTCGCCGGCACCATCAATCAGGCCGGTTCGCTGGAATACGCGGTCACCGCAGCGGCGAACAACTCGACCCTGGCGCGGATCATTCACGCCGTCGAGCAAGCCCAGGGCGCACGCGCACCTACCCAGCGCTTCGTCGATCAATTCTCGACAATCTACACCCCAGCGGTGTTCGTCCTGGCCCTGGCCGTGGCGATCATCCCGCCGCTGTTCATGGGCGCGGTGTGGTTCGACTGGATCTACCGCGCGCTGGTGTTGCTGGTGGTCGCGTGCCCATGTGCCTTGGTGATTTCCACCCCGGTGACCATCGTCAGCGGCCTCGCGGCGGCGGCGCGCAAAGGCATTCTGGTCAAGGGCGGCGTGTACCTGGAGGGCGGTTTCAAGCTCGATTATCTGGCGCTGGATAAAACCGGAACCATCACCCACGGCAAACCGGTGCAGACCGATTACCTGTCCCTCGACCCGACTGCCGACGCCACCGCCCCGGCGATTGCTGCCGCGTTGGCCGGCCGTTCCGACCACCCGGTGTCGCTGGCCATCGCCAGCGCCGCTGTGGATAAAAACCTCGCGACGCTGATTGTGGATAACTTCGAAGCACTGGCCGGCCGTGGCGTCAAAGGCGAGATCAACGGCCAGGTCTACTACTTGGGCAACCATCGCCTGGTTGAAGAGCTGAACCTGTGCTCCCCGGCGCTGGAAGAAAAACTCTTCGCGCTGGAGAAACAGGGCAAATCCGTGGTGCTGTTGCTCGACAAGTCCGGCCCGCTGGCGCTGTTTGCGGTGGCCGACACCGTCAAGGAGACCAGTCGCGAAGCGATCCGCCAGTTGCATGAGCTCGGAGTGAAAACCCTGATGCTCACGGGCGATAACGTCCACACCGCTCAAGCAATTGCAGCGCAGGTGGGCATCGATCAGGCTCAGGGCGATTTGCTGCCGACCGACAAGCTGCAAGCCATCGAAGTGCTTTACGCACAGGGCCACCGGGTCGGTATGGTCGGCGACGGTATCAACGATGCCCCGGCATTGGCTCGCGCCGAGATCGGTTTTGCCATGGCTGCAGCGGGCACCGACACGGCGATAGAGACTGCCGATGTTGCCCTGATGGACGACGATCTGCGCAAGATCCCGGCATTCATTAGCCTGTCTCGCGATACCGCCAGCATCCTGAAACAGAACATTGCATTGGCGTTGGTGATCAAGGCTATCTTTCTTGGGGTAACCTTCGCCGGGCTCGCCACCATGTGGATGGCGGTGTTTGCCGACATGGGCGTGAGCCTGCTGGTGGTGTTCAACGGTTTGCGCCTGTTGCGCAAATAATCGAGAGGAATGGTTGTGCTGAGTGCCGAGCTGAAGGCGTTTTACATGGTGGCCCGCTTGGGCAGCATCACCCTGGCGGCGAAGAAACTCGGCCTCAGCCAACCGACCGTGACCACGCAGATTCGTAACCTTGAAAGCCACTATTCGGTAGAGCTGTTCTACCGTGGCGGTCGCCGCCTCAGCGTCAGCGATGAAGGCGCGAGGCTGCTGCCGATGGTCAAGGCGTTGTTGCAGCAGGAAGCCGATATCGAGTTTTTCCTGCGCAACAGCGGCCAGGTGCAAGGCACGCTACGCATCGCTGCCACGGCGCCGTATTACATCCTCGATCTGGTGAAGACCTTCCGCGAGCGTCTGCCGCAAGTGGACGTGTCGGTGGAAATCGGCAACTCGCAGCAGGTGCTCGAAGCGCTGGAGGATTACCGGGTCGATGTCGCCGCGTCGTCGCAGTTGCTGGATGATGCGCGGCTGATTCGTCGGGTACTCGGCACTGATCCGCTGGTATTGGCGGTGCATCGCAATCACCCGCTGGCGGTGCATGAGCATGTGTCGCTGAGTGCGTTGGTCGGGCATACGTTGCTGATGCGCGAGTCGGGTTCGACCACGCGGCGGTTGACCGAAGAGTTGCTGGCCAGCGCCGGGGTGAGTTTCGGGCCGCTGCTGGAGATCGGCAGCCGTGAATCGATTCGTGAGGCGGTGTTGCGCAACATCGGCATCAGCATCATTGCCCGCCAGGAAGTGCCGCATGATCCGCAGTTGCGCGTGCTGAGTCTCGAGAATGCGCCGCAGATTCCGGAGTATCTGTATTGCCTCAAGGAGAGGAAGAGTGCGCGGCTGCCGGCGGCGTTTTTGGGGTTGGCGCAGGAAATGTCCCCGGCCTGAGATCTTTCAGTGTCTGTGCCGGCCTCTTCGCGAGCAAGCCCGCTCCCACACTGGCATGTGTTCCCCCTGTGCGAGCGGGCTGCTCGCGAAGGGGTCAGCCGCCACAGCCAAATCCGACAGGTAAATCCCCAATCTCTGTAGGGCACTAAACCCTTTCCAGCGCAGGTGTTTAAAGACACTCGGTGTTACGCCCGGCAGCCTACAAATCCTTGCGCCGCTGCCTACGCATGCACCAGAATCCGCCGGCTTGTGCGCCTTGGGTCGGCTGCGTAACTTGGTTCGCATCACTGATTCCCAGTGATCGGGTTTAGCAGCCCGTGGTTAATCTAAGGGTGCACACACATCATCAGTCAGGCTCTGTGCCTGCATCGATGGCGGCTGTGCGCAGGGCGCTTCGGCGCGCCGGCTTCCTTAGGTTCCCCGGTCTGCTAACCTGCGTTCAGCTGCCACCCCTTCTTTTAGCAGAGAAGCGGTTCCAGCTTTATTTCGGAACCTGAAGATGATTAAACCAACGCCAAACCCGCCGGTCACAGACCCGGCATCCCCCTACGAATCGCCCGATTCAAAGAAATTCCACGAAGCCGCCGAGCGCGCCCTCGACCACTATCTCGGCCCGCCGACCGCCGCCATCATGGCCACGCCCTACACCCCCTACACCCCCAACACGCTCTACATGGCACACCCCGAGGCTGACACCGAATCCCTGCTGGCCGACGCCAGTGAAACGCTCGGCTCCGCCACCGTCATGCTCCACAACCACGCGGCAATGGTTGAAGGCTCGAACCGCAAAACCCTGCAAGGCATCGCCCAGGTGGTGATGCTGGCCGAGCTGGCGGTCAATCGTGTGCTGGACAGGTTAGTGCCGACCGAATGATCAACGCGCTCAGCGGCGCAAGCCCATGTGCCGCTGAGTGGAGGCTAGAGGTGTCGATCGCCTGAATCTTTTGGTGAATGTCTGGGCCTCTTCGTGAGCAAGCCCGCTCCCACATTGGCATGCGTTCCCCCTGTGCGAGCGGGCTGCTCGCGAAGGGGTCAGCCGCCACAGCCAAATCCGACAGGTAAATCTCCAATCTCTGTAGGGCACTAAACCCTTTTCAGCGCAGGTGTTTAAAGACACTCGGTGTTACGCCCGGCAGCCTACAAATCCTTGCGCCGCTGCCTACGCATGCACCAGAATCCGCCGGCTTGTGCGCCTTGGGCTGGCTGCGTAACTTGGTTCGCATCACTGATTTCCAGTGATCGGGTTTAGTAGCCCGGATCAGTTGACTTACGGCTGCACAAGAATCATCCAGTCGGGCGCTTGCTTGCACTTGATGGTGGCTGTGCGCATGGCATCTTCGGGTGCGCCGGGTCTTGAGTCTTCTGCCGGTCTACTAACTTGCGCACAGCTGCCACCCCTTTCGTTTAGTAGCGAGATGGCTGCGGCTCTACTGGAGAAAGACTCAATGTTCAAACCGACGCCAAACCCGCCGATCTCCGATCCGGCATCCCCCTACGAATCGCCCGATTCAAAGAAATTCCACGAAGCCGCCGAGCGCGCCCTCGACCACTATCTCTGCCCACCGGCCGCCGCCATCATGGCCACGCCCTACACCCCCAACACGCTCTACATGGCACACCCCGAGGCTGACACCGAATCCCTGCTGGCCGACGCCAGTGAAACGCTCGGCTCCGCCACCGTCATGCTCCACAACCACGCGGCACTGGTGGATGGCACGCACCGCAAAACCCTGCAAGGCATCGCCCAGGTGGTGATGCTGGCCGAGCTGGCGGTCAATCGTGTGCTGGACAGGTTAGTGCCGACCGAATGATCAACGCGCTCAGCGGCGCATGCCCATGTGACGCTGAGTGGAGGCTAGAGGTGTCGATCGCCTGAATCTTTTGGTGAATGTCTGGGCCTCTTCGCGAGCAAGCCCGCTCCCACATTGGCATGCGTTCCCCCTGTGGGAGCGGGCTTGCTCGCGAAGGGGTCAGCCGCCACAGCCAAATCCGACAGGTAAATCTCCAATCTCTGTAGGGCACTAAACCCTTTTCAGCGCAGGTGTTTAAAGACACTCGGTGTTACGCCCGGCAGCCTACAAATCCTTG
>NZ_JAIHLQ010000005.1 GCF_019733355.1 Pseudomonas baetica | reverse complement strand
TCCCAGGTGACGACACTCCGATCATCATCGGTTCTGCTCGTATGGCTCTGGAAGGTAAAGACGATAACGAAATGGGCACCACGTCCGTTCGTAAACTGGTTGAGACTCTGGATAGCTACATCCCGGATCCGGTTCGTGTTATCGACAAGCCGTTCCTGATGCCAATCGAAGACGTATTCTCGATCTCGGGTCGTGGTACTGTTGTGACCGGTCGTATCGAGCGCGGTATCGTCAAGGTTCAAGATCCACTGGAAATCGTTGGTCTGCGTGACACTACCGTCACTACCTGCACCGGTGTTGAAATGTTCCGTAAGCTGCTCGACGAAGGTCGTGCTGGCGAGAACTGCGGCGTTCTGCTGCGCGGTACCAAGCGCGACGACGTTGAACGTGGCCAGGTTCTGGTTAAGCCAGGTTCGGTTAAGCCGCACACCAAGTTCGAAGCTGAGGTGTACGTGCTGAGCAAGGAAGAAGGCGGTCGTCACACTCCGTTCTTCAAAGGCTATCGTCCACAGTTCTACTTCCGCACTACCGACGTAACTGGTAACTGCGAGCTGCCGGAAGGCGTAGAAATGGTAATGCCAGGCGACAACATCAAAATGGTTGTCACCTTGATCAAAACCATCGCTATGGAAGACGGTCTGCGCTTTGCTATCCGTGAAGGCGGTCGTACCGTCGGCGCTGGCGTCGTAGCCAAAATCATCGAGTAATCTCTTTTAAAGAGTTAGTTTGATGAATTGAAAAAGCCCCCGCTCAGCGGGGGCTTTTTTATTGGGTTGACACCTATCTGGGGCGTCTATAGAATTGCGCCTCCTTTTAACGGGCGTATTGCGCTCGGTGGGAATAGCAGCCGGAGTCTGAAATCCAATGCAAAATCAGCAAATCCGTATCAGGTTGAAGGCTTTTGACCATCGCCTGATCGACCAATCAACCCAGGAAATCGTGGAAACCGCGAAACGTACTGGTGCTCAAGTGCGTGGTCCAATTCCACTGCCTACCCGTAAAGAGCGGTTTACCGTTCTGGTCTCTCCGCACGTCAACAAAGATGCGCGTGACCAGTACGAAATCCGCACTCATAAGCGCGTTCTGGACATCGTCCAGCCAACGGATAAAACCGTTGATGCTCTTATGAAGCTTGATCTTGCGGCCGGTGTGGAAGTGCAGATCAGCCTCGGCTAAGACTCGGTCTTAGTCGTGTAACGCTCTGAAATGGGCGGCCATAGCGGGTGAAAGCCCCGTACACTCATGAGGTTTACAACATGACTATTGGTGTAGTCGGTCGTAAATGCGGTATGACCCGTATTTTCACCGAAGAAGGTGTCTCCATTCCGGTCACGGTCATTGAGATCGAACCGAATCGCGTCACCCAGTTCAAAACTGAAGAGACCGATGGCTATCGTGCAGTGCAAGTCACTGTAGGCGAGCGTCGTGCTTCGCGTGTTACAGCTGCTCAGGCTGGTCACTTCGCTAAGGCGAACGTTGCCGCTGGTCGTACTGTCATGGAATTCCGTCTTGAAGAAGGCGACTACCAGGCTGGCGATCTGATCAACGCTGAAATCTTCGCTGCTGGTCAACTGGTTGATGTAACCGGTCAGTCCAAGGGTAAAGGCTTCCAGGGTACGATCAAGCGTTGGAATTTCCGCGGGCAAGATAACACCCACGGTAACTCCGTATCCCACCGCGTCCCAGGCTCTATCGGCCAGTGCCAGACTCCTGGTCGTGTATTCAAGGGCAAAAAAATGTCCGGTCATATGGGCGCTGAGCGCGTGACCGTGCAGTCCCTGGAAGTAGTGCGCGTGGACGCTGAACGCAATCTGTTGTTGGTCAAGGGTGCTGTTCCTGGCGCTACTGGCGGCAACCTGGTTGTACGTCCAGCAGCCAAGGCTCGCGGTTAAGGGGAAGCTGACATGCAATTAAATGTAAATGACGCTCAAGCGATCGAAGTTTCCGAACTGACATTTGGCGGCGAGTTCAACGAGACGCTGGTTCACCAAGCAGTCGTGGCCTACATGGCCGGCGGCCGTCAAGGTAGCAAGCAGCAAAAGACCCGTTCCGACGTTCGTGGTGGCGGTAAGCGCCCATGGCGTCAGAAAGGTACTGGCCGTGCTCGTGCCGGTACTATCCGTAGCCCAATCTGGCGTGGCGGCGGTACCACTTTCGCAGCTCGTCCACAGGATCACTCCCAGAAGCTGAACAAGAAGATGTATCGCGCAGCAATGCGTTCCATCCTTGCTGAGCTGGTGCGTACTGATCGTCTGGTCGTGGTTCAGGATTTCGCTGTTGAAACTCCGAAAACCAAAGATCTGCTGGGCAAGCTGAACAACATGAGCCTGACCGATGTTCTCATCGTGTCGGACGCTGTTGATCAGAACCTGTACCTGGCTGCTCGTAACCTGCCGCACGTAGATGTACGTGACGTTCAAGGTTCCGATCCAGTTAGTCTGATCGCATACGACAAGGTGTTGATCACCGTGTCGGCCGTGAAGAAATTCGAGGAGCTGCTGGGATGAACCAGGAACGCGTATTTAAAGTTCTGCTTGGCCCGCACGTTTCCGAGAAGGCTACGGTTCTGGCTGACAAGAAAGGCCAGTTCGTTTTCAAGGTTGCGACTGACGCAACCAAGCTGGAAATCAAGAAGGCCGTTGAAAGCCTGTTCAGCGTGAAAGTTGAGCGTGTTACTACCCTGAACGTTTTGGGTAAGAGCAAGCGCACAGCTCGCGGTCTGGGCAAGCGCAATGACTGGAAGAAGGCAGTTATCTCCCTTCAGCCAGGCCAAGATCTCGATTTCAGCAGCAGTGCTGAGTAAGGAAGGGGTGCATCATGGCAATCGTTAAATGCAAACCGACTTCCCCTGGCCGCCGTTTTGTGGTCAAGGTGGTCAACCAGGAGCTGCATAAAGGCGCTCCTCACGCACCGCTGCTCGAGAAAAAATCGAAGACTGGTGGTCGTAACAACAATGGCCGTATTACCACGCGTCACATCGGTGGTGGTCATAAGCAGCATTATCGTATGGTCGATTTCCGTCGCAACGACAAAGATGGCATTCCAGCCACTGTTGAGCGTATCGAATACGATCCAAACCGTACTGCTCACATTGCTCTTATGTTGTACGCAGACGGCGAACGCCGTTACATCATCGCCCCTAAAGGCGTGAGCGCTGGCGACCAGCTGATTTCGGGTGCTTTGGCTCCGATCAAGCCAGGCAACCAGTTGCAACTGCGCAGCATTCCAGTTGGTAGCACCGTACACGGCATCGAACTGAAGCCGGGTAAAGGCGCGCAGATCGCTCGTTCTGCTGGTGCTTCGGCTCAGCTGATCGCTCGTGAAGGTGTTTACGTTACCCTGCGTCTTCGCTCCGGTGAAATGCGTAAAGTTCTGGCTGAATGCCGTGCGACCTTGGGCGAAGTCTCGAACTCCGAGCACAGCCTGCGTTCGCTGGGTAAAGCTGGTGCCAAACGCTGGCGTGGCGTTCGCCCAACCGTTCGTGGTGTCGCCATGAACCCGGTTGACCACCCACATGGTGGTGGTGAAGGTCGTACCTCTGGTGGTCGTCATCCGGTATCGCCATGGGGCTTCCCGACGAAGGGCGCGAAGACTCGTGGTAATAAGCGTACCGACAAAATGATCGTCCGTCGTCGCAAGTAAATAGAGGGATACGACAGTGCCACGTTCTCTGAAAAAAGGTCCTTTTATTGATCTTCACCTACTGAAGAAGATCGAAGTGGCGGCGGAGAAGAACGATCGCAAACCAATTAAGACTTGGTCGCGCCGTTCTATGATCCTGCCACAAATGGTCGGTCTGACCATCGCAGTACACAACGGTCGTCAACACGTCCCGGTTCTCGTTAACGAAGACATGGTCGGCCACAAACTGGGCGAGTTTGCCGGTACCCGCACTTATCGCGGGCACGTGGCAGACAAGAAAGCCAAGCGTTAAGGGGTTAGGAAATGGAAGTAGCCGCTAAGTTGTCGGGCGCTCGAATCTCCGCCCAGAAAGCCCGCTTGGTCGCCGACCAGATTCGCGGGAAGAAGGTGGGCGAAGCGCTCAACTTGTTGGCTTTCAGCAGTAAGAAAGCCGCCGAGATCATGAAGAAAGTGCTGGAGTCGGCCGTAGCCAACGCCGAGCATAACGAAGGCGCAGACGTTGATGACCTGAAGGTCAGCACCGTTTTCGTCAACGAAGGGCGTTCGCTGAAGCGCATCATGCCGCGTGCCAAAGGCCGTGCTGATCGCATCGTCAAGCGGTCTTGCCATATCACTGTCAAGGTTGCTGACAAGTAACGGAGTCGAAGAGATGGGTCAGAAAGTACATCCCATTGGCATTCGCCTGGGAATCGTCAAGGAGCACACCTCCGTCTGGTACGCAGACGGTCGGACTTATGCGGACTATTTGTTCGCTGATCTGAAGGTGCGTGAGTATCTCCAAGACAAACTAAAAAGCGCGTCCGTAAGCCGTATCGATATCCATCGTCCGGCGCAAACTGCACGTATCACCATCCACACCGCTCGTCCAGGTATCGTTATCGGGAAGAAAGGTGAAGATGTTGAGAAACTGCGTCAGGACCTGACCAAGCAAATGGGTGTGCCTGTGCACATCAATATCGAAGAGATCCGTAAGCCGGAGCTTGACGGTATGCTGGTTGCGCAGAGCGTAGCTCAGCAGCTGGAGCGTCGCGTAATGTTCCGTCGCGCTATGAAGCGCGCTGTACAGAACGCCATGCGCATTGGTGCCAAAGGCATCAAAATCCAAGTGAGCGGTCGTCTCGGCGGTGCTGAAATCGCACGTACTGAATGGTATCGCGAAGGTCGTGTGCCATTGCACACCCTGCGTGCCGACATCGACTATGCCAACTACGAAGCTCACACCACTTACGGTGTGATCGGTGTAAAGGTTTGGATCTTCAAAGGCGAAGTAATTGGTGGTCGCCAAGAAGAGCTGAAACCACAAGCACCAGCGCCTCGTAAAAAAGCTGCTAAGTAAGGGGTACGCCAAATGTTGCAACCTAAGCGTACGAAGTTCCGCAAGCAGATGACAGGCCACAACCGTGGTCTGGCTCAGCGCGGTAGCAAAGTCAGCTTCGGCGAGTTCGCGCTGAAGTCTGTAGCTCGTGGTCGTCTCACCGCTCGTCAGATCGAGTCAGCGCGTCGTGCTCTGACCCGTCACGTTAAACGTGGCGGCAAGATCTGGATCCGTGTATTCCCGGACAAGCCTATTTCCAAAAAGCCTCTCGAAGTTCGAATGGGTAAAGGTAAGGGTAACGTCGAATACTGGGTGGCCCAGATTCAGCCAGGCAAAGTCCTGTATGAAATCGAGGGTGTAACTGAAGAGCTGGCGCGTGAGGCTTTTGCCTTGGCTGCTGCAAAGCTGCCGCTCGCCACCGCCTTTGTTAAACGGACGGTGATGTGATGAAAGCGAATGAACTTCGTGAAAAATCCGCACAGCAGCTGAACGAGCAACTGCTCGGCTTGCTGCGCGACCAGTTCAATCTGCGTATGCAGAAAGCAACTGGCCAGTTGGGGCAGTCTCATCTGCTCTCGCAAGTTAAGCGTGACATCGCTCGCGTGAAGACTGTGCTCAACCAGCAGGCAGGTAAGTGATCATGGCTGAAGCCGAAAAAACTGTCCGTACGCTGACTGGCCGTGTCGTCAGCGACAAGATGGACAAAACCATCACCGTTCTGATCGAGCGTCGCGTTAAGCACCCGATCTACGGTAAATACGTTAAGCGTTCGACTAAGCTGCACGCGCACGACGAAACCAATCAGTGCCACATCGGCGACAAAGTCACTATTCGTGAAACTCGTCCGATGGCCAAGACCAAGTCTTGGGCATTGGTTGATGTTCTCGAACGCGCTGTGGAAGTCTAAGGACTAGGGGTCGGAGAAATTATATGATTCAGACTCAATCCATGCTCGATGTGGCCGATAACAGCGGCGCTCGCCGTGTTATGTGCATCAAGGTGCTGGGTGGCTCCCATCGTCGTTACGCTGGTATCGGTGACATCATCAAAGTTACCGTGAAGGAAGCAATTCCTCGCGGTAAAGTGAAAAAAGGCCAAGTGATGACTGCTGTTGTAGTCCGCACTCGTCACGGCGTACGTCGTGCTGATGGCTCCATTATCCGCTTTGATGGCAACGCTGCTGTTCTTCTGAACAACAAGCAAGAGCCGATCGGCACCCGTATCTTTGGGCCAGTGACCCGTGAACTTCGTACTGAGAAGTTCATGAAGATCGTCTCGCTCGCCCCAGAAGTGCTGTAAGGAGATCCGACATGCAAAAGATTCGTCGTGACGACGAGATCATCGTGATCGCCGGCAAAGACAAAGGTAAGCGCGGTAAGGTGCTGAAGGTTCTTGCTGACAACCGTCTGGTTGTTGGTGGTCTGAACCTGGTCAAGCGTCATACCAAGCCTAACCCGATGTCGGGCGTACAAGGCGGTATCGTCGAGAAAGAAGCGCCACTGCACGCTTCTAACGTAGCCATCTTCAATGGCGAAACCAACAAGGCTGACCGCGTTGGTTTCAAAGTTGAAGACGGTAAGAAAATTCGTGTCTTCAAGTCGACCCAAAAAGCGGTTGATGCTTGAACACTGCTAGGTAGAAGACCATGGCACGACTAAAAGAGATTTACCGGAAGGAAATCGCTCCGAAACTTAAGGAAGAACTTAAGCTTTCGAACGTGATGGAAGTTCCGCGCGTTACCAAAATCACCCTGAACATGGGTCTGGGCGAAGCGATCGGCGACAAAAAAGTCATCGAGCACGCTGTTGCTGACCTGGAAAAGATCACCGGCCAAAAAGTCGTTGTGACCTACGCTCGTAAATCCATCGCTGGCTTTAAAGTCCGTGAAGGATGGCCGATCGGCGTCAAGGTGACTCTGCGCCGTGAGCGTATGTACGAGTTCCTGGATCGTCTGCTGTCGATCTCCCTGCCTCGGGTTCGCGACTTCCGCGGCCTGAATGCCAAGTCCTTTGATGGTCGTGGTAACTACAGCATGGGCGTGAAAGAGCAGATCATTTTCCCGGAAATCGACTACGACAAGATCGATGCTCTCCGCGGTCTGGACATTACCCTGACCACCACTGCCAAGAACGATGATGAAGGCCGCGCTCTGCTGCGTGCTTTCAAATTCCCGTTCCGCAACTGATTGGAGTAGGAAAATGGCCAAGAAGAGCATGAAAAACCGTGAGCTGAAGCGTCAGCTCACTGTTGCCAAGTACGCCACCAAGCGTGCAGCGCTGAAAGCTATCATCGTTGATCTGAACGCAAGTCCAGAAGCGCGTTGGGAAGCTACAGTAGCTCTGCAGAAGCAACCACGTGATGCAAGCGCCTCGCGCATGCGTAACCGTTGCCGCCTGACTGGTCGTCCGCACGGCGTTTACCGCAAGTTCGGCCTTGGCCGTAACAAGCTGCGTGAAGCTGCGATGCGTGGTGACGTTCCAGGTCTGGTTAAAGCCAGCTGGTAATCGCTGTCAAAGCCTTGATGGTAGGTTTCGCAAGAACCTGACCATCGGTGGCCTTGAATGTGAATCAAGCCCCTTTTGGGGCTTGATTCATTTCTGGGGTGTGTCTAGAATGACCGGCTCGCCTGAGCCCGTGTTTTTGATGCCCGGAAGTTCTCGGCGACAAGTAGTAGCCGCAAGGCTAATTTTTCTGTATTAGGAGCGTCTAGCCCATGAGTATGCAGGACCCGTTAGCGGACATGCTAACTCGAATCCGTAATGCCCAGATGGCTGAAAAGTCTGTCGTAAGCATGCCGTCTTCCACGCTGAAGGTGGCTGTAGCAAAAGTCCTGAAGGACGAAGGTTACATCGCGGATTTTCAGATCACCACCGACGCTAAGCCGTCGTTGTCCATCTCGCTGAAGTACTTCGAAGGCCGTCCGGTTATCGAAGAAGTGAAGCGCGTTAGTCGTCCAGGCCTGCGTCAGTACAAGTCCGTTGAAGATCTGCCGAAAGTTCGTGGCGGTCTTGGCGTGTCTATCGTCTCCACCAACAAAGGTGTGATGACGGATCGTGCTGCGCGCGCTGCCGGTGTCGGCGGCGAAGTTCTTTGCACTGTGTTCTAAGGGGGGATAAGCATGTCTCGCGTCGCTAAGAACCCCGTTAAGCTGCCAGCCGGTGTCGAAGTAAAATTCGCAGGCCAACAGCTTTCGGTGAAGGGTGCCAAGGGTACTCTTGAACTGAACATCCATTCGTCTGTTGAAATTGTTGAAGAAGCTGGTGAGCTGCGTTTTGCTGCTCGCAATGGCGATCAACAAACTCGCGCAATGGCCGGTACCACGCGTGCGTTGGTAAACAACATGGTCCAAGGCGTAAGCCAAGGCTTCGAGCGTAAGCTCCAGCTGGTCGGTGTTGGTTACAAAGCGCAAGCAAAAGGCACGGTTTTGAACCTTGCCCTTGGCTTCTCGCACCCAGTGGATTACGAACTGCCGGAAGGCATCACCGCTGAGACTCCTAGCCAGACCGATATCCTGATCAAGGGCATCGATAAGCAGCTGGTAGGTCAAGTGGCCGCTGAGATCCGCGACTTCCGTCCACCAGAGCCGTACAAAGGCAAAGGTGTGCGCTACGCGGACGAAGTCGTCCGTCGTAAAGAAGCCAAGAAGAAGTAGGGCATAGCAAATGACCGACAAAAAAGTTACTCGACTGCGTCGCGCTCGCAAAGCACGCCTGAAAATGCACGAACTCGAAGTCGTGCGTCTCTGCGTGTTCCGCTCGTCGCAGCACATCTACGCCCAGGTCATCTCGGCCGACGGCAACAAAGTCCTGGCAAGCGCCTCGACTTTGGATAAAGAACTGCGTGATGGCGCCACTGGCAACATCGACGCGGCCACAAAGGTTGGCCAGCTGGTCGCTACGCGTGCTAAGGCCGCTGGCGTCTCGCAAGTGGCTTTCGACCGCTCTGGCTTCAAGTACCATGGCCGCGTTAAAGCGCTGGCTGATGCTGCTCGTGAAGCTGGGCTGGAGTTCTAAGTTATGTCAAATAACGACCAAAAGCGCGACGAAGGCTACATTGAGAAGCTGGTTCAAGTTAACCGCGTAGCCAAAACCGTTAAAGGCGGCCGTATCTTCACTTTCACCGCGTTGACCGTGGTTGGTGATGGTAAAGGGCGTGTTGGCTTCGGCCGTGGCAAGTCGCGTGAAGTGCCTGCTGCGATCCAGAAGGCAATGGAAGCTGCTCGCCGCAACATGATCCAAGTTGACCTGAACGGCACCACTCTGCAGTACGCAATGAAGTCCGCTCACGGCGCTTCGAAGGTGTACATGCAGCCTGCTTCTGAGGGTACCGGTATCATCGCTGGCGGCGCTATGCGTGCTGTCCTCGAAGTTGCTGGTGTTCAGAACGTTCTGGCCAAGTGCTACGGCTCGACTAACCCTGTAAACGTGGTTCACGCCACTTTCAAGGGTCTGAAAGCCATGCAATCTCCTGAGTCCATCGCTGCCAAGCGTGGTCTGACTGTCAAGGAGATCTTCTGATCATGGCTACCGTTAAAGTAACGCTGATCAAAAGCATGACCGGCCGAATCCCTAACCACAAACTGTGCGTTAAGGGTCTGGGTCTGCGTCGCATCGGTCACACTGTAGAAGTTCAGGATACTCCCGAGAATCGCGGGATGATCAACAAGGCTTACTACATGCTGCGTGTCGAGGGTTAATCGATGAAACTCAATGATCTGAGTCCAGCGCCGGGTTCCCGTCGCGAAAAGCATCGTCCGGGCCGTGGTATCGGTAGCGGTTTGGGTAAGACTGGTGGCCGTGGTCACAAAGGTCAAACCTCCCGCTCCGGTGGCACCATTGCTCCAGGCTTTGAAGGCGGTCAACAGCCGCTGCATCGTCGTCTGCCGAAGTTCGGTTTCGTTTCCCTGAAAGCCATGGATCGCGCAGAAGTGCGTTTGTCCGAGCTGGCTAAAGTGGAAGGCGACATCGTCACCGTGCAGTCCCTGAAAGATGCCAACGTGATCAACGTCAACGTGCAGCGTGTGAAAATCATGCTGTCCGGTGAAGTGACTCGCGCTGTCACTATCGGCAAGGGAATCGGCGCCACCAAAGGTGCGCGTTCGGCTATCGAAGCAGCTGGCGGCAAGTTCGAGGAATAAATGGCTAAGCAAGGTGCTCTCTCTGCGCTCGGCAAAGGCGGTATGTCTGAACTCTGGGCTCGTCTGCGTTTTCTGTTCCTGGCGATTATCGTCTACCGAATAGGCGCACACATCCCGGTTCCAGGTATCAACCCGGACCGACTCGCAGACCTGTTTCGACAGAATGAGGGGACCATTCTTAGCTTGTTCAACATGTTCTCCGGCGGCGCGCTGGAACGGATGAGCATCTTTGCGTTGGGGATCATGCCGTACATTTCGGCATCGATCATCATGCAACTGATGACAGCCGTCAGTCCGCAGTTGGAGCAGTTGAAGAAGGAAGGTGAAGCTGGCCGTCGCAAGATCAGCCA
The DNA here is from genome assembly GCF_019733355.1 of Pseudomonas baetica. Classification (GTDB taxonomy): domain Bacteria; phylum Pseudomonadota; class Gammaproteobacteria; order Pseudomonadales; family Pseudomonadaceae; genus Aquipseudomonas; species Aquipseudomonas baetica_A. The sequence goes on along the minus strand of NZ_JAIHLQ010000005.1, from coordinate 255,842 downwards.
GTACACCCGCTACGGCACCGTCGTCCTCGCTCTCGTTCAGGCTATTGGCATGTCCATTGGTCTGGCAGGGCAGGGCGTTGCGTTCACTGGTGACTTTGGCTTCCATTTCGTCGCGGTATCCACTTTTGTGGCTGGTGCGATGTTCATGATGTGGCTGGGTGAGCAGATTACTGAGCGTGGTGTAGGTAACGGTATCTCGATGTTGATTTTTTCGGGTATCGTCGCCGGTCTTCCGAGAGCGATCGGGCAGTCTTTCGAGTCTGCGCGTCAAGGTGATATCAACATTTTTGCCTTGGTTGCCATCGGTTTGCTGGCAGTAGCGATTATCGGTTTCGTGGTGTTCATTGAGCGTGGTCAGCGTCGTATTGCTGTTCATTACGCCAAGCGTCAGCAGGGCCGCAAGGTTTTTGCTGCGCAGACAAGCCACTTGCCGCTGAAGGTGAACATGGCCGGTGTTATTCCGGCTATTTTCGCGAGCAGCATTTTGCTGTTCCCGGCTTCGCTGGGTGCCTGGTTTGGTCAGTCTGAAGGTATGGGCTGGTTGCAGGACATCTCGCAGTCGATCGCTCCTGGTCAGCCGTTGAATATTCTGCTGTTTAGTGCAGGGATTATTTTCTTCTGCTTCTTCTATACGGCGTTGATGTTCAATCCGAAAGACGTAGCGGAAAACCTGAAGAAGTCCGGTGCCTTTATTCCGGGCATCCGTCCAGGTGAGCAGTCTGCGCGCTATATTGATGGCGTTCTGACCCGCTTGACCATGTTCGGTGCTCTTTACATGACGGCCGTATGCTTGTTGCCCCAGTTTCTGGTGGTTGCAGCAAACGTTCCGTTCTACCTTGGCGGGACCTCGTTGCTGATCGTGGTCGTGGTTGTGATGGACTTCATGTCTCAAGTACAATCGCACCTCGTTTCGCACCAGTACGAATCCCTGATGAAGAAAGCCAACCTGAAGGGTTACGGCAGCGGCATGTTGCGCTGAGTACCCATAAGGTTCGAGGAGTTGGTGATGAAAGTTCGTGCATCGGTGAAAAAGCTGTGCCGTAACTGCAAGATTATTCGCCGCGAAGGTGTTGTTCGAGTAATTTGCAGCGCGGAACCGCGTCACAAACAGCGCCAAGGCTGAGTGTGATTGTGCTTCAAGCCCGGTAGCTAGTGCGCTACCGGGTTGATTATTTGTTATTACAGCGATATTATCTCGCGCCCTATTTCTTGGCTTCCGGGGCGGAGGTAGCTGTCAATTGGAGTCCCACTGAATGGCCCGTATTGCAGGCGTTAACATTCCAGATAACAAGCATACTGTTATCTCGCTGACCTACATCTATGGTGTCGGTCGCACTACTGCACAGAAGATCTGTGCAGAGACTGGGGTAAACCCAGCAGCAAAGATCAAAGATCTGAGCGACGAGCAAATTGAACAGCTGCGTGGCGAAGTGGCGAAGTTCACCACTGAAGGTGACCTGCGTCGCGAAATCAACATGAAAATCAAGCGCTTGATGGACCTCGGTTGCTATCGCGGTCTGCGTCATCGTCGCGGTCTTCCAGTGCGCGGTCAGCGTACCAAGACCAACGCGCGTACCCGTAAAGGTCCGCGTAAGCCGATCCGCAAGTAATCGCCCCAGCGAATCGACAGGAATTTAATCATGGCAAAACCTGCTGCTCGTCCTCGTAAAAAAGTTAAAAAGACAGTGGTTGATGGCATCGCCCACATCCATGCATCTTTTAACAACACCATCGTGACCATTACCGACCGTCAAGGTAACGCTCTTTCCTGGGCTACCTCCGGTGGTTCGGGTTTCCGCGGTTCCCGCAAGTCCACCCCGTTTGCTGCTCAAGTAGCTGCTGAACGTGCTGGTCAAGCTGCGCTGGAATATGGCCTGAAAAATCTTGACGTTAACGTCAAAGGTCCAGGTCCAGGTCGTGAATCCGCAGTCCGCGCTTTGAACGGCTGTGGCTACAAGATCGCCAGCATCACCGACGTGACGCCAATCCCGCACAACGGGTGCCGTCCGCCGAAGAAGCGCCGCGTGTAATCCAGGAGATTGTAAAGAATGGCTCGTTACATTGGTCCAAAATGCAAACTCGCTCGTCGCGAAGGCACCGATCTCTTCCTGAAGAGCGGCGTGCGCGCGATCGAATCGAAGTGCAACATTGAAGCAGCACCTGGTATCCACGGCCAACGCCGCGGTCGCCAGTCCGACTACGGCACCCAACTGCGTGAAAAGCAGAAGGTCCGTCGTATTTACGGCGTTCTCGAGCGTCAGTTCAGCGGCTACTACAAAGAAGCTGCTGGCAAAAAAGGTGCAACCGGTGAAAACCTGCTGCAACTGCTCGAATGCCGTCTGGACAACGTTGTATACCGTATGGGCTTTGGTTCGACTCGTGCCGAATCCCGTCAGCTGGTATCGCACAAGTCGATCAGCGTTAACGGTCAGACCGTAAACGTTCCGTCGTATCAGGTTCGTGCTGGTGACGTGGTTGCAGTTCGCGAGAAAGCAAAAAACCAACTTCGCATTGTCCAAGCTCTCGATCTGTGTGCCCAACGTGGCCGCGTAGAATGGGTAGAAGTAGACACTGAGAAGAAGTCGGGCGTTTTCAAGAACGTTCCTGCTCGCAGTGATCTGTCCGCCGACATCAACGAAAGCCTGATTGTCGAGCTCTACTCCAAGTAAGGGCTAGAAAATAGGTGCATCCATGCAGATTTCGGTAAATGAGTTCCTGACACCCCGCCATATTGATGTGCAGGTTGTCAGTCCAACCCGCGCCAAGATCACCCTCGAGCCTCTCGAGCGTGGTTTTGGCCACACCCTGGGCAACGCGCTGCGACGCATCCTGTTGTCCTCAATGCCCGGCTGCGCAGTAGTCGAGGCCGAGATTGACGGTGTGCTCCACGAGTACAGCGCCATCGAAGGTGTACAGGAAGACGTAATTGAAATCCTGTTGAACCTTAAAGGTCTGGCCATCAAGCTGCACGGTCGTGACGAAGTTACGCTGACCTTGTCGAAGAAGGGTTCGGGGGTGGTTACCGCTGCCGATATTCAGCTGGATCATGATGTCGAGATCGTTAACCCCGATCACGTAATCGCTAACCTGGCGTCTAACGGCGCCCTGAACATGAAGCTCACCGTAGCTCGTGGTCGTGGTTATGAACCAGCCGACTCGCGTCAGAGCGATGAAGACGAAAGCCGCAGCATCGGTCGCTTGCAGCTTGACTCTTCGTTCAGCCCGGTTCGCCGTATCGCATACGTGGTGGAAAACGCCCGTGTCGAACAGCGTACTAACCTGGACAAGCTGGTTATTGATCTGGAAACCAACGGTACCCTGGATCCTGAAGAGGCTATCCGCCGCGCTGCAACCATTCTGCAACAGCAGTTGGCTGCGTTCGTCGACCTCAAAGGTGACAGTGAGCCAGTGGTTGTCGAGCAGGAAGACGAGATCGATCCGATCCTGCTTCGCCCGGTTGACGATCTGGAACTGACTGTACGTTCGGCTAACTGCCTTAAGGCGGAAAACATCTACTACATCGGCGACCTGATTCAGCGTACCGAAGTAGAGCTGTTGAAGACTCCGAACCTGGGCAAGAAATCCTTGACTGAAATCAAGGACGTTCTGGCCTCCCGCGGTCTGTCCCTCGGCATGCGCCTCGACAACTGGCCGCCTGCAAGTCTTAAGAAGGACGACAAGGCGACTGCCTGATCGTCGTAATCACCGAACGTTGTGTTTGGTAAGGAATGAACCATGCGTCATCGTAAAAGTGGTCGTCACCTGAGCCGCACCAGCTCGCACCGCAAGGCCATGTTTCAAAACATGGCGGTGTCGCTGTTCGAGCACGAGCTGATCAAAACTACTCTGCCAAAAGCCAAAGAACTGCGTCGCGTTGCTGAGCCGCTGATCACTCTGGCCAAGACAGACAGCCTGGCTAACCGCCGTCTGGCTTTCGACCGTACTCGTTCGAAAGCTATCGTTGGTAAGCTCTTCAACGACCTGGGCAAGCGTTACGCTACCCGTGAGGGTGGCTACCTGCGCATCCTCAAGTGCGGTTTCCGTGCTGGCGACAACGCGCCTATGGCGTACGTCGAGTTGGTTGATCGTGCTACTGCTGGCGAAGCTGTATCCGCCGAGTAAGACGTCAGTCTGAAACAAAGAACCGGGCCTAGTGCCCGGTTTTTTGTGCCTGAAAGAAAAGCGCTTTACGTACAAGCATCTCTCTCTGTTCTGTCGTCACTATGTGTTGGGAAATATAATTAGTAATTTTCTATCGATGTGTGCAGGTTAATGAATTTGTAGGTGTCACATTGTTGATTGATACTCCCGTCCAAGCCGATTAGCCGGCAGCTCCAAGACTGACAGAGGAAGAAGACCGTATGAGCCAGACCAAAACGCTTACGACCGCCAGTGGCGCGCCTGTTCCTGATAACCAGAATTCTCGCTCCGCCGGCCCACGAGGCCCGCTGCTGCTCGACGATTTTCATCTGATCGAGAAGCTTGCCCACTTCAATCGTGAAAACATTCCTGAGCGCCGCGTTCACGCGAAAGGCTCGGGTGCTTACGGCACGTTCACTGTCACTCGCGACATCACTGAGTTCACCAGTGCCAAATTGTTCGAATCTGTCGGCAAGCAAACCCCGACCTTCTTGCGCTTCTCTACCGTGGGCGGTGAGCGCGGTTCGGCTGACACCGAGCGAGATCCGCGAGGTTTTGCTCTGAAGTTCTACACCGAGGAAGGCAACTGGGACATTGTTGGTAACAACACGCCGGTGTTCTTCATCCGTGATCCGCTGAAGTTTCCTGACTTCATCCACACGCAAAAGCGTTTGCCGCAAAGCAACTTGAAAAGTGCGCAGATGATGTGGGATTTCTGGTCGCATTCGCCTGAGGCGCTGCACCAGGTCACCATTCTCTTTTCTGATCGCGGCATTCCTGATGGCTACCGTCACATGCACGGCTTCGGTAGTCACACTTACAGCCTCATCAGCGACAAAGGCGAGCGTCACTGGGTGAAGTGGCATTACAAGACTAAACAAGGGATCAAGAACCTCGCGCCAGCAGAGGCTGCCCGTTTGGCAGGCACCGATCCAGACTACGCCCAGCGTGATCTGTTCGAGGCAATCGAGCGCGGTGACTTCCCGAAATGGCGTGTATGCATCCAGATCATGACCGAAGCCCAAGCGGCAGCGCATTACGAGAACCCGTTTGACGTGACCAAGACCTGGTCGCAGAAAGAGTTCCCGCTGATCGAAGTTGGCGAGCTGGAGTTGAATCGCAACCCGCTGAACTACTTCGCCGAAGTGGAGCAAGCTGCATTTGGCCCAAGCAACATGGTGCCTGGTGTCGGATTGTCGCCGGACCGCATGCTGCAAGGTCGTGTATTCGCTTACGCCGATGCTCACCGCTACCGTATCGGTACCAATCATCAGCAGTTGCCGGTGAATGCCCCACGCAATCCGGTGAACACTTACCAGCGCGACGGTTCGATGGCTTTCGGCAGCAACGGTGGCGCAGCGCCAAACTACGAGCCGAACAGCTACGTAGAGTCGCCGAAACAAGCGCCACATTACGCTGAGCCCGCGCTGGCCTTGAGCGGTGCGGCTGACCGCTACGATCATCGTGAGGACAGTGATTGCTACAGTCAGGCGGGGGCACTGTTCCGCTTGATGAATGACGAACAGAAAGCGCTGCTGGTCAGCAACATTGCAGGAGCGATGGCCGGTGTGACGCCTGATGTTGTGGATCGCCAGTTGCAGCATTTCTACAACGCCGATCCGGCGTATGGAGAAGCAATCGCAAAGCTGCTCAACGTACAGCTTAACGAAGTCTAAACGAGAAGCAGAACCGCCCTCATTAGGGCGGTTTTTGCGTTATTTAGACTGCTTTTCTCAGATTATCTTCGCTTTTATTGCGCGTGGAGGGTGACCTGACAGTCAGGTTGGTTCAAACTACAGCCTTTCAAGCAGGGAGATGTAGGGCGATGCAAGGCCACCCAGACGTTATCGATTACCTCAACACGTTGCTGACCGGCGAACTGGCCGCGCGTGACCAATATTTTGTCCATTCGCGGATGTATGAGGACTGGGGATTCACCAAGCTCTACGAACGAATCAACCACGAGATGGAAGAAGAAGCTGGCCATGCTGACGCCTTGATGCGCCGGATTCTGATGCTTGAAGGTACACCACGCATGCGTCCGGATGATCTGGATGTCGGCACCACCGTCCCGGAGATGCTCGAAGCCGATCTGCGCCTTGAGTACAAAGTCCGTGCGGCATTGTGCAAGGGCATCGAACTCTGCGAACAGCACAACGACTACGTCAGCCGCGAGATCTTGCGCGTTCAGCTCCACGATACCGAAGAAGATCATACCTACTGGCTGGAAAAGCAGTTGGGCCTGATCAAGCTGATCGGTCTCGAGAACTACCTGCAATCTCACACCTGACATGTAATACAAAAAAGCCCCTGTCACTGACGAAGTGACAGGGGCTTTTTCATACTAGGCGTTTAGGCCCGATCACGGATCAGCAGCGGCTTGAGGTAATGGCCTGTGTGAGATTGCTTCATCTCGGCCACTTCCTCGGGCGTGCCGGTGGCAATGATCTGGCCACCCTTGGAGCCACCCTCAGGCCCGAGATCGACCAGCCAGTCGGCAGTCTTGATCACGTCAAGGTTGTGCTCGATCACCACCACGGTGTTGCCGTGGTCGCGCAGGCGGTGCAGGACGTCGAGCAATTGCTGGATATCTGCGAAGTGCAGGCCCGTGGTCGGCTCGTCGAGGATATACAACGTCTTGCCGGTATCGCGTTTGGACAGCTCACGGGACAGTTTGACCCGCTGCGCCTCACCACCGGACAAGGTCGTCGCCGACTGCCCCAGCTTGATGTACGACAGCCCCACATCCATCAACGTTTGCAGCTTGCGCGCGAGCGCCGGTACCGCGTCGAAGAACACTCGAGCCTCTTCGATGGTCATCTCGAGAGTTTCGTGGATGTTCTTGCCCTTGTATTTGATCTCAAGGGTTTCGCGGTTGTAGCGTTTGCTCTTGCACACGTCGCAAGGGACATAGATGTCCGGCAGGAAGTGCATTTCAACCTTGATCAGGCCATCACCCTGGCACGCCTCGCACCGACCGCCCTTGACGTTGAACGAGAAGCGCCCAGGGCCGTAGCCACGGGAACGCGACTCGGGCACGCCGGCGAACAGTTCCCGGATCGGGGTGAACAGCCCGGTGTAAGTTGCCGGGTTGGAGCGTGGTGTGCGACCAATCGGGCTCTGGTCAATGTCGACCACTTTGTCCAGATGTTCCAGACCCTTGATGCTGTCGTGAGTTGCTGCTTCCAGAGTGGTCGCGCCGTTGAGTGCCGTGGCGCTCAGCGGGAACAGGGTGTTGTTGATCAGGGTTGATTTGCCCGAGCCGGAAACACCGGTCACACAAGTCAGCAGGCCGATCGGAATTTCCAGATCGACGTTGCGCAGGTTGTTACCCCGCGCACCCTTGAGTGCCAGAACCTGTTTTTTGTTGCGCGGTGTACGCTTGGCCGGCACCTCGATCTTCACTCGCCCCGACAGGTATTTGCCGGTCAGGGAATCGGGGTGCGCCATGACTTCGGCTGGCGTACCTTCGGCAACGATCTGTCCGCCATGCACACCGGCACCGGGGCCGATATCCACGACATAGTCAGCCAGGCGAATCGCGTCTTCGTCGTGCTCGACCACAATCACTGTGTTGCCGATGTCGCGCAGGTGTTTGAGTGTGCCGAGCAGCCGGTCGTTATCACGCTGGTGCAAGCCGATGGAAGGCTCGTCAAGGATATAAAGAACACCCACCAGACCGGCGCCGATCTGGCTGGCCAGTCGGATCCGCTGTGCTTCGCCGCCGGACAACGTGTCGGCACTGCGATCCAGCGACAGATAGTCCAGGCCCACGTTGACCAGAAACTGCAGGCGCTCGCGGATTTCCTTGAGAATCTTGTCCGCGATCTCGCCACGCCGGCCAGTCATCTTCAGTTCGCCGAAGTATTCACACGCATCGCCAATCGGCAAATTGGTCACTGCCGGCAGCGTCTTCTCGCCGACCCAGACATGCCGAGCCTCACGACGCAGACGGGTGCCACGGCAGTCCGGGCAAGACTGAGTGCTGAGGAACTTGGCCAGTTCTTCACGCACGCTCGCCGATTCGGTTTCGCGGTAGCGACGCTCGAGGTTCGGCACGATGCCTTCGAACGGGTGCGAACGTTTGACGATATCGCCACGGTCGTTCAGGTACTTGAAGTCGACGTTCTGCGAGCCGCTGCCGTGCAGGATGAATTTCTGCTGATCGGCTGGCAGTTCGTTGAACGGCACTTCCAGGCTGAACCCGTAATGCGAGGCCAATGAGCCAAGCATCTGGAAGTAGTAGACGTTACGTCTGTCCCAGCCGCGAATTGCACCTTCGGCCAGCGTCAGGTCGCCATTGACCAGTCGCTTGATGTCGAAGAATTGCTTCACGCCCAAGCCATCGCAAGTCGGGCAGGCGCCGGCCGGGTTGTTGAAGGAAAACAGTTTTGGTTCGAGCTCGCTGATCGCGTGGCCGCAGATCGGGCAGGCGAAACGTGCGGAGAAGATTATCTCTTCGCCCGGCTCATCGTCCATCGGCGCCACAAGGGCAATGCCGTCCGCCAGTTTCAGTGCGGTCTCGAACGATTCGGCCAAACGCTGCTGCAGATCGGCGCGGACCTTGAAGCGGTCGACAATCACGTCGATAGAATGCTTCTTCTGTTTATCCAGTTTCGGCAGTTCGTCGAGCTCGCAGATCCGGCCGTTCACCCGGGCACGGACGAAGCCCTGGGCGCGCAGCTCTTCAAACACCGACAAGTGTTCGCCCTTGCGCTCGCGGATCACCGGGGCCAGCAGCATCAATTTGCTGCCTTCCGGCTGGGCCAACACCAGGTCGACCATCTGGCTGACGGTCTGTGCTTCCAGCGGAATATCGTGGTCCGGGCAGCGCGGCGTGCCGACGCGTGCATACAGCAGACGCAGATAGTCGTAGATTTCGGTGATGGTGCCGACCGTGGAGCGGGGGTTGTGCGAGGTCGATTTCTGTTCGATGGAAATCGCAGGCGACAGGCCTTCGATGGTGTCGACGTCGGGTTTTTCCATCATCGACAGGAACTGCCGGGCGTAAGCCGACAGGGATTCGACATAGCGGCGCTGACCTTCGGCGTAGAGTGTGTCGAAGGCCAGGGACGACTTGCCGGATCCGGACAGGCCGGTGATGACGATCAGCTTGTCCCGTGGCAGGGTCAGGTCGATGTTCTTCAGGTTGTGGGTACGGGCCCCACGTATCAGGATCTTGTCCAAAGTGGCCTCGCTCGGCGGGCGTCGAAAACGTAGGAGTATACGGGCAAATACTGGATGGATGCACACTATCAAGCGCAGCGTTTTTTGCCATAGATGAAGAGAGTTTCATCTATGCGTGTCATAGCGTCGCGATATACCCCGTCTTCCGATGGGACTGGTAGAATCGCCGCCGGTTCACACGAGGTTTTTCCATGCACGATCTCCACAGCGAACGCATGAGTGGCAGCGAGACCCGCGCGGCGAGCGGTCTGGCCCTGGTGTTCGCCTTCCGTATGCTTGGCATGTTCATGGTGTTGCCAGTACTGGCGACCTATGGCATGGATCTGGCAGGCGCGACCCCGGCCCTGATCGGGCTGGCTATCGGCGCTTACGGCCTGACCCAGGCGATTTTTCAGATTCCGTTCGGGATCATTTCCGACCGCATTGGCCGCAGGCCGGTCATTTACCTGGGGCTGATCGTCTTCGCCCTCGGCAGTGTGCTGGCGTCCCAGGCCGATTCGATCTGGGGCGTGATTGCCGGGCGGATCCTGCAGGGCGCCGGGGCGATTTCCGCCGCGGTCATGGCCTTGCTCTCCGACCTGACCCGTGAACAGCACCGCACCAAAGCGATGGCGATGATCGGCATGACCATCGGCTTGTCCTTTGCTGTGGCGATGGTGGTCGGGCCGTTGCTGACCCGGGTTTTCGGTTTGTCCGGACTGTTCCTCGCTACAGGCGGCATGGCACTGATCGGGATCCTGATCATCATGTTCATGGTGCCGCGCTCAACCGGGCCGATGCAGCATCGCGAGTCTGGCGTGGCGCGTCAGGCGTTGATGCCGACGCTCAAGCATCCCGATCTGCTGCGTCTCGATCTTGGCATCTTTGTATTGCACGCGATGCTCATGTCGAGCTTCGTCGCGCTGCCCCTGGCCCTGGTGGAAAAAGCCGGGTTGCCCAAGGAGCAGCATTGGTGGGTTTACCTGACCGCGCTGCTGATTTCTTTCTTCGCCATGATCCCGTTCATCATCTACGGCGAGAAGAAACGCAAAATGAAACGAATCTTGCTCGGCGCCGTCATGACGCTGATGCTGACTGAGCTATTCTTCTGGAAGTTCGGTGACAGCCTGCGGGCTCTGGTGATCGGCACGGTGGTGTTCTTCACCGCGTTCAATCTGCTGGAGGCTTCTCTGCCGTCGCTGATCAGCAAGGTTTCACCGGCAGGTGGCAAGGGCACGGCCATGGGCGTGTATTCCACCAGTCAATTCCTGGGTTCGGCACTCGGCGGGATACTCGGCGGCTGGCTGTTTCAGCATGGCGGTCTGTCGGTTGTGTTCCTCGGATGTGCGGGGCTGGCTGCCATCTGGCTGGCCTTTGCTGTTACCATGCGCGAACCTCCCTACGTGACGAGCCTGCGCTTGCCGTTGTCGCCCGAGGCGATCCGCGAAGCGGGTCTGGTCGAGCGCCTCAAGGCCCTCGTAGGGGTAACAGATGCAGTGATAGTCGCTGACGAAGCGGCTGTTTACATCAAACTGGACAAAGAATTAGTGGATCGCGACACCCTCGAACGCCTGGTGAACAACCCGGCCGGGGCTGCTTGCGAAGCCTAGGAGAACGTTATGGCCCGTGGGGTTAACAAAGTCATATTGGTCGGCACTTGCGGCCAGGATCCCGAAGTTCGCTACCTGCCTAACGGTAACGCCGTGACCAACCTGAGTCTGGCAACCAGCGAACAGTGGACCGACAAGCAAACCGGTCAGAAGGTCGAGAAGACCGAGTGGCACCGTGTTTCGATGTTCGGCAAGGTGGCCGAGATCGCCGGTGAGTACCTGCGCAAAGGTTCGCAGGTCTACATCGAAGGCAAGCTGCAGACCCGCGAGTGGGAAAAAGACGGTATCAAGCGTTACACCACCGAAATCGTGGTCGACATGCAAGGCACCATGCAACTGCTCGGCGGCCGTCCACAACAGGGCGACCAACAAGGCGGCGGCAACAACTATCAGCAGTCCGCTCCAGCTCCACGCCAGCAGGCACCGCGCCCGCAGCAGTCGGCTCCACAGCAGCGTTCGGCCCCGGCTCCACAGCAGGCCGCACCGCAACCGGCTCCGGATTTCGACAGCTTCGATGACGATATTCCTTTCTGATTCTTGGCTGCATACGAATAAAAAGGCCCGTCGTTCAACGCGACGGGCCTTTTTTGTGCGCGGCGGTTTGTCAGTCAAGAATCAAATGCGGCAGAAACCGGCTTGAATCCTTGGTGATCAGACTGTTGTCCTCACGCACGCCAATCCCCGCCGCCTGATCGCCAATCACCCAGGAGCCGATCAGCGTGTAGCTGTTATCGAACTTCGGCAGTGGTGCGAACTCCTGAAGGATAAATGGCGCATCGGTGTAGGGCCCATCTTCTTTGACGATCAGACCTTGCGCCGTTTGCAGTTCGATGTTGGCACCTTCCCGGGAGAAGTACGGTTTGCGCACCCAGCCTTTGGGCACGGCGCTGGCCGGATTCGGGTCGAGGTGCGCCGCGAGCAGATTCGGATGGCCTTTGTGCAACTCCCACAACAGCGGCAGTGCGCCTTTGTTCGACAGGATCGCTTTCCACGCTGGCTCGAAAAACTGCGTATCGCACTCGGCAATCGCCGCGCCGAACGGTTCATGGAAGATGAATTCCCAGGCGTGCAGCTTGAACAGGTGCGGGATCCAGCGATCTTGCAGGTCGACAAAGCGGCCCTCGGCAGTCAGGCCAATGTCTTCGATGTCGATGTGCCGCGATTCGATGCCGACCTTTTCCGCGATCAGTCGCAGGTAATCCGTGGTGCCTTTATCCTCGACCGAGTCTTTCATTGAGGCAAAGTAGAAAGGTCGCTTGAGCTGCAACTCGGCAAAGGCTTGATGCAGCTTGGTGTCGATGCTGTTGAACTGGTCGGCATGGCTGGGCAGCGTGCCGCGCTCAATGCATTGCTCCAGCCAACCCCACTGGAACGCCGCCGCCTCGTAAAGGCTGGTTGGCGTGTCGTAGTTGAGTTCCAGCAGTTTCGCCGGGCCGTTGCCGCTGTAGGAAAAGTCCATGCGCCCGTACAGATGCGGATGACCTTCCAGCCAGGACGTTCGGATCATGTCGTAGTACGAAGCCGGGATGCTCAGGCGATTTAGCAGTTCTTCGCTGTGTACCACGCGGTCGACCAGGTCCATGCACATCTCGTGCAGTTCGGTGGTCGGGTCCTCGAGATCGTTTTCGATCTGCGCGAGCGTGAACTGGTAATACGCGCTTTCGTCCCAGTAAGGCTCGTCGTCGATGGTGTGGAACATAAAGCCGAGGCTCTCGGCCGTTTGTTTCCAGTCGGGGCGCTCGGCGCAGTGGACCTTTTTCATCGTCAGCTACTCGAGCGGCCGGAACTGCTGCCCCAACCACCCCAACCGCTGCGGGCGCTGGACTGGCTGCCAAAACCGCCACGGGAAGTGGAGGAGGCGACGTTCACCGGTTTGCTTTTGCTGCTCTCGTAGTTCGGTTGGCTACGAGGTGCTGACTCGATTCTTTTGGACTGCGTCGAGGTGTTGTAGGGCTGGCGCGTATCGCGGTCGCGATAGACCGTGCGATTCGAATTGTTGCTCATCGCGTTGCCGATCAGCCATCCGCTCAGCCAACCGTTGCCACCGCCACCCGAGGTGTGGGAAGTGTTTTGCACATTCTGGGCAGCCGTCGTATCACCGGCCGGCATCTGCGTATCGGCGATGGCGTCGAGATTTTGTGGGGTTTCACCGTTCTGCGGTACTTTGAAACCGCCGAGTTTTGGCACGAAGCGGCCGTCGGAGTTTTTCTGACACCAGTCGGCGGCAAAGTCCGCGTCGCACTTGGCTTTGTCGTCGTACGCCGGCGCGATGCGCCGGTGTTCGGTGAGCGCCGCGACGTAGGCGTTGGAGCAGACGTCGGCTGCCACCTCGGCATCGACGCATTGCTCAACACTCTGGAAATTGCGTGGCTGATCCACCGCTGCCGCTTCGCCGGAAATGACCATGGCCACCGACGCTGCGAGGGACAACTGAACGTATTTGCTTCGTTTCATCTAAGGCTTCCTGCCGATCAGTTGGACGGTGTCATGCACGCAGCGTTGAGCATGCCAACGCTGATCGCTACCGCTGCGACGTAGATGCCGGAGGCGATTTCACCGTTGGCGATGCGCTGGGAAGTGCCTTTGAGCACCAGGCCAGTGGCGAGAAACGCCAGCAGTTGCACTACTGCGGCAATCACGGCCCAGAGCACGAAGTCGAGGACGTTGACCGAATAGGCGATCACGTTGCTGGCAGGAATGGCGAAACCGATGATTGCACCGGACAGCGCAATGGCAGCGGCCGTGTTGCCGGAGCGGATCAGCTCGAATTCTTTGTGCGGGGTGATGCGCGTGTAGACGAATTGAAACAGCATGAACAGCAACACGGCGCCGATCAGGTAAACGATGAAACCGGTCAGAGCGGTTTTGTTCAGCGAGACGGCCAGCACTTCCAGCATGAGAAACTTCCTTATTTAAATGGTGCTCAGGTCAGTCGTGTACAGCGAAATGCCGAGCGAGGTGCTCAGGCTGACGGTGCCTTCTTCGTCCTGTTCGACGGAGAACAACAACAGCTCGCGACGATCGGTCAGGCCGGTCTCGCGGGCGTAAAGCATGGCGTGGTGTTCGATGGTGTAGCTCTCGTCCGGGTTGACCACGTGTTCGGTCAGCGGCACCAGTTCGGTCTGGCCTTGTTCGGTGCCCCACTCGCGGGTGTATTCGACACCTTCGTGGGTGTAGGTCGGCAAACCGATCAGGCTGTTGGGGCCGGCCAGTCGCTGCAGTTCGGCGTCACTGTTGACGGTCACGTAACTGAGGTAGTTGAACAGTGTGACCGATTCGACCTGGTCGTCTCCGGTGACGTGGATCTGTACCCAGAAATCCTCGTCGTTCATGTAATAGCGGTGCAGTTTGTTGGACTGGCCGAGGTCGACCCAGCCTGCGCTCCAGATCGCCTGATCGAAGGGGACTCGTACCGAAGTCGAACCGTCGAGCAGCAGGGCCAAGGTCGAATCGAATCTGACGCCCTTGCCTGAGGCCATCCCGAGTGGGCCACTGGCAACGGTGGATGTTGGCGCAGCGGTCTGCCAGTTGCTGGTGCCCAGCAAATCTTTAAACCATCCCATGGGTACGTTCCTTGAAGCGGGTGGAGGTGTTCGTCGTAAAAAGCGCCGCTAGTGTACCGGGCCGAGCGTGAACGAGAAGTATGATTTCAAGCTGTAAACCACGTGGGAGCGAGCCTGCTCGCGAAGAGGGCGTGCCAGTCAACATTAATGCCGTCTGATATTCCGCTTTCGCGAGCAGGCTCGCTCCCACAGGTTTTTGCGTCGGTGCTTACTGAGTCGATTTTTGCTTCAGGCGCTCAAGAATCGCATTCGCGCTGCCTTCGTTCGGCGTGATGCCGGCGTCGCGCAGTTTACGATCCAGGTCGTTGCCGGTTGAAGCGTCCGACAGTTCATCGGCCGCATTCAGTTCGGCAGCGCGTTGCTGCTGCTTGGCTTGCAGGCGGTTCAGGGTGCCGACCGCGGTTTCCAGTTTGCCGTTGGCGCCGCCGCTGGCGATGGACGCGCTGACCTGAGCTTTCTGCACGCTGTCACGGGCCTTGGCCATGTCCACTTGTTGGCGCAGGCTCTTGATCCGGGCTTCGGCCTTGTTGATGTCCTTGCGCATGTTGTCGGCATAGTTGCCGAACTCGTCGCTTTGGGCTTTTTCGGCGGTCAGGTCGTTGGTCAGGGTCGAAATCGCTTCGGCCACTTCCATCGCCAGGTCTTCACGGCCGGCGTTCAGGGCCGAGACAGCCTTGGCTTCCAGATCCTTGATCTTGGCCTCGTACTCGCTCACGCGGTCGGCGGCCAGCTTGTGCTTGGCCATGATGGTGATCAATTCGCGACGGGCGTTCGACAGCGCGGTGTCGGCGTCACGGATTTCCTGGTCGAGGATGCGCAGGGCCTGTTGGTCGACGATCGCTTCGCCGACTTCATTGGCGCCGCCGCGCAGTGCGGTGAACAACTTGCTCCAGATGGACTGAGTCATTGGATATTCCCTGTTGATTACTTGAAGAAGTGTTCGAAGGCTTCGCTGGCGCGCTGCACGTTATCGACGAGGGTTTTCACCTCGGTCACCACGTTGGTCAGGCTCGAGTCGGCGCTGAGGGCGCCAAACATGTTGTAGACGGTCTGCCCGTTCGGCATCGACTCGATACCGATCGACGACAGCGGGAACATTTCGCGGCTACGCAGCACGGCGTCGTTGAAGGCGCGCACGTCGGTGATCGAATCGATGTCCACCAGCACGGTGTCGACGATGATCTGGGCGCCGGCCAGTGCGATGTGAATCGGCAGACCGCCGAATTCGTTCATTTCCAGCTTGATGCTGGGTTCGGAACTCTGGACCAGAGACAGTGTGATCTCTTGCGAAGCGACCTCGTCCAGGGCCTTGAGGGCGTTGAAGAGGCTGTCGATATTCCAGTTGTTGCCTGCGCTCATGTAATTCTCCGACATGAATGAGCCAGCCAGAATCGGTTGGCGTAGCTGTTGCTCCATTTGCTTGAGCAAGCTTCGGTTTTCCGGAAGCACCCAAGTTTCGTGTTTCACATAACCGGCAGCCGCCAGGCCCGCACGCATCTGCTTCATATAAAAGCTGGATGGTTTTTTCGCGGACGGTTTTGAGCGCACTCCCTTTGGGTCTGACGCGGTAGCGGGGGAGCGGCTTTTCATGGCATTGATTCCGTTATGAACATCTCACGCGTGGGCCACACTACAACCAATTCAAAGTGCCATCAATGGCTCACGCGTGAGATTTTTCTGGCGCTCGCAAAAACGCCCGCAACGGGGCGGGCGCAGGTTTTTTGCAAAGTGTTGCCGTGTGGGTCAGCGCTGGAGGAACTCGTCGGTAGACACCACGCTGGCGTAAGCGAAGCCCAGGGATGACATGAAGGCCGCATGGACGTGGGCTGCCGGTACGGTCGTGCCGTTGAACTCCAGATCGCGGCTGGCGCAGGCGTCGTGAATCACTGTGACGTCATAGCCCAGATCCGCCGCCGCACGGGTGATGCCGTCGATGCACATGTGGCTCATGCTGCCGACCACCACCAGTTCCTTGATGCCTTTTTCTTCCAGGATTGATTGCAGCTCGGTTTCACGGAACGAGTTGACGAAATGCTTGAGCACTACGGGTTCATCGGCGCGATTGAGTACTTTCGGATGCAGCTTCGCGCCGTCGGAACCGGGGGTGAAAAACGGAGCGTCCGGCGAGGTGAATTCGTGGCGGATATGTACCACTGAATCGCCCGCTTCACGGAAGGCTGCGATCAGTCGCGCGGCGTTGTCGGCAGCGGCGTCGGCACCTGTCAGCGGCCATTTGCCTTGGGGGAAGTAGTCGTTCTGGATATCGACTACGATGAGCGCTTGCTTGGCCATGGGTGTGTCCTCGATGGATTGGCTGGAAGTGTCTTCAGTATTGGCGCTGCCGAGCGAATCGAGGATTGGCCGCACCGACAATAGACAGGGGAAAACTGACAATGGGCGCACAAAGGGCTGCCGTGGCCGAGTTGGGCGTGCTGATTTATCCCGGCGCGCAAATGGCGGCCGTGCACGGTTTGACTGATCTGTTCGCGGTGGCGAACGGGATAGCCGCCGAGCATGAGGCTGCGCAACTGCCGTTACTGCGGGTCAGTCATTGGCAGGTTGAGGGCGATCAGACGCCGAAGCGGGTTTTCGAGAGTTGCCCGGGTGTCGACAGTGGCTTGCAGGCGGTGCTGATTCCGCCGTCCATCGCCGGTTTTTCCTCGGCGCAAATTCCGGCCAGACTGGCGCAATGGTTGCGCGAGCAACATGCAGGCGGCGCGACATTGGGCGGTGTCTGTGTCGGCTCGTGGTTGCTGGCAGAAAGCGGTCTGCTCGACGGCCGCAGCGCCACCACGCACTGGACGTCGGCCAAGGACTTCGCTTCACGTTATCCGAAGATCAAGCTCAAGGCCGACGCGCCGATTGTCGATGACGGCGACCTGATCACCACGGCCGGACTGATGGCTTGGTCGGAGTTGGGTTTGCGACTGGTCGATCGTTTGCTCGGGCCGAGCATCGCCACCGGCACCGCGCGCTTTCTGGTCATCGAACACCGCAATAGCGCCAGAGAGTGCGGCAGCAATTTTGCACCACTGCTCAGTCATGGCGACGCCGCCATTCTCAAGGTTCAGCATTGGCTGCAAAGCACTGGCGCGACGGATGTTTCGCTGACTGCAATGGCCGAACGCGCGGGGTTGGAGGAGCGCACATTCCTGCGCCGCTTCCGCGCCGCGACCGGGTTGAAACCGACCGAATACTGTCAGCATTTACGCGTCGGCAAGGCACGCGAGATGCTTGAATTCACCAACGGTACGATTGATCACATTGCGTGGAAGGTGGGGTATCAAGACCCGGGAGCGTTTCGGGCGACCTTCAAGAAGGTTACCGGGCTGGCGCCCAGTGATTATCGAGCGCGGTTTGGTGTCACTGCGCCAGTGAAAACACCGAGTACCTGATTGGGGGGCTGCTCATGACGAAGCCGGCAGCCTCAAAACAACATCAGGAAGGCGTCTTTTCGATCTGCAGCGCTTTGGCCTTGGCCTCCACCACCAGATACATCACGAGTGTAATCAACAACGGCAACAGAAAATAAATCGCCCGATACGCCAGTAGCCCCGCCACCAGACTGCCCCGCGACGCTTCGTGTTGCAGCAGTGCAACGAACACTGCTTCCAGTACGCCCAACCCCGCCGGAATGTGGGTAATGACCCCGGCAATCGCACTGATCAACAGCACGCCAAGCACCAGCGGATAATCGAGTTTGCTCGGCAGCAAGGTGAAGATCACCGCCGCCATCAGCGACCAGTTCAGCGCGCCCAGCAGCAGTTGGAGCATTGCCATGCGCAGCGACGGCAGGTTGATTTCTACGCCGCGAATCGACCACTCGCGGCGCTTGGAGAACTGGCACGCGGCCAGATACCCGGCACTGATCAACAGCAACACCACACCGATACCCTGCAGCGCTGTGGTGCTGACTTTCCAGCCCGGCGGCATGCTCACCAGTCCACTGCTGAACACCACGCCCGCGATGGTCATGTAGCCGAACCAGTTGGTCGCCAGGCTCAGCCCAAGGATTTTGGCAATGTTGCTGTTGCTCACGCCCAGACGCGAGTACAGCCGATAGCGCATGGCTATGCCGCCAACCCAGGCACTCAGATTCAGGTTGAACGCATAGCTGATGATCCCCACCGGCAGGATCTGTTTCCAGGTCAGGTCCTGGCGAATGTAGGTGCGGCCGATCAGGTCGAAACTGGCGTACGTCAGAAAGCTCAGCAGCGTCACGCTGGCGGCAATGATCAGCGTGCGCAGCTTGAAATCGGCGAGAGTTTCCAACACGTCGGCCCACTCGATACGGCGGGCGAAAATCGTCAGCAATACGATCAGCGCGAGGAAAAACAGCACGGTCAACGGACGTTTCCACTTGCTCCAGCGTGAGTGCGCGGCTGGCGCTGCATGGCCGGTCGATTGCGCTTGGGTATGACTCATGAGCGGTCACCTCGAAACGGCTTGAGCCTGGGTTTATGCGCCGGCAACCAACCGGCCATCGCCGGGAAATGCCGCAGAAAGTGGAACACCAGAAAGCCAACCGTCATGTGCCAGATCCGTCCGCGTGGAACCATGGCCGGATCTACCGTCTGACAATGGTTGAGGCTCAGGTTTTCGAGGCGCTCGAACAGGTCACGGTTAAAGGCGCGATCCCGGATCACTACGTTGGCTTCCAGGTTCAACGACAGACTGAGCGGGTCAAGATTGCTTGAGCCGACAGTGCTCCAGTCCTCATCCACCAGCGCGACTTTGCCGTGCAGCGGGCGCTGACAATACTCGTGGATTTTCACTCCGGCCTTGAGCAGATAGTCATAGGTCATGCGCGCCGCGATTTTGGCCACCAGCACATCCGGTTCACCTTGCAGAATCAGCCGAACATCGACGCCGCGCCGCGCCGCATTGCGAATTTCCTTCAGCAAGCGGTAGCCGGGAAAGAAGTAAGCGTTGGCGATCACCACTCGCCGCTGAGCACTGCGCACGGCCTGTAAATACACGTCTTCGATGTCGGTGTGGTGCTGGTTGTTGTCGCGAAACACCAGGCGCACCTGACCATCGTGATCGGTGAAGGCCATTTCTGTCCGGCGCTGCCGGCGGCGTTGCCACCAGAATCTGGCACGTCCGGGGCGCCCGCTTTGCAACAGCGCGAAATGGTGAATGTCCGCCACGGCCGGACCCTGAATTTGCACCGAATAATCCTGCTTGGCCTCGGGGCCGAAGTCGGCCAGGTGATCGCCGGAAAAGTTGATCCCGCCAATGAATGCAACCGTGCCGTCGACCACCACAATCTTGCGATGCAGGCGCCGAAACCAGTTGGTGCGAATGCCCAGATGTTTGGGGGCCGGATCGAACATCTGCAGATAGACGCCGGCCTCACTCAGTGCGGTGAGGTAGCCGGTGGTCAACTCGCCACAACCGAAACCGTCGAGACTGACGGTAGTGCGCACGCCACGGCGGGCGGCGTCGATCAGGATTTCCTGCAACTCCTCGCCGACCTTGTCCTCGAAAACGATGAAGGTCTCCAGCAGGATCTCACTCTTGGCTGCCCGCATCGCTTCGAACACGCGCGGGAAATACGCCTCGCCGTTTTCCAGCAGTTCGATGCGGTTGTTGCTCTGCCAGCCGTATTCGACATCGACGTGCCCGGGCTCGCGTATCGGCGGGGTGATGTTCACCGATTCCACGGCGGATTTCTCCAGGGGGGCGCTGTTCATAGTTCGATCTCCACCGATAACGGTGCGTGGTCGGAAAGGTGGGACCAGGGCCGGTTCGCCAGGACTTTTGGCTGATGGGCCTTGAGGTTGCGCACGTAGATGCGGTCCAGTCGCAGGGTCGGCAGACGCGCGGGAAAGCTGCGCGCCGGTTTGCCGTGATGTTCGGCGAACACTTCCCGCAAGCCGCAGGGCTTGAGCAATGCGTCGGCACGCTGGCGCCAGTCATTGAAATCACCGGCGACGATTACTGGTGCATCGTCTGGCAGTTCGGCAAGGCGCTGCATCAACAAGCCAAGCTGGGCGTTGCGATGGCTTTCGCGCAGGCCCAAATGCACGCAGATCGCATGTACCTCGGTGCCGTCGCCGGGCAGGCGCAGCACGCAATGCAACAAGCCACGGTTTTCGTGGCCGCTGATCGAGACGTCGAGGTTGTCATGGCGGATGATCTGGAATTTCGACAGCACAGCGTTGCCGTGATCGCCCTCCGGATACACCGCATTGCGCCCATAAGCGAACTGCGGCCAGAGGCTGTCGGCGAGGAATTCGTACTGCGGCATCGTCGGCCAGTTGTTATAGCGCTTGGGATGATGTTCGTGGGTGCCGTGGACTTCCTGCAGGAACACCACGTCTGCGGCCACGCTGCGCACCGCTTCGCGCAACTCCGGCAGGATGAACCGTCGATTGAGTGCGGTGAAACCCTTGTGCGTGTTAACCGTCAGCACGGTGAAGTTGCGCACCGATGGCGCGACGACCGATCCTTCATCGGTGAAACCGACCGGTTCTGGAATGCTCATGGCAGCCTCCGCGAGGCGAATGCCAGCCCCTGAGGGGCGAAATCCCCGCGCCACGGGGCGTAGCGCCAGCCGAAAATGCCGATATGAATCGTTGCCATGCCGCCCTCCCGTCGAAAGTCCCCGTACAGCCTCAGTCTGTTGATGACTGCGCGCGGTTCGGGAAAGTTTCGATGGCTTTACGGACGGTGCATTTTCGAGAAACACCGCACACCCCGTGTGGGAGCGGGCTTGCTCGCGAAAGCGGTGGAGCATTCAGCAACGAGGGTGACTGACACGACGCCTTCGCGAGCAAGCCTGCTCTCACGAAATGTGCGTGCGCCGCAGCACCGGTGGCGGACAGCGATGGGGCAGTTGCTCGTACACAAATTCCGGCCATCGACACTTTACGGGTGACGGTTGCGCACTAAACCCGCAAAATGCAACGATTCCGGCAATTATCGACGACGGGGCCACAAGCATCGTCGCCAAAGCCATCGTTCCAATCAGACTGGGCCTGCTGACTCTATGCGAATGCGCCTTATGTTACTGGGCGGCGGAAATGCCCTTGGGCAGGCGCTGATTCGCCTCGGTGCGGAAGAAGACATCGGTTTCCTCGCCCCCCGCCCGCCCGAAGACGGCTGGGATGCCGCGAGCCTGACGCAACTGCTCGACGACACCCGTCCCGATGCGTTGATCAACCTCGCCTACTATTTCGACTGGTTCCAGGCCGAGACCGTCAGCGAAAGCCGTATGGCCGGGCAGGAGCGCGCTATCGAGCGTCTGGCCGAATTGTGCCGGCACCACAACATCGTCCTCGTGCAACCGTCCAGTTATCGAGTGTTCGACGGCTCACGCGCCACCGCTTACAGCGAAAAAGACGAACCGGTGCCGTTGGGCTTGCGTGGTCAGGCCTTGTGGCGCATCGAGCAAAGTGTGCGCGCAGCGTGTCCGCAGCATGTGTTGTTGCGTTTCGGCTGGCTGCTCGATGACAGTCCGCAAGGCAGCCTCGGGCGTTTCCTCGCCCGTGCCGAGCAACCCGAAGAATTGCTCCTGGCTGATGATCGTCGTGGCAATCCGACGCCAGTCGACGACGCCGCGCGAGTGATCATTTCGGTGCTCAAGCAACTCGATTGCGCCGCGCCGCTGTGGGGCACTTATCACTACGCCGGCCACGAAGCGACCACACCGCTGGCGCTGGGCCAGGCGATTCTGACCGAGGCCCGCAGCCTGCACGCGCTGGCCATCGAAGCACCGACCGCTCAGGCTCACGCCGCGCGGCCGGACGCCGCCGAGGAGCCGCAACACGCGGTCCTGGCCTGCAAGAAAATTCTGCACACATTCGGGATCAAGCCGCGCGCCTGGCGTGCCGCGCTCCCGGGCTTACTGGATAGGTTTTACCGACATGGCTGAAGGGACTGTTTTAATCACCGGCGGCGCTGGTTTCATTGGCTCGCACCTGACCGACGCACTACTAGCCCACGGTCATTCGGTGCGGATTCTCGATGATCTGTCGACCGGCAAACGCAGCAATCTGCCGCTGGACAATCCCAAGGTCGAGTTGATTGTCGGTGATGTGGCTGACGCAGTGCTGGTCGCCCAAGCGATGCAGGGTTGCAGCGCCGTAGCGCACCTGGCGGCCGTGGCCTCGGTGCAAGCGTCGGTGGATGACCCGGTGAAGACTCACCAGAGCAATTTCATCGGCACCCTGAACGTTTGCGAAGCCATGCGCCTGGCCGGGGTCAAGCGTGTGTTGTACGCCTCCAGCGCGGCGGTGTACGGCAACAATGGCGAGGGCGAATCAATTGATGAAGACACGCCCAAAGCCCCGCTGACGCCCTACGCGTCGGACAAACTGGCCGGCGAGCATTATTTTGATTTCTATCGCCGTCAGCACGCTTTGGAACCGGTGGTTTTCCGTTTCTTCAACATCTTCGGCCCACGCCAGGATCCGTCCTCACCGTATTCCGGGGTCATCAGCATCTTCAGCGAACGTGCGCAGAAAGGCTTGCCGATCACCGTGTTCGGCGATGGCGAGCAGACGCGGGACTTTCTGTATGTCGAGGATCTGGTTGACCTGTTGGTGCAGGCGATCGAGAGGCCTGAAGTGGAAGTCGGTGCGGTGAATGTCGGCTGGAATCAGGCGATGAGCCTTAAGCAGATGCTTGCGGAACTGAAAACGGTTGTCGGTGAGTTGCCAGCGGTCAGCTTCGGCCCGGCCCGCTCCGGCGATATCCGCCATTCGCGGGCGAACAACACCCGGTTGCTGCAGCGTTTCAAGTTGCCCCGGCAGACGCCGATGAGCGTTGGCTTGGCGCGGTTGCTCGGAAAATAGCATTACCGCAGACATGAAAAAGGCGCCCTTCAACAGGCGCCTTTTTCACGGCCGGAATTTGTCGCTATCCCTGTGGCAAGGGGATTTTTCCCCGGTCAACCGCACAGCAGTTGCCGTCAGTTTGAAGTCTGCTCACCACCAAGCCTCATTCACCACCACGTGAACGTTGGGTAAATCGACTTAGAACTTATAGCCCAAACCCACCATGTAGATGAACGGATCCACATCCACGTTCACCCGTGCCCGGGTACCCGGCGCCACTGCGTTGTTTTCCACCGTCGCGCGGGTATCGATGTCGATGTAGCGCACTTGGGCGTTGAGCATGATTTTGTCGGTCAGCATGTAGTCCGCGCCGACCTGCCAGGCCAGGCCCCAGGAGTTTTTTGCCTTGAAGTTGCTGAAGCCGTTG
The DNA here is from genome assembly GCF_019733355.1 of Pseudomonas baetica. Taxonomy (GTDB): domain Bacteria; phylum Pseudomonadota; class Gammaproteobacteria; order Pseudomonadales; family Pseudomonadaceae; genus Aquipseudomonas; species Aquipseudomonas baetica_A. Next base: position 232,153 of record NZ_JAIHLQ010000005.1, on the reverse strand, counting down.
GCGCTGGCTTCGCTGCCGACGTGCTCGTCGTAGATCCAGGTGTAGTTGATGCCGCCGCCGACATACGGTTGGAACGGCGACTTCGAATCCAGCGGGTAGTAGACGACGCTGAGGGTCGGTGGCAGGTGTTTCAGTGTGCCGAGCTTGCCATTGGCTGCTGCCAGGCCGGTGCCTTTGAGCTTCACGTCATGTTCGAACGGCGTGGCCGCGAGCAACTCAATGCCGACGTGGTTGGTGAGCATGTAAGCGAAGTTCAGGCCCAGTTGAGTGTCGCTGCTCATGGTCGCCTTGCCGCCCAGATTGGTGCCGCTCAACGGACCCTGATCGACCTTGACGCTGGAGCTGTCGGCCTTCGGGTTGACGGTGATTGCACCGGCACGGATCAGGATGTCACCGGCATCGTGGGCGTGGGCGAGCGGGGCTGCGAGCGCGAGGGCAAACAGCGAAGCGCTGAGCAAGGACTTGTTCATGGGGGCTCCGAAAGGACGTTAAAAATGTTTGATGTCCTATGGTACGAAGCCAACTGATACGGTCTTTTGACTCAGCTCAATGAAACAGTGAAGGGGCTGATTTCTGTGGAACCTTGCATCAACACAAATCCCCTGTGTGAGCGGGCTTGCTCGCGAAAGCGTCCACTCAAACAACAGGCAACTACCGGGACTCACTCCGGCAGTTCATACACATAAATCTTGTCCGCCTCCATCTGGTACCCCGCATCCGCCAGCTCGCTGCTTGAGGCTTTGACCTGCAACGGCCCCTCGACCCAATACGGCTGATACAGCTCATCAAGCTTCACGCCCAACTCACTTTTCACATGCACGATCTGGTTCGACGGCGGTGGCGGAACATGGATGCAGGCACCGAAGTACGGGACTAGCAAAAAGTCCGTGGTGCGTCCTTCTTCATTCACTTCCAGCGGCACGATATACCCCGGCAGTCGAATGTTCTGCCCATTGAGTGACTGCACCACCGGGGCGTCGGGCAAATCCTGCTTGGCCGCTGGCGCCGACTCGGCGGACAACGCATCGCTCATCTTCGACAGGTCATGCAGCGGCGTCATGTTGGGCACTTCCGGCGCGGCGTCCGGCGGGATCATCTGCGACCAGGTCAGGTCTTTCGGCGCCGCCGCCCACACGGGCAGGGCGACCAGTAACAGCAGCGCGAGCATGGCGCGGGGCATGGTGAACATCCTCATAAACGGATCGACAGGCCATCGGCCAAGGATTGGCGATACGCGCGCCAGGCCGGCACGCTGCCCATCAGCAGCGCGGCCGCCAGAATGCCACCGAGCAGCGTCCATTCATACTCGCTCGGCCACGCCAGCGGCAGATACAAACCGTAATTGGCTTGCACGTAACCCTGCGCGGCGGCGATGCCGATGTACAACAACGCCAGCCCAGCGATCACCCCGGCCAACGCCAAGGCAAAGGCTTCCAGCACCAGCAGGCTTGCGATGTGCCACGGCCTCGCACCGACCGAACGCAGAATCGCCATCTCGCGACGGCGCTCGTTGAGGCTGGTGAGAATCGCTGTGAGCATGCCGATCAACCCGGTCAGCACCACGAACAGGGACACCACGAACAGTGCTTTTTCAGCGGTGCTCATCAGGCTCCACAACTCCTGCAACGCCACGCCCGGCAGAATCGCCAACATCGGTTCACCACGGAATTCGTTGATCTCGCGTTGCAGCGCAAAGGTGGAAATCTTGCTGTTGAGGCCGAGCATGAACGCGGTGATCGCTTGCGGTGTCAGGTCCATGTTGCGCGCCTGATCGGCAGTGATCCGCCCGTTGCCCCGCGCCGGCACGCCGTTGTGCCAGTCGATGTGGATGGCCTCCATGCCGCCAAGGCTGATGTGCAACGTACGATCCACCGGGGTGCCGGTGCGTTTGAGAATGCCGACCACGGTGAACGGTTTGTCGTCGTGTTTGACCAGACTGATTGCCGCCACGCCGTGGGCCAGCACCAGTTTGTCGCCGAGTTTGTAGTGCAGGGCATCGGCCACTTCAGCACCGAGCACCACCTCGAACGGATCGGTGGCGAAGGCGCGCCCCTGCGCGAGTTCCAAGTGTTGCCGGCGACCGTACTGGTAATGCTCGAAATATGCTTCGCTGGTGCCCATCACCCGATAACCGCGATGGGAATCGCCGAGGGACATGGGGATCGCCCATTTCACTTTCGGGTTATTGGCGAAGTGTTCGAAGCTGTCCCAACGGATGTTGTTGGTGGCGTTGCCGATGCGGAACACCGAGTACAACAACAGATTCACCGAGCCGGAGCGGGCGCCGACGATCAAGTCGGTGCCGCTGATGGTGCTGGCGAAACTGGCTTTGGCCTCGGTGCGCACGCGCTCGACGGCCAGCAGCAAGCAGACCGACAGGGCGATGGCGAACGCGGTCAGCAAAGCGGTAAAGCGGCGGTTGGCCAGGCTGGCCATGGCCAGACGAAACAGATACATCTCAGACCTCGGCAGACGTGGCGGCGCGATTGAGCTCGGCCAGGGACAGGTGACGGTCGAACAGCGGGGCCAGACTCTGGTCGTGACTGACAAACAGCAGGCTCGAACCGGCCTCGCGGCATTCGGCGAACAGCAAGCGGATAAAGTTTTCCCGAGCGTCGTAATCCAGCGCCGAGGTCGGTTCGTCAGCGATCACCAATTCTGGCTGCCCGATCAAGGCACGGGCGGCGGCGACTCGTTGTTGCTGGCCGATCGACAGTGAGTCGGCGCGACGGCTGAGGATGCGCTCGTCCTTCAGGCCCAGGTGGGCGAGCAGGGTGGCGGCGGCTTGATCGACGCTGCCATGGCGCTGTTTGGCCCGTTCGGCGCGCAGTCTGGAGAAGTGGCAGGGTAGCTCGACGTTCTCGCGCACCGAGAGAAATGGCAGCAAGTTGAACTGCTGGAAGATGTAGCCGGTGTGATCGACGCGGAACGTATCGCGGGCACCGGCGGAGAGTGCGGTCAACTCCTGGCCGAGCAGGCGAATGCTGCCGCGATCGGGTTTCTGTACCCCGCCGAGCAAGCCAAGCAGGGTGGTCTTGCCGCTGCCGCTGGGGCCTTCGAGGAACAGGGTTTCGCCCGGTTCCAGGCGAAACGCCGGGATGTCCAGCAGCGGCGGGTGGCCGGGCCAACTGAAGCCCAGGTCGGACAGTTCGATGAGTGCTTGGGTCATGGCGCCAGTTTCATGGAGTGAACACATACCCCCTTGTGGGAGTTTCGCAGTAATCAGAACTTAAGCGCGGCAGCCTTGGCCGTTACTTCAGTGCCTTGCTGGCCGCTGGCGCTGATCAGTTGTACCTGAATTTTCTGGGTCGCCGGGAAGGTGTTGAAGATGTTCGCCAGATCCAGCGTCTTCAACGCGCCCGGGGCTGTGCAGTTGAACTGATAGTGAGCATGGATTTCGCTGTGGTCGTGGTGATGTTCGTGGCCGCCCTTGTCGGCTTCATCGTCGTCATGATCGTCGGCCTGTGGCGTGTCACCGAACAGCGGGCTTTCCAGTTCCTGGCTGACCACTTTGCAACCGGCAGCGGCAGGCAGGTTGAACAGCACCAGCGGTTTTTCGAGTTGCGCGCGGGCGGCGGCGACTTTGGCCTTGTCGGCCTCCGTGGAGGCAACGTGTTCGAAGCCGACCAGATTCATCGCCGGGCTTTCCAGTTCCAGCTCCAGTGTTTGCCCGTCGAGCGCAGCATTCAGGCGACCGACACCATGTTCATGCGCACCGAGGCTACCGTGCTCATGGTCGTGATCGTGATCGTGGTCATGCTCATCAGCCGCATGGGCGATGGCCAACGGCAACAGGGCAAACGGCAAAGCGAGCAGCAGACGACGCATGACGGTCTCCGGGAAGTAAAGTGAAGAGTTTGTTATGTAATCTTATAACGAAAGTGCGCAGAGTTTGCCCGTGCGCTTGGCGTTACACAAGTCCCGTGGGAGCATGCGTGTCAGAAAAGTGCGGGAGCGAACTCAATGTTGCGGATACGCGGAACCGTCGGCGAGGTGCCGGTGGATTTGACGGTGGAACTGGATGACAGCGACTGGGCGCGGCTCGGTTCGGCCATGAGCGGGCAGTCGCAGGCGGCGCAACCGCAGAGCGCAGCGGCGCCAGCGGTGAAACCGTTGAATCAAGACGATGCCTTGTGGCAGGTAGCGCAGGATTTGTTGCGCAAGGCCGGGCAACTCAGTGGCCCGGATCTGCTCGATCAGTTGGAAGGACTGACCGGCAGTGCGACGGCGGGCAAGCGCCTGCTGGTGCGCTTGCGGCACAGTTCGGACGTAAAAGTGGCGAGCGGCGGGGATACGCCGCTCTACAGCTGGATCGAGTGAGCGCTTAGTACAGCGCCGCAAACATTTTGCGTCGGTAGGCGGTCACCAGCGGGTGATCGTTACCCAACAACTCGAACACCTGCAGCAAGGTCTTGTGCGGCAAACCTTCGCCATAGTTGCGGTTGCGGATGAACAGCTTGAGCATCGCCTCCAGCGCCGCTTCGTATTGCTGGCGAGCGAGTTGCTGGATCGCCAGTTGATACACCGCCTCATCGTCCTGCGGATCTTTCGCCAGCCGTGCTTTCAGGTCGGCGGCATCGGGCAGGTCGCGGGCAAGTCCGAGGAACTTGATCTGTGCCTTGGCCCCGGCCAGCGCGGCTTTGTGCTCATCGCTCTTGACCGCGTCGAGCACCGTTTGCGCTTCGCTCAGTTCACCGCGTTCGGTCAGGCAACGGGCGTACAGGATCAGGGCCTTGGCGTTGGTGTTGTCGTCATTGAGCATGACCACCAGCGCCGCTTCGGCATCGGCAAAGCGGCCGTCATCGAACAGTGCCTGAGCCTGTTCGAACGGATCGGCTGCGGCAGGTGGCGGCATCTGCACATGGGGTTCGAGCAAGGCGCGTACGGCGGATTCCGGTTGTGCACCGGCAAAACCGTCGACCGGTTGACCGTCCTTGAACAGCACCACGGTCGGCAGGCTGCGAATACCGAAGCGGTCGACGATGTCCTGCTCGATATCGCAATTGACCTTGGCCAACAGCAGCGCGCCCTGATAACTCTCGGCAATGCCTTGCAGCATCGGCATCAGCGCCTTGCACGGCGCACACCATTCGGCCCAGAAATCCACCAGCACGGGTTTATTGAAGGAAGCCTCGATCACCGACTGATCGAAATCGGCAGTCGTGGCGTCGAAGATGTACGGCGTTGGCTGACTCATGGGAGATCTCGTAAAAGCGTGGATGGGGCAACTATAAGGCTTGGTGGGGTGTGGCCGGAAGCGGGGCAGGTTTGAGAGATGTGTCGCCTGACAGAGCGCTTTCGCGAGCAAGCCCGCTCCCACACTGGATTGATGTCGTTCACAAAACCCTGTGGGAGCGAGCCTGCTCCGGGCGGCGTTCCGACGAAGCCTTTAGTCACGCCGCGCGTGGTACAGGCTGACATGCCGAAATTCCTCAGGTTCGGCCAGATCCGGCAAGGTCATCGCCTCCAGCATTTCAATGCGCTCATACAACGGATGGCGAAAGTCCCGAACCCGCGAATCCGCCACCAGCGCTTCGCGGCCACGGCTGAGAAACGCATCGAGCAACGGCAGATTCGCCCGGTCGTACAACACATCCGCCACCAGAATCAGATCAAAGCGATCCGCCTCGGCAAAGAAATCCGTCGAATAACCCATCTGCACGTCATTGAGTTCGGCATTCGCCCTGCACGCGGCAATCGCCAGCGGATCGAGATCGCAGGCCACCACTTCCAGCGCCCCGGCCTTCACCGCCGCAATCGCGGCAATACCGGAACCGGCGCCGAAATCCAGCACGCGTTTGCCGCGTACCCATTCGGGGAACTCGGCCAGATAACGCGCCACCGCCAGGCCGCTGGCCCAGCAAAAACTCCAGTACGGCGGCTCGTGCAGAATCCGTTGGGTTTCTTCCTGGCTGAATTCGCGCGCCATGTTGTCGCCGTCGATCAGCCACAACTGCAAATCGGTGTCCGGCAACGCACAGGCTTTCAGCCTGGCGTCGCCGAGCAGTTCACCCAATGCCTGTTGCAGGTCGAGCGGTGCATTCATGGTGCTTTGACAAATTGCAGTTGGCCCAGTGCCTGAGTGGTCGCCTGGGTAATGGTTTGTGACGGCAGATGCAAAATCAACTGACCGGACTGGCTGGCGCGGCCACGCAATTCAACCCGCGCCCCGGCCGGGAAAGCCTCGGGGTTGAAGCGCACATGGAACGGAAGAATCTGGTTGTTGCCGATCAGGCTGGAACTGGCGAGCAATTGCTGCGGGCGATCCTTCTCATCGATCACCAGCAGCGCCAGTTCGACTTCAGCACCGGCCGGCACGCCTTGCAGGGTGCCGCTCAGTTCCCGTTGATAAGCCGGCAACGGGCCGAGGTCAGCCGCTTCTTTGGCTTTTTTCTGCGCCTGTTGTGGCGCCGGGCCCGGCGTGGGGGGCTGAGGCTTGGGGGCGTCGCTGCCGCAGGCCACCAGCAGGCTGAAAAGACTGAGCAAAACGAGCGGACGTAACGGCATTGGCAGCTCCGGAAAAATGAAATCCATGGATCAAACGATCATGCCCGTCTGTATACCGCAAACCCTATGGCTTGTCTTGCCACGGGGATGCGCTACCATGGCCCTCCCTTTTTTTGTTGCCAGCCACCATGCACTGTCCCTTCTGCGGTGCCAACGACACCAAGGTCATCGACTCGCGTCTGGTCGCCGAGGGCGAACAGGTGCGCCGCCGGCGTGAATGCCTGGCCTGCGGCGAGCGTTTCACGACATTCGAGACGGCCGAACTGGTGTTGCCGCGCCTGATCAAAACCGATGGCAGCCGCCAACCGTTCGACGAAGAGAAACTCCGCGCCGGCATGCAACGCGCCCTGGAGAAACGTCCGGTGAGCGTCGAGCGCCTCGAATCCTCTTTGGTCCACATCAAGCACAAACTGCGCGCCACCGGCGAGCGCGAGGTCAAATCCCTCGTGGTCGGCGAACTGGTGATGGCCGAATTGCAAAAGCTTGATGAAGTCGCCTACATCCGTTTCGCCTCGGTCTACAAACGCTTCCAGGACCTCAACGAGTTCCGCGAAGAGATCGACCGTCTCGCCCGCGAACCGGTGAAAGAATGACCACCGTCGCCGAGCAGGCCATCCTCGACGCCCACTTCATGGCCCGTGCGCTGGAACTGGCGCGCAAAGGTCACTACACCACGCACCCCAACCCCCGGGTTGGCTGCGTGATCGTGCGGGACGGGCAGATTGTCGGCGAAGGCTGGCACGAACGCGCAGGCGAACCTCACGCTGAAGTCCACGCCTTGCGCGCTGCCGGTGAACTGGCCCGGGGCGCCACCGCTTACGTCACGCTGGAGCCGTGCAGTCACCACGGCCGTACACCGCCGTGCGCCGATGCGCTGGTGAATGCTGGCGTTGGCCGGGTGGTCGCGGCGATGCGTGATCCCAATCCGCAAGTGGCCGGTCGTGGGTTGCAGCGTCTGGCCGATGCCGGGATCGCCACCGCAAGCGGCGTACTGGAAGGCGAGGCACGCCGGCTCAATCAAGGTTTTCTGAAACGCATGGAACACGGCTTGCCGTTCGTGCGAGTCAAACTGGCCATGAGTCTGGACGGCCGCACGGCGATGGAAAGCGGCGAGAGCCAATGGATCACCGGCCCGGCGGCGCGTTCGGCGGTGCAACGGTTGCGCGCCCAGGCGGCGGTGGTGCTGACCGGTGCCGACACGGTACTGGCCGACGGCGCGCGGTTGACCGTACGGGCTGAAGAACTGGGTCTGGATGCCGAGCAAACGGCGCAGGCCATGAGCCGTCCGCCGCTGCGGGTGCTGATCGACGGGCGCCTGCGCGTGCCGCTGGATGCACCGTTCTTCAAGGCCGGCCCTGCTTTGGTCGCCACCTGCATGGCGGTCGAGGAGCAATACGCCAACGGCCCGGAATGTCTGATCGTGCCGGGTGATGACGGTCAGGTCGATCTGCATCAACTGCTGGTCGAACTGGCCAACCGTGGCGTCAACGAAGTATTGGTCGAGGCCGGCCCGCGTCTGGCCGGTGCTTTTGCCCAGCTCGGTCTGGTCGATGAGTTCGTGATTTTCATCGCCGGCAAGTTCCTTGGTTCTACGGCGCGTCCGCTTTTGGATTGGCCGCTGAGCTATATGAAGGACGCTCCCGAACTGAAAATCAGCGAAATCCGCGCGGTGGGCGATGACTGGCGAGTCACTGCGATCCCTGTCGTTGCGGCGAGCGTATAATTCCCGGCCATCGCGTTAGCGCTGGCCCAGTTCTCAAGGAGAACCCCATGTTTACCGGCATCATCGAATCCATCGGCAGCATCTGTGCACTGACCCCAAAGGGCGGCGATGTGCGGGTGCACGTCGCAACCGGCAAGCTTGACCTGAGCGACGTCAAGCTCGGCGACAGCATCGCCGTCAACGGCGTCTGCCTGACCGCCGTTGAGCTGCCGGGCGACGGCTTTGCTGCCGACGTCAGCCGCGAAACGCTGGACTGCACCGCCATGAATGACCTGAAAAGCGGCAGCCCGGTCAACCTGGAAAAAGCCCTGACCCCGACCACCCGTCTTGGCGGGCACTTGGTCAGCGGTCACGTCGACGGTGTCGGCGAAATCGTCTCCCGCGCCGACAATGCCCGCGCCGTGGAATTTCGCATCCGCGCGCCGAAGGAACTGGCCAAGTACATCGCCCATAAAGGCTCGATCACCGTCGACGGCACCAGCCTGACCGTGAACGCGGTCGATGGCGCTGAATTCATGCTGACGATCATTCCGCACACCCTGAGCGAAACCATCATGGCTTCTTACAAGCCAGGTCGTCGGGTGAACCTGGAAGTCGACTTGCTGGCGCGTTATCTGGAGCGCCTGCTGTTGGGTGACAAGGCCGCAGAGCCGAGCGCTGGTGGCACGATCACTGAAAGCTTTCTGGCCCAAAACGGCTACCTCAAATCCTGAAGCTCTTAATTTCGAAAGAAGGGGGGTGCCTTGTGGCGCTCAATAGCATCGAAGAACTGGTTGAAGACATCCGCCAAGGCAAGATGGTCATCCTCATGGATGACGAAGACCGCGAGAACGAAGGCGACCTGATCATGGCCGCCGAATGCTGCAAGGCCGAACACATCAATTTCATGGCCAAGCACGCCCGTGGCCTGATCTGTATGCCGATGAGCCGTGAGCGCTGCGAGCTGCTGAAGCTGCCACTGATGGCGCCACGCAACGGTTCCGGCTTCGGTACCAAGTTCACCGTGTCGATCGAAGCCGCCGAAGGCGTGACCACCGGCATCTCCGCCGCCGACCGTGCGCGCACCGTGCAAGCGGCTGCGGCCAAAGACGCCAAGGCCGAAGACATCGTGAGCCCGGGCCACATCTTCCCGCTGATGGCTCAGGCCGGTGGCACCCTGGCTCGCGCCGGTCACACTGAAGCCGCTTGCGACCTGGCGCGCATGGCCGGTTTCGAGCCGAGCGGCGTGATCTGTGAAGTGATGAACGACGACGGCACCATGTCCCGTCGCACCGAACTGGAAGCGTTCGCCGCCGACCACAACATCAAGATCGGCACCATCGCCGACCTGATTCACTACCGGATGATCCACGAACGTACCGTTCAGCGGATTGCCGAGCAGCCACTGGACAGCGAACTGGGCCAATTCAACCTGGTGACCTATCGTGATTCGGTGGAAGGCGACGTGCACATGGCCCTGACATTGGGCTCTGTTTGCGCCGAAGAGCCAACGCTGGTTCGCGTACACAATATGGACCCGCTGCGCGACCTGCTGATGGTCAAGCAACCGGGCCGCTGGAGCCTGCGCGCCGCCATGACGGCGGTTGCCGAGGCCGGCAGCGGTGTGGTGCTGTTGCTCGGTCATCCGCTGGATGGTGACGTGCTGCTGGCGCACATCCGTGAAACCGCTGATCAGGCTGTGGTGAAAAAACCGACCACTTACAGCATCGTCGGTGCCGGTTCGCAGATCCTGCGTGACCTCGGTGTGCGCAAAATGCGCTTGATGTCGGCACCCATGAAATTTAATGCGATATCCGGTTTCGATCTGGAAGTTGTAGAATACGTGCCCTCCGAATAATGACCGGTTGTTTCCGGCCCTGTATTCGCGGCAAATAAATCACTGAGGGGCGCGTAGAAGACGCGTCCCGGCTCTTTAAGAGATCTGACGAATGACCCTGAAGACCATCGAAGGTACCTTCATCGCCCCTAAAGGCCGCTACGCTTTGGTAGTGGGCCGTTTCAACAGCTTCGTGGTTGAAAGCCTGGTCAGCGGTGCAGTTGATGCCCTGGTTCGCCATGGCGTGAGCGAAAGCGACATCACCATCATCCGCGCACCTGGCGCCTTCGAAATTCCGCTGGTTGCGCAGAAAGTCGCTCAGAAAGGCGAGTTCGCAGCCATCATCGCGCTCGGCGCGGTCATTCGTGGCGGCACTCCGCACTTCGAATACGTGGCGGGCGAGTGCACCAAGGGCCTGGCCCAGGTGTCCATGGAGTTCGGCGTACCGGTTGCTTTCGGCGTCCTGACCGTTGATTCCATCGAGCAAGCCATCGAACGTTCCGGCACCAAGGCCGGTAACAAAGGTGCTGAAGCTGCCCTGTCCGCTCTGGAAATGGTCAGCCTGCTGGCGCAGTTGGAGGCCAAGTGATTAGCGACGAAAGCGATCGTTTCAACCCGCGCGAGCCACGTCCAGCGGACGCCGGCAAGCCTTCGAAAAGCGAGAAGCGCCGGGCTGCCCGTCAGTTGGCGACTCAAGCGCTGTATCAGCGTCACATGGCCAGTACCTCGCTGAACGAAATCGAAGCGCAGTTTCGCGTCGATAACGATTTTACCTTTGCCGATGCCAGCTACTTCCACGACATCCTGCACGGCGTTCCGGCCAGCCTGACCGAAATCGACGCCGCGTTGGCGCCGTGCCTGGACCTGACTATCGAAGAGCTCGACCCGGTTGAACTGTGCGTACTGCGCCTGTCCGCCTGGGAGTTGCTCAAACGCGTCGACGTGCCGTACCGCGTGGTCATCAACGAAGGGATCGAACTGGCGAAAGTCTACGGTTCGACCGACGGCCACAAGTTCGTCAACGGCGTGCTCGACAAGCTGGCCCCGCGCCTGCGTGAAGCTGAAGTGAAGGCGTTCAAGCGCTGATTGGCGTTTGAAACGGCTATGGGCGAGTTTGAGCTGATCCGCAATTTCTTCGCCGCCGCGCCTTGTGCGCAGGGCGGCGAAGGCGTTGCACTGGGAATCGGCGACGACTGTGCCTTGCTGGCGGTTCCTCCCGGGGAACAGCTGGCGATTTCCACCGATACGCTGGTGGCCGGCGTGCATTTTGCCGACCCTTGCGATCCGTTTCTGCTCGGTCAGCGCTCGCTGGCCGTTGCGGTCAGCGATCTGGCCGCCATGGGTGCTACGCCCATCGCTTTTACCCTTGCCCTGACTGTGCCGACGGTGACCGCCGATTGGCTGCAAGCCTATGCCCGTGGTTTGAACCGCATGGCGCAGGATTGCGGCGTGGCGCTGGTCGGCGGTGATACCACGCGCGGGCTGTTGAGCCTGACCGTCACCGTATTCGGTCGCGTCCCGGCAGGGCAGGCCTTGACCCGCAGCGGCGCACAACCGGGCGACTTGCTGTGTGTCGGCGGTGAGCTGGGCAATGCCGCCGGCGCCTTGCCGCTGGTATTGGGCCAGCGTGACGCTGACCCCGCTATCGCCCAGCCCTTGCTCGCTCATTACTGGTCGCCACAACCGCAACTGGCCCTGGGTCAGGCGTTGCGCGGCAAAGCGACTTCAGCGCTGGATATCTCTGACGGTTTGCTGGCCGATTGCGGCCATATCGCCCTGGCGTCGAAGGTGCGGCTTGAGATTGAACGCGAGCGTGTACCGCTGTCGGATGCATTAGTCGCGTTTCTCGGGCAGCGTGGCGCCGAACGTGCGGCATTGAGCGGTGGCGATGATTATGTGCTGGCCTTCACGCTACCGCCCGTCGAGTTGCCGACGCTGCTGGCCAATGGCTGGCCGATCCATGTGATCGGTCGCGTGGCGCAGGGCCAGGGTGTGGTGCTGCTCGATCGCGAAGGACATGACATCACCCCGCAAATCCGGGGCTATCAACATTTTCAGGAGTCACCGTGACAGATCACCCGAAACAGGTTCCGGCCGAATTCGTTCCGCCGTCGGTCTGGCGCAATCCCTGGCATTTCCTCGCGTTCGGCTTCGGTTCGGGCACCTTGCCCAAGGCACCGGGCACGTGGGGCTCGTTGGTTGCGCTACCCTTTATCCCGTTGTGGCAGATGTTGCCTGACTGGGGTTACTGGCTAATGCTCGGCATCACCATGCTGTTCGGCTTCTGGCTGTGCGGCAAAGTGGCCGATGATCTGCGGGTACACGACCACGAAGGCATCGTCTGGGACGAAATGGTCGGGATGTGGATCACCCTGTGGCTGGTGCCGGAAGGCTGGTACTGGCTGCTGGCGGGCTTCTTGATGTTCCGCTTCTTCGACATTCTCAAGCCGTGGCCGATTCGCTGGATCGACCGGCATGTCCATGGCGGCGTCGGCATCATGCTCGACGACGTGTTGGCCGGCGTGTTCGCCTGGCTGTCGATGCAAGGGCTGGTTTGGGTTTTCGCCTGAGCCGAGTGCTTGTCAGGGTTAAGTGAGGGACTAGGGATGGCTCGACGCTGGTTGGCGCTGATGGTTTTTGCTCTGCTGGGCACTGTGGCCAGTGCGCAGGAAGCAGCGCATGCGCCAACGGTCATCCATGTGGCCAGCGAAGACTGGGAAGACTACACCGCCGCCGATGGCCATGGTCTGGCCTGGGACGTGCTGCGCAAGGTGTTCGACCCGGCCGGGGTGCAACTGGATATTCGCAGCGTGCCCTACACCCGTTCGATTGGATTGGTGCAGTTGAAGGAAGTCGACGCGCTGGTCGGCTCCTATCGTGATGAGGCCGAGCAAGTCCTGTATCCGCAGTGGAGTTTCGATTCCGACCACATCTATGCGCTGGGATTGGCAAGCAACCCGTCACCGACCCTGGCGGCGTTAGGCAAATATCGCTTGGCCTGGGTACGGGGTTATCGCTACGAAAATTACTTGCCGAACATCAAGCGCTTCAACCAGATCGAGCGGCGTACCGGCATTTTGTCGATGCTCAAGCAGGGGCGGGCGGATTACTACATCGATGCTCTGACCGAGATTGAAGTGGTGATGCGCAGTGCCGCGGATCCTGCGCAGTACCACTATTCGCATCTGGCAGAGTTGCCGCTGTTCCTCGGTTTTGCCGACACTCCCCAGGCTCGGGCGCTGATGGCGCTGTATGACCAGCGTATGGAGCAGTTGGTGAAAAGCGGCGAGTTGAAGCCGATCTTCGAGAAGTGGAAGCAGCCGTATCCGTTCGAGCCGAACTGACCACAGATCTTGCGTCCAGCACTGTCCCCCTGTGGGAGCAGGCTTGCTCGCGAATGCGGTGGTTCAGCTAGCCTGTTGGTCGACTGACACGACGTCTTCGCGAGCAAGCCCGCTCTCACAGGGATCTGCGCTGGCCCGCAGTTATCAAGCTTTTTGATCGTTATGGCCGATAATTCAGCCTAAGCGTCCACAGGAACCTGCTGTTACAATGCCCGCCTGCGAATTTTCAGACTCTTTAGATCAGGAGCACACCGGTGCCTGTCGTCTTTGTCGCCGCTTCCAAGCTGCCAACGCCTTTTGCGCAATTCACCATGCACGGTTTTCTCGATGAAGCCACCGGCCGCGAGCACGTTGTGCTGAGCCTGGGTGATTTTGCCGACGGAGCCCCGGTACTCGGCCGTTTGCACTCCGAATGCCTGACGGGCGACGCCTTGTTCAGCCAGCGTTGCGACTGCGGCTCGCAACTGGAGGGCGCCCTCAAAGCCATCGCTCGCGAAGGCCGTGGCGTGTTGCTCTACCTGCGTCAGGAAGGGCGTGGCATCGGTCTGTTGAACAAGATCCGCGCCTATGAGTTGCAGGACGGCGGCGCTGATACCGTCGAAGCCAACGAACGTCTGGGCTTCGCCGCCGATCAGCGCGACTACGCCATGTGCCTGCCGATGCTCGAGCATCTGGGCGTGAAATCCCTGCGTCTGATGACCAACAACCCGCGCAAGGTCAAAGCCTTGACCGAAATGGGCATCGACGTCGCCGAACGCGTGCCGTTGCACACCGGCCACAATCCGCACAACAAACTCTACCTGGCAACCAAGGCCAGCAAGCTCGACCACATGATGGGTAACGAGCATCAGGGCGAGGTAGATCGGGCGTGACCCGAGGTCAGGTTCGCCGTCGTCTGAGCGTCGACTGGTGGAAATACCTGTCGCTGGCGCTGGCACCGCTGTTCGTGCTCAACGCGCTGTTTGGTCAGGGCGAGGGCGTTCTGCCGGTGCTGGCGATGCCTTTGTTCATTGCCGGCGTGGCGTCGATGTTTGTCAGCCTGAAGTTTTTCGGCCGCTATAAGCACGCATTGATCGCCACGCAAAAAGCCCTCGATAGCGCCGATGAACCAGCGGCGTGGATCGCTCTGGCAGCGGTTCGCCGTAACGCGTTCCTTGCGGCAGCGTTGCCGGCGTGGATCGGCGCAGTGGCGGTATTCGTTGGCCTTGAGGCGGTACCACTGGTGCTGCTGGCGCTGTCCACTGCGGTGCTGTTCTACCTCTACCGTATCCCGCGTCAACTCGGCTGATGCGCCGTTTCTGGCTGGCGGTTCTGCTGCTGGCCGTCAGCGGCCCGCTGCTGGCGAGCCTGCGGGTCGTCAGCCTCGCACCTTCTCTTTCTGAAATCGTCGTTGAACTGGATTCGGCCGATCTGCTGGTCGGTGTGCTGGATGCCGGCGAGCGGCCGGCTGCGATTGCGAACGTTCCCTCGGTCGGTCGTTACGGCCAACTCGACATGGAGCGCCTGCTCAGCCTCAAGCCCGATTTATTGCTGCTGTGGCCCGGCAGTGTCGGCCCGGCGCAACGCGACCAACTCAAACACCTGAATATCCCGACTTACGTGGCCGAACCGCACAATCTCGAACAGCTGTCTGCACAGATTGAAGCGATTGCCAGTCAATTGGGGCGGCCTGAGCGTGGGCTGAAACTGGCCGCTGAATTGCGCGAGAAACTCAATGACTTGCGCCAGCGCTATCGCCGGGACGCGCCGCTGAAAGTGTTTTACCAGGTCTGGGACAAGCCGCTTTACACCGTCGGTGGCGGGCAGATCATCAGCGCTGCGCTTGAAGTGTGCGGCGCACGCAACGTGTTCGCCGATCTGAGCCTGCCGGCGCCGCAGGTCAGTATCGAGGCGGTGTTGCAGCGCAATCCCGAGGTAATTCTGGCCGGCGATCAGGCCCAGCTTGATGCCTGGAAAGCGTGGCCGCAGGTAGTGGCGGTAGCGCGTGGCCAACTGTTGTCGGTCACTGATAAAGGTTTGGAGCGCCCGAGCGGGCAGATGATCGAGGCAACCGCCAGGCTCTGCCACCTAATCGCGCCTGACCGCTGAGACCGAGGTGAATTCTTCGCGAGCAAGCCCGCTCCCACATTTGGAATGGGTTCCCTGTGGGAGCGGGCTTGCTCGCGAAGAGGCCAGTCAAAGCAGCGCAAATTTCGGCTCAGAGTTCAGGGGTCCAAGTCACTCCGAACATCCACGCCCGTCCTTCCTCGCGATAGCCATACTGACTGCCGTCATAGCTGTAATTCGCCCGGCTATAACCCTTGTCCAACAGGTTATCCACCTTCAGATCCAGTTTGATCTCACGGTTCAGCGCCCAGCTGCTGCGCAGCCCGAGCGTGCCGTAGCCACCCAGTGGCTGAGTGTTGTTCAAGTCGTCGTAACTGGCGCTGACTAATTGCCAACTGGCGCCCACGCCCAATCGGTCGAACTGCCGATCCAGATCCCAACTCAACGTGCGTCGCGCCCGACGTGCCAGGGTGTGCCCGGTTTCGCGATCACGCGGATCGATGATCGCTACGCCGAGATTGCTCTGCCAGCCGAACAGCTCCTGTTTCAACGCCGCTTCAAAACCGTTGATTCGTGCTGAGGCCACGTTCTGCGGCCGCGAGTTGCTGCCGAAAATGATCGCGTCCTCAAGGTCGGTGCGGTACAGCGAGGCTTCCAGGCGGGTGCTGTCGTTCAACTGGCTGCGCCATTGCAGTTCGTAGCTTTTCGAGGTTTCCGGTTTCAGGTTCGGGTTGCTGAAGTCCGGGTAGTACAGGTCATTGAAGGTCGGTGCGCGGAAGCCTTCGCTGTAGCTGAGCAGCAGATCGTTGTCCGGGTTCAGCGGCAGGGTGAACGTGCCGCTCCAGGTGTTCTGGCTGCCGAACTGCTGGTTGTCGTCGTGGCGCAGGCCCAGTTCGGTGGAGAAGCTGTCAGCCTGATAACGATGCTGGATGAACGCGGCGCGGTTCCAGCGGCTGTTCTCGTCGAACGCGGTGCTGCTGTTGACCCGGTCTTCATACCAGTCGCCGCCCAGAATCAGGCTGTTGCGCGCATCCAGGGTCAAGTCGTTCTGCCAGTTCAGCGAGTTGCGGTAGGTGTTGAACACCGTGCGCTCGTCGCTGAGTTTGTCGAGCGTCTTCTCGCGGTTTTCGGCATGGCCGAACTCGACGCGGGTTTTCCAGAGGTCGTTGACCCGTGCGTCCAGGTAACTGCTGAGGCTGCTGACGTTGAAATCGCTGTACGGCTGCTGTTGCACAGACTCAAACGTGTTCATGTCGAAACGGCCGAACGGGTTGTCGAACTCGCTCTTGCCTCGGTTATCCAGCAGGTTCGCGCCGACTTCGACGTCATCGGTCAGTGCATGGCTGAGGCTCAGGCTGACGGATTTGTTGCGGTAAGCGTCGTGATCGCCGTCGCTGGGGTAGGACTCGTGTGTGCGGTCAATCCCGGCGGTTTCATCCAGGCTGGCACCCAGATTGAAGCGGGTTTTGTCATCGCCACCGGACAAGCCAAGGCTGCGCTCCCAGGTCTGATGGCTGCCGAAACCGACGTGCAGTCGTGGCTGCAAGCCTTGCTCAGTGCCGCGTCGGGTGAAGATCTGAATCACTCCGCCAATCGCATCGCTGCCGTAGATCACCGAGCGCGAGCCGCGCAGCACTTCGACGCGTTCGATCTGCTCGATGTTCAAGTGCTGCAGGTTGCTGTCGCCGGAAGTGGAACTGCCGATGCGCTGGCCATCGACCAGCACCAGGCTTTGCGCCGATTGCGTGCCGCGAATGTAAATCCCTGGCAGGCTCCCGCGCCCACCGGCCTGCGCCACTTGCACACCCGGCACCCGACGCAACAGATCCGGCACGTCGCTGGGTTGCAGGCGGTCGATGTCTTCGCGGGTGAACACGGTGTTGGCGGCGCTGCTGTCATTGCGTGCTTGGACCTGACGGTTGGCGCTGATCAGCGTGTCCGGCAGTTTCAGGGCCTGATCGCGCTCGAAGGTGTCAGCGAGGGCGCTGGTGGCCGGAAGCAGCAGGAAGGGCAGGGCGAGGCGCGGGAGGTTCATCGGTGATCCGTAGGTCTTTCAGGTGTACACAAACCAAATGTGGGAGCGGGCTTGCTCGCAAAAACGCAGTGTCAGTCACTTCATCATTTGACTGATCCGACGCTTTCGCGAGCAAGCCCGCTCCCACAGGGTGTTGCGTTTATTTGTTGAGCAGTGCCAGACGCTCGCGAATCGACGCTTCGATCCCGGCCTCATCCAGCCCGCATTCGGCCAGCATCTGCGCCGGTTTCGCGTGCTCGACGTAAATATCCGGCAAGCCCAGGTGCAGCATCGACTTGAGGATATTTTCGCGTGCGAGAAATTCGCTGACTGCACCACCGGCGCCGCCCATGATTGCGTTCTCTTCGATCGTCACCAGCAACTCGTGGCTTGCGGCAATCTCGCGCACCAGTGCTTCATCCAACGGTTTGACGAAGCGCATGTCGACCACGGTGGCATCGAGCTTCTCGGCGACTTTCAGCGCCTCGGCCAACTGCACGCCGAACACCAGCAAGGCAACTTTGCTGCCCTGACGACGGACGATGCCTTTACCGATTTCGATCGGTTCGAGATCTTTCTCGATGGTCGCATTCGGGCCAGTGCCGCGCGGGTAACGTACAGCCGCAGGGCCGTTGTAGAGGTGGCCGGTGGAGAGCATTTTGCGCAGTTCGTTTTCATCGCTCGGGGTCATGATGACCATGCCCGGGATGCAGCGCAGGTACGACAGATCGAAGCTGCCAGCGTGTGTCGGGCCGTCTTCACCCACTAAACCTGCGCGGTCGATGGCGAACAGCACGTCGAGATTCTGCACCGCCACATCGTGAACGAGTTGGTCATAACCGCGCTGAAGGAACGTCGAGTAGATCGCCACCACCGGTTTGGCGCCTTCGCAAGCCATACCGGCAGCGAACGTCACCGCGTGTTGCTCGGCAATGGCCACATCGAAGTAGCGCAGCGGGAAACGTTCGCTGAACGCCACCAGATCCGAACCTTCCTTCATTGCCGGGGTAATCCCGACCAGACGCGGATCCGCGGCCGCCATGTCGCACAGCCATTCGCCAAACACCGCCGAATACTTCGGCCCGCCAGCCTTTTTCGGCGCAGCGGCCGGGGCGTCGACAGGTTCAAGTTTGGTGATCGCGTGATAACCGATCGGGTCGACTTCCGCCGGGGCGAAGCCTTTGCCTTTCTTGGTGACGATGTGCAGGAACTGCGGGCCTTTCAGATCGCGCATGTTGCGCAGGGTGGCGATCAGGGTCGGCAGGTCGTGGCCGTCGATCGGGCCGATGTAGTTCCAGCCCAGCTCTTCGAACAGGGTGCCAGGCACCAGCATGCCTTTGGCGTACTCCTCGGTGCGGCGGGCGATTTCCCAGGCGCCGGGCAGGCGCGACAGCACTTTCTTGCTGCCTTCACGCATGCTCGCGTAAGTGCGGCTGGACAGGATCTTCGCCAGGTAATTCGACAGACCGCCGACGTTGCGCGAGATCGACATGTCGTTGTCGTTGAGGATCACCAGCATGTTGGCGTTCACTTCCGGCGCGTGGTTCAGCGCTTCGAAGGCCATGCCGGCGGTCAACGCGCCGTCGCCAATCACGGCAATCGCCTTGCGATCGCTGTTCTGCAGACGAGCGGCAATCGCCATGCCCAGCGCCGCGCTGATCGAGGTGCTGGAGTGGCCGACGCCGAAGGTGTCGTATTCGCTCTCGGCGCGGCGCGGGAAGGCCGCTATGCCGTCCTTCTGGCGCAGGGTGCCCATGCGCTCGCGACGGCCGGTGAGGATTTTGTGCGGATACGCCTGATGACCAACGTCCCACAGCAACCGGTCGTCCGGCGTGTCGAAGACGTAATGCAACGCGATGGTCAGCTCGATCACGCCCAGGCCTGCACCGAAATGCCCACCGGTCTGACCGACCGTGTAGAGCAATTCCAGGCGCAACTCATCAGCCAGGGTTTCCAGCTCGGCTTCGCCTAACCGGCGCAGGCCGTCCGGCGTGTTCGCGCGGTCGAGCAGGGGCGTGGTCGGGCGCTTGCGGGGAATCTCATGAAACGTCGTGGGCATCAGGCGAATCGTTATAGGTATAGAAGAGGCGGCAGTTTACCTGATGCATCGCCCCCTGCCCACGCGTTGGTCTTCTTTGGCGGATATGCCGTCAGTGGCGGCGCTCGACGATATACCGGGCCAGCTCGCGCAAAGGCTCGGCTGCCGCGTCAAACGGTCGCAGGGCGTGCAGAGCCTGATCGCGCAACTCCAGGGCATAGGCCTTGGCCGCGTCCAGACCCAGCAGGGCCGGGTAGGTCGGCTTGTCACGGGCAATGTCGGCGCCCTGGCGCTTGCCGAGGGTGGCGGTATCGCTTTCGACGTCGAGGATGTCGTCCTGCACCTGAAAAGCCAGACCGATGGCTTGTGCATAAGTCTGCAGGGCCTTGAGTTCATCCGGCTCGGCACGGCTGCTGGCCAGGGCGCCGAGTTTGATGCTGACTTCGATCAGCGCGCCGGTCTTGTGCCGGTGCATTTGTTCGAGGGCTTGCTGATCGAGCTTCAGCCCCACCGAGCCGAGGTCGATGGCTTGGCCACCGACCATGCCCGCCGGGCCTGCGGCGTGAGCCAGCGCAGTGACCATTTGCAGGCGAATGTCGGCACTCAGATCGCTCAGGTGGGGGGCGAGCAGGGCGCTGAACGCCAGGCTTTGCAAGCCGTCACCGGCGAGTATCGCGCAGGCTTCATCGAATTTTTTGTGCGTGGTCGGCTGGCCGCGACGCAGATCGTCATCGTCCATTGCCGGCAAATCGTCGTGCACCAGCGAGTAAGCGTGGATCAGTTCAACGGCGCACGCTGCGCCGTTGGCCTGCTCAGCTTTGCCACCGAGCGCTTCACACGCGGCGTAGGCCAACAGTGGACGCACGCGTTTGCCGCCGTTCATCACGCTGTAGCGCATGGCCTCATAGAGGCGCGCCAGTTCCGGCAACGGGGCGTCGAACAGGCTTTGCAGTGCCGCGTTGACCCGGGCCTGGCTGGTCGCCGAATACGCTGCAATCATTCTGGCTGTTCCGCGTCGAAGGGTTCCTCGGCGAGTTCGCCATCACGCTCCAGCAGCACTTGTACCTTTTGCTCGGCTTGGGCCAGCGCTGCCTGGCAGTCACGGGTCAGCCCGATGCCCTGCTCGAAAGCGGTCAGCGAGTCTTCCAGCGACAATTCACCGTTCTCCAGACGCTCGACCAATGTTTGCAGGTCGGCGAGGGACTGTTCGAAATCCAGTGCAGCTTTTTTGCGGGCCATGGCGGCTATTTCCGGTTGACGTTAAACCGGCGCGACACTAGCAGATAGGGGGTTTATGGGCAAATGAGCGGGGCGCGGCCGACCCTTATCTCCTCACTACAGACGTCAGTGGTCAGTTTGAGGGATTGTCCGGGTAATTGATTTTGTATCGCGTGCTCCGTCCGCCTCCGGGCATACGCTGCAGGCAACCCTTCTCCAGCAGATACGCCAGATGTCGCGTCGCTGTGGCTTTGGAAACCTTGGCCACCGCCTGATACTGCGCCGAGCTGATACCGTGTTCGAACCCGCACTCTCCACCGTCGAGCAAACGATTGAGCACTTTACTCTGTTCCACCGAAAGCTCGGATTCATGGTGTGCCTGCCAGAAGCGTGTTTTGCCCAGCACGCTTTCGATCCGCGCCATGGCTTGTTGCAGACTGCGTAAAAGAGTCTGCAGAAACCAAGTGAGCCATTGGGTAACGTCCAGCGTGTCCTTTTGACTGGCCTCGAGCACTCGATAGTAGCCGTTACGGTCATCGAGAATGCTGGCCGACATCGCGTAAAACCGGATGGCCTGCGCTTCACCTTGCGCCAGCGCCAGATCGGTAAGGGTGCGAGTAAGGCGACCATTGCCGTCATCAAACGGATGCAGCGTGACAAACCAGAAATGAGCGATGCCAGCACGCAGCAATGGATCCAGCGCTGTTTGATGCTGGCTGGCCTCGAACCAAGCGAGAAATTTATCCACTTGCCGCTCAAGACCTTGGCGCGCAGGGGCCTCGAAATGCACAGTGGGGCGGTCGAGACGACCGGAAACTACCTGCATCGGCTCGTCACCGCGAAGCGCACCGACATGCATCGACCTCGTGCTGAAGTCACTTACCTGATCCGGAAACAGCCATTGATGCCATTCCAGTAATCGATCCAGCGTCAGTGGTTCGGCGAAGCGCCGGGTGGCGTCGAACATCAGTTGTGCCAGTCCTTCGCTAAGTTGACTGACTTTATCGCTATCGGGCAACTCCAGCCCCAGGCGTCGAGCCAATGACGAGCGCACCGAGCCGACATTCAACTGCTCACCCTCAATGGCCGAAGAGGTCACGATGTTTTGCAGCAGTGCGTCGAGTTCGGTTTGAGCCGTCAGCGAGTTGCCGACGGATCCGGCCATGCCCATCAATTGGCCTTGTGCCTGTACGCATTCGCGTAAAAGTGGTGCCAGGTGTTCTGCCTGCCAGTTGAAATCGGGCCAATCCGGCTGCTGCCAGATCCATTGAGTCGTCATCGGTTATTGCCTGTAATAGGGACGTGAGCCGAATAGAAATGCTATTCGGCTCATTTAGTGAGCCGAATATGACGGCTATTCGGCTCACCGTCCACCAAGAAGACGTGATTCCCACCGCAAAAGCAGATGTATCCGATTGTTAAAAAACTACTAAATCGCTACTCTTCGCGCCTTCTACGACCTGGCAGTCACGGGTCTTTCAGACGAAACGCAGTTTCCACCGCTGTGAAGTACCGAGGATCGGGTGCAAGGTTTCGTTCAGGCATGGCAGGAGGCGTTACATGCGTTCATTTCTTTGGCTGCTGATCGGGTTGGCCTGTGCGCCTGCGCTGTGGGCTGCGCCGAGTGCCGAGTTGTCGGAACCGGTGGGCGGCTGGCGCTATCACGGGTTGCTTGATCGCAGCGAAAACCCGCAAGTCGCCTATCCGACGCCGCCGATCGATCGCGGTATCCAGCGCAATCGCACGATGATTCAAGGCCAGCTCAAGGCCATCGGTCACATGCGCCCGCCGCACAGTCTCGCCGTGAATGGCAATCCGCTGAATTTGTACACCGATGACCAGGGCCGTTTCGCCCGGCCGTACGCGTTCGGCGCCGGTTCCAACAGTGTCGAAGTGATCAGCGCCGAGGGCCAGTCGCTCAAGCGCGTGCAATTTTATGAAGCAAATAACCTGCGCACGCCGGCGAGAATTCGTCTTGTCTTGGGGTGGGACGATCCGAAAGCCGAACTCGATCTGCACATTGTCACGCCCGACGGCCAACATGCGTTCTGGGCGCGGCCGGCGCTGAGCAATGGCGGCGGTCTGGACCCGGATGGCGTCGATGGCCCCGGCCCGGAAATGTTCACCATGACGGCTCCGTTGCACGGTACCTATCTGGTTTACGTCAACTATTGGGGCAACTTCGGCAACGGCGGCTATAACTTCGAGGAGACCAGCAACCAGAACGAGGTGATCACCTCGCAAATCACGCTGGTACTCAACGAAAACACTGTCGACGAAAAACGCGAGACGTTCATCGTGCCCCTGCGGGCGATCGGTGATCTGCTGCTGGTCAAGACTTTCAACTATTAAGCATCCCGCAACACGGATGAACTTCGGGTTTTGTGAATATGAGTGATAACGCTGCTTCTCCGGCCGTCCCGACACCGGCCGGCAAACCTTCCCGACGCTGGCCGGCGCTGCTGATCGGGCTATGCCTGGTGGCCGGCGTGGCGGGTGGTTTTGGCTGGCTGCTGCTCAAGCCCAAAACACCGCCGGCCGAGCTTGCCAGTGACAAGCTCGGCCTGAGCCGTCCCGATGCGCTGCTGGAAACCCGCTCCCTGAGCCAGTTGCCCAAAGACCTGCTGACGGTGCCGTTCCTCAAAGCCACGCTCACCGAAGATTTCGTCTTCTATTACGAAACCCACGGCGACCGACTCGGGCTGATCGGCAGCCTGCGCCGGATCATCTACGAGCATGATCTGAAATTGCAGGACAGCCTGATCGAACAGCTTTTTGATCAACCGGCAGACGTAGCGCTATGGCGCGGGGCTGATGGCCGGTTGAAGGATTTCCTGTTGGTGATGGATCGCGGCGGGCTGGCGAAAATGCTGGAGCCGCTGGCGAAAGTGGCGCTGGATGACACGCAACTCAGCGTGTTCGGCAAACTTGAAGTCGGCAGCGACGAGGTGCCGCTTTATCAGCTCAGCTAC
This sequence comes from Pseudomonas baetica, assembly GCF_019733355.1. Taxonomy (GTDB): domain Bacteria; phylum Pseudomonadota; class Gammaproteobacteria; order Pseudomonadales; family Pseudomonadaceae; genus Aquipseudomonas; species Aquipseudomonas baetica_A. Next base: position 208,475 of record NZ_JAIHLQ010000005.1, on the reverse strand, counting down.
AACGCCAGTAAATCCCTGTTGTTCGCCTCGCACGGCGACAAACTGGTGGTGCTGTCCAACCCTTCGAAATACTACGAGGCAGAAAACGGCCCGTCCGAAGAGTGGGGGCACGTTTCGCCTCAAGCGCTGGCGGCACTGCTCAATGGCGACAAACTGTTCCCGCAAGCGTTCGGCTTGCCGGCCAAGGCGCCAGAGATCAAACAACGCCTGTCGGTGAATTCCAGCGTGCTCGCCATGGGGTATCAGCGCTTTATCCCGAACTTCGCCGGGCTGCGTTTCGACATGGACGACAAGGGCTGGCACAGCTACCTGGCCATGGACGAACTGGACAACCAGCCGGACTTCGATTTCAAACCGGTGTGGCGAGCCATGCCGCTGGGCGCCAGTGCCTGTGTGACCTTGCCGGTGGCGGCCGAACCGCAGAAACCGCTGCTGGTGAAACTCGGCGCCGAAGAGGCGGTAGCGCAGACACTCACCGAGCACGTGGCTGGCGCGGCGGGCCTTTGCTGGTACGCCGATTCGCGGCTGTACACGCCATTGTTGGTCGCCAGTTTGAAGGATGAGGACAACAGCAAACTCGACGGCGATCTCGGCAAACTGTTTGGCTCGATGGTCGGCGCCTTCGAGCCAAACGTCGAAGAAAGTGTCTTCCCGGTGATCGAGAAGCAAGAAGGCCAAAGCCACGTCTGGCGGCGTCAGGTCAGCTCGAATTTCGGCCCATACGCAGCAAAAACCGCCGAGAACCCGGACGCGATCAGTGGCCGGGCGTTCATGAACGTCAGCCTCGCCCGCCACGGTTCGACGCTGCTGTTTTCCCTCGACGACAAACTGGTCGACAAAGCGCTCGGCACCCTCGACAAACGCTTCCCGCCGATGGCCGATGTGCTGCCCAAAGACGTACTGATGCCGATCTATTTCGGCCCTGACTCGATGGCGCAACTGATGCAGCAGGAAACCCTCGACAGCCTGCCGCAGGACATGGAACCGGTGTTCTACAACGCCGCGCAAACCTACCTGATCCCGAAACTGCGCACCCTCGGCGGTTACGGCAAATATGCCCTGACGTTGCCCGAAGGCAGCGAGCCCGACGGCCACTGGCAATGGCTGCCGCTGGAATGGAAAGCGCTGTGACGACACTGATCCGCAGCCTCGGCTTGCTCGCGCTGTTGCTCAGCGCGGGTGCCCGCGCCATGGAGGCACCGGCGCTTGATCCGGCGCAGTCCCAGGTCTTTCGTGCCTGGTTCGTACGCATCGCCCAAGAGCAACTGAGCCAGGGCCCGAGCCCGCGTTGGTACCAGCAGGACTGCGCCGGCCTGGTGCGTTTCGCTGCCAACGAAGCGCTGAAAGTCCATGACAACAAATGGCTGCGCAGCAATGGCCTGTCCAACCGCTATCTGCCGCCGGAGCTGTCGCTGAGCGATGACCAGCGCAAGCTCGCCCAGCAATGGCAACAGGGCGGCGGCAAGGTCGGGCCGTACGTCAACGCGATCAAACTGATTCAGTTCAACAGTCATCTGGTCAGCCGCGACGTGTCACAGGCGCGCCCCGGTGACCTGATGTTTTTCGATCAGGGCGACGATCAGCACCTGATGATCTGGATGGGCCGCTACATCGCCTATCACACTGGCACCACCACCCCCACTGACAACGGCATGCGTTCGGCAAGCCTGCAGCAACTCATGACATGGAAGGACACCCGATGGATACCCGACGCAGCCAACCCCAACTTCATCGGCGTCTATCGACTGAACTTTCTCTCCCAATGACCGGTGCCCGCATGTTGCGACTCTGCGCAAAAATTCCTCTGTTGCTGGCACTGCTGCTGCCGCTGGCGACTGTTAATGCCGACGATTCGGTGGAGCCGAGCGGCTACACGCCGGTGTCCGGTGAAAGCTTCTTCCTGCTGGCCGACAGCAGTTTTGCGGCGGACGAACAGGCGATGGTGCGCCTCGAAGCACCGGGCCGTGACTACCGTCGTTTCCGCATGGAACCCTACGGTGGCGCCGACATTCGCGTGTACCGCATCGACAAGCCACTGGATTTCCTCAAGCGCCAGAAGAACCTGCACCGCGTGGTCAGCGATGGCCAGTTCAAGGGCGAAGGTCTGTCCAATACCCTCGCGTACCTGTGGGACAACTGGTACCGCAAATCGCGGCGGGTGATGCAGCGCGCGTTCTCTTACGAGTCGCGCAAACAGGTCACCGAGGAAGTGCCGGAACTGAAGATGGGCAACGCCATCGCCGCACCGACCCCGTATGACGCGCAACCGCAATTCGCGCTGATTCCGGGTCTGCCGGTGGTCAGCCAGTTCCGTTATCCGCTGTGGCAGGCCAAGCCGATCCAGCCGCCGGCCGGGGTCAATCTGGCCGGGTCTTCGAGCGATTTCGTCAGCGTCGCGCCGGGCAACGTCTACATTCCGCTGGGCAACCTGAAACCCGGTCTGTACTTGGTCGAAGCGCTGATCGGCAAGTACCGCGCGACCACCATGGTTTTCGTCTCCAACACCGTGGCTGTGAGCAAAATTGCCGGTGATGAATTACTGGTCTGGGCTGCGCGCAAACATGAAGGCAGTTCGGTGCCGAAGGTCAATGTGCTGTGGACTGACGGCCTCGGCGTGATGAGCAGCGGTGCTACTGATGCGGATGGTTTGCTGCGCCTGAAACACGTCAGCCCTGAGCGTTCATTCGTGATCGGCGAGGACGAAGAGGGCGGGGTGTTCGTTTCGGAAAACTTCTATTACGACAGCGAAATCTACGACACCAAGCTCTATGCGTTCACCGACCGCCCGTTGTATCGCCCGGGCGACTGGGTGTCGCTGAAGATCGTCGGTCGTGAGTTCAAGAACGCACGGGATTCGGTGCTGCCGGGTGCGGCGGACGTCAATGTCAGCGTGCTCGACGCCACCGGCACCGAACTGCAACGAATGGATCTGAAGCTCGATTCGAAGGCCGGCACTCAGGGCCGTTTCCAGTTGCCGGACAACGCCGTGGCCGGTGGTTATGAACTCCGTTTCAACTACAAGGATCAGGCGTACAGCAGTGCGTTCCGTGTGGCGGAGTACATCAAGCCGCACTTCGAAATCTCGCTGAATCTGGCCAAGCAGGATTACCGCACCGGCGAACCGGTCAAAGGCAGTCTGGTGTTGCTGTACCCGGACGGCAAACCGGTGGCCAACGCCAAACTGACCCTGAGCCTGCGCGCCCAGCAACTGTCGATGGTCGACAACGAACTGCAATACCTGGGGCAATTCCCGGTGGAATTGACCAGCACCGAATTGACCACCGACAGCAAGGGCAACGCCAGCCTCGACCTGCCGGCCGCCGACAAACCGAGCCGCTACATGCTCACCGTGTTTGCCAGCGATGGAGCGGCGTATCGGGTCAAGACCACCAAGGAAATCCTTATCGACCGTGGCGCCGCGAGTTTTCGCTTGAGCGCGCCGCAACGCTTCAGTGCGGTCAACGACAAAGTCGCGTTCAGCTACGCCAACGAAGGTGGCAGCGAGCAAAGCAAAGCCGTGACGCCGAGCACTTATGGCTGGGTGCGTCTGGAGGATCAGAGCACGGGCGAAGGTAAACTGGCGGCCAGCGATAAAGGCTTCAGCCTCGCTTTTGAACGTCCGGGCACCTACAACCTGACCTTGAAAGATCAGCACGGTCGCGTCCTCGGCGCTACTGCGCATTCGGTCACCGGCGACGGCGTCAAAGCCGTGCCGGGCACCGTGGAAATTGTCCTCGATAAACCCGAGTACAAGGCCGGCGATGAAGCGTTGGCGCTGATCACCTTCCCGGAACCGGTCAGCGATGCCTTGCTGTCGCTGGAGCGCGACAAGGTCGAAGCCACCGCGCTGTTGGCCAAGGGCGGCGACTGGCTGAAACTGGAAAAACTCAGCGACACCCAATACCGCGCACGCATCCCGGTGAAGGACAACTTTGCGCCGAACCTGACCTTCTCCGTGCTCTACACCAAGGGCGGTCAGTACAGCTTCCAGAATGCCGGGATCAAAGTGGTCGCGCCGCAAATCGACGTGGCGATCAGCACCGACAAAACGGTGTATCTGCCGGGCGACACCGTCACCGTCGACCTGACCACGCAGTTCGCCGGCAAAGCCGTACCGGCGCACCTGACCGTCAGCGTCGTCGATGAAATGGTCTACGCGCTGCAACCGGAAGTCGCGCCGACCATCGACCAGTTCTTCTACCACCCGCGCCGCAACAACGTGCGCACCAGCGCCAGCCTGTCGTTCATCAGTTACGACGTGGCGTTGCCGGGCAGTCCTGGCGCGCCGGGCAAGGCCAACCGCAGTGAGCGTGGCGTGAAAGTGCTGGAGCGTCCGCGTCGCGAAGACGTCGACACCGCCGCATGGCAACCAGAGTTGCTGACCGGCGCCGACGGCAAAACCCGTTTCACTTTCAAAATGCCGGACTCGCTGACCCGCTGGCGCATCACGGCCCGGGCGATTGCCGATGACGGTCAGGTCGGGCAGAAGAAACAGTTCGTCCGTTCGGAAAAACCGCTGTACCTGAAGTGGAGCGGGCCGAGCAAATTCCGTAAGGGCGATCAGCCGCAACTCGGTGTATTCGCTTTCAGTCAGGCCGAGAAACCGGTCAAGGCTGAGCTGGTGACCCATTACGCCGGCGCCGAACAACGCCTGCCGGTGACCCTGAATAACGGCATCAACTATGTGCCGCTGCCGGCATTTGCGTTGGCTTCGGGCGAGTGGACAGCGGAACTGGTGCAGGACGGCAAAATCGCTGATGCCTTGGCCGTGCGCTTGAGCGCGACCGGCGATGGCTGGCAAGTGACGCAGACGCAAAGCCTTGATGTAGCCAGCGGCGACACGGCGTTGAGCCTGCCGGCGGACGCCACCGATATTCGCCTGCGCCTGGATGACAGCCCGCAAGCGCTGTTCCGTTCCGCCCTCGACGATCTGCTGAGCTACCCGTACGGCGGCGTCGAGCAGACGGCCAGCCGTTTGCTGCCGCTGAGCATCGCCTATCCGTCGCTGGCCTCGAACCCGCAGATCCGTGATCGCTTGCGCCTGATCATGCAGAACAGCCGTCTACGTCTGGTGCAAATGGCCGGGCCGTCAGCGAGCTTCACTTGGTGGGGCTATGCCGGTGAGCCCGATGCATTCCTCACCGCGTACGCCTACTACGCTGACTGGAACGCCAGCCAGGTGCTGGAACTGACCTTGCCGCCAGAGCACTGGCAGCGAGTGTTGGAGGTTTACGCCAAACAGGCGCCGAACACGCCGTTGCTGAAACGGGCGCTGATATTGTCGTTCGCCAAGCAAATGCGCTTGCCGGTCAACACGTTGCTCAGCGGTTTGATGGAGGATCTGGCAAAGGCCGGTGAAGGTAATGCCGAGACGCTGATGGACGACGGCCAGGACAGCCTGGTGATGAGCGATCCGGATTCGGCTTTGGGTCTGGCGGCGGCGCGGGTCTTGACCGCCTCGCTGGCCACGCAATCGAAAGTCTCCTTGCCTGAAACCTTCAGTCGACAGGTGGGTGCGGCACAACAGCGTCTGGCCGTGAGCTCGCAGCCGTTTGCCGAAGCGCTGAACCTGTCGCTGCAAGCGTTTGATCAGGCCCGTGCCACGGCGTTGTTGCAACGTCTGCTGCCACAGCAATCGACCCTCGAACGTGCGCTGGCGCTGAGCTGGTTGCAGCGCAGCATCGCGCAGGCGTCGCCGACCATCGCGCTGATGCCGGGTGAGGGCTGGAAGAAAAACTACGGCGCAACCGGCGAGATGTTCTGGACGTGGCAGGGCGCGACGCCGGTGCCGAGTGTGTTGTCGGTGTCTGGCACTCAAGAGCGTCCGCTGCGTGCGGCGCTGAGCTTCCAGACCCAGCAACCGGCCGTCGATCCGATGGCCGTGACCATCACCCGTCGCCTGTCGCGATTGGTGCCGGGCGACGAAGCGTTCACTTTCAAACTGGAGCCGGTCGGCACTAAACCGCTGTCCAGCGACAGCCTGTATCTGGACGAAGTGATCCTCACCAGCAAAGCCCCCAAACCGCTGCGCTACGGCATGCTCGAAGTGCCGCTGCCACCGGGCGCCGATGTCGAGCGCACCACCTGGGGCATCAAGTTGCAGGGCAAGGACGGCACCGAACCGACCTCGCTGGAGAAGGCGCGTTTCGAGCCGGGACAACTGGCCTACGCGGTGCCAGTGGATGCCCTGAGCGGCGAGTTGCGTCTGCGCCATTTGGTGCGCTTCTCGCAGAAGGGCCGGTTCAACCTGCCGCCGGTGCGTTTCACTCAGGTGTACGCGCCACAGCATCAAGCCCAGGAAGCGAAAGCCGCCCTCGGTCAGGTCACGGTCAACTGACATGACCCGGCCGCTGCTGTGGCTGATGTTGTGGATGATTCCTGCGCTGGCCACGGCGCAGGATGAGCCGCTGCGCGTGGCTTACAAAGGTGAGCTGTTGTCGCTGAGTACGACGCAACTGATTGCTCGTGAACCGTTGCCTTCGACCCTGGATGCGCCGCTGGGCAGTCTTTGGAAGCTGTTTGTCTACGCGTGGCTGGTGGATACCGGCGCTCGGGAGCCGGCATATGAATGTCGCGAGCAGTCGAAAGAGGAAGTCTATTGCTGCTCGGCGGGCGGCAAGATCGAGCGGGATCAGGCGTTGGTGAAGTCGTGTGGGCTGTATTTCGAGCCGGCGCGGTTGGGGATTTCTTCCAGCGGTTGGCGAACCTACTGGCAGGCGCGAAAGGCGCCATTGTGGTTGCTGGATTTGCCGTCGGTGCAACCGGCCACGCGGGTTTCTGTGAGTGAGCTGCTGGGCGTTCTGGCGTTGCTGCCAGCTCAAGAACAGATGCGCCGCGTATTGCTCGACGTGGTGCTCAATGCTGCCGACGGCAATGTCGTCGGTGAGCTCGGCGGGCGCTTGCGGGTGAAAACCTGGAGCTGGCTCGGCGATCATGACCGGCAGTCGCGACAGGGCGGATTTGCCGGATGGACAGCGGACGGCTCGCCGGTTTGGGCCGGTGGGCGCGGCACCAGTCAGATGGTTTTACGGCATTACGGTGCTGCACTGGCGACGGTGTTGCCAGTTGTGTGGCCGGCAGAGACGAGACGTTGTGTCGAAGTCGGACTGTTCTCGCGCTATCCCGTTGTGCGGGTTCTGGCTGGCGAACGGGTCGTGACTTCTGGCCCGTTGCAGGGCGACTACCGCGTTGATTTCGCCAACGGCAACGCGTTGGATATCCACAGCGACGGCGAACTGTTTCTGCTCAATGACAAACTCGTCGCAAGGCTGGATCGCGAAGAATACGTTGCCCGTGTCCTTGATCGCGAAGCCAAACCCGAACCTGGCGAAGCCGCCAAAGCACTGGCCGTGGCGATCCGTACCTATTTGCTGCAAAACGCCACACGCCACGGCGATTGCCTGAGCATCGACGACAGCAGCAATCGCCAGCGGGTCGCCCCGCGCCCGGCATCGGTGCAATCGCGCAACATCGCCGCCTGGACGGCCGATCTGGTGTTGGCCGGCAGCACCGTCACCTATCACTCTGACCAACCTGGCCCGGACAAATTGGCCTGGCAGCAAGCCGTCGAACAAGCCAACGCCGGCCAGCGCTACGACGCAATCCTGCTGCACGCCTATCCCCGCGCCAGCCTCAGCCGCTGGGATAACCCGGTCGCCTCCTGCGAAGCACTGCCCGCCGCGCAAGACTGGCTGCAAAAACAGCGACGCGGCTGGCGCCCGAAGCTGGAAAGCGAAACCGGCTACAACGAAGTCAGCACGTTCGCCGTGTGCAAACTCGCGTTCGGCCGCCCCTTCGTCGACCGCGAACGCCAGCGCATCTATGTGCGCGGCGTACTGACCTTGCAGGACCGCCTCGACCTGACCCACGAATATCTGCACCTGGCCTTTGAAGCGCATCCCAACGGCCAGGATGAAACCTACATCGAAGGGCTCGCCCGTCACCTTTTGCTGGAATAGACCATGACACTCCGTTATCCACAGGTCTTGTTGCTGCTCTGCACGCTGACCGCGTTATCGCCGACTATGGCCGCCGACAGCATCAAACTCGACACCCCGGTTGGCGGCTGGCGCACCGGCGCGCCGGGCGGCGAGGGCGAGAGCTTTCGTCAGACCGTCAACTACCCGGCCTCCTCGGTGAACACCCCGGTCGGCCAAGCCAACACAGCGCGCATCAGCGGCCAGATCAACGCCAGCCCGAAGAGCAATGAACCCGGTCGACTGATCGTCAACGGCGTCAGCATGCCGCTGAAAATCGACGCAGCCGGCCGCTTCGACCGTCCGTTCTCCTTCCCCAACGGCAGCAACAGCGTCGAAGTGCGCAGCCCCGACGGCCAACAACGCCGCCGCACCCAATTCCTCAACACCAGTGGCGGTGCCACCCCGCCAAAACTGCGCGTGCTGCTGGCCTGGGACAGCGACGGCACCGACCTCGACCTGCACCTCGTCACCCCCGACGGCGCCCACATCTGGTACGGCAACCGCGTCGCCCCCAACGGCGGCGCCCTCGACGTCGACGTCACCACCGGCTACGGCCCGGAAATCTTCGCCATGCCGGCGCCGATCAAGGGGCAGTATCTGGTGTATGTGAACTACTACGGTGGCGGGTATCGCAGCGATGAAGATGGCGGGGATGAAGCCGCGCAACCGCTGACGACTGCGCAGGTAACGGTGATCACTGAGGAAGGCACACCAAACGAGAAGATGGAGACGTTTCTGATCCCGATGCGGGCGGTGGGGGAGTTGACGTTGGTGAAGGCGTTTAGTTATCCGTGATGGGGAATTGGGCAGCAGGTTGCTGCCCAATTCCTTTCAATCACTCAGGCCGCCAATTCAGGCCGAAAACTGCTGGAGGTCAGACGCTTGAGCGCAATATCAAGAGCCTGATCATCGAACAGTTTGCTCTTGCGAGCAGCAGCACCAGCGCCACCGTCCCAATGCGTCAACGCCTCACGCACTGCAGGAACGGTCGCAGACACGCCTTCCTGGCTTAGCAGCCAATCGACTGTCGCCAACAACTCCATACCGAATGGCGATTCAAAACCGTCAATCAACTCGGCAGTGCGTTCTAAAGCCTGGGAGTATTCCTTGGCCTCAGTCTTCAGATACGTCTGCAAAAAGGCTTTGCGCTCTTGATCAAACCAGATCACATCGCTAATGCCTGCGTCACTGATGCGTTTGTCACAGTGCAGATAACTGCCATCGAGGTTATCGAGCAGGTGCTCCAGCCGGTTGGCGTACGGCCCATATCTGTGCGCGACAAACTTCAGATTCAGAGGGTTCTCGGTATTCGGCAACTTCTCGATAGCGCGCTCAAGAAACCAGGCCAGCTTCTGGATCTCTAGCAGACTGCACTCCATGCCTAACACCCAGTAGCGACGAACCAGTTCGGCGATAAGCGCGCGGGCTGGCGTGAGCTTTTCTACGCCCGAACGTTTGGCGACGTTCAGATACTGGTTCGAGGGCTCGTATACCAAGACATCAGCGTCCAGATCCCCCAACACTTCGACAATCTGCTCACGGACTTCAGGCCACTTCAAACCGCCGTTACCAGCACCTAGAGGCGGTACGGCGACAGATTTCACGTCGTTCTCAAGCAGAAACCGACGCAGATCATGCAAGCCTTCAGTGATCCACGCCATTTGCGACGGAGAACGCCAATGGCGTTTGGTTGGGAAGTTCACGATCCAGCGAGGGCCATCGAGTTCATTAGTGGCCGTCACATGCATCTTGCCGGTTTCTACTTCCTTCGCTTTACACGCTGCTGCATAGAGGCGGTAATTTTGCGCAAAGCGTTCTTTGAACATCAATGCGATGCCCTTGCCCATCACGCCCACGGTATTCACTGTGTTGACGAGGGCTTCGGTATTGGCTTCCAGCAGGTTGCCTTGGGTGAATCGGATCATTGGAAATACCATTTGGGACGCGCATGGACAGGCAGCGTCAGGCCTCTAGCGGCGACGTCCGCTTCTATGCGTGCTTTCATTGCATCGGTGTGGCACATGATGCCCAGTAGTCCCGTAATCGGTAAGTGATGGTGGATCAGCGCCTCAGCCTGATAACGCTCCATTTTGCGAGGATCATCAGGATCGCGCTTGAAGTCGCGCCGTTGAAGGATAGACCAATCGATCTGGTCGAGATTCGCCAGATCGCTGTAATAGTTTGTCCAACTCGGATAGGCGTGCGCGTTTGTGAAGACAAACGGTAGGCCGAGCTCTTCAACGCGATACAGGCTTGAGACCAGAATCACGATCTCGTCATTGTTGCGTTGCTGAACACTCCACCCAGAATGAATGTTCTGCATCATCACCGAGAAGGGCGTGAAGTAGAAGGGCACGTAATCGGCCAAAACGCCTTCCGGTGCGATAGGCACCTGACGGGAACGGCGCTTATCGATCAAGTCGACGTTACCGATATTCACGTACTGAGGTGCCTGTGCTTCCGAGTTTGCGCAATGCAGACCGTTGTCCAGAACCCAGGGCAGGTTATCGCGGTGGACGATACGCCAAATCAGAGCTTTCTCTGGATTCAGGCTGGTGTAGTTCATTTATAAGAACATTCCGGGATTCACGCTGATGGGAGTCGCAAGCTTTGCCTCGCGCATTTTAGCCTCACAAAGCGAGCTGACTTCATCGTTGGGTGTATAAATCCTGGAAAAGTTTTTGGGGTTTACCACTTCCGGAGATAGGCATTCGGCCATGCAAACGCTTTTGCATTCCGGGTTCTGATAGTCCCGAGTACTCATCAGCTCCCAATTAATTGCTTCAAAACCTGCGTTGTAATCGAGCAGTTGAATCGCATCATCAGCGAGTGGGTGCCGGGGAATAATTTTCCAACCGCTTTGTTTGGCAAATGATCGAAAGACGGAGATGAGGACGAACTTCTCTTTGGGCCGGCTGAGCTGTACCCGTCCATCAAACGGATTCGCGGCGAACCAGTGGAATGGAACATAGCGATCAAGATTGAGCGCTTTGCGCTTCTTGAGGATTTCGCTGTCTGCGACGTCGGTGAAATTTTCCAGACTGGCCCGAGGCTTTAGGCCTTCCTTAAAGATTCCATCCAGATTCTCAACGGAGGTGAGGTGGTAAACGAAGTATTTTTCCCTGATATTTGCGTCCGACATAGTGGTCTCCTTGACCTGCACATCAACCTAAACTGAATTCAGTCCCGGCCTCGCCCCGTGCTGATGTAACCCTCGATCCGTGGGGGTTGGTAGAACAGTCGTGATGATTCTAGTGTGCCATCACTTTTGACCACAAGCCCAATGTGGAGATTTAGCTAGAAGGTTCGAACAGCAGAAACTTCAACGTTATTCCTCATCAAAGTAATCGCGATCCAGCGTCGGCAACCGCAACAAACGGGATGTCACGCCCACCTCATGATCCATCATCAGATGCACCAACCGCGTGCCGTCTACCAACACAATGCCATCCACCGATTTGGCGAAGTCGACAGCGTGCGCAGTAAAGCCAGAGGTGGTAATGAACACGCCACGCTTGGCTTTTTGCCCCGCGAGCGCTCCGTAGAACGCCTGCAGTTCAGGCCGGCCAACCGTGTTCTGCCAGCGCTTGGCCTGAACGTAAACCTTCTCCAGCCCCAATTTATCGAGCGAGATAATGCCGTCGATGCCCGCATCACCGGAACCGCCGACACGTTGCAGATCATTACGACTGGCGCCGTAACCCAGGCGATGAAGCACATCCAGCACGATCACTTCGAAGCGGTTGGGGCTGACTTGCAGCAAGTTGTCCAAAAGGTCGGCCGCCGTGGCATCGCGCAATTCTTTTAGCGCTCGCTCCAGTCGGTCGTCGGGGCTTTCGGTGGCGGAGGCCAGATCTGGCTCCACATTTGGTTGGTCATCCAGTGGCTCGGCATCAGGCGCGACTTTCAGCTTCACATTCATGTAGCCGATTGCTAAGTGCTCCACATCCTTGGCCGACAGTGGAAGTGCATGCTCCTTGGCGTACTGCACGCCTGCATCAGTCAACTTCCAATAACCGCGTTTGGCACTGCTGGAAAGACCGGCACGCTTGAGACGGTCGTGTGCCCAGCCTGACCGGTTCTTGTAGGTGGCCTGACCACTCGCGATCAACTCCTCACGCTGCGCTTCTGTTAACTGCAGCATTTTGGCTGCCGCTTCGTGGGCGTCCCGAGCAATTGCACCGTTTGGTTTTGTGGCGAGAAACCGCAGGATCGGTTCGATAAACTGATCGTAGGTTGGAACGGACATGGGCGCATCCCTGTGCTGATGGGCGTTTTTGAACTGACCGGCGGGCAAGTATAAATTAACCCTCGCTGAGGATGCCTTCGTGAGTTGGCGCTGGGGCCGTGAAAGCGTAAGCCGCTGTTGCTAGGAAGGAATCAGGCATTAAAAAGCCGGCTTGTGGCCGGCATTTCATTCTTTCACTGGTTTTTACTTAATTTCACTGCGCCCTATGCTCTGCATGGCTTTGAACATAGTATTCTTCCACTGAGATTCAGAAATACACACCAAAAACCACGTGTGGCGGTGTGGGTCAGAGTGGGGGTCAGGTGAGGCGAGGGTGAATGTCAAAGCTAACAGTCAAGGGTGTTGAGAGCCTTGTAAAAGGAGGCGTCCCTGGAATGGCCGGGGACGGTAAAGGCCTTTATTTTCAGATCAGCAAGACTGGCGGAACAAGCTGGATCTACCGCTACAAGTTTGTGGGCAAGGAGCGCTATATGGGCCTTGGGAAGTTTCCCGAGATCACCCTGGCCAAGGCCCGGGAATTGGCCGCCGACGCTCGCAAGCTGCTAGCACTAGAAAAGGATCCGCTTGAAACTCGTGATGCCGAACGCGACGCTCAGCGTGATGCTCGACGAGAGCTGGAAGCAAAGCGAATCACATTCGAGACTTTGGCGACTGAGTACCTTGACGCACACGGTGCGGGATGGTCAGAAAAGTGGCGCAAGGGCTGGCTGCGGAAGCTTGAGCTTTACGCCTTCCCTCACATCGGCAAGCTTTCGGCCAGCGGGATTGAGACGGAGCAAATGCTCAAGGTTCTCCAGTCCATCTGGGCCAGTAAGACCCGTACCGCCGATGAAGTCCGTGGGCAGATTGAGCAGGTACTTGATGCTGCAAAGGCACGAGGTCTGCGCTCTGGTGACAATCCCGCTCGCTGGAGAGGGCATCTTGATAATTTTCTGAGCAAGGCTGAAAAGAAGAAAGCAAGAAAGCGTCAGCACTTCTCTGCGATGAAATGGCAGGATGTCCCGGCCCTCATGGTGAAGCTCAAAGCGCTCGGCAACGTCCGCGACGCAACGGCCACACGCTTGATGATCCTGACGGGAGCCCGCTCGCATATGGTGCGATTTGCGTCCTGGAGTGAGTTCGACCTCAATGCAGGCATCTGGTCGCTACCTGCCGATCGTATGAAGATGCGCGAGGCGTTTGATATTCCTCTGGCCCCGCAAGTTGTCCAGCTGCTTGAGGCATTGTCGCGCATTGAGGGTAGTCCGTATCTTTTTCCAGGGCAGGGCAAGACAGGAGTCATACATGCGAATGCGATCCGCAACCTGTTACACGGTCTGGAGCATGCCGATATTACGCGCCATGGATTCCGCTCCACATTTCGAGACTGGGCAGGGGAACGTACCAACTTCCCCCGTGAGGTTTGTGAACTGGCGCTAGCGCATGACGAACGAGACCAGACCGAGGGGGCTTACTCGCGCTCTGATCTGTTTGATAAGCGCCGCAAACTGATGGATGCTTGGGCGAAATACACGACTTCGACACCTGTAGATAAGGTTGTTCAGGTCGAATTCAGCAAAAGGGCTTAACGGTTTTGGTCGGTCTAGGGTAGCTCCCGAAAAGCAGGCTCCCACCTGCGTGGCTGACCATTCTATTTGAAGCATTGGGATACGCCCAGGGAGGCGGAGTGAGCAGTATGCTTGAAGATTACGTAAGAAAGATTTACCGCGAGGATCAAGAGCGCGAGAGAGTTTTTGCCAACACTAATTTCGACAGCATGACCGATGATTATTGGTATCACCTATCTCGTACATCAGTTAATGCTCAGCAAGCAGCCTTTCTGATTGCCAATATCTCGCCTAAAGCCAAGGAGGATTTTCTCAATCAGAAAAAACGAAGCCTGCTCGCAGACGCCAGGATGCTCATTGATACCTGCCAAATCGAAAGTATGTCAGCGCCAGAGTGGCTGCGATGGGCCAATGAGCACTCCGATTCGCCACCTGATCTAATGAAAGAGAAAGAGCGAGTCGAACGGGTGCTCTTGGCCTTCGACCGCAACCCTGGAAAACAGCAGAAGGCCGAGCTGGACGAGTTGCACCAGGCGCTTAAGCGAGAGCAAGCCAAAAACCAAGAGCTGTCCCGTAGGCTAGAAAATACTGAATGCGCTCTTGATGCTGCGCAACAAGGGGAGGCAGAGGCACGATCAGAATATGAAACTGCCGGGCACGTTCACGACGTCATGATGAGGGAATCACGTGAGGCTATTGAATTGGAACTTCTTCCTCCGCTGAAGGCTGAATTGGAAATCGCACGCACTGAGATAGAGCAGTTAAAACTGGAGATTGATAAAGCTAAAGAGCGCGCTTCATACCGCCTTCTTACCGCCGCTCTCCTCAGTCTACTGGAGGAGCCTGGCAGGCAATCAGGGATGACGCGGACAGGGATCCAGGAAATGATTCTGACGCGATTCAGTGCATGGCGGGGACTGAGGAGTCGCACCCTCCAAACTATGTTCGCGGAAGCAAATGATGCAGCCAAAGAAGCTGGCGCCGCATCCTGATCACTGCAGGAACCACCGCAATTGCGGTTCTATTTTCCGCAATTGCGGTGACCACCGCCCACTAGACACCTAGATTCACAGTCATTCACAGAGCCCATAAGGGGCCTCTGTTAGTCGAGAGGAAACGACGATGACTGTAATTAATCAGGCCGCCCAAGCCGCCGCTCCACACACTGGCAACCGGATCATGCGTCTGAAGGACGTCAAGGCTGCGTGCGGGTTTGGCACTACTCATATCTACAACTTGATGAATGCTGGCAAGTTTCCCCGGTCGCGCCGTATTGGCATCCGGGCGGTAGGTTGGGATGGTCGCGCGGTCGATCAATGGATTTTTGATCGCCTGAACGGGGCGGAATAAAGTGACGGACACAAAAAAGGCCGACCAAACGGCCAGCCCCAAAAAAACTCACGTTGATCATACCAGTCAAGAGTCGCTCATCAAAGCGGCCAGCGCATTCAGTAAGCAATCTCGCATCCTGGCTCACCTGCTGGCTGGCGAGTCGCTTAACCGCTTTGATGCTGAGCGTTTGGGTGATCATTGCTTGCCGACCACTATCAGCAGCCTGACAAGTCGCTTCGGTCTGTTGTTCCAGCATGAGCCGGAGCAGGTGCCCAATCGCTTTGGTGGCCTTACTCGCGTGGTACGTCACAGCCTGCCGGAAAGCCAGCATGGCAGCGCGCGCAGCGTCCTGGTGCGGATGTTGGAAGGTAAAAACCTGAAGGTGGCGGCATGATCGCTCTTGCTAACACTCCTACCTGCATGTATCGTTTCTCTGTCGCTGCAAATTCAGCGAACGGGTTTGGTAGCCCGATCAGTAAACGGCGCAACAGCGCCCCCATCACGATTGCAGGCGCTTTTTTTACGCCTGCTATTCAGTGTTATGGCGGCTGTGCGTGGAAGGGCTTCGGCCCTGCCGGGTTCCGTTTACTCCGGTCTACCAATCCGCGTACAGCTGTCACCCATTCGTTTGGTAGCGAACGTGGCAGCTCCAGCCAAGTAAACGGAGCTCCACCCATGCAATTATCCCCTACTCGCAATCCGTCCACCCCCAGCACCCGCGCCGCGGCGTTCCGCGCCATGGCCTTCGCCGCTCTGCATGCTGACTCGTCCCTGGCCGTGCGCCTGACCCGATACAACGCCCACATGGCCCGCGCTCGCCAACTGGAAGCACAGGAGGCGACCCAATGAGCTCCGTTGCCCAACTGAATAAAAAATCACCCGCTAAACCGGTCGTGGACTTCCGAGCACATGCCGAAAGCGATGCCACCCTTATGCGCCGCTCCGGCCGTGCCATGGGGGCAATCGCGGGGTTGATTGGCGAGAACCTAAGCCGTCTTGATATCGAAGACGACAGCGACTTCCTGACCCCCTCCGCCTTGAGCGGCCTTCTGGAAGCCGTACAGCTCCTTGCAGATCAACTGGCAGAGCGCGGTGAAGATCTTGGCGAAATTATTGCCGCAGGGAGTGTGTAATGAGCGCACCACTCACGGCAGTGCAAATCATCAAGAGCACTCACGACGGTATTAACAGTGCCTCAACCGTATTCGAACTCGATAGCGCGATGAACGCGGGCGATGGCTGCCTGAACACGTTGCGCCAGCTTGAGTTGATCGATAACGGCCAGTGGATCCGAGAAACCAACGATCTTTGCTCTCGCACGGAACGTCGTCGCACCGAACTGTTGGGGAACTAACTGAACATGAATAACCAAACCTGCAACACAGTGGGTGCGCTCCCGGCTTGCTCGAAGAAAGCCACCGAACTCTGGTACGTCACCCATCCGAAAGCCCCCAAGGCACTTCTGGGGCCGTTCTTGAGCCACGCCGACGCCGAGTGCGGGCGCGTAGTAATGCGAAGTGCTGACGCTGTTGTAACCGCCTGCCTCGTGGGTTCAATCGACGACATTGCCCACGGACACGGGGTTAACAACGGTCGAGTATGCCGTGCCTTTGCTGGCGCTGATCGCTCGGGGGTGAACCATGAGTAAGACAACCTATCTCACACCTCAGCAGCTCTTCGAGGAATCGATGCGCAATATCGCCCGGTCGACTAGCCCTGCCGAAGTTGATCGGGCTGGGAATAAGGCCATGGATCGCTTCGACGCACTCCTGCTCATCGGCGAGATTGACCTGGCTCAAGCAGGAGATTGGGCCATGCAAGCCTGCCACAAGGCTACCGATATGTTGCTGCTGATCCGCGAAGCCGATCAGCGTGCTGCTGACGGGCTGGAGATCTAAGTATGAACTTCTATCCGTTCCATCCGGGCGATTACACGCTCAGAACGGGGCACCTGGATCTTATTGAGGATCTCGCGTATCGCCGGTTGATCGACCTGTACTACCTCAACGAAGCACCTCTCAAGGGAGATATTGAAAGCATCGCCAGAGTGATTCGCATGCGGTCGAACTCCGCAGAAGTTGGTTCTGTGCTTGGTGAGTTCTTCACTGAAACCCCGGATGGTTGGCGCCACCCGCATTGCGATGGGTTGATTGCCAAGTACCACGCAAAGGCCAAGCAGGCGGCTGAAAACGGAAAGCTGGGGGGGCGCCCAAAGAAACCCAGCAACAACCCGGACGGTTCTAAATCAAAACCCAGCAATAACCCAGAAGAAACCCAGCCGGTTATTTCCGCTAACCCAGAGGAAACCGGATCGAAAACTAACCAAGAACCAAGAACCAATAACCAGAACCAAGTAGATCAAGAGCAGGTCACCGCTGTCGCGTTGCACTCTGCTGCTGTACAGGTCGAGCAGGATGTAAATGGCGAGGACTCAGCCCAAACCAAGCCGCAACGAGCCAAGCGCCTGCCGCCCAACTGGACGCTTCCCCCTGACTGGATGGCATGGGCTGCGACTGATCGCCCTGAGTTCACCAGCGACCTGCTGGCACGGGAGGGTGAGAAGTTCGCCGATCACTGGCACTCGCTGTCTGGCAGCAAGGCGACAAAGCTGGATTGGTTCGCCACCTGGCGTAACTGGATCCGCAACGCTCGGCTGCCAGTCAATGTTCACCAGCTACCGCAGCGGTCGAGCTTTGTGAACCTGTCGCCAGTAAACGCTGAAGAGATCCGCGCCAAGACCGAAGAAAACGCAAAACTGGGGGTGTGTCGTGCAAATTTCTAAATTTGGCGCCAAGCCACGTGTAAAAACCCGCATCGACATCTGTCCGACCCATGGCGAGTACGATCACAAGCTGGTCGAGGCCTTCGATGGACAGAACTTGGTGCTGACCTGCCCACGCTGCCGCTGGGAGGCCATCAATATTGCTGACACCTGTAGCGAGGCTCATACCGCGGCGGTGGCCAATAAGCGCGGGGAAGCTCTGAACGCCGCTCTATTCGCCACCGGTATTGCTCCGCGCTTTCGCAGCTGCTCGCTGGGTAACTACCTGACCCGGCTGGAGGGCCAGAAGATTGCCGTGGGCACCTGCCAGGCATATGTCGACCAGTTCGAAGAGAATTTGGCCGCCGGCCGCTGCTTACTGCTACTCGGCAACTTCGGCAACGGTAAGACGCATTTGGGTTGTGCGATCCTTAAGGAAGTAGTGACCCGCTACGGCGTCTCCGCGCTGTACGCCCCTACCCCCGACATCATTGCCGCGCTCAAGGCCAGCTTTGTGCGCGACTCGTGCCCTACCGAGCAGAGCATCCTGACCGAACTAACTAAGGTCGACCTGCTGCTGATCGACGAGCTGGGCGCGCAGGGCGGAACTGAGTTCGAGCGCCAATCCCTGCACCAGATCATCGATACCCGGTACCGAAATATGCTGCCAACGATCGTCACCTCGAACTTGCCCAGCGCCAAGCTGTCTGCCTACATCGGCGATCGCGCCCTAGATCGTCTGCGCGAGAATGGTGGCCAGGCCATTGCCTTCGACTGGGAATCTTCCCGTGGAGGAGAGCAATGAGCCGCGAACTATTCAGCCTCGAGGCTGAGCACGGCGTCCTAGGTGCGATGATGAAGGACACCAGCCTGCTTGATTCCATTAGCAACAAGGTCACTGCAGCCGACTTCTACTACCTGAAAACCGCTGCGATGTACCAGGTGATTTTGGACTGTCACGCCTCCGGCGAGCCTATCGACCCGGTAACTGTCGGCACATTCCGCGAACGCTTGCCGAACGGCGAATCGACCCTCGCCTACGCCGTCGAGATCGCTATGAATGTGCCAAGCGCCGCCAACTGGGCCAGCTACGCCAGGACTGTTCGGGAGCGCGCTGTGTTGCGGCGACTGGTGGATGCGGCTGATTCAGTCCGCGACTCGGCCACCGAGAACCTGCCGCTAGCTCAGATCATCGCAAGCGCTCAGCAGGCCATGGCGGATCTGCGCGATCTGGATGACGGGGAGCCGGATTACAAGCGAATCGATGAAATCATCGAGAAGAACATCGATACCATCGACGCCAAGCACAACGGCAGGCAGGAAAGCGGACTATCCAGCGGGTTGCCGGATCTGGACAAGCTGACCCGTGGCCTACGTCC
The DNA here is from genome assembly GCF_019733355.1 of Pseudomonas baetica. Classification (GTDB taxonomy): domain Bacteria; phylum Pseudomonadota; class Gammaproteobacteria; order Pseudomonadales; family Pseudomonadaceae; genus Aquipseudomonas; species Aquipseudomonas baetica_A. Next base: position 189,228 of record NZ_JAIHLQ010000005.1, on the reverse strand, counting down.
GCGCACCGTCACCGTCGTGGCTGGCTTGCCCGGTAGCGGCAAGACCACCTTGGGCTTGCAGATTGCCCAGCACATAGCCATAAGCGGCGCCGGCACTGCGTTGGTATTCAGCCTGGAGATGCCCGAAGAAGAACTTGGTCAGCGCGTGCTGGCATCGCTTGGTTCGGTCGATATCGGCCGGCTGGATAGCGGAACCGACATGCAGGACGGCGACTGGGCCGGGCTGACTGCGGCGGTGGCCAAGATCAAAGGCAAGCCGTTGTACGTCTGTGACCGCCCCGGCATGACTCCGGCGCGCATTCGCTCCGTTGCTAGGCAGGTACAGCGCGACCACGGGCTGGACGTACTCATGGTGGATTATCTCGGTCTGGTACCTGGTGACGCCAAGGGTCGAAGCCGTGCGGAAGAAGTCGGGAAGATAACTAAGGCTATGGTCAATCTCGCCAAAGAGCTTGGCGTGCCAGTGATCTTGCTGTCACAGCTCAATCGCGAGTCGACCAAACGTGTCGGAAAGAAGCCAGTATCCTCCGACCTGCGCGACTCCGGCGAGATCGAGGCAGACGCCCATTGCATCCTGATGGTTCATCGGGACATGGATACCGAGCAAGGCCAGAACGGCGTCACCGAGATTCTGATGACAAAATGCAGGCACGCGCCGGTCGGGTCATGCCTCGTACAGCAACAGGGCCTGTTCTCCCGGTTCGTGAGCTTCGCTGGCACCCGCGAGGCCAATCAGGACGAATACGACGCCGGGCGCGACTTCTCGGGGAAATTCAGCCGTGGATTCTAAAAAGATAACGGTGAAACAGCCTGTTTCAGAGGAGCAACGCCGCCAGGTACTCGACCTACGCCGCCGTCACTCGCTGCGCGAAGTGGCCGAGGCTACCGGCCTTCCGCTGGGGACAGTGAAGACCCTAGTTTCACGCTCAGGGGCATTCCGCGACAACGACCAGCACCGTAACCTGTTCACTCTGCCGCCGATCAAGGTCAGCAGCGAAACCGTGCCCAGCGTGCCCGAACTGCCGCCGCAAGAGGTCGTTACCGGCGACAAGGAAGTGGACGCCGTGCTGTGGCTGCGCTCGATCATCAACACCGGCCAGGCCGCGCTGATCGAACTGGCCATGGAAGCGGCCAAGCGGATCAAGACGTCGCATGATGTGCTGGAGAGGCGGTACCGGGATTACCTGACTGCTACCAATCCCGGCAACCCGTTCGCCGCGATGTCATCGTTTGGCTTCGCTGACCTTGAGTTGCTGGTAAGTCGGGCAATCGAGCAGCACCAGCTACGACTGGAGGGTGTCGCCCGCTTTGATGGCGATCTGTTGGCTGATACCGAGGCTGACACTTTCTGTATAGACGCACTGCGAGGCCTGGAGGCATCAGGCCAGTTTGGAGACTTCGACAAGAGCGAAGTAGCCGCCCGCTTCAGCGCCCACCCGGAGCTACTGCCGCACACCCTGGCGGATTGTCTTTACGAGCTGGACTATTGGAATCAGCTCTACCGGCTACGCAATGCGGTAGACAGGGACGCCAGCGACGGGCCAGCCGAAGCGACGGCGCGAGATTGGTTTGTGTTCAGCCTACTGGCAGAGATCCGGCCACGGAACAAAGCGGAAGCGCTGGCAGTGTTCCGCTACCTGATCGCCAGTCAACGCGACGATATGACAGAAAGCGAAGCCATTCTCTGCAACCTGATTGGTTGATGCTGATTTCGAATCACCTGAGCTCACCTTGTTGATCAGAGCGCAGCCTTGCTAGGTTAGAAGTGACCACGTCCTTGACCCTCAAGTAGGATCGCACCAATGAACACGGATCAAACCACGCAAGAAACACAGCATGCCGATTTGTGTCAGCCCAAACCAATCAGCCCCATTGGTTCGGCGGCTCCGTGTATCCGCCATCTTGCGCAGGTCAACAGGTTGGTCGGGGAGCGCGTGCGGGAGGCAAGGGGTCTGGCAGGTATCCCCCGAGATGAATTGGCTGACAAGATAGGGATTACAGCTGGTCATTTGGCCACGTTAGAAAATGGCCAAGACTCGCTGCAGGCTTGGCAAATTCGGCGTGTTGCTACTGTTTGTAAAGTTACAACTGATTTTCTATTGGGTCACTCCGAAGAGTCAGAGCTTGGCGAGCGGAGTGATACCGTCAGAGAGCTCTTAATTCAGATGGGTATCGCTTCAGAAGAAGTCCGAGCGCAAGACGTAGTAGAGAATATCCGCATCAAGTACGCACTGAGCGCCGCAAAATCATTGTCCGATATGCAGATCAGTGTCATTCAGGAGTTGGAGGAAGCTATGCAGCGAGTGATAGCACTTGATCCGCTCGGCTGGGCCAAAACTCGCGGCGGACTGCGTCTCGTAAACGCCATCGAAGAGAACTCACTTAAGGCTCGCCAGCTCCACTACCGGCTAAAAGGGGTTGCCCGGGGCTGATCAGATCCTGATTCACCTCACCAGCTATGCCGCACCCCCTACTTAAGCCTACCCGCGGGAAACCCAGACAATATGGGGGAAAAAGCAGGCGATTACGTTTGATGATTACTCCGAAATAAACACTCGGAGCAATGTATGGATCAGCCACCTGTTATCACATTCAACCTCAAAGACCGGGGGCGAGAGCACACCGGCGTCAAACGCTACTTCGACATTCCACGCATCGTCGCGGCGATCAACTCGCCCAAGTGTCAGGAGCGCGTGCGCAATCGCGAAATGCTTGGGTACCTCGGCCATTGGCCTCGAAACCACTTCGGCGCGATTCCAGCTCTGGGTGTGATTGCAGCTGGCAATTCTTTCCCATTAGAAGCTGCATTGGTCACAGTGATGCTACGCGCCTACCCAGACGGCACGATCGAGCACAAGACCGAGTTCCTGCTGAATAACGAGATGGGCAAGATCGCGGCGCGCGCCTTTGCGGGGAAGATTGGCGGTTTCTCCAGCGTCATCGACAACGACATTCCCGAGTTCTACGGCTTCGACTGGGTGAACGACCCGAACTTTTCTACCAACCGCGGCTATGGGTTGTCCATGGATAGCGCCACAGGTAGCCAGGTAAGTGCGGCAGCCGGCCATGCAGAGCAAATGTCCTTGATGCGTTCTCTGCTAGACACGGCGGAAGGCAAGATCTGCAAGCTGCTTGCCGAAAACGACGAGCTGCTGAATATCATCGCCATACGCCAGCCAGACAAAAGACCAGCGCGTAAAGTTTTGACTGAAAGTACGCCTGGGTACGAACAGCTGGCAGGGCGGTTTTTTAATCATGTTTGAGCCAGTGAAAGTAGGCCTGGGTGAGTTCCTGCAAGGCTTCTATGCCGAGCTGGTGCCCACCACCAAGGCTATGCACGAGTTCGTGGGTCGCGGCTATTCCTACTGTGTCGCCTCGGCGCCGTCGCGCATGATTGACCAGGTGAGCGAGATGCTTGAAGCGTGGCAGAAGAACGATACGGATCAGGCCACGACCAAGCCTCACAAGCTGCCAATAATCATCGTAGCGACCTCGAAGGACTACACCCCGGTCATGCACGACTTCGGTGTTCAGATATCTGACCCGATAGACGTCCAGTTCCCCGAGGATCCCAAGGGGCGCTACTTCCAGATGAAGATGATTGCAGGCGACATTCGAGCGCAGATAGTGATCATTGCCAGCGACGAGCCGACGGCCAAGAGCATCGCGGCTCAATTCTCGCTGTACTTGGATTCGCCAAGCCGTCGAGCATTCTACGGCCTGTACCCATTCGCGGGGATACAGCACGCCTATCCAATACAGATCGAGGCTCCCGACAATCCGGCGTCGAGCATCGACATTGGCTCGAAGAACATTACCTGCCTGGCCGTAGACATGACCTTGAAAGCATCTGTGCCCATGTTCATTGCGCCCAAGGCTGGCGAGCCAAACGACGGCAAGGGCGTGCCTGGCACCGACGATCCTGCCGGGTTTCAGTTGCTGCGGGAGTTCTCCGTTAACACCGTAGGCCTGGCGAAGGTGACCCAATGATTAAGATTCCGGCCAATATCAGTGGCTATCAGGGCTCGCACACGCGATGTGTCAGTACGCTCAAACAGCCGCAAATCTCGCCAACCCACACTGACACATTGAAGAGGCCCTGATGGACATTAGACACGACTCCGACGGGTTTTTGCTGGGCGCCAAGATTGAATCGCTGGGCGGTCAGCTCGACGATATCCACAACGAACTGCGAGCCATCAAAGGGACTCTCGCCGACTCGGTGCGAGCTCCGACTGTCGATACTCCGCCTTCGCGAGACGCCAACTCGAATGCGCCGCCGACCCCGAGCCCGGGTCGAGGATCTCGCTCGGATACACCACCTCCAACGGTTGTTCCGCCTTCGCGCGGCGATCGCGCAGCGCCCGGGCCCACACCGCCCGCCTCTCCGCCAGCCTCGCCTGGTGGACGGGATGAGCGTGGCCGATTCCGGAGAACCGGCGGCGGCGATCCGGGCGGTGAAAATGGCGGCGGGGGCAGTAGCTCTGGTGGTGATTCTGATAGTCGATCCGCTCGAGCTCTCGGAGGTATTGGCGAACGGCTGGTCGGAGCGGTTCGTGAAGTTGGTCAGGGAAGCGGAGAAGCTGATCCGTCAGTAAAAGCGTTCAACGAAATAGCAGAGCCCCTCTCCCGAGGGTTCGGCAAGATCTTCGGAGGCGGCGAGGACAAGAAGCAAGACCGTTGGTATAGAAGATTTTGGCGGGAGATGACCCAAAAGCGCCGTGACGATGAGGTTAATAACCGCGCCACACGACGCAGCCTACGCGACCTTCTGCTGGCTGGTCGTGGCGGTGAATCTGGCGGCGGCATCATGGGCATCCTGGCTCTGCTTTTTGGCCCACTGCTTGCGATGTTTGCGAAGTTCTTCTCGGGTTTCAGCAAGATATTCAAGCTTCTAGGCGCTATACCGGGGGTTAAAGCGCTTTCAAGCCTGATTCCAGGCAGAACGAGAGGCGGCGGTGGCGACCCGGCTCGTGGTGGATCAGGGAATCCAGGAGGCGGACGAGGTTCAAGGAACCCGCCAGGTGCTGGCGACCCAGGCGAGCGAGTACGGCGCGGAAGTCGAGGCCCGGCCCCGTCACCGATTCCACCAGGCGCTGGCGGAGCTGGTCGCGGGCTGCTTAAGCGCCTTCCCTTAATAGGATCGCTGCTCAGTCTTGGCTTTATGGCCAGCGACGTCATGTCCAGCGAGGGTGGAGAAGGCACTCGGGAAGAGAAGGACAGGTCTACCGGGTCGGCTGTTGGTCGCGGCCTTGGCAGTCTTGGCGGCATGGCGGCCGGCGCTGCTGCTGGAGCTTTGTTAGGGCCTGTCGGCGCAATTGTTGGTGGCATTGTCGGCGGCTTCATGGGCGACAAGGCCGGCGATATCATCGGCGACACGGTAGGCGGCTGGGTTAGCGATCTGCGCAACTCAGATATCGGTGGCGCCATAACCGAAAAGTGGGCCTATACGACTGAATTCATGGGCAGCCTGTGGAGTCAGTCTACAGCTGGAATTTCCGATCGATGGGCGGCCGTTAGTGACACTGTATCCAGCATGTGGACGACGGTGTCTGATTCGGCTAGCGCGGCGTGGGGCGCTGTTTCAGCGGGAGCAACGGCACTGTGGGATGGGGTCTCTTCGTCCCTGACAAGCGCTTGGACTACAGCCGTCGACAAAATGCAAGCGGGTTGGTCTAGCGCGGTAGATCTCGCCTCGAAAGGATGGGAAGCGCTGTCCGGCCTTGCTGGATCAGCCAAAGACTGGCTAAAGGAAAAGACCGGCGTAGATTTGGATAAGGTCTACGAGACAGTCAGCACCAGAGCAAGCGAGATTGTCGGCGGGGCTGGCGAGGTAGTAACAAGCGCCTGGGACAAAGCGGTCGATATTGCTGCCAGCGCAAAGGATGCGGTCAAGGCTGGCGCCGGTAAGGTGGCCGACGCTACAGGAATGACCAACGTTGTGAATGCAGTCAAGACTGCCGGGAAGGCGGCAGACAATAAGGTGAGCGGGCTCCGCGCGGGCAACAACTGGGCTGGCGCGAGAGATGACATTGTCGAGGCTTCGGAGGCGGCTGGCGTGGATCCCGGAGTCTTGGCGAAAATTGCGAAGTACGAAAGCAACTTCGATTCGGGTGCCACGCCTACCCGCAAAGACGGCACAAAGATCTCTAGCGCCCACGGCTATGGTCAATTTCTCGACGGCACTTGGACGGATTCAATAAACAAGCACGGCGCAAAATATGGGGTTGAGGGCGCGGGCAAACTGAATACAGAACAAGCGGCCAAATATCGAAACGACCCCAAGATACAAGCCGCGATGCTGGCCGAGTTCACAAAGGAAAACATCGATCAAGGCCGCAAGTATGGCGGACGGGACGACGATGCAAACGTGTATGCATTTCACAACCTCGGCGGCGGTGACGCGAAGAAGATGCTGAGCGGCATGAATGCTGGCATGGATGTTCGCCAGTCGCTCATGCAGGGGGTTAACACAGACAAGGGGCGGGCTCGGGTCGAGCAAGTCATTGCTGGAAACAAGGATCTATACGGTGACGGCAGCCGATCAGCCAAGGACGCTTACAAGGTAATGGGCGATCGCATGCGTGCTGGTGAATCATATGCCGAGGATGCTAGAAGTCATTTGCTCGCTAAAAACCAAGCGGCCTCAGCACCAGCAGAGATGGTCGCTTCGACAGCCCTGCCGTCGCCCACGGTCGCCTCCCCAGCGCTGTCTTCACCGACTGTGGCGGCTTCCAGCATGGCCCCCGCGGCTATTGCTGTCGTTCCGTCTGCGCCTTCTATTTCGATTGCGCCAGCGCCCGCCATCGCCGCCGTTGCCGAAGCACCAGAAATTGAGCGCATCTCCATGGGAGGCGGACGACGACAGGCCACAGCGCCGGCCGCTCCTACGCAAATCCCGCGTGACCTGGAAGATCGCCGAATCGCTCATATCGTCACGGGCGCCTACAGCGGCGCAGTCTGACGGGAAAAGACGCCCGGTAGCGCAATGCTACCGGGCGTGGCATGGCTAAAATGAAGTATCGAAGACAACTGCACGGCTTCACATGTGCTCGGTCAACTGATCGCGAATTCTCATCACCGTGGTAGTTGAGCATTGAGCATGCCTTGCTGCCGCTCGAATCCCCAAGCCCGCGGCGAGCAGTTCGCGCACGCGCTTATGCAGGCCATCGTCAGTTGGACGGCCCTTATAGGCGCCATCGGCTTTAGCCTTTGCAATGCCCTGCGCTTGTCGCTCCCGGCGTTGCTCGTAATCCTTACGTGCGATTGCGGCCATCATTTCCACCAGCATTGAGTTGATGGCACCCAGCATGCGGTTGGTGAATTCGTCGCCACCGCTGTCTTTGATGCCTTGATGGCTGGTCGGCAGATCGAGCGCGACAATGCGCAAGCCCCTGGAATCAATCGCCGTCTTGAGACGCTTCCAGTCGCTTTCTGGCAGCCGTGACAACCGGTCAATACTCTCTACCAGCAGCACGTCACCTTCTCGTGCGTCGGCCAGCAGGCGCAGCAGCTCTGGCCGATCTGCTTTGGCGCCGCTCTCGTTCTCTACGTATTCGCAAGCGATCCGCTGGCTATGCTCGGCCGCAAACCGTTCTAGGGCGCCACTGGCGCGTGTCGCGTCCTGGCCGGCGGTGGAGGCGCGAAGGTATGCGCGAATGAACATGGCGGTTACTCTCCCTGTATCAGTTTAGGCGTTACCTTAATAACGTATCACTTTGAGTGTCACTAAACAATGAGGCTACGCCTTACGGGAGGTGAATAGGCCGTGCCACTTTATCTACACCCTATTGTGACGGAGAGATGGCCCCCGATTTGCGCCATCCTGCAATGCAGGTTGGGAAATAACGCCCTTGGCAGCCAGGCGTGAAACCGTCATGGCATGAACTCTTCCAGCCCAAGATGCCGACTCAGCGCCTTGAGTTTTTGAGCAAGCCCGTCGGCCCGCTTCCGCGCTGTCTCGGCCTCCCGATTGGCTTTCTCTGCTGTTGCCTGGGCCTTTGCCAGCTCTCGGTCGAACTCGCCCAACTGATCAACTTGGGCTTCTAGCCTGGCCTCGAGGTTATCCAAGGCGCGGCGCTTATGCTTTAGCTCGGAGTCCTGTTGATCAAGTGCGGCCCGCCGATCCGCCAGGGCTTTGGTGGTTACTCGCTCTTGGGCACGCATCACCGTGGCCGTCTCGGCAGCGGCCTTCACCGCACGGAAGTTAGCCGTCCAGATCCCCGTTGCAGCTGCGGCGCAGTCGGATCGGGTCAGTGTTGGCACGGTCGCAGCCGCCTCCAGACCTTGGTAGTAGCGACTGACGCTCTGGTGGGTGGCTTTCGAGCCCTCAATGCCCCGCTTCAGGCCGAGGGGCTTGCCACATTGCTGGTGGAAGTCGGTTTGCATCTTTCGGAGCTTGGCCGCGCCGCCGAGATACTCTCGGGCAGAGAGTCGTCCATCCCGGGTGACAGGCACGATGTAGGCCACCAGGTGCGGCGTTCGCTCATCGAGGTGAATGGTGGCGCAGACGATGTTCTGTCCACCGTGCCGTGCCTTCAGCCAAGCCATGGCTCGGTCAAAGTAGCCTGCTCTGGTACTGGGAAGCCTGCCGTTGTCGTCGAGGTGGCCGCCATGCCTGGCAAACGCTTCAGGGCTGGCCGTCACCAGGTATTCGATACACAGAACAGCATCCCTTCGGCGCTTCTCCGGTAGCTTGGCGCGCACAGCATCTGCTAGCTCGCCAGAGCTCGTGGCACCGATCAGATGCCGGTTCAGTGAGCCATTAGAGTTTGGGGTAGGAGTTTCCCGGAATGTGTGGCGACCAGATCCGAAAACCCCGGCCATGCTCTTCAGCTTTTTTGTTCTTAGTATCGCGAATGGCATATAAGCCTCCCCCGCGCTGAATGTGTCTATCTTCAGCGTGCGGGTGGAGCAAATGAGTGCACAAGCCCCACCCCAAGCCTTTAGGGCTTGTGTACTCACTACACCTTGTTCCAAGGTTGTTCGGCCTCCGGCGGCAAGGCAACCGCTATACCGCCTACCGGAACTCGGCCGGCTTGGACAGGTAAGCCAGGGTGTTTTCCATGTCCTGAGCACGGTCGCTATAGGAGGCCGCGAGACACTCTGTCGAGCGACAAGCATTTCGCTCTTTTAGCCAGGCCTGTTGATCCTTCTTGACCCCTTCCTTGTCTTCCGCGCTGGAGCGCAGCGCCTTGTAGGCGGCAGCCACCCGAACATCCAGCGCCGCAAGCTCTTCATTGCCGCAAATCATCCCCTCCACGGCGGTGGAAGCCTTGGAACAGTTGAAGCTTGCCGCTATAGGGCTCGCCTTCTTGGTTGACGCTGGCTGAGCGGTGACGATCTCTGGCTCCGGCTCCGATGCAGGTGCTACCTGCTGCCGTGCTGCGACGGGCGCGACCGTTTTGCCGATCGCCGCGTAGTCCATGTCGGTAAGCTTGCGAATAAAGCTTAGGTGTATTTTCACCCCGCTCGCCGTGGTCATGGTGCCTTGCCCAAAGCGAACGGATAGCGTGGTCAAACTACCGGAGTCATCCAGCAGATTGACAGTGCCATTAGCTGGATCCGTCGAGTGGATTGGCATCATGTTGCTCTTTCCGCCCTGCTCCATCACCAAGTTGTCGCCGTCAGCGTAATCGATCCGCATTGGTGCCTGACGCCCCTGTCCAGCCCCGAACATGATGACGGAATAGACGCCAGACACGTCCTTGCGGATGTAGTCCTCCGGCTCGGCTGCGAAAGAAAGCGAGGCCGATAGCGCTAAAAATACGCCTGCAATGAGAGTTCCGCTTATAGCTTTGAACATGATCTCAATCCTTGATGGTGTTAACTGGATGTTGGTGGCACTTTGCCCCGGCTTCCTTATATCAGAGATCAGTTCGCCAATAGCCAGAACCGAGTGCTGTTGGAATCGTGGGCCACCGCATAGACATTGTCGTCCCGCGCATGGACTCCACTCCCCTGTTTCGGGGTAGTGGTTTGCCTGGGTGTCGGGGCGGAAGCGCTCGGGATCAGCGTTGTTTGGGTCGAGGGGGGGGCAACGAATCGTTACACCCTGCAGGACGCGACGCTTTGCATTGATCGGTAACGGCCTTGGCTACAATCGAAGCGCGTCGCCAGGTGATGATGTATTGGGGTGGTAGCGGCCTGCTGATCCAGGGTAGGCGAAATGCCCACCCAACCGAACGATATGACTTTCATCTGCCGACCTGACCCGTCATTTCAACGGGGCAGGTTTTGGGCGCTTTGCAATGATCAACAAAGGCCTTGGCCGCAAACGAAGTGCTTCGCCAGGTGTAAATGCGCTTGGAGTGGTCGCTGTCTGCGGATCAAGGGTGTGAATCGGATTCACTCCCGTCGGCCAGCGGGCCTTGCACTGCGTGGCTCAAAACGGGGCCATCAGTCGTCGTCCAGCTCGGCATCCATCACAAGGCCCAAGCGCTCGGCGCGCCCGCTCATGCGCGCCTGAATCGTCGCAGCCTCCTCAAGCACGGCCTGGTACATATCCCGCATGGCCTCCTTGTCCACCAGAGCAATGGTCGGCTTCTCGATGATCTCGACCTTCTCTTTCCACAACTCAGGCTGGCGGTTTTTGAGCCAAAAGGTGGCCAAGTGTGGGTTGGGTGGGTAATGCTTCATTGTGGGCACCCGGACGACCTCCTCACCAATCACTTTGATTTCCTCGTGATTGTGCGAATAGCCGACGGCGCCACGGTAAACGGAGTTGGCCACGTTAGCATCCGCTAGAGCCATACCGGCCTTGAGGGCAGTTTTGAAGCCGGCGTGGCACCCCTGCCATTCATAGAACGTGCTCTCCGATATTTCGAGAATCCCAGCTATCTGCTGATGCGGAATGCCGAGTTGCGCCAGCTTGTAGGCCAGCTCGGCATACTTGGGCCTGTACTTGCCTGGCCCGTCGGAAGGGAACAATCCGTGCAGGGCCGTATCGTCAAAAATATAGCCCCCGGCAGCGTCATAAATCACCCCCTCGATGGTTTCTCCCTCGCGTGCGCGCGCGTTGGCCTCCGATTCTGGCGCTACCGATCCTTTCCCCGCCCGCTCTACATCTCCATCAAACTTGCCGTTACCCCCGCCAGCATTGGCCTTTGCCTTGTTTTTCGAGCCACTAGCCATGGTTTCGCTGATGGTTTCTCCCATGGTTTCTATGGTTTCGCTAACGAGCTTCGGCCCAGTACCTTGCTTTGCCTTCGGAGCGCCTACGTATTCAACGCCGGCTGGGTTCTTGCCGGATGCTTTTCGTTTCTCCCACCCCTGCTTTGCGGCTGTCTTGCGAACGCCAGGGGCTGATACAGATAGCCCCAGTTCTTTGACCAACCAAGTGTAACCGTCGCGCGGGTCTTGTTCCCATGCGTCGCGAACCTCTTCCCACTGGTTTGGGGTTAGCTTGGGTGCCTGGGCCATTACGCAAATGCTCGCCGTGGCTCTTTGGTGCGCCGCTGGCCATGCTTCGCAGCAGCAACAGCCCGCTCTACGGCGCTCAGCAGGCGCGTGCCTCCACGCAACTTGCGCCACCCATAAGGGTTAAGGATCTCAATCCGAGCAAGAGCCTCTAACGCCTCCTGGGTCGCCATTTCAACGTCTGTCAAAGCCCCCTCAAGAAGTGCAGTGCGCCCCAGAATCGCTTGCACAGCAATAACGTCACGGTTAGTCATGCGAGCCCACTCGGTTTTCATGGCCTCCACCATTTCCTCCATCACAGTGCTCGGCACCCCATCACCCTGCATGCGATCGCTAGTGCACATCAGATAATCGACAGATACACCGTAGATGCTGGCGGCTTTTTTAAGCATCCAGATTGGTATCTGGGCTGAGTACAGGCCGTGCTCAATCTTTGCTAGCCTCGAGCTGGTGGCATATCCCAACTGTTTTGCAGCGGTGAGCTGGTTCAGGCCGGCAGCGAGACGGGCCTCACGCAAACGTAAACCGATAGCCTTTACAAGGGCGATTTGCTCGTCTTTAGATGGGATAACATTTGCGGCGGTCATGGTTTCACCTGGCTGTAATGCTCTGGCACCAGCAGTCGGCCCTCTGACAGAGCAATGAGCAGGGCCTTGGCCAGATAGTCGCCATTATCAGCCGCCGTGCGCAGATCAAGCCAATAGCTCCTCACTGTCGCCACGCTTGGCCGAATGCTCTTCTGACCTAGAACTCTCTGCGGAGTCGATTTAATAGCCGTGTTCAAGGTTCACTCCCTTCCTGTTCAGTAAACAGCAGCCCGCGATGGGGCTGCGTAAAAACGACGAGTGCGTTACTCAGTAGGGGGAAGTGGGTAGAGGTATTTGACCTTATCTACGGATGAAATGGTGGCCGCTTTGAGCTCAGAAATCTTTCCAGGAATAGCCTTGGCTTCATCTTGCTTGGTCTTGATCTCTGCCAGCGAAGGCTTGGCGATCGACAACGCTGTAGCTTCTGGAACGCCATCCTCAATAAGACTTGCGACCTTTGCATTGCGCATGTCTTGCATACTGTTGGCGGCCATTGCTGCTGCTTCCACACTGCCGAGCTGCTCGAACAGACCCGCCAGCCTGTCGCCCCCCAGACTGACAAGTAAGGCCTTGCGCGCCTGTCCAATCTCGCTAGCGGCATCATGCAGCTGTTCGTGCTGGCGGTGGGCTTCGGCGCGGCCCCGCTGGGCGGCCTCGACGGCCTGCGTTGGGCTGCCGTGTTTCCGAATCGCTAACAGCCACCTGGCACGCATGCGGGCACGTTTTAAGGTTTCAAAAAGACGGTCGGCCTCGGTAGTCAGTCTTGAAAACTCACCAAATCCACCGCTGTCGATCAAATCAGCCAGTTTGGCGTGAGCCAGCAATTCTTCACGTTGTTCTGGGGTGATGTTCGTGTTGTTCATGTCTATTCCTTGATTGGTTTTAGACATGGTGGCAATCGGTGCTGAAGGTTCTGAGCTGAATTTTCTTATTTCGGCCAGTTACGTGAATTTGGGCAAATTTGGGCAAGTTTGGGTAAATCAGGTCTAACACCTTTGCGGGAAAACCAGCCCCGGCAACTATAGCGGCGGCACCAACAATACGGAGACATTAGGTCAATACCAGGTATCCAATATGTCCACTGTTCCAGTCCTCGGACAGCGCAGCAGCAACGCTGCCTCCGAAAACCCTCTGAACGAGATAACTTCCATTTGGGACGGACTGAATCCGCACCTGGTCGCCAGGTTTTATGAGGTGGATCATCTAGGGCGCACAGTCGATGACATCGTGGTCAAGGCCGCAGTGACCGAAGAAGCCGACATTCAGATGACGTTCAATTGGCAGTCACCCTTTGAGGGCTCCGGCCCCGAGAGTCGAGCCCCGGCGTTGATGGGCATGCTCCAGTCTGGCGCTTTGAAACCACTGATCGAGTCTATCGGTGCGGCAGCTGGGCGCACAGTCGGCAGTGATATTGGTGACAAGATCAAATCGGCCGCCGGCAACCTCGACGAAGCTCGAGGCCGCAACGGGATGACCAAACTAAACTCTACGCAGATTTTTAGCGGGTCAGCGCCACACAAGATTAGCGTCACACTGCTTTTTCGTGCTTGGCGTGATCCTAATGCCGAGGTTGAAAGGCCTTTGGAACAGTTCCTGAACTGGGCCCACCCTCAGAAACTGGCACCCGAGGGCACCATGCTGACTGGCGCCCTGAGTTTTCTGTCTGGCGAGAAGGGATTGATTGACGCCATGCTGCCCTCGTTTAGCCCGTGCATGATTGCCATGGTCTATAAGGGCCGACGGTATGCGCCGCTGGTGATCGAATCTGTCGGCATGCCCTTGAGCGCGCCCATCGACGGCCTCGGCCGCTTTGTTCAAATGACCCTGCAGGTCACCATGAGCACTCACCAGTCTTGGGACAAGAGCGATTGGCAGGCCACCCGGCGCATTTGAAAATTGCTTGGGGGCGGTCAGACCAAGGTTAGGTTTGGCCGCATTGTGAGGCACCGTTGATTCAAGCACATGCAAGCCAGGTGCAAGGGGCCCAGCCCGGCGGGAGTCGGGAGGGCCCTGTAACTATCAGCGCAATCCTCGGCGCCAGCAAGCACCAGCTCCGCCAGGCTGGCAGCACTTTGATACTCGGCACGGCGGGTCGGGTTTACGTTGAGCACATCGCATAGCGCATCAAAGCCAAATGCTTCGATGGTGCCATGCTCACCGACCATAGTGTCCCAGGCATAGTTGGCCAAGGCTTCTAGCATCGCCTGCTCTTCGACCTTCAGGTTCAGGTCGGCGGCCAGGTCGAGCATCTCCACTTTACGAGCTGTAAACGGGAGGCCTTGCTTGGCGATCGTGCTGGCCCGTCGATAATTTGTCCGGCTCTCCTCGATCCATGCCAAATCGCCCGCGTAGATCCGGCATATGCGCCTAATGCAAATCAGGCGTGCCCTTGGCGTTGCTTCGGGCTTGTTGGCCAGGCGACACAGTTCGCTAACCACCTTCATTCTGCTCAGCTTCATTCTGGAACCTAGTCCGTTTCAATAAGCAGCGAGTAAAGCCCATTGAAAGATATGCACATGATCAGAATTTCCCCGGCTTTGTTCAGATGGAACCAGATGAGGCCAACACCGCGCGGTAGTGGGGGTCAGAGTGGGGGTCAGATGCGGCGATCTTCTTAAGGCCTTGCTATACGTGGATTTCGGGCATTAAAAAGCCGGCTTGTGGCCGGCTTCTCGGGGACTGGCTTGGTTTATTTTTGGTAAACCGCGCCAGCCTTCAAAACGTACACCCGGATCTGCGTCCGGCTGTGGGACTTGGTAGACGTTGGTCTGCCGCGTCGGGCGTCATCTGAGCCGCGGGAGCGGGTCGATGCGCGAATGTGGGGCGCAGGATACTGAGTTTTGCTTTGGATTCCCAGTGGGAAGTGCGAGTTAGAGCGATCTGACTGACCAAAATCCGAGATTTGTACTGTCTATCCGGGCCTCATCGCGAGCAGGCTCACTCCTACAGGGGAGGAGCAAGCCTTCGGTTTAGAGAAACGGTACCACCGGCCGGCGTTTGCTCAGCATCGACCACCAGAACACCCAGCCCAATATATGAATCCGTTGCTCTTCTATCTGCGCGGGGCGGAACACTTCGTCCGGGTATTCGGCGCTGTTGTGGCTGCGCATTCGCAGGCCGTTGCCGGGCATGCGGTGCAGGTATTTGATGCGCAGCATGCCGTCGTGTTCGATGGCGTAGATCTCGCCATCCACCACTTGAGTGAGGCCGCGGTCGATGGCGACGATGGAGCCGTCTTCGATGCGGTCGGCCATGCTGTTGCCGATCATGTGCGCGCAGATGGCGTCGGAGTGACGGATTTCCAGTTGATCGAGGTGCGCGCGCAGCAGGCGGATGGATTGGTCCGTGTCGTGGATGACGTGGGTTTTGCCGGAGCCGTCGGTGAGGGGCGTTTCCTTGAAGAACACCAGGTCGATGTCGTTGGGATCGATGACGGTGTAGACGCCGCGGATGGCATGGGCGTCGAAGGTGTCGCCATTGCTGGCGGGCGGCGTCAGGCTCGGCAACTCCTTTATGCCTTCGCCGGTCTTCAGCCATTCGCTGTTAACGGACAGCAGGCGTGAGACTTCTTCCATGCGATACGCCGGGACGCCCCGGGTGTACCAGTTGTGGACATTTTGGGCTTCCGTGCCCCAGAACTTTGCGAATCCCGTGGTGGTGATGTTCGCTGCTTCCAGGAGTGCCTTGAATCTTGGACCGCTAGTGTTCTTTCTCATAAACACGGAGTCTACGGCCGTGCTAGAGCGGTTTGAATAAACTTTGCGTTCAAAAAAAGGCTGAATTTTGCGACGGGATGTAAGCCCGTCTTGTGGGAAATTAAACAGGTTAAAACTTTGTTACGTCTGCTTTAAACGTTGCGTTTAAGCAGGATGTTCTCGCGCATAAAAAACCCCGTATCAAACGGGGTCTTCTTCAAGCATCACGCAGGTTGCAGGCGCTTAGCCTTTGTAGGCAGCAACCGACTTGGTGATCGCTTCGCGGGCGGCGTCTGCACCGGCCCAGCCTTCGATCTTGACCCATTTGCCTTTTTCGAGATCTTTGTAGTTCGCGAAGAAGTGCTCGATCTGCTGGATCAGCAGTGGCGGCAGGTCGGTGTATTCCTTCACGTCCACGTACAACTGGGACAGTTTGTCGTGTGGGACTGCGATGACTTTGGCATCGCCGCCGCCGTCGTCGGTCATGTTCAGGATGCCGACTGGACGGGCGCGGATCACCGAGCCTGGAGCAACCGGGTAAGGGGTCACGACCAGCACGTCGAGGGGGTCACCGTCGTCAGCCAGGGTGTTCGGGATGTAACCGTAGTTGGCCGGGTAGAACATTGGGGTGGCCATGAAACGGTCAACGAACAGGCAATCGCTGTCTTTGTCGATTTCGTATTTGATCGGCGCGTGGTTGGCCGGGATCTCGATCGCGACGTAGATGTCGTTCGGCAGGTCTTTGCCAGCCGGAATCTTGCTGTAGCTCATTGGGCGTTGCCCCCGTAGTTGACCAAAAACACTTGGCCGGATTGACCAAAAAGTGGCGGCGATTATAGGCATATTCCGCCGCCGATGCCACGCACCGAAAGTCGTGCAGACCTTAGTCGTGAGCCTGATAGACCGGGTCTTGGGCCTGAAGTTGTCGCAGCCTGCCCAGTGGATCCTGCCGGTAGAAAAGCTTCAGTTGCAAGTAGACCTGTGGATAAGCCTTGTGCAGCAGATCGGGTGCGCTGAAGAAGTATTCGCTGGTGACGGCGAAGAACTCGGCAGGATTTTCGGCCGCGTAGGGGTCGATGGCGGTTTCGGCGTCCGGATTGCGGTCTAGTTGGCGGTTGAGGTCGTCGTAGGCCTTTTGCATCACCTCGGCCCAGTCGCTGACGCGCATGTCGGCGTGCAGCGGCGGCAGGCCGTTGGCATCGCCGTTGAGCATGTCGAGTTTGTGCGCCAGTTCGTGGATGACCAGGTTGTAACCTTCCCAGCCACCACTGGCCATTACGCCCGGCCAGGCCAGGATGATCGGCCCCTGTTGCCAGGCCTCGCCGCTGTGTTCGCCATCCCATTCATGTTCGACGCCGCTGGCATCGCGATGGCGCTGCGGGCTGAGGAAGTCATCGGGATAGAGGACGATCTCGTGAAAACCCTGGTACCAGTTCAGATCGCCCAGAT
Organism: Pseudomonas baetica; assembly: GCF_019733355.1. Classification (GTDB taxonomy): domain Bacteria; phylum Pseudomonadota; class Gammaproteobacteria; order Pseudomonadales; family Pseudomonadaceae; genus Aquipseudomonas; species Aquipseudomonas baetica_A. The sequence goes on along the minus strand of NZ_JAIHLQ010000005.1, from coordinate 172,079 downwards.
TGAGCAATGGCAACTGGGCTTGAGCGGCAAGCAGCAGGCGTTGTTCCTGGTGCAGTTCAACGCCGGGCAGGGCGGTCAGGTGTTTTTCTTCGAGAAACAGCACGCAGGCTTCACGCAGCCATTGGTCTTGGGCTGCACTGATGCCGTCGAGAAAGCTCAGGTGATGGCGCACCCGTTGCCACAGGTCGTCGGCAATCGGGTGCCTGGCCAGGATGCGCCGGCGACGCCAGGCGCTCAGTGACCACATCGGCTTAGTGCGATTGGGCTTTGGCGCTGCCGAGTCGGCTGCGTACCACGCCAATGATCATCGGCACCAGCGACAGCAGGATGATGCCGAGCACCAGCAACGACAGGTTTTTCTTGATGAATGGCACGTTGCCGAAGAAGTAACCCAAGGTCACCAGACCACCGACCCACAGCACCGTGCCGAACACACTGAAGCCGAAGAAGCGCGGGTAAGGCATCTTCGCCACACCGGCGACGAATGGCGCGAAGGTGCGAATGATGGGCAGGAAGCGCGCCAGGGTCACGGTTTTGCCACCGTGCTTGTCGTAGAAGTCGTGGGTTTGTTGCAGGTAGTCGCGACGGAAGATTTTCGAGTTGGGGTTACTGAACAGTTTTTCGCCGACTGTTCGTCCGATCACGTAATTGGTGCTGTCGCCCATGATCGCTGCCAGCATCAGCAGACCGCCCAACAGGACTGGGTCCATGCCACCACCTGCCGCTACAGCACCGGCGATGAACAACAGCGAATCACCTGGCAGGAAGGGCATCACCACCAGACCGGTTTCACAGAAAATCACCAGAAACAGAATGGCGTAGATCCAGGGCCCATAGTTGTTCACCGGCAAGTCGAGGTAAACGTCGAGATGCAGGATAAGGTCGAGCGGGTTGAAATCCATGGGGGCACCTGTGTGGCGGCCCGACTCTGCAGGCCTGTGCGGATGACTTCGTGTAAGCCTACATCGAGGTGTAGTTTTTCTTACAAGCCGGAAAGCTCGGGATTATACGGTCTGAGAGGTGAAAAGCGCGTTGGTTTTGTAGCGAGGGATGTCTGGGTGTGAACAATTGTCAGGGACGATGGGGGGGCGTGACGCTAAAAGATCGCGCCCTTCGGCGGCGCCTACATTGCAATGAGTTGTTCTGTAGGCACTGCCGAAGGCTGCGATCTTTTGGGTTCAGAGCTCGTCGCTGATCGGCAGCACGTAGTTCTTGAACTCGGTGTCTTCCTTGAACCCGATGGACTCGTAGGTTTTCTGTGCCACTTCGTTATCGGCACTGGTGGAAACGCGCATGCGCACGGCCTGGGTTTCCTTGGCCATTTTCTTCGCGGTGCGAATCAGGTTGTCGGCGACCAGTTGGCGGCGGGCGTCTTCGGCGACATAGATGTCGTTGAGGATCCACACGCGCTTGAGCGACAACGAAGAGAAACTTGGATAGAGCTGACAGAAGCCCATCAGCTTCTTGTCGTCATCGTCGGCGAGGGCCAGATAGATCACCGATTCCTTGCGGCGCAGGCGTTTTTCGAGAAACGCGCGGGAGGAATCCGGGTAAGGCAGTGAACCGTAGAACTCACGATAGGTGACGAACATCGGAGTCAGTAAATCCAGGTGTTCGAGGGTCGCTTGAATAATCCGCATGATAGGTCTCGTCTTCAAGTGGCTGTCTTCAACTGCTCTGACGGCGATGGGAAACCCTGGCGGCCGTGCGTCGATCCTGCCTGATACCGGCGCAGAAACGCAATGCGGAATCGGTTCAGGTTGTCGACGGGCCGAGTAGGAAGTTTCCTTTCATGTCCGCACCGGCCTCCGACTCCAGCGTCTGAACCTGTGCTTCGTCCTTCAGATTGACCCCCGACAGTTGCCGTCGGCAGGCTTCGCGCATCAGGTACAGCAAGCGATGTGCCGCCATGCCGTAGCTCAAGCCCTCAAGCCGCACATTGGAAATGCAGTTGCGGTAGGCATCGGTCAGCCCGATCTTTGGATTGTAGGTGAAATACACCCCCAGGCTGTCGGGCGAACTGAGGCCCGGGCGTTCGCCAATCAGCATCACCAGCATTTTTGCGCCCAGCCGTTCACCTATTTCATCGCCGACCGCGACGCGGCCCTGTTCCACGAGGATGACCGGCGCAGCGGACCAGCCATCGGCGCTCATTTGCTCTTCCAGTCGGGTCAGCAGTGGCAGCGTGTGGCGATGCACGGCCAGCGCCGACAAACCATCGGCGACGACAATCGCCAGATCCACGCCGCCGGGATTGGTCGCCGCATAGTCGCGCAGAGCCTGGGCTGAGTCATCACTCAACTTGCGCCCCAGATCGGGGCGTTGCAGGTAGCTGTTGCGATCCACCGCCGCGCTGTGCAGCAGCAACGTCTGGCGCCCGCGCTCATTGAGTTGGGCGCTGAGCCCGGCATGATCGAACGGCAGATGCACCGCATCCCGCGCCTGGGCGTGGGCGAACTGGAAATCCAGTTGTGCGCGGGTCGGCAGGCTGGTGCCGGTGCGGCCGAGGGCGATCCGCGCGGGGGTCAGGCGACGCAGTTCCAGCCATGGGTTTTGCGGGTCGACGGGCGGGTTTTCCATAAGACTCATCCCAGTTGCGCCAAGGCCTGGCGGAAGGCCGGCGGCAGGTTGTTGCCGAAGCGAACCTTGCCGTCCGCCTGAGTGAAAATGCCCATGTTCGCCAGCCATTGCTCGAATTCCGGCGCCGGTTTCAGGCCCAGGGTCTGGCGGGCGTAGAGCGCGTCGTGGAACGAGGTGGTCTGGTAGTTGAGCATGATGTCGTCGGAGCCGGGGATGCCCATGATGAAGTTGATCCCGGCGACACCCAAGAGGGTCAGCAGGGTGTCCATGTCGTCCTGATCGGCCTCGGCGTGGTTGGTGTAGCAGATGTCGCAACCCATCGGCACGCCGAGCAACTTGCCGCAGAAGTGATCTTCGAGGCCGGCGCGAATGATCTGTTTGCCGTTGTAGAGGTATTCCGGGCCGATAAATCCTACGACGGTGTTCACCAGAAACGGCTTGAAATGGCGGGCCACAGCGTAGGCTCGGGTCTCGCAGGTCTGTTGATCGACGCCATGGTGGGCGTTGGCCGACAGGGCGCTGCCCTGACCGGTTTCGAAATACATCAGGTTTTGCCCAAGGGTGCCGCGGTTCAGGCTTAAACCGGCGTCGTAGCCTTCCTGCAACACATTCAGGTTGATACCGAAACTGGCGTTGGCCGCTTCGGTGCCGGCGATCGACTGGAACACCAGGTCCAACGGCACGCCACGGTTGATCGCTTCGATGGAGGTGGTGACGTGGGTCAGCACGCAGGCTTGGGTCGGAATGTCGTAGCGCTGGATGATCGCGTCGAGCATTTCCAGCATCGCGCAGATTGAGGCGATGCTGTCGGTGGCCGGGTTGATGCCGATCATCGCGTCGCCGTTGCCGTACAGCAGACCGTCAAGAATGCTTGCGGCAATGCCGGACGGCTCGTCGGTCGGGTGGTTGGGTTGCAGGCGAGTTGACAGGCGCCCGCGCAGGCCGAGGGTGCCGCGAAACTTGGTCACTACGCGGATTTTCTGCGCCACCAACACCAGATCCTGCACGCGCATGATCTTCGACACGGCGGCGACCATTTCCGGGGTCAGGCCGGGCGCGAGATTACGCAGGCTGGTTTCATCGGCGGCCTCGCTGAGCAGCCAGTCGCGAAAACCGCCGACGGTGAGGTGGCTGACCACGGCGAAGGCCTGTTTGTCATGGGTGTCGATGATCAGGCGGGTGACTTCATCGGACTCATAGGGAATCAGCACTTCTTGCAGAAAGTGCGTGAGCGGGATATCGGCCAGCGCCATTTGCGCGGCCACGCGCTCACCGTCGTTGAGCGCGGCGACACCGGCGAGAAAGTCCCCGGAACGTGCCGGGCTGGCCTTGGCCATGACGTCCTTGAGGCTGTCGAAGCGATAGGTCTGGGCGCCGACGGAATGGGCAAATGCGGCCATGGGGCGGTGTCCTCCTGATTCTGTGGATAACTCAGTCCCCTGTGGGCGCGGGCTTGCTCGCGATTACGTAGTGTCAGGCGACATCATTGTTGAATGACACGCCGCATTCGCGAGCAAGCCCCCTCCCACATTGGATCTCCATGCACTTCAATAATGCGGGTACCGGGCGCAAGGCCCGGTACCGGTGCAACTAGATACCTTCGAGCATAGCGTCTGTCGGTGCGTCGGCGCGTTGCTTGGCGGTCAACTGGAAATACAGATACCCAATGGCCATGAAACCAAGGAACACACAGCCGATCAGCGTGTTGAACCACGCCATCGCCACCAGGCACACCACGGCCAGAAACAGCGCGCTGGCCGGCACCACCGGATAGCCCGGGGCGCGGAAGGTGCGTTCCAGGTTCGGCTCGGTTTTGCGCAGTTTGAACAGGCTAAGCATGCTGATGATGTACATCACGATCGCGCCGAATACCGACATGGTGATCATCGCCGCGGTCAGCGTCATGCCTTGCAGATTGACCAGGCCGTCGCTGTAGATCGCAGCGATGCCGATCACGCCACCGGCCAGAATCGCGCGATGGGGCGTCTGGAACCGCGAGAGTTTGGCCAGACTTTTCGGCAGGTAACCGGCGCGGGCGAGGGCGAAGAACTGGCGCGAGTAGCCAAGAATGATGCCGTGGAAACTCGCCACCAGACCGAACAGGCCGATCCAGACCAGCATGTGCATCCATGACGAATTGTTGCCGACCACCGCTTTCATGGCCTGCGGCAGCGGATCGTTGATGTTCGACAGTTGGCGCCAGTCGCCAACGCCGCCGGCCATCACCATCACGCCGATGGCGAGGAACACCAAAGTCAGGATGCCGCTGACATAAGCCTTGGGAATGGTGCGTTTCGGGTCTTTGGCTTCCTCGGCCGCCATGGCCGCACCTTCGATGGCGAGGAAGAACCAGATCGCGAACGGTATCGCGGCAAAGATCCCGGGGATCGAACCCAGGGTGAACTCGTTGGAGCCCGACCAGCCGTTGAGCACGAAATTGCTGAAACTGAAGCCCGGCGCGACCACGCCCATGAACACCAGCAATTCGGCGACGGCCAGCACAGTGACCACCAACTCAAAGGTCGCGGCGATGCTCACGCCGAGAATGTTCAGGGTCATGAACACGAAATAGGCGCCGACTGCAGCGATCTTCGGATCAAGCTCGGGGTATTGCACATTGAGGTAGGCGCCGATGGCCATCGCGATGGCCGGTGGTGCGAAGACGAACTCGATCAGCGTGGCGATGCCGGCGATCAACCCGCCTTTTTCGCCGAACGCCCGACGGCTGTAGGCAAACGGCCCGCCGGCGTGGGGAATCGCGGTGGTCAATTCGGTGAAACTGAAGATGAAGCAGGTGTACATGGTCGCGACCATCAGGGCCGTGACCAGAAAACCCAAGGTGCCTGCGGTGCCCCAGCCGTAACTCCAGCCGAAGTATTCGCCGGAAATCACCAGGCCGACGGCAATGCCCCATAGGTGCAGGGTGCCGAGTGTGGGTTTGAGTTGTGTGGTGGTAGTCATAAGTCCTCGCTGTCTTTTTTATTGTTTGATCTGTTGGACTTTCGGGTGTGGCGGTTGGGGTGGATGAGTGCTGTTCACGCAGCGGCAGTTTTTCTGCAAATCCTGAATGACGGGTACGCAAGGGCCGTGCCAGAGCGGCCAGGCCTTGTGTGTTGTGTCATTAAGGACGCTTTCGCGAGCAAGCCCGCTCCCACATCGGATCTGTGCCGAATCCAACCATGTGGGCCGAAGCAAGTCCCCTGTGGGAGCGGGCTTGCTCGCGAAGGCGATTGAGCGGGCGACACCGAACCATCGGTGTCGCCGCAGGTTTTAGAAGAAGCCCAATGGATTGATGTCGTAGCTCACCAGCAGGTTTTTGGTCTGCTGATAGTGGTCGAGCATCATCTTGTGGGTTTCACGGCCAACGCCGGACTTCTTGTACCCGCCGAACGCGGCATGCGCCGGGTACAGGTGGTAGCAGTTGGTCCACACGCGACCGGCCTTGATCGCCCGGCCCATGCGGTAGGCGCGGTTGATGTCGCGGGTCCACAGGCCCGCACCGAGGCCGAACTCGGTGTCGTTGGCGATGGCCAAGGCTTCGGCTTCGTCCTTGAACGTGGTGATGCTCACCACTGGGCCGAAGATTTCTTCCTGGAACACGCGCATTTTGTTGGTGCCCTTGAGCAGGGTCGGCTGGATGTAATACCCGGTCGACAGATTGCCCTCGAGTTTTTCCACCTTGCCGCCCGTCAGCAGTTCGGCGCCTTCGCCCTTGGCGATTTCCAGGTATGAAAGGATCTTGTCGAATTGTTGCTCGGACGCTTGGGCGCCGACCATGGTGTCGGTGTCCAGCGGGTCGCCACGTTTGATCGACAGGACCTTCTTCATCACCACTTTCATGAATTCGTCGTAGATCGATTCCTGTACCAGCGCGCGGGAAGGGCAGGTGCAGACTTCGCCCTGATTGAAGAACGCCAGCACCAGACCTTCAGCGGCCTTCTCAATGAAGGTCGGCTCGGCCTGCATGATGTCTTCGAAGAAGATGTTCGGCGACTTGCCACCCAGTTCGACGGTGGACGGAATGATGTTCTCGGCGGCGCACTTCATGATGTGCGAGCCGACCGGGGTCGAACCGGTGAAGGCGATCTTGGCGATGCGTTTGCTGGTGGCGAGGGCTTCGCCGGCTTCTTTGCCGAAGCCTTGCACCACGTTGAGTACGCCCGGTGGCAGCAGGTCGCCGATCACTTCCATCAGCACACAGATGCCCAGTGGCGTTTGCTCGGCCGGTTTGAGCACCACGCAGTTGCCGGCGGCCAGCGCCGGGGCGAGTTTCCACGCGGCCATCAGCAGCGGGAAGTTCCACGGGATGATCTGACCGACCACGCCCAGCGGTTCATGAATGTGATACGCCACGGTGTTGCCGTCGATTTCGGCAGCGCTGCCTTCCTGGGCACGCAGGCAGCCAGCGAAGTAACGGAAATGGTCGGCCGCCAGCGGGATGTCGGCGTTGAGGGTTTCGCGAATGGCTTTGCCGTTGTCCCAGGTTTCGGTGATTGCCAGCAGTTCGAGGTTCTGTTCGATGCGGTCGGCAATTTTCAGCAGGATCAGCGAGCGCGCCTGCACGGAGGTCGCGCCCCACGCATCGGCTGCGGCGTGGGCAGCGTCCAGTGCCTTGTCGATGTCTTCGGCAGTGGAGCGCGGGAATTCGGCAATCGGTTGGCCATTCACTGGCGAGGTGTTGGTGAAGTACTGACCTTTGAAAGGCGCGACGAACTCGCCGCCGATGTAGTTACCGTACTTGCTCTTGAACGAGACTTTGGCGCCTTCAGTACCGGGGTGAGCGTAACGCATGATGATGTTCTCCTTGGCTTTGTACTTATTAGAGAAACGCGCAAGTGCGCTTGCTATAAGCGTAGAGCAAAGGTTGGGCCACTGCCGTGCAGGTCAGGTAAATCAAGGCCTTGCGTGGTTTTTGTCGGACGGGCGGAGCGCACCTGTGACGGTTTCGGTACAGCGGGGGTGACAGTTTGTACCGTTTTCGGCACAGCCAGTGACCGGACAGTCTCGCCAGCATTGCAATGCGTCGGTGGCTGGAGGATGCTGGGCGTCACCTCAAGCATTGGGCCGTCGAGCCTCGGGGAGAACAATAAGAAATGCACGACAACCATTTGAGTCGCCATGCCCAGCAGGTTCTCACGGCCACCCAGGGCAAACCGCACCTGCACGGGCCCGGTGCCGATCCTTCGATTGCCCGCTCGTGGCTGCGTTGTCTTGAGGACTATCACCTCGACCCGGCCCTGGCCATGGCGCCCACCGTGCTCGAACACGGGCGCGTGCTTGAAAGCCGCGAGCGTCTGCAACAGGTTCTGCAGATCGCCGGCAATGAAATGAGCAGCCTGCATCAACAACTGTCCGGCGCCGGTCATGCGGTGTTGCTGACCGATGCGCGTGGGGTGATCCTCAACTGCGTCACCGCGCCCGCCGAGCGCAGGATTTTCGAGCGCGCCGGCCTCTGGCTGGGGGCTGACTGGAGCGAAGCCTGTGAAGGCACCAACGGCATCGGCACTTGCCTGGTCGAGCGTCAGGCGCTGACCATCCATCAAGATGAACACTTTCGCGGCCGTCACACCGGCCTGACCTGCTCGGCGAGCCCGGTGTTCGACCCGCACGGCGAACTGTTGGCGGTGCTCGACGTGTCTTCGGCGCGCCACGACGTCTCGCGCCAGAGCCAGTTCCACACCATGGCGCTGGTCAATCTGTCGGCGAAGATGATCGAGAGTTGCTACTTCCTGCGCTGTTTCGATAACCAATGGTTGCTGCGTTTTCATTTGCAGGCCGAGTCCGTCGGACTGTTCAGCGAAGGCTTGCTGGCGTTTGACGGAGAAGGGCGGATCAGTGCGGTCAACCAGAGTGCGCTGAACCTGCTCGGGCATATCCGCGGTGGGTTGCTCGGCCAACCGGTCGAGGCGTTTTTCGATTGTTCGCTGGATGAGTTGCTGGGCCGCGCGAGTGCCAACGCCAGCGCCAGTTGGCCGCTGCGCACCCGTGACGGGCGACATTTGTTTGCCGTGTTGCGTGGCGAGTCGCGTAAACCGATGCCGATCATCCCGGCTCCCATCAAACCCGAGCCTGCGCGCCTGTCGGGGATCTGCCTCGGTGATGCGGCGCTGCAAGCGGACTTTCGTAAAGCCCTGCGCGTGTTCGAGCGCGATGTACCGCTGCTGATCAACGGTGAAACTGGCTCCGGCAAAGAGGCTTTCGCAAAGGCTGTGCATCAGGCCAGTCAACGATCGAACAGGGCGTTTGTCGCGCTCAACTGTGCGGCAATCCCCGAGAGCCTGATCGAGAGCGAACTGTTCGGCTATCGCGGCGGCAGCTTCACCGGCGCCCGCAAGGACGGTATGCGCGGTAAGTTGCAGCAGGCCGATGGCGGTACGTTGTTCCTTGATGAAATCGGCGACATGCCGCTGGCCTTGCAGACTCGCTTGTTGCGGGTGCTGGAAGATCGGCAGGTGGTGCCGATTGGCGGTGAGCCCGAAGCGGTCAACGTGCGGATCATCAGCGCTACCCACCGCAATCTGCTGGGACGGGTCGAGGACGGCAGTTTCCGTGAGGATCTGTATTACCGGCTCAATGGGTTGGAAGTGGCGTTGCCGGCATTGCGTGATCGCAGTGACAAGTCGCAATTGCTGGATTTTCTGCTGGCCGAAGAGGCGAGTGGCGAAACAATCCTGATCGAAGAGCCGGCGCGTGCGGCGTTGCTGGCGTTCAACTGGCCGGGCAATGTGCGGCAGTTACGCAATGTGCTGCGCACGTTGGCGGCGTTGTGTGATGACGGGCGGGTCGGGCTGGAGGATTTGCCGGCGATGATTCGACAAATGCGACCGAGGGTGGCTGTGGAGGTTTGTGCGGCCGAGCATCCACTTGAAGATGCCGAACGCTTGGCCTTGCTCGCTGCGCTGGAACAGACGCGGTGGCACATGACACAAACGGCGCAACAGCTTGGGGTCAGTCGCAATACGCTTTACAGAAAGCTGCGCAAACACGCTATCGCCCGCTAAACCGAGTCGCGCCATTCGCGAGCAGCCCGCTGTCACAAGGACGGCGCTGAGTTTGTGGGAGCGGGCTTGCTCGCGAAGGCGCGAAACACAAGGTGCGATTTCCCCCTCCCTACGCTAACCTGCGGCCATGTTTTACGAGGTCGACTATGCACATTCATATTCTGGGTATCTGCGGGACTTTCATGGGCTCGATGGCGGTTCTGGCCAAAGAGTTGGGCCATCATGTGACCGGCTCCGACGCCAACGTCTATCCGCCGATGAGCACGCAGCTTGAGGCCCAAGGCATTGTGCTGACTCAGGGCTACGACCCGGCCCAGCTCGATCCGGCACCGGATCTGGTGGTGATCGGCAACGCCATGTCCCGCGGCAATCCGGCGGTGGAATATGTGCTGAACAAAGGCCTGCCGTACGTGTCCGGCCCGCAGTGGCTGGCCGATCATGTGCTGCAAGGTCGCTGGGTGCTGGCCGTCGCCGGTACCCATGGCAAAACCACCACCAGCAGCATGCTTGCCTGGGTGCTGGAACACGCCGGCATGAGCCCGGGTTTCCTGATCGGCGGCGTGCCGCAGAACTTCTCGGTGTCCGCACGCTTGGGTGGCACGCCGTTCTTTGTGATCGAGGCTGACGAGTACGACAGCGCCTTCTTCGACAAACGCTCGAAGTTCGTTCACTACCGCCCGCGTACGGCGATCCTCAATAACCTTGAGTTCGATCACGCGGACATCTTCCCGGATCTGCCAGCGATCGAGCGGCAATTCCACCATCTGGTGCGCACGATCCCGAGTGAAGGCCTGGTCATTCATCCGACCACCGAACCTGCCTTGCAGCGTGTGATCGAGATGGGCTGCTGGACCCCGGTGCAAACCACCGGTGTTGGGGGGCAGTGGCAGGTCAAGTTGCTGAAAGACGACGGTTCGGCGTTCGAAGTCATGTTCGAAGGCGTGTCCCAAGGCACCGTCGAGTGGGAGCTGACCGGTCAGCACAACGTGGCCAACGCCTTGGCCGCGCTGGCGGCGGCGCGTCATGTTGGCGTGGTGCCGACGATGGGCATTGCCGGGCTGAGCGCCTTCAAGAACGTCAAACGGCGGATGGAAAAAGTCGCTGAGGTGCGCGGCATCACCATCTATGACGACTTCGCCCACCATCCGACGGCGATTGCCACCACCCTCGACGGCTTGCGCAAGCGCATCGGCGATGCGCCCTTGATCGCGATCATCGAGCCGCGTTCCAACTCGATGAAGCTCGGCGCTCACCGTGACGGCTTGCCGGACAGCGTGGTCGATGCCGATCAGGTGATCTGGTACGCGCCGGCCAACCTCGGCTGGGATCTGGCCGCCACCGCTGCGTTGTGCACGGTGCCGTCGATTGTCAGCGATTCACTGGAAGGCATTATCGAACGGGTGAAGAGCCAGGCTCAGCCCGGCACTCACGTCGTGATCATGAGCAACGGCGGCTTCGGCGGCCTGCACGGCAAACTCGCCGAGGCGCTGCAATGAACACTCGTTTGGAGAGCAATGGCCCCGAACGCATCACGCTGGCAATGACCGGCGCTTCAGGCGCGCAGTACGGTTTGCGCCTGCTCGATTGTCTGGTGCGTGAAGATCGCGAAGTGCACTTCCTGATCTCCAAGGCTGCGCAACTGGTGATGGCCACCGAGACCGATGTGTCGCTGCCGCCCAAACCGCAGACGATGCAGGCATTTCTCACCGAATACACCGGAGCGGCCGCCGGGCAGATTCGCGTGTATGGCAAGGAAGACTGGATGTCGCCGGTGGCCTCCGGCTCCGGTGCACCTGCGGCGATGGTCGTCGTGCCATGCTCCACCGGCACGCTGTCGGCGATTGCCACCGGGGCCTGCAACAACCTGATCGAGCGCGCCGCCGACGTGACGCTAAAGGAGCGCCGCCAGTTGATTCTGGTCCCGCGTGAGGCGCCGTATTCGAGCATTCATCTGGAGCACATGCTCAAGTTGTCGAACATGGGCGTGACCATCCTGCCGGCGTCGCCGGGTTTCTATCATCAGCCGCAGACCATCGATGACCTGATCGACTTCGTCGTGGCGCGGATTCTCAATCTGCTGGGCATTCCCCAAGACATGCTGCCGCGTTGGGGCGAGCATCATCTGAGCAGCGATGAATAAGCTGCTGATCGTTGTGCTGGCGCTGCAACTGGCCGGTTGTGCTACGGCGCGCACGCTCGATGCCGCCAAGCCGGGGGCGCCGGTGGTGTATGCCGGTACGCGGCTGGACTTGTATGCGATCAATGGCGGGTGTTGCGCGATGGATCGATTCGGGGCTGAGGCGCCGAGCTATCCGGGCGTGGATCTGCCAGTCAGCGCTTTGCTCGATACTCTGTTACTGCCGTTGTCGTTGCTCACGGTGATTGGTGTGGGGTTTCAGGCGACTGGTGGATTGTAGGGGAGTGCTCGCACTCCATTTGCGGGCAAGCCACGCTCCCACAGGGATAGAGTCGTACGCCAAGTTTTTGTTCGCGGAAGATTACTGTGTGTGTGCGGGCTTGCTCGCGAAGAGGTCAGCCCAGACACCACAAAACTACTTGCCAAGCTTGCGCAACTCATCTGACTCAATCACCCGCACCCCATCCTGTTCTTCCAGCGCCAGGCGCCACATGGCTCTGGCCAGTTGGCAGGCCTCGATGCCACGGTATTTACCGGGGATCAGTTTCGAAAACGGCGCCGCCAGTTGCTCGCCCAGACGCGGTTCGGTGCGTTCACCGAGCAGCAGCGATGGTCGGCAAATGGTCAGTTGCGGCCAGCCTTGCGCGCGCAATGCCTGTTCCATTTCACCCTTGACCCGATTGTAGAAAATCGATGATTTCGGATCGGCGCCCAGTGCGCTGATCACGATCAGGTGCCGTGCGCCCATCTCCCGTGCGCGTTTGGCGAACGCCACCACCATGTCCAGGTCGACCGCACGAAAGGCTGCTTCGGAGCCGGCCTGTTTGATGGTGGTGCCGAGGCAGCAATAGGCGATGTCGACACGGCCGCTGAGTTGCGGCAGAAAAACCTGCGGGTCGCCGACCGGGTTTTCCAGATGCGGGTGTTCCGCCAATGGTCGACGGGAAGGGGCGAGCACGCGAGAAATCGTTGGCTCGTTGAGCAAACGGTCGAGTAGGTGTTCACCGGTCAAACCGGTGGCTCCGGCAAGCAATACGTGCTGAGGCGTCAAGTACATAGTGTCTCTCCCTTGATACTGTTCAGCTTAGTTGCTCTTTATCGCTGCGTCGTTCAATGCAGCACTTTGCAACGCTTTCCTGGCTTGCTGTTTACGCAGCAGTTGCCAATGTGACAGCACGGTTTTCGGCGCCCAGATTTGTGGCTCCGAGGCTTCGAAATTGTCCGCCAGTTCACGCTCGGCGACGGTGGCTTTGGCCAGTTTGAAGGCGTGTTCGAGATCGTCGGTCTGGTTCAGCGCCTGGGCGAACAGCGCATCGCCAAAGTAGGTGAAGTTGGCTTCTTCGGAGCAGCCAAAGGACACGCGATCGGCGCGCGAAGCCGTCATGATCAGCGTGCGTTCGTCTTTGAGAGCCGGGATGAAACCGCCGGAGTAGCACGCTGAAATCACGATGATCTTGTCGCGGTTTTTCAGCGGTGCCAGCACTGCGGCGAGTTCGTCGGCGGGCAGGTCGGCCAGTTCCATGCGCGGCTGGTCGAGTACCAGTTCGTGTTCGGCGGTGCCGTGGCTGGTCAGGTAGATAAACAGCAGGTCTTCCGGGCCGCTGCGTTCGGCGAGGGTTTGCGCGGCGCGGCGCAGATTTTCCCGGGTCGCCATCGGTCGGTCGGCGAGGTGGTCGCGGTGGTTGACCAGACGGATCTGGCCATAAGCCCCAAATCGCGTTTTGAGCATGTTGGCGACGTAATCGGATTCGCGCAGGAACACGCTTTGCTTGCCGTCGCCGCCCAAGGTCAGGGAGTACAGCTCAACCGCTGGCGTTGAGGCCGGGATGGCCGCCAAGGCGTCATCAAGCAAGCGGCCCTGGGCCAGCAAGCCGAGTTCGAGGATGTCGGGCAGCAACTTGCCGTCGGCATCGCGTACTCGCTGGCCATTGACCCAGGTGCCGCTCATCACGCTGCCATCGGTCAGCACCAGGGTGCCGCGCCCGGAATAACTGTCGCTGTCGAAACCACCGATGTAAAAGCTGCCATCAGACAGATTCAAGCGTCCCTGACCGCTGAAGCGCCAGTCGTTGAATTCGCCCACGTAATGGCTGCCGTCGGCGCCGATCAGTTCACCCTTGCCGGTCAGCGCGCCTTCCTTGAACTGGCCGAGCCACACGTCGCCGTCGGCGTTTTCGTAGCGGCCCTTGCCGTGCAACTGGTTGTTCTTGAAACCACCGACGTAGACGTCACCGTCGGCGCTGTTGAAGGTGCCGTTGCCTTCCAGTTGACCATTGACGAAATGGCCGGTGAACGAGTTGCCACTGGAGTCGCCACGCTGGCCTTCGCCGTTGGGTTTGCCGTGGGAGAACTGGCCTTGATAGGAACTGCCATCGTCCATTTCGAGACGGCCGAGCCCGGAATATTGATCAGTCTTGAACTCGCCACGGTAGGTCATGGCGTTTTCTTTCAGGGTGCCTTCGCCGTCCCGTCGGCCCTGCTTGAAGCCCCCGGTGTAACTGCTTGCGTTGGTGGTCAGGCTGCCCTGGCCGTCGAACAGACCTTGCTGGAACTGGCCGCGATAGACCTCGCCATTGCTGCCATGCCATTCGCCCTGACCATGCCACTGACCCTTGTCGAACTGCCCGGCGTACCAACTGCCGTTGGGGTAGTCGACGCGCCCTTGGCCTTGCAGCAAGCCGTCGACCAGTTCACCGCGATAGCGTCCGCCATCCGGCAGCCGCGCATCGGGAGGCAACAGCGATTCGCCGTCGCCGCAAGCGGCAAGCAACAGGGTCAAGGCAAGGGGGGCAAGAGTCGCGAGTGAGCGCATAGCGGGATCCGGGCAATTAGGCGACCGAGTATGCCGCAGCTATGTGACCTTATACAGCCGCCGGTAAGACAGTGGATGCGAAACAGCGTGCGCTGCTTCGCATCCCGGCGCTTAAACGAAGCAGAGCGACAGGGGTTCGGCGATGTAGGCCGGTTTGTCCGAGCCTTCTATCTCCAGTGTCGCGGTGGCTTTGAGCAGCCATTGACCGGGTTTTTTCTCGGTCACTTCGCCCAGATCGACCTTCAGGCGAACTTTGGAATTGACCTTCACTGGCTGGATGAAACGCACGCTGTCGAGGCCATAGTTGACCACCATCTTCACGCCTTGCGGCAGCACGAGGATGTCTTCCATCAATTTGGGGATCAGCGACAACGACAGGAAACCGTGGGCAATGGTGCTGCCAAATGGCGTTTGCGCGGCTTTGACCGGGTCGACGTGAATGAACTGATAATCCCCGGTGGCTTCGGCGAACAGGTTGATGCGCTCCTGATCGATGGTGAGCCATTCGGAACGTCCGAGTTCCTTGCCGACATAATCTTTGAGCTCTGCAACGGGAACATAGGGCATTGAGACTCTCCTTGGGTTCATCGGTTTTATAGTTTTTCAGGTGGGGGATTTGACCGCCCTGCGAACCACTGTAGATCATCATGGCGATTTGCTCAGGTCAACTGACCATGCTTTTGGCGAATGCCGATCCATAGCGCAGGCGTGCTTATAATGCCGAGCCCCTGCTGGGCGGAAAGTAAGACGGAGATGTCGGATGTTGCTACGTGGCCTGACCCTGCTGGTGCTGTTTCAATTGCTCGGCACGGCGCTCAATCACTTGCTGTTGCCGGTGCTGCCGGGGCCGATCATCGGCCTGCTGCTGTTGCTGGTGTTCCTGATCATGCGTGGTGAGGTCGACGAACCGCTGAACCTCGCGGCCGCTAGCCTGCTGCGTTATCTGCCGTTGCTGCTGGTGCCACCGGCAGTGGGCGTGATGGTTTACGCCGCGGCGATTGCCGCCGACTTCTGGGCGATTGTCGGCGCACTGGTGGTGTCGTTGATTCTGTCGATGGCCTTCGCCGGGGTGCTGATGCAGCGCATGGTCAGGCGTCACACGCACCGCTCGGAGGAGTCCTGATGCTTTTCGACTGGCAAGGTGCCTGGGATTCCGTGATCCACCATCCGCTGTTCGGCATTGGCATCACCCTCGGTGCCTATCAACTCGTGCTGGCGGCGTTCGAGAAAACCCGCTGGATCTTTTTGCAACCGGTGCTGGTCTCCATGCTGTTGGTGATCGGTGTGCTGGTGGGCTGTGGCCTGACGTACGCCGAATACCGCAAGAGCACCGAGATCCTCAGCATTCTGCTGGGGCCGGCGACCGTGGCGCTGGCGGTGCCGCTGTATCTGAACCTCAAACGCATTCGCCAATTGTTCTGGCCGATTTTTACTACGCTGGTGATAGGTGGGGTGGTTGCCACGGGGATGGGCGTTTTGCTGGGCTGGTGGTTCGGCGCCGATCACATGATCCTGATGACCATGGCACCCAAGTCGGTGACTTCGCCGATCGCCATGCTGGTGGCCGAGCAGATCGGCGGTGTCGCCGCATTGGCGGCGGTGTTTGTGTTGATCACCGGGGTGATCGGTGCAATCTTCGGCCCGGCGTTGTTGACCCGGCTCGGTGTGCACAGCCCCGAGGCGCGCGGCATGGCGCTGGGCATGACCGCGCATGCGGTCGGCACTTCGGTGGCGTTGCAGGAAAGTGATGAGTGCGGCGCCTTCGCGGCGCTGGCGATGAGTCTGATGGGCGTGGCCACGGCGGTGTTCCTGCCGTTGGCGGTGTCGATGGTGGTGTAAGGAAATGTCTATGAGTCTGCCGCTTTTCCCGCTGAACACAGTGCTGTTTCCTGGCTGCAACCTCGACTTGCAGATCTTCGAGGCGCGCTACCTGGACATGATCGGTCGCTGCATGAAACAGGGCGGTGGCTTTGGCGTGGTGTGCATCCTCGACGGCCATGAAGTCGGCGTTGCGCCGCAAGGTTTTGCCTTGGTCGGGTGCGAGGCGCGGATCACCGATTTCCAGCAGCAGGACAATGGGCTGTTGGGCATTCGTGTACAGGGTGGACGGCGTTTCAATGTGCTGCGCACCGACGTGCAGCGCGATCAGTTGATCCTCGCCGACGTCGAGTGGCTGGACGACGATCCCGAGCAACCGTTGCAGGACGAGGACGCCGACCTGGTTGCCTTGCTCAAGGCTTTGGCCGAACACCCGATGGTCGAGGCGTTGAACATGGGCACTGATGCGCCGGGTCAGCAGTCGCTCGCCAATCAGTTGGCCTATCTGCTTCCGTTCGCCGAGGAAGACAAGATCGATCTGCTGCAACTCGATGATCCACAACAACGTCTGGATGCTATCCAGGCGTTGCTCGATGAATTACAGGGAGCACTGTTCGCCTAGTTGTACTTTGAATCAACTCACAATGCCTGCCAGTATTGTTTTGCACTTGTCTTTATTTTAAGTTCAAGTTCCCCGCAGGAAGCGGGTGACATGAACAATAATAAGGAAGACGTCATGACGGTATATGAAGATGAATGGGCGTTTTGGGATGACATCGCTGGCAAGTATATTTTGAAACATGCTGGGGTTGATCATAATGTTGCCAATGTGATTGAAGCGGCCTCCGTCTATGCAGATTTGATGGTGGTTGCGCGGCGTAAGCGAAAATCTGAAAAGATTCCTGTCAGTGAAGTTCCGCGTATGTCTGCAACCGCGAAAGCCGTAGTGGCAGCGGCTACCGCCTGACTGTTTTTTCAGATGGCCTGGCGCCGTGATAATCACGGCGCCAGTGCGTCCATGGATGGAAATTTTATGACTGTATCGATAAACACCGACATCACATTTACTGCAAACCTTTACCTTGACGGTTTGCCGGTAGTACTGAATCAACAATGTCTCCAACAACGTTTACGCAGGCCGCGTCTTACCAAACGCGAGCAACTGGATGCCGAAGTTAGCCTGGCAGATTCGCGTGTCGCCAGTTTGCTCACCCTTGCTGATCACGAACACGACGAGCCTTTACTGTTGAAGTTTGTTGCACAGGACGACCGATACGCGATTCATGTAGTGCAGCGAGGCGAGTTTGATAACGCCAGATTAACCTTCGAAAACAAAACACATAATCTATTGGCCAGCACTGCTGGTAAAACGGATTATTTTTCGATCAATAAGCTTGGGGCGTCGAGCACTACTTTCAGCGATATCGAATCCGGGGCGGCCTATATTGGTTTGGGCAGTGAGTCGAATAACAGGCCTTTGTATCACCGTGTGGTCAAGGGGATGAGCACGTTCCTGAATGTAAACCCCAATCCGTCGAAGCATGATGCTTTTAATTACAGTTCTGCCGTGTTTGTAATTAAAGTTGTTGAAAAACTTTCTGCCGTTACCTGATAAAAAAGCGCCATGCCTCGATTAGAGGTATGGCGCGATTCATTCGGTCAAACCGTTGGCTTCAGTTCAAGGTTTTTCATGCTCGGGTGTCGGCCAGGTGATGTCACCTGCAAATGTGTCGCGTCCTTTCGGCAAGAACAGTACCTTCGCGCCATCGGCGCCTACTCGGTCTATCAGCGCGTCATAAACCGTGGTGCCTTGCTCGCTGTAAGTGAGCGTTCCGTTCCAGGTTGCTTTCTCGATAGCGCTGACACTGCCGCCGGCACATTTGAATACATCCTCGACGCACGCTGCACGGGTCAGTTGCGAGTTCACCAGCCAGAGCCTCTGCGCACTGATGCCCCGTGTCGGCATCGACAGGCGCCCCTCTGTCGGATCTGCTTCAAAATCCAGATTGTTCAGGTAGCGGTTTTCCGCGCCGGGTACGACTTCGATGCCGCGGGTATCGATGACATAAAGGAAGCCTTGGGTCTGCTGGCGCCGAACCAGTGGGTAGTCTTTGGAGTAATCCAGTTCAAACGAGGTGTCAGATTCTGCATCCGAACCATCGCGACTACCGGGTGAGATATCGCCATCAGAAATCTTGCCCGGATACCGATTGGCCTGGGAGTTGTAATGCAGGGGGTGGGAGTATCCACCCAACTCGGTTTTGTACCACAAGGCCTTGCCCAGACTGAATGTCGCACTCAAAGCCCATTTTGTGGTGACGCCAGAGGGATTGCCCTTGAGCCTGACCATGCGTTTATCCCGTGCCAACTCGAAAGGCGTGCGGTGGTCGCCCCGGAACATGGCGGGGATGTCGGTTCGATACAAAGCGAGATGCACATTGCGCTGATACCCCGCATGGTCTGTGTAGTTTTTCAGAAACTCGGCTTCATATCGTTGCTGTGCGGGAGGTAGATCCTTCACATACTCGAAGCCATGATTTCTCAACTTGAGAAGGTAGGGCTCCAATTCTTGTGCGATCAGGCTAAACCGCTGGTTGTCATCCTTGTTTTGAGTCAAGCGTTTGTGTTGTTCCGCCCATTCGGGAAACGGTCCGCTTTCCAGCTCCTGACGCAGGCGGATCTGCTGTGCCACGGTCAAGTTGTAGCTGCGCAGCCATTGCGCACGCTCAGTGGCAGACATTTGTGGATGGAGCCACCTTAGCGAATCAACCAGATAGTCGTGCGCTTTCACGCCCTTGAAGCGGCGGGCCCAGTCAGGCGCCGTGCCGCTGACTTGCGCCTCATTACGAAACACCCACGCCTCTGCACCCTGCAAGCGATACATGCGCCAGATATCGCCGTCGGTCCATTGCTCAAGTTTCACGGTTAAAGAACGATCTCCCCGAGCTTCAAGCGGGTCGACCTTGACCCACCTTTGTTTTTCATCCCTGAAGGCGTAACCGGTTCCCGGATAAAAAAGATTGGGGTCAGCCTCACTGTGGCGCCGAACCGAATAGTAGCCTTGGTGATCTGGAAGCTGGGAAATGGTGTGCTGACGGAGGTCATAGTACTCACTCGGTTTTTTCAGACTCCAGGCATTGCTGTCGGCCATTCGGTAAAGCGGTGGGCCCCATAGATCACGTTTGTTCAGCGACTTTGCCCGATAGGCTTTCATGGGGGCGTGGTACATCACCATGACCGTCTGGATGCCGGTGTCTGGATCATCGCTGCTGACGTCCGCAAATTGTCTGCCATTGTAGGTTCTCAGTCCGTCTGCAGCCGGCGCGGGTAGATGGCTCCCGACGTTCAATACGTAGGGCTCCAGAGGAGAGGTCGTGACAGCAGGCCGGGGCGCAACGACATCGGGCATCGGCGTGACGGTGACAGTGATCCCTTGGTGCGCGGTCCCTGCGGTCGGGCGGTCGGCTCTCACTGCGGCCGAGAACTCGTTCGAGCTGCCAGGGCTGAGTCGACCGGGCAGGTGGAAATCCGGATCGTTTGGCCTGTTGCCAGGTGTGATTGGGCGGGGGGCCGAGGGGCCGGGTGTATCCATCTTTGATTTTGGGGGTGAGCCCGGTTTGGGTCGCATGCAATAAAACTCCTTTTTTGGATAAAGCTGCCTGTCCATAGGCTGCCGGGTTTGTAGCGTTCTTTTGCGCGAAAGCAGCGCCAGTCACAACTGAGATGGCTGGCGCGTATGTGTGTTGGTTCGCTATACGGTCAAGGCCTGGAGTGCTCGGGAACGGGCCAGACAACGTCGCCGGAGAGCGTGAATTCGCCTTTCGGCAAATGCAGGATCACGCCGCCGGAATCGGCTACCCGATTGATCAAGCGGTCATAAGGTGTTTCGCCCGAATACCACACTGAGTTGCCGTCGGTTCCGTCCCACGTGGCTTTCTCGATAGCCTTCGCGTCATCACCGGCCTGTCGGAAGACATCTTCAACCCTTGCTGCCTTGTTCCGATTCGAGTGCACCAGCCAGATCCTCTCTGCGCTGATACCCCGCGTAGGCATTGATAGGCGGCCTTCCATGTGATCCGCTTCAAAATCCTTGTTGTTCAGGTAAACGTTTTCCGCTCCGGGCACCACCTCGATACCGCGAGTGTCGATGACATAAAGGAAGCCAAGTGTCTGTTTGCGCCGCAGCAATCGATAGTCACGCGAGTGGTCCATTTCAAACGACGTATCAGATTCCCCTGCCGATTCAAATCGATGGTCACTCGGCGAATCGCTGTCAGAACTGATATGTCCTGGATACCGGTTGGCCTGGCTGTTGTAATTTCGAGGGTTGGAGTAGTAACCAAAGCCCATGTAGTCCAACACACCGGCCAGGCTGAATGTCACGCTAAAAGCCCATCGGGTCGTGGAGTCGGAGGGGTTGCCCCTCAATCTCAATAGGCGTTTGTCCCGCGCCAGTTCAAAAGGCGTTCGCAGATCGGCCCGGAACATTGCAGGGATGTCGGTTCGGTATAGGAAGCCGTGCAGGTTTTGTTTATAGCCTGCACGCTTTAAATACCCGTTGAGGAATTCGGCTTCATAGCGCTGCCTGACGTCGGGTAAATCGCGGGAAGGGAGCTCGCCTTCGGTTCTCAATCTGACAATGTAGGGGTCAAGTTCCTGCGCGATCTGCTCGAATCGCCGATCATCATCGCTGTTGGTCAGTCGCTTGTGCTGTTCTGCCCATTCGGGGATCGAGCCGATGTCCAGATCCTTCCTCAGACGAACCTGCTGAGTGACGCTCAGGTTGTAGCTTCTGAGCAGTCGCTCGCATTCTATGGCGGACTTTTGCGGATAGAGCAATCGCAATGAACCTGTCACGTATTTGAACGTGTCTGGCTCCTGGACGCGTCGGACCCAGTCAGGCACTTTGCCGCTGGCTTGCGCTTCGTCCCGAAAGACCAGTGTTTCTGCCCCTCGCAGGCGATACATGTTCCAGATGTCGCCATCGGCCAAGTGTTCAAATTTCAAGGGAATGGACGCCTCTCCCCGAGCTTCGAGCGGATCGACCTTGAACCATTTGTCATGCTCATCGCGAAGGGCGAACCCGTAACCATCGTGCATTTTGTTCCGGTCAAAAAAATCGCGAAAGGAAACGGCGTAATAGCCTTGTGCGTCCGGTAGATGGGAGAACGCGAGCCTTTCGGTGTCGTAGTAATCAATCGGCTTTTGCAAGCTCCAGGTATTGCTCTCGACGATGCGATAAAGCGGTGGTCCGGAGGGGGTTCGCTCACTGGGCAACTGGGCCCGGTAGGCTTTCATTTTGTCATCGAACCCTACCATCACGGTCTTGATGTCGCTTTGCGCGTTATCGCCGACAACGTCGGCAAAAGACCTGCCCTTGAAGAGTCTCAGGCCAGCTGCATCGTGATCGACGGCGAGATTGGCCGGCGGGCGCTGGACATAGTCCTGCAGCGGAGATTGGCTGATCTTGGGTTGCGTCGGGGCAAGATCATCCCTCTGCGTCACCGACAGGCGGGCTTGTGTGTGCGAAGTCTCAGGCGTGGGATTGCCGGTTCTCACGTCTGACGATACGTTCCAATCGACCGAACCGTGGGGCCTGACACGGGGAGGTAGCCCGAAATCCAGATAGTCCCCCCCGGCCTCGGGCGAACTCGGGCGGGAGAGCGGCGGTTGGGCTGTATCGACCGCTGGGGAGCGTTGAGGGGCTTTGGGTTTATTGCGCATAAGGTTTGACTCCATGTCAGTGAATCAGCCATCCATTGGCTGAATCGGGTTGGCCGGCATGGCCATCAGATCCATACCGGCGCGCCCTTAAATTTGAGAAGAGAGCGCTCAGGCCTGGCTGACCGGCGCGATTGTCAGCTCTTCGGGTTTGATGGGCTCATGTGGGTCAGTATCGACACCCCAGTAGTTCCTCAACGAGCTGTAATACACAGTGCCGATGGTTCCCGTCTTTAAACCGATATTTGTTATGTAAACTTTTACGGCCAGTTCGCTGCGCTGTTGATGCGCACGGATATCGGCTTGCAGCGCTTCAATACTGGAATAGTGTCGGGCGTCGATAACGTAGAGCTGGATGACTTCAAACAGAAGTGACACTTCATAAATATTGCCGGATGAGGTCGCTACGCTGATCGACTCCACCGCAATATTGCCCTCGATGCCTGGCAGTTCGATGACGCAACTGCCGACGCGCAAGCGGTTGGAGTCCAGTCGTATATCGTCGCGTGTGACCGTTTCCGTCAATGTTTCGCTGTAGAGAGTCCAGGTCGAGGCGTCGGCAGTTCCAGCCGCTGCTTGCGGGGTGGACAGGCGAATGATCGAGTTGCTGGCCAGGTAGACATCGTAAATTGAGCTCTGGCCTTCCAGCAGATAAATGCCGGTGTGGGGCCGGGGTTCGATGACAATCTTTCTGGGGGCCGGGGGCAGCGCAATGGCCTTTGCGAGTCGTGGCTGGATACACAGATAGTTGCCATTGCGGCGCTTGAGGCAACTACGGGTGGCGTAAATCCTGTTGCCGGGATTTTTGGCATCATCTTCGTAGTTCAGTGAGGGAACTTGAAGTCGATACGACACTTGGTCCTGCAGGATCACGGCAATGTCTTGCATCAGGCGCGGTGTCGTGACTTTCAGGCTGTTTCTGCCGCCGTAGCCGGTGGCGGCGGTAATCGGCTGAATAATCCCTTTGAACACCACCACTTTTGATGGCAGCAAAATCGAGAGGTTGATGTCCTTGTAGATCAAGTGGGTGTTGCCCGATACGCCTTTAAGCGTTTCGACGTCATAACTGACGACCACTTTGACAATTTCCGAATCCTTGAAGTCGAGATAAACCTCTCGGGAGGTTAGCGGCGTGTGACGCGTGGCTAGAAATTCGACCCTGCCGTCTGCGCGTGACACAAAATGCCGTTTTGAACCCTGCTCCGTGATCAGTACGGTACCGTGATTGACAATGTCGGCAGCGGGAGCGGGTCGGCCCTTGACGGTCTGCGCGACTTCAATCGCTTGGCTCAACGACTCACCTAATTGCTGGGGCAGGAGCGGCAACAGTTCATACCCGTCCTGGGTTCTGAACAGCCACCGTCCATTTTTCAACTGGCGCTGTCCGTCGATCGATTCGTAGATGTCTTTGAGGGTCAGTACGTGCTCGGGATCGCGCCCATCCCTGTCGCGCAACGAGCTGACGATCAGCGAGGTACCGACGATCTCCCAGCGCTGAATGATTTCTCTCGGCCAGCCGAATTCGATGACGCTCGATTGTTCGCCGTCCTCGACAATTGTCGTTCGTGCGTTGGTGTCGGCGATGTAATAGTGGTCGGTGCCGCTGCCGCCATCGACATGACAATCGGGGCCAAAGATGTCGATTCTGTCGTTTCCGCCGCCCGTGCTGATGCGGTCGTAACCGTTGGCCGCCACTCGATTGGCGTCGTTGTTTCCGGTGACGTGGCTTGTGCCTTTGCGCAAGGTCGAGATGTTCTCGATCGAGGTGAGATGCGCGACTTCGACGGCATCGCCAGCCGCGTCGAGTCTGCGCAATTTCACCTGGCCGCTTTGCAGGTCGATGTCGTGGCCGACGTGGCGGGTATCACTGAGCGGACGGCTGCCTTCGAAGGCCAGGGTGTCAGAGCCTGCGCCGCCATCCAGCACGCTGAGATGAGCCGGTTTGGTCAGACGATCAAGTTCCTGTTCGGTGACCTCCTGGTAAAACGCGTCATTCTTGTCGCCCCCGGTCAGCGCCTTGTGACCCTCGCGATAGGCAAACAGGTTGGGTTTGGCCTTGACGCCGATGACCCGGTCATTGCCGTCGCCCAGGCGCCAGAAAACCCCTTTGTCATCGCCAGCAGTCCCGCTGACTTTGCCTTTCAGATCCTCGGGCAGACCGTTGCCCGCATCAATCACGTCGTCTGCACCAACGATGACGGCCTGACTGTCGAGTTTGAACGGTTTTTCGCCGGCGCTTTCGTCCCACTGATAGCGCCAGAGTTCCACTGTCTTCAATTCAGCCTTGAAAGCGCCGTCGACAATGTGTTCGATGGCGTTTTTGTAGGCGCCGTCGAGCAGCTCTTTGGCTGACATCTCCAGCTGTTCCTGGTGGTCACGATAGCCTTTGGAGAGCTTGAAGCGATCCATGACTTCCTTGTCCAGATCCTTGCCGGTAAAAGCGAACCAGCCGGAGCGCAAGCGTTCGCGGGTGCTCAGTTCGATGTAGTCATCGATGTCGTCCACGACTCGGGCTGCCGAGTAAATCATCGAGCCGAATATAAGCACCGCAGCGGCAACGAGGCCGACAGGTCCGGCGGTACTGCCGAACCCCGCGATCGCCGCCACGCCCAGCACCAGGCTGATACCTGCGCCCGCTACACTCACACCCGCGTTGACGTAATGATCCTGCGCTTCCTTGCCTTTTGCTTGCGCCGCCGCATTGAAGGAATTGACGGCATTGATGATGTCGAAGGGCAGGGTGATCGCACTGGCAAACAGTCCGGCACCTCGACTCAGGTATTTGCCTGCCGAGGTGCCAGGAAAAAGCTTGAAGGTGGTCGAGCCGTGCCTGAGCATCGCTTCGCCACCCTTGTTAAACCCCTGTTCGATGATCAGTGAGCCGAACTCGGCGGCGATCGACGCGCCCTGGAATATCGCTTCCCCTGCGTCACCTTTCTTGATTCCGTCCATTACCCCCATGAATCCGCTGTAGATGCCGAATGCTTGCAGGCCCACGCCGAAGCCATTCATCAGGTAGCTTGCCCTCCCGTTGACCCAGCCAGGAGCGTTGTCAAACGAATCGGCCCGGTGAATATCCAGATTCTGCGCGGCCTGGCCCAGCTGATTGAGCTGCGCCATCGCACTGCCGGAGGCCAGCGGTGTATCGCTGACGAACAGCGGCATGGCATCGGGCGAGCGCTTGCAGGCAATTTCATAGAAAAGCATCGCCACCACGCCGCTGTCTGGAATATCGACTGACTTCAATCGGCTCTCGACGGACGCCGAGTGGAAGTTGAGTCCGTCCAGAAAGGTTTGATCAGCTACCTGCATGCCGGCGTTGGCGGGGCTGATGGGCTGGCCATTGACCATCGCACCCAAGGCCTGGAGCTCGACGCGACTGGTCAGCACTTCACCAATGCGCAGTGGGCCGAAGTGTTTGTCGAGGGACTTGAGTGTGCGTCGATAGGGCGCGTCGGCGTCGGGTATCGGTGCGGTTACTGCCAGTGTTGCTGCGCTGTCCACCCGGCCGGCCGGTGGCGCATGGAGGTTGGCCGAGGCATCAATGGGCGTTACCTCAATGGGTTGGACATTTGAAATGTGCAGGGGTGGAGCAATGATTTTTGACACGTATTAATCCTTTAATGATGAACCTATGACGTCCGGTTTCCGTACCGGTGTGCCGCTGAACTTGAGTGACTGATGATTCCTCAGGTGCCCGTGACTCCGGGCCAGGTGATGTCATGACCGAACTCGTTTTTGTTGCCCGACAGGCGGAGTATCGGCAGGCCAGCCGCCTCGACCTTGTCGATCAGTTGGTCATATTCCGGGTAATTGCGGTGACCCGCATGGGTGGCAGCTTCGATGCGCTCGGCACGTGCGCCTGCTTGTAGCGTGATGTCCTCGACCTTGGCGCCCTTGGTCAGTGTCGAGTTCAACAGCCAGATACGGTCCGCCTCAAGCCCGCTTCTGGTGACCGAAATCAAACCCTCGAAATCGTCGGAAGGAAACCAGGTCGGAGGCGTCTGGCGCGCCGCGGAGTTGAACAGGTAATTTTCTTCATGCGGGACGACTTCCAGGTTGCGGGTGTCCAGGGCATACAGGAACATTTCCTTTTGCCGCGTTCGGATGGGCTCGTAATCGCGGTCGTAATCCCAGGCGATCGGGCTCTCGGCCTCGGACCAGTCTGACGAGTCGGCGTTTTTTATGTCGCTGGCGTCACTGGCATTACTGTCCGAGTCGCTGGCGTCGGCGTCCCGTCCCGGGTACTTGTTGGTCTGGCTGTTGAACTGCAAGTACTCGGGATCGGGCGCGCTGGCGTACATCTGGCCTTCTTTCAGGCTGAAGGTCGCGCTCATCGGCTTGTGAGTGGTAGCGCCGGGTTCGTGGTGGTAACGAGGCAGCATGGTGTCGTCATTGGCGAGTTCGAACGGCGTACGCTCGTCGCCTCGAAAGAGCGCTGGGATGTCGGTCCGGTACAGGCAGTTGTACTTGTTGCGCAGATAACCCAGTTTGCTCAAGAGTGCTTCACGCAGTTCGAATGTCATGCTGGTTTCGGGGTTGTACCAGTCGTGACGTGCGTTGCGTTTGAGATTCAACTCCTCGACGGCATCGCGGCTCAGCAGATCGAGTCGGTGGGGATTGTCGATGTCTTCGGTCAGGCGTTTGTGCGCCAGCGCCCATTGGGGCATTGTCAGCTCGGTCTGCAGGTGTCGCTGCAAACGGATCAGTTGGCTCGGCAGCAGGTTGAACGATTGCAGGAACGTCTCGCGTTGCGTGAGGCTTGAGTCCGCCAGCATCCAGCGCAGGGAGTTGCGCAGTAAGTCTGTCACCGGGTTATGGGTAGGGCGAGGCTCGGCCCATTGCGCAGGTCTTCCACTGGACTGGGCTTGGGCCCTGAAACGCGCGATGTCCTGACCTTGAATCCCGTAGACCTCCCATAGCTGGTGATCGGTCCACTGCTTCAAGTGAGTGGGTTGTGAGCCGAAACCGTTGGCGGGCGGTTCGACCTGAACCCAATTGGCGAACTGATCCCTGAATGCAAAAAGCATGTTGGTGTCCTTCGAACCGAAGACGGGCCTGAGTTCGTAATAACCCTGCGAATCCGGAGAGCGGCCTGTTGGCGAGTAACGGCTTTGATCAATGTATGTCGGTGTGTCGAGTGGGCGAGGTCTCTTGGCGGTGGAAGTCAGATCTGGCAGCTCGCTGGTTGGCGGCGCGGGCCTTTTGGGCAAGGCGATGTTTTCCGTCTGACGCTCATGGCTGACCACGGGACTTTCGCTGACCTGTTGCGTCAGGCGCCAGGTGGGGTGTCCGTCGTTTTTATAGAGGATTGGACCCGACGGTGTTCGCTCTGTCAGAAACTTGCCGCGATAGTTGCCAGACTCGTCAAGGGCGGCATGCATGGTTTGCAACGTTCCCTCGGATTCCACGTCGACAAACCTGCGCCCGACGACCCAGCGAAAACCTTCTGCATCTGCGGGTTTCATGCCGCGCAGAAAATTCTCTGAGAGCCAATAATCACCCACGGAACCGTCGTTTGTGCGGGGCGCAAAGCCTTGCCGCGGCGCGGGAATGACTTCAACAGCCGGTTGCCGGGCAAGATCGGTGCTTGTGACCGGTTCTATAGATGAATTCGTTGAATCAGTGAACCCGGCTCTATGGGGTACAAAAGGATCGAACGCTACGTCGGGGCGTCGTGATGGTGGCGTCATTGAATCTGGCGTTTCCACGTTTGATTTTGGGGGTTTTCGAGGTAACTTCGGACTCATGAATTACTCAGTGCTAAATATATGAAAGTATTTGATTGTTTTTATTTATTTAAAAGATAAGCGGGGGTTTGTGCTGAATAAGTTGTTGAGTCGAATTTAACTGAATTCCAGAGATATGAAAGGCGCCATTGCCTTGTTCGCAAGCAAAATATGTAACTTTGATTGTTGGGTTCGAAGTGTGACGCTGCTCTTGCGCTGTGAATTAAGAATATTCACTTGGCGTCGGTAAGTTGGAGTAGGGGGATAACACTGCTCTCGTCGGAAGTTTCCTTAAAGAGCAGTGTGGAGGGCGTGATAGTTGTAAATCGATTTATTAGTAGGCGTAGCGCAACAGGGTATGTGGCAAATGACGCAGTACGAAAAAACCGAACAGTGTCACCATGGCCGGCAGAATCAGCCACCAGACTTTGACCGGCATTGCATTGAGCGGTAATTTGCGCTGGCTCAGCCACAGACTCGCCGCACACACGCCAGCGGCCAGCATGGCGCCGGCGAGAATATCCGTCGGCCAGTGCGCTCCCAGATAGACGCGCGACAGAGCAATTGCCGAGGCTGGAATGCAACCGATCATCAGCCACGTCAGGCGCATGCGTGACGGCTGCCCGCGTCCGGCGAGGACGGCCAGGGCCAGGAACAAGGCAAACGAACCCGAGGCGTGGCCGCTGGGCATGCTGTAACTGGTGAGTGGGTCGGTCAGCACGTCCGGGCGTACCCGGGCGAAAAACTGTTTGGTCGCGGTGTTGGCCAGCGCGGTGCAGAGAAGGGTGCTGCCGACGAAAATCGCCTGACGCCACTGCCGACAAAGCAACAGCAGGACGGTCAGCAGGATGCTGAACATCAGCATATTGCGGAACTCGCCGATCAGAGTGAGCGTGACCGCGACTTCATCCAGCACGGGTTGACGATGTTCCTGTACCAGCGTCATCACGCCCTGGTCGAGGGCTGTCAGGTGCGGATAGCCGATGAACAGGCCGATCAGAATCAACAGGTTCATGCTGCTGACCCAGACCGTTGCGCGGCGATGGCGGCGCAGGCTGCTGTTTACACTGAGGCCGACCATGGCTGCGATACAGCCGGCGACTATCCCGGCCTCAAGCCAGAAGCCTTCGGGCAATGGCAGGCGGATCGCTGCTCCGGTGGCCCAACCTGGCAGCAGGTAGGCCAGACTCCAGCCGGCGGCGGCCAGA
Organism: Pseudomonas baetica; assembly: GCF_019733355.1. GTDB lineage: Bacteria > Pseudomonadota > Gammaproteobacteria > Pseudomonadales > Pseudomonadaceae > Aquipseudomonas > Aquipseudomonas baetica_A. The sequence goes on along the minus strand of NZ_JAIHLQ010000005.1, from coordinate 143,073 downwards.
AGGCTGACGGCGGCGAAGCGCGGGAAGGGCATGTCGCACATCCCGGCAACCATCGGCAGCATGGGCCGCAACGGGCCGATGAAACGTCCGACCAGCAGGCTGGCGATACCGTAGCGCTGAAAATAGGTTTCGGCGCCGGCCATCCATTCCGGGTGATGGCGCAATCCGGGCAGTCGCCGGATGTTCTGATGGAAGTGTCGGCCGAGGAAGTACGAGACCAGATCACCTGATATCCCGCCGAGGAAACCCAGCAACAAGGTTTCGCTCAACGACAGCGCGCCGCTGCCGGCCAGAACGGTCACGGCAAACAGCAACACCGTGCCGGGCACGATCAGCCCGACAATTGCCAGGCATTCGGCAAAGGCAACAATGAACACCGCTGCGGCCAGCCACTGTGGATTGGCCGCCAGCCAACCGGTCACGCTATCGAGCCATGGGCCCATACAGACAAACTCCATCAAATCTTCAAATAGCCCATGGGGCGCTCAACCTTCAACTGCGCACCGCTCAATGCGGGAGCGTGTTCAGGGCAATACAAAATAATCCCGGCCTTCGACCTGACCCCGTCGCAGCGGGTTGCGCGTACACCATTGCGCATACGTCGCGTCGACGAAGCGGTACATCAGGTGTTCGTCACGGCCATGGGGAATGCCCAATCTCGTGGTTTGAATAACGTGCGAGGGCGCAGGCCCCGTGTCCTCCACCAGCAGCACCTGATGATCGAAACGCTTGGCGTCCCACACCGGCACCTTCAATCCCAGCGCTTTGCACAGCAACGTCTGTCCGGCGCAGAGCTTTTGCGACGGTCGCGCATGACCCTGAGCATCAGGGTTGTTCAGCAGCATCTGCGCCAGACTCGCCGGGCCACTGATTTCATCGACCCACGGATAGGCCGATTTGATCAATACCGCATTGCCCGGCCCTTGCGCGCTGAAGTTCAGCGAATCGCCCCCGCGTGCGTAATACATATAAATGTGCCCGCCATCCAGAAACAAAGCCTTACGCTTTTCTGTGTAGCCGAGCGATGCATGACTGCCTTTTTCCGCGCAGTAATACGCTTCGGTTTCAATGATGCGCGCGCTCAGCCACAAATCACCAACGCGATGGCGGATGACTTTGCCGAGCAGATCCTTGGCCAGTACTTGGGCATCGCGGTCGAAAAAAGCGTCCGGGAGTCCCTGCGGCAGGTGTTCGGCGCGGGTACGAGCGGTCTGGTTGGGCATGACAGGCGATATTTATCCAGGCGGAGGAGGTCGTGATGATAACAATCCAAGGCTTAATTACGCCTGAACATCGGCCAATCACTGTTCATTTCGACCATCCGCCCGTCACCGCTGTTAGTCCCGGGACGCGACAGCTATAATCTGCCGCTTTCCTCTTCGCCAAGACCCCAGCAGACCATGACTGAGTCCGTTCTTGACTACATGACCCGATTGGGTCGCGCCGCCCGCGAAGCTTCCCGGGTCATCGGCCGTGCCAGCACCGCGCAGAAAAACCGCGCCCTGCAGGCTGCTGCCAATGCTTTGGACGCCGCACGCGCCGAGCTGGTGGCAGCCAACGAACAGGATCTGGCTGCCGGTCGCGCCAATGGTCTGGAGCCCGCATTGCTGGAGCGCCTGGAACTCACCCCAGCGCGCATTGACGGCATGATCGTCGGCCTGCGTCAGGTTGCTGCGCTGCCAGACCCGGTCGGCGCCATCCGTGACATGAGCTTTCGCCCGTCGGGCATTCAGGTCGGCAAGATGCGCGTGCCGCTGGGCGTGATCGGGATCATCTACGAATCCCGTCCCAACGTGACCATCGACGCCGCCAGCCTGTGCCTGAAGTCCGGCAATGCGACCATCCTGCGCGGCGGCTCCGAAGCGATTCATTCCAACCGTGCGATTGCCGCATGCATCCAGCGCGGTCTGGCAGAGGCGCAATTGCCTGCTGGCGTGGTGCAAGTGGTCGAAACCACTGACCGCGCTGCCGTTGGCGCGATGATCACCATGCCCGAGTACGTCGACGTGATCGTGCCGCGCGGCGGCCGTGGTCTGATCGAGCGCATCAGCCGAGATGCACGCGTGCCGGTGATCAAGCATCTGGACGGCATCTGCCACGTCTATGTCAGCGAACACGCCGACCTGGCCAAAGCCCAGCGCATCGCCTTCAACGCCAAGACCTATCGGTATGGCATCTGCGGCGCGATGGAGACCTTGCTGGTCGATCAAACCGTTGCCAAGGATTTTCTGCCATCGATGGCTGCCCAGTTCCGCGAAAAAGGCGTCGAACTGCGCGGTTGCGAGCGCACCCGGGCGATCATCGACGCCGTGCCGGCCAGTGACGACGACTGGAACACCGAGTATCTGGCGCCGATCCTGTCGATCCGTGTGGTCGACGGGCTTGATCAGGCCATTGAACACATCAACCATTACGGCTCCCATCACACCGACTCAATCGTCAGCGAAAACCTTGCAGACACGCGGCGGTTTGTGGCTGAAGTCGATTCGGCGTCGGTGATGATCAACACGCCGACCTGCTTCGCCGATGGATTTGAATACGGATTGGGTGCCGAGATCGGCATTTCTACTGATAAGCTGCACGCCCGCGGCCCGGTGGGCCTCGAGGGATTGACCTGCGAGAAGTACATCGTGGTAGGTGATGGCCAGTTACGCGGCCAGGCGACGGTCTGACTTGGCCGACCTCGACCTGACCGCGATGCAATCGGGCAACGAGCCCCGCCCACTGCGCATTGGCATATTGGGCGGCACCTTCGATCCGGTGCACATTGGCCATTTGCGCGGCGGGCTGGAAGTGGCCGAAGCGCTGGCGCTGGATGAGTTGCGTCTGACGCCGAGCGCGCGGCCGCCGCATCGCGATACACCGCAGGTGTCGGCGCAGGATCGCTTGGCGATGGTCGAGTGCGCGGTGGCCGGAGTGCCGCCGCTGGTGGTGGACGCCCGCGAATTGCAGCGGGACAAACCGTCCTACACCATTGATACCCTGGAGTTGATGCGTGCCGAAATGGCCGCCGAGACCCAGGTTTTTCTGCTTTTGGGCTGGGACGCATTTTGCGGCCTGCCCACTTGGCATCGCTGGGAAGAGTTGCTCCAGCATTGCCACATCCTGGTGCTACAGCGCCCGGACGCCGACAGCGAACCGCCGGATGCCTTGCGCAACCTGCTGGCAGCGCGTTCGGTGAGCGACCCGCTGGCCCTGAAAGGGCCGAGCGGACAGATTGCATTCGTCTGGCAGACACCGCTCGCGGTTTCCGCCACCCAGATCCGTCAACTGCTGGCCAGCGGTAAGTCGGTACGTTTCCTGGTGCCCGACGCGGTCCTGGCCTACATCGATGCGCACGGTCTTTACCGTGCGTCGAACTGAACAAGGCGTGCTTCACTGATACGGATCACCGTGTCGCCAAGCCGCCGAAAATATGAGCAAAACGAGTTTTATATGACTGACAAAGACCAAACCAAAGTAAAGCGCAAAGGCACGTTCAAGAGCGCCCCGCTGCCAGAGCCGGTCAACACCAACGAGCCGCTGAAAGGTGACGACCTGGTCAAACTGGCCGTGGCTGCCCTGGAAGACGTCAAGGCGCAAGACATCCAGATCATCGATGTTCGCGACAAGCAGAGCATCACTGACTACATGATCATCGCCACCGGTACTTCCAATCGCCAGATCAACGCGATGCTGGATAAGGTTCGCGAAGAAGTCAAAAAGCAGGGCGCCAAGCCGCTGGGCGAAGAAGGCAAGGGCGACAGCGACTGGGTGCTGCTCGACCTGGATCTGGTGATCGTGCACATGATGACCGCCTCGGCGCGTCAGTTCTACGACCTGGAACGCCTGTGGGCCGGTGCCGAGCAAAGCCGCGCGGCCGACGCCAAACACCACAGCCCGGAAAACACCCACGAGCATTTCACCAAGCTCAACAAAGACCAGCTCTAAGGGATCGCTGTGCGACTGCGACTGATCGCCGTCGGTTCACGCATGCCCAAGTGGGTGGAAGAAGGCTGGCATGAATATGCCAAGCGTCTTCCGTCCGAGCTGGCGCTGGAACTGGTGGAAATACCGCTCAATACCCGTGGCAAAAATGCTGACGTGGCTCGTTTCATCCGCCAGGAAGGCGAAGCCATGCTGGCCAAGGTCGGGCAGAACGAGCGGATTGTCACGTTGGAAGTCCACGGCAAACCCTGGAGCACCGAGCAACTGGCGGTCGAACTCGACCGCTGGCGGCTGGATTCGCGCACGGTCAACTTCATGGTCGGTGGCCCGGAAGGGCTGGCGCCGGAAGTCTGTGCTCGTGCCGATCAGCGCTGGTCGTTGTCGCCGCTGACGCTGCCGCATCCGCTGGTGCGAATTCTGATCGGCGAACAGTTGTACCGTGCCTGGACCGTGCTGTCCGGTCACCCTTACCACAAGTAAGCCTGCCCTCATGTCTCAGCCGATCCGCATCAAGGACCACGAAAAAGACGCACGCCTGGTGCGTGGCCGCGTTGTGTTCGGGGCTTTTGTGGTGGTGGCGCTGATCTGCGTGCTTATCGCACGGCTTTATTTCTTGCAGGTGATCCAGTACGAGTACCACTCGACCCTCTCGGAGAACAACCGCGTCCATGTGCAGCCGATCCCGCCGACGCGTGGGCTGATTTTCGACCGCAATGGCGTGGTGGTGGCCGACAACCGTCCCAGCTTCAGCCTGAGCATGACCCGCGAGCGCTCCGGCGACTGGCAGCAAGTGCTCGACGTGATCGTCCAAGTGCTGGAACTGACGCCCGAAGACCGGGTGATCTTCGAGAAACGCATGCGTCAGGGGCGTCGGCCGTTCGAGCCGGTACCGATCCTGTTCGAGTTGACGGAGGAGCAGATCGCCCGCATCGCCGTGAACCAGTTCCGTCTGCCGGGCGTGGAAGTGATTGCGCAACTGGTCCGTCACTATCCGCAGGGCGCGCATTTTGCGCACTCGGTGGGCTACATGGGGCGGATCAACGAGAAAGAACTCAAAAGCCTCGACCCGGTCAACTACAGCGGCACCCATCACATCGGCAAGACCGGCATCGAGCGTTTCTACGAGCCGGAGTTACACGGTCAGGTGGGTTACGAGGAAGTCGAGACCAACGCCCGTGGCCGCGTCTTGCGTGTGCTCAAACGGACCGATCCGATTCCCGGCAAGGACATCGTTCTGAGCCTGGACATCAAGTTGCAGGAAGCCGCCGAGGCGGCATTGGGTGGGCGTCGCGGTGCGGTGGTCGCGCTCGATCCGAGAACTGGCGAAGTACTGGCGATGGTCAGTCAGCCGAGTTTTGACCCGAACCTGTTCGTTACGGGGATCAGCTTCAAGGCGTACGCCGAGTTGCGTGATTCCATTGACCGGCCTCTGTTCAACCGCGTGCTGCGCGGTTTGTACCCGCCGGGCTCGACGATCAAACCGGCGGTGGCGATTGCCGGTCTCGATTCGGGGGTTGTGACGGCGTCGAGCCGGGTGTTCGACCCGGGTTACTACATGCTGCCCAACTACGATCACAAATACCGCAACTGGAACCGCACCGGTGACGGCTTCGTCGACCTCGACACAGCGATCATGCGGTCCAACGACACCTACTTCTATGACTTGGCCCACAAGCTCGGCATTGATCGGCTGTCGGCTTACATGAACAAGTTCGGCATCGGCAAGAAGGTCTCGCTGGACATGTTCGAAGAGTCCCCAGGCCTGATGCCGTCGCGTGAGTGGAAGCGGGCGACACGCAAGCAAGCGTGGTTCCCCGGCGAGACGCTGATCCTGGGGATCGGCCAGGGCTATATGCAAGCGACGCCGCTTCAGTTGGCCCAAGCCACGGCGCTGGTAGCAAACAAAGGCGTGTGGAACCGGCCGCACCTGGCCAAAACCCTCGAAGGGGTTAAACCGGTGGACGAAAACCCGATGCCGGACATTATCCTGCGTGACCCGTCAGACTGGAACAAGGTCAACCACGGCATGCAGCAGGTGATGCACGGTGCACGGGGCACCGCGCGCAAAGCGGCAATCGGTGCGCAATACCGGATCGCCGGCAAATCGGGTACCGCTCAGGTGGTCGCGATCAAGCAGGGTGAAAAGTACGACCGCTCCAAGGTTCAGGAGCGCCATCGCGACCACGCGTTGTTCGTCGGTTTCGCCCCGGCCGACGATCCACGAATCGTCGTGTCGGTGATGGTTGAGAACGGTGAGTCCGGCTCCGGTGTTGCCGCGCCCGTAGTGCGTCAGGTCATGGACGCCTGGTTGCTGGATCAGGACGGACATTTGAAGGCCGAATACGCCAGTCCAATCAGTGCGGAGGCTACGGCCCGTGATGAATAATTTTGATCGCATGCTCTCCAGCGAGGATGTGATGCGTCGCCGAGCGACGTTGCTGCAAAAACTGCATATCGATGGCCCATTGTTGATCCTGCTGCTGATTCTCGCCGCCGGCAGCCTGTTCGTGCTGTATTCGGCCAGCGGCAAGAACTGGGATCTGCTGGCCAAACAGGCCACTTCGTTCGGCATCGGCCTGGTGTCGATGATCGTCATCGCCCAGTTCGAACCGCGCTTCATGGCCCGTTGGGTGCCGCTCGGCTATGTGATCGGGGTGGTGCTGCTGATGGTGGTGGACATCATGGGCCACAACGCCATGGGCGCGACACGCTGGATCAACATTCCCGGGGTGATCCGCTTCCAGCCCTCCGAGTTCATGAAAATCCTCATGCCGGCGACCATCGCCTGGTATTTGTCGAAGCGGACATTGCCGCCACAACTCAAGCATGTCGGCATCAGTTTGATGCTGATCGGGGTGCCGTTCATTCTGATCGTGCGTCAGCCGGACCTCGGTACTTCGCTGCTGATTCTGGCGGGCGGAGCGTTCGTGCTGTTCATGGGCGGGTTGCGCTGGCGCTGGATTCTCAGTGTGTTGGCCGCCGCCGTACCCGTGGCGGTCGCCATGTGGTTTTTCATCATGCACGACTACCAGAAGCAGCGAATCCTGACGTTCCTTGACCCGGAAAGCGACCCGCTTGGTACGGGCTGGAACATCATTCAGTCGAAAGCGGCGATCGGTTCCGGCGGCGTGTTCGGCAAGGGCTGGCTGCTCGGTACCCAATCGCATCTGGACTTCCTGCCTGAAAGTCACACCGACTTCATCATCGCGGTACTTGGCGAAGAGTTCGGTCTGGTGGGCATTTGCGTGCTGCTGCTGATCTATCTTTTGTTGATCGGCCGGGGACTGGTCATCACGGCACAGGCACAAACATTGTTCGGCAAATTGCTCGCCGGTGCGTTGACCATGACGTTTTTTGTTTACGTTTTCGTCAACATCGGTATGGTCAGTGGCCTGTTACCGGTTGTAGGGGTGCCGTTGCCGTTCATTAGCTACGGAGGAACTTCGCTGGTGACACTGCTGTCAGCGTTTGGGGTTTTGATGTCGATCCATACCCATCGCAAGTGGATCGCGCAGGTTTGAATAAGGTGAAGATTTCAATGCAAGTAATGCGTGGCTGGGCGACTCGATGCGCGCCGTGGGTTGGCCTGGTAGGCATCCTCGGTAGCGTGCAGGAAGCGCTGGCCGGCGAATACGAAGGCTCGCCACAGGTGGCCGAGTTCGTCGGTGAAATGACCCGCGACTACGGCTTTGCCGGTGAGCAACTGATGGGTGTGTTTCGCGAGGCGCAGCGCAAGCAGTCGATTCTCGACGCCATCTCCCGGCCCGCCGAGCGGGTCAAGCAGTGGAAAGAATACCGTCCGATGTTCATCACGGACGCACGTATCGCCCGTGGTGTCGACTTCTGGCGTCAGCATGAGGCCACGCTGGCCCGTGCCGAGCAGGAGTACGGCGTGCCGGCGCAAGTCATCGTGTCGATCATTGGCGTTGAAACCTTTTTCGGACGTAATACCGGTAATTTCCGGGTGATCGACGCCTTGTCCACGCTCGGATTCGACTATCCTCCCCGTGCCGAATTTTTCCGCAAGGAACTGCGTGAGTTCCTGCTGCTGGCGCGCGAAGAGCAGGTCGACCCATTGACCCTGAAAGGCTCTTACGCAGGTGCCATGGGCCTGCCGCAGTTCATGCCGAGCAGCTTTCGCGCCTATGCGGTGGATTTTGACGGCGATGGTCACATCAATATCTGGACCAATCCGGATGATGCGATCGGCAGCGTCGCGAGTTATTTCAAACGTCACGGTTGGGTTGCCGGCGAGCCGGTGGTCAGCCGTGCAGACGTACGTGGCGAGCAGGTCGATGAAGGCCTGACCACGGGTATCGAGCCGACGAAAACCGTTGGGGAGTTGCGAGCGCTGGGCTGGTCGAGTCATGATGCGCTGCGCGATGACATGCCAGTCACTGCATTTCGTCTCGAGGGCGAAAACGGCCCTGAATACTGGATGGGCCTGAAGAATTTCTACGCGATCACGCGTTATAACCGCAGCGTGATGTACGCCATGGCCGTACATCAACTGTCTGAAAAGCTGGTACAAGCACGGGGCGTCAAGTAATGCGGGCATTGCCTATCAATAAACCCCTGAAACTGGTGGCTTTCGCTGCGCTGGCAGTGCTGGTTGCCAGTTGTTCGACCAGTCGTTCCCCGACTCAAAAGACACCGTCTACCGCTGTGCGTGCGCAGCCGGGTCTGGACATCAACCGTGCCCACAAAGACGGCGCGCCTTGGTGGGACGTCGATGTCTCGCGCATCCCTGATGCCACGCCGACCCTGCACACCGGCCCGTACAAGGCCAACCCTTACACGGTGCTGGGCAAAACCTATTTCCCGTTGCAAGAGTCAAAGTCGTATGTCGCTTCTGGCACAGCGTCCTGGTATGGCACCAAGTTCCATGGCCAGAACACCGCCAACGGCGAGGTCTATGACCTGTACGGCATGAGTGCCGCCCACAAGACCTTGCCTCTGCCAAGTTACGTTCGGGTGACCAACCTGGACAACAACAAGAGCGTGATTCTGCGGGTCAACGACCGCGGCCCGTTCTACTCCGACCGCATCATCGATTTGTCCTACGCTGCCGCCAAGAAGCTGGGTTACGCCGAATCCGGTACCGCGCGGGTCAAGGTCGAAGGCATTGATCCGCAACAATGGTGGGCTGCCAAGGGCCGTCCGGCACCTTTGATGCTCAACGAGCCGCAAGTCGCGCAAAATAGCGCCCCGGTGATCACGGCCTCGGCCGGCACCGTCGAGCAATGGACGCCGCCGGTGCAGCAACACGCTGCGGCCGTCGTGCCGGTTCAGCTCGATGCAAAAAAAAACGCTTCTGCACCAGCGTCTGGCCAGTATCTGCAGGTGGGCGCGTTCGCCAACCCGGACGCTGCAGAACTCCTGAGGGCGAAGCTCAGCGGAATGGTGAGCGCTCCGGTGTTCATCAGCTCGATCGTGCGCAATCAGCAGACCCTGCACCGGGTACGTCTGGGGCCGATCGGTTCGCCGGGTGAGATTGCCCAGGTACAGAACAGCGTCCGCCTGGCCAACCTTGGTTCGCCAAGTGTGGTTTCGGAGTAAGCAATACGCAGGACTTGATTGACGATTCACCAGCGATTGGGGGGTGAATCAGGTTGTTGGCTCGTCGAAGAATAAAAGCCCGGCAAGGGTGACTGGAGTGAGCAACTGAACACGCGATGGCCCGTTAGAAGGCTGTCTGAATAGTTTTGCCCTAGGGCAAGTTTCCATTAGCGATTTCGAGAGACGGATGAACATCACCACCTTTGCCAAACGCCTGTGTCTGCTAGTCCCGCTGCTCCTCTCGCCCGCCGCCTTCGCGGCCGAGATGATGCCGTCGCCACCTCAACTGGCCGCCAAAGCCTACGTCCTGATGGACGCCAGCAGCGGCAACGTGCTGGTAGAAAACAACGGTGATCAGCGTCTGCCGCCGGCCAGCCTGACCAAACTGATGACGGCATACATCGCTACGCTGGAAATCCGTCGCGGCCAGATCGGTGAAAACGATCCGGTTACCGTCAGCGAAAACGCCTGGCGCACCGGCGGATCGCGGATGTTCATCAAGGTGGGTTCGCAGGTCACTGTCAGCGACCTGCTGCACGGCATCATCATTCAGTCCGGCAACGACGCGAGCGTGGCGCTGTCCGAGCACATCGCCGGCAGCGAAGACGCCTTCGCCGACCTGATGAACAAAACCGCTTCGGAACTGGGCATGACCAATTCCCACTTCATGAACCCGACCGGTCTGCCGAATCCTGAGCACTATTCGTCGGCTCACGACATGGCGATCCTGGCTCGCGCGATCATCCACGAAGACCCGGCTCACTATGCGATCTATTCGCAGAAAGAGTTCTTCTGGAATGGCATCAAGCAGCCTAACCGCAACCTGCTGCTGTGGCGTGACAAGACCGTTGACGGTCTGAAAACCGGCCACACCGAAGAAGCCGGCTACTGCATGGTGTCCTCGGCTGTGCGCGACGGCCAGCGCCTGATCGCCGTCGTGTTCGGCACCAACAGCGAAGTGGCTCGCGCCGCTGAAACCCAGAAGCTGCTGACCTACGGTTTCCGCTTCTTTGAAACCCAGACCTTCTATCAGAAAGGTACTGAACTGGCTCAGGCCCCGGTGTGGAAAGGCACCACCAATCAAGTCAAGGCCGGCCTGGCTGAAGACCTGACCATGACCCTGCCCAAAGGTCAGCTGAAAAAGCTTGCGGCCAGCATGACCATGAACCCACAACTGACCGCGCCAATCGCCAAGGGCGACGTGATCGGTAAAGTCGAAGTGAAACTGGAAGACAAGGTTGTGCACAGCGCCGACCTGATCGCTCTGGACGCTGTCGAGGAGGGTGGTATCTTCCGCCGCATGTGGGATAGCATCCGTCTATTCTTCTACGGCTTGTTCAACTGATTTAGTGTTGACCTGCATGGCCCTGCTCTTATCCGGTGCGGGGCCATGCGCGTTACCACGGCTTAAGAGGCCGTTACGCCATGACCGATACCGAAGTAAAGGCGCCAAAGATCGAATTTCCCCAGACTGATTACCCGATCAAGGTGATCAGCGACACTGGCGTTGGCAACAAAGACAAGATCATCGCAATCGTCACAAAGCACGCGACCATCAATGATGAGCGCATCGACGAACGTCAAAGCACCAACGGCAAATACACGACTATCCAGTTGCACATCATCGCCACCGGTCAAGAACAGCTGTACGACATTAACAGCGAGTTGCGTGCGACCGGTTTCGTGCACATGGTGCTGTGATGTCTGGCACGCTGGGCTTTCGTGAGCTCGGCCAGATGGCTTATGAGCCGGTCTGGCATGCCATGCAACGGTTTACCAACGAACGCGGCAGCGATGCCGCTGACGAAATCTGGCTCGTTGAGCACCCTCCGGTGTTCACTCAGGGCCAGGCCGGCAAGGCCGAACACTTGTTGCTGCCGGGGGATATCCCGGTGGTGCAGGTCGATCGCGGCGGGCAGGTGACCTATCATGGCCCCGGCCAATTGGTGGCCTACTTGCTGCTGGATGTACGCAAGCTGGGTTTCGGCGTGCGTGATCTGGTGAGTCGCATGGAGCTTTGCCTGATCGAACTGCTGGCCAGCTACGGGGTGACCGCAGCGGCCAAGCCAGACGCTCCCGGCGTGTACGTCGATGGCGCGAAAATCGCTTCTCTGGGTTTGCGGATTCGCCGCGGTTGTTCCTTTCATGGCCTGGCTCTGAACGTGGATATGAACCTGGAACCGTTTCGACGGATTAATCCCTGCGGCTATGCCGGGCTGGCGATGACCCAGCTGAGCGATCACGCAGGATCGATTGAATTTGCCGAGGTAAGTGCCCGGCTGCGCGCGCAGCTCGTCAAACACCTCGACTATGCTGAGCAGACGACCCTGACGGGCGGAATCGACTGATATGACTACTGATGCAGTGCAAACCATGATCCCGACGCTCGACGTGACCGAGCGCCCGGCCCCGCGTCCCAAGGTTGAAGCCGGCGTCAAGCTGCGCGGCGCCGAAAAGGTTGCACGCATTCCGGTAAAGATCATTCCGACCACCGAATTGCCGAAGAAGCCTGACTGGATTCGTGTGCGCATCCCGGTTTCCCCGGAAGTCGACCGTATCAAGAGCCTGCTGCGCAAACACAAGCTGCACAGCGTTTGCGAAGAAGCATCCTGCCCGAACCTGGGCGAGTGCTTCTCCGGTGGCACCGCGACGTTCATGATCATGGGTGACATCTGCACCCGTCGCTGCCCGTTCTGCGACGTTGGCCACGGTCGTCCGAAACCATTGGACGTCAACGAACCGCAAAGCCTGGCCATTGCCATCGCCGACCTGAAGCTCAAGTACGTGGTGATCACTTCGGTTGACCGCGACGACCTGCGCGACGGCGGTGCCCAGCACTTTGCCGACTGCATCCGCGAGATCCGCAAGCTGTCGCCGAACGTGCAGCTGGAAACCCTGGTCCCGGATTACCGTGGCCGCATGGACGTCGCCCTGGAAATCACTGCAGCCGAGCCGCCAGATGTGTTCAACCACAACCTGGAAACCGTGCCGCGCCTGTACAAGGCTGCGCGTCCGGGTTCGGACTACCAGTGGTCGCTGACCCTGCTGCAACGCTTCAAGCAGATGATGCCGCACATCCCGACCAAATCCGGCCTGATGCTGGGTCTGGGCGAGACTGACGAAGAAGTCATCGAAGTCATGAAGCGCATGCGCGAACACGACATCGACATGCTGACGCTGGGCCAGTACCTGCAACCGTCGCGCAGCCACTTGCCGGTGCAGCGTTTTGTGCACCCGGACACCTTCGCCTGGTTCGCCGAAGAAGGTTACAAGATGGGCTTCAAGAACGTTGCGTCGGGTCCGTTGGTGCGGTCTTCGTACCACGCTGACGAGCAGGCGAAGCTGGTCAAGGCTGAGCTGCTGGGTTCCTGATCCGGCAATGATGGACAAAAAATGCCCGCAAGGCTTCAAGCCCTGCGGGCATTTTTTTGCCTGCCCTGCAACGGGCGTTTAATTTTCCTGCAACCTGCGGGCGACTGACGCTCTTCTGTTTGTCGCCGTTCCTGACTACTGTGTGAGCACGACTTCACGCAGGGAGATCCATGGATGACCGTTCGACCGACCCATACACTTTTTCCCCACAGAGCCGTCCCGGCGCTGCCGTCCGAAGGACTGATCGGCGTTATCGCGCCGGCCGGCCCCGGTGCGCTGGACACCGAAAAAGCTGTGCAATGGATGCGCGCCCGGGGTTATGGGCTGAAGGTATTTCCCGGTGTCTACGAGAAGGACGGCTATCTCGCTGGCAGCGATGACGTGCGCCTCAACGATCTGCACGCCGCGTTCGCTGACCCCGAGGTCGACGCGATCATCTGCTTGCGCGGCGGCTACGGTACACCGCGCCTGCTGGACCGGATTGATTTCGACCTGTTGAGCCGTCATGCCAAGCCGTTTGTAGGCTACAGCGACATCACTGCGTTGCATCTGGCCATCAGTCGTTACGCAGGATTTGTGACCTTTCATGGGCCGTTGCTCAATGCCGATTTGTTAGGCGACAAAGAGCCTCCGACGGTGACGTCGTTCTTCGCCATGCTGCGCGGCCAATTGAAGGCGGGGAGTGTGCTGAGCCATCCGGCGGCTTATCCGTTGACCACGGTCGAACCCGGCGTCGCCCATGGGCGCTTGCTTGGCGGCAATCTGGCGATGATTGCTGCGACCCTGGGTACGCCTTTTGAAATCGATGTTGAAGGGGTGATTCTGCTCATCGAGGACATCAACGAACCGTTGTATCGCATCGACCGCTTACTGACGCAGATGCGTCTGGCCGGCAAATTGGCCAGGTTGCGCGGTGTGTTGGTCGGGGATGTCGCGGGGGTGGATATCGACGCGTTGAACCGCTTGCTCAAGCAGACCTTTGAACCGTTGCGGATTCCGGTGTTGTCCGGGTGGCGCAGCGGGCATTGTGATCCGAACCTGACGTTGCCGCTGGGGGCTTTGGTGCGGCTGGATGCGGGGAAAAAAGAACTGATGCTGGAGCAGGATGTGGTTGTCCGTCGGTAGATAAGCACCGCCAGTCAATCAGCCTTCGCGAGCAAGCCAGCTCCCACATTCGACCGCATTCTGGTGTTGGAACGCGGTCAACTGTGGGGACGGGCTTGCTCGCGAAAGCGATATGCGCCTTGCGAAAATCTGACTACTGGGTACGAAGGCTCTCAAGCAGCTTGTGCGTCGGATACCCGTCCGCCGGCCAGCCAAATGCCTGCTGCGCACTGCGAATCGCTTTGCGCGTATTGGCGCCGATGATCCCGTCGGCCGTACCGGCATCGTAATTGCGCGCACTCAGCAAGCTTTGCAGCTCAACCCGCTCGGTACGGCTCAATGGCAGATCGTCTTTTGGCCAAGTGCCGTTGATCAAACCGCCACCACTGAAGCGCTCCGACAACAGGCTGACCGCCAACGCGTACGACGAAGAGTTGTTGTACTTGAGGATCGCCCGGAAGTTGTCGAGGATCAGGAATGCCGGGCCACGATAACCGGCGGGCAGCAGCAGCGCGGCAGGCAGTTGTTCGGTACCTGCGGGCACTTGACCACCATTGGGCATGATCACGCCCAGTTGACGCCACTCAGCCACGCTTTTGCGAATGGCACCGTCAGCGAGCGTGTAATTGAAGCTGCCTGGGAGTTGTACTTCGAAGCCCCAAGGTTGGCCGCGCTGCCAGCCGGAGCTTTGCAGGTAATGTGCAGTCGAGGCCAGCGCGTCGGCCGGACTGCCCCAGATGTCGCGACGACCGTCACCATCGAAATCCACGGCGTGGGTGTTGTAGGTGGTCGGGATGAACTGGGTCTGCCCCATCGCGCCAGCCCATGAACCGAGCATTTTCTCTGGCGTGATATCACCCTGTTGCAGAATTTGCAGGGCGGCGATCAATTGCGCATGGGCAAAGCCCGGCCGACGGCCTTCGTAAGCGAGGGTGGCCAACGAATTGATGACCGACTTGCTGCCCTGGAACTGACCGAAGTTGCTTTCCATCCCCCACACTGACACCAGCGCCTGACGATCCACGCCATAACGCTGTTCGATGCTTTGCAGAATGTCGGCGTACTGGTTGATCAGCGCCTGGCCTTTGCGCACCCGCAGCGGCGAGAGCGCGCCGTCGAGGTACTCCCATACGGGGCGTGAGAACTCCGGCTGACTGCGGTCGGCGCGAATAACGCTGGCGTCGAAGCTGACATTGGCAAACGCGCGATCAAACAGATCGGCGCGGATCCCGGCGGCCAGCGCATCCTTGCGGAAACCGGCCTGCCATTCGGCAAAGGTCTGGGTCGGCTGAAGATCGAGAGGGTCGGCGGACGGCACTACCGGCGGGATGATCGCTGGGGCCGTGGCGACAGGGGCGGCTTGGAGAGGTTGGGCGTCGGCGGCGGTGGGTTTTTCCGCGCAGGCGACAAGCAGGATGAAGCTTGTGGCGGCGATCAATTGGCGAACGGGCCAACGACGGGAAAGACTGAAGGGCATGCACAGTTCCAGGGGATACGAATCAGGAGCAGACCTTAACATGACCGAGGGGTACTGCGCTTCAAGCAGCCAGAAAGTAAGAAGCCTCCCAGCTGTCAGACTGGAAGGCTTCGCGGCGATAGCTGCCTTTCCCCTTGGTTGGTCGTTCCTGGCGGCTGCGGAACAGGGGTTGGGCGATGATGGATTTGGCCTTGTTCGGGCCATGTTTCGATGGCTTTTTGCTCATGACGGATCTCTCGGTGGGTGAGTGTTGCGGGGCGAATAATCTGCCGATGTTGGACGTCTGTCCAGTCTCTGTTGTGTAGGAATGTTCTGATGCTTTCGCGAGCAAGCCCGCTCCCACATTCGACCGAGTTCCCGCTATGAGAATGCAGTCAAGTGTGGGAGCGGGCTTGCTCGCGAAGGGCCGTTGTGCGGTTGAACGACTTACTCGGCAGGCAACGAAAGGCGCTGACCGGCCATCAACAACGCCAACCGGCTCAGGCTCATCCACGGCGACCCGGCAGCCTGGCCCTTGATCTGCGCATCGATGCGCTGAGCTTCGAGCAACAACTGTGCCCAGCGTTGCGCCGAGTAGCGTTGCAGGGCTTTGCTCATCAAGGGTTTGCGCTTGTCCCAGACCGGCGGTTTCGCTTGACTGAAGGCCTTGTCCAGGGGAGTGCCCTGGCTGTATTGCAACGAGATATTAGCCAGCAGGCGTAGCTCTCGCGCCAATGCCCAGAGAATCACGGGCGGCTCGACACCTTCACCGCGCAGCCCTTCGAGCATGCGCAAGGCGTGAGCCGGTTCGCCGTTGAGCACGGCGTCGGTCAAGCCAAACACGTCGAAGCGGGCACTGTCCGCGACAGCGGCTTGCACCGTTTCGACGGTGATTTGCCCGCCTTCGGCCATCAGTTTGAGCTTTTCGATTTCCTGCGCGGCGGCGAGCAAGTTGCCCTCCACGCGTGCGGCAATCAGTTCGACGGCGTCCTGGCTGGCCGACAATCCGGCTTGAGACAAGCGCTGACGAATCCAGCTGGGCAGTTGATTGGCATCCACCGGCCATATCTGGATGAACTGGGTCTGTTGGCCTTCAACCAGTGCCTTGCCCCACTTGGTCTTCTGCGCACTGCCATCAAGCTTGGGCAAGCTGATCAGCAACACCGTGTCTTCAGCGGGACGCGAACAGTATTCGATGAACGCAGCCGCGCCCTTGTCACCGGGTTTGCCTGATGGCAGACGCAGTTCCAGCAGGCGCTTTTCAGCGAACAACGACATGCTGGCACCGGCCTGCAACAACGTGCCCCAATCGAAATTGGCGTCGGCGGCAAATACCTGACGTTCGTCAAAACCTTGTTGGCGGGCAGCACGGCGGATGGCGTCGGCGGCTTCCTGACACAGCAGCGGGTCATCGCCGCTGATGATGTAGACCGGCGCAAGGGAGCCCTGCAGGTGTTTGCTGAGTTGAGCGGGAGCGAGCTTCATAAGATCGGTCGAACGGGGCGCCTGAGCGCCCCGAACGTCTTACTGCTGCGGTACTTCGAGCGGCGACTGACGCGGGGTTTGCGCTTCAGCCTTTTGCGCCGCTTCGAGCGCGTCGGCTTCTGCCTTGGCCCGGTCATTGGCGGCTTGCTGCAGTTGCTGCAGTTGGTCCGGAGTCAGCTGTTGCAAGCGCAGCATCATGCGCTGAACCAGTTCGCGGCGGGTCTCGCGACGGGCGTCGTTGGCTTCCTGATCGGAGCCGACGAGGTTGTTGCCGTCGTGAATGAACACTTTCTGCACTTCAAGTTTGTCGCTCAGCAGCGAAAGGTTTTTGTCACCACGGATGTCGTAGCTCAGGACAGTGCTGACCTGATACTCGCCCGTACGGCCGGCACCGGCGTAGCTGAGGATGCGCTGGCTTTCCTGCTCGTCAGCCAGATAGAGCTTGTACGGCGCGCCGCTGTAAACCTTGACGCCGCTGGACTCCAGTACCTGACGCAGTTGCGTGACGGTATCGCCGTAGGCGTTGCGGGCACTCAGGTCGAGTTCCTTGATCGCCAGTTCGTTGGTGCCGGTACCGCGCAGCTGGAAACCACAGGCGCTCAACAGGACGGCGAGGCCCATCACCAGCAGATTGCGTTTGATCATTGTGTTGCTCCCCTTGAAACCAGGTGGGCCGACCGTGCGGCCCGAAAGGTTTTACTCGGCGCCAGGCGAACCTGACGCCCGATCCAATTAGCTGGCGACAATATTGACCAGTTTCCCGGGCACTACGATCACTTTACGAATAGTCAGGCCGTCGACGAAGCGCAGTACGTTTTCGTTGGCGCGCGCTGCCGCTTCGACTTCTTCACGGGTTGCGCTGGCCGGCATGTCGATCTGGCCACGCAGCTTGCCGTTCACTTGAATGACCAGTTGCAGGCTGTCTTGTACCAGCGCGCTGTCATCCACCGCCGGCCAGCCAGCGTCGATCACGGCGTCAGCGTGACCCAAGTGATTCCACAGCTCGTGGCTGATGTGCGGCGTGATCGGAGCCAACAGCAGTGTGACGGCTTCCAGGCCTTCGTGAATCAGCGCGCGGTCCTGTTCGGTGCCTTGCGCGGCTTTTTCCAGCACGTTCATCAGCGTCATCACTTGAGCGATGGCAGTGTTGAATTTGTGGTTCTGGCCGACGTCGTGGCTGGCCTGTTTGATGGCCAGGTGGATCGCACGGCGAACGGCTTTCTGCTCGTCGTTCAGGCTGGCGATGTCCAGTTTGCCCGGCAGGCCCTGAGTAACGTGGGCTTGAGCCAGACGCCAGACGCGCTTGAGGAAGCGGTGCGAACCCTCTACGCCGGAGTCTGACCATTCAGCGCTCATGTCGGGCGGCGAGGCGAACATCATGAACAGGCGGCAGGTGTCTGCGCCGAACTGATCGATCATCGACTGCGGGTCGACGCCGTTGTTCTTCGACTTGGCCATCTTCTCGGTACCGCCGATTTCCACCGGCAGGCCGTCGGATTTCAACTTGGCGCTGATCACTTTCGCTTTGCTGTCACGCTCGAGTTCGACGTCTGCCGGGTTGAACCAGGTGTAAGCACCATTGGCTTCGCGGCGGTAGTAAGTCTCGGCGATCACCATGCCCTGGGTCAGCAGGTTCTTGAACGGCTCGTTGGAGCTCACCAGACCTTCGTCACGCATCAGCTTGTGGAAGAAGCGCGCGTAGAGCAGGTGCAGGATGGCGTGTTCGATACCGCCGATGTACTGATCCACCGGCAGCCAGTGGTCGGCTGCGGATTTTTCGACCAGGCCACCTTCAAAGTGCGGCGAGGCATAACGGGCGTAGTACCACGACGACTCGACGAAGGTGTCCATGGTGTCGGTTTCACGCTTGGCAGGCTGGCCACATTTCGGGCAGCTGCACTCGTAAAACTCGGGCATGCGTGCCAGCGGCGAACCGGCGCCATCCGGCACCACGTCTTCCGGCAACACGACGGGCAGTTGATCTTCCGGTACCGGCACGTCACCGCACGCATCGCAGTGGATGATCGGGATCGGGCAGCCCCAGTAGCGCTGACGGCTGATGCCCCAGTCGCGCAGGCGGAACTGGGTGCGCGAGGCGCCGAGTTCTTTCTTGATCAGGGCCACTTCCATGGCGTCGAACGCGCCCGCGAAGTCCAGACCGTCGAACTCGCCGGAATTGATCAGGGTGCCGTGCTCGCCGTAGGCGTCTTGCCACGGGGCCGGGTTGGTCTCGCCGGAGCTGGTACGCACGACCGATTTGATCGGCAGGTTGTACTTGTGGGCAAACTCGAAATCACGCTCGTCGTGAGCCGGCACCGCCATGACCGCGCCGTCGCCGTAGTGCATCAGCACATAGTTGGCGACCCAGACCGGGAGTTTTTCACCGGTCAGCGGGTGCTCGACGAACAGGCCGGTCGGCAGGCCTTTTTTCTCTTGAGTGGCGACGTCGGCTTCAGCGACGCTGCCGCCCTTGCATTCAGCGATGAACGCTTGCAGCTCAGGGTTGTTCTGCGCAGCCAGAGTGGCCAGATGATGCTCGGCAGCCACGGCGACGTAGGTCGCGCCGATCAGGGTGTCCGGACGGGTAGTGAAGACTTTCAATACGCCGCTTTCGCCGATGGAATCGACGTTGTATGGGAACTGCACTTCCATGCCGCGGGATTTGCCGATCCAGTTGCGCTGCATGGTCTTGACCTGTTCAGGCCAGCCAGTCAGTTCGTCGAGGCTTTCCAGCAGCTCATCCGCGTACGCGGTGATCTTGAAGTAGTACATCGGGATTTCGCGCTTTTCGATCAGCGCGCCAGAACGCCAGCCGCGACCGTCGATCACCTGCTCGTTGGCCAGAACGGTCTGATCGACCGGGTCCCAGTTCACGGTGCCGCTTTTTTTGTAAATCACGCCTTTTTCGAACAGGCGGGTGAACAGCCATTGTTCCCAGCGGTAGTAATCCGGTTTGCAGGTGGTGACTTCGCGGGCCCAGTCCACCGCCAGGCCCAGGCTGCGCAGCTGGGATTTCATGTAGGCGATGTTTTCGTAGGTCCACTTGGCCGGGGCTACGTTGTTCTTCATCGCGGCGTTTTCCGCCGGCATGCCGAAGGCGTCCCAACCCATCGGTTGCAGAACGTTCTTGCCTTGCATGCGCTGGTAGCGGGAGATCACGTCGCCGATGGTGTAGTTGCGCACGTGCCCCATGTGTAGCTTGCCGCTGGGGTAAGGGAACATCGACAGGCAGTAGAAAGTCTCCTTGCCTGGCTGTTCACTGACTTCAAAGGACTTTTGCTCATCCCAGAACGACTGGGCGGCGGCTTCGATCTCACGGGGCTGATATTGTTCGTGCATGGCTACTTTTGTACTGGATAGGGGTGGCCTAATCCTCTTCAACGCGGCATTCGGGATGGCCCGGACGAGCTGGAAGTGGAATGACAGGAAGCGCCGTAGCATACATGACCGCGCTTGGCCTAGGGAAACCCTGATTACAGCTGTTTGGCCCGGTCAATCCGTGGCGAGGGCCGTTGGTCGCGGCGTGCAGCCGGTTTGTGCAGCGAAGCTAAGCTCTAACTGGGGAGTGAGTCTTATCTTCAATGAGGTGAGGGATGGTGGAGTCACAGCAAAAAAACGTTACTAAACCCGAGTTGTACGAACGGTTGATGGATCGTCTGGGCATGGCTCTGGACGCTGCAAAAACCGCTGGCCGGCTGCGCGATGAGCGCCCCCTGGAACTGGAATTGCGTGGCTTGAGCCCCGCCGAGTTCGAACTGGTCAAGGCTTATCTGGATCGCCGCGAACGTGAAACGCACGGATGCTTGTCGCAGGCAGTGAAGCAGCTCGATGCAACACATTCAGCCAAGGTCATCTGGCTCAAGGACCGGACGCCCGGCAGAGACACCGTCAAGGTTCGCTCTTTGCAGGCCAAGTAAGCGCATGGCAGGTCAAAAAACGGATCTTTTTCAACAGGATCCCACCTATCGGTTGTCACGCATTATTAACACTCTTACGCTTCGGGCATCTTTGGAGATGCCCGATGCCTTTTCGTTATTTCATCAAACAACTTCTATTGCCGCCCGGCATTTTATTACTGCTGTTGCTGGCCGCGTGGTGGTTGCGCCGCTCCCGTCCGCGTCTGGCCGGATTGTGTTTCGCCATCGGTTTTGGCGGGTTCTGGTTGATGAGCCTGCCGGTGGTCGTGCAGTGGGGCGCCAAGGCGCTTGAGCGTGAGCCGCCGCTGGCCAGAGACGAGTGGGCGACGCTGGCACAGCGGGCCGATGCGATTGTGGTGTTGGGTTCGGGCCGTGAGCGCGGCGATCTGGCCTGGGGCGAGGATCAGCCGACCGGCGTGGGGCTGGAACGTCAGCGCTATGCGGCGCGGCTGGCCAAGGCGTCGGGTTTACCGATCCTGACCAGTGGTGGCCTGCATTACGGTACGCCGCCGACCGAGGCGAAATTGATGGCGGATTCGTTGCGCGATGACTTCGGCGTGACTGTGCGTTGGCAGGAAGGTGAGAGCCGTACTACGTGGGAAAACGCTAAGTTCACCGCCGATATGCTGCTGCCGCAGGGGATCAAGCGTGTCGTCGTGGTGACACAGGCCTGGCATATGCCGCGTTCGGTATGGAGTTTTCAGCAGGCGGGATTTGACGTGGTGCCGGCGCCGGTGGGTTTCCTCGGCACGGACAACGCCCGGCCGCTGGGAGGCTGGATGCCGGAGTTCAAGTCGATCTGGCAGAGCGGCCAGTTGTTGAATGAGGCGGTGGGGCAGGTGGGGTATTCACTGTTTTACCGGAGTGAAGCAGTCGCCGATTGATTGAGTGTTGCTAATGGCCTCTTCGCGAGCAAGCCCGCTCCCACATTTGGAATGCATTTCAAATGTGGGAGCGGGCTTGCTCGCGAAGCTTTTAAAGGGTTTTTGACATCCGGCTGGCCATCAGAGCCCAGCCAAACAGCAGCAAGCAGACAATGATCAACGGCCACGAACGCCATCGCAGATACGGCGTCAGGTTGTGCATCGGTACCACCTCACCGTACAAAACGCCCTGCTCGAACTGCGGAATCTGTTCGGTGATCTGCCCGAACGGGTTAATCAATCCGGTCACGCCGTTGTTGGTGGCGCGAATCATCCAGCGTCCGGCTTCCAGTGCGCGCATTTGTGCCATCTGCAAGTGTTGCAGCGGGCCAATCGACTTTCCGAACCAGGTGTCGTTGCTGATTGTCAGCAGCAGATCACTGCGGGCGGACAGGCTGGCGGCGAACTCCGGATACACCACTTCGTAGCAAATGAACGGAGCGATCTGATAACCCTTGGCCTGCAACAGAGGTTGATCCGCGGGGCCCCGGGCGAAGTCGGACATCGGCAGGTCGAAGAAAGCGATCAGCCCGCGAAGAATGTCCTGCAACGGCACGTATTCGCCGAACGGCACCAGTTTCTGTTTCAGGTAAGTGCCATCGCCTTCGCCGACCACGGTGATGCCGTTGAAGAAGCGTTTTTCGTGACGAACCGTTTCACGAATCGGCACGCCAGTGATCAGCGCCGATTTACGCTCGGCGGCAAAAGTGCCCATCATGTTCAGGTAGCCCTCGGCGGACTCCTTGAGCACCGGCACGGCGGTTTCCGGCCAGATCAGCAGGTCCACCGGTTTGGAGCGGAAACTCAAGTCGCGGTACAGCGCCAATTGTGCGTTGAGCTGTGCCGGGTCCCATTTCATGCTTTGTTCGACGTTGCCCTGAATCGCCGCGACGCTCAGCGGCGCGCCGGACGGGCTGGTCCAGGCATGGCCCTTGAGCGCAATACCTGCCACCCACGGCCCAGCCAGCAACAGCAGGCCGGCGGCGAAAAAACCTTTGCGGCCGGATTTAATCAGGCGCGGGGCGTTGTAGATCAGTGCGGCGGTGAGTGCCAGAACGAATGACACCAGCCACATGCCACCCACCGGCGCGAGTCCGGCCAACGGGCCGTCGAGTTGGCTGTAACCGGAATACAGCCATGGGAAACCTGTAAGAAACCAGCCGCGAAACGCTTCCTGGCCGACCCATAACGCGGCGAACGCCAAGGCGTCGGCCAATGGCGCCTCATTCCGGCGAAGCCAGCGCGCCCAAAGCCAGGCGGGCAAAGCAAAGAACCAGGCAATGGCGGCGGTGAACAGCAGCATCAGGAAACCAGCCAACAACACCGAAGCACCGCCAAAGTGGTGGATGCTGTAGTAGATCCAACTGGTGCCGGCGCCGAACAGGCCGAAACCGAAGCACCAGCCACGGCCCACTGCCTGACGCGGGCTCAGCTCGCGCAGCCCGGCATAGAACAGGCCGACCGCCAGCAATGCCAGCGGCCAGATGTTGAACGGTGCCAGCGCTAAAGTGGTGATTGCACCGGCCGCCACGGCCAGCAGGTTACCGGGCCAGCCGGGGCGGGTTGTCCAGCGCATTTCAGTCCTTAGAATTAACGAGCGATTGGCGTGAGTCGCAGCAAGTGAATCCGACGGCTGTCGGCGTTCAGGATGCGGAAACGATAGGCGCCGATTTCAGTGATTTCGTTGCGTTTTGGCAAGTGCCCGAACGCGCTCATCACCAGACCGCCGACAGTGTCGAACTCATCGTCGGAGAACTCGCTGTCGAAGAACTCGTTGAAGTTCTCGATCGGCGTCAGGGCCTTGATCAGGAAATCGCCACTTGGCAGCGGCTTGATGTAGCTGTCTTCTTCGACGTCGTGCTCGTCTTCGATGTCGCCAACGATTTGTTCGAGCACGTCTTCGATGGTCACCAGACCCGCCACACCGCCGTACTCGTCGATGACGATGGCCATGTGGTTGTGGTTGGCGCGGAATTCACGCAGCAACACGTTCAGGCGCTTGGACTCCGGCACGAAGGTGGCCGGGCGCAGCAGATCCTTGATGTTGAAGCTGTCGCCGTTCTCCTTGAGGATCAACGGCAGCAAGTCCTTAGCCAGCAGCACGCCCATCACGTCGTCATGGCTTTCGCCGATGACCGGATAGCGCGAGTGGGCCGAGTCGACCACGGCGGGGAGGAATTCACGGGGTGTCTGGGTCGCCTTGATGCTGATCATCTGCGAACGCGGCACCATGATGTCGCGAACTTGCAGGTCAGCCACCTGAATGGCGCCTTCGACGATGGCCAGCGCTTCGCTGTCCAGCAGTTTGTTCTGATGTGCATCGCGCAGCAGCTCAAGCAGCTCCTGGCGGTTCTTCGGCTCGTGGGCAAAAGCCTGGGTCAGTTTACCCAGCCATGACTTCTGCCCGTTGCTCGATCGATCTTCGCTCATAGCGATTACTCTGAATCCTTTGTTGTAACGATAGGGGATGTTTCGGTTTCGTCGTCCGCGTACGGATCGGGGTAGCCCAGTTCAGCAAGCAACTCGCGTTCCAGTGCTTCCATTTCTTCGGCTTCCTCGTCATCTATATGGTCGTAACCGAGCAGATGCAAGCAGCCGTGAATGACCAGATGTGCCCAGTGGGCCTTTAGTTCCTTGCCTTGTTCGGCAGCTTCGCGCTCGACCACCGCCACGCAGATCACCAGATCGCCCAACAGCGGGATATCGAGAAACTCGTCGGGCACTTCGGCGGGGAACGACAGGACGTTGGTCGCGTAGTCCTTGTGGCGCCAGGTGTGATTGAGCTCGCGGCCTTCTTCCTCGTCGACCAGACGAATGGTCATTTCCGAGTCGGCAGTGCGCTGGCGCAGGGCCAATTCGCACCACAGGCGGAAATCGGCCTCACTCGGCGCGCTCGCTTCAGTCGCGATTTGCAGGTCTAGTTCAAGCATTTCGCGAGGTTTCCTTGGGTGCTTCGTCACGGTTTTCGAAGCGCTCGTAGGCTTCGACGATCCGCTGCACCAACGGGTGGCGCACGACGTCCTTGGGCTGGAAGTGCGTGAAACTGATGCCCGGCACGTCTTTCAACACCTCGATCACGTGATGCAGACCGGACTTGGTGCCTTTCGGCAAGTCGACCTGAGTGATGTCACCGGTAATGACTGCGGTTGAGCCGAAGCCGATACGGGTCAGGAACATCTTCATCTGTTCGACGGTGGTGTTCTGACTTTCGTCGAGGATGATGAAGCTGTTGTTCAGCGTACGACCGCGCATGTAGGCCAGCGGCGCAACTTCGATCACTTGACGTTCGATCAGCTTGGCCACGTATTCGAAACCGAGCATCTCGTAGAGTGCGTCGTAGAGCGGGCGCAGGTACGGGTCGATTTTCTGCGACAGGTCGCCGGGCAGGAAACCGAGTTTTTCACCCGCTTCGACCGCTGGACGCACCAGCAGGATGCGACGGATCTGCTCGCGTTCCAGAGCATCGACAGCGCAGGCCACGGCCAGATAGGTCTTGCCGGTACCGGCCGGGCCGATGCCGAAGTTGATGTCGTTGCCGAGGATTTCCTTCACATAGCGCAGTTGATTCAAGCCGCGTGGACGAATCATGCCTTTTTTGGTGCGCAGGGCGACGGAGGCTTCGGCGGGGGCGTGGTTGTCCAGCTCTACAACGGCCGATTCCTGGAGGAACAGGTGCACCATGTCTGGCGACAACTCGGTACCTTTGGTTTCCCGGTACAGGCGGCGCAGCAGGTTTTCCGCAGAAGTGGTGTGCTTGGGATCGCCGATCAGCTCGAACTGGTTTCCGCGGTTGCGGATCTCGATGGTCAGGCGCTGTTCGATCAAGCGCAGATGCTCGTCGAATTGCCCGCACAGATTGGCGAAGCGGCGAGCCTCAAAGGGCTCGAGGATAAAACGATGTGGTTCTATGGGTGCGTTCAAGGTCGTATTTAGCCGCCCTGGGGCAATTAAGATGAAATCAAGGATAACGCCAGTGGCGTGGGTGCGAAAGCTCTTAAATATCTCAGCTTCAATCACCATCCCTGTGGGAGCTGGCTTGCCAGCGATGAGGCCATCACGTCCAGCGAAGATGTCGCCAGTTACGCCGCTATCGCTGGCAAGCCAGCTCCCACAGGTTCTTCTGTGCTGCTGGTATCTGTTACTGGATCAGCGAGCCGCGCAGCGAGTGCGGTTGTGCCGCGTCGATGTGCACGTCGGCGAACTGACCGATCAACGTTGGATTGTCGCAGCGGAAGTTGACGATACGATTATTCTCGGTGCGCCCTTGCAACTCGCCCGGGTCTTTTTTCGAGTAATCGGTGACCAGAATGCGCTGAATCGAACCGACCATTTGTCGGCTGATTTCGAAACCTTGCTGATTCAAGCGGTGTTGCAGCGCGTTCAGGCGTTCCTTTTTCAACTCTTCCGGGGTGTCATCCGCCAGATCGGCAGCCGGGGTGCCCGGGCGCTGGCTGTAAACGAACGAGTAGGAAAAGTCGAAACCAACGTCGGCAATCAGCTTCATGGTCTGTTCGAAGTCTTTCTCGGTCTCGCCGGGGAAGCCAACGATGAAGTCCGAGCTGATGCAGATCCCCGGCACCGCCGCGCGCAGTTTGCGCAGCTTCGATTTGTACTCCAGCGCCGTGTGGTTGCGCTTCATCGCGGCCAGAATACGGTCCGAACCCGACTGCACGGGCAAGTGCAGGTGCTTCACCAGTTCCGGCACATCGGCGTGGGCCTGGATCAGGCTGTCGGAAAACTCCAGCGGGTGCGAGGTGGTGTAGCGAATGCGGTCAATGCCGTCGACGGCCGCGACTACGCGGATCAGTTCGGCGAGATCGGCCAGGCGCCCGTCGTGGGTGGTACCGTGATAGCCGTTGACGTTCTGCCCCAGCAGGGTCACCTCGCGCACGCCATTTTCGGCTAGGTGGATGATCTCGGCGATCACGTCATCGAACGGCCGGCTGACTTCTTCGCCGCGGGTATAAGGCACCACGCAGAAGGTGCAGTACTTGCTGCAGCCTTCCATCACCGACACATAAGCGCTCGGGCCATCGATGCGCGGCTCGGGCAAGTGGTCGAATTTTTCGATTTCCGGGAACGAGACGTCCACTTGCGGCAGCTTGGTGCTGCGCGCCGCGTCGATCATTTCCGGCAAGCGGTGCAGGGTCTGCGGGCCGAACACCACGTCAACGTAGGGTGCGCGATCACGGATCGCCGCGCCTTCCTGGCTGGCCACGCAACCGCCGACGGCAATCACCATGTCCGGGTTGGCCAGTTTCAATTCGCGCCAGCGACCGAGCTGCGAGTACACACGATCCTGGGCGCGCTCGCGGATCGAGCAGGTGTTGAGCAGAATCACGTCGGCGTCTTCCGCGCGAGCGGTGACTTCCAGGGCCTGATGTTCACCCAGCAGATCGACCATGCGCGAGCTGTCGTACTCGTTCATCTGGCAACCGTGGGTTTCGATGTAAAGCTTCTTGGCCATGGATTTTGGTCGTCACGTGATTCAAAGAACCGCGCATTATAGGGAACAAGCCCTCAGGTTCCTACCGCTGTGCGTCCGGTGGCTATGCTATAGTTCGCGCCCTCATTTTTATCCCCGATGTTATCCGCCCGCCATGACCAAACGCGAAGCTCCAATCTACAAGGTGATTTTCCTCAACCAGGGCCAGGTGTTCGAAATGTACGCCAAGCAGATCTATCAAAGTGATCTGTGGGGTTTCCTGGAAGTGGAAGAGTTCGTCTTTGGCGAGCGCACGCAAGTGGTCGTCGACCCGAGCGAAGAAAAGCTCAAGGCGCAGTTTGAAGGCGTTGTGCGCAGTTTTGTGCCGATGCATTCGATCGTGCGCATCGACGAAGTGGAACGCCTCGGCACCCCGAAAATCAGCGAAGCCCGCGGCGCGGTCGGCAATGTGATGCCGTTTCCGATGCCGATGCCTGAGAAGTAAGGCTCAAGACCGAGTCGCCTCATTCGCAAGCAAGTCGAATCGTCGCACCGTCGCTCCCACAATTGATCTTCAGTGTTCAGAAGATCCCATGTGGGAGCGGGCTTGCTCGCGAAGAGGCCAGAAAAATCCGTACAGAATTCAGGGAAGGGGCGAAAAAGGCGTACGCCCATCGGCGCTTTGCAGTTCCATCAGGTATTTACGGAAAATTTGCCCGAGCACCTGAGTGGCGGTTTCGAGATCTTCGCGGGACATTTTTTCGGAGACTTCGTCGGCTGTGTCGAGCGCCTCTTCGGCGCCGTTGACCGCGGCCATCTTCAGCACGATGTACGCCTGAATGTTGTTGGCCTGCACGCCTTCACCGTGGAAGAACATCGTGCCGAGCTTGAACTGCGCCTGAGCGTGGCCTTGCAACGAGGCCTTTTCGAAATAGCTCAGGGCTTGGTTGAGGTCGCGCGGCGCATTCTTGCCGTCGTAGTAGAACTCACCCAACTCGTATTGCGCTTGCGCATCCCCTTCATCCGCCGCTTTCTGGCAGGCAGCCAATGCCTGCGTGACGTCTTGCGGCTGAGTATTGAGGGTGCAACGACCCATCGCCGGGATCAACAACGAGTTGCCGCCTGCTTGTGCATGCGCGAGCAGGGGCTGAAGGAGCAACAGGCAGCCCAAGGCAAGGGTGCGGCCGGTGCGGTTCATGGGAATCGACTTACCTCTGAAGGGCACGCGGACCCATCGAGGGATCCAATAAGCGCGCATTATGAAATAAGCAGGGCCAACCTTACAAAGTCTTTACTCGTTTTTCTGCTGCGCGGGGAATATATCGCCCACTTTCAGGAAGATTTTTGGCACAGGCGCGGAAAAAGCGTGGGGATGTAGGTGAAAGCTGACGCTGGCAATGGCCAACGTCAGCGGTGTGGCAATTACTTCAACGCAGCGAAGGCGCGTTCGGCAGCGTCCAGCGTCAGTTTCAACTCGGCTTCGCCATGGGCGATCGACGTGAAGCCTGCTTCGAATGCGCTCGGCGCCAGATACACGCCGCCTTCCAGCATCAGGTGGAAGAAGCGACCGAACAACGCGGCATCGCTGGCCATTACGTCCTCAAACGTCACGATGGCGTCGGCGCCGCTGAAGTACAGGCCGAACATGCCTCCCGCCTGGGTGGTCACGAATGGAATGCCAGCGGCATCGGCGCGTTGTTGCAGGCCATCGAGCAGGCGTGTGGTGTAGTCGGTCAACTCGGCGTGGAAACCCGGACGGCTGATCAGGCGCAGCGTGGTCAAACCGGCCGCCATCGCCAGCGGGTTACCCGACAGCGTACCGGCCTGATACACCGGGCCCAGTGGCGCGATGCGCTCCATGATTTCACGTTTGCCACCGAAGCAGCCGACCGGCATGCCGCCGCCAATGATCTTGCCGAACGTGGTCAGGTCGGGATTGACGCCGTAGTACGCCTGAGCACCGCCGAGGGCGACGCGGAAACCGGTCATCACTTCGTCGAAAATCAACACCACGCCATGTTTGTCGCACAGCGAGCGCAGGCCTTCGAGGAACCCCGGTGCTGGCGGCACGCAGTTCATGTTGCCGGCCACGGGCTCGACGATGATGCAGGCCACTTCCTGGCCGACTTCAGCGAGCATCTTTTCAACGGCGTCGATGTCGTTGAAGGGCAGGGTCAAGGTGTGTTTGGCGAACGCCGCCGGTACACCGGCCGAGCTCGGCACGCCTTGGGTCAGTGCACCGGAACCGGCCTTGACCAGTAGGCTGTCGGAATGGCCGTGGTAGCAGCCTTCGAACTTGATGATGCTGTCACGGCCAGTGTAACCACGGGCCAGACGGATGGCGCTCATGGTTGCTTCGGTGCCGGAACTGACCATGCGCACCATGTCCATCGACGGCACCAGCGAGCAGACCAGGTCGGCCATCTCGGTTTCCATCGCGGTTGGCGCACCGTAGGACAGGCCGTGTTGCAGTTGATTGCGCACGGCGTCCAGCACATCCGGATGGCTGTGGCCAAGGATCATCGGGCCCCACGAACCGACGTAATCGACATAGCGCTTGTCGTCTTCGTCGGTAACGTAGGCCCCTTCGGCGTGCTTGAAGAACAACGGTGTGCCGCCAACGCTCTTGAACGCACGAACTGGCGAGTTCACTCCACCGGGAATGTGTTTCTGGGCGTTGGCAAACAGGGTTTCGGAACGAGACATGATCGGGCTCTCAATCTTCAGGATTTGAACAATTCATTGAACGCGCGGGCGCGGCGGGTCACTTCGGCGGTGCTTTCAGCGCCGAACAGGCCGTGGACGACGGCCAGCAGGTCCACACCATGGGCCACCAGAGGCGCGGCGTTGTCGAGGGTGATGCCGCCGATCGCGCAGATCGGCAAATGCAGTTTGCGGCGAGCCTCATCGAGCAGATCGAGGCTGCAAGTCGGTGCGCCGGGTTTGGTGTTGGAGTTGAAGAAGCGGCCGAAGGCGACGTAGCTCGCACCTTCCTTGGCGGCTTGTTCGGCCAGTTCGATCTGCGCGTGGCAGGTCGAACCGATGATTGCTTTCGAACCGAGCAGGGCGCGGGTCGGCGACAGCGGGCCGTCGGTCTGGCCCAGGTGCACGCCAACGTTGAGGCGCGCAGCCAGTTCGGCGTCATCGTTGATGATCAACTGCGTTTTGTAGCGTTCACACAGATCGCGCAGCGCTTCGGCCTCGCGCAGACGGCGGGCCTCGTCGCTGCTTTTGTCGCGGTATTGCAGCAGGGTGACGCCGCCTTCGAGCGCCGCCTCCACGTAGGACAGAAACTTCCCGGCCAGCAATTGGCTGTCGGTAATGGCATACAGGCCACGTAGTTTCATCAGGCAGACCTCACGACGTTACGAGCAGAAATCCAGCGGCAGCCGACGCGGGACGAACTGGCCTTTGCCCAGTTGTTCGGCGTCGCGCAGGGTGCGCCAGGTGTAATCCAGTGCACTGCGCACAGCGCTGGCGAGGTTTTCGCCCTGAGCCAGGCGACCGGCCAGAGCGCTGGCGAGGGTGCAACCGGAGCCGTGATAGCTGCCCGGCAGACGCTGGCAATAAAAGGTTTCACGCAGGCCGTCGCGGCTGTACAGGCGATTGTGGATTTCAGTTTCGTCGCCGTGGCCGCCGGTGATCAGCAGGTTTTTGACGAACGGCAAGAGTTTTTCAGCGCACTCGTCGGCAGTGCCTTCGGGCAGTTCAGCGAGGATTCGGGCTTCGGGAAGGTTGGGGGTCGCAATGATCGACAGCGGCAGCAAACGCTCGCGCATCGCATAGCCGACCTCATCCTTGCCCAGACGTCCGCCGCCGCCGGCGCGCAGCACCGGGTCGCAGACCACAGGCAAGTGCGGATGCGCTGAAAGCAGTTCGACAACGGTGTCGACCATATCCAGCGAACCGAGCATGCCCAGTTTGACCGCAGCGACGTCGGAGTCGTTGAGCACGGCATTGGCCTGGGCCAACACCCACTCGCGGTCGAGGACGCGGAAGTCAGTGACATTGACGGTGTCTTGCACGGTCAGGGCGGTGACGGCCGGAGCCGCATGGCAACCCTGCGCGAGCAGGGCTTCGATATCTGCCTGCAAGCCGGCGCCACCACTGGGGTCGTGGCCGGAGAGACAGAGGACAACGGGGCGTGAGCTGTAGATATTCATGGTGCGCGAGCTTACCACCAAACCTGATTTTCCGGTTCAGTGCCGTTGTGTCCTGTCGATAGCTCAGGCATAGAACCCCGACTGTATTGTCACAACTTGACCGGCTCAACAGCTCTAGCTCGCTGCTTTGCTCTGAAACGCCCGTTCTAGAGCCTTTGTAGGAAAAATTTCGATGGTGCTCAATGGCCATCAACGGCTATGCTAGGCTGGATCCAAACCAATAACAGGTAATACCGGTTTTACGTCTACTCAAAGGGAATGGGGGGGCTTCCTGACACAACCGGACGAGCCACGCTGGGGCTTCAATGCGCTATTTGCTGATGTTGCTGTTCTGCTTGCCCCTCATGGCGAGCGCCGTCGAATTCGACGAGTTTACCCAGAGCCTCCCTCTGGGCCGGTCACTGCAAGTGTTCGAAGATCCGGGCGGTCAGGCGAGCATTGCCGATGTCCGCGCGCAGGCTGCTGCCGGCCATTTCAAACCTAACGACAAAGCCACGCTCAATGCCGGGTACTCGCGTTCGGCGTTCTGGCTGAAAATCGACCTGCATTACCGTCCGAATAATCCGACCGCACAACGCACCTGGTTGCTGGAACTGGCTTATCCGCCACTCGACCATCTCGACCTGTATCTGCCCGATGCCAATGGCGACTACCGCCTGGTGCGTCAGACCGGCGATGCGCTGCCGTTTGCCAGCCGCGAGATTCGTCAGAACAATTATCTGTTCGACCTTGCCTTCAAACCCGGCCAGCAACAAACCGTGTTCCTGCGCTTGGCCAGTGAAGGCTCGATCCAGGCGCCCGTGACATTGTGGTCGAGCACGGCGTACCTTGAAGACCAGCCAGTGCGCCTGTATGTGCTGGGCGTCATTTATGGTGTGTTGCTGGGGATGCTGGTCTACAACCTGTTCATCTACCTCAGCGTGCGCGACACCAGTTACCTCTATTACATCTTCTACATTGCCTCGTTCGGTCTTTATCAACTGTCGGTGAACGGCGCCGCAGTCGAGTATTTCTGGCCGAACAATCCGTGGTGGGCCAACGCTTCCACCCCCTTCTTTATCGGTTGCGCTGGCCTGTTCGGCAGCCAGTTCGCCCGCAGCTTCTTGCAGACCAAAAACCACAGTCGTTGGCTTGATCGCCTGCTGATCGCCCTGATCGCGTTCGGTGCATTGGTGGTCGGGTTGTCGCTGATGACCAGTTACGCCCTGGCCCTGCGGCTGGCGACGACCCTGGCGTTGACCTTTACCGTGGTGATTTTCGCGGCGGGGATTCTCGCCTGGTGGCGCGGCTTGCGCGTGGCGCGGTACTTCATCATTGCCTGGTCGGCGTTCCTGCTGGGCGGCGTCATCAATACGCTGATGGTGCTGGGCCTGCTGCCGAACGTCTTCCTGACCATGTACGCCAGCCAGATCGGCTCGGCCATCGAAGTGGCGCTGTTGTCACTGGCACTGGCGGATCGTATCAACGCCATGCGCGAGCAGCAGGCGCAAACGCTGTACGACGCCGGCCAGAAACTCGAAGTGCTGAACCAGCAACTGGCCCACAGCAACAAGCTCAAGGATGAATTCCTCGCGACCCTGACCCATGAACTGCGCACGCCGATGAACGGTGTGATCGGCTCGCTGGAACTGATGCAGACCGTCGACCTTGACCCGGAACTTGAGCAATACCAGCAGACCGCCGCCGGTTCTGCCCGGGACATGATGCGCATGGTCAACGGCATCCTTACCCTCACCGAATTGCAGGCCGGAAAGCTCAAGGCCACCCCCGGCAGTTTCAGCCTGCGCGGTGTGGTTGAAGCGCTGCGCGCGCAGTTCGACAGTAATGCGGCGAGCAAGTCGCTGGACTTCAAGGTCGACGTTCTGCCAACCCTGCCGGACCGCCTGCACGGTGACAGCGCGAAGCTCGCGCAGTGCCTGGAGTGCCTGCTGGACAACGCCATCAAGTTCACCCGCGTTGGCGGGCTGGCGCTGCGCGTGACCGGCAAACCGTTGAAGGACAATCGTCTGTCGCTGTCGTTTGCGGTGATCGACACCGGCATTGGCTTCACCGATCTGGGCGAGGCGACGCTGTATCAGCGCTTTTTCCAGCTCGACGGCTCGATGACACGCGAATATGGCGGACTGGGCGTAGGTCTGGCGATCTGTCGGCAATTGGTCGAGTTGCTCGGCGGCAAGCTCACCCACCGTTCTGAACCCGGAAGTGGCAGTCGCTTCCAGTTGGATGTCGAGTTCGAGTTGCCGGTGGTCGAGCCTGCCCTTGCCCCCACGCCTTTGCGCGATTGCATCCGCGCACCCCAGGACTGCACGGTGTTGTTGGTGGATGACAACAGCGTCAATCAACTGGTGATGCGCGGCATGTTGCTCAAACTCGGCTTTCGCGTGCGTGCGGCCGACAACGCTGCGGTGGCGCTGGACTGCTTGCAGCGTGAAACCTTCGAGGCGGTGCTGATCGATTGCCAACTGCCCACCCACGAAGGGGCGTCGCTGTGTTGCCAGATTCACGCCTTGCCGGGCTGCGCTCATCTGCCGGTATTCATGCTGGCGTTGAGCGCTGATCGAGAGCTTTGTGCCACGGACGCGCCGATCGATTACCTCAATAAACCGGTGAAATTCGAAGATCTGCAGTCGGCGCTGGAGCGACGGGTATTGTGCTGTTGACAGGGTAAAAGCGCCGCCAATTCGGCGGCTATGACACTTTGTTCGATGATGGGCCGGTGCTTAACTGGTTTCTCTGGCTGACCCCAAGGAGCCCCGTCATGAACCTGCATCAGTTCGCCGAAACCCACGAAGTCACCAATCAGCCACCGTCGCTGGACGGCACCAACCTCTACCGCATCGACCTGCCATTGCAGGAGTGGTCGCGGCGGTTCGGTGCTGGTTGGGCCGAGTCGCGGATCGATGCCTACGGTGAACTGGCCGGCGGCCCGTTGATGGAAGCCGGGTTCCTCGCCAATCAGAACAAACCGGTGTTCGCCAGCCATGACCGCTACGGTCATCGCATCGATCTGGTGGAATTCCATCCCGCCTATCACGAACTGATGCGTACCGCGATCGAACAGGGTCTGACCTCGTCGCCGTGGACTCATCCACAGGACGGCGCCCATGTCGCCCGCGCCTCGATGAGTTATCTGCACAGCCAGGCCGAGGCCGGCAGTGGTTGCCCGTTGACCATGACCTTCGCCAGTGTGCCGGCCCTGCGCTTGCAGCCCGATCTGGCCGAGCAATGGCTGCCGAAAATCCTCGCCACCGAATACGATCCGCGCAATGTCGGCATGGCGCACAAGGCCGGTGTCACTCTCGGCATGGCCATGACCGAAAAACAGGGCGGCACCGATGTGCGGGCCAACACCACCAAGGCCTATCCGGTCGGCGCCAGTGGCCCTGAGCAGGCGTATGAACTGGTCGGGCACAAGTGGTTCTGCTCGGCACCGATGTGCGATGCGTTTCTCACGCTGGCGCAGACCGACAAGGGCTTGAGCTGTTTCCTGCTGCCGCGCCATCGCCCGGACGACACGCGCAATCAGTTCTATATCCAGCGCCTGAAAAACAAACTCGGCAATCAGTCCAATGCCTCCAGCGAAGTGGAATTTCGCGGCGCGTTGGCGTGGATGGTCGGCGAAGAAGGGCGTGGTGTGCCGACCATCATCGAAATGGTGGCGATGACGCGCTTTGATTGCATGGTCGGCTCCAGCGCCTTGATGCGTCAGGCGCTGACCCAAGCCAGCCATCACTGCGCGCACCGTAAGGTCGGCGGCAAACTGCTCAGCGAGCAACCGTTGATGCTGAACGTGCTGGCCGATCTGGCCCTTGAAAGTGAAGCCGCGCTGGCCTTGAGCCTGCGCATGGGCCAGGCGTTGGATCATCTGGACGATCGTCACGAAGCGCAATTCGCCCGGCTGGTGACGGCGGTGGGCAAATACTGGATCTGCAAACGCGCCCCGGCAATGATCAACGAGGCGGCTGAATGCATGGGCGGCGCGGGGTATGTCGAAGACAGCATCCTGCCGCGCCTGTACCGCGAGGCACCGGTCAACTCGACGTGGGAAGGCTCGGGCAACGTGCAGTGCCTCGACGTGCTGCGCGCCTTGTCGAAAGAGCCGGGCGTGCTGGATGTGTTGTTCCATGAATTGGGTGACGGCCATGGCGACAAACGCCTGGCCGCGCATATTCAGCAGTTGCAGGCGCAGTTCAAGGACACCGGGGATATTCAGTACCGGGCGCGGCAGTTGACCGAGGACATTGCGCTGGGGCTTCAGGCCAAGCTGTTGCTGGAGGCGGGGAATGCGGCGGTGAGCGATGCGTTTATTGCCAGTCGGTTGGGTGGCAATGGCAGGGTCTACGGCGCGCTACCGCGCGGCCTCGATGTCGAGGCCATCGTCGCCCGCTCGACCCCACAAGGTTTCTGAAACACTACAAATCCCACAGGGGATCTTCTTTGTTTGAAAGATTGAGGTACAGCCACAACGCCACTGTTCCCGTCACGCCACGATGCAGGCAAGATAAAGCTCTGCAAGTCAGAACACAGGAAGCTGATCGTGACCGAAGCGTTTATTGTTGTTCAAACCGCTGAACAAGCCGTGGATCGTCTGGCCGAGCTGCATGAGCGGGCCACTACTGCGCTGAATTCGGCGCTCAAGCGTTACCTCAAGGATCGCGTCGAGCCCGACGCCGAGCAGCGTGCTCTTTTTCGTTATCCCGAACTGCGTCTGACCTACCACTGCCATGGCGAAGTCCCGCAGACCACCCGCGCTTACGCCAAAGTACAGCTGCCGGGCACCTACAGCGTGACCGTCACCCACCCGGCAGCGTTTCGCAAATACCTGCTCGAACAACTGACGCCGTTGATGCACGATTTCACCGTGACCGTGGAAGTCGGCGCCAGTCAGCAAAATATTCCGTATCCATACGTGGTCGAGCAGGGCGATGAACTCGCCGGTTCCGGCGTGACGGCGGCAGTGCTGGCGCGGGTGTTCCCCAGTACCGACCTGTCGGCCGCCACCGATGGCATCGCCGACGGTCTCTACGATTGGGAAAACACCGACCCCCTGCCACTGGCATTGTTCGATGCGGCACGCGTCGACTTTTCGCTGCGTCGTTTGGTGCACTACACCGGCAGCGACTGGCGCCATGTGCAGCCGTGGATTCTGCTGACCAACTATCATCGCTACGTCGACCAGTTCATCGTCCATGGTCTGGAGCAGTTGCGCAGCGATCCGCGTTTCGTGCGCATGGTGCTGCCGGGCAACGTGATCATCGAGAAGAGCATGGATCACGGCGAAGCGTCGGCGATTGCCGCGGGTGTGGTCTGGCACCGTTATCAGATGCCGGCCTATCACCTGATCGCCAGTGATGGTCATGGTGTGACGCTGGTGAATATCGGCGTCGGTCCGTCCAATGCCAAGAACATCACTGACCACTTGGCCGTGTTGCGTCCGCATTGCTGGCTGATGATCGGTCACTGCGGCGGCCTGCGTCAGTCGCAAACCATTGGCGACTACGTGCTGGCTCACGCTTACATGCGTCGCGATGGGATTCTCGACCGGGTGGTGCCGCCGAACATTCCGATCCCGGCGCTGGCCGAAGTACAGCTCGCGCTTCAGCAGGCGGCAGCCAATATCACCGGTGAGAAAGGTGAAGAGCTGAAAAAGCGTCTGCGCACCGGCACCGTGCTGACTTACGACGACCGTAACTGGGAGTTGCGCTGGGCGCAGGAGCGTCCGCTGATCAACCTGTCCCGCGCCGTGGCGGTGGACATGGAAAGCGGCACCATCGCAGCGCAGGGTTATCGCCTGCGGGTGCCGTACGGCACGTTGTTGTGCGTGTCGGACAAACCGCTGCACAGCGAGATCAAACTGCCGGGCTCGGCCAACGCGTTCTACGAACGTGCGGTCAGCCAGCACTTGAAGATCGGCATCGAAGCGGTGGACCTGCTGCGCACCGAACTCAACTCGCTGCACTCGCGCAAACTGCGCAGCTTCGACGAACCGCCGTTCCGTTAACGGTTTGTCGTGGTCATTTGGCGGTCAGGGCACTAGCATTAGCAGCCCTGACCGTTAGATGTTCTTTTCGCCATGTCCCGTCCCCCGCGTCCACCTTCCCGCCGCCCTGGCGCGAAGCCTCAGTCTTCCTCCCCGCGCCGTATTGCCAAGGCGCCGCCGGCCGAGCCGAAGCTGATCCTGTTCAACAAACCCTTCGATGTGCTGACGCAGTTCAGCGATGAAGGAGGGCGGGCGACACTCAAGGATTTCATCGATGTGCCTGGCATCTATCCGGCCGGGCGCCTGGATCGTGACAGCGAAGGCTTGCTGCTGCTGACCAATGACGGGCAGTTGCAGGCGCGGATCGCCGACCCCAAGCACAAACTGGCCAAGACCTATTGGGTGCAAGTCGAGGGTGAGCCAAGTGCTGAGCAATTGCAGCGCCTGCGCGATGGGGTCGAACTGAATGACGGCCCGACCTTGCCCGCCGAAGCGCGGCAACTGGACGAACCTGCGTTGTGGCCACGCAACCCGCCCGTGCGCTTTCGCAAAAGCGTGCCCACGAGTTGGCTGGAGTTGGTGATTCGTGAAGGGCGCAACCGTCAGGTTCGGCGCATGACTGCGGCGGTAGGCTTGCCGACGTTGCGGCTGGTGCGGGTCAGGATTGGCGACTGGACGATCGAAGGGCTCGATCAAGGCCAGTGGAAGGAAGTGCCGGCGCGCTTATAGAGCGCCGGATTCGATCAGGCCGATCACCACGCTCTTGATGACGAATGCGGCCACGCCCAAGCCGAGCACGAAGAACAGAATGAATGAGCCGAAACGTCCGGCCTTGGACTTCTTCGCCAGATCCCAGACGATGAAACCCATGAAAATGATCAGGATGCTGACGAGGCCCGTCATCATCCATTCTTCGAGTAATGCTGGATCCATCGGTCATCTCCGGCGTGGGCACGGCTGAAAGGGCTTGGCGATTATACGCCGAGGGTGGCTGAAGCCGCATTGACCTGCGTCGGTGTGCCGCAGTCGTTGATGACCTGTACCGGCCTCTTCGCGAGCAAGCCCGCTCTCACAGGGGAATGCATTCCAAAATGTGGGAGCGGGCCTGCTTGCGAAGGCGATCTCAACTACGCAAATGAGTCAGCGGCAGCTCAGTGCTGTTCAAAACCTGATTCAGCACAAAGCTGGAGCGCACACTGGTCACCCCTTCAATCCGTGTCAGGTGCCCCAGCAGCAGTTTCTGATAGTGATCCATGTCCGGCACCACCACCTTTAACTGATAGTCGGCATCCACGCCCGTCACCAGACTGCACTCCAGCACCTGCGGCAATGTGCGAATCGCCGCTTCGAAGTTCTCGAAACGCTCCGGCGTGTGCCGGTCCATGCCGATCAGTACATACGCGGTCAGACTCAGGCCGAGCATCTTGCGATCCAGCAGTGCGACCTGACGTGAGATATAGCCGTCGTCTTCCAGTTGCTTGACCCGGCGCGAGCAGGGCGACGGTGACAAACCGATACGTTCGGCCAGTTCCTGGTTGGAGATGCGGGCGTCGCGCTGCAATTCCGCCAAAATGCTCAGGTCGTAACGGTCGAGTTTGCTCATGAATCAGGCCTTTGTCATAACTATTGCGGTGGATTATCTATCCAGGGTTAAAAATTGCGCAAGTGATGTTTATTTCAGCAATCTTCGCAATCCTCTGTCGCCGACTCAGGCCTATTCTTATCACCAGAATCACTGCTCGGTAACACAGTCCACAGCGGCCCGCCTATCAGGCCCGCCGCGGCCGCCACCCCCCACCGGGGTTGTGCCGGCCCCCGAGCTGCACACTGTCCAGAAGACGGCGTGAGGTGAGCCGACGTCAAAAGCGTCGAGCCAGGACGAAGTTCTCTAGAAGGGAGGCCGACGGGTCTCCCTTTTTTCTTGCCTGCGATTTTTGCCTTCGCTCACGCGCTACTCAATAAATAAGTTTCGTGACTGATAACCTGTTGCAGAACCCGGTGTGTACATTCCCGGTCTTAGTTACACGTCCTGAACCCGCAGTGAGGAATAGCATGAAGTCGCGCATCTGGCGTCTGGCCGGTGTTGGTTTGCTGTGTGTGAGTGTCAGTGCGCAAGTGCTGGCCGATGACCCGGAAAGCCGCGGCCCCAATGGTGGTGGTCGCGGGCCGGATCATCAGGGCAATAATCAGGGGCATGGCGGCAACAATCAGCCGCGTCCGCAAAACCAGCCGCCGCAAAATCAACCACGGCCGCAGAACAACGAGATCATTCGTGGCGACAACAGTCGCCAGTTCGAACACAACGGCCAGCCGCACGACGATGGTCAGTGGCAGAAACACAATGGTGCGCAAAATCAGCCGAATCCGGTTCATCAGCCGTCGCCACCGCCAGGCAACAGCCTGCCGATCCAGCCACGTCCCGACACCGTGCGCCAGACTCAGGAGCCGCGTCAGGGCTACTACCGCGACGAGCGTCCGCAAAACGGCTACAACAACCCGCATTGGCAGACCGGCAACCGCCCCAACGACAATCGCTGGCCCGGACGTCCCGATGGGCATGGCAACGGTTGGGGGTCAGGCCCGCAGTACCGGCCGGGGCATGTGATTGACCGCTTCCCGGATCGCGACTATCGCGTGCCGTATCGAGGCCAGGATTACTTTTATTCCGGCGGCTACTGGTATCGCCCGCAGGGCCCACGTTACATCGTCGTGCAACCGCCGCGCGGGATCCGCATCCAGTATTTGCCGGATTACGCCCGTGAAGTATGGATCGGTGGCGCGCTGCTGTTCCTCGCCGCCGGTTCTTACTACGCCTATCAGGAAGCGACGCAGGATTACGTGGTGGTCGAGCCGCCGGTTCAGCCGCCGCAGCCACAATCGCAAGGTTATGACGTCGAGGCGTATCCGGCTAACGGTCAGTCGCCGGAACAGGTCCAGCAGGATGGCTATCAGTGCTATCAGTACGCGGTGCAGCAAAGCGGTTTCGATCCGCGCACCGCGACTTATCAACCGGCGCCCGAGGTGGTGCAGGCTTACCGTCAGGCGCAGGGCAACTGCCTGAGCAGTCGCGGTTACCAGGTGTCTTACTGAATCCGGGTTTGCACCCGTTCAGTCTTGACCACTTCCTGCGGGTCGGCGTGCACCAGCACTTCGGCCCTTGGGTAGGCTTTGTGAATCGCATCCGCCGCTTGATCGCTGATGCTGTGAGCGACTGACAGGGTCAATTCCCCCGGCAATTCCAGGTGCAACTGCACGAACCAGTGGTGGCCGGAAATCCGCGTGCGCAAGTCATGCGCGCCCAACACCCCCGGCACGCTGCAGGCCAGGTCGAGCATGTGCTGGCTGACATCTGTCGGCAGTTCTTCGTCCATCAACACCGAAAAACTTTCCCGTCCGATCTGGATCGCGCTCCACAAGATGTAAGCCGCAATCCCGAGGCCAAACCACGCGTCGAGTTGAGAAAATCCCAAACCGGCCAGCACCAGCGCAAGCAGGATGCTGCCGTTGAGCAATAGATCTGAGCGGTAATGCAACGAGTCGGCGCGCACGGCGTTGGAGCCGGTCTGCTTGATCACCCGATGCTGCAAAATCAGCAAGGCGACCGTCAGCACCAGGGAGAAAATGATCACGCCAATGCTGATCCACGGCGCCCCAAGCGGTTCCGGCTGCTTGATGCGTTCATAGGCTTGGAAGGCAATCAATACCGCACTGCCACCGATGAACAATGCCTGCGCCATGCCGGCCAGTGATTCGGCCTTGCCGTGGCCGTAACGGTGGTCGTCATCCGCCGGGCGTAATGCGTAATGCACCGCCAGCAAATTAATTGACGAAGCAATGCCATCGAGTGCCGAGTCGGTGAGGCCAGCGAGCATGCTCACCGAGCCGCTCAGCCACCAGGCGATGGCTTTGGCGATGATCAGCGTACAAGCCACCGCCACCGAGGCGCGGGTCGCCAGCCGCAGCAGGCGGGCGTGTTCGGGGCTGGATGTCATGGTGCAGTTATTCCTTATGCGGCAGGTTGCAGGCCAAACATCGCCAGTTGTTGCGTGCTGCCTCTGTGCTGGATCAGGCGTGGGTCATCCAGAGCCTTGTTTATTTCTACGGCAGCCCGACCCAACTCGTTTTGGAGAATAGCCTGCAACTTGTGGTTATCGACCTGACCGTCCGGGCCGATGGCTTGCTTGAGCTTGGCCGGGTCGATCTGCGCGGTGTGGCCCGGTTCGAAATAGATCGCCCCGGTGGCGAAGTCGACGGCAAACGCGATCAGCCCGGGAATGACGTAGAACAGCAGGCCCACGGCGTCGAGCACAGCAATCGCCGGATCGATCTTGCCGTCGATCTGGCCGCGACGATCCGGGTAGAAAATCGAACCGCACGCGGTGATTTGAGTGAGCAGGGTGGCGACCAGTACACCGCCGATCAGGCGAAAAGGTAAACGCATGGGATATCTCCTGAGTCATTTGTAAACGAAGCGTCGTCGAGTGAAGTTAAGACCCTGACAAACGCCCGGCAGTTCGCCGTTATACTCGCGCCTCTGTTTGGGAGCCAGCATGATTTCTTTGCCGATCGACGAAGTTTTACCCGCATTGCGTGACGCGTTGGCGACACGCCACGAAGCGGTGCTCGAAGCGCCGCCCGGCGCCGGTAAAACCACCCGCGTGCCGTTGGCCTTGCTCAACGAAGCGTGGCTGAGCGGGCAAACCATTCTGATGCTTGAGCCGCGCCGCTTGGCCGCGCGCGCCGCTGCTGAGCGATTGGCCAGCGAACTGGGCGAGAAGGTCGGTGAAACCGTCGGTTATCGCATTCGCCTCGACAGCAAGGTCGGCCCCAACACCCGCATTGAAGTGGTCACTGAAGGCATTCTCACTCGCCGCTTGCAGGACGACCCTGCGCTGGAAGGCGTGGGTCTGCTGATTTTCGATGAATTTCACGAGCGCAGCCTCGACGCCGATCTGGCGCTGGCCCTGAGTTTGAACGGTCGTGAGCTGTTTCGAGCTGAACAGCCGCTGAAAATTCTG
Organism: Pseudomonas baetica; assembly: GCF_019733355.1. Lineage (GTDB taxonomy): Bacteria > Pseudomonadota > Gammaproteobacteria > Pseudomonadales > Pseudomonadaceae > Aquipseudomonas > Aquipseudomonas baetica_A. The sequence goes on along the minus strand of NZ_JAIHLQ010000005.1, from coordinate 100,744 downwards.
CTGATGTCGGCCACGCTGGAAGGCGAGCGTCTGGCCGGGTTGCTCGACGACGCACCGATCCTGCGCAGTGAAGGGCGCATGTATCCAGTGACGATGCGCTGGGGGCGGCCGTTTCAGCCCGGCGAATACATCGATCAGCGCGTGACGCAGACCGTGCTCGAAGCCCTTAACGATGAAACCGGCAGCTTGTTGGTGTTCCTCCCGGGGCAGGCGGAAATTCGCCGTGTGCATCAGCAATTGAGCGATGCCATTGGCGAGCGCCAAGACGTCTTGCTCTGCCCGCTGCACGGCGAACTTGACCTCAATGCCCAACGCGCCGCCATTGATCCGGCGCCGGCCGGGCAGCGCAAAGTGGTGCTGGCGACCAACATCGCCGAGACCAGTCTGACCATCAACGGCGTGCGTGTGGTGATCGACGCCGGGTTGGCGCGGGTGCCGCGTTTCGATCCGGGCAGCGGCATGACGCGGCTCGACACTCTGCGCATCTCCAAGGCCAGCGCCACGCAGCGTGCGGGTCGGGCGGGACGCTTGGAGTCGGGTGTTTGTTATCGGTTGTGGTCGCAGGATCAGCACGAACAACTGGCGGCATACGGCAGCGCGGAAATTCTCTCAGCGGATCTGGCCAGCCTGGCGCTGCAACTCGGGCGCTGGGGCGTTACGCCGGGCGAACTGGTCTGGCTCGACGTGCCACCGGCGGCGGCTTATGCACAGGCGCAGGATCTGCTGCAGCGACTCGGGGCTTTGGAAGGGGAGGCTCTGACTTCGCACGGTCAGGCCATGGCCGAGTTGCCGGCGCATCCGCGTATCGGCCATTTGTTGCTGCGCGGTCAAGCGTTGGGCTTGGCAAACATGGCCTGCGATGTCGCCGCGTTGCTTGGCGAGCGCGATATCTTGCGCGGTGCCGGGGCGGATCTGCACAGCCGCTTGGTGCTGCTGTCCGGCGAAGAACGTGCGGCTCGTGGCGCTCAGGGCGGTGTGCAACGCGCCCGGCAACTGGCGCGGCAGTATCGCGGTTATTTGCGCGGCAAGGCGAGCGAGCCGGTCAGCGACCCTGATCACCCACGCTGGCTTGGCGCACTGCTGGCCTTGGCCTACCCGGATCGCGTCGCCCAACAACGACGTGCCGGTGGCGCCGAATACCGCTTGGCCAACGGTCGCGCCGCGCTGTTCGCCGAAGCGGACAGCCTGATGAAAGAGCCGTGGATTGTCATTGCCGACCTCGGCAGCCGTCAGGGCCAGCGCGAGGAACGGATTTATCTGGCAGCGGATTTCGATCCGGCGCTGTTCGACTCAGTGCTCGCCGAGCAAGTGCGCAACGTCGATCAACTCGACTGGGACGAGCGCGAAGGCGTGCTGCGCGCCGAGCGTCAGCGCAAGGTCGGCGAGTTGATCCTCAACCGCGAACCGCTAACCGGTCTCGATGAAGCCGCCCGCAGTCAGGCGCTGGTCAATCTGGTGCGACGCAAGGGGCTGGAACTGCTGCCGTGGACACCGGAGCTGCGCCAGTGGCAGGCTCGTGTTGCGTTGTTACGGCAACTTGATCTGAACACTCAGGACGAAAGCCAATGGCCGGATGTCAGCGACGCGACGCTGTTGAAAACTCTTGAAGACTGGCTGATGCCGTATCTGGGCAAGGTCTCGCGGCTCAGTCATTTTGCCAACCTCGATCTGTCCAACATCGTCCGCAATCTACTGCCATGGCCGCTGCCGCAACGACTCGATGAGCAGGCGCCGCATCACATCAGCGTGCCGTCAGGGTCATCGATTCGTCTGGATTACAGCGAACATCCGCCAATTCTGGCGGTGCGTTTGCAGGAGCTGTTCGGCTTGGCCGAGACGCCAAGGATTGCCGGCGGGCGGCAGGTGGTCAAGCTGCACCTGTTATCGCCCGCGCGGCGACCGGTGCAGGTGACGCAGGATCTGGCCAACTTCTGGCGCAGCACGTATGCCGAGGTCAAGAAGGACTTGAAAGGTCGGTATCCCAAGCATTATTGGCCAGATGATCCGTTGGTGGCTGAAGCCACGGCACGGGCGAAGCCGCGGGGGACCTGATCCGCGGCTGTGCCAATGCAAGGCGCCGAATCAGGGGCTAAAAGCGGCCCTTGACGAATTCACGTCTCCCCGGCCCCATACTCACTCCCTGGCGATTCATATTGAAGTGCGCGCAGGGCGCGCAAGCATCGCATTGAAAATACGCTGCCCATAGAGGCCAACGGCCAGGCCGACCACGATCAGCATCACCGTCAGCACCTTGCTCGCTGGCACGCTCTCGTGGAAGATCAGCACCGAACCGAGCATGCCGAAAATCGGCACCAGCAACGACAGTGGCGCGACGGTCGAAACCGGGTAGGTCTTGAGCAGCGAGTTCCAGATCCAGTAGGCGAACAGTGTGTTCGGGTAGACCTGAAACAGGATCGACAGCACGGCGGTCGTATCGACCTGATTGACGAACGAGGTGAAGCCGGCGCTGCCGTTCACCGTGTAATCGAGAGCGAACAACGGGATCGGTGCAAAGGCGCTGGACCAGACCAGAAACCCGAAGACTTCCTGGGTGCTGGCCTTCTTGTTGATGATGTTGGCGACACTCCATGACACCGCGCCCACCAGCACCAGCAGCACGCCGGGCAGACTGACCGAGCCATCGCTGATCATGATGATGCACAACAATCCGCCAAGTGCGATCAGCATGCCCAGTACCTGAAATCGGGTCAGCGCTTCCTTGAACACCCAGCCGCCCAACAGAATCGTGAAAAACGCGCTCAATTGCAGCACCAGCGAAGCGATGCCCGCCGAAAGCCCGGCCTTGATACCCAGGTTGACGATGCCCCACAAGCCGATGCCGAACACCAGTCCGTAACCGATGATGTAGCGCCATGGCACATTCGGTTTGCGGATGAAAAAGATCGCCGGTAATGCACAAAGGCTGAAGCGGATACCCGCCAGAATAAAAGGATCTACGGTCGCCAATCCCAGCTTGATGACCGAGAAGTTGACCCCCCAGATTGCGGTGATCAGTACAGCCAATACGACATGCAGTGGTTTCATTACAGGTACGCCTTCAGGTAGTCAGACAATTACGGGAGGTCAGCTCCAGAGATAACCAGTACAACAGCGCTATCCCACTGAAGGCCGCGCCCAGCAGGCAAACCGCGCCCCAGCCAAAATGGGCGTAAGTGTAGGTGGCCGTAATAGCGCCGATGCCGCTGCCCACGGAGTAGAAGCACATGTAGGCACCCACCAGTCGGCTTTGCGCGTCGGGCCGCGCGGCGAAGATCAGGCTTTGGTTGGTCACATGCACCGCTTGCACGGCAAAGTCGAGCAGTACCACACCTACGACCATCGCCAGCAATGAGCTTTCAACAAGCGCGGTGGGCAGCCAGGACAGGGTCAATAGCACCAGCGCAATCCCTGTCGTGCGATTGCCCAGGCCCTGATCGGCCAGTCGCCCGGCCCTTGCGGCGGCCAGCGCGCCCGCTACCCCGGCCAGACCGAACAAGCCTGTCTGGGTGTGCGACAGCGACAGTGGCGGTGCGCTTAGCGGCAATACCATGGCGGTCCACAGCACGCTGAATGCAGCGAATATCAGCAGGGCAAAGGTGCCCCTGACGCGTAGCGTCCGTTCGGTGAGATACAGCTGGAACACTGAGCGCAACAACTGCACGTAACTGTCTTTGGCCGGTGGCGTGGTCGATGTCGGCAGCGTGCGGTACAGCACCAGCGCCATGCCGATCATCAAGGCTGCCGAGACGAAGTAGACGCCCCGCCATCCGGCCAGATCGGCCACCGCGCCAGACACAAAGCGCGCCAGCAGAATGCCCAACACTACGCCACTGGTCACCGTGCCAATCGCTTCACCACGTTGCTCGGGGCTGGCGAGTGTCGCCACGTAGGCGACCACCACCTGCACGACCACTGCCATCAGGCCGACCAGCACCATTGCGCCGAGTAACATGCCCCAACTCTGCGCCAGCCCAACCGCAAACAACGACACGGCCGACAGCAGCATCTGCGTCAGAATCAGTCGTTTGCGATTGAGCAGGTCGCCCAGCGGAACGATGAACAACAGGCCGGCGGCATAACCGGCCTGAGTCGCCGTGACCACTACACCAATAGTGTCGGGCGACACTGACAGGCTGGCGCCCATCGACTCCAGCAGCGGTTGTGCGAAGTAGACATTGGCCACGGCCATGGCGCAGGTAATCGCGAAGAGAAACGTCTGTTGACGACTTAAACCACGGGCAGTTGTGCGTCCATCAGGGGCTGGAGCAGTAACGGCTTCGGCTGTCTTTTCGGCGTTGACGTCGCTTTTCGAGAGCTTTAGGGGGTTCAACGTCATCATTCCATCCTTGGGAATAACAGGTTTCAAAACAAAACCGATGCGTTGATTTTTATCGAAACGGGTTTTAATCTGCAACTGGTTTTTCATGCAATATTTTCTTCTGCCGTTAGAACTGTTCTAACGCGCACGATCTCGCAAAAATTGGAGGCTCATGGCCAGACAATTGCTACTGGCACAAAGCGAATGCCCGGTGGCCCGCACGCTTGAGGCTATTGGCGATCGTTGGGTGTTGATGATCATCCGCGACGCTTTCGATGACGTACGTCGCTTCAGTGAATTCCAGAAACGTCTGGGCCTGGCTAAAAATATCCTCTCGGCGAAGCTCAAGAGGTTGGTCGAACTGGGCGTGTTTGAGGTGCAGCCGGCATCCGATGGCACCGCTTACAAAGAGTACGTGCTGACCGAGATGGGACGTTCGGTGTTCCCCATCGTGATCAGCATGCGCCAGTGGGGCGAGGACTTCCTGTTCAGCAAGGGCGAGAGTTATTCGGTGTTGCTGGACAACGAGCACTCGGAGCCGGTCGAGACCATTACGGTGCGCTCCAAAGCTGGCGAGTTGCTGGGCCCGGCGGATTGCCATCGGCGTGTGGTCAAGCGCCGCAGCTGATTGTGGCCATGCTGCGTTTTTAAGGCGCGGCCGGCAGCAAGAACCGCGCAATCACCGGCAAATGATCGGAAATGCGCAGCGTGTCGTCCTGACGCACCATCGCTTCCACCCGTTTGATCTTCGGGCTGTAGAACAGATAGTCGACCGTGCGATCCGGGCCGTTGAGGCCGGGGTCGTTGGGGTAGTGGGTCAGCCATTGCGCGCGGTCGATGCCGCTGGCTTCGTTGTTGGTCGGGATCATCGGGTATTTGTCCCACAGCAGATGCAACTCGCTGTCGGCGGAGTAGGGCGTGCGCTGCTCGGCGGGCAAACGACGATATTGGCCGAGCGGCAACAGGTTGAAGTCGCCACCGATCAGCCACGGCAGGCCCTGACTTTCATACTTGTCGAGCACCTTGGCCACGGCCGTCACTTGCGCATGCAACGTGTCGTCCGGTCGGTGGGCGCGTTCCAGATGAGTATTGAATACGGTCAGTTGCCCGCCATCGCTGAGCGGCAGTTTGGTCGCGAGGAGGGCGTCTTTGGGCTGGAACTGGCGGCTGATGAAGTTGCTTGGGGCCACCGGTAATTGCAGGCGTTCGGCATGTTCGATGCGATAGCGGCTCAGCGTCGCCAGTTGCCGGCCAACGCTGCCATAGATATGGGGCTCAGGGACAAAATCGGCTTTCCAGTCAAAAGCGCTGGCGCTGCACGGGTACAGATCGGCGACCCGCTCCTGCAACAACTTGAGTTGATCCTGATAGTCGCTGGCCTTGGCGCCGTCATCGAGTTCCTGCAACAGCACCAGATCGGGTTGTTCGTCGCGGATTACCCGCGCCACTTCATCGAGGCTGAAGGCCATGTCCTCCAGCGTCGGCGCTTCGTCGTTACCCTGGGCCAGGTCATTCCAGAACACATAACGCTTGCCGGCCAGATACTGCACGTTCCAGGTCATGACTTTCAGCGCTTGCCCGGGCACCAGCATGGGCGGTGTGCCTGTGCAACTGACCGGCAGGGTCTCGCGGGCGTCGGGGCGCCAGGTCAGGCCGAAAATCAGCCCGCCGATCAAGATGACGGCGAGCAGAGCGAGCAACAGGGTGTAGCGCAGTAGACGGGTCATGGCTCGGCTTATAGCGTTACAGAAAGTGGCCCCGAGCATACCTGACGGCGCTCTCGAAGCCCAATCGCAGAGCGCTCAGACCGCGCCGTCACGTTTTTCAGGGAGTTGGCTGATCAGCATGAACAGGCGGAACAGCACCACGCTGGTGAACAGTTGCAGGAAGCTGTGGCCACTGTCGATCAGCACCGAAACTATCGGGTTCTGCGGCTCAGGGTATACCGCCAGCGTCGCCCCCTTAAGCAACCACAAAGGCGTCATCACACACAGAATGCACAGCAGAATCCGCCAGAAATGCCCGCGGCTCAGCCGCAGGCTTTCCTTCATGGCGTGCAATGGATTAAGGCCGCGCAGCACCAACAGGTATTCGCCGAACGCCAGCATCACCATCAAAATCAGGCCCGGCAGGAAATACAGCGAAAGGCCCAGCAGAATCAGCAACGTGTTGAGCGCGGTGAGCAGGGCGAAACGCGGCCACAACCGCGCAGACATCGCCAGCAGATCAAGGGTGCGCGGGGCTTCGCCACGGGTGCGGGCGTCGAGAAACAGGATTAATGCGGCGGTGTACAACGGATAGACCAGCAAGCCGACGATCACACTGACGGACGAGAAACTGTCTGGGTCGCTGGCGTGATCCACCACTTGTTGCAGCAGCGCTTCGACGATCACCAGCGGCAGGCACAACTGCACGATGCTGGCCAAATGGCGTTTGAAAAAGAACAGAGAGTCGCGCAGCACTTCGAAGGCATTCATCAGTCGGTATCGCAGGTCGAAAACAGTGGCTCACTTTAACCGATGATGCGTGAGCCCACACAAACGTAAACATTCGGTAAAGGTCATTGAAAGGTTTTGTCGCGGCCTCCATTACGCACGAGCACCTTGTCCAAAAGTGGGCGAGGGCCATGTTATCCCCGGCAATCTAAGAGGTCGCCATGAACAGCGAAGAGCAAACCCTGATCGATGGACTGTTTTCCCGGCTGCAACAGGCCGAAACGGAGGCAGCCCCGCGCGACGCCCAGGCCGAGACGCGGATCAAGGAACACCTGACGCGCCAGCCGGCGGCAGGTTATTTCATGACCCAGGCGATTCTGGTTCAAGAGGCGGCGCTCAAAAGCCTGGATGAGCAGAACAAGCAACTGACCCGGCAAGTCCAGCAGTTGCAGGCCGAACTGCAAGCGGCCAAAGCGCAGAGTGCAGCGCCGGCGCCGAGCAGTGGCGGCGGTTTCCTGTCGAGCATCTTTGGTGGCAGCCCGCGTCCGGAACCGACCCCGAGTGCTGCTCCGGCGTCCACGGGTGGCTGGCGCGAGCCTGCACCACAGCAGAACGTTGGCGCTCCACCTGCGCAACAGGGTTTTGCTGCGCCACCGCCCAATTATGCGCAACAAGCCGCACCGGCGGCCGGCAGCAGCTTTCTCGGCGGCGCCTTGAAAACCGCGGCCGGTGTAGCCGGTGGCGTGATGCTGGCGCAGGGAATCAGCAGCCTGTTCCACCACAATCAGCAGCCGCAAGAGATTGTTGAGGTGATCAAGGAAGAGCCGGCTCAAGTCGCCGACCAGAGCAACAACGGCTGGGGTGACGATCAGCGCATGGCCGGAAACGATTCCTACGGCAATGACCAGGGCGGATTGACCGACACCGACTACAGCGATGACAACTCATCGTTCTTCGATGACGACGATTCCTTCGTCTGATTCACCATTCGTCCGGAGCCTGTAAGGGCTCCGGGCCGATTATTCGCGGAACGTTCCTATTGGCTGGCATACTGAGCGCCTTTTTCGGGCCTGGCGCCTGATCCCGCTTCGTGCGCTTGCGCGCTCACAGGAACTCCGGTGAAAAAAATCGCAGTGTTCGCCGATGTGCAGAACCTCTACTACACCGTGCGTCAGGCCTATGGTTGCCACTTCAACTATGCGGCGCTGTGGGCGGACATCAGCAAGGATGGGCAGATCGTCGAAGCTTACGCCTACGCCATCGACCGTGGCGACAGCAAACAGCAGCAGTTCCAGCAGATCCTGCGCAACCTCGGCTTCATCGTGAAGCTCAAACCTTACATCCAGCGTAGCGACGGCTCGGCCAAGGGCGACTGGGACGTGGGCATCACCCTCGACATCATGGACGCCGCCGACCACGTCGACGAAATCGTTCTGGCCTCCGGTGATGGCGACTTCGACATGCTGCTCGAACGCATCATCAACAAGCACGGCGTGCAAGCGGTGGCCTACGGTGTCCCGGGCCTGACCGCCAACTCGCTGATCCGCGCCGCCAGCCGTTACGTGCCGATCGAGGGCGCGCTGCTTCTGAAGAATTGAGCGGCTACTGAAGAATTGATTTGGACGGAGTACAACAAGGTTTGGAACGCATTGCAGTCATCGACTTTGAAACCACCGGCCTCTCGCCGAACAGCAACTGCCGCGCCACGGAAATCGCCGTGGTCATGCTGGAGAACGGCCGCATCGTCGAGCGCTACCAAAGCCTGATGAACGCCGGCGTACGCGTCCCGGCCTTCATCGAACAACTGACCGGCATCAGCAACGCCATGCTGCGCACCGCGCCCTCGGCCGAGCGGGTGATGGAAGAGGTCAACGAGTTTGTCGGCTGCACGCCACTGGTCGCACACAACGCCTCGTTCGACCAGAAGTTCTGGGATTTCGAACTGGGGCGGATCAAACGCACGCGCTTGCAGAACTTCGCCTGCTCGCTATTGCTCGCCCGCCGACTGATGCCGGCCGCGCCGAATCACAAACTTGGCACCCTCACCACATTCGCCCGCCTGCCGCACACGGGTCAGGCTCACCGGGCGATGGCGGATGCGGAGATGGCGGCGAACCTGATGGCGCATCTGGCGGGTGAGTTGCGTGACAAGCACGGCTTGCGCGAGCTCTCTCACGACCTGCTGTGCAAGTTGCAGAAAGTGCCAGCGGCGAAAGTGAGCGAGCATCTCCAGCGCTATCGCTGATGTTCAGGTCAACAGATAACCCTGTGGGAGCGGGCTGGCTCGCGAAGGCGGTGTTTCATTCAACATTGATGTCGACTGATTCACCGCCTTCGCGAGCAAGCCCGCTCCCACATTGGATCTCTGCTGGCGTCAGGTCTGTTTGCCGTTGTTTTCGATATAGCCGAGCGGCACGCGTTTTTCGATGGCGCTGTCCAACAGAATCGAGTTCTGCTGGAGCTGCCCGAGGCTGCGATCTTTTTACGTCAGGCCAAACTGGCGAATTGTTGACTATCAACCCTGCCAACCGGCATAAACCCGGTTGTTTTCTTGAAGTTCATCGTATGCACGAAATTCTTCATCGAGTCCGATGGATCGATGCTTTGCATGTTGAGTTTGAATAGCGTCTCGCGTGAGAGTGCGACGCTGAGGATCGGTTGATCTTCGAGATGGCCGGTTGCGGAGTTGAGAAGTGAGTCAACAGCCGTAACGATGACGAGGCGCTCCGGAAGGATACTCAGCAGTTCCCGGCCCACACGCAAAACGCAACTGGATACGTAGTCCTGTAACAGCTCATTGAATTTGCTGATCGGCATTTTCTTCACCGACAGTTTCCCGCTCTGCAACAGCGACTTGATCTCTTGAGGGATCACTTTGTTTCCGTGTACAGAAAGCGTGCATTCGAGCACCCCGCTGTCTGCAACCGAAAAATTGATTGACGTACCCAAGTGCGAAATATCCGTAAAAGGATTCACTCGTAGGACGGCATCAATTTTCGATTGGGCATGACCGGTGAGTATTCCCAACGCGAGATCGTGATCGGTTTTCCAATCTTGATGCCGTGCTTCCCACTCGCTTAACGCTTGAGCTAACTCCTGCGTGTCTTTGGCAACCGCCGCTTGAATGGCTAATTCAAGTTTTCTGCGTTGTCTGGCCTCAAGTTTTAAAGTGCGCGCGATGAAGCCAGGTTTATAACTGGACTGTCTCGCCCTGGCGTTGTTTTCATGAGTATTGAGTGCTGCGGGTTTTATCGGTGGCGGTTGATTTGCGAACTCACTCCAGTCGATCCCCTCGCCACAGTCTTTATGCACGGACAGCAGCAGTTCTATGTGGTTTTCGTAGACCTCAACTTCATACGCGGCCTGCTCAATGGCCTCCATTTTTGCGAACTCTTTCTGACGCACCTGCAATTCGCGTTGGCGCCGCTTCGAGTTGCGCTCAGCTCTTCTGGCTGACGCCTGCATCGAGCGTAGGGTTCCCTTCCAAGTCATTTTTGAGCTCCTTTCGTTTCCATCGGGTTTTTATTTTTTTGAGAAATACCGATTGTCGCCTCTGCGAGGACATTAGCTGCTGCGCTTGGTGGCGTCCACCGGACAAAAAGTCTCCCGTAACCGAGTTGTTTAGCCGCGTATAAAATTCGACGAAGCATCCTACTGAAGTTTAGGGATAATCCGTCTTGAGCTCCGATAGCCCCACCGCTAACCTCTTTTCGTCGCTGCAAATTCAGCGATCGGGACTGCAAGCCCGCCGATAATTTGTTAGGCACTGAACGGTGCACCTATAATCGCGTCGCTCTTATGGCGACCAACGATTTTATGGTGGCTGTGTGCGGGAGACCTTCGGGTCTGCCGAGGTTGCCTAACGACTCGGTCTTGCAGACCCGCGCACAGCCGCCACCCATCATCTGCAAGTGATGCTAGCGGCTCCAACATTCGTTAGGTGATTTGCCATGATCAAAGTAACTACCAACGCTCCAAAAAACGCCGGCTCGCAATTCAGCCGTGAGTCACTCGTAAACCCCCAAGCCTTCATCCGCCATCACATCCAGTTGCAAGCCGCTCTGGTACATGGCGAAGCCTGGTTCTGTGCCCGTGATATTGGTCGCCTCATGGGGTTGGAAATTAATGGGCGACAAGTTCTGAAGCTTGATGAGGACCAGCGGCGGATGATGTTTCTGTCGGGAAACGATGGTGTTCAAGAGACCTTGATGTTGAGCGAGTCCGGCGTTTACGCAATGCTGGTTTATCACTACTCCCCGGAGAACCGTCATTTGCGTCGTTGGCTAACCCATGAGGTCGTGCCGATGCTTCATCAGGACTCAACGTCAGTTATCGAGCCGCATCTACGTTTGATGATGTGCGCCGGGGAAACCTTGAGTCTTCTGCATTGGCGCAATGAGCCATGGATACGCATGCGAGATATGCCGAGTATGTTGGCTCAGGAAGGTCTTGGTTGCCGTTGAGGGCTCTTTGCTGAGCCGATAGTCAGAGGATTCATTCCAGATAACGTCGATTACCTGTGGGAGCGGGCTTGCTCGCGAAGTCGGTGGTTCATTCAACATTGATGTCGACTGATTCACCGTCTTCGCGAGCAAGCCCGCTCCCACATTGGATCTCTGTTGGCGTCACGTCTGTTTGCCGTTGTTTTCGATATGGCCGAGCGGCACGCGTTTTTCGATGGCGCTCGAAAGCACAATCGACGTCTTGCTGAACCCGAATTTCGCCACCCGATTGATCAACGCCTCCAGCTCCAGCATTGAGCCCACCGCCCCTTTCATGATCACGCACGGATCGCCCGTCACTCGAAAGCACTCGGTCAGTTGCGAGATTGTGGCCAATTCGTCGTACACCTTCTGGCTGCCGTTCTGGTGCAGACGCAGTTCGATCACGCACTGGATCGGCAAGCCGATTTTCGACAGGTTAATTTTTGCCTCATACCCGGTGATCACCCCGGATGCTTCCAGTTTGGATACGCGCTCGGCCACGGCGGGCGCTGACAGATTTACTTTGCGCGCCAGGTCGGCGTAGGACGCGCGACCGTTTTCGAGTAGGGCGCTGAGCAGCATGCGGTCGTATTTGTCCAAAGCCGAACTCCTGTAAATGCCAGACTTTCGAAATCGCGGTTCATCCCGTCGATCTCCATGATTTCCAAAGTGTACTGGCCTGATAAACAGGGTTTGTAACTTATTTTTGCCCGCTGGCCTTTCTAGAATAACCAATCCCTCGCCTCTGACTTTCGAGCCTTCCATGCCTGCCCTGCGCCGTTTTCCCCTGCCGCTGATCGCCGCGTTTTTTGCGCTGTATGTGATTTGGGGGTCGACCTATCTGGTGATCCGCATTGGTGTTGAATACTGGCCGCCGCTGATGCTTGGCGGGGTGCGCTTTGTGATTGCGGGCACGCTGATGTACGCCTTCCTGCGTTGGCGCGGGGCGCCGGCACCGACCTGGGCGCAGTGGAAAGCGGCGGGGATCATCGGGATTTTGCTGTTGAGTCTTGGTAACGGCGCAGTGAGTGTGGCCGAACACACCGGCGTGGCTTCGGGCGTCGCGGCGTTGGCGGTGGCGACGGTGCCGTTGTTCACGTTGCTCTGCGGTTATTTCTGGGGGGCGCGTAATACCCGTCTCGAATGGGCCGGGGTGGTGTTGGGGATTATCGGCATCGCCATGCTCAACATGGGCTCCAACCTTCAATCGAGTCCGCTGGGGGCAATGTTGCTGATTTTTGCTGCGGCGTCGTGGGCGTTCGGTTCGGTCTGGAGCCGACACTTGCCCCTGCCGCCAGGCGCGATGGCCAGTGCCGTGGAAATGCTCGTTGGCGGCGTCGTGTTGTTGATCGGCAGTGCGCTGAGCGGTGAGCACTTGCAAGTCGTGCCGCCAGTGGAAGGCTGGTTGGCGCTGGCGTATCTGATCTTCTTCGGCTCGATCATTGCCTTCAACTCGTACATGTACCTGCTCAAGCACGTGCGTCCGGCGGCGGCCACCAGTTATGCCTACGTCAATCCGGCGGTGGCGGTGTTGCTGGGGATTGTGTTCGTCGGCGAGACCATTGGCATTGAAGAAGCACTGGCGATGCTGGTGATCATCAGCGCGGTGGTGCTGATTGGGCTACCCCAGTGGCGTCGGGCGCCTCCGCCGTCAGTCGTGGCGCCGACAGCCATGCCAACAGAAACCCGTACGAATTAGGGTAAACTGCGCGCCATTGCATACTCGTTTTGCACAACTGCGCTGAATTTTCCTACGGTACTCCCATGACTTTCGCCTCCCTTGGCCTGATCGAACCCTTGCTGCGCTCCCTCGAGACGCTCGGCTACCAGACCCCGACGCCGGTGCAGGCGCAAGCCATTCCGGCCGTGCTGGCCGGTCGTGACTTGATGGCAGCCGCTCAGACCGGCACTGGCAAAACCGCCGGTTTCGCCTTGCCGCTGTTGCAGTTGCTGAGCATGGAAGGGCCGAAAGTCGCTGCCAACTCGGCGCGAGCGCTGATTCTGGTGCCGACCCGCGAGTTGGCCGAGCAGGTTCATGAGTCTGTGCGCCAGTACGCGGAAAACCTGCCGCTGCGCACTTACGCGGTGTACGGCGGCGTCAGCATCAACCCGCAAATGATGAAGCTGCGCGGCGGCGTCGATGTGCTGGTCGCCACGCCTGGTCGCCTGATTGACCTGTTCCGCCAGAACGCGCTGAAACTCGATCAGTTGCAAACCCTGGTGCTGGATGAAGCCGATCGTATGCTCGACCTGGGCTTCTCCGAAGAACTGGCAAACATTTACCGCATGCTGCCGAAAAAGCGCCAGACCTTGCTGTTCTCCGCGACCTTCTCCGATGACATCCGCCTGCTGGCCGGGCAGATGCTCAACGATCCGCTGAGCGTCGAAGTCAGTCCGCGCAACGTTGCTGCCAACACCGTCAAACAATGGGTGGTGACGGTGGACAAAAAGCGTAAGGCGGAGCTGTTCGTGCATCTGATGCGCAAGAGCAAGTGGAAACAGGTGCTGGTGTTCGCCAAGACCCGCAACGGTGTCGACGCGCTGGTGGAAAAACTTCAGGGCCTGGGCATCAACGCCGACGGTATCCACGGCGATAAACCGCAGGCGACTCGTCAGCGTGCGCTGGATCGTTTCAAACTCAGCGAAGTGCAGATTCTGGTCGCCACCGATGTGGCCGCCCGTGGTCTGGATATCGAAGACCTGCCGCTGGTGGTCAACTTTGATCTGCCGATTGTGGCCGAGGATTACATTCACCGTATCGGCCGTACTGGCCGTGCGGGTGCGACGGGCGAAGCGATTTCGCTGGTGTGTGCCGATGAGGTGAACATGCTCTCGGCCATCGAGATGCTGACGCGCCAGACGTTGAAGCGCCAGAACGAACCGGACTTCGAGCCTGAGCACCGCGTGCCGGATACCGATGCGAGCGGTCAGGTGATCAAGAAGCCGAAGAAACCGAAAAAGCCGAAAACTTCGGGCGGTGGCGGTAAGCGCAATTTGGGCAAGTGGGTCGATAGCGGCGAGACGCAGGCGCCGGAGCCTTCGATCAAGCCTGTGCGTAAAGTGCCGGTGTTCAATACCGGGCCGCGTAAGCGTAAGCCTTGATTTTGATGCGGCGTCGCTAAGACTGCTTTCGCGAGCAAGCCCGCCCCCACATTCGACCAAGTACTTCAATTGAATGCGGTCAACTGTGGGAGCGGGCTTGCTCGTGAAGGGCGCCCTGCGGTCTTCAGCCCTCGCGCTGCAGCCACTCCAGTATTCCGAACCCGGCAGCCCGGCCACTGGCAAAACACCCCGTCAGCAAGTACCCGCCCGTCGGTGCTTCCCAATCGAGCATCTCGCCAGCGCAGAACACGCCCGGCAAGGCCTTGAGCATCAGGCGCTCATCCATCGCCTCGAACGTCACGCCCCCGGCACTGCTGATCGCCTCATCCAACGGACGGGTTTTCACCAAGGTCAGCGGCAATGCTTTGATCGCCCGCGCCAGCAGCGCTGGATCGGCGAAGGTCGCCGCGTCAGTCAACTCACGCAACAACGCCGCTTTCACCCCATCAATCCCGACCTGACTGTGCAAGTGCTTGGCCATCGAGCGCGAGCCACGCGGTTTGCTCAGCGCAGCCTGTAATTTATCCACAGGCCGGCTCGGCAGTAGATCGATGTGCACCGTGGCCGAGCCATGCATATTGATCGCCTCACGAATCGGCGCCGACAACGCGTAGACCAAACTCCCTTCAATTCCAGTTGCGGTGATCACGCATTCGCCCAAGCGCGCAATGTCGTCGTTCAAGCCTATGGCGATATTTTTCAGCGGCGCGCCGGCGAATTTGCTGACGAGCAATTCGCTCCAGGCCTGCACTTCGAAGCCGCAATTGCTCGGCTGCAACGGCGCCAGTCCCACACCGCGCTGCTCCAGCGGCAGCATCCAGGCACCGTCCGAACCCAGACGCGACCAACTGCCGCCGCCAAGGGCAAGCAGGGTGGCGTCGGGGCTGATGGTGATTTCGCCGTCGGGGTTGTCGATGCGTAGCGCGCCCTGTTCATTCCAACCGAGCCAGCGGTGGCGGGTGTGGATAACGACGCCGCTGTCGCGCAGGCGTTTGAGCCAGGCGCGCAGCAGGGGCGCGGCTTTCATGTCGGTGGGGAACACGCGGCCAGAGCTGCCGATAAAGGTTTCGATGCCCAAGTCATGAATCCAGCGGCACAACGCGTCGGCATCAAAACCGCGCAGCAGCGGAGCGATGTGCGGCGCGCGTTCGGCGTAGCGCGAGAGGAACGCTGGGTAGGCTTCGGAGTGGGTGATGTTCATGCCGCCGACGCCGGCCAACAGAAACTTGCGGCCCACCGAGGGCATGCCGTCGTACAGGTCGACGCGCACTCCGGCTTGGCCCAGTACTTCGGCGGCCATCAGGCCGGCGGGGCCACCGCCGATGATGGCGACGTGAGCGGGGAGGGGGGCGGAAGTCTGAGTCATGGCGTGCGCTGCGGTATGGCGGGATAAGGCGCGCATTCTAACAGCGCCGGACAGGGTGGGAGGGGGCTTGCTCCCGAATGCGGTATATCAATTGACATCAATGTTGAATGGCCCCCCGCATTCGGGAGCAAGCCCCCTCCCACAAGGGATCTGTGGTGATCCACAAAATCTGGTTAATAAATGACCATCGTGCTGCAAGCTATGTCCAGCATGGCCTCTAGTCCCTTGCACTCAGGTTATCCACAGGCCGTTCCACAGCGAATGTGGGTAACGCAGCACACCTCAATGACAGCCGTGTGACTGCCAGACGCGCTGCGCGCTGTGATGGAGAATGCCGTGGCGGCGGGCGAGGGCGTGGCGATCCTTGCTGTAACCGCCACCGATGACACCGACCACCGGGATGTCGCGGCCCAGGCAATGGCGCATTACGCTTTCGTCCCGGGCGGCTACGCCTTCATCGGTCAGTTGCAGATAACCGAGGGCGTCGTCCTTGTGCACATCGACGCCGGCGTCGTATAGCACCAGATCTGGTTGATACAGCGCCAGCAAATAGTTGAGTGTGTCGTCCACGACTTTTAAATAATCGGCATCGCCCATGCCTTTGGGCAGCGGAATGTCCCAGTCACTTTCGGCTTTACGTGCAGGAAAGTTCTTCTCGCAGTGCAGGGAAACGGTAATCGCCTCCGGGGTGTCGTGCAGAATCCGCGCCGTGCCGTCGCCCTGATGCACGTCGCAATCAAAGATCAACACCCGGTTCACCCGGCCGCTTTGCAGCAGGTACTGGCTGATGATTGCCAGGTCATTGAAGATGCAAAACCCGGCCGGGTAGTCGTAGTGGGCGTGATGGGTGCCGCCGGCCAGATGACAAGCCAAACCATGCTCCAGGGCTTTTTCCGCCGCCAGGATCGAACCGCCGACCGCCCGCACCGTGCGCCGGGCCAGTGCTTCATTCCACGGCAGGCCGAGGCGCCGTTGGTCTTCGCGGGACAACTCGCCGTTCATGTAGCGTTCGATATAGCGACGGTCATGGGCCAAGGCGAGGATGTCGTTGGGACAAATCTCTGGACGCAGCAAGTCGGCGTCGCGGGTCAGGCCGCTGTCGATCAGGTGATCGCGCAGCAAGCGAAACTTGTCCATGGGGAAGCGGTGATCCGCCGGAAACTCGGGGCTGTAGTCTTCGTGATAGATCAGCGGCAGTGGCATGGCGACTTCATGTAGGAAACGTAGGAAAGAGTGAGCGATCCTACCAGCGATGTAGACTTGCGGCATGGAAACGGAGGGGCACGATGGAGCCGATACTGGAACTCGAAAGCGCACGCCTGCTGATGCGTCAGTGGCAGGATGAGGACTTGCCGGCATTTGCGGCGATGTGTGCCGATCCTCAGGTGATGCGCTACTTTCCCGCTCGGTTGAGCCGTCTGGAAAGCGCCGCGCTGATCGGTCGTGTGCGCGGGCATTTTGCTGAGCATGGTTTCGGTTTGTGGGCGCTGGAGCGCAAGGACAGTGGCGAGTTCATCGGTTTTACCGGACTTTGCGTCGTCGGTTTCGATGCACCTTTTACGCCGGCAGTGGAAATCGGCTGGCGCCTGGCCAAGGAACATTGGGGCTTGGGTTATGCCAGTGAAGCGGCATGGACCGCTCTGCGTTGCGGGTTTGATCGGTTGGCCCTGAAGGAAATGGTGTCCTTTACCGCGCAATCCAATCTGCCTTCGGAGAAAGTCATGCAGGCGATCGGCATGCACCACGTGCCGGCTGATGATTTCAATCACCCGAAACTCGCCGTCGGTGATCCGTTACGCAAGCATGTGCTGTACCGCATCACCCGGGAGCAGTGGCTGCAAACCTTGCATGGATAAGCCGACACGGACGTTTACAATGGCCGCCATATCATTGGCCCGCGCCAGAATCTGAATCGGCCGCCGCAGCCAAGACTGCGCGGCATAGCTTTGTGTGAGGAGAGTCTGAATGAGCCAAGTGTTGGAAGATCTGGTCGACTTGCTGACCCTGGAACCGATCGAAGAAAACCTGTTCCGTGGCCGTAGCCAGGACCTTGGTTTTCGTCAGTTGTTCGGGGGGCAGGTACTCGGTCAGTCGTTGTCGGCGGCCAGTCAGACGGTTGAAGAAACCCGCCATGTGCATTCGATGCACGGCTATTTCCTGCGTCCGGGCGACGCCAAGTTGCCCGTGGTCTATTCGGTGGACCGCGTGCGCGATGGCGGCAGTTTCAGCACTCGCCGGGTGACGGCGATCCAGAAGGGCCATCCGATCTTCACTTGCAGCGCTTCGTTCCAGTACGACGAAGAGGGCTTCGAGCACCAGAGCCAGATGCCGGTCGTGGTCGGTCCGGAAAACCTGCCGTCGGAGCTGGAACTGACCCAGCAACGCGCGCACCTGATTCCTGAGCACATGCGCGAAAAACTGCTGTGCCCGAAACCGATCGAGGTGCGCCCGGTCACCGAGAAAGACCCGTACAACCCGCAACCGGCTGATCCGGTGAAGTACGTCTGGTTCCGCGCCGACGGCGCCTTGGCCGATACCCCGGCATTGCACAAATACTTGCTGGCCTACGCCTCGGACTTCGGTCTGTTGACCACGTCGATGCTGCCCCACGGCAAATCGGTCTGGCAGAAAGACATGCAGGTCGCCAGCCTCGATCACGCGCTGTGGTTCCACAACGATCTGCGTGCCGATGACTGGTTGCTCTATGCGATGGACAGTCCGTGGGCCGGAAATTCCCGTGGTTTCTCCCGTGGCAGCGTCTACAACCGCGCCGGTCAACTGGTCGCCTCGGTGACTCAGGAAGGCCTGATTCGGCATCGCAAGGACTGGGCATGAGCCTCGTTGATGTGAAGCATTGGGTGTTCGACATGGACGGCACGCTCACCGTTGCCGTCCATGACTTCGCGGCGATTCGCGTTGCGTTGTCGATTCCGCCCGAGGACGACATTCTCACCCACCTTGGCGCGCTGCCAGCCGCTGAAGCGGCGGCGAAACATGCATGGTTGCTGGAGCACGAACGTGATCTGGCGCGGGGTTCGACCCCGGCCACCGGCGCCGTGGCACTGGTGCGTGACCTGCACTCGCGCGGTTATCGCCTCGGCATTCTCACCCGTAATGCCCGCGAACTGGCGCATGTCACGCTGGAGGCGATTGGCCTGGCTGACTGCTTTGCCGTGGAGGATGTGCTGGGCCGTGATGACGCGCCGCCCAAGCCGCATCCGGGTGGATTGCTGAAGTTGGCCGAGGCGTGGTCGGTGCCGGCCAGCGAGATGGTGATGGTCGGCGATTACCGCTTTGATCTGGATTGCGGTCGGGCGGCAGGTGCGCGGACGGTGTTGGTGAATTTGCCGGATAACCCATGGCCGGAGCTGACGGACTGGCATGCGCAGGATTGTGTTGAGTTGCGGCGGATGGTGTTCGCCTGAGCCGTTGAGTGTCTGGACGGACGCCTTCGCGAGCAAGCCCGCTCCCACAGGGGATTTTCAGTGGATACAAAATTTGAGTCCGAAGCCCGCCCCTCTGTGGGAGCAGGCTCGCTCGCTAAGAGGCCGGCATTGCCACCGCAAGGCTTACTGATCAAACAAAGCCTTCTGCCCCTGCGCCGACGTCAACATCCCATCGCCGTTGTGCCCCACCCCGGGCACTTCAACCAGCCGCTGATTCACCCCTTCCGGATGGCGGCGCAACAAATAGCCAAAATACAGCTTCCCGCGCGTCAGGCGGTCAGTCCCTTGCGCCTCGGCCTCGCAGCCTTTGTCCAGCGCCGGATGCTGCGGGTCGATGTCCTGCTGTCCGAGCAGATAAATCACCTCGCGTTTGATGTAACGGCTTTCAAGCTGCAACGGCGTTTGCCCACCGGCGTATATCGGCATGTCTGACAGACCGTACTTCCAGCGATTGAAGTTGGGGCATTGCGCGTGATCGAACGCGACCGGTCGCTGTTCGTTGAAATAGGCATACGAAGACGGATTGGCCACCACATAGCGCAGGTGGATTGCGTTGGCCTGGAGCGCGGGTTGATCCTTGGCGAGCAAAGCGTATCGCTGTACCACCTGACCGCCGCCGGAGTGACCGAAAATCACGATCTGCTTTACGTCCGGAAACTGCTTGCGATCAGTGATTCGGGCGACGATTTCGTCCAGTGCCGCATAGGAACTCACCGGATTCGGGCCTGTGGATAACCGACCGCCCATCCACTCATTGCCTTTCCAGCGCAACACGGTGGCAGGCAAGGAGTACAGGGCTGTATCACTTTCATTGAGGAACTGCGGAGCGATGACCAGCGTGTGGGCGGTTTGCCCTGCCAGTTCCGCGGCGCTTTCGGCGCTTTTGCGATAGGTCTCGGCGTTGCGCAACCGGCCATGAATGACGATCAGCACTCGCTCGATCTTTTCCGGCGCCGGGCCGATGCCCACCGCCATTTCGCCGGCCTTGAGTTGCAGGCGCCCGGGGCTGATAGCGTCGACCCCGGCCGCTTGCGCGGTGCTGCCAATGATCAGTAAAGCCAAAAGCCACTTATGCATTTACAGATTTTTCGCCGCGAAGGTATCGCACTGGCCGACCTGGCCTTGCGCGAATCCGGTTTTGAACCAGCGCACCCTTTGCGCCGACGTACCGTGGGTAAACGAGTCCGGCACCACACGGCCCTGACCTTGTTGCTGCAGGCGATCATCACCGATGGCGTTGGCGGCGTTCAAGGCTTCTTCGATGTCGCCCGGTTCCAGCCAGTTCAAACGCTTCTGCGCGTTATAGGCCCAGACACCGGCCAGGCAGTCGGCCTGCAATTCCTGACGAACCAGTAATCCACCAGCACCTTGCATCTGCCGGCCTTGCTGGCGGGCTGTCTGAATTTTCGCCGAGACGCCAAGAAGCGTCTGCACATGGTGTCCGACTTCGTGAGCGATCACGTAGGCTTGGGCGAAATCGCCAGCAGCCTTGAAGCGTTGCGCCATTTCCTGGAAAAACGCCATGTCCAGATAGACCTTCTGATCCGCCGGGCAATAAAACGGCCCGGTGGCTGAGGTGGCCAGACCACAGGCGGAATTGACCCGATTGCTGAACAGCACCAGGGTCGGATCCTTATATTGGCGGCCGGCCTGCTGGAAAATCGCGCCCCAGGTGTCTTCGGTATCGCCGAGGACTGAACGGACGAATTCGGCCTGTTCATCATTGGCCGGCGGCGCCTGGCGGGTTTGCGAGGTGGGTGCCGTTTGCTGGCCCGTCTGGCCGGTGAGTTGACCGAGGATCTGCAACGGATCCTGGCCAGTGATCCAGCCGATGCCGACGATCAATAAAATGGCCCCAAGGCTCAGGCCCTTGCCGCCACCGAAACGCATCCCGCCGCCACCGCCGGTATCATCACCACGGGCATCGACGACGTTGTCACTGCGTCGGCCTTTTTTCCATAGCATGCGGGAATCCTCTTTCTGATCGTGGTGATGAGTGTTGCTGGTGTGTGAGTGTGGCGCCAGTCCAGTCGTCCGTCTATTCGTACGCCCGCAGCGAAGCCGACGGGTAAGAACCTGTCGTGTTCGGCGAATTCCATTCAACACCGGTTTTTTGTGAAGCGTTCAAGCTGTTCCAGATTTTGTTTTGTGTCGCGCGTATTCTAGAATCCACGAAATTTCATTGGGATCTCACCATGGCCGGCAGTCAAATCGAACGGGTTTTCAGTGTGCTGGAAAACCTCACCAGTGACCCGCGTGGTTTAGCGCTGCAAACGCTCGCCGAGCAGATCGACATCCCGAAAAGTGCGACTCATCGTTTGCTCGCCGAACTGGTCCGCTTGGGGTACGTGCGGCAAAACCCGGAAACCTTGCGTTATCACTTGTCGACGAAACTGGTGGCGATGAGTTTTCGTTACCTGTCGAGCAGTGGCGCGGACATCGTGCAACCGGTGCTTGATCGTCTGGCTCAGGAAACCGGCGAACTGGTGCGACTGGGCGTCACCGACGGCGAGCGGCAGACGTGGATTGCCAAAGCTCAGGGGGCGCGCACCGGCTTGCGCTACGACCCGGACATGGGCCGCGATGCTCCGCTGTTCTACACCGCTTCGGGCCATGCCTGGCTGGCGTGCATGACGGATGCCGAGGCGCTGTCGCGGGTTGAGCGGCAAGCGGCTGAGGTGCCGGTGGATATCGGGCCGAATGCACCGCGCTCCAATATCGAACTGCTTGAACGCCTGCGATTGGCGCGCGAGCAGGGCTATGCCTGCGTCGAGGAAAGTTCGGCCGTGGGGACTTCTGCGATTGCGGCGGTAGTGCGTCATCCCGCGGATGGGCGGGTGATCGGTGTGCTGAGTATCGCCGGGCCGAGTGCGCGGATGCCGGGCGCGAGGTTGCATGAACTGGCACCGTTGCTGTTGAGGTTTACCGAAGAGCTGTCTGCAGCGAGTCTGGCTTCGGAGCTGTTCGTCTAACCTGAAATTCTGTGGGGGGTGCCCGTTTATGAAAGTGTGCGTTGTTCGCACACTTTTACGGATGATGGGTGTCTGAAAATGGAATCGAGTTCTAAATTATTGCTTGAGGCTCTTCTCTCAGTTTGTTCCTCTCTTAGAGATATTCAATGACCGTCAGCACCCCGCTATCCGGAGTCAACCAACCCTTCAAAGGGATCTTGCTGATTGTCGTGGCAACCTTCCTGTTCTCCAGTCACGACGCGCTGTCGAAATATCTCTCGGGTTTCTATCCGATCGTGATGGTGGTTTGGGCCCGGTATGTGGTGCACACCTTACTCATGGCGGGGATTTTTTTACCGCAGTCCGGGCTGCGCGTCCTACGCACGAAAAAGCCTTTATGGCAGTTGGCTCGCGCACTTTGCCTGCTCGGCACCAGCCTGCTCTTCACCACAGCACTGCTGTATATCCCGCTGGCAGAAGCCACGGCGGTTAACTTCCTGGCGCCGGTATTGGTGACGGCGTTGTCGGTGCCGCTATTGAAGGAGCGGGTCACCCGCGGCCAGTGGATTGCGGTCATTTGCGGTTTTATCGGAGTGCTGATCATCGTTCATCCCGGTGGTGAACTCTTCACGCCCGCCGTGTTGTTGCCGTTCTGCTCGGCGCTGTTTTTCTGCTTCTATCAACTGCTGACTCGCAAGCTCGCCGAGATAGACAGCCCGACCACCAGCAACTTTTTCGCCGGGCTGTGCAATACGCTGGTGATGAGTGCGCTGGTGCCGTTCTTCTGGCAGGTGCCGACGTTGACTCACGCCGCACTGATGCTGGCGTTGGGCAGTTGCGGGATGACGGCGCACTTGTTTCTGACGCAGGCATTCCGCCATGCCGCACCGGCACTGTTGGCACCGTTCGGTTATTGCCAGATCGTGTTTGCGGGGCTGCTGGGCTGGGTGGTCTTTAATCACACACCGAGTTTGTTGACCGTGATCGGTATCGCGGTGATCTGTTGCAGCGGTCTGGCGGCAGCGTGGCAGCAAAGCCGTCGATAAGAACGTGTGGGAGCGAGCTTGCTCCCACAAAGGGCCGATGAGGTGGCCTGATTACTCGGTGACGTCAGGAATCTTGCGCGGTGCCATGAAGTACATCCAGATCAGCGCGATGAAGTACATCCCCGGAATCAGGGTGAACAGCACGGTGTAGTTGTTGTGGGTGACGGTGAGGATGTGGCCGACGATCTGGGTCATGAACATCCCGCCGATTGCCGCGCACATGCCGCCGAAACCGAAGACGGTGCTCATCATGTGCTTGGGGGTGTAGTCCATCACCAGGCTCCAGATATTCGCGGTCCAGGCCTGATGCGCGCCGATGGCCAGGGAAATCGCTGCCACCGCCACCCACAGACTGCTCGAACCGGCGGCCATGATCACGCCGATGATGCAGCAGGCAAACAGGAACATCGACAGCAGCCGTGCCTTTATCGGGTTCATGCCGCGACCGATCAGGAACGAAGACAGGATGCCGCCGCCGACACTGCCGAAGTCGGCAGTGAGGTAGATGATGATCAGCGGGATGCCCATCTGGGTCACGTTGATGCCCAGGTTGTATTGCTGATTGAGAAACGGCGGCAGCCAGTACAGGTAAAACCAGAACACCGGAGCGGTCAGCGAGTAGGCGAGGGCGAAGGCCCAGGTGCCGCGCATCCGCAGGATTTTCGAGAATGGCACGCGGGCCTGTTCTGGCTCGACTTCCTGCTGGATGTAGTCGAGTTCCGATTGTTTGACGCTCGGATGATCTTCCGGGTTGAAGTATTTCAGACCCCAGAACAGCAGCCAGATCCCGCCCAGTGCCGACATGCACAGAAACGCCGCCTGCCAGCCCCATACATGGAGAACCAGCGGCAGAAGCATCGGCGTGAACATCGCGCCGACGTTGGTGCCCGCGTTGAAGATGCCTGTGGCGACTGCGCGTTCACCGGCCGGGAACCACAGGCGTGTGGTTTTCACGCAGGCCGGATAGTTGGCCGCTTCCGTCAGGCCGAGGATGAACCGGCAGACCATAAAGCCGACCGCCGACGTTGCCAGGCCGTGGGCGCCGGTGGCTAGGCTCCAGAGCAGCACCGCGCAAAAGAACACGCGCTTGACGCCGACCCGGTCGATCAAGCGACCTTGCAGAACGAAGCCGATCGCGTAACCGACCTGAAACCAGAAGTTGATGTTGGCGTAATCCATCGCCGTCCAGCTCATTTCCTTGGCGAGGATGGGTTGCATGACACCGAGCGCGGCGCGGTCGATGTAGTTGAGGGTTGTGGCGAAAAATACCAGCGCCAGCATGCCCCAACGGGTCTTGCCGACGGCCATGGCGCCGCGGATCTTGTCGCCGATGCCACCCGTGGCAGTGCTCATGGCTGGCGCCATGCGGGAAGTCTGTGAAGGAATCATGTGTTCCACCCGTTTTTGGATTTGTTATTTGGTGTTCTTTTTTCTTGAACGCTGCGACCGGTGCGTCGCGACCGGACTCAATGTGCTGTGGATGTTGGGCAGTGGACGAAAAATCGTCAATTCGTCAAACCGGCATTGTGTTCGATAATCGCACGCAAAACTAACCGGGTAGTACACTTTAAATTGCTGCGAGAAGTGATGCAGCCAATAATTTCCCCACGACAAAAAATGAACAACGCGGCGCAGCCCGGGAGTTGAAACATGCAGCGTTCCATTGCCACCGTTTCCTTGAGCGGCACCCTGCCGGAAAAACTCGAAGCCATCGCCGCCGCCGGGTTCGACGGGGTGGAGATTTTTGAAAACGATCTGTTGTACTACGACGGCAGCCCTCGGGAAATTAAACAGATGTGCGCCGATCTCGGGATCGCCATCACCCTGTTCCAGCCGTTCCGCGACTTCGAAGGCTGCCGCCGTGACCGTTTGGCGCGCAACCTGGAGCGGGCCGAGCGCAAGTTCGACCTGATGCAGGAACTGGGCACCGATCTGGTGCTGGTGTGCAGCAACGCTTCGGCCGACAGCGTTGGCGATCAGCAGATTCTCGTCGATGACCTGCGCTTGCTGGCTGAACGTGCCGGCGCACGTGGCCTGCGAATCGGCTATGAAGCGCTGGCCTGGGGCCGTCACGTCAATACATATCAACAGGTCTGGGACATCGTGCGCCAGGCTGATCATCCAAGCCTCGGTGTGCTCCTCGACAGCTTCCACACCCTGTCACTGAAGGGCGACCCGCGTGCCATCGCCGATATTCCCGGTGACAAGATTTTCTTCGTGCAAATGGCCGACGCGCCGATTCTGGCGATGGATGTCCTGGAGTGGAGCCGACACTTGCGCTGCTTCCCGGGCCAGGGTGAATTCGATCTGCCGGGATTCCTGGCACCGATCATCCAGAGCGGTTACACCGGGCCGCTGTCGCTGGAAATCTTTAATGACGGTTTCCGCGCCGCACCGCCGCGGGCCAATGCCGCCGACGGTTTGCGCTCGTTGCTGTATCTGGAAGAGAAAACCCGTCAGCGCCTTGAACAAGAAGCGGCGCCCGTGGCCAATCGCGAAATCCTCTTTGAAACCCCTAAGGCCAGCGAGTACAACGGCATCGAGTTTCTCGAATTCGCCGTCGATGAAAGCCTCGGCGCCAAGCTTGCGCACTGGCTGGAGCGGCTGGGTTTCGTCAAGTCTGGTCAGCATCGCTCCAAGAGCGTCAGCTTGCTGCGTCAGGGTGATATCAACCTGATCCTCAACTGCGAACCCTATTCGTTTGCCCACAGTTTTTTTGAGGCTCACGGCCCATCGCTGTGCGCCACCGCTGTGCGAGTCAAGGACAGCAACAGTGCCCTGGCGCGTGCCGTGGCTTACAAGGGGCAGCCTTATCGCGGCTTGGTCGGCCCGAACGAATTGGAGCTGGCGGCGGTGCGCGCACCGGACGGCAGCCTGATTTATCTGGTGGATGAAGAGGCGGATGTCTACGGCACCGACTTCAATCTGCTACCAGGTGCATCGGCCCGTGGCGGTCTCAAACGCATCGATCACATGGCCATGGCGCTGCCGGCTGACAGCCTCGACAGTTGGGTGTTGTTCTACAAAAGCTTGCTGGATTTCGAGGCCGACGATG
Source organism: Pseudomonas baetica (assembly GCF_019733355.1). Classification (GTDB taxonomy): domain Bacteria; phylum Pseudomonadota; class Gammaproteobacteria; order Pseudomonadales; family Pseudomonadaceae; genus Aquipseudomonas; species Aquipseudomonas baetica_A. The sequence goes on along the minus strand of NZ_JAIHLQ010000005.1, from coordinate 74,541 downwards.
AAGTCGTGCTGCCCGACCCGTATGGTCTGGTGAAGAGCCGCGCATTGCGCAGTCGCGACAGTTCTATCCGCTTGCCGCTGAACATTTCCGAGAACCGCAACACCGCGATCTCCCACGCGCTGTCAAGTTATCGCGGCTCTGGTGTGCATCATATTGCCTTCGATTGTGACGACATCTTCGCCGAAGTCAGTCGTGCCAAAGAGGCCGGTGTACCGCTGCTCGATATCCCTCTGAACTATTACGACGATCTTGCCGCGCGCTTTGATTTCGACGACCAATTCCTCAGCGAACTGGCGTATTACAACGTTCTCTATGACCGCGACGCGCAGGGCGGTGAGTTGTTTCACGTCTATACAGAGCCGTTTGAAGGGCGATTTTTCTTCGAGATCATCCAGCGTAAAAGCGGCTATGCCGGTTACGGCGCGGCGAACGTCGCGGTGCGTCTGGCAGCGATGGCCAAATCACGCAGTGGCGCTGTGCGCCAGGCGAAGTTGTAGGAAAATCGTAAACGCGGGATTAAACACATGCCGCGCGGCTTCCTTCACTGTGCCGCGCGGCCCATAATCGCCAGCCTGTGCAGTGATGGCCGTGAGCCCGCAATGACAATGACTTCAGAACTCCCCGCTGCTCCCGTCGTATCTGCCGCAGAGCCGCGCAAGAGTCGCAAGAACAATCCGGAAAAAACCCGCGAGAACATCCTGCAGGAGGCGATCGTCGAGTTCGTCCAGCAAGGACTGTCCGGTGCTCGCGTCGATGCGATCGCTGAGCGCATCCACACCTCCAAACGCATGATCTATTACTACTTCGGCAGTAAGGAGCAGTTGTACGTCGAGGTCCTGGAAAAACTCTACGGCGATATCCGCAACACGGAAAACCGTCTGCACCTGGACGAGTTATCGCCGATTGTGGCGATTCGGCGTCTGGTGGAGTTCACGTTCGATCACCACGATCACAATGTCGATTTCGTGCGCATTGTCAGTATCGAGAACATCCACAACGCCGAATACGTGAAGCGTTCCGATGCGATCAAGGCAATGAACAACACCATCCTCGATTCACTGGGCGAGATTCTGCGTCGGGGTGTTGAACAAGGTGTGTTCCGTACCGGGCTCAATGCGCTGGACGTGCACCTGCTGATCAGTTCGTTCTGCTTCTATCGCGTGTCGAACCGCCATACGTTCGGTGAGATTTTTCAGATCGATCTGCCGGACGAAAGCATCAAGCAGCGTCATCGCGAGATGATCTGTGAGTCGGTGTTGCGTTACTTGCAGGCCTGACGCATTCCCCTTGTGGGAGCGAGCAAGCCCGCTCCCACAGGAGGATTGAGTTCAACCCTTCATGCTTTGAAAATGCGCCAGCATTCGCGGCGCATCCGGCACTACACCGCTGAACAGCTCAAACGCCTTCACGGCCTGAAACACCGCCATGTTGCCGCCATCCAGCGTACGGCAACCCAAGGCGCGGGCGTTGTGCAGCAGTTCGGTTTCCAGCGGGAAATACACAATCTCCGCCACCCACAACTCCTTGCGCAGCAGCTCCACCGGTACGGGCATGCCCGGCAGTTTGGCCATGCCCATCGGCGTGGTATTTACCAGGCCGTCCGCCTGACTCAGTGTGCTCGGCAGATCACGCCCGGCCATGGCGCGACCGAAACCGAAATGCTGATTGAGATTGTTGGCCAGACTTTCGGCGCGCTCGCTGTCGACATCAAAAATGCTCAGTTGCTGTACGCCTTCGCTCAGCAACGCGTGGGCCACTGCCGCGCCTGCGCCACCGGCGCCCATCTGGACGACACGTTCAAGGGGTGCATCCTGCAAGCCTCGGCGAAAGCCCTCTGCGAAACCCAGGCAATCGGTGTTGTGACCCACGCGTTTGCCGTCCTTCAACACCACGGTATTCACCGCGCCGATGCCACGGGCTTCGGGTGACAGTTCGTCGAGCAGCGGGATGATCGCCTGCTTGCATGGGAACGTGATGTTCAAACCGGTGTAATTCATTCGTTCGGCGGCCAGCAGCAGGTCGGGCAGGGCGGTGCTATCCATCTGCAGTTGGTCGAGGTCGATGAGTCGATAGAGATAACGCATGCCCTGCGCATCGCCTTCGTGTTCATGCAAGGCCGGCGTGCGGGAGGCCTGAATGCCGGCGCCGATCAGCCCGGCGAGTATCGCGTTTTGACGTGACATCGGATTCACCCCTTCAGTCGCTGGCTGAAATGTTCCAGGGCCAGGCGATAGCCATGGCTGCCGAAACCACACATCACTGCCGTGGCGATGGCCGAGACGAACGAATGATGACGAAACGGTTCGCGCGCATGGACATTGGACAGATGCACCTCAATGACCGGCAGTTCGCTGGCAACCAGCGCATCGCGAATCGCCACCGAGGTGTGCGTCCACGCCGCCGGGTTGATCACGATCCCGGCGCAACGGCCACGGGCCGCGTGAATCCAGTCGAGCAGTTCGCCTTCGTGATTGGTCTGGCGAAACTCCACGGCCAGGCCGAACTCCTCGGCCGCACGTCCACACAGCGCAGAAATATCCGCCAGGGTTTCGTGGCCGTAAGTCGCCGGTTCACGGGTGCCGAGCAAGTTCAGGTTCGGGCCGTTAAGCACCAGAACGATAGGGGGCATGAGGGGAAACTCCACTTATTGTTTTTGGCTTTGGCCGAGGGTTCAGCCTGTGGAGATAAAATGTACTAGATGGTTACATGGGTCAATTGCACAGCGTTGCCGTGGGTGTTTTTTGTTCGGTGATCGCACAGGCAAAACTTATCCACAAGAAAGCCGTCATCATGACGGCTTTCTTGTCTCCGGCATTTGCATCAGCGGCGGGTCAGCAACACACCCGATTCCATGTGATGCGTCCACGGGAACTGGTCGAACAACGCGCAGCGCGTGATGCGGTGCGTGTCGTGCAATTGGGCGATGTTGGCCGCCAGGGTTTGCGGATTGCAGGAGATGTACAGGATGTTGTCGAAGCGCCGGGTCAGTTCGCAGGTGTCCGGGTCCATGCCCGCGCGTGGCGGGTCGACGAATACGCTACCGAACTCGTAGCTCTTCAGGTCGATGCCGTGCAAGCGACGGAACGGACGCACTTCGTTGAGCGCTTCGGTCAGCTCTTCGGCGGACAAGCGCACCAGCGTGACGTTATCCACAGCGTTTTCGCTGAGGTTGCTCAGTGCGGCGTTGACCGACGTCTTGCTGATTTCGGTGGCCAGCACTTTGCGCACGCGGGTGGCGAGCGGCAGGGTGAAGTTGCCGTTGCCGCAATACAGCTCCAGCAGGTCGTCAGTGCGATCGCCCAGTGCTTCGTAAGCCCAGTTCAACATCTTCTGGTTCACGGTGCCGTTAGGCTGGGTGAACGCGCCTTCTGGCTGGCGGTAGCTGAAGGTACGACCACCGACTTCGAGTTTTTCTACCACGTAATCGTGGCCGATCACTTCGCGTTTGCCCTTGGAGCGACCGATGATGCTGACCCCCAGATCTGCCGACAGCTTGACGGCTGCAGCCTGCCAGTGCTCGTCCAGCGGACGGTGATAGCACAGGGTGATCATTGCGTCGCCGGCCAGCGTGGTCAGGAACTCCACCTGAAACAGCTTGTGGCTGAGCGCCGAACTTGCCTGCCACGCGGCCTTGAGCTGCGGCATCAACTGATTGATGCGCAGGCTGGCAATCGGGAACGCTTCGATCAGGATCGGCGTGCGTTTGTCGTCTTGGGAGAACATCGCGTAGTGACGCTCGCCGGCCTCGCGCCACAGGCGGAATTCGGCGCGCAGACGGAAGTTCTGCAGCGGTGAGTCGAACACTGTCGGCTCGGGGGCATCAAACGGTGCCAGCAGGTCACGCAGGCGCGTCACCTTGTCTTCGAGTTGAGCGGCGTAAGCTTGGGAATCGAAAGTCATGCGTTGAACCAACCCAACTTGATCACGAACAGAATCGACAAAATCACCAGCGCCGGGTTCAGCTCACGGGCACGCCCGGACAGCAGTTTGATCGCGGTCCAGGCGATGAAGCCGAACGCGATACCGTTGGCGATGGAGTAGGTGAACGGCATGGCCAGCGCGGTCACCACGACCGGGGCGGCAACGGTGATGTCTTCCCAGTCTATTTCCGCCAGACCGGAAGTCATCAACACGGCGACGAACAGCAGCGCGGGTGCGGTGGCGAATGCCGGAATGCTGGACGCCAATGGCGAGAAGAACAGCGCCAGCAGGAACAGGATCGCGACGACGACGGCAGTCAGACCGGTGCGGCCGCCCGCACTCACGCCAGCAGCGGATTCGATGTAACTGGTGGTGGTCGAGGTGCCCAGCAGCGAACCGGCCATGGCGGCGGTGCTGTCAGCGATCAGCGCACGGCCCATTTTCGGCATGTGGCCGTCCTTGCCCATGAGGCCGGCGCGTTTGGCGACGCCGATCAAGGTGCCAGAGTTGTCGAACAGGTCGACGAACAGGAAAGCAAAAATCACGCTGACCAGACCGATGTCCAGTGCGCCTTTGATGTCCAGTTGCAGGAAGGTCGGGGCCAGCGAAGGCGGCATCGAGATCACGCCGCCGAACTCGGTAACGCCCAAGGCGATCGAGACAACGGTGACCGCCAGAATGCCGATCAGCACCGCGCCGCGCACTTTCAGGGCTTCAAGGGCGACGATCAGGGCGAAACCAAGGGTGGCGAGAATCGGGGCCGGTTGTTTCAGGTCACCGAGGCCGACCATGGTCGCTGGGTTGCTGACCACGATACCGGCGTTGTGCAGGGCGATCAGCGCCAGGAACAGGCCGATACCGGCGGCAATCGCCGAGCGCAGTGGCAGCGGGATGCTGTTGATGATCCATTCACGGATGCGGAAGATCGACAGCAGAAAGAACAGCACGGCCGAAATGAACACCGCGCCCAGTGCCACTTGCCAGGTATGGCCCATGTGCAGCACGACGGTGTAGGTGAAAAAGGCGTTCAGGCCCATGCCCGGTGCGAGAGCGATCGGGTAGTTGGCGATCAGGCCCATGACCGTCGAACCGATCGCGGCGGCCAGACAGGTGGCGACGAATACCGCACCCTTGTCCATGCCGGTCTCGCCGAGAATGCTCGGGTTGACGAACAGAATGTAGGCCATGGCCAGGAACGTCGTGATACCCGCAAGAATCTCGGTTCGCACGTTGGTGTTGTGTGCCTTGAGTTGAAACAGCCTTTCCAGCATGTCTGCTCCCCGTGGCGCGGATGGCGCCGTGAATGTATCGACCTCAACAGCAAAGCACAGACCGTCGCAAGCGCCTGGAAAATTGTGATGGGCCGGAAAAAGCCGCGCATCATACCAGCAGCGTGGGCAATATGGCGGTTGTTGGTGTCGATCGTCGGCGAAGTTTTGCCGTGAGAGCAAGTGCGCCATACTGCGCGCTGATTTTTGGGGGGATAGGGATCGTATGAACAAGCGCTGGATGAAGGCTTTCGCACTGATGGCGATTTTCATGACCGGGATGCCTGGCGCCTGGGCGGCCTCGGCGCCGCCGCTGACCCAGTTGAAAGTGCTGAAAGTCGAATCACCGCCGTGCGGTTTTGAAGGCATCACTGAGGGGCAGGAGCAAACGCGTTGTGACCACCAAGGCCCGCACATCAAGGTTTACGTGCTGGAAGTCGGTTACGGTCGCGAGCCCCATGTGGCGCTGGACGGTTTTGAAGTGAATGGCACGCGAACCCCGGTCTGCGCGTTTGAGACCGGCAATCTCACCGAATGCACGGTCGGCCGTAAAACCGTCGGCTATCTGTACATCTTTGATCTGGCGGGCAAGCAGAGCGGCATCTTCACTTTCAGCAACACCTCGATCAACGCGCCGGGTAACAGCATGTCGACGCAGCTTTACATCAAGTAACGGCTACGGCCAAACGAGCCAGGCTAAAGCTGACTACGCTTTGAAGATCACCCAGCGGAAATCGCCCATGACCTTTAGAGCCCTGATTACCCTCGCCGAGGGGATCGATGACCTGCAAAGCGTGACCCTGATCGATGTGCTGCGCCGCGCCGGCATCGAAGTGGTGGCGGCCAGCATCGAAGGACGACGCATGCTGACCTGCGCGCGCGGCACCCGCCTGACGGCTGACGGCATGCTGGTCGATGTGCTGGCGCAGACTTTCGATCTGATCGTCCTGCCCGGCGGTGACGTGGGTTCACAGCATTTGGCGGCGCACCAGCCTTTGCAGCAATTGCTCAAGGATCAGGCCAGCGCCGGGCGCTTGTTCGCCGCTATCGCCGAAGGCCCGGCAGTCGCCTTGCAAGCCTTCGGCGTTTTGCGTCAGCGACGCATGACTTGCCTGCCGGGCGTCAGTCATCAATTGTCGGGCTGCACGTTTGTGGATCAACCCGTGGTAGTTGATGGCAACTGCATCACCGCCCAGGGTTCTGGTGCCGCGCTGGAGTTTGCTTTGGTACTGGTCGAACAACTTGGCGGCAAGGCGCTGCGGGCGAAAGTGGCGGGGGAGTTGTAGGTTTGACGAGCGCTAAACCTTCGCCTCTTCCACCCGCTCCGTCATCCGGTCCCGTTTGGCCAGGGTCGGGAACAGTTTGATCCACGTTCCGGTCACCACGAGCGTGCCGATCCCGCCCATGACGACCGCCGGCACGGTGCCGAACCAGTGGGCGGTGATGCCGGACTCGAACTCGCCCAATTGGTTTGAAGCGCCGATGAACAGACCGTTGACCGCGCTGACCCGGCCGCGCATTTCGTCCGGGGTTTCCAGCTGTACGAAGGACGCGCGGATCACCATGCTGATCATGTCCGCTGCGCCGAGCACCACCAACACCGCCAGTGAGAACCAGAACGAGGTCGACAGGCCGAAGGCAATGGTCGCGACGCCGAAGACGCCCACCGCCGTGAACATCACCCGGCCGACGTTGCGCTCCACGGCAAACCGGGCCAGGAACAGCGACATCAACAAGGCGCCCACGGCGGGCGCCGAGCGCAGCAAGCCCAGCCCCCACGGGCCGGTCAGCAAGATGTCCTTGGCAAATACCGGCAGCAGCGCCGTGGCGCCACCGAGCAACACCGCAAACAGGTCAAGCGATATCGCCCCGAGGATGTCAGGACGGCTGCGAATGAAGCGAATCCCCGCCAGCAGCGAATCCAGCGTGGCTTTGCCTTTGTTCAAGGGCGTTTGTCGTGCCGGCAGGTTGAGCATCAGCGAGCAGGCAATCACATAGAGAATCACCGTCGGGCCATACACCCAGACGCTGCCGAACGCATAGAGCAAGCCGCCAAGGGCCGGGGCGACGATGGTTGCGGATTGTTGCGCCGATTGCGCCGCCGCCACTGCTCGCGGGAACAGCGCACTGGGCACGATGCTCGGCAGCAGTGCCTGGGTGGTTGGCATCTCGAACGAGCGTGCGGCACCGAGCAGAAAAGCGAGGATAAAGATCATTTCCCGGGTGACGTGATCGGTGGCGCTGCCAATTACCAGCGCCAGCGCAATCAACGCTTGCAGCGACTGACAGATCGCTGCGACCTTACGCCGGTCATAGCGGTCGGCGACGTGTCCGGTGTGCAACATGAACAGCACACGCGGGGCGAACTCGACCAGGCCAACCAGACCCAGATCAAGCACGTTGCCGGTCAATTGATAGAGGTTCCAGCCAATGGCCACGGTGAGCATCTGAAAACCGCTGGCGGTAAAGATCCGGGCCAGCCAGAACGCAAGGAAAGGGCGGTGGCTACGTAACAGCAGGGGCTCTTGGCTGGGCATCTGAAGGCAGGTCTGGCTGGTGGGGAATCGCGAGATTATCACCAGTCTGTAACAGGAAGTTGCTAGGGCGGGAAATTTAGTTAGCCAGACATCTATTTTCTTTCAGGGACATGGATCAAGCCCCCCGCCCGGGCTTTGCCAAGGTGATGAGGCAACTTGTCACGCGGCAAACGACCACGCAGTTCTTCGCTCAAAATGGGACTACTCTTTCAACGTTGCATGATCCAGATCAAAACCTTGAACGGAATTGATCCGGTGGCCCGTTGGCCAGACTCCCTGCGTTGCGATGGTTGTTAAAAAAGAACGAATCAGAATTCGCCGCACTCCATATCCGTGGGGGCAGTAGGCGTTGGGGCCACAAGCCCCACAGCCGGTATTACCTGACAGAGGAAGACTTATGTTCGGTTTAGAGGCACTCGATCTCGCCCGAATTCAGTTCGCGTTCACCGTCTCGTTCCACATCCTGTTCCCGGCCATCACCATTGGGCTGGCGAGTTACCTGGCGGTGCTCGAAGGCCTGTGGCTCAAAACCCATAACGACACCTACCGTGACCTTTACCATTTCTGGTCGAAGATATTTGCCGTCAACTTCGGCATGGGTGTGGTCTCCGGGTTGGTCATGGCTTATCAATTCGGTACCAACTGGAGTCGCTTCTCTGATTTCGCTGGCGCTGTCACCGGGCCGTTGCTGACGTACGAGGTGCTCACGGCGTTCTTCCTTGAGGCCGGTTTCCTCGGGGTGATGCTGTTCGGCTGGAACAAGGTCGGACGTGGCCTGCACTTCTTCTCCACGGTGATGGTGGCCATCGGCACGCTGATTTCAACTTTCTGGATTCTCGCTTCCAATAGCTGGATGCAAACCCCGCAGGGCTTTGAAATCGTCAACGGTCAGGTGATCCCGACCGACTGGTTTGCGATTGTCTTCAACCCCTCGTTCCCGTATCGCCTATTGCACATGGCCACGGCGGCGTTCGTTGCAACCGCTTTCTTCGTCGGCTCCTCGGCGGCCTGGCACTTGCTGCGCGGCAAAGACAACCCGGCCATCCGCACCATGCTGTCGATGGCGATGTGGATGGCGTTGATCGTCGCGCCGATTCAAGCGGTCATCGGTGACTTCCATGGCCTCAACACGCTGGAACATCAGCCGGCGAAAATCGCTGCGATCGAAGGTCATTGGGAAAACAAGGGTGACGAAGCCACGCCGCTGATTCTGTTCGGCTGGCCCGACATGAAAGAAGAGAAAACCAAATTCGCCGTTGAGATCCCGTACCTCGGCAGCCTGATCCTGACCCACTCGCTGGACAAACAGGTGCCGGCGCTCAAGGAGTTTCGGCCAGAAGACCGGCCTAACTCGACCATTGTCTTCTGGTCGTTCCGGGTCATGGTCGGCCTCGGCTTCCTGATGATCTTCACCGGTTTGTGGAGTCTGTGGCTGCGCAAACGCGACACGCTGTATACCTCGCGGCCGTTCCTGTACCTGGCGTTGTGGATGGGACCATCCGGCCTGATCGCAATCCTCGCAGGCTGGTTCACTACGGAAATCGGTCGTCAACCGTGGGTGGTTTACGGGTTGATGCGCACGACGGATGCGTCCTCCAACCACAGCTTCATGCAGATGAGCATCACGCTGATCATGTTTGTGGTGGTGTATTTCGCGCTGTTCGGTACAGGTCTGGGCTACATGATGCGTCTGGTGCGCAAGGGGCCGATAACCGACGAAGGCAAGGAAACCAACGACGGTGGTCCTGGCCAGAAACGTACGCCGGCCAGGCCGCTGTCGGCTGCTGACGACGATGGCGCCGAGGCTGACCACAGCCCCACCCTGACCAAGGAGATTTGAATCATGGGTATTGATCTTCCGCTGATCTGGGCCGTGATCATCATCTTCGGCATCATGATGTACGTGGTCATGGACGGCTTCGACCTGGGGATCGGGATTCTCTTCCCGTTCATCCCGGGCAAGACCGACCGTGACGTAATGATGAACACCGTCGCCCCGGTGTGGGACGGTAACGAAACCTGGCTGGTGCTGGGCGGTGCGGCGTTGTTCGGCGCGTTCCCGCTGGCCTATTCGGTGGTGCTGTCGGCGTTGTACCTGCCGCTGATTTTCATGCTGATCGGTCTGATCTTCCGTGGCGTCGCGTTCGAGTTTCGCTTCAAGGCCAAGGACGATAAACGTCATCTCTGGGACAAGGCGTTCATCGGTGGTTCGGTGGCGGCGACGTTCTTCCAGGGCGTGGCGCTCGGTGCGTTCATCGATGGTCTGCCCGTGGTCAATCGGCAGTTCGCCGGTGGCTCACTGGATTGGCTGACGCCGTTCACGCTGTTCTGCGGTGCCGCGTTGGTGGTTGCTTATGCCTTGCTCGGCTGCACCTGGCTGATCATGAAGACCGAAGGCAAGCTGCAAGAGCAGATGCACAACCTGGCGCGGCCGCTGGCCTTCGTGCTGTTGGCCGTGATCGGTATCGTCAGTATCTGGACGCCGCTGGCCCACCCGGAAATCGCAACACGCTGGTTCAGCATGCCGAACCTGTTCTGGTTCATGCCGGTGCCGATTCTGGTGTTGGTGACGATGTATGGCTTGATCCGCGCCGTGGCACGCAATGCCAATTACATGCCGTTCCTGCTGACCCTGGTGCTGATCTTCCTCGGCTACAGCGGACTGGGCATCAGCCTGTGGCCGAACATCGTGCCGCCGTCGATCTCGATCTGGGACGCCGCCGCACCGCCGCAAAGTCAGGGTTTCATGCTGGTGGGTACGTTGTTCATCATCCCGTTCATCCTGGGTTACACCTTCTGGAGCTACTACGTGTTCCGCGGCAAGGTGACTCATGAGGACGGCTATCACTAGTCGTGACCACGAAGGCGTCGCTAGCGGCGCCATCTCCCTCAATCGGAGGATGAAGCAATGCCCGGCAAACATTCCCTGCACGACATTGAAGAGGCCGAAAAAAAACCGCTATGGCAGCGGCTCGGCTGGTTGGCCATGATCTGGGTGGGCAGTGTCGGTGCGCTGTTTATCGTTGCCAGCCTGATGCGCATGTTCATGAACGCCGCAGGCCTGACCACTCACTGAATCACTTCGTCCCGGCGCCTTCGGGTACGGATTTGCAACCCTCCTGACGGAGGGTTTTTTTTGTCTTGCGAATTACTTGCGGGCCTTGAGGATCACGAACTTCGGCGTTGCCGCCACCTGCTCGACACCCCGGAAAAGTCGCGCCAGTTTGCTGTGGTAACCCAAGTGACGGTTGCCGACGATGTACAGCGCACCACCGACCACCAGCGCTTCGCGAGCCTGCTGAAACATGCGCCAGGCAAGGAAGTCGCCCACCACTTGCTGCTGATGGAACGGCGGATTGCACAGGATCACATCCAGCGATTGTGCTTCCTGCCCGGCCAGGCCATCGCCGGCCCGCACGATCACGTCGCGATCACCCAACGCGGCGCGCCAGTTCTCGGTGGCCGATTGCACCGCCATGAACGACTCGTCGACCAGCGTGTACTGCGCATCGGGGTTTTGCAAAGCACTGGCTATCGCCAAAACACCGTTGCCGCAGCCGAGATCGGCAACCCGTGCGCTACCCAGACTCTTGGGCAAATGCGGCAAAAAGGCGCGGGTGCCGATGTCCAGGCCTTCACGACAAAACACGTTGGCGTGGTTGAGCAATTCGATAGACGGTGTGTCGAGACGATAACGCGATGGGTAGGGCGACACCGCCGGTGTCTTTGCTTCTGGTGTGGCGATGAGCAATCGGGCTTTTTTCACTGCCAGTGAAGCTTGCACCGGGCCGATGTAACGTTCCAGCAGATCACCGGCAGCGCGTGGCAGATGTTTGACCATCGCCGCGGCGATCACTTCAGCGCCGGGTGCCAGTTGCTCTTGCAGGCGAATGAGTTGTTCTTCGAGCAAGGCGAGGGTTTTAGGTACGCGGATCAGCACGCGGTCGAAGGGCCCGACCACAGGCTCGCTGGCCGGAATACTGCAGATCGCATCGAACGCTTGGCCGTTGCGCAGCAGGTTTTTTTCCAGACCTTGAAAACCCAGAAACGAATCACCGCTGCTGGTCACTTGCACCTTGCCCAGCAGGCTGGCGGCCAGTGCGCCGAAGCTGTCGTTGAGCACCAAGACTCGGGTGTCGGCCGTCGGTTGCTGTGCGGCCAGATGGTTGAGCAAGTATTCGTCGGCCGCATCGAAAGCCTGCAGTGGTTCGTTCTGCTGTTCGGGCTGGCGGATCAGGTCGAGTTGGGCGAAGGGCGTATCGAGCAAAGGCATGGGGCGGGGACTCAGGGTGATCAACGGGTATCCCGCAGCCCTGGTGTCATGCGGCGGAACCGATCAAGTGAACTACAACGCAACAAAGCTTCACGTCATCACTCAGAAAGGCCACAAATGGTACGTTTTTTTCTCCGTAAATACCCGTAAGTTTTAATCCGGATGCATGGCAACGCTTTAGATGATTCCGGCCCTGGCGGCCGCGATGACGGCGGAAATCTTGTTGCAGACGTTGAGTTTCTCGATCACGTTTTGCACGTGATAGTTCACGGTGCGTTCGCTCAAGCTGAGGATTTTCGAGATCTCATAAGCCGTTTTTCCACCGGCGGACAATTGCAGAACCTCCAGTTCTCGTGGTGAAAGGTGCGGTTTTTCGGATTTGGCCGGATTCACGGGCAGGGTGCGGGCGAACAGTTCGCTCAAGTGACTCGCGGCGTAGAAGATATAACCAAAGTGCTCGTACAACTCGAGCGGACTGATCGGGCAGTGCTTACGTGCAAGGCTGATAATGCTGCACAAACCCGTATCGTTATGATGGAAGGCCTGGGACCAGCCATATTGCAGTTTGTGCGCCTTTAGCGCTTCCCATAGTCGCGGCGTATCTGCAAAGACTGTTTCATTCCATACAATCGGCATGAGTGACTGATTGCAATGCGCTACTACTGGGTCAACTACGCTGAATTTTTGTTGTTCATATTGCTGATTCCATTCTTTGGGGTAGTTGTTGATTTGAAACGCATCAAGATGCACTTCCCGATGGGGGGACGTGACCGAAATTGCACAAAAATTGAAACCGAGATTTTCGGCGAATCTGAGCAAAATCGGATAAGCGGCATCTATCCCTTTAGCGAAAGTCAGTTGCCTTAACTGCGACTCCTTCCACGTTTCCATTACATGCTCTCCGTTGGTGTTGCATAGGGGGCGCCGAATGGATCCAAAAACCCGGCACGGGTCGAAGTGTAGGATATTTCCTGCGTGTGGTTTTAAATTATTTCGCTCTTGAAGATGTCAGTGTGTTCAGTAAATGTTCTTAGCAATTAAAAAATACTTTAATTTAAGTCATCATCCTGAATTTTAACAAATGGATGGTTTTTCTGAATGCCACTACCAATCATCGGTGTTTAGTCGGGGGGAATTGCGGGACACTGGTGGCAATCGTTTATCGGAGCGCCCCATGACCGCCAGTGCAGAGAAGTACACGGCTCAGACATTGATCGACGTACAGCCGTTGACCCCAAGTCTATTCACCTTACGCACCCGTCGTGACGCAGGTTTTCGCTTCCGTGCGGGGCAGTTTGCCAGGCTTGGCGTAACCAGGGCCGATGGCAGCACCGTGTGGCGCGCTTATTCGATGGTGTCGTCACCCTTCGACGAGTTTCTTGAGTTCTTTTCCATCGTAGTTCCGGGCGGTGAGTTCACCAGTGAATTAAGTCGGCTGCAGATCGGCGATAGCTTGCTGGTGGAACGGCAGGCGTTCGGCTATCTGACCCTTGATCGCTTCGTTGACGGTCGGGACCTCTGGTTGTTATCCACAGGCACGGGGGTGGCGCCTTTTCTGTCGATTCTGCAGGATTTCGAGGTATGGGAAAAATTCGAGCGGATCATTCTGGTGTACAGCGTGCGCGAAGCGCGGGAGTTAGCGTATCAGGAGCTTATTGCCGGGCTGGCGCAACGTGATTACCTGAGCGAGCACGCACACAAGTTGCAATTCATCCCGACAGTCACGCGACAAGCGCATCCCGGTGCGCTGAACGGTCGCATCACTGCGCTGATCGAGAACGGAGAGCTTGAGCGTGTCGCCGGTGTGGAGTTGTCTGCCGAGCACTCGCGGGTCATGTTGTGTGGCAATCCGCAGATGATCGACGACACTCGTGCACTGTTGAAAAAACGGGGCATGAGCTTAAGCCTCACTCGCCGCCCCGGCCAAGTGGCCGTGGAAAACTACTGGTAAACAAACGGCGCCCGAAGGCGCCGTTGTTTATCGCGTGCAAAGTTCAGGGCTGATTGTTCTGGGCCTTGAGCAGATCGCGGATCTCGCCCAGCAATTCCTCTTCTTTGCTAGGCACCGGTGGCAGGCTAGGGGCAACGGCTTCTTCGCGTTTGAGGCGGTTGATGGCTTTGACGCCCATGAAGATTGCGAAGGCGACGATTATGAAGTCGAGCACGGTCTGAATGAATTTGCCGTAAGCCATCACTACCGCAGGGGCGCTGCCCTCGGCGGCTTTCAGCGTAATGGTCAGGTCACTGAAGTCGACACCACCGATCAGCAGGCCGATCGGCGGCATGATCACGTCACCGACAAACGACGAAACGATTTTGCCGAAGGCGGCACCGATGATGATACCGACGGCCATGTCGACCACATTGCCTTTGACCGCGAAGGCCTTGAACTCGCTTAGCACGCCCATAGGTTATTTCCTTGTTACAGATGAGTTTGGTGTACGCAGTGTAAATCAGCAAAACGCGTCCTGCGCGAAACACCTTCTTACAATGCCCGTTTTTATCGACACATCAATCGACGATTAGTTTGCAAAGTGCCACTAATCGCGCGCGAAATACGCTGTAACGCACTGAACAGGAAGCTAAATTTATCAATCATCGAGTTACGAACTTTCTATTTATGTTCGCCGGTTTTGCCCTCTAGCCTCTGTTTGGCGCACCTGGATGCGCCCAAAAAAACCAGAGGAACCTGATATGACTTCCACGCTTGGCTTAGGGGCTTTTCCCCATCGCCGCACCCTTGGTGTACTCACCGCCAGCCTCCTGACCTTCTCCGTGCATGCCGCCCCCCTGACCCGGGACAACGGCGCAGCAGTGGGTGACAATCAGAACTCGCAGACTGCCGGTGCCAATGGCCCGGTGCTGCTGCAGGATGTGCAACTGATCCAGAAGCTGCAGCGTTTCGACCGCGAGCGCATTCCCGAGCGTGTGGTACATGCACGCGGCGCTGGCGCCCACGGCACTTTCACGGTCACCAATGACCTCAGTGACCTGAGCAAGGCCAAGGTCTTTGCCGCCGGCCAGAGCACGCCGGTTTTCGTGCGTTTTTCCGCCGTGGTGCACGGTAATCACTCACCGGAAACCCTGCGCGACCCGCGCGGTTTTGCCACCAAGTTCTACACCGCCGATGGCAACTGGGATCTGGTGGGCAACAACTTCCCGACCTTCTTCATTCGCGATGCGATCAAGTTCCCGGACATGGTGCACGCCTTCAAACCTGATCCGCGTACCAACCTTGATGACGACTCTCGCCGGTTCGACTTCTTCTCCCATGTACCGGAAGCCACGCGCACGCTGACCGAGTTGTATTCCAACTCAGGCACACCAGCCAGTTATCGGGAAATGGACGGCAACGGCGTACATGCTTATCGGTTGATCAATTCAAAAGGTGAAGTGCATTACGTAAAGTTTCACTGGAAGAGTTTGCAAGGCATAAAGAATCTGGCACCTAAAGAGGTGACGAAAGTTCAAGGTCAGGACTACAGTCATATGACCAATGACTTGGTGACAAACATCAATAAAGGCAATTTTCCGAAGTGGGACTTGTACATTCAGGTTCTGAAACCGCAAGATTTGTCCAGGTTTGATTTCGATCCGCTGGATGCAACCAAGATCTGGCCGGGTATTCCAGAACGCAAAGTTGGACAAATGGTATTGAACCGTAATCCGGCAAATGTGTTCCAGGAAACCGAACAAGTTGCCATGGCACCGGCCAATGTTGTGCCGGGTATCGAGCCGTCGGAAGATCGTTTGTTGCAAGGCCGAGTGTTCTCTTATGCCGACACGCAAATGTATCGCCTGGGTGCCAATGCCTTGCAATTACCGATCAACGCGCCAAAAGTTGCGGTGAATAATGGCAATCAGGATGGTGCGATGAATGTGGGTGCCAGCCACTCCGGCGTGAACTATCAGCCGAGCCGTTTGCAACCGCGCGAAGAGACGCAAAGCGCGCGTTACAGCCCATCGGCGCTATCGGGCAGCACCCAGCAGGCGAAAATTCAGCGTGAGCAGAACTTCAAGCAGGCCGGCGATCTGTATCGCTCGTTCAGCAAAAAGGAACGTCGTGATCTGATCGACAGCTTTGGCGGCTCGCTGGCCACCACTGATGACGAGAGCAAGCACATCATCCTGTCCTTCCTTTATAAGGCTGATCCCGAATACGGCACCGGCGTGACTAAAGTGGCTATGGGCGACCTGAGCCGAGTCAAGGCGCTGGCGGCCAAACTGGTCGACTGATTCAGCGTTGATGCGACGCGGGGTCTGAATCCGGGCCCCGTTTCGCTCAAGGAGAGTGCTTATGCGTATCTGTCTTTTGTGGCTATCGGGTTGTCTGTCGTTCGCCGCATGGGCGGCCTCCCCTGAGCAGAGCCCCGACGCGATCAAGGCTCAGCTTCAGGACTACTATTTCGACGCGGCCCGGCGTGGTGACGTGCCAATGCTGGAAACCTTCATTGAGTCCGGTTACTCCCTCGATACCCGCGACAGCAAGGGTTACACCGCGCTGATTCTGGCGGCGTATCACGGTCAGGCGCCGGCGGTTGAAAGGTTACTCGCCGCCGGGGCCGATGCCTGTGCTCAGGATCAACGCGGCAACACAGCGTTGATGGGGGCGGTTTTCAAGGGCGAATTGCAGATTGCCCGCCGCCTGATGGCGACCGACTGCAGCCCCGACCAACGTAACGGCGCCGGACAGACGGCAGCCATGTACGCCGGATTGTTCAAACGCCTTGAGTTGCTCGACGCACTCAAGGCCAAAGGTGCCGACCTGAATGCCGAAGATCCACTGGGCAACAGCCCCACGCGTCTGGCCAGCGGAGAAATCCGCACCGCCGCGCCGCGCTGATCGGTGATGGCTGCGTTATCATCGCGGTTTTGCCCCGGGGGTTCAGATGGCCAAGGCCAAGCGCATGTACGGCTGCACTGAGTGCGGCGCAACTTTTCCCAAGTGGGCCGGCCAGTGCGGTGAATGTGGTGCCTGGAACACCCTGACTGAAACCATGATCGAAAGCGGCGGGGCCACGGCGCCCACCGGTCGCACCGGTTGGGCCGGGCAGCAGGCGCAGATCAAGACGCTGGCCGAAGTCAGCATTGAAGAGATTCCGCGGTTTTCCACCGCGTCGGGCGAACTCGATCGCGTGCTCGGCGGCGGTCTGGTGGATGGTTCGGTGGTGCTGATTGGCGGCGATCCGGGGATCGGCAAATCGACGATTCTGTTGCAGACCCTGTGTAACATTGCCAAGAGCATGCCGGCGCTGTACGTCACCGGCGAAGAGTCCCAGCAACAAGTGGCCATGCGCGCCCGCCGTCTCGGCTTGCCCCAGGATCAACTGCGGGTGATGACTGAAACCTGTATCGAAACCATCATCGCCACCGCTCGTCAGGAAAAACCCAAGGTGATGGTGATCGACTCCATCCAGACGATCTTCACCGAACAACTGCAGTCGGCGCCTGGTGGTGTCTCCCAGGTGCGTGAGAGTGCGGCGCTGCTGGTGCGTTACGCCAAGCAAAGCGGCACGGCGATTTTCCTCGTCGGCCATGTCACCAAGGAAGGCGCGCTTGCCGGGCCTCGCGTGCTGGAGCACATGGTCGATACGGTGCTGTATTTCGAAGGCGAGTCCGACGGACGCTTGCGGTTGTTGCGCGCGGTGAAGAACCGCTTCGGCGCGGTCAATGAGTTGGGCGTGTTCGGCATGACCGACAAGGGCCTGAAAGAAGTCTCTAACCCTTCGGCGATTTTTCTGACGCGTGCTCAGGAAGAAGTCCCGGGTAGCGTGGTGATGGCAACGTGGGAAGGCACCCGGCCGATGCTGGTGGAAGTGCAGGCGTTGGTCGATGACAGCCACTTGGCCAACCCGCGACGTGTGACGTTGGGGCTCGATCAGAACCGATTGGCGATGTTACTGGCGGTTTTGCATCGGCACGGCGGCATTCCGACTCACGATCAGGACGTGTTTCTCAATGTGGTCGGCGGGGTGAAAGTGCTGGAGACGGCGTCTGACCTGGCATTGATGGCAGCGGTGATGTCGAGCTTGCGTAATCGGCCATTGCCCCATGATCTGCTGGTGTTTGGTGAAGTGGGCTTGTCTGGCGAAGTGCGTCCGGTGCCTAGTGGACAGGAGCGTTTGAAGGAAGCGGCCAAGCATGGCTTCAAACGGGCGATCGTGCCCAAGGGCAATGCGCCGAAGGAGTCACCGCCAGGGCTGCAGATCATTGCCGTGACCCGCCTGGAACAGGCCCTCGACGCGCTCTTCGAATAAACACTCGGAACCTTGGTGGGAGCGGGCTTGCCCGCGAAAGCGGTGGGTCAGTCGAAATCAATGTTGACTGACACGGCCTCTTCGCGGGCAAGCCCGCTCCCACAGGGATTGGTAGTGGCTTCTAGATTTCGATCAGAGCGCCCAACTCGCGCTCCAGCTCCTGCGGATCGCCCAGGTTGAACTCAATCAAGCGCCGCAGGCGTTCGATGGACTCCAGGCTGATGTGCTTGCAGGCGAAGCCGAGTTGGCCATGGTCGTCGTGGGTCAATTGCACATCCATCTTGATGCCTACCTCATCGTTGAGATGGATATCGACCAGGAAATGCCGCTCCCGATCACCTAGCCACGGCTCTGGCTTCCCGATCAACAGACCCTTTAGCGACAGGTCGATCAACTTCACTGGCCAGATGTACTCGCCCTGGCTCAACTCGGTTTTGGCATCGAACGCGATGCGTTTGAAACGGCGACGCTCGTCAGGTTGTTCGCTCATGGCGCAATCCTCCGGATGTTCGCTGACTATAGACCCGCATTCTTCAACCGTGCCAGTGCAGACAAGCGTCTAGACCAACGTCGGGGTATGGCCTTTGTCGCCAGTAGCGCTAAACTCGGGGTGGCTGTCTTTCTTGTCCACCCTGGCTGGAATAAAAAAATGAAAAATAATAATAGCCTGCTACGCCACTTACCCTGGCTAGTGCTGGCAATCGTAGGAGCGTGCGCCCTGGGCGTAGTGGCATTGCGCCGAGGCGAGGCGATCAACGCCTTGTGGATTGTGGTCGCAGCCGTGGCCATTTATCTGGTTGCGTATCGTTACTACAGCCTGTTCATCGCTAACAATGTGATGCAACTCGATGCGCGTCGGGCCACCCCCGCCGTGCTCAACAACGACGGTCTGGACTACGTTCCAACCAACAAACACATTCTCTTCGGTCACCACTTCGCGGCCATTGCTGGCGCGGGGCCGTTGGTCGGCCCGGTATTGGCAGCGCAGATGGGGTATTTGCCTGGCACGCTTTGGCTGATTGCCGGTGTGGTGCTGGCGGGCGCGGTGCAGGACTTCATGGTTCTGTTCATGTCGACCCGTCGCAACGGCCGATCCCTGGGCGACATGGTGCGTGAAGAAATGGGCCGCATTCCCGGCACCATCGCACTGTTCGGCTGCTTCCTGATCATGATCATCATCCTCGCGGTGCTGGCACTGATCGTGGTGAAAGCGCTGGCGGAGAGTCCGTGGGGCATCTTCACCGTGATGGCGACCATCCCGATCGCGATGTTCATGGGCATCTACATGCGCTACATCCGTCCGGGTCGCATCGGCGAGATCTCGGTGATTGGCGTGGTGCTGCTGCTCGGTTCGATCTGGCTGGGTGGGCAGATTGCCGCTGATCCGGTGTGGGCCAAGGCCTTCAGCTTCACCGGTATTCAAATCACCTGGATGCTGATCGGTTACGGCTTCGTGGCGGCGGTTCTGCCGGTATGGCTGATCCTTGCGCCGCGTGACTATCTGTCGACCTTCCTCAAGATCGGTACGATCATCGCGTTGGCGATCGGCATCCTGGTGACCATGCCTGAGCTGAAAATGCCGGCATTGACCCAGTTCGTCGACGGCACCGGCCCTGTGTGGAAGGGCGGTCTGTTCCCGTTCCTGTTCATCACTATTGCCTGTGGTGCGGTGTCCGGTTTCCACGCGCTGATCTCCTCCGGGACCACGCCGAAGCTGCTGGATAACGAAACCAACGCCCGTTACATCGGTTACGGCGGCATGTTGATGGAGTCGTTCGTCGCCATCATGGCCATGGTTGCGGCTTCGGTGATCGAACCGGGCGTGTACTTCGCCATGAACAGCCCGGCCGCCGTGGTGGGTGGGGATGTCGCTTCGGTGGCGCAGATGGTCAGCAGTTGGGGCTTTGCGATCACGCCTGAGGCGCTGCAAGCCGTCGCCCATGACATTGGTGAAACCACCATTCTGGCCCGTGCTGGCGGTGCGCCGACCCTGGCGGTGGGTATCGCGCAAATCCTGCACAGTGTTCTGCCGGGTGAAAACACCATGGCGTTCTGGTATCACTTTGCGATCCTGTTCGAAGCGCTGTTTATCCTCACCGCTGTGGACGCTGGTACCCGTGCCGGACGTTTCATGCTCCAGGATCTGCTCGGCTCTTTCGTTCCGGCGCTCAAGCGTACCGAGTCGTGGACGGCCAACCTGATTGCCACCGCCGGTTGTGTGGCGATGTGGGGCTGGTTGCTGTACCAAGGCGTGATCGATCCACTGGGTGGCATCAACACCTTGTGGCCGCTGTTCGGTATCTCCAACCAGATGCTGGCCGGTATCGCGCTGATGCTCGGCACTGTGGTTCTGATCAAAATGAAGCGTCAGCGCTACATTTGGGTCACTCTGCTGCCAGCCACCTGGCTGCTGATCTGCACCACAACGGCGGGTTTCATCAAACTGTTCGACGCCAACCCGGCAATCGGTTTCCTGTCGCTGGCCAAGAAGTACAGCGATGCGTTGGCCAACGGTCAGATTATTGCCCCGGCCAAGAGCATCGATCAGATGCAGCACGTCATCTTCAATGCTTACACCAACGCCACGCTGACCGCGCTGTTCCTGTTCGTGGTATTCAGCATCCTGTTCTATGCGCTCAAAGTCGGCATCGCCGCCTGGGGCAAAAAAGAGCGTACGGATAAAGAATCGCCATTCCAGGCTCTGCCGGACGCGTAACCAGAGGATTGCACCATGTTCAATGACCTGAGTCGCCTCGGTAAATACCTCGGTCAGGCTGCGCGCTTGATGGTCGGCATGCCCGACTACGACACCTACGTCGAGCATATGCAAACCAAGCACCCGGACAAACCGATGATGAGCTACGAGATGTTCTTCCGCGAACGTCAGGAGGCCCGTTACGGTGGCAAGGGTGGGCCGAAGTGCTGTTGAGCTGACAGCCTGAGGTTGCTGCAATCCCCCTGTGGGAGCGGGCTTGCTCGCGAAAGCGCAGTGTCAGTTGATGAATGTTCTGACTGATGCACCGCCTTCGCGAGCAAGCCCGCTCCCACATTTGTTTTGTGTTTCTTTTAAGGAGATCGAGTTTTGTCCTCTCCCATTCCGGTCACGGTACTCAGTGGTTTCCTCGGTGCCGGCAAGACCACCTTGCTGCGCCATCTATTGAAAGCCGAGCACGGCCTGAAAATCGCCGTGATCGAAAACGAATTCAGCGACGCCGGAATCGATACGCAGTTGCTGGGTGATGAGCCGGTGCAAGTCATGACCCTGGCCAATGGCTGCGTCTGCTGCACCATTCACACCGATCTGACCAAAGCGCTTTATCTGTTGCTTGAACGCCTGGACAGCGGCGAAATCGCCTTCGACCGCCTGGTGATCGAATGCACCGGTCTGGCCGATCCGGCGCCAGTCGCGCAAACCTTCTTCATCGATGAAGAATTGCGTGAGCGCTACATTCTCGACGGCATCATCACACTGGTCGACGCGGCCCACGCCGAGCAGCACCTGACCCAGACCATCGCCCAGGCGCAGATTGGTTTCGCCGACCGCTTGCTGGTGAGCAAGACCGATCTGGTCGACGAAGCGGCATTCACGGCGCTGAGCGAACGGCTGACGCGGATCAACCGTCGAGCACCGATTCGTGTGGTCGAACACGGCAATATCGATCTGGCCGAGTTACTCGATGTGCGCGGCTTCAACCTCAATGCCGACCTGGGTGGCGGGCTGAGTCTGCGGCCGGTGAGCCAGGCGCCGTCTATCGATCGCATCTCCAGTCTGGTGCTGCGCACTGAGCAACCGCTGGATATAGATCAGCTCAGTGAATTCATGAATGAATTGCTGGAGGAGCACGGCAAGCAATTGCTGCGCTACAAAGGCGTGCTGAACATTGCCGGGGAAGATCGGCGACTGGTGTTTCAGGGCGTGCTGAAACTCTATGGTTTCGACTGGGATACGGAGTGGGCCGAGGGTGAGGCGCGGGACAGTGTGATCGTGTTTATTGCCGATGATTTGCCGGAGGAGAAAATTCGGGCGGGGTTTGCCAGGGTGGCGGCGCAAGGCTAAATGTTTGCGCAGGCATTAAGGGCCTCTTCGCGAACAAGCCCGCTCCCACAGGTTATGGGGTTGGTCACAAAATCGGTGGTCACCCTCAATCACTGTGGGAGCGGGCCCGCGATGGCGATCATCCGGTGGCGCACTGTTCATTGACGGAATACAACAGGGTGTCTTCCAGATGATCCAGATGTTGGTTCATCAGCATTGCGGCCTTTGCAGCATCCCCATTTTCCACTGCTTCAACAATCGCCAGATGCTCCTGCCACGCGCAACAACGGCGCGTCGATCCATCACCGCGCGCAATCGCCAATGACGTCAGCGGCACCAGACTGCCGAGAAAATGCGCCAGCGGTGCATTCCCCGCCATGTGTGCCAGTTGCAGGTGGAACTCCCCGGACAACCGAATCGCCATCGCCCGCCGATCCTGCTCTACAGCCTGGCGTTCACGTTCGATCAACGCTCGCAGGCGTTTCAATTCTTCGGCCTGTGGCCGCTGACAAGCCAGGCGCACCAGCGTGCTTTCGGTCAGGCGCCGTGCATGCAGGGTTTGCCGCGTTTGTTCGGCATTCAGCGCGGTGACACGCGGGCGATGATTGGCGCGCAACACAATGATGTGTTCATGGGATAGCTGCGTCAGCACCCGCCGCACGTCCGCACGGCTGACACCGAACATCTGCCTGAGGCTGTCTTCGGTGAAACGGCTGGCCGGATCGATGCGTTGCTCCAGAATCGCATCGAACAGTCGTGGATAGAGGTCATCGCTCGGCGCCGGCAGGCGCGAGAAGGGCAGGGCAGCCGGCATCTGACGAGTGTGCGACGGCGTGGCAAGACTGTTCATGGCCGATCTCCAGTGTGAAGAAATTCAGGTGTTCAAGTGGTCTTCCGGAATGTTCAGCTCGATGCCCATCCGCTGGCCTTCGCGCAGGATGTGTCGACGCATCTCGGCGCTGGCCTGGGCGCTGTTCTTGCCGCGTATCGCGCGCACCACGGCTTCGTTTTCTTCGAGGCGTTCGGCCAGATGTTCCGGGGAATTGCGCAGCACGTCGGCGCTTTGTTTGAGGGCGTTGCTGGTTTGTTGCACCACGCTCTGGAAGATCGGGTTCGAGGTCAGGGTGAACAATTCTTCGTGGAAGGCGATGTAGGCGCTGACCCCGGCTTCGCTGTCGCCGGCCTCCAGGGCTTCGCGCATGTCCATCAGGGTCAGGCGCAACTGGCCGACTTCCTTGCTGCTGATCGATTGGGCCACGAGGCCGACAATGAACGGCTCCAGGGTGTAGCGCAGTTGCAGCACGTCTTCGAGGCTGGCGCCGGCCACTGCGCTGTCGTGGCTTTGGCTGTCACTCAGTTGCGCGTCGAGCACCACCACGCCTTTGCCCGGCATCGAGCGCACCAGGCCGAGGGTTTCCAGCACGATCACTGCTTCGCGCAGGCTCGGGCGGCTGATGCCCAGTTGTTCGGCCAGTTCGCGCTGGCCGGGCAGCATGTCGCCGGAGCGCCACTGACCACGGGCCAGCGCGGCCCGAAGTTTTTCTACGACTGAGTTGACGACGGTTGATGTGGTGATCACGTATTCGCTCCATGAGCCGTGTCTGCGGATGAGCAGGCACGGCGGTCATTCAAAATTCTTTGGCGGCTGCTTGAGCGACCGGTTTTCTCGGCTGAAAGGTGTAGCCCTGTTGACCGCTGAGCACCTTGTTCGCTCGCTGCACATCGATGTCCTTTTCCCAACGAGCAATGGCCACGGTGGCGACACAGTTGCCGATCAGGTTAGTCAGCGCTCGGCCGATGCCCATGAACCAGTCCACCGCCAACACCAACACCAGACCGACCACCGGGATGGCGGGGATCGCTGTCAGCGTCGCGGCGAGGATCACCAGCGCCGAACCGGGAATACCGTGGGCACCTTTGGAGGTGATCAGCGATACCAACAGAATGGTCAGCAGATCGGTCATGGCCAGCGGTGTGCCGGTGGCGTTGGCGATGAACACGATGGCCAGGGTCAGGTAGATCGAAAAACCGTCGAGGTTGAACGAGTAACCGGTCGGAATCACCAGCCCGACGGTCGAGCTGCCGATGCCCAGGTGCTCCAGTTTGCGCATGATCTGCGGCAATACGGCGTCGGACGAAGCGGTGCCCATGACGATCAGCATTTCTTCGCGCAGGTACTTGAGCAGCGGCCACAGGCGCAGTCCGGACAAGCGCATTACCAAGCCAAGAATCAAAGCGACAAAGGCAATGCACGTCAGATAGAACAAACCGACCAGACTGCCCAGATGTTGCAGCGAGTCCAGGCCATATTTGCTGGTGGTAAACGCGATGGCGCCGAACACGCCGATCGGCGCCAGACGCACGATCATGCCCATGATCCGAAAGATCACATGGCTCAGCTCGTTGATCAGCCGTGAGATCCCCGAGGCGGCTTCGCCGACCAGATTCAATGCGCTGCCGAACAGCACCGAGAACAACAGCACTTGCAGAATGTTGTTGTCGGCAAAGGCACCGATGACTGAGGTCGGGATCAGATCCATCAGGAACTGCGTAGTGGTGTGTATGTGCTGGCCGCGTTCGGCGATGTCGCCCATGTCGGCGGCGGACAGTTGCTCCAGATGGATATTGGCGCCGCTGCCGATCCCGGTGCTGAACGCAAACACCAGGCCGATCACCAAGGCGATGGTGGTGAGGACTTCAAAATAGATGACTGACTTGAGGCCGATGCGCCCGACCTTCTTCAGGTCGCCCGCGCCACTGATGCCGCTGACCACCACGCAGAACACGATCAGGCCGATGAGCATCTTGATCAGTTTGATGAAACCGTCGCCGAGGGGTTTGAGCTGGGCGGAATATTCGGGAAGGGTCAGCCCGCAGACGATGCCGAGCACCAGTCCGAGAACCACTTGAAGGAAGATTGAACGCGAGCACCATCTGAGCATGGGAGGAATCCTGGTCGGTGTCCTGGCTGCCGTGTGCGGGGCACATCGGATTCAGGACTTAATTATTGTGGTCTTACCGGTATGTCCAGTGCAGGCGCAGTCTAGGCGCTGTTTTTTACGGATCGCAAGTGAAAAATGACGAATTGGCATGACCGGTCTGACCAGTTGCGCGCAATCCCCCGATCTTGAGCGGTTGTCGACTCGAATCTTTTTTGCAGGCGAAAAAAAACCGGCCATCACTGGCCGGTTCTTCATACTGCGGGTTTAACGTCGCAATTAAGCGCCGTAGACCGGCAGTTTCTTGCAGATGGCTTTGACTTTCTCACGAACGGCGTCGATCACCGCTTCGTTGTTCAGGTCAGCCAGGATGTCGCAGATCCAGCCGGCCAGTTCTTTGCACTCTGCTTCCTTGAAGCCGCGAGTGGTCACAGCCGGAGTACCGAAGCGCAGGCCGGAGGTGACGAATGGCGAGCGTGGATCGTTAGGCACGGAGTTCTTGTTCACGGTGATGAACGCTTTGCCCAGCGCGGCGTCGGCGTCTTTACCGGAGATGTCCTGCTTGATCAGCGACAGCAGGAACAGGTGGTTTTCAGTACCGCCGGAGACCACGTCGAAACCGCGCTCGATGAACACGCCGGCCATGGCTTTGGCGTTTTTCACCACTTGCTGCTGGTAAGTCTTGAACTCAGGCTGCAGCGCTTCCTTGAAGCAGATCGCTTTAGCGGCAATCACGTGCTCCAGCGGGCCACCTTGGGCGCCCGGGAATACGGCGGAGTTCAGCTTCTTCTCGATGTCGGCGTTGGCGCGAGCCAGGATCAGGCCGCCACGTGGACCGCGCAGGGTCTTGTGGGTGGTGGTGGTCACCACGTCAGCGAAAGGAACCGGGTTCGGGTAGACGCCCGCGGCGACAAGACCGGCCACGTGAGCCATGTCGACGAACAGGTAAGCGCCAACCTTGTCAGCGATCGCGCGAAAGCGTGGGAAGTCCAGAATCTGCGAGTAGGCAGAGAAACCGGCCACGATCATTTTCGGCTTGTGCTCAACAGCCAGACGCTCGACTTCGTCGTAGTCGATCAGGCCGTTGGCGTCGATGCCGTACTGCACCGCGTTGTACAGCTTGCCGGAGGAGGAAACGCTGGCGCCGTGGGTCAGGTGACCGCCGTGGGCCAGGCTCATGCCCAGAATGGTGTCGCCACCTTGCAGCAGGGCCAGGTAGACAGCGGCGTTGGCTTGGGAACCGGCGTGCGGCTGAACGTTGGCGTAATCGGCGCCGAACAGTTCTTTGGCGCGGTCGATGGCCAGTTGTTCAACCACGTCGACGAACTCGCAGCCGCCGTAGTAGCGCTTGCCCGGATAACCTTCGGCGTACTTGTTGGTCAGTACCGAGCCTTGAGCCTCCATCACCGCAGGGCTGGTGTAGTTTTCCGAAGCGATCAGCTCGATGTGTTCTTCCTGGCGCTGAGCTTCTTGCTCCATGGCGGCAAAAAGATCGGCGTCGTACTTGGCAATAGTCAAATCACGGCTGAACATGGCGGTCCTCAAGGATCGGGGGCAGAAAAGGGGGGCATTCTAACCCAATGGGTTTTGGATGGCATATGAAACGACATCATGTCGCAGACAAGTGGCATTCATGACAGATGTGCGGTGCTTTTACTGGCCCCTTCGCGAGCAGGCTCGCTCCCACACTAACCGAGGCCAGCCTGCGATTTTGTGATCGACATCAATCCTTGTGGGAGCGAGCCTGCTCGCGAAGGCCGCGCCACAGATTTTCAGTCGAACATGAAGAGCGCATCGTTACTGAACTGCGCTTCAAACCGGCTCGCCGGCATTGGCCGTCCGAACAGATACCCCTGCACCTCATCGCAGCCATGCTCACGCAGGAAGTCCAATTGCTCATGGGTTTCCACACCTTCGGCGATCACCGCCAGGTTCAGGCTGTGGGCCATGGCGATGATCGCCCGGGCAATCTGTGCGTCCTGCTCGCCGGACGGCAACCCGTCAACGAAGGTGCGGTCGATCTTCAGCACGTCGATCGGGAACTGCTTGAGGTAGTTGAGCGATGAGTAACCGGTGCCGAAGTCATCGACTGCAATGCTCAGGCCGAGGTTTTTCAGCCCGTCGAGAATCTGCATCGCCTCGCAGACTTCGCGCATCAGGATACTTTCGGTCAGTTCCAGCTCCAGGCACGCCGGCGGCAGGCCGGTTTCCTTGAGGATATTGGCGATTCGCGTGCCAAGTTGGCCGTCGGAGAATTGCCGCGCCGAGATGTTCACCGACACTTTGGGCACACGCACGCGGTTCTGGTGCCAGGTCTTGAGCTGGCGACACGCCTCGCCGATCACCCAATCACCGACGTCCACCACCAGCCCGAGTTCTTCCAGTACCGGAATGAAATCTCCCGGCGGCACCAGTCCGCGACGCGGATGACGCCAGCGCAGCAGCGCTTCGGCGCCGGTCAGGCGTTTGCCGTCGCCACTGAATTGCGGCTGGTAATACAGGACGAATTCGTTCTGCTCCAAGGCATGGCGCAGGTCGCTTTCCAGCTCCAGGCGCTCAAGCGCACTGGCGTTCATGTCGGCCTGATAGAACTGGAAGTTGTTCTTGCCGCGTTCCTTGGCGTGGTACATCGCGGTGTCGGCGTTTTTCATCAACTGGCTGAGCTCGTTGCCATCCTGCGGGCTCAAGGCGATGCCGATACTGGCGGTGACGAAGAACTCGCGACCTTCAAGCACGAACGGTCGCACCAGACTCGCAAGAATTTGCTCGGCCACATGGATCGCGCGGTTCAGCGCCATCTCGCGGCTGGAGCGATGTTGCAGCAGCAAGGTGAATTCGTCGCCGCCCATCCGCGCCACGGTGTCGTCATCGTCGACGCAGGCCAGCAGGCGCGTGGCCATGTCCTTGAGCATGCGGTCGCCGGCGGCGTGGCCGAGGGAGTCGTTGATCGGTTTGAAGCGGTCGAGGTCGAGGAACATCAACACCACCCAGGACTTTTGCCGGTCCGCCGATTGCAGCGCGGTGTGCAGACGATCCTGGAACAGCGTGCGGTTCGGCAGGTGGGTCAGGGCGTCGTAGTAGGCGAGGCGATGAATCCGTTGCTCGCTGGCCTTGCGCTCACTGATGTCGCTAAAGAAGCACACGTAACTGGCCAGGTCGCCCTCGTCATCGAGCACGGCGGTGATGCCGACCCACGCCGGGTAATGCTCGCCATTGCGGCGCTTGAGCCAAACCTCACCTTCCCAGGTGTTGTGCTGATGCAGTTGCTTGAGCACGTAACGCAGGTGCGCATCCTGTTGCTCGTCGACGGTGAGCATGTTCGGCAACTGGTCGAGCACTTCGCTGACCGCATAACCACTGACGCGGCTGAAGGCTTCGTTGGCCTGGACGATGTACCCGGCCGGGTCGGTGATCAGGATCGCCGACGTCGAATGCTCGAATACGGTGGCCGCCATGCGCAGGTCTTTCTCGGCGCGGCGCTGCTGGCTGATGTCGCGGCCGACGCCGAGCACGCCTTCAAACGCGCCGTGCTCGTCCCACACCAGCACCAGTCGCAACTCGATCGGGATCTTGCGGCCATCGGCGCGCAGGCAGTCGAACAAGAACATTTGTGTCTGCACCTGGCTGCGTAACATTGCCAGTTGCTCGGGTTTGTCCAGCGCCTTGCTGACCCGATCCATCAGGGTGTAAATGCCGCTCAGTTGCTGTGGGTTGGCGATGGTCGATTGCCAGCCGTTCTGGAAAATCCACTCGGCGTCGTAACCCAGCACCGCTTGCACTGACGGGCTGACGTAGTTCAGCGAGAGCTTGCTGTCGGTGGAAAAAATCACGTCGCTGATGCTTTCGGCGAGCATGCGGTAGCGCTGCTCGCTGTCGCGCAGCGATTCGCTGGCCTCAATTTGCTCGGTGATGTCTTTGGCCACACCGATGATCCGCGTGACCTGATCATGTTTGTCGCGGGCCAGCGCCTGTTCACGAATATCGAAACGCCGCCATTCGCCGTCACGATGCCGGAAGCGCAACTGGCACTGAAGCAATTGGCTGTAACCGGCGTGTCGCTGCATCTGACGCGAGCGATGGTAATAGTCGGCGTCTTCCGGGTGCAGGAGTATTTCCCAGAAATACTCGCCCATTTGATGCAGCTCGGTGCGGTTGTAGCCCAGCGTTTGGCCGAGGTGGTGGTTGCTGAAAATCATCCGTTGGCTGATCACGTCTTGCACGTAGAGATGATCCGGCACGGTACGCACCACGTCCGACCAGAAGCCTTCGCGCTCCAGTAGCGACAGCTCGATGAGTTTACGGCTGGTGATGTCGTTGATGCTCAGGATCACCGCTTTATAGTCGTGCTGCTCCTGGGGCAGGCGTAAAACCATCCACAGATGTTGATCGCGACCATTGATGTCCGGCAGTTTGATTTCCAGTTCCAGCTGACTTTGCTGTTGAAGTACGGCGTCGAGTACCTGATTGCCGATCGCGCAGTGAGGGTGCGGATGACCGTCAATCAACAGTTGCCAGGCGTCCTCGCAGGAATTGACGTTGAGCAATTGCAGCGCCACCTGATTGACTTCGGTGACGCGCAATTCCTGCAACAACTGCTGACGCTGTTGCGGCTGGTCGAGCCAGGCCTTGAGCTGATCGCTGCTCTGGATCTGCGCCTTGTCGAAAACCTGTTTCAGGCCGGACAGGTCCAGCACGCACAAGGCGACGCCGGTGCCGTCGAAGATGTCCTGATAACGCCGGCGCCCTTCATGGACCTGGCGCTGACGGCGACGCATGTTCAACAGCGCGATCACCGGTAGCAGCGAGAAGGCCAGGCCCAGTAGGCATTTACCGATGAACGCGGGCAGCAATTCTTCGAGCACGCGCTGGCGGTCGAATAATCCGCGCAACTGCCAATCGCTGCTGCTCAGCGGAACGGTGAGCACGGTGTTGGCCAGATCGTCGGGACTCAGCACGCCTGGCTTGGCGGATGACAGTATTTCGTCGTGACTGATGATCTGGTGGTTGAGGCGGTTTTCCACCAGCCACAGCGGACGCAGGCCGGTTTCACTCTGCTTGGTCAACGAGTCGAAGAATGTCGGGGTCAGGCGCAGTGCCCAATAACCACGAACGTTGCCGCTGGCCTGATGCAACAACAGATGTACCACCGAGCCATCGTCGGCATTGCTGAAGTAGTGCGCTTGGGAGCGGCTGCGGCGTACCAGTTCGGTAAGGTAATCGGCGTCGGAGCTTTCGGCACTGCTGTCGCTGAGGATTCTCCCGGAGGGGCTGAGCAACGCCAGGCTGCGCAGGTCCGGCAGCGATTTCTGGAGCTTGCGCAATAGCGCCTGCTGTTCGTCGGTTGATTGCGGTTGTTCGACGATCGGTAGCAGATTGAGGGCGATTTGCGCGTTCAACGCCATGTTCAGGCTGACCTGTGAAGCGAGGTCGGCGGTGTAATCGATGGTGTATTGGCGCTGGTTTTTCTGGGTTTCGTGCAATTGATCAAGCAATTGCCAGAACAGCAACGCCAGCAACAAGAGCACGAGTGTGGCCAGCGCACCCTTTAATGTTCCGCGCAGGGGCGAGCCTGGCGCCGGTTGGGAGCTGCTCACAGAGGCTGGCGGAGTGACTTTGGACAAGCTGTAATCCTGCGGTTTGGCTGGACTGGCGCGACGTGCACTATAAGCCGGACGCCCGAAGGGCGGCTAGCATGCCTTGAGTCGTGGCGAAGTGCCAGCCCCGTGCGGCTGGACTGCCACCGGTCATTGAGGTAGCTTTGCCCGTTACGCGGGAGCGTTCCAGCTCCTAGACTCAGACTTTTTTCAGCGCGCACGCATTGATCAACATCAAGTGAACGACGCGCACGGTCTGGCCGGGCATCGCCTGCGCTCCAATCATTCATCTGTCACTGACCCAAGGTTCTCCATGGCTCAATACGTCTTCACCATGCATCGGCTGGGCAAAGTTGTTCCGCCGAAGCGGGAAATCCTCAAAAACATTTCGCTGTCGTTCTTCCCCGGCGCCAAGATCGGCGTGCTCGGCCTCAACGGTTCGGGTAAGTCCACGCTGCTGAAAATCATGGCCGGCGTCGACACCGAGTTCGAGGGCGAAGCCCGTCCGATGCCGGACCTGAACATCGGTTATCTGCCGCAAGAACCACAACTTGACCCCACCAAGACCGTGCGTGAAGTGGTCGAGGAAGCGGTCAGCGTGATCAAGAACGCCCAGGCGCGCCTGGACGAGGTCTACGCGGCTTACGCTGAAGAAGATGCCGACTTCGACAAACTGGCGGCAGAACAGGCCAAGCTCGAAGCCATCCTGCAAGCCAGCGACGGTCACAACCTGGATCGCCAACTGGAAGTCGCCGCCGATGCGCTGCGTCTGCCGGCGTGGGATGCCAAGGTCGAATTCCTGTCCGGTGGTGAAAAGCGCCGTGTGGCCCTGTGCCGTCTGCTGCTGTCCGCCCCGGACATGCTGCTGCTCGACGAACCGACCAACCACTTGGACGCTGACTCCGTGGCATGGCTGGAGCACTTCCTGCACGACTTCCCGGGTACCGTGGTTGCGATCACGCACGACCGTTACTTCCTCGACAACGTCGCTGGCTGGATTCTGGAACTCGACCGCGGCGCGGGCATTCCTTACGAGGGCAACTATTCGGGTTGGCTCGAAGCCAAGTCCGATCGTCTGGCGGCCGAATCCAAGCAGCAGTCGGCCCACGAAAAAGCCATGAAAGAAGAACTGGAGTGGGTGCGCAAAGGCGCCAAGGCCCGCCAGTCGAAATCCAAGGCTCGTCTGCAACGCTTCGAAGAAATGCAATCGCAGGAATTCCAGAAGCGTTCGGAAACCAACGAGATCTACATCCCGGCCGGTCCGCGCCTGGGCGACAAGGTCATCGAGTTCAAGAACGTCACCAAGGGCTACGGCGACCGCGTGTTGATCGACAACCTGTCGTTCTCCATGCCTAAAGGCGCCATTGTCGGCGTGATTGGCGGTAACGGTGCCGGTAAGTCGACCCTGTTCCGCATGCTGATGGGCAAGGAAACGCCGGATTCGGGCTCCATCGAAGTCGGCGAAACCGTGCAACTGGCGTGCGTCGATCAGAGCCGCGAAGACCTCGACGGCAGCAAGACGGTGTTCCAGCAGATCTCCGACGGTTCGGACCAGATCCGCATCGGCAACTACGAGATTCCGTCGCGTACCTACGTCGGTCGTTTCAACTTCAAGGGCGGCGATCAGCAGAAGTTCGTCAAGGACCTGTCCGGTGGTGAGCGCGGTCGTCTGCACCTGGCGCTGACCCTGAAGGAGGGCGGCAACGTCCTGCTGCTCGACGAACCGTCCAACGACCTCGACGTTGAAACCCTGCGTTCGCTGGAAGAAGCCCTGCTGGACTTCCCGGGCGCCGCCATTGTGATCTCTCACGATCGGTGGTTCCTTGACCGCGTCGCGACGCACATCCTGGCGTACGAAGACGACTCCCAAGCGGTGTTCTTCGAAGGCAACTACACCGAGTACGAAGCCGATCGCAAAAAGCGCCTCGGCGAAGCGGCTGCCCAGCCACACCGGGTACGCCACAAAAAACTGGCCTGATATTGGGCGAGTTGCATAAAAAGCGGAGCCTTCGGGCTCCGCTTTTTTGTGCTTGGTTTTTTAGTAGGGCTTTGGTAGGCGGCCGGTGAGGTGGCCGACATTGGTCGCCGA
This sequence comes from Pseudomonas baetica, assembly GCF_019733355.1. GTDB lineage: Bacteria > Pseudomonadota > Gammaproteobacteria > Pseudomonadales > Pseudomonadaceae > Aquipseudomonas > Aquipseudomonas baetica_A. The sequence goes on along the minus strand of NZ_JAIHLQ010000005.1, from coordinate 41,627 downwards.
TGCGATGTGGGCCCAAGGCGTGGTTTACGCCGGTTCGACACGGATCACTTCAATCAGTTGGTCACCGGCGGGGCGCTGCCACAGCACCTCGTCGTTAAGCTGGGCGCCGAGCAGTGCTCGGCCCAGTGGTGAGCCCCAGTTGATCAAGCCTTTGGCGGCGTCGGCCTGGTCTTCACCCACCAGTTGCACGCGGCGTTCGGTGTTGTGTTCGTCGGCATAGGTCACCCAACTGCCGATCTGCACCTTGTCGGTAGAGGTCGCGGCGACGGCGACTTGTGCACTGCCCAGACGTTGATTGAAGTAACGCAGATCCCGTTCAAGATCGGCCAGACGCTGTTTGTCAGCCTGTTCACCCTTGGCCGATTGCTCGGCGTGCAGGGCTTGCAGCTCGGCGACTTTCGCCTGCAACTGGGCTAGCCCCTGCGGCGTGACGTAATTGGGTTGCGTGCTGACCTGCCGTTCGACGGGCTGATCGGCTTGCGCGGCGGCGTTGTCTTCGTTGACGAAAGCGCGGCTCATGGTGTCCTCCTCTTCATAGAGTTTGGGCCATGGTTACCGGCATTTGGTTTCACTGGATGTCTGGATGCGACCTACTGCGAGCGATAAGCCCGCCCGGCGTCCTGATCTTTCTGGCGCTGCCAGGCGCGTTCGCGTTCGTCCCAGTGTTCGTTGCGATACTCTTCGCGCCCCTTGTTTTCCAGCATCGCCTGACACTGGCGAAAGCCGTCGGTCCAGCCTTCGGCGTATTGGTTGTCCTTGAGGTAACGCGGCACGTTCTTGCGGAATTCGCCGCTGATCGAGCCGGCGGCTTGCCGGCCGCTGACACAACCGTCATCAAAACCGTCGGCGAAGGCCGGTGGGTAACCTTTGGCGATCAAATCTTCGTGAGTGGTCTGGCAACCGCCCAGCAACAGCAAAACACCTAGCAAACCCGCACACCGCCACATCGCACTCTCCCGCGCCGGTTCTCGGCTGATAGGGAAAGTCTAGAAGGGGATTCGTTGAGTATTGGTGAAAGGTGTGTGAGTAATTCGTTGAACACCGCAGATCCCTGTGGAAGCGGGCTTGCTCCCACAGGGGTTATTTGCTGGGCTTCAGATCAGTAGTGATACCACTTCACCTCGAGCATGACTTCGGTTTCAGGCGTGGCCAGATGACTGAACTCGCGTTGCGCACTCAGGCGCAAACCAAGGTTGCGCGACAATTCCCACTGCTGATTCAGACTCAGGCTGCGGCGCACTTCACCGTTGGTGAAGTAATCACCCTTGGCCTCCAGACTCAGGTTGCCTAGCGGGTTTTTCCACAGCACGCCGCTGTTGAAACCTGCGGCCGGCGCAATGAAACCGGCGAAGTCATTGTTGTGTTCGATACGTACCGTGCCCAGGGCAAAACCAAGCACATCTTCGCCCAACTGCCACGTACCACCGCCGCCACCGTTGACGTGGCTGACCAGGGTTTCGTCATCATGCTTGCCCGGCACACGCTCAAGCCCCCCCGTGACTTGCCACGACAGCGGCTGCAAAAGCTCATTGCGCGGCGTCAGCGAGCGAATGGTCGCCAGATCCAGTTGCTGGAATTGCCAGTGATTGCCTTCGTACTGGCGCAGCTTCATTTGCAGGATTTCGATCTGCGCGCCGAGCGGGAAACTTTCGGCGTTGTCGTTGAGGTCGTGATAGGCCATGCGCAAGCCGTACTCGCCGAACGCACGATCACCACGGGTGCCGAGACCGGCCTGCCAGGTGCGCGATTCGTGGCCGTCTTCAGGCAGGCCCGGTTGCGCAATGTCCAGCTCGGGTGCGGGGTTCTTGTTGATTGCCCGCAGCAGTTCGAAACTGCGTTGCGCTCGTTGCGGATCGCGCTCCTGGCCGTTGGCGCGGTAGCGTTCCAGACGATACGCCGCGTCGATGATCAGGGCTTGGCGCTCGCGAGGCAGAGCCTTGAATGTCGGGTCTTGCAGTTGCTGTTGATCGGCGCTGACTTTCAGCACCCACGCCTGTTCGTCATCGGTCAAAGGCTCGGCGCGACTGAGCAGTTCGCGTTCACGAGAGGGGCGGTATTGAATGCTTTCCACCAACCCGGCTTCTTTCACCGCTTTGACCGTGTCGGTGGGAATTGCCGTCAGCGGGAATTGTTCGGTCAGGCGCAAACTCGGTCGCGCGACCTGCAGCAATTCGAGCAAGCGGTAGGAGCAGTTTTCGTCGAAGAAGAAATAGTCGAACTGGATCTGCTTGAGTTCCCACACATGCTCGACCATGCGCGCGGTTTCTTCTTGCGTCAGATTGAGCCGGTACTCCCATAAGTCGCGGTTTTCCAGGCTGCGGTATTCGGAGAGTTTTTCCTGATACGGCACCAGCGCAAACAGCCCCGGGTAGCCCCCCATCAAGCCTTTCCAGGCATACAGAATGCTGTTGTCCGAACCTTCGATGTAGGCGCCGAAGTTGATGGCGTAACTGAGCAGCGAGGTCTTGTCGGTCTGCACGTCAGCCTGATCGATGCGCAGCAACGTGTGGCCGAACATCGATGACGGGCTGTTGAGATAAGCCGCCGGGAAGATCATCACCGCGCTGTGCGGCGAGACGTCCTTGAACCACTTTTTGTACTCGGCACACGCAGGCGTCGGCAGATCGCTCAGGTTGAGTTGCGTTTTGAGCCAGCGCGTGCGGGCCGGGTAAACGCATTGCGCGTGCTGCTCGCCGAGGCTGGCCGGGGCGTACAGCGCTTGTACCGTGGCGGCCAGTTCATGGTCGGGATGTTCATTGCCATCGGGCGCGAGAAAGAACTTCTTGTCGCTGACATAGCTGCGCCAGCCGCCGAGCTTGGCGGTTTCGTAGTGGCCGAGGGAAATCCAGAAGCGGTCATTGGCCAGTTGCTGCAAACGTTGAGGGTCGATGTTTGGCGCGGCGTACAGCGGGGCGCAGACACAGAGCGCCAGCCAGGCAAGGCGTTTGAGCATAGTCGGCAACTTAAACAGGAAAGAAAAAAGACCCAAAGAGGGACGGGCCGAAAAAACAAAACCCGCTTCCCGAAAGAAGCGGGTGGGGTCGAGCTTAAGCCTGAGTGGCGTACTTGGCCAGACGTGGGTCTGACTTCAGAACGGCCAGGGTGTTGGTATGCACGTCTTCAGCGGTCACGTCAGCCTTGCTGAAGATCTGCTGGAAGTGCTCGTGAGTGACGGCAGCGAAGTGCGCGCGGTCTTGCGGCGCCACGCCCAGGACCACGGCATAGGTCGTCAGCGCTTCGCCGTTGCCTTTTGCCATGTCTTCGGACAGCTCGTTCATCATGCCATTCATGGCAATCCAGGATTTGCCGCCGTAGGTCAGCGACGCGTTGGTCGAGCAACCGTTGGTGCCGGACGTCATACCGAACGTGGCATTACCGGAAGTGCCGTTGGTGGTGGAGGCCAGGAAGTGAGCCGGGGTGCCACGCTGACCTTCGAACAGCATGTTGCCCCAACCGCAATCCGGGCCGCCCGGGGCTTGCGCCATTGCGTTGATGGATACAGCGGTGAAGAGAGTACCGAGAAGAATCCGTTTCATAGCTTTGTTCTCTTTGTGTGCATACCAATGGACAGGGTTCTGGCCCCCAAGCTCTGTACAGAACAGATCCTGAAAGCGCCAGTGGGCCGGTATTAGTTCCAGCCGCGCAGTTTGGAGTTTAGGCACGTTCCTGGGGTTCCGTGAGTTTTTACAAAAGATTTGGCGATAACCCCGATTTCACGGGGGCGGGGGTGGGGCCGACCGTTTGTCTATGCTTTGTCATAGGGCGCGCCTTGCCAGTGGGGCACGGGCGGCGCCAGAATGCCGCTATCTGCCCCGCCTGATTGTTAAGGAAGCCCGATGCCTGATCCTGTTGCTGCCAGCCTGCGTATAGCGCCCGAAGCGCTGACCCGTCCGTTTTCCGCTGAACAGTTCAGCTTCACTACCACCAATGATCTGGAGCCCTTTCGCGGTGTGCTCGGCCAGGAACGTGCGGTCGAAGCCTTGCAGTTCGGTGTGGCCATGCCGCGCCCCGGTTACAACGTATTCGTCATGGGCGAGCCCGGCACCGGTCGCTTCTCGTTCGTCAAACGCTACCTGAAAGCCGAAGGCAAACGCCTGCAGACCCCGGCGGACTGGGTCTATGTCAATAACTTCGACGAACCTCGCGAGCCTCGCGTTCTTGAGTTGCCTTCGGGTACGGCCGGCTCGTTTATCGGTGACATCAACGGCTTGATCGACAATCTGCTGGCGACCTTCCCGGCCGTGTTCGAACATCCGTCCTACCAGCAAAAGAAAAGCGCCATCGACCGCGCTTTCAACCGGCGCTACGACAAGGCCCTCGATATCATCGAGCGTCTGGCCCTGGAAAAAGACGTCGCCCTGTACCGCGACAGCAGCAACATCGCCTTCACGCCGATGCTCGACGGCAAGGCGCTGGATGAGGCTGAATTTTCGCAATTGCCGGAAACGGATCGCGAACGTTTTCACGATGACATCTCCGGTCTCGAAGAACGTCTGAACGAAGAACTCGCCAGCCTGCCGCAGTGGAAGCGTGAGTCGAATAACCAACTGCGTCAGCTCAACGAAGAAACCATCACCCTGGCCTTGCAGCCGCTGCTGTCGCCCCTGTCGGAGAAGTACGCGGAGAACGCCGCCGTCTGCGGTTACCTGCAAGCGATGCAGGTGTACCTGCTCAAAACCGTGGTCGAGCAACTGGTCGATGACAGCAAGACTGACGCCGTTGCGCGCAAACTGCTGGAAGAGCAATACGCACCAAGTCTGATGGTCGGGCATCCGGCCAGCGGCGGCGCGCCGGTGGTATTCGAGCCGCACCCGACTTACGAAAACCTGTTCGGTCGCATCGAGTACACCACCGATCAGGGCGCGCTCTACACCACCTATCGCCAGTTGCGTCCAGGCGCGCTGCACCGCGCCAATGGCGGCTTCCTGATTCTTGAAGCGGAAAAAATGCTCAGCGAGCCATTCGTGTGGGATGCGCTCAAGCGCGCCCTGCAATCGCGCAAGCTGAAAATGGAATCGCCGCTGGGCGAGATGGGCCGCTTCGCCACCGTGACCCTCAACCCGCAGCACATCCCGTTGCAGGTCAAAGTCATCATCATCGGCGCACGTTCGCTGTATTACACGCTGCAAGACCTCGATCCGGACTTCCAGGAGATGTTCCGCGTTCTGGTCGACTTCGACGAAGACATTCCGATGGTCGACGAGAGCCTGGAGCAATTCGCCCAGTTGCTCAAAACCCGCACTTCTGAAGAAGGCATGGCGCCTTTGACCGCCGATGCGGTCGCGCGTCTGGCGACGTACAGCGCCCGTCTGGCCGAGCATCAGGGGCGCTTGTCGGCGCGTATCGGTGATCTGTTCCAGTTGGTCAGCGAGGCGGATTTCATCCGTCATCTGGCCGGCGATGAAATGACCGATGCCGGGCATATCGAGCGTGCGCTGAAAGCCAAGGCCACTCGCACCGGGCGTGTGTCGGCGCGGATTCTCGACGACATGCTCGCCGGGATCATCCTGATCGATACCGACGGTGCGGCGGTCGGCAAGTGCAACGGTCTGACCGTGCTCGAAGTCGGTGATTCGGCGTTCGGTGTGCCGGCGCGGATTTCCGCCACGGTGTATCCGGGCGGCAGCGGGATCGTTGACATCGAGCGTGAGGTCAACCTCGGTCAGCCAATTCACTCCAAAGGCGTGATGATCCTCACCGGCTATCTGGGCAGTCGTTATGCGCAGGAATTCCCGTTGGCGATTTCCGCGAGCATCGCGCTGGAGCAGTCCTACGGTTACGTCGATGGCGACAGTGCTTCGTTGGGCGAGGCCTGCACGTTGATTTCGGCGCTGTCGAAAACACCGCTCAAGCAATGCTTTGCGATCACCGGCTCCATCAACCAGTTCGGTGAAGTGCAGGCAGTTGGCGGGGTCAACGAGAAGATCGAAGGCTTCTTCCGCCTCTGCGAGGCACGTGGGCTGACCGGCGAGCAGGGGGCGATCATTCCGCAGGCCAACGTCGCCACCCTGATGCTCGACGAAAAAGTATTGGCGGCGGTGCGCGCCGGGCAGTTCCACGTTTACGCGGTGCGGCAGGCCGACGAGGCGCTGAGCCTGCTGGTTGGCGAGCCGGCCGGTGAACCGGATGCTGACGGTCAGTTCCCTGAAGGCAGCGTCAATGCGCGGGTGGTTGAGCGTCTGCGGGTGATTGCCGAGATGATCAGCGAAGAGGATTTGAAGGAGGCTGAGAAGGAGCTGGCGCAAGAGGCGTTGGTAGAAGCCAAGCCGGCGTAAACCTTAACCAGGTCAAAAACTGCATCAAAACAGTGGGAGGGGGCTTGCTCCCGAAGGTGGAGTATCAGCCAACGAATCTGTTGCCTGACACACTGCCTTCGGGAGTAAGCCCCCTCCCACATTTTCAGGGTGAATCCAATAGAAAGTGCCACTACTCTGGCGCCAATATTCACACTATGACCATTCGGCGCATTCTGGTTTCGTGCGGCTTGCGCGGCGAACTTTTCTTCTATTCTCAGCTCAAGGATATCGACAGTATCACTGGATCGAGCCAGTCCTCCCGTGAGGGCTGAATACCGGCTTCACCGAGGGTCGCCGCCATGTCGCGCAACCTCTGCCTCACCCGTCAATGCCTGGGTCTCGTGACCCGTATCGAATGCGCCATCAAACCGTTGGCCGGCGATACCGGCATGTGGACGCTGCTCTTCGCTGCCGGCATGGCCGGTGAACAACCTTCCGCTATCAAAGCCCAAGGCCCTTTCCACGGGCCAGTCGCCGCCGAGTCGATCCTCGACACCATCGTCGAAAGTCTGACGCTGCACGGCTATGAGCTGGCCGATGATCCGCAGATCTGGAGCCTGCACCTGCAAGCCCAGCTTCGGCAGATCAACGGGGGGCGCGGACGGAGTCTCAACAGTTAGAGCGCAGGGTCGGTCAACTGCGCTGGGTCGAGTTTGACCTCGAAGCCGTATTGCAGGGTGGTGAGGTCAGTTCGCTGATAGGTTTCCACGTGGGTTGGGCGGCCATAGAAGTAATGCACGCCGAACAACGCCGGGCCCTCTGCGCTCGCATCGTGGCTGACCGAGAGAATCTGCTTGAGATAGTTGCCGCTGTCGTCCTTGACGAAGAAGCGCCATTCGTTGGCCGGAAACTGTTTCAGGTCTACCACAAGCGCGTTGTTCTTGATCTCCAGACCCTTGGGCAAGGACTTGGCGTCGTACGCTTGCTTGGCCACCGTTGCCAGAAACAACGGCATCGAGCCTACGGCTATCGCTGGGGTTTGCGGGAACAGATTCAGATCGTAAGTGATCGTCGCTCGCAGCGGATCGACCTGATAGGCCTCGGGCGGCAGTTCGATCGGCTCATCGAGTTTGCCGTTGTGTTTCTCGGTGAAGAACGTCACCGGGCTTTCGCCGGGGTTGAAGTCGTCGCCGAGCAACTCGTCGTTGAAGGTGCGGCGATGGGAAAACTCGATGCGTGCGGCGCTGGGGTCTTCCACGGATTGATGGACACGGATGCCGGCTTTCAACTGTTCTTCAGTCAGGCTCGCGCCCTTGAGCCAGTTCGCGGCCAGATCGTCATACACCACCACCGGCAGAACCAGCGGCTGGATGGCTTTGTCCGTGGTGTGCTGATGAAAGGCGCGAATGGGGAGATCGAGCGACTGGCGGGTGACGGTGGCGGATGAGAAGTCCAGCACGCGGACTTCCAGCGTCTCGATCGGGCCGTTGAAATAGACCTTGCTATAGCGCTGCGGGTGTTGTTGCTCGAAGGCTTGCTGATCGGCGCTGAGCTGCTTTTCCAGCGTGTCGCTCCAGGTTTTCTGTTGTTGCAGGTGCGTCAGTTGTTTTTCGTAGAAGGCTACTTGTTCCGGGCTTTCATTGATTGAACCGGCGCGGACCAGGTATTGCCCGGTGGCGTCGCGGGCCTGAACGATCAGCGGATTGAGTTGCGAATCGGCGACTTCCGCTGGTAAGGGAAGGTTGTTGCTGAATTCAACTTCGGCGTAGTTCTTTTCAAGCTTCAGCAGTTTGACGCTCAGGTTGTCGTTGGTGCGGGTCTGGCCGACGTCCTTTTGCGTCAGGTCGAAACTGTACAGTCGTCGCGGCGCGATGACTTCAACCTTGCCCTGCAGGCTCACCGGTTGCGGCTGACTTTTCTTGTCCACATCCAGACCTTCGATGAACGGGTAGGTTACGGTCAGGTCATCGGGGTTGGTGACGTTGGAACTGGACGGGCTGAGCTGTATGCCGGGATCGGTTTCCGACCACTCGGGCTGGTAGGGGATGACGCGCTTGTTACTCAACGTCACCGATTGCCATTCCACACGATGGGGAAACAGGAAGCCGCCGGGGATGTTGAGGTTGAACGGGAATACCGGTTGCAGGTCGGTGAGGTAATCGGAACTGGCGTCCTTGTGCAAGACGAACAGGCCATTGATGAAGGTATCGACCAGCGCCTGCGGGGTAGGGTAGTGCTTGAGCACGCCGAGGGCGTCCTCGCCATATTCGGTGCGCAGTGGATTGCCTTCGAGTTTGAGCTGTGCGCGCTCAAGCAACAGCAGCGAGCCGCCGAGCTCGGTGACGGCGTCCTTGAGTTTCGGATCAGTGATGGCGTCGAGAGACTGTTCGAACGTTGCAGTTTTTTCCTCAAGGCTGACCGCGTGTTTCTCATCGCCGGGCGAGCAACCACTGATCAGTAGCACAAGGCACATTCCGGCAATCGTTATCGGCAATCGCACATCCATTTCAACGCGTCCTGTCCACTGTCACGGGGCTGTCATTGGTTTGGACACTAGCAGAAAAACTTTGGCACACACACGCAGGTGCCGGACTTGCGGGCAGTTTCTGGCTGTCTTCGGTGGCTGGTATACTCGCCGCCATTTTCCAGCCCCTTGTGTGAGATTCAATGGAACGCTTTATCGAAAACGCAATGTACGCCTCGCGCTGGCTGCTGGCGCCGATCTATATAGGGTTGTCCCTCGGGCTGCTGGCTTTGGCGTTGAAATTTTTTCAGGAAGTCATCCATATCCTGCCCAACGTGTTCTCGATGGCCGAATCGGAGTTGATTCTGGTACTGCTGTCGCTGATCGACATGGCGCTGGTGGGCGGCCTGTTGGTGATGGTGATGATTTCCGGCTACGAGAATTTCGTCTCTGAACTGGACATCGACGAAGGCAAGGAAAAACTCAGCTGGCTCGGAACCATGGACTCTTCCTCGCTGAAGATGAAAGTGGCGGCCTCGATCGTGGCGATCTCCTCGATCCACTTGCTACGGATCTTCATGGACGCCAGGAACGTCGATCCCGAACATCTGATGTGGTACGTGATCATCCACATGACGTTTGTCGTCTCGGCGTTCGCCATGGGCTATCTCGACAAGGTCACCAAGCACTGATCAAGGTTTGAGCGCTGCAAGAAACCACCCGTCTGTTGCGAAACAGACGGGCGGTGCCGTTTGTGGCTTGTGCTTTGGTGCGTGCGGGACTAACCCTGTAGAGGTCTTGGCTCGCCGCTGCGTGAGGTGTGTTCATGAACCTGCAAGAGTTGAATGTGTATGCCATCGCCAACAAAGTCGATGAGCTGAACCTGATCTCCATGGAGGGCGGGATCTATCTGCTCGAAGCGCGGATGCATGGGGCGGCGTACCCGTTGAGTGATCTCAAGGGCAACCTGCTGACACTGCGATCGGTGGAGCATGCGCGGGATGTGTTGCATAACTTCCCGGTGTTGCCGTTCAACCTCGTACACACCTCGGTACACGATGAAATGTGTGGCCTTGGCGCCAGTGGCGAGGAAAGCCTGAAGCTGCCGATCGCCTGGCGCTCGGTCCTGTAGGCGCTGCGTCCCATCGTCTGAGCATCTGTGCTAGTCTGCTCGCCCTTTTGGTTCCGGGCGCGCCGGGACGCGCTGTGCACGCACGGCAAGTCTTGTGGCCGTCCGCACAGCGGAGCAGTGTCATGTCCGAAGTAAATCTGTCCACCGACGAAACTCGCGTCAGCTACGGCATCGGCCGTCAGTTGGGTGACCAGCTGCGTGACAACCCGCCACCGGGTGTTAGCCTGGATGCCATCCTGGCCGGTCTGACCGACGCTTTCGCCGGTAAGCCAAGCCGTGTGGGTCAGGAAGAAATGTCCGCCAGCTTCAAGGTCATCCGCGAAATCATGCAAGCCGAAGCGGCTGCAAAAGCTGAAGCGGCTGCTGGCGAAGGCCTGGCGTTCCTGGCTGAAAACGCCAAGCGCGACGGCATCACCACTCTGGCTTCCGGCCTGCAATTCGAAGTACTGACTCAGGGTGAAGGCGCCAAGCCATCCCGTGAAGATCAAGTGCGTACTCACTACCACGGCACGCTGATCGACGGCACTGTGTTCGACAGCTCTTACGAGCGTGGCCAGCCAGCCGAATTCCCGGTCGGCGGCGTGATCGCCGGTTGGACCGAAGCCCTGCAACTGATGAATGCCGGCAGCAAATGGCGTCTGTACGTGCCGAGCGAACTGGCTTACGGCGCTCAAGGCGTTGGCAGCATCCCGCCGCACAGCGTTCTGGTATTCGACGTCGAGTTGCTGGACGTTCTGTAAGACCTGGCCTGTCCTTATGACAAGCTAATGTGGGAGCGGGCTTGCTCGCGAAGGCGTTCTTTGAGTCACACCTGGTGTTGCCTGAGACTCCATTTTCGCGGGCAAGCTCGCTCCCACGGTTTTATCGCGTTTCATACTTCAATCTTGTTGTGCATCTCACCGGTCGGGCGCAAGGCCCGGGCGTAGCAGAACAGGAACAGATTACGCACCAGCTCCTTTAATACCAACGGCTCGCTGGAGTTCAGGCTGCTGACATCCAGATCACCCTGATCCTGCAACTCATGCAGGGCTTCCTCCTCAAGCACTGCACAGACTTCACCGGTTTCCCGATGCAGAATTCTGAGGTACGGATGTGGGCGATCCAGCCAAGCGTCGATCAAATAAGTCATGGTTCTCATCTCCTTGAAGGGTTTCAATGAGAATAATTCTTATTCGTCAAATAGCAAGGGTCTATTGGCCGTTTCTGGTTTTTTCCGGGTAAAGGTTGCGTAAGGTCAAAACGGCTGGCGTATGGCTACTGCTTGGATTTATTGAGGCAGGGCGGGGAGGGAGAGACTCCATCCCACGGCTGGCGCGGGATGGATGACAGCGGATTCAGACTTTTCTGACGAACTCGGATTTGAGCTTCATCGGGCCAATGCCGTCGATCTTGCAGTCGATGTCATGGTCGCCATCGCACAGGCGGATGTTCTTGACCTTGGTGCCGACCTTGACCACCAGCGAGGTGCCCTTGACCTTCAAGTCCTTGATCACGGTGATGGTGTCGCCGTCCTGCAGGACGTTGCCGACCGAATCTTTCTTCACAGCATCATCAGAGGCCACTTCGGCGTCGCCGCTGGCCGACCATTCATGGGCGCACTCGGGGCAAACCAGTTGAGTGCCGTCTTCGTAGGTGTATTCGGAATTGCATTTCGGGCAGGGTGGCAACGTGCTCACTAAGGCTCCTTGAGGGATGTGGTTCGCTAAAAGTCGCACATTGTATAAGGTTTTAACCGAGATAGGGCAGGCAACAAAAAGCCGCAGGCTTCGAAGGAAGGCTGCGGCTCTTTGATTACGTGGCGATCAGTGTGTGCGGGCGACCGCAAACTCGCTCAGTTCAACCAGTGCGTCGCGGTATTCGCTGGCTGGCAGTGCGTCGAGGCACTTGATCGCGCGGGCCACATAATCGCGGGCCAGTTGCGCGGTGTACTCCAGCGAGCCGGAGGCTTCCACGGCAGCGCGGATGCTTTCCAGATCTTCGATTCCGCCTTTCTGGATCGCCTGGCGCACCAGTGCAGCCTGCTCAGGCGTGCCTTCGCGCATGGTGTAGATCAGCGGCAGGGTCGGCTTGCCTTCGGCCAGATCGTCACCGACGTTCTTGCCCAGGGTTTCAGCGTTGCCCTTGTAATCGAGCAAGTCGTCGACCAGTTGGAATGCCACGCCCAGATGATCACCGAAAGTACGCAGGGCTTCGCTCTGCTCGGCGCTGGCGCCGGCCAGCGCGGCGGCGCTGTGGGTCGAGGCTTCGAAGAGCATTGCGGTTTTGCCGCGAATGACTTCCATGTAGGTTTCTTCGGTGGTACTGGCGTCGCGCACCTTGGACAGTTGCAGCACTTCGCCTTCGGCGATGATGCGCGTGGCCTGAGACAGGATCTTCATCACCTGCATCGAGCCCAGTTCGACCATCATTTCGAATGAGCGCGAGTACAGGAAGTCGCCGACCAGCACGCTCGGGGCATTGCCCCACATGGCGTTGGCGGTCGAGCGGCCACGGCGCATGCCGGACATGTCGACCACGTCGTCATGCAGCAGGGTAGCGGTGTGCAGGAATTCGATGGTGGCGGCCAGCAGACGCATATCGTCGCCTTCGCGACCCAATGCCTTGCCACACAGCAACACCAATAAAGGACGCAGACGCTTGCCGCCGGCCGACGTGATGTAGTCGCCGATTTTCGATACCAGCGGTACGCGGGAAGTCAGCTGCTTCTTGATGATGCCGTCGACGGCGCTAAAATCGTCCGCCACCGCGCGGTAGAAAGCTTGGGGTTGCATCAGCGAGAGTCGCTCCAGAAGGGTTGCGCGGCATGCTAGGACCCCCATCCAGACCTGTCAAGGCGCGATGGACGGCTACTTGCAAGCCTGCTGCGCCTTGCGTACAATCGCGCACCCTGAACTTCCTGGGCAGCACCTGCCTTACGCAATTGCAAGCGGGCCTTCCAGCCCCATGCAGCCATGCCAGCCAATACCTCTTCTTATAAAGAGCTGGGTGAGCAGGATTATCGGAGAAATACCATGTCTTATGCAGTAATCGTTACTGGCGGCAAGCAGTACAAAGTCGCCCCAGGTGAATACCTGAAGATCGAAAAACTGGAAGTCGCTACCGGCGAATCCGTTACCTTTGATCGCGTTCTGTTGGTTGCCAATGGCGACGACGTAAACATCGGCGCTCCAGTTGTTGCTGGCGCTACTGTTGTGGCTGAAGTGATCTCCCAAGGTCGTCACGATAAAGTCCGCATCATCAAGTTCCGTCGTCGTAAGCACCACATGAAGCGTATGGGCCACCGCCAGTGGTACACCGAGATCAAAATCACCGGTATTCAGGCTTAATTTCAGCCTAATTCCTCACTAGGAGAATTGAACTCATGGCACACAAAAAAGCTGGTGGTAGTACCCGTAACGGTCGCGACTCGGAAGCCAAACGCCTTGGCGTCAAGATGTATGGCGGCCAGAAAATCATTCCGGGCAACATCATCGTGCGTCAGCGCGGCACCCAATTCCACGCCGGTTACGGTGTTGGCATGGGTAAGGATCACACCCTCTTCGCTAAAATCGAAGGCGTGATCAAGTTTGAAGTAAAAGGCGCGTTCAACCGCCGTTACGTGAGCGTTGTCGCAGCTTAATTGCGCAATCGCTGGAAGAGCCCTGTCTTGCGACGGGGCTTTTTCGTTTGTGGGGTGAGTCTCTTGCAAAGCTGTTTGTATGGGCTGTCGGCGTGCGAAGCAGGTCGTGTTTTGGGGTCGCTGCGCTCATTTTTGCAAGAGTCTTATGTCTTGATTGTTTTTCGGCTCGTCCGTATGGCGAGAGGCGTTGGTTATGAAGTTTGTTGATGAAGTATCGATTCGCGTAAAGGCTGGTGATGGCGGTAATGGCGCCATGAGTTTCCGTCGGGAAAAATTCATCGAAAACGGTGGCCCGAACGGTGGTGATGGTGGTGATGGCGGTTCCATCTACATGATGGCCGACGAAAACCTCAACACCCTAGTGGACTACCGTTACACCCGGCACTTCGATGCTGAGCGTGGCTCCAACGGCGGCAGTACAGACTGTACCGGCAAGAAGGGTGAAGACCTGATCCTGCGTGTTCCGGTCGGTACGACCGTTATTGACTCCGGGACTCAGGAGGTCATTGGTGACTTGACCAAGGCTGGCCAGAAGTTGATGGTCGTGCAGGGCGGTTGGCACGGTCTGGGTAATACCCGTTTCAAATCCAGTACCAACCGTGCGCCGCGCCAGACCACTCCGGGCAAGCCGGGCGAGCAGCGCGACCTGAAGCTGGAAATGAAAGTGCTGGCTGATGTGGGCCTTCTGGGTTTGCCGAACGCCGGCAAAAGTACCTTTATCCGTTCGGTTTCGGCCGCCAAGCCGAAGGTCGCCGATTATCCGTTCACCACGTTGGTCCCGAACCTGGGTGTGGTCAGCGTTGATCGCTGGAAGAGCTTCGTCGTTGCCGACATTCCGGGCTTGATCGAAGGTGCTTCCGACGGTGCTGGTCTGGGGATTCGCTTCCTCAAGCACTTGGCGCGCACGCGTCTGCTGCTGCACCTCGTGGACATGGCGCCGCTGGATGACACCAGTGCGCCGGATGCGGCTGAGGTCATCGTCAATGAGCTGATCAAGTTCAGTCCGTCCCTGGCTGAGCGTGATCGCTGGTTGGTGCTGAACAAGTGCGACCAGATCCTTGAGGAGGAGCATGATGCTCGCGTCAAGGAGATCGTCGATCGTCTGGAGTGGACGGGTCCGGTTTACGTGATCTCGGCAATTGCCAAGATCGGTACCGAGCGTCTGTGCCACGACATCATGCGTTACATGGAAGATCGTGCCGATCGCCTTGCTGCCGACCCGGCTTACAAGGAAGAGCTGGCTGATCTCGATCAGCGCATCGAAGACGAAGCCCGTGCGCAGTTGCAGGCGCTGGATGACAAGCGTGCCCTGCGTCGCAGTGGCGTGAAGTCGGTCCACGACATCGGCGACGATGATTGGGATGAAGAAGACGTGGATGACGAAGACGGTCCGGAAATCATTTACGTGCGTGACTGATTCGTTGCAGTAAACTTAAGCGCCGCTCAATCGAGCGGCGTTTTATTATCTGGAAATCGATCGTTGGTCACCAATAGCCACGATTAACGTCACGGGCAGTGCCAGGTCGCGCTGTCCTCAAGCTAAGGTTGAAGATGATGCGGAGCAAGGTGACAGGTGCGCAGCGTTGGGTCGTGAAGATCGGCAGCGCTTTGCTGACAGCTGATGGCAAAGGGCTGGATCGCGCGGCAATGAGTGTCTGGGTCGAGCAGATGGTGGCTCTGCATGAGGCGGGTGTCGAGTTGGTGCTGGTGTCTTCCGGGGCGGTGGCGGCCGGCATGAGCCGTCTGGGCTGGACCGCGCGACCCAGTGCGATGCACGAGCTTCAGGCTGCGGCGGCAATCGGTCAGATGGGCTTGGTGCAGGCTTGGGAATCAAGCTTTGCCGAGCATGGTCGGCACACCGCGCAGATTCTCCTGACTCATGACGACCTCTCTGATCGCAAGCGCTATCTGAATGCCCGCAGCACCTTGCGCGCGCTGGTCGAGCTGAAAGTCATTCCGGTGATCAACGAGAACGACACCGTGGTCACTGATGAAATCCGTTTTGGCGACAACGACACCCTGGCGGCGTTGGTGGCCAACCTGGTCGAGGCTGATCTGCTGGTGATCCTTACGGATCGCGATGGCATGTTCGATGCTGATCCGCGCAACAATCCCGATGCTCAGTTGATTTATGAGGCGCGTGCCGATGATCCAAGTCTGGATGCGGTGGCGGGTGGTACAGGTGGCGCGCTGGGGCGTGGTGGTATGCAAACCAAGCTGCGTGCGGCGCGTCTGGCGGCACGTTCCGGCGCACACACCATCATCGTGGGTGGGCGTCTTGAGCGTGTGCTCGATCGCTTGAAGGCGGGTGAGCGTATCGGCACGTTGCTGTCACCTGAGCGCGGCATGCTGGCGGCGCGTAAGCAGTGGCTGGCAGGGCACCTGCAAACCCGTGGCACGTTGGTGTTGGATGAGGGGGCGGTGTCGGCGCTCTCTCGAGGTAACAAGAGTCTGTTGCCGGTGGGTGTGAAGCTGGTGCAGGGGAGTTTCCGGCGCGGTGAAATGGTGGTTTGCGTGGCGCCGGATGGTCGTGAAATCGCCCGTGGCCTGGCCAACTACAGTGCGCTGGAGGCACAAAAAATCATCGGTCAATCGTCGGATGCGATTGTCGGTTTGCTCGGTTACATGGCTGAACCTGAACTGGTTCACCGTGACAATCTGATTTTGGTGTAAGGAAAAACTCATGCGCGTAGCAAAAGGATTGTTGGGTCTGTTGATGGTGCTGCCATTGCTCGCTTCGGCCGAAGAAATTGGTCAGGTGTCGACAGTGTTCAAGTTTGTCGGTCCGAACGACCGAATCGTGGTCGAGGCTTTCGATGATCCGAAAGTCGAGGGTGTGACCTGCTACCTCTCGCGCGCCAAGACGGGTGGTGTGAAGGGTGGTTTGGGGTTGGCTGAAGATCGCGCCGAGGCATCGATTGCTTGTCGTCAGGTCGGTTCGATCAAGTTCAAGGGCGAGCTTAAGGATGGCGAAGAGGTGTTCAAGGAGCGCACATCGCTGGTATTCAAAACCATGCAAGTGGTGCGCTTCCTCGATAAGAAGCGCAATACGCTGGTGTATCTGGTCTATAGCGATCGCTTGATCGAGGGTAGTCCGCAGAATGCGGTGACGGCGATCCCGATTTTGCCGTGGATGCCGGCCGGGCAGTAAAAGCGTAAATCTAAATGTGGGGGCGGGCTTGCTCGCGAAGATGTCGTGTCAGTCGCTAGAGATATCGGCTGACAGATTACATTCGCGAACAGGGCCGCTCCCGCATTTTTTCTGCCTTTATCAAATCACAGGCAATAAAAAACCGACCCTAAGGTCGGTTTTTTAATGACTACGTCGATTAAGCAGCAGTTTTCAGTGCTTTGACGTGGCCATTCAGACGGCTCTTATGACGAGCAGCCTTGTTCTTGTGGATGATGCCTTTATCGGCCATACGGTCGATAACTGGCACAGCCAGAACGTATGCAGCTTGAGCTTTTTCAGCGTCTTTTGCGTCGATGGCTTTAACTACATTCTTGATGTAGGTACGAACCATGGAACGCAGGCTGGCGTTGTGGCTGCGACGCTTCTCAGCCTGTTTTGCACGTTTTTTGGCGGAAGGTGAGTTGGCCACCGTCGAGCTCCTCGAAAGACTTTTTAGGAAATAGCAAACAAAATAGGCCGCGAATCATGCCGATGAAGAGATGTCTTGTCAAGGGCGCTTGAAACGTTCCGCTAAGTGGTAGGTATAAAGAGGCGGGATATTTATTTCCGGCGCTTGACCTGTAAACTCGCGAGCTTTGGCTCTGTGCTGTTGCGGCGCAGAGTATCGCACAAGTAGGCGCATTGTTCGCCTGCTGTTTATCGACAGGCACAAATTCCCTCAATGAATCTGCTCAAATCGTTGGCCGCCGTCAGCTCTATCACGATGCTTTCGCGGGTTCTCGGGTTCGTCCGTGACACGCTCATCGCCCGAATATTCGGGGCCGGGATGGCGACGGACGCCTTCTTTATTGCCTTCAAACTGCCTAATCTGCTTCGGCGAATCTTCGCGGAGGGTGCGTTCTCTCAGGCTTTTGTGCCGATTCTGGCGGAATACAAAAGCCAGAAAGGCGAGGAGGCGACGCGTACCTTTATTGCTTACGTGTCGGGGTTGCTGACCTTGGTGCTGGCGCTGGTAACGGCGCTGGGCATGATCGCCGCGCCGTGGGTGATCTGGGCTACGGCTCCCGGTTTTACCGATACGCCGGAAAAATTCCAGCTGACCTCCGACCTTTTGCGGGTGACCTTTCCCTACATATTGCTGATCTCCCTGTCCTCGCTGGCCGGTGCGATCCTCAATACCTGGAACCGTTTCTCGGTGCCGGCGTTCGTACCGACCCTGCTCAACGTCAGCATGATCGTGTTTGCACTGTTCCTGACGCCATACTTCGATCCGCCGGTCATGGCCTTGGGCTGGGCGGTGCTGGCGGGCGGTCTGGCGCAGTTGCTTTATCAACTGCCGCACCTGAAGAAGATCGGCATGTTGGTCCTGCCGCGCCTGAATCTGCGCGATACCGGCGTCTGGCGAGTGATGAAACAGATGCTGCCGGCGATCCTGGGGGTGTCGGTCAGTCAGATTTCGCTGATTATCAACACCATCTTCGCCTCGTTCCTGGTCGCAGGTTCGGTGTCGTGGATGTATTACGCTGACCGTTTGATGGAGTTGCCGTCCGGCGTGCTGGGTGTGGCGTTGGGTACCATTCTGCTGCCGACCTTGGCCAAAACCTACGCCAGCAAGGATCGCCACGAATATTCGCGGATTCTCGACTGGGGGCTTCGTCTGTGCTTTGTGCTGGTGCTGCCGTGCTCGCTGGCACTGGGGATTCTCGCCGAGCCGTTGACCGTTTCGTTGTTCCAGTACGGCCAGTTCAGTGGCTTTGATGCTGAAATGACCCAGCGCGCGTTGATTGCCTATTCGGTGGGTCTGCTCGGGATTATCGTGATCAAAGTGCTGGCGCCGGGCTTTTATGCGCAACAGAACATTCGTACGCCGGTAAAAATCGCAATTTTCACGCTGATCGTCACGCAACTGTTCAACCTTGTGTTGATTGGTCCGTTGGCTCACGCTGGCCTGGCGTTGGCGATCAGTGCTGGCGCCTGTCTGAACGCTGGGTTGTTGTTCTATCAACTGCGTAAACAGCAGATGTACCAGCCGCAGCCAGGTTGGGCCAAGTTCGGCTTCAAACTGGTGGTGGCGGTGGCGGTGATGTCGGCGGTGTTGTTGGTCGGCATGCATTTCATGCCAGCCTGGGATCAGGGGCACATGCTTGAACGCTTCCTGCGTCTGGGCGCTTTGGTGGCGGCGGGCGTGGTCGCGTATTTCGGTATGTTGCTGCTGCTCGGTTTCCGTCTGCGTGACTTCAATCGCAAGGCCTTGAGCTGAGGTTTTACTCTTTATGAACAGGCGTGTGCCGACAGTTTTGTCGGCTCGATCACTTTGCGTTACGGTGTTGCCTGTCGTCTGCCGCCGGGTGTGGTTATAATCGACCACTTTATGAGCAAGAAGCGCGTTATGCAGCTGGTTCGAGGCCTCCACAACTTGCGCCCCCAGCATCGGGGCTGCGTCGCCACTATTGGCAACTTTGACGGTGTTCACCGTGGTCACCAGGCTATCCTGGCCCGACTGCGTGAGCGTGCGCTCGAGTTGGGCGTACCCAGCTGCGTGGTGATTTTCGAGCCGCAGCCACGGGAATTCTTTGCACCCGAGACCGCACCGGCGCGTCTTGCCCGGTTGCGCGACAAGCTGCAACTGCTGGCGGCCGAAGGCGTTGACCGGGTCTTGTGTCTGGCCTTCAACCAGCGTCTGAGCAAGCTCAGCGCCAGTGAGTTCGTCGACACCATTCTGGTAGACGGCCTCGGCGTGCAGCATCTGGAGGTCGGTGACGACTTCCGCTTCGGCTGCGACCGCCTCGGTGATTTCGATTTCCTGTTGCAGGCCGGGCAGGTCCACGGTTTTAGCGTCGAAGCTGCACAAACCGTCGAGCTGGACGGCATTCGCGTCAGCAGCACTCAGGTGCGCAACGCCTTGGCCGCCGCCGATTTTGCCCTGGCCGAACGCTTGCTCGGCCGCCCGTACCGCATAGTCGGTCGCGTGCTGCATGGCCAGAAGCTGGCCCGGCAACTGGGGACGCCCACTGCCAATATTCAACTCAAGCGTCGTCGCGTGCCGTTCACTGGGGTGTATCTGGTGAATGTGGATATCGACGGCAAGACCTGGCCCGGCGTCGCCAATATCGGCGTGCGGCCCACAGTGCAAGGCGACGGCAAGGCCCACCTTGAAGTCCATCTTTTAGATTTTGCCGGCGATCTGTATGACCGGCGTTTGACGGTGGTTTTCCACCAAAAGCTGCGTGAAGAGCAGCGATTTGCCTCTCTGGAGGCGCTGAAAACGGCGATCAATGCGGATGTCGCCACCGCCCGTGCACTAGCCGCACCTAGCGCCCATCGCTAATGAAGAGCCTTAAATGACCGACTATAAAGCCACGCTAAACCTTCCGGACACCGCCTTCCCAATGAAGGCCGGCCTGCCACAGCGCGAACCGCAGATCCTGCAGCGCTGGGACAGTATTGGCCTGTACGGAAAGTTGCGCGAGATTGGCAAGGATCGTCCGAAGTTCGTTCTGCATGACGGCCCTCCGTATGCCAACGGCACGATCCACATCGGTCACGCACTGAACAAAATTCTCAAGGACATGATCATCCGCTCGAAAACCCTGTCGGGTTTCGACGCGCCGTATGTTCCGGGTTGGGACTGCCACGGCCTGCCGATCGAGCACAAGGTTGAAGTGACCCACGGCAAGAACCTGGGCGCGGACAAGACCCGCGAACTTTGCCGTGCCTACGCCACCGAGCAGATTGAAGGGCAGAAGACCGAGTTCATCCGCCTCGGTGTGTTGGGTGACTTCGCCAACCCATACAAAACGATGGACTTCAAGAACGAGGCCGGTGAAATTCGTGCCCTCGCCGAAATCGTCAAGGGCGGTTTCGTGTTCAAGGGCCTCAAGCCTGTGAACTGGTGCTTCGATTGCGGCTCGGCGCTGGCTGAAGCCGAAGTCGAGTACGAAAACAAGAAGTCCTCGACCATCGACGTTGCCTTCCCGATCGCTGACGAAGCCAAACTGGCTGCCGCGTTTGGTTTGCCGTCGCTGAGCAAACCAGCCTCGATCGTGATCTGGACCACCACCCCGTGGACCATCCCGGCCAACCAGGCGCTGAACGTTCACCCGGAATTCAACTACGCCCTGGTCGATGTCGGCGACAAGCTGCTGGTGCTGGCTGAAGAGCTGGTTGAAGCCTGCCTGGCTCGCTACGGCGTTGAAGGTTCGGTCATCGCCACCACTACCGGCAAAGAGCTGGAGCTGATCAACTTCCGTCACCCGTTCTACGACCGTCTGTCGCCGGTATATCTGGCCGACTACGTCGAACTGGGCGCTGGCACCGGCGTGGTTCACTCCGCTCCGGCCTACGGCGTGGACGACTTCGTGACCTGCAAGAAGTACGGCATGGTCAACGACGACATCCTCAATCCCGTGCAGAGCAACGGTGTGTACGTGCCGTCGCTGGAATTCTTCGGCGGCCAGTTCATCTGGAAGGCCAACCCGGCCATCGTCGAGAAGCTGACCGAAGTCGGTGCGCTGATGCACACCACCGTCATCGAGCACAGCTACATGCACTGCTGGCGCCACAAGACTCCATTGATCTACCGCGCCACCGCGCAGTGGTTCATCGGCATGGACAAAGAGCCGGTCAGCGGCGATACCCTGCGTGTGCGCTCGCTCAAAGCCATCGAAGACACCCAGTTCGTTCCGGCCTGGGGCCAGGCGCGTCTGCACTCGATGATCGCCAACCGTCCGGACTGGTGCATCTCCCGTCAGCGCAACTGGGGCGTGCCGATCCCGTTCTTCCTGAACAAGGAAAGCGGCGAGCTGCACCCACGCACCGTTGAACTGATGGAAGAAGTCGCCAAGCGTGTTGAAGTCGAAGGCATCGAAGCCTGGTTCAAGATGGACGCTGCCGAACTGCTCGGTGACGAAGCGCCGCTGTACGACAAAATCAGCGACACCCTCGACGTCTGGTTCGATTCGGGTACCACTCACTGGCACGTACTGCGCGGTTCGCACCCAATGGGGCACGAAACCGGCCCGCGTGCCGACCTGTACCTGGAAGGTTCGGACCAGCACCGCGGCTGGTTCCACTCGTCGTTGCTGACCGGTTGCGCCATTGACAACCACGCGCCGTACCGCGAGCTGCTGACCCACGGCTTCACCGTCGACGAGTCCGGCCGCAAAATGTCCAAGTCGTTGGGCAACGTGATTGCGCCGCAGAAAGTCAACGACACCTTGGGCGCCGACATCATGCGTCTGTGGGTGGCTTCGACCGACTACTCCGGCGAGATGGCCGTGTCCGAGCAGATCCTGCAGCGCAGCGCGGACGCCTACCGGCGTATCCGTAACACCGCACGCTTCCTGCTCTCGAACCTGACCGGTTTCAACCCGGCCACCGACCTGCTGCCGGCTGAAGAGATGCTGGCACTGGATCGCTGGGCGGTGGATCGCACTCTGCTGCTGCAACGCGAGTTGCAAGAGCACTACGGTGAGTACCGTTTCTGGAACGTCTACTCCAAGATCCACAACTTCTGCGTGCAGGAGCTGGGGGGGTTCTACCTCGACATCATCAAGGATCGTCAGTACACCACTGGCGCCAACAGCAAGGCCCGCCGTTCGGCGCAAACCGCGCTGTTCCACATCTCCGAAGCGCTGGTGCGCTGGATCGCGCCGATCCTGGCGTTCACCGCCGACGAGCTGTGGCAATACCTGCCGGGCGAGCGTAACGAATCGGTCATGCTCAACACCTGGTACGAAGGTCTGACCGAGCTGCCGGAAGGCTTCGAGCTGGGTCGCGAGTACTGGGATCGCATCATGGAAGTGAAGGTTGCGGTCAACAAAGAAATGGAAATCCAGCGCGCGGCAAAAGCCGTCGGTGGCAACCTGCAAGCCGAAGTGACGCTGTTCGCCGAAGACGCCTTGAGCGCCGATCTGGCCAAGCTGAGCAACGAACTGCGCTTTGTCCTGATCACTTCGACCGCCGGCGTTGCACCGTTTGTACAGGCTCCGGCCGACGCGGTAGCGACCGAAGTCAGTGGTTTGAAATTGAAGATCGTCAAATCGGCCTTCGCCAAGTGCGCCCGTTGCTGGCACTGCCGCGAAGACGTCGGCGTGAACCCGGAGCATCCGGAAATCTGCGGTCGTTGTGTTGATAACATCAGCGGCGCTGGCGAGGTTCGTCACTATGCCTAATGCCGTTGGCCGTTTCGGACGGTTGAGCTGGCTCTGGTTGAGTTTGCTGGTTCTGGTCATTGACCAGGCCAGCAAGTTCTACTTCGAAAACAAGCTCGAAATGTTCCAGCAGATCGTGATCATTCCCGATTATTTCAGCTGGACCCTGGCTTACAACACTGGTGCAGCCTTCAGCTTTCTCGCTGACGGCTCCGGCTGGCAGCGCTGGCTGTTCGCCCTGATCGCGATCGTGGTCAGCGCGGTGCTGGTGGTCTGGCTCAAGCGTCTGGGCCGCAACGAAACCTGGCTGGCCATCGCTTTGGCGCTGGTGCTGGGTGGTGCCCTGGGCAACCTGTACGACCGCATTGCGCTGGGCCATGTGATCGACTTCATTCTGGTGCACTGGCAGAACCGCTGGTACTTCCCGGCGTTCAACTTCGCCGACAGCGCCATCTCCGTTGGTGCGGTGATGCTGGCACTGGATATGTTCAAAACCAAGAAAACCGGAGAAACCGTTCATGACTGAACAGGTATTGGCTGAGCAACGCATCGGCCAGAACACGGAAGTCACCTTGCATTTTGCATTGCGCCTGGAGAACGGCGACACGGTCGACAGCACCTTCGATAAGGCCCCAGCGACTTTCAAGGTCGGCGACGGCAACCTGCTGCCGGGTTTCGAAGCGGCATTGTTCGGTTTCAAGGCTGGCGACAAGCGTACGCTGAGCGTCGAGCCGGAGAACGCTTTTGGTCAACCGAACCCGCAGAACGTGCAGGTTATCCCGCGTTCGCAGTTTGCTGATATGGAGTTGTCGCCGGGTTTGCTGGTGATCTTCAACGATGCAGCCAATACTGAGCTGCCGGGTGTGGTGAAAGAGTTCGACGATGCGCAAGTGACCATCGACTTCAATCACCCGCTGGCGGGCAAGACGCTGGCCTTTGACGTGGAAATCATCAGCGTCAAAGCGCTGTAAAAATGTGGGAGCGGGCTTGCTCGCGAAAGCGGTGTGTCAGACAACTTATAGGTTGAATGTCAGTCAGCATTTGCGAGCAAGCCCGCTCCCTCAGTAGTTATTCACTGTTTTTTCGCGCGCAAGACACGAGGCACAGCATGCAAATCAAACTCGCCAACCCCCGTGGCTTCTGCGCCGGCGTGGACCGGGCGATAGAAATCGTCAACCGCGCCCTGGAAGTCTTCGGGCCGCCGATCTACGTGCGTCATGAAGTTGTGCACAACAAGTTCGTCGTCGAGGATTTGCGCAGCCGGGGCGCCATTTTCGTCGAAGAACTGGATCAGGTACCGGACGACGTCATCGTGATCTTCAGTGCCCACGGGGTTTCGCAAGCCGTGCGTACCGAAGCCGCTGGCCGTGGCTTGAAAGTATTCGACGCCACCTGTCCATTGGTCACCAAGGTGCATATCGAAGTCGCCAAATACAGCCGCGACGGTCGCGAATGCATCCTCATCGGCCACGCCGGTCACCCGGAAGTTGAAGGCACCATGGGCCAGTACGATGCCAGCAATGGCGGTGCAATCTACCTCGTCGAAGACGAGAAAGACGTGGCCGAATTGCAGGTACATGACCCGGAAAAACTGGCATTCGTCACCCAGACCACGCTGTCGATGGACGACACCAGCCGCGTTATCGATGCTTTGCGCACGCGTTTCCCGGCCATAGGTGGCCCGCGCAAGGACGACATCTGCTATGCCACGCAAAACCGACAAGACGCGGTCAAGCAACTGGCCGACGAATGCGACGTGGTCTTGGTGGTCGGCAGCCCGAACAGCTCCAACTCCAACCGCCTGCGTGAACTGGCCGAACGCATGTCCACTCCGGCCTACCTGATCGACGGTGCCGAAGACTTGCAAAAGAGCTGGTTCGATGGCGTCGAACGCATTGGCATCACCGCCGGTGCTTCCGCGCCGGAAGTGCTGGTGCGTGGCGTGATCCAACAGTTGCAGGCCTGGGGCGCTACCGGTGCCGATGAGCTGGCCGGCCGCGAAGAGAACATCACGTTCTCGATGCCTAAAGAGCTGCGCGTGCGTTCGATTTAAGCGTTTTTGCTTTTTGACACAACGCCTGTTCAGCGTTTTTGCTGCTCAGGCGCACTCGACCGGTCGCCGCCAGCACCACTTGGCGCTGGCTGACCGGCTCGCGAGTCGAGCAAATGTGTAATGTCCCAGCCTGAAAGGCCCGCCCTGGCATCAGCGGTTGCCCCAGGCTGCTGAAGCGCACATAACGGCTCACCAACCAGTTGCCGACAATCGGCACCTTCGCGTCACTCTCACGCTCCACCAGCAGCGGATTGCTGCTGTCCTCCGGCCCCTTGCCGCTGATATCCAGAATGATCCGCCAGCCCTGACTCCAGTCGCCATTGATGCCATGGATTACCACGCTTTGATTGCGCGTGATCGCTATTGTGCGGGCATTGCGGATGCCGTCGAGCAGCGACTGTGCGGCCTGATCTCGATGGTTTGACTCCCTGAGCGTGGCAAACGCCGGGGTGAGCAGCAGCAGAACAATTGCGCCAATCGCCAGTCCCATAATCAGTTCAATCAGGCTGAAGCCTCGTTGCGGCATGAAAATTCCCTCCATGGCGTGTGATGTGCGGGGCGATCCGTGCGCCGCACAGGGCAAATCAACCGACACAGGTCGGTTGAATGTTCTAGCGTGTAGAAGCAGGTATAGCTGACGGCAACGGAGGGCAACGATGGATCTTCGTACAAAAGGTTTCACGCTGATCGAGTTGCTGGTTGCGGTCGCGATATTCGTAACCCTGATCACTTTGGCGGTGCCTGCGTTCACCCGTTCGATACAGGGCAGCAGGGCCGATACCGAAATGGGCGACCTGCAACGAGCGATCAATTTCGCACGACTGGAAGCGATTGATCGGGGCGTGACGACGCGGCTGCGGCCGACGGCCGGGGGCAATGCCTGGACCGGCGAACTGTCGGTCTACGACAGTACTGGCACTTCGGCCAATGTGTTGCGGGTTGTTCCAGCCATGAGCAGCGGCGCAACTCTGGCGCTAACCTCTGGGGTGACCGCACTGGACTTCAACAATCTCGGCGGTCTGGCCGCGCCATCGACGGCGGTGGTCTTCAGTTACACCTTGGGAACGCAAAGCAGGACGCTGAATGTGTGTTTGAACGGACGAATTCAATTGGGTGGAAGTTGCGGATGAGGGCAGGGAGTAAAAACGCACAGGAGGGCATGACGCTGATCGAAGTGCTGGTCGCGTTGTTGATTCTTACGGTCGGGCTGTTGGGGGCGGCGGCCGTGCAACTCAATGCCCTGAAGTACACCGACAGCTCGCGCATGACCAGTCAGGCCAGTTTCATTGCCTACGACATGATGGACCGTATCCGCGCCAATTCCGGCGCCGACTACACCGTCACGCCACCGACGTCGGGCAACCTTGGCGTCGCCCGCGATCAGGATCTCTACGATTTCACCTCCAACATCGTCGGTTTCGGCGGGCCGACGGCGACCGGCAGCATCACGCTCAACCAGCGGGTTTACACCATCACCATCACCTGGAGTGACGCGCGGGCAGCCAACACGGCCAGCGCTCAGCGCAGTTTCGTGCTGACCAGTCGCGCTGCGGTCGATCCGGTGGCCACGCCATGAAGCGTCACAACCGCGGTTTTGGCCTGATCGAGATGCTGGTCGCTCTGGCACTGGGGCTGATTGTGGTGTTGGGCGTGGTTCAGACTTTCATCGCCGCGAAGAATACCTACGTCAGCCAGAACAGTGCCGCCGCCATGCAGGAGGATGCGCGTTTCGTGTTGAGCAAAATGATTCAGGAAATCCGTATGGTCGGGATGTTTGGCTGCCTTGGCACGATCACTGATGCCAGCACGTCAGGGGATTTCAGTGCGGCGCAGATCACGCCGATCAGTTGGGACAACGCGAACCTGAAACTGACGCTGGTCACGGCCGACATCGGCGGCAGCGGCGGCACGCCGACCTGGACAGTGCTCTCCGATTGCCGCAACAGCGCAACGGCTTACACCGGTTTGCGAAGCCCGGCGACCGGGCAGATCGCTTTCCCGATTCGCCGTCTGCTCTACAGTTTCAGCAACAATCAGATTCTGATGGGCACCGGCAGCGGGACACCTGCTCAGCAAGTGTTGGTGAATAACGTCAGCGCTTTCAACGTGACTTTCGGTCTGGCCAGTTCAGCCACCGATGTGGCGGCTTCGACTTACAGTACCAACCCCGGTGATCCAGCACGGATCCGCAGTGTGCGCTTGAGCCTGACCCTCAACGACCCGAGCAAACGGGTGGCTGATCAAACCTTCAACGTGGTTGCGGCTGTCCGCAACCGCTTGCAGTGAGGGCTGCTCCTATGAGGATTTCTTTCCATCAACGTCAGGCGCAACGCGGCATGGTGCTGCTGGTCAGCCTGGTGTTTCTGTTGTTGCTGACGATGATCGGCCTTTCGTCGATGCAAAGCGCCACCCTTCAGGAAAAAATGGCGGGCAGTGTGAGCCTGCGCAATCAATCGTTCCAGACCGCTGAAGCAGCGTTGCGGGTGGGTGAGAGTGCGGTGCAACTCGATACCTATACGCTGGCAGTGTGCAGCGGCACGACACAATGTGCGCCGCCGGCAGAGTCATCGGTGGTCAGTGCGGCGGGGTTCAATTCGACATCGGGCGTGACCTGGATCACCGCCGGTAACGGCTTCTATGGCGTGCAGAACATCGGCACGACGCTGACCGCCGTCAACGTGCCGAGCAACACCTCGGCAACGCTTTATCGGGTGACCGCGGTCGGCGTTGCTGGCACTTCGCGCAGTGTGGTGGAGAGTGTCTATGCGAAGTATTAAGCGCTGCGCATCGCTGCTGTTCGGCATGCTGCTGGGTTTCTATTTGGCAACACCGGTCTATGCGTTCACACCATCCGACTCGCCGCTGTTGAGCGCTGCAGCAGTAGCGCCGAATGTGATGCTGCTTATCGACGACTCGGGGAGCATGAACAGCATCATTTATGCGCCGGGATTCGATCCTGCCGTTGACCGCACACCGGCACGACAGTGCAACGGTTTTTTCGGGTTGTGCTTCAGTTCGACGGAGATCAGCGGTAACACGATATTTTTGTCGAGCCTTTCGACATCCGGTTGCTCCGGTGGAGCGTATGCGTTTTACAACAACAGTCTGACGCCGCTTTGCCTGAAATTGCCGGATCCGGTGGGTGGTGGCAACACCCGATACTCAGCGGACTACATTTCCTACGTGGTCGGCCTGGCCAACGGCAGTAACCGTGACTTCACCACCGGAGCGATTCCCAACGACTACCGGATCAATGTCGCGCGCAACGTATCGACAGCTCTGGTGACCAGCAATCGCACATTGCGCATTGGCCTGTCGACGTTCAATCCGGTCACCAGCAACAATTCAGGTAATGGCGGTTACATCGCCCGTACCATCAGTGATCTGTCACCGGTGACCGGCAGCGTTACCCAGGCCCAGGCCGACAGCAACTACAACGCTCTGATCTCCTCGATCAACGGACTGAGCGCTGTGGCGAACACGCCACTGGCGGAAACCTATTACGAAGTCACCCGCTACATGCGCGGTATGACGCCTTACTACAACAATGCGCCGAGCACCTACACCAGCCCGATCCACTATCGCTGCCAAAAAAATTACGGAGTGGTGATCACCGACGGTTTGCCGACATTCGACCGTACCTTCCCGACCAACGATCCGTTAGGCGGCAGCCGTTTACCGAACTGGGATGGCGTCAACAATGACGGCAATAACCTCAATGGCGACGACGAGGGGGACACACTCTATCTGGATGACATCGCCAAATTCGCTTTTGACATCGACATGCGTTCAACCGGTACGGACGCGGCGGGCAAGAGCTGGAACGCAGTGGATTTTCCCAAACAGAACATGAACACCTACACCGTGGGGTTCACCGCTGACAACGAGATGCTCTCGGACGCGGCGAGTTACGGACAGGGGAGGTACTATCAAGCGACTGACAGCACTGGGCTGAACGCGGCATTGTCGTCGGCGCTCAGCGATATCACGTCCAAGGCCGGCTCCGGCGGCAGCGGTGTCACCAGCGGCACCACACTCGCCAGCGGCACCAGCTATTTCCAGACCAGCTACGACCCCAAGGATTGGCGCGGGACGATCAAGTCCTTTGGCTTCACAGCGGCCGGGGCGGTGAACACGTCGGCGACACTCTGGACCACTGACACGACCATCGTGCCGGGGACTACGGCGCCGACTTACCAATCCTGGAACACATCCAGCAACGCCGCTGTAACGCTGTCCTACGGTAACTTTTCCGCCACACAGCAGACGACACTCAGTCAGGGCCTGCCCACCGGCATGACGGGTAACGATCTGGTGGAGTGGAGCAAAGGGACCAACAAAGCCGGGTTCAAGGTTCGCAGTGTGTTGCTGGGTGACATCATCAACTCGCCACTGGTGCTGGCGTCGCCAACGGATAAAACTGCCTCCGATCTGTCTGGCGACACCACCTATACCTCCTACTTGAACACCAAAGCGTCGAATATGAACACCAGCCTTGTGGTGAATGCCAACGACGGCTTCGTCAATGTCATCAACTCGGCCAACGGCACTCGGCGATACGCCTATATGCCATCCAGTGTCTTGCCCTCGCTTCGCCTGATTGCCGATCCGACCTACATCAACGGTGTCAGCCACAAGTTTCTGGTCGACGGTCAGGTCGGCGTGTATGACGCCCAACTCAACAGCGCCTGGAAAACCCTGGCCATCGGCGGCACTGGTGCCGGTGGCAAAACGTTCTATGCGCTGCAACTGTTCGACGCGTCTGCGGGCAACGTTTTGCGCGCTCTGTGGGAAGTCAGCGCACCGGCCACCGCCAGCACCGCCAACGCTTTTAATGATCTGGGTTACGCCTATGCCCGCCCGGAAGTGGCACGCTTGGCCGATGGGCGCTGGGCGGCGTTCATTGCCAACGGTTATGGCAGCAACTCCGGGGTGGCCGCCTTGTATGTACTGGATGTGCGTGATGGATCGTTGATCAGGAAAATCGTGATCGACAGTACTGAAACCACTAACGGTCTATCCTCGGTGAAACTCAAGGTCAACTCGTCCAATGTGGTGCAGGCTGCCTATGGCGGTGATTTGAAAGGGCGCTTGTGGAAGTTCGATTTGAGCGCGACGTCGACCAGCAGTTGGGGCGTAGCATTTTCCGGCAAACCGTTGTTCACCACGGCAGGTGGATTGACTCAGCCGATTACCGCGCAACCGTTGCTGGCAGACAACGCGCTGGGCGGCAAACAGATATTCGTCGGCACCGGCAAGTTCAACGAAACCGCTGACAAGACCAACAAGGATTTACAGGCGTTCTACTCGGTGTGGGATGCCGATGGCGGCTCGGGGCAACTCACCGTCAGCAGTTTGCGGGCGCAGGCCGTCACGGGCGTATTCTCCGGCAGTTCCGGGCAATTCATTACCACCACCCAGAACGACACGACTTATCCGGGGGAGAAAGGCTGGTATCTGCCATTGGTGTATAACAACGCGCTGACCGGTGAGCGGGTGATCAATCAGGCCAGCCTGGTGCTCGGTCGGATCATCTTCACCACGGCGAGCGTCGATACCACCGATCCCTGTGCCAGTTTCGGCACTGGCAAACTGGTCGAACTCGATGCGTTCAGCGGTAAGATGCTCAACTACGCGGTGCTCGATACCAACGCCGATGGCGTGGTCGACAGCAATGACACGATTTCCAGTGGCGTTGTGTTTACCGGCGGCATCCCGACCCTGAATGCCATCGTCAACGGTGCAACGCGCAAGATCGTGAGTGACTCCAGTGGTGGCGTGACTACCCTGGTGGAAAAATCCGGCGGCGGCAGCCGTCGTATCATGTGGCGACAAATACAGTAAGTGAGAGTTTGAGGCATGCGCAGATTCAACCGAGGTTTTACCCTGATCGAAATCATGATCGTGATTGCGATCATCGGGATCGTCATCACCATCGGCTATCCAAGCCTCACCGAATACGTGAAAAAGGGCCGCCGCGCCGAGGTGGTATCGCTGCTGTCGGAGCAGGCGCAGACCCTCGAACGTTTCTACACCAAGAACAATGTCTACACCGGCATTACCGGGCTCAGCACAGGCAACGATTTCTACACCGTCACGCCGACCATTGCTGACCAGACCTTCCTGCTGACCGCCACCCGTAAAACGGGCACGGCCATGGCCACCGACAAGTGCGGGGACTTCACCCTCACCAACACCGGTGTCAGAAGCATGAACAACGCGACTACCGGGCTGACCACCAAGGATTGCTGGGGCCGCTGAAGCGCTTTTCTTAGGGTGCCTTTTGCGCCCACTGTCTTTTTTACGGTTGGATCAAACATGACCAGGCAACAGCAAGTGGTGATTGTCGGTGGCGGGGTAATTGGCCTGCTCACCGCCTACAATCTCGCCTCCGAAGTGCGCAGCGTGGTGCTGCTGGATCGCTCGAACGTCGGCCAGGAATCGTCCTGGGCTGGCGGCGGCATTGTTTCTCCGCTGTATCCGTGGCGCTACAGCCCGGCCGTTACCGCGCTGGCGCATTGGTCGCAGGATTTTTATCCACAGCTCGGCGAGCGCTTGTTCGCCGATACCGGGGTTGATCCCCAGGTGCATACCACGGGCTTGTACTGGCTGGATCTCGATGACGAGGCCGAAGCGCTGGCGTGGGCCAAACGGGAAAACCGTCCGCTGCAGGCTGTGGATATCTCGGCTGCCCACGAAGCGGTGCCGGTGCTCGGTGAAGGTTTCTCACGAGCGATCTACATGGCTGATGTGGCCAACGTCAGAAATCCGCGGCTGGTCAAGTCGCTGAAAGCGGCGCTGCTGGCGCTGCCAAACGTGACCATTCACGAACAATGTGAAGTCAGCGGATTTGTTCGCGAGGGTGAGCGAGTCATTGGTGTCGAGACATCCAATGGGCTGATCGCGGGCGATCAAGTGGTTCTGACGGCGGGCGCATGGAGCGGTGATTTGCTCAAGACGCTGGACCTGACGCTGCCGGTCGAGCCGGTCAAAGGCCAGATGATTCTGTACAAGTGCGCAGCGGATTTTCTGCCAAGCATGGTGCTGGCCAAAGGGCGCTATGCGATTCCGCGCCGCGACGGGCATATCCTGATCGGCAGTACGCTGGAGCATGAGGGCTACGACAAGACACCGACCGACGTGGCGCTCGAAAGCCTCAAGGCGTCTGCGATTGAGTTGTTGCCGGCGCTGGCAGATGCCGAAGTGGTCGGGCATTGGGCGGGATTGCGTCCGGGGTCGCCGGAAGGTATTCCCTATATTGGCCGGGTGCCGGGGTTCGATGGGTTGTGGCTCAACTGCGGTCATTACCGCAATGGACTGGTGCTGGCACCGGCGTCGTGCCAGTTGTTTGCCGATGTGATGCTGGGACGGACGCCGATTATTGATCCGGCGCCTTATGCACCTGAAGGCCGCATTTAGTCAGGTATTCGTTGGCGTTTGCGATACCGCTTTCGCGAGCAAGCCCGCTCCCACACGGGGGCTTGCTGTACACACTATTCATGTACACGCTCTAAACCTGTGGGAGCGAGCTTGCGAAGGGGACCTCAATCCAGACCGAGCTTCTTCAGGCGATAGCGCATCGACCGAAACGACAGACTCAAGCGCTGTGCCGCCGCCGTGCGGTTCCAGCGGGTTTCCTCCAGCGCCTGCAAAATCAGTTTGCGCTCGACGTTCTCCAGATAATCCTCAAGATTGTCGATCTGCGTGAGGTCGGCAATGCCGCTCTCGGCCGTGCAATTGCCTTCGCTCAGTCGCAAGTCCCCAACCTCGATCACCTGGTTTTCGCACAATGTGTGCGCTCGTTCGAGGACGTTTTCCAGTTCCCTGACATTCCCCGGAAACCGGTAACTTTTTAGTGCTTCCAAGGCCTGCGGGTGCAAACGTGCCGCCGGTTGGCCGCTGGCGCTGGCCAGGCGCTTGAGCATATGGCTGGCCAACACTTCAATGTCATCGCGCCGTTCGCGCAGAGGCGGTACGCGCAGTTCAATCACGTTTAGCCGGTAATAGAGATCCTGACGAAAGCGCTCGGCTGTAACCTGCGCCTCCAAATCTTTGTGTGTGGCGCAAAGAACCCGCACGTCGACCACGCTTTCCTGCTGGCCGCCGACACTGCGCACGGCTTTCTCCTGAATCGCCCGCAGCAGTTTTACCTGCATCGGCAGAGGCAAGTCCGCCACTTCATCAAGGAATAACGTGCCGCCATGCGCAGCTTGAAACAACCCGGGTTTGTCCTCGACGGCGCCGGTAAAGCTGCCTCTGCGATGACCGAAGAATTCGCTTTCCATCAGCTCCGAAGGAATCGCCCCACAGTTCACTGGCACGAAGGGCTGACTGGCGCGTGGTCCTTGTTCGTGAATCAGTCTTGCGACCAATTCTTTGCCACTACCGGACTCGCCACTGATGTACACCGGCGCCTGGCTGCGGGCGAGTTTGTCGATCTGTTTACGCAAATTGCGCATCGGTGGCGATTCGCCCAGCAAGCGCCGATCAATCGATGTGCCGAGTCCGCCAGATGCGGGCATGCGCAGGGCAGTGCTGACCAGTTCGCGCAGGCGAGTGAGATCGACAGGTTTGGTGAGAAAGTCGAACGCCCCGGCTTTGAGGGCGTTGATCGCCGTTTCCAGGCTGCCGTAGGCGGTAATCATCGCCACCGGCAGTTGCGGGTAACGTTGCTGGATGTGTTGCACCAGTTCCAGCCCCGTACCGTCGGGCAGGCGCATGTCGGTCAGGCACAGGTCGAAGGACTCGCTGTGTAACAGCGTCCGGGCTTCGCTGAAGTTGCGTGCGCTGAGGGTGTCGAGTTTCATCCGTCCCAAGGTGATTTCCAGGAGTTCGCGGATATCCGGTTCGTCGTCGACGATAAGGATTTTTTGCCGTGGGCTCGTGTTCAACTTTGTTTCCGTCCGTGAGCAAAGGTGATGCGAAAGCAGCCGCCGCCTTGGCGTGGTTTGAAGTCTAGGCGCGCTTGGTTGCTTTCGCACCGCTCACGGGACAGATAAAGCCCAAGGCCGGTGCCTTGGCTGCTGGTGGTGAAGAAGGGTTCGAACAGGTGCGCCTGCTCGTCGGGCGGCACGCCGGGTCCGTTGTCCTGCACTTCGAGCGTCGCCAACTGGCTATCGGCGTCGATGAACAGCGCCAGCCAGACCTCGGCCTGATCATGCAGCAAGGCGCTATGACGCCAACCGTTGCGTAACAGATTGTCGAGAATTTGTGTGAGTTGGTTGGGGTCCATCAGGGTGGTGAAGTCCCCCGAGTTGACTCGCAGATGAATCTGCTGGCGCTCGGTGGCCTGTTCGCGGCTTTCGGCGACGAAGCTTTCCAGCCACGGCTTGAGTTCCAGCCGTTGGGGGGCGCTTTGCTGGCGGCGGGACAGTTGCAGGACGTTTTCGATGACTCGGTTCATGCGCTGGGAGTGATCTTGAATAATCTGCGTCAGACGCCTATCCGCGCTGTCGAGTTCCTCGGATTCACCCAATAGCTGCGCGGCATGACTGATGGCACCCAGCGGATTACGAATCTCGTGGGAGATGCCGGCAGTCAAGCGTCCGAGGGCGGCGAGCTTGAGTTGCTGGGCCTGTTGGGCGATCTGCGCCAGATCCTCGAGGAACACCAGTGTTTGCTGGTTCGGACTTTGCTCAAGTGCAATGAAGTTCGGTTGCAACTCCAGACCGTTGCCGGGAATTTTCAGGCTCTGCGGGCGCAGGGTCGGGTTATTCATCCACAGTTGCAGACGATCAACCAGCGCCGGCGAGTAGTCGTCGATCAAATGGCCTTGAAGAGGGGCTTGTGCGAGCAACGTCTGGGCGCTGTGGTTGGCCAGTTGTACCCGCCGTTGTTCGTCGAGCACCAGAATCCCGGTGCGCATGCGCTGCAGGATCAACGCGTTGAGGGCTTCCAGGCCCACCACTTCGCTGGCGCGCTGTTCGGCCAGTGTTTCGCTGACTTCCAAGCGCCGGGCGAGTCCTTGCACCAGCAGAGACGCGGCAAAACACAGTGCGCCGAGAGTGCCGGCCTGCAGGTATTCGTTGGCGCTCAGGGGATGGCTGAAATTCAGTAGAAAACTCAGACCGACAATGCCGAGAGCCCCAATGGCGGCGATCAGCAGACCGATGCGTCGTCGTAGCAAGGTATTGCTGATGGCCACCGAGACAATCAGCAAATTTCCCAGGGCGCTGGCAACGCCACCTGCCGCATAGAACAGGCCGCACAGCAGCAATACGTCGACCAGCGCCAGACTGAACAGTTGTGCGGGGCGGCGGGTGTTTTCCAGAAACACCACGAGCAGAATGTTGAGGATCAGATACAGCCAACTGCCACCGCGCAGCAGATCGTCGTTGGCCGACGTCAACAGACGGTTGTCCATGTTGCTGGAAATCAGCAGCACCAGCGTGATGCCGACACTTAAACGATAAAGATGATAAAGGCGCAGCAGACGCTGAGCCTGTTTGCTGTTGGCGTTGGCGGCCTCAGCGATCACTGGTGCCTGGGCCTTGCTCAAGGTGAGCCTGGCTGCAATACCACTGTTGTTGAACGCTCAGCGCGCGGTCGCGGGGCAGGTGCACGCCACAATGGGCGCAACGCACCATTGGTGAGGCGTCTTGTTCGCGAGGCGAGCGTGGAGATTGTGTGGACGAGGCGGATGCCTTGAATTTGCGCCACAGCCATACCGCAGCAACTATCAGGACGATCCAGAACAATAAACGAAACATAATGAGCGGCTTTCCGACTGATGATCCGGCAGTTTAGCCAAGGACCTGACAAGCGCACAGCCTATTAAAGCGTGGTAATGAAAAAGGGAGATCCGAAGATCTCCCTTTTTGTACATCCGGTGTGATCAGTCGAACACGCCGAAAGTCATGTAGCTGAACCACGAACGGTCGGTGTTGCTCGACTCAGGCTCCGGCTCTTCAATCACGTCGCCGTTTTCGTCTTTAGGCTTGAGCTCGTTCGGGATCGCGTCTTTGGCGTCCTGGAACTGCTTCTGTACGTCCTGGTTGGCGCGGGTCTCGCCTGGCGGCAGCGGTGGACGCGACTCGATCAGACCGAGGGTCGCCTTGCTCAGGAACGAACGGTTGTCGGCTTCGGCGACCGATGGCACGAACTGACCGTCCTGCAGGCTCGGGTGGTTCGGGTAGTTGAGCTTCAGGGTTTCCAGGCTGGTGGCCGCCAGTTCGTCCAGGTGCAGACGCTGATAGGCTTCGGTCATCACCGCCAGGCCGTCACCGACCGATGGGGTTTCCTGGAAGTTCTCCACGACATAACGGCCACGGTTGGCAGCGGCGACGTAGGCCTGACGGGTCAGGTAGTAGTCGGCGACGTGGATTTCGTAGGCCGCCAGCAGGTTGCGCAGGTAAATCATGCGCTGCTTGGCGTCCGGCGCGTAGCGGCTGTTCGGGTAGCGGCTGGTGAGCTGGGCGAACTCGTTGTAAGAGTCGCGGGCAGCGCCCGGGTCACGCTTGGTCATGTCCAGCGGCAGGAAGCGCGCCAGCAGGCCGACGTCCTGGTCGAAAGAAGTCAGACCTTTAAGGTAGTACGCGTAATCCACGTTCGGGTGCTGCGGATGCAAACGAATAAAACGCTCGGCAGCGGACTTTGCAGCTTCCGGCTCGGCGTTTTTATAGTTGGCGTAGATCAGCTCCAGCTGTGCCTGATCGGCGTAACGACCGAACGGATACCGCGACTCCAGAGCCTTCAGCTTGGCTGTGGCGCTGGTGTAGCTGTTGTTGTCCAGGTCAGTCTGAGCCTGCTGATACAGCTCGGCTTCGCTGAGGTTTTCGTCTACGACTTCCTTCGATGAGCAAGCAGCGGTCAATGCGAGGATGGCGATCAGCAGCAGGTGTTTCACTTGCATGGCGGCTTGCGTCCCTATGACGGCCGCTGTCTTGGGCGGGGCCGTCCTGTTATGATGAGCGCCCCGTTGAAAAGCCTCGGGGCAAAAGACGCCGTATTTAACCACAAGCGCGCAGCCGAAACCAAAGGCTGTGCCGACGCCCAGTCAGAGCATGTCCGATAAAATTGAACTTCGCGCAGAGGTGCCGTCCGATTTGGGCGGCCAACGCCTCGATCAAGTCGCCGCCCAACTCTTCGCTGAGCACTCACGCTCGCGCCTATCCGCCTGGATCAAAGAAGGTCACCTGACTGTGGACGGGGCGGTCATCCGCCCTCGCGACATCGTGCATGGCGGTGCCATCCTTGAGCTGACTGCCGAGCAGGAAGCCCAGGGCGAGTGGATCGCCCAGGACATCGAACTCGACATCGTCTATGAAGACGACGACATTCTGGTGATCAACAAGCCTGCGGGCCTGGTGGTGCACCCGGCTGCCGGTCACGCCGATGGCACTTTGCTCAACGCCTTGCTGCACCACGTTCCGGACATTATCAATGTCCCACGCGCTGGTATCGTGCATCGTCTGGACAAGGACACCACCGGTTTGATGGTGGTGGCCAAGACCATTCAGGCGCAGACAAAGCTTGTTGCACAATTGCAGAGCCGCAGCGTTAGCCGGATCTACGAGTGCATCGTGATTGGCGTGGTGACCGCCGGTGGCAAGATCAACGCCCCGATCGGCCGTCACGGCCAGCAGCGCCAGCGCATGGCGGTGATGGAAGGCGGCAAGCCTGCCGTCAGCCACTACCGCGTGCTGGAGCGTTTCCGTTCGCACACCCACGTTCGGGTGAAACTGGAAACCGGCCGTACCCACCAGATCCGCGTCCACATGTCGCACATCAACTTCCCGTTGGTCGGCGACCCGGCGTACGGCGGTCGTTTCCGCATTCCGCCAGCCGCAAACCCGACCATGGTCGAGTCGCTCAAGCACTTCCCGCGTCAGGCCCTGCATGCGCGCTTCCTTGAACTGGATCACCCGACGAGCGGTGAGCGCATGAGCTGGGAATCGCCGCTGCCGGAAGACTTCGTCTGGTTGCTGACCCTGCTCAAGCAGGATCGCGAGGCTTTCGTCGGATGAACTGGCTGACGCCGGACTGGCCTGCGCCGGCCAGCGTCAGGGCCTGTGTCACCACCCGCGAGGGTGGTGTCAGCGAGGCGCCGTTCGACAGCCTCAATCTGGGCGATCATGTTGATGACCGTCCTGAGGCTGTTGCCGAAAATCGTCGGCGTCTGACTGATCACTTCTCTATAAAGCCTGCCTGGTTGCAGCAAGTTCACGGGATTGCCGTGGCGCATGCTGATCCGGGCGTGGTTGCAATGGCTGATGCCAGTTGGACTGCAACCCCCGGTATTGCCTGCACGGCAATGACGGCCGATTGTTTGCCGGCGCTTTTCTGTGATCGCGCCGGCACCCGCGTTGCAGCGGCCCATGCCGGTTGGCGTGGTCTGGCGGCCGGTGTGCTCGAAGCCACGTTGGATACGCTCGATGTCCCGGCACAAGACGTGCTGGTCTGGCTCGGCCCGGCCATCGGCCCGCAAGCGTTTGAAGTTGGCCCGGAAGTGCGGGAGGTCTTTATCGATCAACTGCCCGAAGCGGCGACAGCCTTTGTCCCGAGCCACAATGCGGGCAAGTTCATGGCTGACATCTATAAGCTGGCCCGCCTGCGTCTTGCAGTTCGTGGTGTCACTGCGGTTTACGGTGGCGATTTCTGCACCGTGACCGATCCGCGTTTCTTTTCTTACCGCCGTGCGTCGCGCACTGGTCGCTTTGCCTCCCTGGTTTGGCTCACCCGCTAGACTTGCCTGACCTGCATCAACTCTCCGCTGCTTGAATCTCGCAGAATCGACCGCATCTACAGTGGTATCTGGCAGGTTTCTTTATTCAGGATGGTTTTCAGGTCCGGCCTGCTCAAAAGGAAGGTGACCCATGCGTATAGACCGTTTAACCAGCAAATTACAGTTGGCCTTGTCCGACGCCCAATCGTTGGCTGTCGGCCATGATCATCCGGCTATTGAGCCGGCGCACTTGATGCAGGCCATGCTTGAGCAGCAGGGCGGTTCGATCAAACCCCTGCTGATGCAGGTGGGCTTTGACATCAATAGCTTGCGCAAAGAGCTGACCAAAGAGCTCGATCAATTACCGAAAATCCAGAACCCCACCGGCGACGTCAACATGTCGCAGGACTTGGCGCGTCTGCTCAACCAGGCTGACCGCCTGGCCCAGCAGAAGGGCGACCAGTTCATCTCCAGCGAACTGGTACTACTCGCCTCGATGGATGAGAACAGCAAGCTCGGCAAGTTGCTGCTTGGCCAAGGCGTGAGCAAGAAAGCGCTGGAGAACGCGATCAACAACCTGCGCGGTGGCGACGCGGTCAACGACGCCAACCACGAGGAGTCGCGTCAGGCGCTGGATAAATACACCGTCGACCTGACCAAGCGTGCCGAAGACGGCAAGCTCGATCCGGTGATCGGTCGTGACGATGAAATTCGTCGCACCATTCAGGTTCTGCAACGCCGTACCAAGAACAACCCGGTGCTGATCGGTGAACCCGGTGTGGGTAAAACCGCGATTGCCGAGGGCCTGGCCCAGCGCATCATCAACGGCGAAGTGCCGGACGGCCTCAAGGGCAAGCGTCTGCTCTCGCTGGATATGGGCGCATTGATTGCCGGTGCCAAGTACCGCGGTGAGTTCGAAGAGCGCCTGAAATCGCTGCTTAACGAGCTGTCGAAGCAGGAAGGGCAGATCATTCTGTTCATCGACGAACTGCACACCATGGTCGGCGCCGGCAAAGGCGAGG
Organism: Pseudomonas baetica; assembly: GCF_019733355.1. Taxonomy (GTDB): domain Bacteria; phylum Pseudomonadota; class Gammaproteobacteria; order Pseudomonadales; family Pseudomonadaceae; genus Aquipseudomonas; species Aquipseudomonas baetica_A. The sequence continues at coordinate 2,153 of NZ_JAIHLQ010000005.1, read as the reverse complement.
GCTCGATGGATGCTGGCAACATGCTCAAACCAGCGCTGGCTCGCGGCGAGTTGCACTGCGTCGGCGCGACCACGCTCAACGAGTACCGCCAATATATAGAGAAGGACGCAGCCCTCGAACGGCGCTTCCAGAAAGTGCTGGTGGATGAGCCAAGTGAAGAAGACACCATCGCGATTCTGCGTGGCCTCAAGGAGCGTTACGAGGTTCACCACAAGGTCGCGATTACTGATGGTGCAATCATTGCAGCGGCCAAGCTTAGCCATCGTTACATCACTGATCGGCAACTGCCGGACAAGGCCATCGACCTGATCGACGAGGCCGCCAGCCGCATCCGTATGGAGATCGACTCCAAGCCGGAAGTGCTGGATCGTCTGGAGCGCCGCCTGATTCAGTTGAAGGTGGAATCGCAAGCACTGAAGAAAGAAAGCGACGAAGCCGCGATGAAACGCCTGGAAAAACTTCAGGAGGAAATTGTCCGGCTTGAGCGTGAGTATTCGGATCTGGAAGAAATCTGGAACTCGGAAAAAGCCGAGGTACAGGGTTCTGCACAGATTCAGCAGAAGATCGAACAGTCCCGTCAGGAGCTGGAAGCGGCGCGCCGTAAAGGCGACCTGAACCGCATGGCCGAGTTGCAGTACGGGGTGATCCCGGATCTGGAGCGCAGCCTGCAAATGGTCGATCAGCACGGCAAGAGCGAAAACCAGTTGCTGCGCAGCAAGGTGACTGAGGAAGAAATCGCTGAAGTCGTGTCGAAGTGGACCGGTATTCCAGTGTCGAAAATGCTCGAAGGCGAGCGCGACAAGCTGATGAAGATGGAAAGCCTGTTGCACCAGCGTGTGATCGGCCAGGACGAAGCGGTCGTGGCGGTGGCCAATGCCGTTCGGCGTTCCCGCGCCGGGTTGTCGGACCCGAATCGCCCGAGCGGCTCGTTCATGTTCCTCGGCCCGACCGGTGTCGGTAAAACCGAGCTGTGCAAAGCGCTGGCTGAATTCCTCTTTGATACCGAAGAGGCGATGGTGCGGATCGACATGTCCGAGTTCATGGAGAAACATTCTGTGGCTCGCCTGATCGGTGCACCACCGGGATACGTCGGTTACGAAGAGGGCGGTTATCTGACCGAAGCGGTGCGGCGCAAGCCTTACTCGGTGATCCTGTTGGACGAAGTCGAGAAAGCGCACCCGGATGTGTTCAACATCCTGCTGCAAGTGCTTGAGGATGGTCGCCTGACCGACAGCCACGGCCGTACGGTGGACTTCCGCAATACTGTGATCGTCATGACGTCGAACCTGGGGTCAGTGCAGATTCAGGAGCTGGTGGGTGATCGTGAGGCGCAACGTGCGGCGGTGATGGATGCGCTGACCAGTCACTTCCGTCCGGAGTTCATCAACCGGGTTGACGAAGTGGTGATCTTCGAGCCTTTGGCGCGGGATCAGATCGCGGGCATTACCGAGATTCAGTTGGGCCGTCTGCGCAGTCGTCTGGCCGAGCGCGAATTGAAGCTGGAATTGAGTCCGCAAGCGATGGACAAATTGATTGCCGTCGGTTACGACCCGGTCTATGGCGCGCGACCTTTGAAACGGGCGATCCAGCGCTGGATCGAAAACCCGCTGGCACAATTGATCCTCTCGGGGCATTTCATGCCGGGGGACACGGCAACCGGAACCGTTGCGGACGACGAAATCGTTTTCAACTGAGCCGCAGCGTCAATGAAATAAGGAAGGCCTCGCTTTGCGAGGCCTTTTTTTCGCCAGGCTGTTGAACTCAAAGGAAAAGGCTTGTAAAGTGCGCCCCGCAGTCAGTCACCCACAAGGTTTCAGCTCACTGAGCAGAAATCTGAAATAAGTTGCAAATCATTAACTTGAAAGCGATTTAGGGGGTTGACAGAGGTGATCTAGGTTGTAGAATAGCGCGCCTCAGACACACGAACGCAGCGATGCGAACGAGGGTCTAAGAGCTGTAAGTTTCACCGTTGTAAATTGAAATATGTAGTTCCGTGATAGCTCAGTCGGTAGAGCAAATGACTGTTAATCATTGGGTCCCAGGTTCGAGTCCTGGTCACGGAGCCAATTTCAAACCGGGGTATAGCGCAGTCCGGTAGCGCGCCTGCTTTGGGAGCAGGATGTCAGGAGTTCGAATCCCCTTACCCCGACCAT
>NZ_JAIHLQ010000059.1 GCF_019733355.1 Pseudomonas baetica | reverse complement strand
ACCAGCACGTCTTCGATGCGCCCGTGAATGCCTTCGCCGTTATGGCCAAATTGCAGAAACGCCGGTTGGCTGAGCAAGCTCTCCAGATCGAAGTCCGGGTGCTCGCTGACCAGTTCAATGTGGATGCCGTAAAGCGTGCTGATTGCTTCGGTGCCGCTGAAGGCCAGCACCTTGAAGTCGTGACGGATCGCAGGAATCTGCAACGAGAAATGCGCCGCATTGGCCGGCCGGAACATACGCTTATCCTTAAGCAAAGAGGAAAAGAGCGCGATGTCGAAACCGTCCCTGGTTTGTGCTCGCGAGAACTGGCGGGCACGGTAACAAGGGCAGAAAAAAATCTATGTAGGAAGACTCGCTGAAGAATGCGGGAACATTCCTCAATACGATTTCAGTTTCAACAGGAACGGTGTAGCTGCCTACCGAGTACTTGGGTTGTATGCAGTTTTGCGTTTCGGCACATGACAATTTCAGTCAAGGCATAGGTCGTCGGACAATTTCGTGCTTAACTTCGGCCTCTTGTATGCTCAACAACAACGTTCAGAAGGACTCAAGTCATGGCTCAAGTCACCCTTAAAGGCAATCCGGTTCAAGTCAACGGCCAGTTGCCACAAGCCGGTTCCAAGGCGCCAGCCTTTTCCCTGGTTGCCGGCAATCTGTCGGATGTCACCCTGAAAGACTTCGCCGGCAAGCGCAAAGTGCTGAACATCTTCCCAAGCGTCGACACACCGACCTGCGCCACCTCCGTGCGCAAGTTCAACGCTCAGGCCAACGACATCAGCAACACCGTGGTGCTGTGCATCTCGGCTGACCTGCCGTTCGCTCAGGCTCGCTTCTGCGGCGCTGAAGGTCTGGAAAATGTCCAGAACCTGTCGACCTTGCGCGGTGTCGAGTTCATCGAGAACTACGGTGTGGCCATCGCTGACGGCCCGCTGAAAGGCCTCACCGCCCGTGCCGTAGTGGTTCTGGATGAAAACGACAACGTTCTGCACAGCGAACTGGTCAAGGAAATCGCTGAAGAGCCTAATTACGAAGCGGCCCTCGCTGTCTTGAAATAAATGTTCTGAAACAAGCGCTTTACAATTGTTAACGGCCTGGCACTGTCCAGGCCGTTTTCATTTGTGTATCAGTGTTTTGCCTCACACCTTGAAACGTAAGTTGAAGGTAAATTGCCGGTAAAGCTGCTTTGCTTAATCCCCACCAGTGCTTATCGTTCAGCCTCCCGTAAAAGAAGCCCACGCGCCCAATGGTTAATCACTCCATGCAATCGTCCCCACGCAACGCCCCTCGCTGGCTAATCAGCCTGCTTGTCTTGTTGGTTATCGCCGTCCTGTGCTGGAAATTCTGGCCTGCCGGTTCAGCCCACAAGGAGGGCGACGAGAAAGCGGCGGCCGGTCATACCGGGCGTTCCGGGATGATGCGACCGGGCTTCGGCGGTGGCACGGGGCCTGTTCCGGTGCGGGTGGCGCCGGCCGTCACGGGCGACTTCCCGCTGTATTACAAGGCTTTGGGCACGGTGACCGCGCTCAATACCATCAACGTGCGCAGCCGGGTGGGTGGCGAACTGGTAAAGATCAATTTTGAAGAAGGCCAGATGGTCAAGGCTGGCGACTTGCTGGCCGAGATCGATCCGCGCCCGTACCAGAACGCCTTGCTCCAGGCTGAGGGCACCTTGCTGCAAAATCAGGCGCAGCTGAAAAACGCGAAGGTCGATGTCGAGCGTTATCGTGGGTTGTACAAAGAAGACAGCATCGCCAAGCAGACCCTGGACACCGCCGAGGCGCTGGTCGGCCAGTATCTGGGCACGGTCAAGACCAATCAGGCGGCAGTCAACGACGCCAAGCTCAATCTCGAATTCACCAAGATCCGTGCGCCAATTACCGGTCGCGTCGGCTTGCGTCAGGTAGACGTCGGTAATCTGGTGACCGCCAACGACACCACGTCCCTTGCGGTAATCACCCAGACGCAACCGATCAGCGTCGCCTTCACGTTGCCGGAAAACAGCCTCGAAACCGTGCTTGCCCGCTACCGCAGCGGCGCCAAACTGCCGGCCGAGGCCTGGGATCGCGGCGATACCAAACTGCAAGCCAGCGGTGTTTTGCAAAGCCTCGACAACCAGATCGACGTGGCCACCGGCACTCTGAAATTCAAGGCCCGCTACGATAACCGTGATCAGGCGCTGTTTCCCAACCAGTTCGTCAACGTTCACTTGCTGGCCGACACCCTCAAAGGTGTGGTGCTGGTACCGTCCGCTGCCGTTCAATTCGGCACTAACGGCACGTTCGTTTACGCGCTTGATGGCGACAAGAAAGTCACTATTCGCCAATTGAAGGTCGGCGCCAGTGACGGCGAAAACACGGTTATCACCGAAGGCCTCGCCGCTGGTGATCGTGTGGTGCTCGAAGGCACCGACCGTCTGAAAGAGGGCAGTGAGGTCGAGGTGGTCAACGACAGCAATCAGGTGCCCACCACCCCGACCGAACACTTGCAAGGCCAATCCGCTGCCACGCCTACTGACGCCGCTGTCACCGACAAGGCCAAGAAGGGCGCATGAACATTTCGCGGCTGTTCATCCTCCGTCCGGTAGCCACCACCCTGAGCATGCTGGCCATTGTTTTGGCCGGCCTGATCGCGTACCGCTTGCTGCCAGTGTCGGCGCTGCCCCAGGTCGACTATCCGACCATCCGCGTCATGACCCTCTATCCCGGCGCCAGCCCGGACGTGATGACCAGTGCCGTCACCGCGCCGCTTGAACGTCAGTTCGGGCAAATGCCGGGCCTCACTCAAATGGCTTCTACCAGTTCCGGCGGCGCCTCGGTGCTGACCTTGCGCTTCAGCCTCGACATCAACATGGACGTCGCCGAACAGCAGGTGCAAGCCGCGATCAACGCCGCGACCAATCTGCTGCCAAGCGACTTGCCGGCGCCACCGGTGTACAACAAGGTCAACCCGGCGGACACCCCGGTGCTGACCCTGGCGATCACCTCGAAAACCATGCTCCTGCCCAAACTCAATGATCTGGTCGATACGCGCATGGCGCAGAAAATTGCCCAGATCAGCGGCGTCGGTATGGTCAGCATCGCTGGCGGTCAACGTCAGGCCGTGCGGATCAAGGTCAACCCGGAGGCTCTGGCTGCCAACAGCTTGAACCTGTCGGACGTGCGCACCCTGATCGCCGCCTCCAACGTCAACCAGCCCAAAGGCAACTTCGACGGCCCGACGCGGGTGTCGATGCTCGACGCCAACGATCAACTGACCTCGCCGAAGGACTACGCCAACCTGATCCTCGCCTACAAGAACGGCGCGCCGTTACGGCTCAAGGATGTCGCGCAAATCGTCGACGGCGCCGAGAACGAACGTCTGGCCGCGTGGGCCAACCAGAATCAGGCGATTTTGCTGAACATCCAGCGTCAACCGGGCGCCAACGTGATCGAGGTGGTCGACCGGATCAAGGCGCTGCTCCCAAGCATCACCGACAACCTCCCGGCCGGGCTCGATGTAACGGTACTGACGGACCGTACCCAAACCATTCGCGCCTCGGTCACCGACGTGCAGCACGAACTGCTGATCGCCATCGCGCTGGTGGTCATGGTGACGTTTCTGTTCCTGCGCCGTACCAGTGCGACGATCATTCCATCGGTGGCCGTGCCGCTGTCGCTGATCGGTACGTTCGGCGTGATGTACCTCGCTGGATTCTCGATCAACAACCTGACATTGATGGCCCTGACCATCGCCACCGGTTTTGTGGTCGACGATGCGATCGTGATGCTGGAAAACATCGCGCGCTTCATCGAGGAGGGCGATAGCCCCATGCAAGCTGCGCTCAAGGGCGCCAAGCAGATCGGGTTCACCCTGATCTCTCTGACGTTGTCGCTGATCGCGGTGCTGATTCCGCTGTTGTTCATGGCGGACGTGGTTGGGCGACTGTTCCGCGAATTCGCTATTACCCTCGCCGTGGCGATCCTGATTTCGCTTGTGGTCTCTCTCACGCTGACGCCGATGATGTGCGCACGCTTGCTCAAACGTGAACCGGAGCCCCATGATCAGGGCCGTTTTTACCGGGCCAGCGGCGCGTGCATCGACTGGATGATTGCGGCCTACGGGCGCAAATTGCAGTGGGTGCTCAAGCATCAGCCGCTGACGCTGATGGTAGCCATCGGCACGTTGGCGCTCACTGTGTTCCTTTATTTGGTTGTGCCCAAGGGCTTCTTTCCGGTGCAGGACACCGGCGTGATTCAGGGCATTTCCGAGGCGCCGCAATCGATTTCCTTCGCCGCCATGAGTGAGCGTCAGCAGGAACTGGCCAAGGTTATTCTTGAAGATCCGGCGGTGCAAAGCCTGTCGTCCTACATCGGCGTCGACGGCGATAACGCCACGCTGAACAGCGGTCGCTTGCTGATCAATCTCAAGCCTCACGGCGAGCGCGATCTGTCGGCTACCGAAGTGATCGCACGGCTGCAACCGCCACTCGCCAAACTGGTCGGTATCCGCCTGTATATGCAGCCGGTGCAAGACCTGACCATCGAGGACCGGGTCAGCCGCACCCAGTACCAGTTCAGCATGTCATCGCCGGACTCCGAACTGCTGAGCCTGTGGAGCGGGCGTCTGGTCGAGGCACTGGCGCAGCGTCCGGAACTGACCGATGTTGCCAGCGATTTGCAGGACAAAGGTTTGCAGGTCTACCTGGTGATCGACCGTGATGCGGCCTCGCGGCTCGGCGTTTCGGTGGCAAACATCACCGATGCGCTGTACGACGCCTTCGGCCAGCGGCAGATTTCGACCATTTACACCCAGGCGAGCCAATACCGCGTGGTCCTGCAAGCCCAGGCCGGAGAGAAGATCGGCCCGCAGGCGCTGGATCAGATTCACGTTAAAACGACCGATGGCGCGCAGGTGCGGTTGTCGAGTCTGGCCCATGTCGAACAGCGTCAGGCACAACTGGCGATCACTCACATCGGCCAGTTCCCGGCGGTGATGATGTCGTTCAACCTCGCGCCGGGTGTGGCGCTGGGGCATGCGGTTGATGTCATCGAACAGGTGCAGAAAGACATCGGCATGCCGGTTGGCGTGCAGACACAATTCCAGGGCGCGGCCGAAGCCTTCCAAGCCTCGCTGTCGAGCACCTTGCTGCTGATTCTGGCGGCGGTTGTGACCATGTATATCGTGCTGGGCGTGCTTTACGAGAGCTACATTCACCCGATCACCATTCTCTCGACTCTGCCGTCAGCGGCGGTCGGCGCCTTGCTGGCGTTACTGCTGAGCGGCAATGACCTGGGCATGATCGCGATCATCGGCATCATCCTGCTGATCGGTATCGTCAAGAAAAACGCGATCATGATGATCGACTTCGCCCTCGACGCCGAGCGCAATCAGGGCATGGCACCGCAGGAGGCGATCTATCAGGCGGCGCTGTTGCGTTTCCGGCCGATCCTGATGACCACGCTGGCCGCATTGTTCGGCGCGGTACCGTTGATGCTCGCCACCGGTTCCGGCGCTGAGCTGCGCCAACCGCTGGGTCTGGTGATGGTTGGCGGCTTGCTGGTGAGTCAGGTGCTGACGTTGTTCACCACGCCGGTGATCTACCTGTATTTCGACCGTCTCGGTCGTCGCTGGGGGCGCGCGCCTTCGGCCGTGGAGCCGGTAGAGCAGCCATGAACCTCTCAGGCCCTTTCATCAAGCGCCCGGTCGCGACCATGCTGCTGAGCCTGGCGATCATGCTGTTGGGTGGTGTCAGCTTCGGTCTGCTGCCGGTATCGCCGCTGCCGCAAATGGACTTCCCGGTAATCGTTGTGCAGGCGAGCCTGCCCGGTGCCAGTCCGGAAGTCATGGCGTCTACGGTGGCGACGCCACTGGAGCGCTCGTTCGGCGCGATTGCCGGCGTCAACACCATGAGCAGCCGTTCCAGCCAGGGTTCAACCCGGGTCATTCTGCAATTTGACCTCGACCGCGACATCAATGGTGCCGCGCGGGAGGTGCAGGCTGCGATCAACGCTTCGCGCAACTTGTTGCCGAGCGGGATGCGCAGCATGCCGACCTACAAGAAGGTCAACCCGTCGCAGGCGCCGATCATGGTGCTGTCGCTGACCTCGGATGTGTTGGAAAAGGGGCAGCTCTACGATTTGGCCTCGACCATTCTGTCCCAGAGTCTTTCGCAGGTGCAGGGCGTGGGTGAGGTGCAGATCGGCGGCAGCTCCCTGCCGGCTGTACGCATCGAACTCGAACCGCAGGCGCTGAACCAGTACGGCGTGGCGCTAGACGATGTGCGCAAGACCATCGCCGACGCCAACGTGCGCCGGCCCAAAGGTTCGGTCGAGGACGGGCAGCGGTTGTGGCAGATTCAGGCCAACGACCAGTTGGAGAAAGCCAAGGATTACGAATCGCTGATCATCCACTACGCCGACGGTGCGGCGTTGCGCCTCAAGGACGTGGCCAAGGTCAGCGACAGCGTTGAGGATCGCTACAACAGCGGTTTCTTCAACGATGACGCGGCGGTGCTACTGGTGATCAACCGGCAGGCCGGTGCCAACATCATCGAAACGGTCAACGAGATCAAAGCGCAATTGCCCGCGCTGCAAGCGGTGCTGCCGGCCAGCGTGAAGCTCAACCTGGCCATGGATCGCTCCCCCGTGATCAAGGCGACATTGCACGAAGCGGAGATGACGCTGCTGATCGCTGTGGCACTGGTGATTCTGGTGGTGTTCCTGTTTCTTGGTAATTTCCGAGCGTCCCTGATTCCGACGCTGGCAGTGCCGGTGTCGCTGGTCGGCACCTTCGCGGTGATGTACCTCTATGGTTTCTCGCTGAACAACCTGTCGCTGATGGCGTTGATTCTGGCCACTGGGCTGGTGGTGGACGATGCCATCGTGGTGCTGGAGAACATTTCCCGGCACATCGACGAAGGCGTCAAGCCGATGCAGGCTGCGTATCTCGGGGCGAAAGAAGTCGGTTTTACCTTGCTGTCGATGAACGTGTCGCTGGTGGCGGTGTTCTTGTCGATTCTGTTCATGGGCGGGATCATCGAGAGCCTGTTCCGCGAATTCTCCATCACGTTGGCAGCGGCCATTGTCGTCTCGCTGGTGGTCTCGCTGACGCTGACCCCGATGCTCTGCGCCCGCTGGCTCAAGCCGCACACGCCCGGGCAGGAAAACCGCCTGCAACGCTGGAGCCGCAAGACCAACGACTGGATGGTCGCCAGGTACGCCACCAGCCTCGACTGGGTGTTGCGCCATCGTCGTCTGACCTTGCTCAGTTTGCTGGTGACCGTTGGCGTCAACGTCGCCCTGTATGTGGTGGTGCCGAAAACCTTCATGCCGCAGCAGGACACCGGCCAGTTGATCGGTTTCGTTCGCGGTGACGACGGTCTGTCGTTCAATGTGATGCAGCCGAAAATGGAAATCTTCCGTCGCGCTGTGCTCAAGGACGAGGCGGTTGAAAGCGTCGCCGGTTTCATTGGCGGCAACAACGGCACCAACAACGCCTTCATGCTGGTGCGCCTGAAACCGATCAAGGAGCGCAACCTGTCGGCACAGAAAGTCATCGAGCGCCTGCGCAAGGAAATGCCGCAAGTGCCTGGCGCGCGATTGATGCTGATGGCCGATCAGGACCTGCAATTCGGCGGCGGCCGCGAACAGACCACTTCGCAGTACAGCTACATCTTGCAAAGCGGTGATCTGGGCGAGCTGCGCCAGTGGTATCCGAAAGTGGTGGCTGCTTTGCGCGCACTGCCGGAGCTGACCGCAATTGATGCCCGTGAAGGCAAGGGCGCGCAGCAAATAACATTGATCGTCGACCGTGATCAGGCCAAGCGTCTGGGCGTGGACATGGACATGGTCACGTCGGTGCTCAATAACGCGTACAGCCAGCGGCAGATTTCGACGATCTACGACAGCCTCAACCAGTACCAAGTGGTGATGGAGGTCAATCCGAAGTACGCCCAAGATCCGGTGACGCTCAAGCAGGTGCAAGTGATCACGGCTGACGGTGCGCGGATTCCGCTATCGACCATTGCTCACTACGAGAGCAGCCTGGAAGACGACCGGGTCAGCCACGAAGGTCAGTTTGCCTCGGAAGACATTTCCTTCGACATGGCCGAAGGCGTGACGGTAGAGCAGGGCAGTGCCGCCATCGAACGAGCGATTGCCAAACTCGGTTTGCCGGAATACGTGATTGCGAAAATGGCCGGTACCGCCGACGCGTTCGCCGCGACCCAGAAGAGCCAGCCGTTCATGATTCTCGGTGCGCTGCTGGCGGTGTATCTGGTGTTGGGTGTGCTGTACGAAAGTTACATTCACCCACTGACGATTCTGTCGACGCTGCCGTCTGCCGGTGTCGGTGCCTTGTTGTCGATCTATGCGCTGGGCGGCGAGTTCAGCCTGATCTCACTGCTCGGGCTGTTCCTGTTGATCGGCGTGGTGAAGAAAAACGCCATCCTGATGATCGACCTGGCGCTGCAACTGGAACGGCAACAGGGCATGACGCCGCTGGAATCAATCCGCAGTGCCTGCTTGCAACGTCTGCGTCCCATTCTGATGACCACACTGGCAGCGATCCTCGGTGCCTTGCCGTTGCTGCTCGGCCGGGCCGAAGGCGCGGAAATGCGCCAGCCGTTGGGCCTGACCATCATCGGCGGACTGATTTTCAGCCAAGTGCTGACGCTTTACACCACGCCTGTGGTTTACCTCTATCTCGACAAGCTGCGCCATCGCTTCAATAAATGGCGTGGCGTGCGTACTGACGCCGCTCTGGAAACTCCGCTATGACTGACCGTTCGCTTATCAATCTGGCCACTGTTCGCGGCTCGCGTCTGTTGAGCCTTTCGCTGTGCGTGGCGATGCTCAGTGCTTGCGCTGTTGGCCCGGACTATCAGCGCCCGCAGACGGCTGAAATCGCGCAATACAAGGAAGCCGAAGGCTGGCGTCAGGCCAACCCGAGCGATTCGCTGGCCCGTGGCGCTTGGTGGGAGCTGTATGGCGATCAGCAACTCAACGGGCTGATCGAGAAGCTCAACAGTTCCAACCAGACGGTTGCGCAATCGCAAGCCCAGTACCGACAGGCCCAAGCCTTGGTGCGCAGTGCGCGTGGCGCTTTTTATCCGAGTGTCGACTTGAGTCTGGGCAAGACCCGCTCCAGTCAGGGCACCGGCAGTAGCAGTTCGAGTCTGAGCAGTTCCGCCAGCGGTATTCGCGACACTTACAACGCGCAACTGGGCGTCAGTTGGGAGGCGGATATCTGGGGCAAATTGCGCCGAGGGCTAGAAGCTGACAAGGCCAGTGCCCAGGCGAGCTTCGCCGATCTGGCGGCAATGCGCCTGAGCCAGCAATCGGAATTGGTGCAGAACTACCTGCAATTGCGGGTCATCGATCAACAGAAACGTCTGCTCGAAGCCACCGTTGCGGCGTATGAACGTTCGCTGAAAATGACCCAGAACCAATACCGCGCCGGTGTTTCCGGGCGTGATGCGGTGGCTCAGGCACAGACACAGCTCAAAAGTACCCAGGCCGATCTGGTCGACCTGATCTGGCAGCGCGCGCAGTTCGAAAACGCTATCGCCGTACTGACCGGACAAGCGCCAGCGGATTTCAGCATCGCGCAAACCCAAACCATTCCCAATTTGCCGCAAGTGCCTTTGAGCCTGCCATCGCAGTTGCTGGAACGCCGTCCGGACATCGCCTCTGCCGAACGCTCGGTGATCGCCGCCAACGCCAAAATAGGTGTGGCGCAAGCGGCGTACTACCCGGATCTGTCCCTGAGCCTGAGTGGCGGTTACAGCAGCAGTAAGTCCCAAGACCTGATCAGCTTGCCGAACCGCTTTTGGTCGGTGGGGCCGAAACTGGACTTGCCGCTGTTCGACGGCGGCATACGCTCGGCTGAAGTCGACCGCACCGAGGCGGTCTACGACGAGACCGTTGCCAAGTACCGACAGACCGTACTCGATGGCTTGCGTGAAGTGGAAAACTATCTGGTGCAGCTAAAAGTGTATGAGGACGAAGCGGCTGTGCGTCAGGAAGCACTCGACGCGGCCCGCGATTCGCTGCGCCTGACGGAAAACCAGTACAAGGCCGGATTGATTGCCTACATCGACGTGGTCGTGGTGCAAGCCACTGCACTGAGCAACGAGCGCAGCGTGCTGAGCGTCTTGCAAAGTCGGTTGATTGCCAGTGTGCAGTTGATTGCCGCGCTGGGCGGTGGTTGGGATGGGCAACTCGATGTAAGCGACAGCCGCTAGACCGTTAGGCGGGCTTGCTCGCGAAAGCGTCGGAACATTCGGCATTTCACTGCCTGACACACCGTTTTCGCGAGTAAACCGGCAGCAAATGAGCGTCGACCCAGAGCCTTTCAGACCGGTCGAACAAGCGTTTCATCGACTTGATGGCAATTTGGTTACTTTGTCAGTGCGTTCTTCTGCGCAATCAGTACAATCGCTGCTTTTGCCCGACCGAGAATGGACGCAGTCCGGTTAGGGAGACTACGAGAATCCCCATGCTCATCGGTAGTTATTCCTCCACCCTGGTTTTCATTTCGTTGTGTGTGGCGATCCTCGCGTCGTACACCGCGCTCGATCTCACCGGACGCATCGCCACTGCCAAAGGCCGTTCCGTGCATTTCTGGACCGCCGGTGGTGCATTGGCCATGGGCGTCGGCGTTTGGTCGATGCACTTCATCGGCATGCTTGCCTTCAGGCTACCGATCGATCTGGGCTACGACATCAGCATCACGGCGCTGTCGCTGCTGATCGCCGTGCTGTCCTGCGGTTTTGCCTTGTGGCTGGTCAGCCAGCCGAAACTTCCGATTTCGCAGTTGGCCTTCGGTGCGCTGATCATGGGGGCGGGCATCAGCGCCATGCATTACACCGGCATGGCGGCGATGCGAATGACGCCGGGGATCGATTACGATCCTGCGTTGTTCGGTGCGTCCCTGTTGATCGCTGTCGGTGCCTCAGCGGCGGCGTTGTGGATCGCTTTCCGCCTGCGCCAGCATTCGCCCCATGTTCGTCTGATTCGCGGTGGTGCCGCGGTGATCATGGGTATCGCCATCGTCGGCATGCATTACACCGGCATGGCCGCCGCGCAATTCCCTGAGGGCAGTTTTTGCGGCGCGACGCTCAATGGCCTGAAGGGCAACGGGCTCGACAGCCTGGTGCTGATCACCACGTTGGCGGTGCTGTCGATTGCCTTGCTGACCTCGATCCTCGACGCTCGGCTTGAAACGCGCACCGCCGAACTGGCGCATTCGTTGACCGTGGCCAACCGAGAACTCACGCAACTGGCGCTGCACGACACCTTGACCGGTCTGCCTAACCGCATGTTGCTTGACGACCGGATCAATCAGGCGATGAAAAAGGTCCATGAACAGGGCGGCTGTTTTGCCTTGATGTTCATCGATCTGGATGGGTTCAAACCCGTCAACGACGCATTTGGCCATCACATGGGCGATCAGTTGTTGCGCGAAGTCGGCGTGCGTCTGCGGGAAGACTTGCGCAGCCAGGACACGCTGGCGCGAATCGGCGGCGATGAGTTTGTGCTGCTGGTACGCCTGACCGAACCCAACGACGCATTGGGTCTGGCGGCACGTCAGGTCGGGTTGGTTGCGCAGTCGTTTCGCGTTGCCGAGCATGACTTGCAGATTTCCGCCAGTGTTGGCATCGCCCTGTACCCCGGAAATGGCCGGACCGCTCAGGAACTGCTGATGAACGCCGATGCGGCGATGTATCACGCCAAGGGTGCCGGCAAGAACGGTTACAGTTTCTTTGACGCGTCCATGAACAACAACGCACGCAAGCAGTTGCAGTTACTGCAGGACTTGCGCGCCGCGCTGGAGCACAGCCAGTTCAGCCTGCATTACCAGCCCAAGTTCGACGCTGCCAATGGGCGCCCGGTCGGTGCCGAAGCACTGCTGCGCTGGCAGCACCCGATCCACGGCTTGCTGATGCCGGACAAATTTATCGATCTGGCCGAGAAAACCGGCGTGATCATTCCGATCGGAGAGTGGGTGCTTAACGAGGCTTGCCGACAGATGCGCGAGTGGTATGTGCTTGGCTATACCGACTGGCGTATCGCGGTCAACCTGTCGGCCTTGCAGTTCTGTCATGCCGGCCTGGTGCAAAGCGTCGCCAAGGCGCTGGCGACGCACCATTTGCCGGCGAACAGCCTGACCCTGGAGATCACCGAAACCACGGCCATGAGCGACGCCGATGCGAGCATGACGGTGCTGCAGGAGTTGTCGGACATGGGCGTTGACCTGTCGATCGACGACTTCGGCACCGGCTATTCGAGCCTGATGTACCTCAAGCGTCTGCCGGCCAATGAGTTGAAGATCGACCGTGGGTTTGTGCGGGATCTGGAGCACGACAGCGACGATGCGGCGATTGTCTCGGCAATTGTTGCGTTGGGACAGGCGCTGGGGCTGCGGATTGTGGCTGAAGGTGTGGAGACCGGTGTGCAGCAGGACTTCCTGACAAAACTGGGCTGTGATTCGTTGCAGGGCTATCTGCTGGGGTATCCGATGCCGGCGGACAAATTCATGCAGGACATTGCCCGGGGCGAGAAGCAGGCGGCCGTCTGAGTTAACCCTCACAAGAACATCTTCAGCCTCGCCATTGCTTTTGCCACAGACTCAGCCTTTGACACGGCTCATGCAAAACCTGCCAATGGCGGTTATTCTTCTCCCCGACTGTTACGTGTGAATGAGGGGAAAGGCCAGCATGGATAAAGTCATTGTGATCACCGGTGGCGGGCGCGGGATTGGCGCCGCTACGGCTTTGTTGGCTGCCGAGAAGGGCTATCGGATCTGCATCAACTACCAGTCAGACGAACAGGCCGCGCAAAGCGTGCTGGAGCAAGTCAGAGCGCTTGGCGCAACAGCCATCGCGGTACGCGCCGACGTCAGCATTGAAGACGAAGTGGTCGCGCTGTTTCATCGGGTCGATACCGAACTGGGACGGGTCACCGCACTGGTGAACAATGCCGGTACCGTCGGGCATAAATCGCGGGTCGACGAGATGTCCGAATTCCGCATTCTCAAAACCATGAAAACCAATGTCCTGGCGCCGATCCTCTGTGCCAAGCACGCGATCCTGCGCATGTCGCCCAAACACGGCGGGCAGGGCGGCAGTATCGTCAACGTTTCGTCGGTCGCATCGCGCCTGGGGTCGCCTAATGAATACGTGGATTACGCCGCGTCCAAAGGCGCGCTTGACTCGTTCACCATCGGTTTGTCCAAGGAAGTGGCGGGCGAGGGGATTCGGGTCAACGCGGTGCGTCCGGGCTTCATCTACACCGATTTCCATGCGCTGAGCGGCGATCCGGACCGGGTCAGCAAGCTTGAGTCGGCTATCCCTATGGCCCGAGGCGGGCGGCCGGACGAAGTGGCGGAGGCGATTGTCTGGTTGCTGTCGGACAAAGCTTCTTATGCCACCGGGACCTTTGTTGATCTCGGCGGCGGGCGTTGAATTCAGAAATTCAAGCGTCAGGTCTGGCCCCATCGCTGGCGAACCTGCGATGGGGCCCGTTCGATCAACATAAAACCTCAGAACGACCGCACAATCCGCCCCAACGTCTCCATCGCCTTCTCCGAGGGCTCAGTCCACGGGCTGCCGTAATTCAAGCGAATGCAGTTCCGGAACCGCTGGGTCGGTGAAAAAATCGGCCCTGGCGCGATGCTGATGCCTTGCGCCAGCGCCATCTGAAACAACTTCAACGAATCCATCTGCGGTGGCAATTCCAGCCATAGGAAGTAACCGCCGGCCGGCTGGCTGACCCGTGTTTGTGCCGGGAAATAACGGGCAATCGCCGCGAGCATCGCACTTTGCTGTTCCTCCAGCGCATACCGCAGTTTGCGCAGATGCCGGTCGTAGCCGCCGTGTTGAAGATAGTCGGCAATCGCTGCCTGCGCCGGCATCGAGGCGCACAGTGACGTCATCAGCTTCAGTCGTTCGATCTTTTGCGCGTAGCGTCCGGCGGCGACCCAGCCGATGCGGTAGCCGGGGGCCAGGCTTTTGGCGAACGAACCGCAATGCATCACCAGCCCTTCGGTGTCGAAGGCCTTGGCCGGTTTCGGCGCTTGTTGGCCGTAATAAAGTTCGGCGTAGACGTCGTCCTCGATCAGCGGCACTTGATGGCGGCGCAGCAGTTCGACCAGTTCCTGTTTCTTCGCTTCGGGCATGGTCGCGCCCATCGGGTTCTGGAAACTGGTCATGCACCAGCAGGCTTTGATCGGGTGGCGTTCGAGGGTCTGCGCAAGTACACCGAGGTCGATGCCGTCACGCGGATGCACGGGGATTTCCACGGCTTTGAGTTTCAGGCGTTCCAGCACTTGCAGGCTGGCATAAAACGCCGGGGCTTCGATGGCCACCAGATCACCCGGTTCGGTGACAGCTTGCAGGCACAGGTTCAGCGCTTCGAGGGCGCCGTTGGTGATCAGCAGTTCTTCCATCGGCAGCATCAACCCGCCGACCATATAGCGCAGGGCAATCTGCCGACGCAGTTGCGGGTTGCCCGGTGACATGTCGGTGACGACCATGCGCGGGTCCATCTCCCGCGCCGCACTGGCCAGGGAACGCGACAGGCGTTGCAGCGGGAACAACGTCGGGCTGGGGAACGCTGAGCCGAAGGGGACGGTGCTAGGGTCCTTGATCGAGTCCAGCACCGAGAACACCAGTTCGCTGACGTCGACCTCGGTGGAATCGTTGACGTGGCTGCTGATCACCGGCTCCGAGAACGGACTCGGCGCGTGGGTATTGACGAAGTAGCCGGAACGCGGGCGGGCGCGGATCAGACCACGGCGTTCGAGCAGGTAATAGGCTTGAAACACAGTGGACGGGCTGACGCCGTAAGTCTGGCTGGCGTAGCGCACCGAAGGCACGCGCTGACCGGGGCCAAGGACGCCGGAGCGGATCAGTTCAGCGATGTCGTCGGCGAATTTTTCGTAGCGTTTCATCTTGGGTCCGGATTGATTTCATTCTGGAAGACCGCGTTGCCTACATTGGCGAGCAAGCCCGCCAATGGCCGCGCCGCAGTTTAAGGGATCAGCGATTCATCGGCGCCACAAACCTGCTCTTCGACACGCTGTAAACCTCAGGTTCATCGCGGTCGGCAATCTTGAAACTCAGGGTCTGTGAACTGCTGCTCGGGCGTTCCGTGGTCATGGCCACCGACACTGGCACATCGACAATCTCGCCGGGGGCCAGGCTCAGTTCGGTCTTGCCTTGCAGTTGGAAGCCGTCGCCGTCGACCAGGCTCAAGTTGTAGTCCTGGCGCTGTTGGGTCTTGTTGATGACTTTTAGGGTATAGATGTTCTCGATCTGGCCCAGACCGTTTTCGCGGAACAGGCCGCGATCCTTGGTCACGTCCAGCGACACCATCGGCCGCTCGACCAGCGCCAGGGCCAGCGCCCCGATCATCAGCAGCAACACGAGGGTGTAGCCGATCAGCCTTGGCCGCAGCAGGTGGGTCTTGCCACCCTGCAATTCGCGCTCGGAACTGTAACGGATCAAACCGCGTGGGTAGTTCATTTTGTCCATGATCGAATCACAGGCGTCGATACACGCCGCGCAACCGATGCATTCCATCTGTAAACCGTCGCGAATGTCGATGCCGGTCGGGCAGACCTGCACGCACAACTGGCAATCGATGCAATCGCCCAGCCCGGCCTCGGCCGGTTTCACGTCGCGTTTGCGCGGGCCACGGTTCTCACCACGGGCCACGTCGTAGGAAATGGCCAGGGTGTCCTTGTCGAACATCACGCTCTGGAACCGCGCATAAGGGCACATGTGCATGCACACCGCCTCGCGCAGCCAGCCGGCATTGATGTAGGTGGCCGCCGTGAAAAACAACACCCAGAACAGACTGACGCCGCCGATTTGCAGGGTCAGTAGCTCCTCGGCCAACGGCCGGATCGGGGTGAAGTAGCCGACGAAGGTCAGGCCGGTCATCACGCTGATCGCTAGCCACAACGTGTGCTTGGCGGCGCGGCGGGCGAGTTTGTTCAACCCCCACGGCGCGGCTTGCAATTTGATCCGCTGGTTACGTTCGCCTTCGGTGATCTTCTCGCACCACATGAAGATCCAGGTCCACGAGCTTTGCGGGCAGGTGTAACCGCACCAGACGCGCCCGGCAAACACCGTGATGGCGAATAGGCCGAACGCGGCAATGATCAGCAGAGCAGACAGCAGGATGAAATCCTGCGGCCAAAAAGTTGCGCCAAAGATGTGGAACTTACTTTCGGAAAGGTCCCAGAGAACGGCCTGACGCCCGCCCCAGTTCAGCCACACGGTGCCGAAAAACAGCAAAAACAAGAACCCCGCGCCACTCATGCGCAGGGTTCGAAACAGGCCGGTAAAGCTGCGGGTGTGAATCTGGTTATCGCTGGACGCGTTCTTCGCCTTGATTGGGCGACCCGGCACACTTTTTATGTGGGGTGGTTCAACTTCTACGGTTCGGACGGGGATTTGTTCGCTCATGGTCGTTCGCTCATCAGCCTCCATCAGGCCGATGCACTATGAGCGCCGATCTGTTTGCATAACAGGCTCAGCTATTTTAATAAAAAGCGTATCAGATGGCGTTTGTCGGCCTGCCTGCGACAACTTGAAGCAGCCCGTAGGCACAGGCGCAAACCCCTATCTCAGGCGTTTGCGCGCTGTGTTGATCAAGGTCAGTCAAATCACCGAATCACCCTCGTCAGCCTTCAAATGCTTACGCCCATCCTTGGCGCCTGCAACGGTCAATGCGTCGGCTTCTGCTTCGGTGATGTAAATGCGCTGGCCTTCGATCTCCACCGCCGACATGGCTTTCTCGCTGTCGGTGATCACGGTCAAGTCGCCGCACAGGCGGATTTCTTCGCCGTTTTCAGTGCTGAAAAAACAGGTCTGGTTTTCGATTCGAACGGGCATGGGACGGTCCTTTTTCAGAGGTGCCTGAAAGGTTAGGGGGCAGGCTTTGCTGGTCGTTCTGCGCAACCGATTAATGGTCGCCTGCTCATGGCGGCGGTCTTCAACGTGATGCCACGCATCGCAAAACCCTTTGATAGGGATCACCGATGACGGACCGTCATCAATCAGGCGCAACAATCACCGGCGGCATGGTCGTTGGCGGTTCTTCCTTGGCCGGTGGCGTGGTGCCCGGCGGCTCCTGCTCGGGAATCGGCTGGGGCTCGGTCTCGGGCAAAGTGGGTTTGTCGATGTTCGGATCAGGCGTTTCGGCCGGAATCGGGATACTCATCTGATGACCTCCGTGTGGCACATGGCGTGAGAAGTGCTTAAGTGGATTGACCACCTCGCAGCGAATTCGATCCGCTTTTTTGTGCAGGCAAATCCCTGTGAACTTTTCCCGGCGCCGGTCGCTCGGAACTTAAGTGCGTTCATGTTGGGGCAGGTGCCTCGTTGTGAACACTGATCCGGCACAAGAGCGTCCTTGGGGCGTTAAGGAGAGATGCTCGATGACTGCTGAAAAACCTTCTGAACTGAACTACAACCCGCACATGCCGCTGTCGCAAGCTTTGCTGCTGCCGCGCATCGTCATTGAAAACACCATGCCGACCCTCGATGGCGGTCAGTTTGCCGTCAAATCCATTGTCGGGCGCGATGTGGTGGTCACCAGCAAGGTATTCGCCGACGGTCACGACAAGTTGGCGGTGCGCATTCGCTGGCGCGAGGAAGGCAAAGAGACGTGGCAAAGCGAGGTCATGTCGGAGCTGGGCAACAACGGCTGGCAAGGCAGCTTCCGCCCGGAAGATCAGGGCCGTTATCTGTATTGCATCGAAGCGTGGATCGACCATTTCGCCAGTTTTCAGTATGAATTAGAGAAGAAGCACAACGCGGCGGTGCCGGTCTCGCTTGAGCTGCAAGAAGGCCGCAGCATGGTGCAACAGGCTGCCGAACGCAGTGAAGGTTCGCTCAGCGAACAACTCGCGGCGCTGCACCATGAACTGTCCGGCCTGCTCGAAACCGAGCAGGTGGCGCTGTTTCTGCACTCACGCAGTGCGCATTTGATGACCCAGGCCGATCACCGCGCCTATTTGAGCGTGAGCGCCGAATTTCCCATGGATGTCGAGCGCGAACTGGCCGAGTTTGCCAGTTGGTATGAGTTGTTTCCGCGCTCGATCACCGATGACCCCAACCGTCATGGCACCTTTAATGACGTGCACGCGCGGTTGCCGATGATTCAGGACATGGGCTTCGACGTCCTGTATTTCACGCCGATTCACCCGATCGGTCGCGCCCATCGCAAGGGCCGCAACAATTCCCTGAGCGCTGGGCCGCAGGATCCTGGCAGTCCTTACGCGATTGGCAGCGAAGAGGGGGGTCACGAGGCCATTCACTCGCAACTCGGCACCCGCGAAGACTTCCGTCGGCTGGTGGTGGCTGCCGCCGATCATGGGCTGGAGATCGCCCTCGACTTCGCCATCCAGTGCTCCCAGGATCACCCGTGGCTCAAACAGCATCCGGGCTGGTTCAACTGGCGGCCGGACGGCTCGATCAAATACGCGGAAAACCCGCCAAAGAAATATCAAGACATTGTCAACGTTGATTTTTACGCGCCCGACGCGATACCGAGTCTCTGGGTTGAGCTGCGTGACATCATCGTCGGTTGGGTCGAGGAGGGCGTGAAGATCTTCCGTGTCGACAACCCGCACACCAAGCCGCTGCCGTTCTGGCAATGGCTGATTGCCGATGTGCGAGCGCAGCATCCGGAGGTGATCTTCCTCGCGGAAGCGTTCACCACGCCGGCGATGATGGCGCGATTGGGCAAGGTCGGTTACACCCAGAGCTACACCTATTTCACTTGGCGCAACACCAAGGCGGAACTGGCGGCTTACTTCACCGAACTCAATGAATCGCCGTGGCGCGAATGTTACCGGCCGAACTTTTTCGTCAACACGCCGGACATCAACCCAGCGTTCCTGCATGACTCGGGGCGTCCAGGGTTCTTGATTCGTGCCGCGCTGGCGACGATGGGCTCGGGCCTTTGGGGCATGTATTCGGGGTACGAGCTGTGTGAAGCGGCGCCGGTGCCGGGCAAAGAGGAGTATCTGGATTCGGAGAAATACGAGATCCGCGTCCGCGATTTCAACGCCCCCGGCAACATTATTGCCGAGATCGCCCAGCTCAACCGCATCCGTCGGCAAAACCCGGCGTTGCACACCCACCTGGGCCTGAAGGTCTACAACGCGTGGAACGACAACATCCTGTATTTCGGCAAACGCAGCGCTGATGGCCGCAACTTCATTCTGGTAGCGGTCAGCCTTGACCCGCACAACGTGCAGGAAGCGAATTTCGAGCTGCCGCTTTGGGAGATGGGCCTGCCGGACGACGCGACCACCCACGGCGAAGACTTGATGAGCGGGCATCGCTGGGAGTGGTACGGCAAGTATCAGTTCATGCGTATTGACCCGGCGTACCAGCCGTTCGGGATTTGGCGGATAAGCGCTTCCTGAAGTTGGCGAAGATCAGATGTGGGAGCTGCTTTGCCGGCTTCCACAGTGACCAGTTTCTACAGGGAATAATTTGTTTTCCTGAATCGAACAGGAGTTTCACATGGCGAAGAAACCCAAGGCTGCCACCTTTATCAAAGACCCGCTCTGGTACAAGGATGCGGTGATTTATCAAGTTCACGTCAAATCATTTTTCGACTCCAACAATGACGGTATCGGCGACTTTCCCGGCCTGATCGCCAAACTCGATTACATCGCCGAGCTCGGCGTCAATACCATCTGGCTGTTGCCGTTCTATCCATCGCCGCGTCGCGATGACGGCTACGACATCGCCGAATACCGTGGCGTGCACAGCGATTACGGGACCATGGCCGACGCCAAACGCTTTATCGCCGAGGCGCACAAACGTGGTTTGCGGGTGATCACCGAGCTGGTCATCAACCACACCTCCGACCAGCACCCGTGGTTTCAACGGGCGCGCAAAGCCAAACCGGGCTCGGCTGCACGTGACTTTTACGTGTGGTCGGATGACGACCAGAAATACGACGGCACGCGGATCATCTTTCTCGACACCGAAAAGTCCAACTGGACCTGGGATCCGGTCGCCGGCCAATACTTCTGGCACCGTTTTTATTCCCATCAGCCGGATTTGAACTTCGATAATCCGCAAGTGATGAAGGCCGTGCTGTCGGTGATGCGTTACTGGCTGGACATGGGCATCGACGGTCTGCGCCTCGACGCGATCCCGTACTTGATCGAACGCGACGGCACCAACAACGAAAACCTTCCGGAAACCCACGACGTCCTCAAGCAGATCCGTGCCGAGATCGATGCCAATTACCCCGACCGCATGTTGCTGGCCGAAGCCAACCAATGGCCGGAAGACACCCAGTTGTATTTTGGCGATACCGACGCGCACGGCTTGAATGGCGACGAATGCCACATGGCCTTTCACTTCCCGCTGATGCCGCGCATGTACATGGCGCTGGCTCAGGAAGATCGCTTCCCGATCACCGATATTTTGCGCCAAACCCCGGAAATCCCTGCCAACTGCCAATGGGCGATTTTCCTGCGCAACCACGATGAGCTGACGCTGGAGATGGTCACCGACAAGGAGCGCGATTACCTGTGGAACTACTACGCCGCTGATCGCCGGGCGCGGATCAACCTCGGCATTCGTCGGCGTCTGGCGCCGTTGATGGAGCGTGATCGCCGCCGGGTCGAGTTGCTCAACAGCCTGCTGCTGTCGATGCCGGGCACGCCGACCCTGTATTACGGCGATGAAATTGGCATGGGCGACAACATCTATCTTGGCGACCGCGACGGTGTGCGAACGCCCATGCAGTGGTCCATCGACCGCAACGGCGGATTCTCCCGCGCCGACCCGGCTAGCCTGGTGTTGCCGCCGATCATGGACCCGCAATACGGCTATCTGTCGGTCAACGTCGAAACCCAGGCCGGCGACCCGCATTCGTTGCTCAACTGGACGCGGCGCATGCTCGCCGTGCGCAAGCAATCCAAAGCGTTTGGCCGTGGCACGTTGAAAATGCTCTCGCCGAGCAACCGACGGATTCTGGCTTATACCCGCGAGTTCACCGACGCCGATGGCAAACACGAAATCATTCTCTGCGTGGGCAACGTGTCGCGCAGCGCCCAAGCGGCGGAGCTCGATCTGTCGGCCTACGTCGGCATGGTCCCGGTGGAGATGCTCGGCGGTAACGCCTTCCCACCCATCGGTCAGTTGAATTTCCTCCTGACCTTGGCACCGTACGGTTTCTACTGGTTCGCCCTCGCGGCGGAAAACCAGATGCCGAGCTGGCATGTGGAACCGGCGCAGAGCCTGCCGGACTTCACCACCCTGGTGCTGAAAAAACGCATGGAGGAACTGCTCGAGGCGCCAGCCCGCGCGACCCTGGAGCAAGGCATTCTGCCGAGCTGGCTGCAAAACCGCCGTTGGTTCGCCGGCAAGGATGCCGCCATCGACAAGGTGCATCTGGCCTACGGCGTGCGGTTCGGCGACGCCGAGCATCCGGTGCTGCTCAGCGAGATCGAAGTCACCAGCGGCGGCCAGACCCACCGTTATCAACTGCCGTTTGGCTTTATCTCAGAGGATCAGGTCGGCGCGGCGCTGCCTCAGCAACTGGCATTGGCCCGCGTGCGTCGGGTGCGTCAGGTCGGTTTGATTACAGACGCATTCAGTCTCGAAGCGTTTATCCGCGCCGTATTGCAGGGCATGCAGAACAACGCAGTGCTCGAATCGGCTGATGGCGAAATCCGCTTCGCCCCGACACCGCTGTTGGAAACACTGGCGCTGGGCAGTGAATCCGAGGTGCGTTATCTGTCGGCCGAGCAATCGAACAGTTCGGTGGTCATCGGCAACAGCGTAGTCCTTAAGCTGATCCGCAAAGTCGCTTCTGGCGTACACCCGGAACTGGAGATGAGCGCTTACCTGACCGCTGCCGGATTTGCCAATATCTCCCCGCTGCTGGGTTCGGTGATCCGCCGCGATGCGAAGGGCGAAGACAATCTGTTGATGATCGCCCAAGGCTATCTGAGCAATCAGGGCGATGCCTGGGAATGGACGCAAAACAACCTCGAACGGGCATTACGCGATGAGCTGGCCGATGCCATGTCCGAGCAGGAACAGCATTACAACGCCTTGGGTGAGTTGAAGGATTTTGCCGGGATGCTCGGTCAGCGCCTGGGCGAAATGCATCAGGTGCTGGCGGCGCCGACCGACAATCCCGACTTTGCACCGCAAATCAGTACGGCCAAGGACATTCAGGCCACCGGTAAGGACGTCGCCGCTCAGGTCGAACAGGCTCTGAAACTGCTCAAGCAGCATCAGGGCGAACTCAGCGCGGCGGATCAGAAGCTGGTTAAACGACTGATCGACGAGAAAAAAACCATCCTTGCCCATGTGCAGGATCTGGCGAAAAAAGCTGTCGGCGGTTTGCGGATCCGTGTCCACGGTGACCTGCATTTGGGTCAGGTGCTGGTGATCAAGGGCGATGCCTTTCTGATCGATTTCGAGGGCGAACCTGCACGGCCATTGAGCGAACGTCGCGGCAAACACAGCCCGTACAAGGATGTCAGCGGTGTGCTGCGTTCTTTCGATTACGCGGCAGCCATGACCATCAACGTGCACAACGTCGACCACAGCCCCGAATCCGAAGCATCACGTCATCGTGTTGCGGATCGCTATTTGCAGGAGGCGCGAGAGGCATTTGTTCAGGCATATCGCCGGGCGGCAGCTAGTCTTGATCATGCTTGGCAAGATCCTGAAGGCGCCGACGCCGCATTGGCGTTGTTCGGCCTGGAGAAGGCGGCCTATGAAGTGGCCTATGAAGCCGAAAATCGCCCCGCGTGGCTGCCCGTGCCGTTGCACGGTTTGTATGGGTTATTGACGGGGCTTAAACCCTTTTCCGATCTTGGTGGAGAGTAGTCATGAGTTTCTCGAACAAGGAACAGGGTCAAGTCAAAGAAGCATTGCTGCCCACGGCGAAGGATATCGACGCCTTGGTCCGTGCTGAGCATCACGATCCGTTTTCCATTCTTGGCCCGCACGGCGATGGCGCCGGCGGACAATTCATTCGGGCTTTTCTGCCCGGCGCGTTGAATGTTTCGGTGCTGGACAAAGAGACCGGGCAAGAGCGCGGCGCGCTTGAGCAGACTGAAACGCCGGGGCTGTTTGTCGGCCACTTCGATCAGACACGGCCGTATCAATTGCGTACCCGTTGGGCCGGTGGCGAGCAGGTGGCGGAAGACCCCTACAGCTTAGGTCAGTTGCTGGGCGAGATGGATTTGTATCTGTTTGCCGAAGGCAATCACCGCGACCTCAGTTCGTGCCTCGGCGCGCAACTGACCACTGTGGATGGCGTTGAAGGCGTGCGATTTGCCGTGTGGGCGCCGAATGCCCGACGGGTCTCGGTTGTCGGTGACTTCAACGTCTGGGACGGGCGCCGGCACCCGATGCGCCTGCGTCATCCGTCCGGGGTATGGGAGTTATTCATCCCGCGCCTGCAAGCGGGGGAGTTGTACAAATACGAAATTCTTGGCGCTCACGGGATTCTGCCGCTCAAGGCTGACCCGATGGCGCTGGCCACCAGCCTGCCGCCGGACACCGCATCGAAAGTCGCTGCGCCGCTGCAAGTCGACTGGCAGGATCACGACTGGATGAGCGGCCGTCGCGAGCGGCAGCAACATTCGGCGCCGCTGTCTATTTATGAACTGCACGCCGGTTCCTGGCAGTGTGAACTGGATGATCTGGGTGAAGTGGCGCGCCAGTACACCTGGCCGGAATTGGCAGAGCGATTGATTCCGTATGTGAAGGAACTGGGTTTCACCCACATTGAGTTGATGCCGATCATGGAGCACCCGTTCGGTGGTTCCTGGGGTTATCAGTTGTTGTCGCAATTTGCGCCGAGCGCCCGTTACGGCACGCCGGAGCAATTCGCCGAGTTCATCAACGCCTGCCACCAAGCGGATATCGGCGTGATTCTCGATTGGGTACCGGCGCATTTCCCCACCGATACCCACGGCCTGGCGCAATTCGACGGCACCGCGCTGTACGAGTACGGCAATCCGCTGGAGGGTTTCCATCAGGATTGGGACACGTTGATCTACAACCTCGGGCGCACCGAAGTACACGGTTACATGCTGGCGTCGGCGCTGCATTGGTTGAAGCATTTCCACATCGATGGCCTGCGAGTCGATGCGGTGGCTTCGATGCTCTATCGCGACTATTCGCGCAAGGCTGGCGAATGGGTACCGAACCGGCATGGCGGGCGTGAAAACCTCGAAGCCATCGACTTTCTGCGGCACTTGAACGACGTGGTCGACCTGGAGGCCCCGGGTGCACTGGTAATCGCCGAGGAATCCACGGCGTGGCCGGGCGTCAGTCAGAGTACGCAGCAGGGCGGTCTGGGCTTTGCCTACAAATGGAACATGGGCTGGATGCACGATTCGCTGCATTACATTCAGCAGGACCCGGTGTACCGCGCCCATCACCACAATGAGTTGAGTTTCGGCCTGGTCTACGCCTGGTCCGAGCGTTTCATTCTGCCGATCTCCCACGATGAAGTGGTCCACGGCAAACACTCGTTGATCGACAAGATGCCCGGCGATCGCTGGCAGAAATTCGCCAACCTGCGGGCTTATCTGAGTTTCATGTGGACCCATCCTGGCAAGAAGTTGCTGTTCATGGGCTGCGAGTTCGGCCAGTGGCGCGAGTGGAATCACGACCAACAGCTTGATTGGTATCTGTTGCAGTATTCCGAGCACAAAGGCGTGCAGAAACTGGTGGGCGACCTCAACCGTCTCTATCGCGAAGAGCCGGCATTGCACGATCAGGATGACGCGCCGCAGGGTTTCCAGTGGTTGATTGGCGACGATGCGATCAACAGCGTTTATGCCTGGCTGCGTTGGAGCAAGGACGGTAAGCCCGTGCTGGTGGTGGCCAACTTCACCCCCGTGCCGCGTCATTCCTATCGTGTGGGTGTGCCGTTCGCCGGGCGTTGGAGCGAGTTGCTCAACAGCGACGCTGATACCTATGCCGGTTCCAACTATGGCAACGGTGGCGGGGCGTTTACCGAAGAAGTACCGAGCCATGGCCAGGCGTTGTCGCTGGAGCTGAATTTGCCGCCGCTGGCGGTGTTGATCCTCAAGCCTGAGGGTTGAGCCCACACCGAGTCGCTGCCTTCGCGAGCAAGCCCGCTCCCACAGAGGAATGCATTCCAGATGTGGGAGAGGGCTTGCTCGCGAAGGTGTCAGCTCAGACGCCGGGAAACCGAAGCCTCACCAACGCATCCGTACGCCGAGACTGCCAATCAAGCCATTCAAATCATTGTCATCCACATCACTGCTGTAATCGGCACTCACATACAGGCTCACCGCCGGCGTCACCCGAGCCACCAGCCCCAGTCCCAACTCGACGGTCGATGATTTGCGGCTGCTGCTGATCTTGTCGACCTTATCCAGAGTCACCGTGCTGCCGGTATAGACCGTGTGCCAGAGATTGGTGCGCAGGTACGGCTCGACCGGCAGACCACTCAAGTCATAGCTGCCTTTCAAGCGTGCTCCGACGCGGCCGCTCCAGGCTGAGAGGTCTTTGGATGTTGCGTGGCCTGAGCCAGCGTTGGGGGTGTCGAGGGTGATGCGCTGATTGACCAATTGCGCCTGGGGTTCGATCACCCAGTTTTCACTCAAACCAATCGGGAAACCGCCTTCGACCGAGAACGTCATGGCGCTGCCTTCTGTGGCCTGCCGCGCACCTCGTTCATCGCGGCTGAATCCGCTGACTCGTCCACCGCTGGCCGACAAGTCGACGTGCCATCCCCGCGCACCGATCAGGCTGTAATAGGCGCCCAGGCGCTGGCCTTGCAGGTTGAGGGAGTCGGTGGTCGGGTCGGCCAGGGCGCGGCTGATGATTTGCCCGTTGCCATTGGCTTGAATCTGGTTCGGGCCGCCCATCAGGCCGATTTTCTGCGTAGGGCCGTCGCCGCTTTGCAGAATCAGTACGGCGGGGCCCTTCCAGTCAGAGCCGCCGGGCATCGCGAAACCCGAAGACAACACATCGGTTTGCGCCTTTCGGGCACTTTGTCCGTAGAGCAGGTCCCAAGCGCCTGGCGCGAGTTCTTCGGTGATCAGCCTCGCAATTTGCCGATCAGATAGGGGATTGAACCGTTGCCGGTCCGGGGTGATGACCGTCGCAGGCAATGTGATGACGGGTACGTTCTCTCGATACCACGGTGTCGCTTCATCCGCCGCAGGGGCTGCCTGCGCCTCCATGGATGAGCACAGCAAGAGAAAACTCGAGACTGTGCAGAAGGTGATTTTGATCTCGCGTGGGGTGATTGAAGTTCTCATGGAGGCCTACCTTGCAAGCGCATGCGGCATCTCGATGTGGCGTCTCTCCTACCCCGAACGAGGGGTGACCGAATGGAGCGGGCAGATCCATGGCCGCTCGATTTCGCGAGTGTCCGATGGTTCGGCCCGGAGGGTTATTCCGGGGGTAGTAAGGTAGAGATAAGAAGAACCACAAGCATGCGTCAAGAAATTGATCGATGAGTGGTCGGTGTTATTTGGGTTGCGCAACTATTTGTTTATTTGAAAATAACCAAGTAGTTGTTTGTAGGAGAGAACGAGGAATACCCCCCGATGCATAGACATTTTATTACCGACGGAAGGTTTACCAACTGATCCGAATCCCGACATTTCCAGACAAGCCGCGCAAGTCGTTGCTGTCAATATTGCGACTGTAGTCAGTTCTGGCGTAGACACTTATGGCGCGATCAAGGGTCAATACCACATTCGAATACACCTAGCTGACGGGATAAAGTGCTTTTGCATACAACCGTCTACCACCCAGCACTACGGTGATCGTTTTCTCCCATAAGCCCGTTGTGGCATGCGCTGTTGCCGATCCCTTGGACACTGCACTCGCACCTTTGCCGTCAAAGACCTCGACTACCTAGTCCCGGCTGGCTTTGCCTTTGAATTGCAACGTGGTGCTGACGGTGGATGTGCCCTCGGGTACTTCTTCGTTGTGTCTATCCAGAACGTTATCCAGCGTCGGTACCACCACGGGTACGATAGTCAGCGTTCGGGCCGCCGATTCTGGACGCGAACCGTACAGCGCCCGCCCTGTGAAACTGTGCGCGGCCACGCTCAGCCTTTTTATTTCCTGTTCCCACTTGCCATCGCTGGTGTCGAGGGTGACGCCGTTGTCGGGTATCGGCACTCCCTTGGAGTCGGTCACCAAGATGATGGCTGGCGTTATTACCGCCGAATAGGTCAGGGTTCTGCCGGTCGATGCCTGACCGATGCCATCGGTCCGCTTTAGCCGTGCACGAGCAAGTCCCGGGGGACCCGATCACTGAAGTAATCAGCGACCGATCCACAATAGAACCCGCCACCAAGGCGCACAACCCGGCGGATTCTGGCGTAGCTGTAGGCAATGGCGCAAGAATTTGTAGCCTTGAAGGCGTGTCTGGAGGTGTCTTTTAAACACCTGCGTTTAAAATGCAAAAGATCGGAAGATTGTCTGGGTGAAAACTTGGTCTATCCCTATTAGCCGTCCTAGCCCACGCCGACGGGCAATGAGTTCAAAGAAGGCAATCGCGCCCGGTGGCGCGGCCGAGCTTCAAACGCGGTCGGGGACGGCATCCGATCCCGGACAGGTTCGACGCCGGCTGCCTTCCGCCAGTTTTCCCCAAAACAAAAAATCGTAACCTTCGGCAACTTCTACACAGTTATCTGAGCCGCCGAAGGCTGCGACCTTTTAGTCTAAAAATCGGAAAACGTGGTCTGGCCCCGTTTAACATCCCGTTTAACACTGGCGTATCGGTAGGCAATGGGGCAAGAGTGTGCAGCCTCGGGGGCTTGTCTCAAGATGTCTTTTAAACTCAACCGACGAAGCAGATGTTTCCAGCTGGATAATTTCCTGTCTCATGATAGTAGGTAACGTACAGCCCCAACCAGTTTCCTGGCGGAGGCTGGACTTGTAGGGCATATCCCGATTGGGGCGAGATAGCGGAAGATGCCCTCCATGTTTCTGCATATCCCAAGGTACTGGTGTACTGAGTGTTCATTGCCAGATGGTGTTGTTCGTTAGGCTCAATCCCGCCGAGAGATGAGACCCATGATCTATATGCAGCCGAACTCATCGGCGTCCTACTGAAACGTGCCGTGACAGTTCGAGTGCTTGACTTAACATTGATTGTTTTCGATTGGCCACTACTGTCCTTGATTGTGATGGTTGTGTTGCCGGGAATGTGACTTCGGATTTTTCCTAGACTATCGACGCTGGCGACCTGCGGGCTGAATGATGTGAACGTATAAGGAGGTTCTCCTCCGGTCGCAGGGCGATTTACGAATGTCCCTCCTGGATCGCCTCCTGCGCTGACCCATGGGAGTCCGGATCCAGCGATCGATATTCTGAGTCCAGTAAGTACTACGTCAGAATCATCCACGATGAGTTCTGCAGTACCTTCCTTTACGGTCATTGTCCTGACTGCCGACTCTGCGGCCGAACCGTACAGCGCCTTTGCTTTGAAACTGTGCGCGCCCACGCTCAGGCCTGTAACGGTTAATGTCCAGATCCCTGTTGCTTGATCCGTGTCGGGTTGACCTTTGGACGTGATGCCATCGAGGATATCGACTTTCTGGCCCTTGGCGGCGCTGCCGGTCAGAGTCACGGCCGTTTCCGCGGTGGTGCCGCCCGGTGGGATTTCCACGCCGCTCGGCGAGCCTTTGACCGAGGTGATCGTCGGTGCGGTGGCGGCTGTAACGGTCAGTAACCGAACATTCGAATACACCGGGCTTACGGCATAAAGTGCCTTTGCATATAACCGGCGACCACCCTCCGGTACGGTGATGGTTTTCTCCCAATCGCCTGTCGCTTCATGGGCGGACGCAGTGCCTTTGGACACGGCGGACCCACCGTTACCGTCAAAAATCTCGACTGCTTGGCCTTTACTTGCCTTGCCTTTGAGTTTCAACGTGGTGCTGACGGTGGTCTTGCCCTCGGGCACTTCTACGTTGTTACCATCCAGTACGTTGTCCAGCGTCGGGGCGACCAGGGCCACGACAGTCAGTGTCCGTTCCGCCGATTCAGCGCCCGAGTCGTACAGCGCCTTGGCTTTGAAGGTATGAGCGGCGATGTTTAGGCCCGAAACCAGCAATGTCCATTCGCCGGACGTCGCATCGGCGTCGGCTGTATCTTTGCGCGCGCCGTCGACGAATACATCGACTTTTTGACCCTTGGCGGCTTTACCGATCAGGGTCACGGCGGTTTCCACCGTGAGGGCGTTGTCGGAGATTTCGACGCCGCTGGGGGAACCTTTAACTGAGGTAAGGGTTGGTTTCACATCCTCCACAGCCTTGACGTTATAAATACGCTCCGCAAATTTCACCGCGTAAATATCACCGACATGACCACTAAGCCCAGCCCTGAAGTCCATCCTCAACTCACTGCCGTCCTTCAGCTCTTTCAGGTCCTTGAGGGGGAGCTCGTGGGTGTAAAAACCCTGGCTGATCCATGTAGGGGTGGTTTGCGAAAAAGGGCTCTCCAAGAATGTTTTGTCATAGACGTCGCCGTTTTTCTTGGTGCCTATGACATCCAGCCATACGTACTGCAAGAGCGCAATCAGCGGCCAGCTGTTCACGCGCATGGTGGCGTTGCCGGTCAGTGCGCCGACGTCGAACTGAGGACCAGCGCCGTTGTTGGCTGCCTGGGTGATCAATGGTATTCCCATTCTCGGATCGTCATCGGCAATCGGCAACACCGCCAACTCCCGCGTTCTCGATTCTTCCGGCTTATTGCTGCCACGAATCATCGTGTAACTCACCGTCACCGGTTTGCCCAGGTTGAAGGCAGTCACTGAAACGGCCAACGGAATCTCTTGCGGCCCGACGGTGGTCACCGGCCACTGGGCGGTCGTGTGCGAGCCGCCAGCGGGGGTGCCGGTGGCGCCGGTCCAGGTCACGATGATCTTGTCGTCCTTGAGCATGCCGGTGTAGCCGACCACGGCGGTGAGTGTGGTCTGCGCCTGGAACGGATCAAGGCTGGTGCCGTTCGGCGCTTCTTTGATATCCGGTTCTTTCAGATCCAGCGCCACCCCGACGCTGAACACCCGCGCATTGGCATAACTGGTACCGCCCACCGCACGCTTGATGAAATACGAGGCTGACACCGTGCCGCCTTCGTTGCCCTTGATCAATCCGGCCTTGATGGAAAACGGCACTTCCTTGCCGGCGGTGAAATCGCTCAAGGTGACCGAATCGCTGGCCGTGCCGGTTTTCGAGCCGGCCCATTCCCAGATCACCTCGTCGCCCTTGACCGTGTCCAGATAGATCACGGTCAGGGTGGTGCCGTCGGTGTCGGCGGGCAGGGCGCCGTCGATCAGGCCTTGTACTTCAGGTTCTGGCAGTTCCAGACGCGGTTCGCCGACTTGCAGGATATCGGCGTGGATGGATTCGCGAATGGCATGGCTGGAGCTGATCCGGTCCATCTCTTTAAGCACTTTGCTATCGATCTGCAGTTGGTAGTACAGCTCCAGTTTGCCGCCCTTGATCGGGGTCAGGTGCAGACCGGGAACGTTGATTCGCAGCGGCTCTTTGGCATCGATA
>NZ_JAIHLQ010000058.1 GCF_019733355.1 Pseudomonas baetica | reverse complement strand
CCCGCGAAAGTGGTGTGTCAGTCAGTAGAAAGGTTGGCTGGACTGACGCCTTCGCGAGCAAGCCCGCTCCCACAGGGTTCTGTGGTGAATCTGAAATAGCGAGCAAAAAAATACCGCTCAATCGAGCGGCATTTTTGTGGGCGAAAGGCTTATTCGGAAGCCACGGCGTTCTTCGCCAGAATCGCATTCGCCAATTCCATGTCCGTCGCTTGCAGGCCCGGGTTGTCGGCGCGGACTTTCTGCATCGCTGCTTCCAGATACGGACCGCGAATGCCGCCGTCACTGGCAACGAAACTGCCGGCATCGTCCTGTGCCGCGACGATCAATTTGTGATCCTTGAAGGTCAGGTAAGTCGAACCGGTGGTAGCACCGGACGAAATGACGTTACGCCAAAAGCTGTCCGCCATGGCCGAACCAACGGGAAGGGACAGCAAGGCCAGCGTGGCGACAGCAAGTTTGAGACGCATGATGAGGTGACTCCTGGGGGTTAACTACGGCGTTGGATCGTCATTTTCCCGATCCGGTTCCGTACGCAATCATTCGGCATGCTCAACCAACAAAATCGCGCCTTGTTGCCCGGTCACGCGAACACGCTCGCCAACCGGTGTGTCAGGCCCTCTGGCGATCCACACGCCATCAGCAACCTTGATCTTGCCGTGACCGTCGGCAATCGCTTCGCTGACCACGAACACGTTGCCGATCAATTCCTGCCCCCGCAGGTTCAGGAGTGGTTGATCACTGCGACGCACCGCGGTGCGTTGGCGTCGCCACCAATACAGCGCGGTCAGGATCGAAAACAGCGCAAACAGCACCAGCTGGATTTCCCACGGCAGCGTCGGCAAGACAAACGTTGTGACCCCGACAGCGGCAGCCGCCATGCCGATCCAAAGCAGATAGCCGCCAGCCCCGAACACTTCGAGGATCAGCAACACGGTGCCCAGCCCCAGCCAGCTCCAGAAGGTGAACAGTTCGGTCGGCATGACTCAGACCTTCTTGCCGTCAAAAGTCGCTTTGACAATTTCGGTAATCCCACCCACCGCGCCGATCATCGAACTGGCTTCCAGTGGCATGAGGATGACTTTGCTGTTGTTGGCCGAGGCCAGTTTGCCCAGTGCGTCGATGTATTTCTGCGCGACGAAATAGTTGACTGCTTGTACGTTGCCGCCGGCGATGGCTTCGGACACCACTTTGGTCGCCTGGGCTTCGGCTTCGGCCTGACGCTCGCGGGCTTCGGATTCAAGAAACGCGGCCTGACGGCTACCTTCGGCTTCCAGAATCTGCGCCTGCTTCTTGCCTTCTGCGGTGAGGATCGCCGAGGCTCGCAGGCCTTCGGCTTCTAGGATCTGCGCACGTTTGATACGTTCGGCTTTCATTTGACCGGACATGGCAGCCATCAGGTCAGCGGGCGGGCTGATGTCCTTTATTTCGATCCGGGTGATTTTAAT
Source organism: Pseudomonas baetica (assembly GCF_019733355.1). Lineage (GTDB taxonomy): Bacteria > Pseudomonadota > Gammaproteobacteria > Pseudomonadales > Pseudomonadaceae > Aquipseudomonas > Aquipseudomonas baetica_A. Next base: position 29,157 of record NZ_JAIHLQ010000058.1, on the reverse strand, counting down.
GCCCCATGGGGCGGTGGCTTCGTCGACGGTGCGCAGCAGCCGTTCGTTGATGTTGTCACGCTGGCTGAGCATGGCGTCCAGCTCCATGGAGCCGAGCACGGTGCGGATGTTGGTCTGTAGCAAATTGCGAATGGCGTGTTCGAGGTTGTTCACCTCGTAGGCGGCCTGGGCCGTGTTGACCACCTGGAAGAAACACACGGCGTCGATCTGCACCGTGGCGTTATCGGAGGTGATGACTTCCTGGGGCGGGATATCCAGCACGCTTTCCATCACGTTGATCTTGCGACCGATACGATCCATCACCGGAATGATGATGTTCAGCCCAGGTTTGAGGGTGTTGGTGTAGCGCCCGAAGCGTTCGACCGTCCACTCGAAACCTGCGGCACGACTTTGAAACCCATGAACAGAATGGCGATTGCCAGGACCACAAACAGTAAAAGCACACTTCCGGTCTGCATAACGATTCCTTGTTGGATGGATCAATGGGGTTGCGATGGCGCCAGTGTAACGGCGTGGCCCGGGTTTAAGAACAGCTTGATGGCAATCTGATTATTTGTGCTCACTCTGCGGCGTCACCCGCAGCACCTCCTCAATCGTCGTCAGCCCTGCCGCCACTTTCTGTGCGCCGGACAGGCGCAAGCTGCGCATGCCTTCCTTGAACGCTTGGCGGCGGATCGCCGTGAGGTCGGTGTCCGGGGTGATGAAGGCTTTGAGGCTGTCGCTCAGTTGCATGATTTCGTAAACCCCCGCGCGGCCGCGATAACCGGTGTCGCGGCACTCCAGGCAACCGATGGCGCGATGGGCACTGCCCGGCAGCGGCGCCTGCCAGGGGCGGGTCAGGGTTTGCCAGTCCTCATCTTCGAGCGTCAGCGGCGCCTTGCAGTGCGGGCACAAGGTGCGCACCAGACGCTGGGCCATGACCCCGAGAACGGTGGCTTTGATCAAGTAATGCGGTACACCCAGTTCAAGCAAGCGGCTGATCGCACTCGGTGCGTCATTGGTGTGCAAGGTCGACAGCACCAAGTGCCCGGTCAGCGCAGCCTGAATCGCCATTTCGGCGGTTTCGAGGTCGCGGATCTCGCCGATCATGATGATGTCCGGGTCTTGCCGCATCAGCGCGCGTACCCCGGCGGCGAAACTCAGATCGATGTTGTGCTGCACCTGCATCTGGTTGAATGCCGGCTCGACCATTTCGATGGGGTCTTCGATGGTGCAGAGGTTGACCTCCGGCGTCGCCAGTTTCTTCAGCGTGGTGTACAGCGTGGTGGTCTTGCCCGAACCGGTCGGCCCGGTGACCAGAATGATGCCGTTGGGCTGTCGGGTCATGTCCTGCCAGCGGCGCAGGTCGTCGGCGGAAAAACCCAACTGATCGAAGTTCTTGAGCAGCACTTCCGGGTCGAAGATCCGCATGACCATTTTTTCGCCAAACGCGGTGGGCAGCGTTGATAACCGCAACTCGACTTCGCCGCCGTCTGGGGTCTTGGTCTTGACCCGGCCGTCCTGGGGTTTGCGCTTTTCGGCGACGTTCATCCGGCCGAGGCTTTTCAGGCGGCTGACAATCGCCATCGTCACCTGCGGCGGGAATTGATAGACGTTGTGCAGCACCCCATCGATGCGAAAACGTACCGTGCCTTGCTCGCGGCGCGGTTCGATGTGGATATCACTGGCGCGCTGTTGAAAGGCGTACTGGAACAGCCAGTCGACGATGTTGACGATGTGCGCATCGTTGGCGTCCGGCTCCTGATCGCTGGCACCGAGGTTGAGCAGTTGCTCGAAATTGCCCAGGTTACCGTTCTGCTGATCGCCACTGCTCGCGCCGCTGACCGATTTGGCCAAGCGAAAGAACTCGACGCTGAAGCGCTGGATATCTACCGGGTTGGCGACCACCCGTTTGATCGGCAGCTTCAAGACATGGGTCAGGTCGGCTTCCCAGCCGTTCACATAGGGCTGGGCGCTGGCCACGGTCACCGAGTCGCGGTCGATTCCTACGGCGAGGATCTTGTGCCGTTGGGCGAAGGCGTAGGACATCAGCGGGGTGATGGCGGCGACGTTGATCTTCAGCGGGTCGATGCGCAGGTACGGCTGCCCGGCCTGCTGCGCCAGCCATAGGGTCAGGCTTTCCAGATCGAGGTGCTTGCCCGGACGGCTGAGGTCGTCCAGTTGTTGGCTGGCGATGAATTCCAGTGGATGCATCTGGCCATGGGCAGCATGACGGCGGCGCGCATTCAGCGCCTGCTCCGCCGAGTTCTGGCTGATGAAGCCTTGGGCGACCAGTTCACGCAGCACATCGTTGAGTTCCAGCCAGCGGTCCTGAATAGCGAGTTGAACGGACATGCGGGCTTCCTTTTAAGCGACGTTGCGCCAAAGGATAGTCGCGGCCCGGCAGACCGTTGGGCCACTACCCGACGAAGCCGTTGCCGGATTTGTCAGCCGGCAGCCTGCGCTGGCGCATCCCACGCGCTGTCGGCGTTTTGCAGATTCACCGAGCAGACGCTGATCAGGTTACGAAGTTTTTCCGCAATCACTTGAGCGCGATGCCAGCTCAGGCCGCCCATGATCAGGTCGATCGACAGCAGATCGTCCAGCCGCTGCACGTTGACCTGCTCGGGCGTGAGCAATTGCAGTGCGAACAGGTTCAGCACTCGCACCAGCAAATCCGGCTCGGCCTCGGCGAGGATCTGATAGTGCGCCAGGCAAAGGGCGTTGCTGACGTTCCAGACGTCGGCGCGGGCGGGTAGGGGGGTTACGGCTTCGAGGTGCGGCATGACGAGTCTCCAAAATCACTGGAGGAATTTTTACATTCGGTGCCGGGTATTTCTTATCTATGATGGGCGCTATTGGCGAATGGTCCGGAAGATCAATTCGCAAAGTGGTCTATTTGAGGTTTTTTTATGCATAGCGAACTGGACGGCTACGACCGCAAGATTCTCGCCCTGCTGCAAGAGGACGCTTCGCTGTCCAGTGCGCAGATCGCCGAACAGGTGGGGCTGTCGCAATCACCGTGCTGGCGGCGGATTCAGCGGATGAAGGAGGAAGGGATCATTCGCGGACAGGTGACGTTGCTGGATCGCAAGAAAATAGGCCTGAACACGCAGATCTTTGCCGAGATCAAACTCAATGCGCACGGGCGTTCGAACTTCACCGAATTCACCGAAGCGATTCGTGGTTTTCCGCAAGTGCTGGAGTGTTATGTGCTGATGGGCGCGGTCGACTTTCTGCTGCGCATTGTTGCGGCGGACATCGAGGCGTATGAGCGGTTCTTCTTCGAGAAGCTGTCGCTGGTGCCGGGGATTCAGGAAGTGAACTCGATTGTGGCGTTGTCGGAGATCAAGTCCACAACGAGCCTGCCGGTTTGAGTTTTCAGGCGTCTGTAATGGCCTCTTCGCGAGCAGGCTCGCTCCCACATTTGGAATGAGTTTCCCTGTGGGAGCGAGCCTGCTCGCGAAAGCGGTGTTACATGCGCAGCAACATTTTCCACGCGCGATTCTGATAAACCGCAATCGCCTGCTGCTTGCGCGCATCGAGCAATTCGTCAGTGATGGTCGGCTCGTTGGCCAGTTGCGCCAGTTTGTTCAGCTCGCCGTACAGGCGATCCATTTCCGGGATCTCCAGCACGTTGCGCGCGTGGTGCAGCCAGACCTGAATGCGCTCGATACGCGGCAGTTGCTCGGCCAGATCTTCCGGCTGTTGCTGATAGCGCTGCAATTGCAGGGACGTTGCTTCTTCGCCCAACAGGCGCGGCAACCAACTGTGCAACTGCGCACCACCCTGACGATTACCGCGCGTGTTGCGCTCGGCGGTCCAGGTGCGGGCCAGCAACCAGCGCGAGGTGTTCAGCGAGAACAGGCCCCAGCGCGGGTCTTGGAGTTCTTCGAGGAACTGCTCCGGCGCGGCTTTGCGCACGTCTTCGTCTTCGATACCGGCCTGAACCAGCGGACGCCAGTCTTCCAGCAGTGCATCGAGGGCGACGCGCAGGTCGTGGGTCGACGGACGCGGCGCAGCCTGACCGAGGCTGCTGAGCAGGGCGCGCATTTCCGCCAGGTTTTCGACCCAGTCCAGCAACAGGCGCCAGTGACCGTTGAAACGGTACTGTTCGGCCAGACGCTGGCTGCTGCCGAGCAAGTGCCAGCACAGCGCGGCGAAGGCGTCGTCCAGTGGCGTTTCGGTTGTCAGTTGCGGCGCCGGCAGGCTCAGCGAGTAGCTGTTGGCGTCATATAGACGGTAGCCTCGCTCGGCCTTGCTGATGTCGCACGGCATCAGGGCCAGGGTTTCAGCCAGTTCGGCGGCCAGTTCCAGCAGCGCGGCAGGCTCGCCTTCGCGCAGCTCCAGCTCTAGCTCGCAGATTTCTTCTTTCTGTTTGCCGACCACGACGTGGCCCAGATCCAGCGCGGCTTCGATGACCACTTTGCTCTTGCCACGGCCCCAGGCGATTTCGGCGCGCTCGCGGACGAAATCGGTGGTGAAGATCGGCTTCAGGGTTTTCTTGTCCAGTTCGGCCAGTTCCTCGGGCCAGCATTCGCCGTCGAGTTTCTTCACGTCGAGCTTGGCTTTGGGCAGGTTCCAGTCGTATTCATTACGCTCGGACAGACCGGCAACGCTCTGGCCACGGGTCTTGAGGGTCTGAATCACCTCATCGCCATCCTTGCGCAGGCGCAGGGCGACTTTGGCCTGGGCCAGGTCGCGCTCCGGGGTGTCGAAGTATTGGTTCATCAACTCACGGCGTTCCCAGCCACTTTTGTTGCGTTTTTTCAGTAGCGGGTGCTCGCGCAGGGCAGCGAGGGTTTCGCGGCTGACGCGGAGTTTGATTTCGGTTTCTTTCTGCATGGCCGGAAAATCCAGGATCGGGAGCGCAGCCGGGGGAATGTGTGGCTGCCAAGGTCGTGCAGTGTACAGGACTGATTCGTCCTACGCCCTGCGGCGGTTTATTCCTGGCGCCGGATGGTTCTATGATGGACTTCAATTCGGGAGTTGGAGTCAGCGATGCCTTTGCCGTCCATGAAAGACCAGTTCGCTGCGCTGATTGCCGCGCCGTCGGTCAGCTGCACCCAACCGAGCCTGGATCAGTCCAATCGGGCGGTCATCGATCTGCTCGCCGGATGGCTGGGTGATCTGGGCTTCAGTTGCGATATCCAGCAGGTCAGCCCCGGCAAATTCAACCTGCTCGCCAGTTTCGGCAGCGGCCCCGGCGGGCTGGTGCTGGCCGGGCACAGTGACACGGTGCCGTACGACGATGCGTTGTGGCAGACCGATCCTCTGACACTCACCGAAGTCGATGGCCGTTGGGTCGGTTTGGGCAGTTGTGACATGAAGGGCTTTTTCGCCCTGATCATCGAAGCGGTGCAGCCATTGCTCGCCCAGCCGTTCAAGCAGCCGTTGCTGATTCTCGCCACCTGCGATGAAGAAAGCTCGATGTCCGGCGCCCGTGCGCTGGCCGAGGCTGGGCGGCCGCTGGGCCGTGCTGCCGTGATCGGCGAGCCGACCGGGCTCAAGCCGATCCGCATGCACAAAGGCATCATGATGGAGCGCATCGACATTCTCGGGCAGAGCGGCCATTCGTCGGATCCGCGTCTGGGCCACAGCGCCCTCGAAGCGATGCACGATGCCATTGGCGAACTGCGTGGCTTGCGCCTGTTGTGGCAGCGTGAATTCAACAACCCACAGTTCAGCGTGCCGCAGCCGACGATGAATTTCGGCTGTATCCATGGCGGCGACAACCCCAACCGTATCTGCGGCCAGTGTTCCCTGGAATTCGACTTGCGCCCGTTGCCGGGCATGGACCCGAAAGTGCTGCGCGCCGAGATTCTGCGCAAGCTCAACCCGGTCGCCGAACGGCATCAGGTGAAGATCGACTACAAACCGTTGTTTCCGGAGGTCCCGCCGTTCGAGCAGGCTGAAGATGTCGAATTGGTGCGTATTGCCGAAAAGCTCACCGGTCACCGTGCCGAAGCAGTAGCGTTTGGCACCGAAGCGCCTTATCTTCAGCGCCTGGGCTGCGAAACCATCGTGCTCGGCCCCGGCGACATCGCCTGTGCGCATCAGCCCGGCGAGTACCTTGAAATGTCACGTTTGCAGCCTACCGTGCATCTATTGCGACAGTTGATTGAACATTACTGCCTGAGCCCGGACAAACCCTGATGTCCCCTTGTGGGAGCGGGTTTGCTCGCGAAAGCGGTGTGTCAGTCGATAGTGATGTACCTGATACACCGCTTTCGCGAGCGAGCCCGCTCCCACAGGGGACTGTGTTTTGCCCGATCAAACGCTGTAAATTGCCAGCACCCCAACCCGTATTCATGAGGAGAACGCGCGTGTCGCCAAGCCTGTTCCGACGATAACCACCAGCCCGCTGTGCGTTTTCCGTTTCGCCCTTTTTTCCGGCTGCTATTTATTACAGGCCCAGGTTCATGCCCGAATACGTTAATTGGCTTCGTCACGCGTCCCCTTACATCAATGCTCACCGTGATTGCACCTTCGTCGTCATGCTGCCCGGCGACGGCGTTGAGCATCCGAATTTCGGCAACATCGTCCACGACATCGTGCTGCTGCACAGCCTCGGCGTGCGTTTGGTGCTGGTGCACGGTTCGCGTCCGCAGATTGAAACCCGCCTCGCCGCTCGCGGCCTGACTCCGCATTACCACCACGGCATGCGCATCACCGATGCGGCGACGCTGGAATGTGTGATCGACGCCGTTGGCCAACTTCGGATCGCCATCGAAGCGCGCCTGTCGATGGACATGGCTTCCTCGCCCATGCAAGGCTCGCGTCTGCGCGTGGCCAGCGGCAATCTCGTTACCGCGCGGCCTATCGGTGTGCTGGAAGGGGTCGACTATCACCACACCGGCGAAGTGCGCCGGGTCGACCGCAAGGGCATCAACCGTTTGCTGGACGAGCGTTCGATTGTGTTGCTGTCGCCGCTGGGGTATTCGCCGACCGGCGAGATTTTCAATCTGGCTTGCGAAGACGTGGCTACCCGCGCCGCCATTGACCTGGGCGCCGACAAGTTACTGTTGTTTGGCGCTGACCTCGGTCTGATCGACGAGAACGGCAAACTGGTGCGTGAACTGCGCCCGCAGCAAGTGCCGGCGCATTTGCAGCGTCTGGGCAACAGCAATTATCAGGCGGAGTTGCTGGATGCCGCCGCTGAAGCCTGCCGTGGAGGCGTGGCGCGCAGCCATATCGTCAGTTACGTCGAGAACGGCGCGCTGCTGACCGAACTGTTCACCCGTGACGGTGGCGGTACGTTGGTGGCCCAGGAGCAATTCGAGCTGGTACGCGAGGCGGCGATTGAAGACGTCGGCGGCTTGCTCGACCTGATCAGCCCGCTGGAAGAGCAAGGGATTCTTGTGCGTCGTTCGCGCGAAGTGCTGGAGCGCGAGATCGAGCAGTTCAGCGTGGTCGAGCGTGAAGGCATGATCATCGCCTGTGCGGCGCTGTATCAGATTGCCGAATCGGATGCCGGCGAACTGGCCTGCCTGGCAGTAAACCCGGAGTACCGCCACGGCGGTCGCGGTGATGAACTGCTGGAGCGCATCGAGACTCGTGCCCGGGCCCAAGGCCTGAAGACATTGTTCGTCCTCACCACGCGTACTGCGCACTGGTTCCGTGAGCGTGGGTTTGAGCCAAGCAGCGTTGAGCGTCTGCCGGCAGCGCGGGCCTCGTTGTACAACTTTCAGCGCAATTCGAAGATCTTCGAAAAGACGCTTTGATTCATCAGGGGGTGGGGAGCCGGTACAGGCTGCAAGCTCCCCACCCCAGCGTATTTCTTCTGACACTCTCCTCCTGATTTCCCACCACTGAAAACGACGTCTGAATCGAGCCGGGTCATGCCGGCAAGGACGGCGGCTGCGCCGTGAGCGGAAAAAATCTTCCGATACACAAACTGTAACAATTGACCCGGATAGTGCGCTGGGTTGGCTGTTGGGGTGACGGAATTGTGTCTGGATTGCTTCAGTGCAAAACGGACTAAACAGGACGCTCTTAATACCCTTCAGGAATTGACTGGCGCGTTGTCGTGGGGAGCACCATAGCGCGCAAATGCGGGGTTTAAATTCCTAAAGGGTATTAGAAAAGAAGGTATCCATTCTTTTCAGGTTCATGACGAATTCATGAACCTGCATGGACCAAAAAACCGGAGATTAGACCATGGTCGTAGACACACAAAGTTACGATTGACTTGTGGGTCACGCTCTGGCGCTAATCGCGAACCTTCGGACTCGGGCATCGATCCGGGCCAGGAAAACAAGAATTAGAAACGAGAGGAGCTTAACAATGAATAAGTCCACTTTGGCCGTGGCTGTGGCCGTAGGGGTTTTGGCGCAGCAGGCAGGCGCCGCGGGTTTCATCGAAGACAGCAAGGCGTCCGTCAGTTCTCGCACCATGTACTTCAATGCCGACAATCGTGACGGCGGATCGGATCAGAAAGAAGCCGCGCAGGGCTTCAAGTTTGATTACCTGTCCGGTTTCACTCAAGGCACGGTCGGTTTTGGTCTTGATGTCCAGGCGCTCAGCGGTATTCACCTGGACGGTGGCCGTGGTCATCACCCAAACAATAATTCGTTCAATCCAAGTGATTCCGACGGCTCGGCCACGCAGTCGTGGAGCCGCATCGCAGGTAACGTCAAGGCACGTCTGTCCAAGACCGAAGCTCACTTGGGTGGCGCGCTGCAACCTAGCTTGCCGATTCTGGTCGCGAACGATAGCCGTCTGCTGCCTCAAACCTTCGAGGGTGGCACGATCACCTCCAAGGAAATCGACAACGTCACCTTCAACGCCGGTCAGCTCGAGCACGCGGTGGGTCGCGCCTCGTCAAACAGTACCGGCCTGGCCGTGGCCGGTGGTACGCAGGACAGCAATCAGTTCCGCTATGCCGGTGCTGACTGGAAGGTCACCAAAGACCTGACCCTGCAGTACTACCACTCGAACCTGCAGGATTATTACAAGCAGAACTTCTTCGGCCTGGTGCACGTTCTTCCGATCAGCACCAACCAGTCGTTCAAGACCGATATCCGCTATTTCGACAGCAGCTCCGACGGCAAGAACGGCGAAGCCGGCTATCAGTTCAACAACAACGGTGGCTATGCCAAGAACGCCGGTGAAGTTGACAACAAAACCTGGAGTGCGATGTTCACCTACACCTTGGGTGGCAGTGCCTTCCTGGTGGGTCATCAGCGCGTCAACGATGACGGTGGTTTCGTCTTCCTGAACCAAGGCAACGTGGTCGATGGCAATGGTCGTAACGAAGGTGCTGGGGGCGCGAGCTTCTACCTGTTCACTGATGCGATGGTCAACAGCTTCATTCGTGCCGGTGAAAACACCACGTTCGGTCAATACAGCTATGACTTCGCTGCGCTGGGCGTGCCTGGCCTGAAAGCCTCGGTTGCCTACTTGTACGGTGATGACATCAAAGCCAAGAACGGTGGCGCCGATCAGTCGGAGTGGGAACGTGACCTGCGTGTGGACTACACCATTCAGCAAGGTGCTCTGAAAGGGTTTGGCACGACGGTGCGTCATGGTACTTACCGTGGCAGCGGTACCGGCATCGCCAGCCAGGATCAGACGCGTCTGATCTTCAACTACACCTATAGCTTCATGTAAAAAGTCCTCGAAAAAGAACCTCGCCCTTTGGCGAGGTTTTTTTTGCGCTTTTTTTGATATTCCTTAATTAGAGTTTCTAATTGTTTTTTATTCTTTTTGGCTTTTTATGCTGGGGTCTAAAGTGAGCCCGTTCGGAGCCGGTGATCTGCCCGGTGTTTTGGCAATTTTGTCCCTCGACAATCCTGATATTCAGGAATCGGCGCTTCAGCCGATACCTCGGATCGGTGGTGCGTTTGCATATGCCCTAACGCTATGAAAAAGAGTTGAACAATTCTTTTTGGGATTATGCAGGGGTATTCTTCCGCGGCTTTGGCTGGGGGGTAAACGGCCAGCCGCGAATCACACGTTGAGGATTGCGGACCATCGATCCGCAACCGCCAACAAAAGAACTAGAAACGATAGGAGCGATACATGAACAAGTCCACCTTGGCCCTGGCTGTGGCCGTAGGGGTTTTGGCGCAGCAGGCAGGCGCCGCCGGTTTCATCGAAGACAGCAAAGCTACTTTGGGGCTGCGTAACTTCTACATCAATAACGATAACCGTGACTCTGGTGCTCACTCCACCCAGAGCAAAGCTGAAGAATGGGGCCAAGGCTTCGATCTGCGCTTCATCTCCGGTTACACCCAAGGCACCGTCGGTTTCGGTATCGATGCCATCGGCCTGTTGGGCGTGCGTCTGGATTCGGGTGGCGGCACCAATGGGGCAACCAGCAGCACGTCGTACGGCGGCACGGTTTTCCCAAGTGAGTCCAATGGCAAAGCGGTTAACAACTTCTCCAGCCTGGGCCTGACTGCCAAAGCCAAGATCTCCCAGACTGAACTGAAGCTCGGCACCCTGCAGCCAAAGCTGCCAGTCATCGTGACCAACGATGGCCGTCTGCTGCCGCAAACCTTTCAAGGTGGCCAGATCACGTCCAACGAGATCAAAGACCTGACGCTGATTGGCGGTCAGATCGAAGCTGTGAAGGGGCGTAACTCCAGCAATAACGAGAACATGGCCATTGGCGGTGCAAGTGCTCGTACGGCTAACAGCAACAAGTTCATCTACGCCGGTGGTGATTACAAAATCACCAAAGACCTGACTGCCCAGTACTACTACGGCAATCTGGAAGACTTCTACAAACAGCACTTCCTGGGCCTGGTTCACAACTGGGCAATCGGCCCTGGCGTGTTGAAATCGGACTTGCGTTATTTCAACAGCTCCGATGACGGGTTGAATGGCCACGACTCGGCTTATTTCAGTAACGGTAACTACACCGGTTTCAATGCGGGTAAGGGCAAAGTCGACAACAACCTTTACAGCGGCTTGTTCCTGTATAGCGTTGAAGGTCATACCTTCGGCGGCGGCTACCAGGTCAGCAACGGCAGCAGTGACTTCCCTTGGCTGAACCAGGGTGATGGTTCCTCGGCTTACATCACCACCGACATGCAGATCGCCAAGTTTGCCCGTGCTGGCGAACGTACGTGGCAGGCTCGCTACTCCTATGACTTCGCCAAGGTTGGCGTGCCTGGCCTGACCGCGGGTGTGGTTTACCTGCGTGGCGATAATATCGACACCGTGGGTAAAAATGGCCGTGAAAACGGCCATGGCAACTCCGAGTGGGAACGCGACCTGACCATCGGTTACGTCGTACCAGAAGGCCCGCTGAAGAACGTTGGCGTAATGTGGAAAAACGCTATGTGGCGCAACGACATCCCAGGTCAGCGTGACCAGGATGAAAACCGCCTGATCGTCAGCTACTCGATCCCGCTGCTGTAATCGCGCGTCTCGATTCGCTGAAGTAAAAAAAGCCCCGTCCGGCATCGCGCCGGACGGGGCTTTTGCGTTTTCGAGTCAGACTCACCCCCGTAAGCCCTCCCCGAAGTTCCACTCTCTTGCAGCTACTCAAGGCCTTCTCGAACCTTGCGAGCGATGTTCGGCGCAATGCCCTCGAGCGTCCAGTGAACGATGTTTAATATTCTTTTTTGGTATTGATATCTTCTTATTTATTCTTTTATTAAAGGACGAAAGCCGAGCTACAGTTTAGGTCTCCAAACATTGATCAGGAGCAGCACCATGAGCCTCAGACTCGGCGACATCGCCCCCGATTTCGAACAAGACTCCAGCGCTGGCAAGATTCGTTTCCACGAATGGCTGGGTGATAGCTGGGGCGTGCTGTTCTCTCACCCGGCGGACTTCACCCCGGTGTGCACCACTGAGTTGGGCTTTACCGCCAAGCTCAAGGACGAGTTCAGCAAACGCGGCGTCAAAGCCATCGCACTGTCGGTCGACCCGGTGGATTCGCATCAAAAGTGGATCGAAGACATAAACGAAACCCAGAACACCCTCGTCAACTTCCCGATCCTGGCCGATGCCGATCGCAAGGTGTCGGACTTGTATGACCTGATCCACCCGAACGCCAGCGACACCTTGACCGTGCGCTCGCTGTTCGTGATTGATCCGAACAAGAAGATTCGTCTGACCATCACCTACCCAGCGAGCACCGGGCGCAACTTCCACGAGATTTTGCGGGTGATCGATTCGCTGCAACTCACCGACAACTACAAAGTGGCCACACCGGCCAACTGGCAGGACGGTGATGAGGTGGTGATCGTGCCGTCGCTCAAGGATGAAGACGAGATCAAGCGGCGCTTCCCGAAAGGCTATCGCGCGGTGAAACCGTACCTGCGCCTGACGCCGCAGCCGAACAAGTGAATCAATGAAGTTTGCGGTGCAGCCGCTACCGCTTTCGCGAGCAAGCCTGCTCCCACATTTTGAAATGCGTTCTCCCCCCCCTGTGGGAGCGGGCTTGCTCGCGAAGGCGTCAGTTCAATCAGCACAGGATTCAGTATTTTTAGCACCCAACAGCAGGGGATTTCAGGCCGTTTGACGGCCTGTTTTTTTGCCTGGGGGAACGTCAACCGCATAGCTCTAAAGTGCATAACCAAATGAATAAATATGATTTATGGATATATAAATCAACTGGTAAGGTCACTCACATCGACGCGAGATCGCATCCTGCGAATCGCCTGTAACGCTTAAGGAATGGTCTCAATGCTGGTCGTCTCTCTCGGTGGCAGTCCCAGCCTGCGCTCCCGTTCCGGGGTGCTGCTGGAGCGCTCGCAACGCTGGTTGCAGGCGCAAGGGGTGGAAGTGGTGAGTTATCAGGTGCGGGACTTTCCCGCCGAAGATTTGCTCCACGCCCGTTTCGACAGCCCGAAGGTGCTCGACCTGCTGGCGCAGATTGAAAACGCCGATGGCCTGCTGATCGCCACGCCCGTTTACAAGGCTTCGTTTTCCGGTGCCTTGAAGACCTTACTGGACCTGCTGCCCGAGCGCGCCTTGCACCACAAGGTTGTTTTGCCGATGGCCACGGGCGGCAGCATCGCCCACATGCTGGTGGTCGATTACGCCCTCAAGCCTGTGCTGTCGGCATTGAAAGCCCAAGAAATGCTGCAAGGGATTTTTGCCGAGGACAGCCAGATCGCTTACGGCGAAGGCAGTGCCGGGGCGCACTTGGCTCCGGCGCTGGAGCAGCGTCTGCATGAAGCGCTGGAGCAGTTTGTCAGCGCCATCGCCCGCCGACCAAAACCGCTGGAGCCGGGCCTGTTGAATGAGCGTTTGTTGAGTGCTCGCTGGAGCATTTGAGCCGATTTTCCAGATACATCGAAATCTGAAGTACTCGCCTTACTCGCCCGCCAACGGGCAAGCAGGTGCAGCCAAAACCCAACAGCAAAAAGGAGAGCGCTATGCGCACTGTATTTTTGCGTCGTGGTCTGGTCGCTCTGTTTGCTGCGGCTGTCACCTTCGGCGCTATCACTCAAGCTCAAGCCGAGACTTTGCGGATCGGTTATCAGAAGTACGGCACGCTGGTGCTGCTCAAAGCGAAAGGAACCCTGGAAAAACGCCTCGCCGCCCAAGGCGTGGACGTGCAATGGACTGAATTCCCCGGCGGTCCACAACTGCTGGAAGGCCTGAACGTCGGCTCGATCGACTTTGGCGTCACGGGCGAAACCCCTCCTGTCTTCGCTCAAGCCGCCGGCGCCGATCTGCTCTACGTCGCCTATGAACCGCCGGCGCCGAGCAGCGAGGCGATCCTCGTGCCCAAAGACTCGTCGATCAAATCGGTGGTCGATCTCAAGGGCAAGAAAGTCGTCCTGAACAAAGGCTCCAACGTTCACTACCTGCTGGTGCGTGCCCTGGAAGACGCCGGCCTCAAATACACCGACGTCCAGACCGTATTCCTGCCGCCAGCCGATGCGCGTGCGGCGTTCGAGCGTGGCAGTGTCGACGCTTGGGTCATCTGGGACCCGTACCAGGCCGCCGCCGAAAAACAGCTGCAGGCGCACACCCTGCGTGACGGCAAAGGCATTGTCGACAACCACCAGTTCTATCTCGCGACCAAGCCTTACGCGCACAAACATCCCGAGGTGATCAAAGCCCTCATCGAGGAGGTGCGTGCCGTGGGTCAATGGTCCAAGGCCAACCCTGAAGAGGTGACCCAACAGGTTGCGCCGCTGCTCGGGCTGCCGGCGGATATCACCCTGACGTCGATGAAGCGCCAGGGTTTTGGGGCGCTGTTCCTGACCCCTGACGTGGTTGCCGCACAACAGAAAATCGCCGACACGTTCTTCCAGCTCAAGCTGATTCCCAAGCCGTTGAGCGTCAAGGACGTGATCTGGACCCCTCCGCCCGCCGTGGCCCAACGCTCAGTCAGCCAAGCCCAGTAATTCCAATTTCCAAGGAGACCACTCCATGAGCCTCAATATCTTCTGGTTCTTGCCTACCCACGGCGACGGCCATTACCTGGGCACCGCCGAAGGCGCCCGCGCCGTCGACCACGGTTATCTGCAACAGGTCGCGCAAGCGGCGGATCGCCTGGGTTTTGGCGGTGTGCTGATTCCCACCGGGCGTTCCTGCGAGGACTCGTGGTTGGTGGCGGCGTCGCTGATCCCGGTGACCCAGCGTCTGAAGTTCCTCGTCGCCCTGCGCCCCGGGATCATTTCCCCGACGGTGGCGGCGCGCCAGGCCGCGACGCTGGATCGCCTCTCTGGCGGCCGCGCGTTGTTTAACCTGGTGACCGGCGGTGACCCGGAAGAATTGGCCGGTGACGGTTTGTTCCTCAGTCACGAAGAGCGCTATCAGGCCTCGGTGGAATTCACCCGCATCTGGCGCCGCGTGCTGGAAGGCGAAACCGTGGACTACGACGGACAGCACATCAGTGTGAAGGGCGCCAAGTTGCTCTATCCGCCGATCCAGCAACCGCGTCCGCCGCTGTACTTCGGCGGCTCGTCGGAAGCAGCGCAGGACCTGGCTGCCGAGCAGGTTGAAATGGTGCTGACCTGGGGCGAGCCGCCAGCGGCAGTGGCCGAGAAGATTGAACAGGTGCGCGCCAAAGCGGCCAAGCTCGGACGTACCGTGCGCTTCGGCATTCGTCTGCATGTGATCGTCCGTGAAAGCAACGCCGAAGCGTGGCAAGCGGCGGATCGCTTGATCTCGCATCTGGACGACGACACCATCGCCCGTGCTCAAGCTTCGCTGGCGCGTTTCGATTCGGTCGGTCAGCAACGCATGGCGGCATTGCATGGCGGCAGTCGCGACAACCTCGAAGTCAGCCCAAACCTGTGGGCCGGTGTCGGTCTGGTGCGCGGCGGTGCCGGGACGGCGCTGGTCGGCGATGGCCCGACTGTGGCGGCACGCGTGAAGGAATATGCGGATCTGGGCATCGATACGTTCATCTTCTCCGGTTATCCACACCTCGAAGAGTCGTATCGCGTGGCGGAACTGCTGTTTCCGCACCTGGACATCGAGCGCCCGGAACTGCCGAAAAGCGCCGGTTATGTCAGCCCGTTCGGTGAGATGGTCGCTAACGACATTCTTCCCAAAGCCGCGTCGCAAAGCTTGGGCGCGTCATGAAGAAAATTATCCACAGCCTCGCGCCTTGGGCGTTGCCGGTGTTGTTGCTGGCGGTGTGGCAGTTGTCGGTGTCGGCCGGTTGGTTGTCGACACGGATTCTGCCGGCACCGGTGGCGGTGATCGAGGCCGGCGTGAGCCTGGTGCGCAGCGGTCAAATCTGGACGCACTTGGCGATCAGTGGTTGGCGCGCGGCACTCGGTTTCACCCTTGGTGGCAGCATCGGTCTGGTGCTGGGTTTCATCACCGGTCTGTCGACGTGGGGCGAGCGCCTGCTCGACAGCTCGGTGCAGATGATCCGCAACGTGCCGCATCTGGCGCTGATTCCGCTGGTGATCCTGTGGTTCGGCATCGATGAGTCGGCGAAAATTTTTCTGGTGGCGCTGGGCACGCTGTTTCCGATCTACCTCAACACCTACCACGGCATTCGCAATGTCGACCCGGCGCTGGTGGAGATGGCGCGCAGTTATGGCTTGTCCGGTTTCAGCCTGTTCTGGCAGGTGATTCTGCCGGGCGCGTTGCCTTCGATTCTGGTCGGGGTGCGCTTCGCGCTGGGCTTCATGTGGCTGACGCTGATCGTCGCTGAAACCATTTCGGCCAGTTCCGGCATCGGCTATCTGGCGATGAACGCCCGGGAGTTCTTGCAGACTGACGTGGTGGTCCTGGCGATCCTGCTTTACGCGGTGCTCGGCAAACTCGCCGACCTCGCGGCCCGTGGACTTGAACGTGTGTGGCTGCGTTGGCATCCGGCCTATCAGGTTGCCAAGGGAGGTGCAGCATGACGGCTCAACAACCTCCACGCCTGCTGCGCGGTATACCGCTGGCGGTGCGCAACCTGCAAAAGACCTTCGGTTCACGCCAGGTTTTGCGTGACATCGATCTGCACATTCCGGCGGGGCAGTTCGTCGCGGTGGTCGGGCGCAGTGGTTGCGGCAAAAGTACCTTGCTGCGCCTGCTCGCCGGGCTCGATCAACCGACTGGCGGCGACTTGCTTGCGGGCTGCGCGCCGCTCAGCGATGCGCGGGAAGACACCCGGCTGATGTTCCAGGAAGCACGGCTGCTGCCGTGGAAAAAGATCATCGACAACGTTGGCCTCGGTCTTGCGGGCAACTGGCGTCCCAAGGCGCTCGAAGCACTGGATGCGGTCGGGCTGGCGGATCGTGCCAACGAATGGCCGGCAGCTTTGTCCGGAGGGCAAAAGCAGCGTGTCGCGCTGGCCCGGGCGCTGATCCACCAGCCGCGCCTGTTGTTGCTCGACGAGCCGCTCGGCGCGCTGGATGCGCTGACCCGGATCGAGATGCAGCAACTGATCGAACGCCTCTGGCAGCAGCATGGTTTCACCGTGTTGCTGGTGACCCACGATGTCTGCGAAGCGGTGGCGATTGCCGACCGCGTGATTCTGATCGAGGACGGCGAAGTCGGTCTCGATCTGCCTGTGGAACTGCCGCGCCCGAGGGTGCGCGGTTCGCACAGGCTGGCCGCACTGGAAACCGAAGTGCTCAACCGCGTTCTCTCCCTGCCTGGCGAACCGCCGGCGCCGGAACCTGTTTCACCACTGCCTACGCAACTGCGTTGGGCGCAATAACTCAAGCAAACGACAGGAATCATTGCCATGACTATCAAAGCCATCAACGTGCGTAACCAGTTCAAAGGCTCGATCAAGGAAATCGTCCTTGGCGACGTACTGTCGGAAATCGACGTGCAGACCGCTTCGGGTATCGTTACTTCGGTGATCACCACCCGCTCGGTCAAGGAGCTGGAACTGGTGGTCGGCAGCGAGGTGATTGCCTTTGTGAAATCCACCGAAGTGTCGATCGCCAAGTTGTAAGCCGTTGTTTGTACCTGGCTTGAAATCTGCGGCGCGGCCTTCGCGAGCACGCCCGCGCCCACAGGGATCGCATTCCAAATGTGGGAGCGGGCGTGCTCGCGAAGAGGGCGCTAGAGAATTCTCTTGGGCAGATAGGGCGGTAAATACAAACCGATATAGGCATCGAACACCCGCATCCCTTCTTCAGCCATGCGCGGTGTGATCTGTCCGTGTTGCTGCACCGAGCGCGCATAGACGCGGTCACCCAGCTCCATCGCTAGGGCAAACACATCGACATCTTCCGGCAGTCTCGGCAATTCGAAATGATGCTCGAACAGCTTGTGCATCAGGTCGCCCAGTTCGAGGTCGTGTTGCCGGTCGGCTTGGGTGACTTCGGTAAGACCGTGCTGGGCGAGGATCAGTTGGCGTGCCGCGGCGTCCTCGTCGTAGATCTCCAGCATCCGTTGTTCGACCAACCGTGAGAGGTCACGCCAGTCGCGCAGGGTTTCATGGTCGATCGGCGCTTGCAGGCAGGCGCGGAATGCCGCGTGTACATCGGCCGTCAGTGCTTCGAGCAGCGCCGGGACGCTGGCGAAAAAGTGGTAAACGGAGGAGGGCGGAATCTGTGCGCGCTCGGCCACGCTGTAGATCGACAGACTGGCCACACCCTCGGCGGCCAGCAGCGTGCGCGCGGCGTCGAGTATCGAATCGATCCGTGCCTGACTGCGGGCGCGGGGTTTGCGAATGGGGGCGGGTCGCGTCATGGAAGTCTCCTGCGGGGCAGCGGGCATTGTACGAGCCAGTGTGTGTGTTGTCTGCCAGGACGCCTTAGGGCGCGAGCCCCCTCCCACAGTTGATCTCTGTGTACTCACCAGTCATGTTCACTGGAGACCCTCTGTGGGAGGGGGCTTGCTCCCGAACCGCCGAAGGTGGCCATTAATCCCGAGGGGGCTGGCCATAAAAAAACGCCGTTGGCTGCAATGGCCAACGGCGTTTCTTTTAGCGCCACAACCGCTTAAACGGTATGCAGGTACCAGTTGTACTCGAGGTCGGAGATGGAGTGTTCGAACTCCTCCAGCTCGCTCTCTTTACAGGCGACGAAGATATCGATGTATTTCGGATCGATGTACTTGGCCATCACCTCGCTGTCGTCCAGCTCGCGCAGGGCATCGCGCAAGTTGTTCGGCAGGCTTTGCTCGTTCTGCTCGTAGCTGTTGCCTTCGACGGGCGCGCCCGGCTCGATCTTGTTGGTCAGGCCGTGATGCACGCCTGCCAGTACCGAAGCCATCAGCAGGTACGGGTTGGCATCGGCACCGGCCACGCGGTGTTCAATACGCACGGCATCGGAAGAGCCGGTCGGTACACGAATTGCCACGGTGCGGTTGTCCAGGCCCCAGCACGGCGAGTTCGGCACGTAGAACTGTGCGCCGAAACGACGGTAGGAGTTGACGTTCGGGCAGAGGAAAGCCATCTGCGCCGGTAGGGTCTCGAGCACACCGCCGATCGCGTGACGCAGTGCGGCGTTCTGCTCGGGATCCTCGCTGGCAAAAATGTTTTTGCCATCTTTATCAAGAATCGAAATGTGGACGTGCAAACCGTTGCCTGCCTGGCCCGGGTAAGGCTTGGCCATGAAGGTGGTGTCCATTTCATGGTCGTAGGCGATGTTCTTGATCAGACGCTTGAGCAATACAGCGTAATCGCATGCCTTGATCGGGTCGGCGACGTGGTGCAGGTTCACTTCGAACTGCGCCGGGGCACTTTCCTTGACGATGGCGTCAGCCGGGATGCCTTGCTCTTTGGCACCTTCCAGAATGTCCTGGAGGCAGTCGACGTATTCGTCGAGGTCGTCGATCAGGTAAACCTGCGTCGAGTGCGGGCGCTTACCGGAGATCGGCGAGCGTGGCGGCTGTGGACGGCCGTTCACGTTTTCCTGGTCGATCAGGTAAAACTCGAGTTCGAATGCAGCGCAGATGGTCAAGCCCATCTCGTCAAACTTTGCAACAACTTGACGGAGCACTTCGCGCGGATCGGCGAAGAACGGATCACCTTCCAGTTCGTGCATGGTCATCAACAGTTGCGCGGTCGGGCGCTTCTGCCAAGGCTCGTTGCACAGGGTGTCGGGGATTGGATAGCAGATACGATCGGCGTCGCCGATGTCCAGGCCCAGACCGGTGCTTTCCACCGTCGAACCGTTGATATCCAGAGCAAATAGAGAGGCCGGCAGGTTGATGCCTTTCTCGTAAACCTTGTGGAGGCTGGTGCGTTCTATGCGCTTGCCGCGCACCACACCATTCATATCCGCAATCAGAAGGTCAACGTACAGAACCTCAGGATGTTCCTTAAGGAACGCGTTCGCTTCGTTAAGCTGAACGGCACGCGGGGGTACCGACATGATGCAACACCTTTGTTGTTAAAAATATCAATCATTGATCTTTTCTGGTTTCAGTCAACCCGAACGGCCTGCCGAAGTCAAGCGAGGCCTTTTTTGCCCTAAAAAAGCGCTGCAAGGGCATTTATGGGGCACTTTGGGGCGGTTTTTTGCCTTTCGCACGCTTGGCACCCGCGGGCTTGAGCAGGCCGTGTTGTATTTTTTACGGGGGTGTTGTGTAAAAAAATGAACAAGGCTAAGCTCCGATCAAACCCATAACAGCAATAATACCGGGGTGCTTCATGTCTCGCCTGCCGTTAATCGGCATCACCGACTGCTCGCAACAGTCCGGTCTGCATGCTCATCACATCAGTGGCGACAAATCCGTCCGTAGCGCAGCCAGCATGGCTCGCGGCCTGTTGACGATGTTCTCGCAAGCAGCAGCCCATACGGCACCGTCCGATATTCTGGACGTACGGGCAAGCATCCTCTTTATGGCGTCTCCTTCCAATATAGTTCTCTTTCTCTCCCAAAGCCTGCGCCGCTCCCCACGTCGTGCTCATGATTCTGCACGCGCGGCTGTACGTTTCGAGAGTGCACAAGAAATGCAACGCCGGCGTAAAGGGCAGGTAAGCTCCTCTTTCATTGTCTATGCGCGGTGCCTGGCGTAAGCCGGCACTGCGCGCAAGCAAGCCTCCTTTAACGCGACGCACAAGCGTCAAACTTTGCCTGACCTAGCGTCAGGAGACTCAGCCCAGAGGCATTTATGAGTAACAACCTCGACCAGCTCACCGATTGGTTGAAAGACCACAAGATCACAGAAGTCGAATGCATGGTCGGCGACTTGACCGGCATCACCCGGGGCAAGATCTCGCCGACCAACAAGTTCATCGCCGAGAAAGGCATGCGCCTGCCAGAGAGCGTGCTGTTGCAGACCGTGACCGGCGACTATGTCGAAGACGACATCTATTACGAACTGCTCGACCCGGCCGACATCGACATGATCTGCCGCCCAGACCAGAACGCCGTGTACCTGGTGCCGTGGGCCATCGAGCCCACCGCGCAGGTGATCCACGACACCTACGACAAGCAAGGCAACCTGATCGAACTGTCGCCGCGCAACGTCCTCAAGAAAGTCCTGAAACTCTATGCCGACAAGGGCTGGCAGCCGATCGTGGCGCCGGAAATGGAGTTCTACCTGACCAAGCGCAGTGACGACCCTGACTATCCGTTGCAGCCGCCGGTCGGCCGTTCGGGTCGTCCGGAAATCGGTCGCCAGTCGTTCTCCATTGAAGCAGCGAACGAATTCGATCCGCTGTTCGAAGACGTCTATGACTGGTGCGAACTGCAGGAGCTGGACCTCGACACGCTGATCCACGAAGACGGCACGGCGCAGATGGAAATCAACTTCCGTCACGGCGACGCGCTGTCGCTGGCCGATCAGATTCTGGTGTTCAAACGCACCATGCGCGAAGCCGCGCTCAAGCACAACGTGGCCGCCACCTTTATGGCCAAGCCGATGACCGGCGAGCCGGGCAGTGCGATGCACTTGCACCAGAGCATCATCGACATCGAGACCGGCAAGAACGTTTTTTCCAATGAAGACGGGACCATGAGTCAGTTGTTCCTGCACCACATCGGTGGTTTGCAGAAACTGATCCCTGAGCTGTTGCCGCTGTTCGCGCCGAACGTCAACTCGTTCCGCCGCTTCCTGCCGGACACTTCGGCACCGGTGAACGTGGAGTGGGGCGAAGAAAACCGCACCGTGGGCCTGCGCGTGCCGGATGCCGGCCCGCATAACCGCCGGGTGGAAAACCGTTTGCCGGGCGCTGATGCCAACCCCTATCTGGCGATCGCGGCGAGCCTGCTCTGCGGTTACATCGGCATGGTCGAGGGTCTGAACCCGAGCGCACCAGTCGTTGGTCGTGGCTATGAACGCCGCAACCTGCGTCTGCCGCTGACCATTGAGGATGCGCTGGAGCGTATGGAAAACAGCGCGACCATCGAGAAATACCTCGGCAAAACTTTCATCACCGGCTATGTCGCGGTCAAGCGCGCCGAGCATGAAAACTTCAAGCGCGTGATCAGTTCGTGGGAGCGTGAGTACCTGCTCTTCGCCGTCTGATACGCCAGGCGCGGCGCTCAGGCGGCGCGCCTTCACCTCTAACAAGGAGAATTGGCATGACCAGCAACAACCCGCAAACCCGTGAGTGGCAAGCGCTGAGCAGCGATCATCACCTGGCCCCGTTCAGCGATTTCAAGCAGTTGAAAGAGAAGGGCCCACGGATCATCACCAACGCCAAAGGCGTTTACCTGTGGGACAGCGAAGGCAACAAGATCCTCGACGGCATGGCCGGTCTGTGGTGCGTGGCCATCGGTTACGGTCGCGATGAGCTGGCCGACGCCGCCAGCAAGCAGATGCGCGAACTGCCTTACTACAACCTGTTCTTCCAGACCGCGCACCCTCCAGCGCTGGAACTGGCCAAGGCCATCGCTGACGTCGCGCCAGCAGGCATGAACCACGTGTTCTTCACCGGTTCCGGCTCCGAAGGCAACGACACCATGCTGCGCATGGTTCGTCACTACTGGGCAATCAAGGGCCAGCCAAACAAGAAAGTCATCATCAGCCGCAAGAACGGCTATCACGGTTCGACCGTGGCCGGCGCGAGCCTGGGCGGCATGACGTATATGCACGAGCAAGGCGACTTGCCGATCCCGGGCATCGTCCACATCGAGCAGCCGTACTGGTTCGCCGAGGGCGGCGACATGTCGCCGGAAGAGTTCGGCATCTGGGCGGCGAATCAACTGGAAGAGAAGATTCTCGAAGTCGGCGTCGACAATGTTGGTGCCTTTATTGCCGAGCCGATCCAGGGTGCCGGTGGCGTGATCATTGCGCCCGACACCTACTGGCCGCGCATCAAGGAAATCCTCGCCAAGTACGACATCCTCTTCGTTGCCGACGAAGTGATCTGCGGTTTCGGCCGTACCGGTGAGTGGTTCGGTAGCGATTTCTACGACCTCAAGCCCGACATGATGACCATCGCCAAGGGCCTGACGTCCGGCTATATCCCGATGGGCGGTCTGATCGTGCGTGACGAAGTGGTCGCGGTGCTCAACGAAGGTGGCGATTTCAACCACGGCTTCACTTACTCCGGCCATCCGGTGGCGGCGGCGGTGGGTCTGGAAAACATCCGGATTCTGCGCGAAGAGAAAATTATCGAGACCGTGCGTAACGAAACGGCACCGTATTTGCAGAAACGTCTGCGGGAACTGAACGATCACCCATTGGTGGGTGAAGTTCGCGGAGTCGGTCTGCTGGGGGCGATCGAGCTGGTGCAGGACAAGGCCACTCGCAAGCGTTACGAGGGCAAGGGTGTCGGCATGATCTGCCGTCAGTTCTGCTTCGACAACGGGCTGATCATGCGCGCTGTGGGTGACACGATGATCATCGCGCCGCCGCTGGTGATCAGCAAAGCGGAGATCGATGAGCTGGTGACCAAGGCGCGCAAGTGTCTGGACCTGACCCTCAGTGCGGTACAAGGCTAAGTGCTAGGCTCTGAGCGGGGGAGCCGCGGCGCTCTTGCTCAAAGCTGTCACAAAGGCGGGTCTTTTCTTGAAAGACCGCCTCTGAACTTGCCAGACTAGTCGCGGTTCCAGTTGTCCGGGTTCGGCCGCTGAACAAAGTGGTTCAAAAAAGAAAAAAATTTGGAGCATCAACGCATGAAGGCATTAGGCAAAAAGCTCGCTGGCAAGACTCTGCTCGCCATGTCCCTGATGGGAATCATGGCCGCTGCGGCTCAGGCGGACGACAAGGTGTTGCACGTCTACAACTGGTCGGACTACATCGCTGCGGACACCATCAAGAAGTTTGAAGACGAGTCGGGCATCAAAGTCGTCTACGACGTTTTCGACAGCAACGAAACCCTCGAAGCCAAATTGCTGGCAGGCAAATCGGGCTACGACATCGTCGTACCGTCGAACAACTTCCTCGCCAAGCAGATCAAGGCCGGCGTCTACCAGAAGCTGGACAAGTCCAAGCTGCCTAACTGGAAAAACCTGAACACCGACCTGCTCAAAGCCGTAGCGGTCAGCGACCCGGGCAACGAGCACGCCTTCCCGTACATGTGGGGCTCGATCGGCATCGGCTTCAACGCCGAGAAGGTCAAGGCTGCATTGGGGGCAGATGCGCCGGTCAACTCCTGGGACCTGATCTTCAAGCCTGAAAACGCTGCCAAGCTGAAATCCTGCGGCATCAGTCTGCTCGACTCGCCAACCGAGATGATTCCGGTGGCGCTGCACTACCTGGGCCTGCCAACCGACACCCAGAAGAAAGAAGACATCGCCAAGGCTGAAGCGCTGATCATGAAGGTGCGTCCTTCGATCGCCTACTTCCATTCCTCCAAGTACATCTCTGACCTGGCCAACGGCAACATCTGCGTCGCTATCGGTTACTCGGGTGACATTTACCAGGCCAAGTCCCGCGCGGCTGAAGCCGGTGGCAAGGTGAAAGTCAGCTACAACATTCCGAAGGAAGGTGCCGGCAGCTTCTACGACATGATCGCTATCCCTAAAGATTCCGAAAACGTCGAAGGCGCCTACAAGTTCATGACCTTCCTGCAGAAGCCGGAAATCATGGCTGAAATCACCAACGCCGTGCGTTTCCCGAACGGTAACGCCGCTGCAACGCCACTGGTTGATAAAGACATCACCAGCGACCCGGGCATTTACCCACCGGCCGACGTGCTGGCCAAGCTGTACGCGATTGCCGACTTGCCGGCCGCGACCCAGCGTTTGATGACCCGCAGCTGGACCAAGATCAAATCGGGCAAATAAGCCGGTTTGAGGCAGCAACCGCTGGCCGTCGTCTTTGCGAGGCCGGTCAGCGGGACAATTAAATGACAGAAAGTTTTGCTGGAACGGTTTTTCGAGGGTAAGTTGCGCGCCGGTTTTGTTGTCGGGCAGCCATGGCTGTCATGCAGCGCGGGGCAACTTGGGCCCACCTAATTTAGAGGACCTCCACGTGCCTATTTTTTCTTCTTTGCGCAATGCACTGCTGGTTGCTACCGGCCTGACGATCGCTGTTGGTGCCCAGGCCGCCGGTACCGTGCATATTTATAACTGGTCGGATTACATCGGCGAGAACACTCTGGCTGACTTCGAGAAAGAGACTGGCATCAAACCGGTCTATGACGTGTTCGACTCCAACGAAACCCTGGAAGGCAAGCTGCTGGCCGGGCGTACCGGTTACGACGTGGTCGTGCCGTCGAACCACTTCCTGGGCAAGCAGATCAAGGCGGGCGCGTTCCAGAAGCTCGACAAGTCTCAACTGCCCAACTATTCCAACCTCGACCCTGCGCTGCTCAAACGTCTTGAGCAGAACGATCCGGGTAACCTTTACGCCGTGCCTTACCTGTGGGGCACCAACGGCATCGGTTACAACGTCGATAAAGTCAAAGCGGTATTGGGCATCGACAAGATCGATTCCTGGGCCGTGCTGTTTGAGCCTGAGAACATCAAGAAGCTGCAAAGCTGCGGCGTAGCGTTCCTCGATTCGGCCGATGAAATGATGCCGACCGTGCTCAATTACCTGGGGCTGAATGCGAACAGCACCAATCCTGAAGATTACAAAAAGGCTGAGGCCAAGTTACTGGCGGTACGGCCTTATGTGACTTACTTCCACTCCTCCAAATACATTTCGGATCTGGCCAACGGCAACATTTGTGTGGCGGTCGGATTTTCCGGTGACGTCTTCCAGGCCAAGTCCCGGGCGGCTGAAGCCAAGAAGGGCGTGAACATTGCGTACTCGATTCCGAAAGAGGGCGGTGCGCTGTGGTTTGACATGTTGGCGATCCCCAAGGATTCGGACAACGTCAAAGAGGCCCATGCCTTCATCAACTATTTGCTCAAGCCTGAGGTGATCGCCCAGGTCAGTGATTATGTCGGTTACGCCAACCCCAATCCGGGTTCGGACAAGCTGATGGAGCAGTCCATTCGCACCGACGAAGCGGTTTATCCACCGCAAGCAGTCCTCGACAAGACCTACGTGTCGACCGAGTTGCCACCCAATATTCAGCGTTTGATGACCCGTAGCTGGACCAAGGTCAAGTCGGGCAAATAAGGCACAAACATCCTGGGTTCGTCCGCATTGGGCGAACTGCACTCTTTTTTTCTGGGAGTTTCGTAAATGGCAGTTGCCTCCGGCGCCTACAAGAAAGCCCTCGAGGGCGACCAGACACCTAAACAGGTGCTGGTCAAAATCGACCGGGTCACGAAGAAGTTCGACGAGACGATTGCCGTGGACGATGTGTCCCTGGAAATCAAAAAGGGCGAAATTTTCGCCTTGCTCGGCGGTTCGGGATCGGGCAAGTCCACTCTGCTGCGCATGCTGGCAGGCTTCGAACAGCCCACGGAGGGGCGTATCTTCCTCGACGGCGTCGACATCACCGACATGCCGCCGTACGAACGACCGATCAACATGATGTTCCAGTCGTACGCCTTGTTCCCGCACATGACGGTGGCGCAGAACATTGCCTTCGGCTTGCAGCAGGACAAGATTCCCAAGGCTGAGGTCGAGGCCCGCGTGGCCGAGATGCTCAAACTGGTGCAGATGAGCCAGTACGCCAAGCGCAAGCCGCATCAACTGTCCGGCGGTCAGCGTCAGCGTGTGGCGCTGGCACGTTCGCTGGCCAAGCGGCCGAAGCTGCTGTTGCTCGATGAGCCGATGGGCGCACTGGATAAAAAACTGCGTTCGCAGATGCAGCTTGAGCTGGTTGAGATCATCGAGCGCGTGGGCGTGACCTGCGTGATGGTGACCCACGATCAGGAAGAGGCCATGACCATGGCCGAGCGCATCGCGATCATGCACCTGGGCTGGATCGCCCAGATCGGCAGCCCGATTGACATCTACGAAACCCCGACCAGCCGCCTGGTCTGCGAATTCATCGGCAACGTCAACATCTTCGAAGGCGAAGTGATCGACGACGCCGAGGGCCACGCGACCATCACCTGCAATGACCTCGACCGGCAGATCTACGTGGGCCACGGGATCAGCACCTCGGTGCAGGACAAGTCGGTCACTTACGCGATCCGTCCTGAGAAGCTGCTGGTCACCGCCGATCAACCGACCTGCGAATACAACTGGTCGAGCGGCAAGGTGCATGACATCGCCTACCTGGGCGGTCACTCGGTGTTCTACGTCGAATTGCCGAGCGGCAAACTGGTGCAGTCTTTCGTTGCCAACGCCGAGCGTCGTGGCGCACGTCCGACCTGGGGCGATCAGGTTTACGTGTGGTGGGAAGATGACAGCGGCGTGGTACTTCGCTCATGAACATGCGCAAGTTCAAACGACGGCTCAACCGAATAATTCCCAATGGCCGCCAACTGGTCATCGGAGTTCCGTTCATCTGGCTGTTCCTGTTCTTCATGTTGCCGTTCTTCATCGTCCTGAAGATCAGCTTCGCCGAAGCCGACGTGGCCATTCCGCCGTACACCGAGATCTACACGTTCGCCGAGCAGAAGCTGGAACTGCTGCTTAACCTGGGCAATTACGCGTTGCTCGGTGACGACGAACTCTACATCGCCGCGTATCTTGGCTCGCTGAAGATGGCGTTTTTCAGCACGCTGTTGTGCCTGCTGATCGGCTACCCGATGGCCTACGCCATCGCCAGCGCTCGTAAAGAGCTGCAAACGGTGCTGGTGCTGCTGATCATGATGCCGACCTGGACCGCAATCCTGATCCGCGTTTACGCGTGGATGGGCATCCTCAGCAACAACGGTCTGCTCAACGGTTTCCTGATGAGCATGGGGTTGATCGATCAGCCGCTGCAAATCCTCAACACCAACCTGGCGGTCTACATCGGCGTGGTCTATTCGTACCTGCCGTTCATGATCCTGCCGCTGTACGCCAATCTGGTGAAGCACGATCAGAGCTTGCTGGAAGCGGCTTCCGACCTCGGTTCAAGTACCTTCAACAGCTTCTGGAAAATCACTATTCCGCTGTCCAAGAACGGGATCATTGCCGGCTGCATGCTGGTGTTCATCCCGGTAGTGGGCGAGTTCGTGATCCCGGAACTGCTCGGCGGTCCGGAAACCCTGATGATCGGTAAAGTGCTCTGGCAAGAGTTCTTCAACAACCGTGACTGGCCGGTGGCGTCCGCGCTGGCGGTGGTGATGCTGGCGATCCTGATTGTGCCGATCATCCTGTTCAACCGCAGTCAGGCCAAGGAAATGGAGGGTAAAGAATGAAGCGCTTCCGTTTCTCCAGCCTGATGCTGGTTCTGGGTTTGTTGTTCATCTACCTGCCGATGCTGATCCTGGTGATCTACTCGTTCAACGCCTCGAAACTGGTGACGGTGTGGGGCGGCTGGTCGATCAAGTGGTACGTCGGCCTGCTCGACAACAGCCAACTGATGGGTTCGGTGCTGCGCTCGCTGGAAATCGCCTGCTACACCGCGGTTGCCGCGGTGGCGCTGGGCACACTGGCTGCGTTCGTGCTGACCCGTATCACCCACTTCAAGGGGCGTACGCTGTTCGGTGGTCTGGTGACCGCGCCGTTGGTTATGCCAGAGGTCATCACCGGTCTGTCGCTGTTGCTGCTGTTCGTGGCCATGGCGCAGATGATCGGCTGGCCGCAGGAGCGTGGCGTTGTCACCATCTGGATCGCTCACACGACGTTCTGTGCCGCGTATGTGGCGGTGGTGGTGTCGGCGCGTCTGCGTGAGTTGGACTTGTCGATCGAAGAAGCAGCGATGGATCTGGGGGCACGGCCATGGAAGGTGTTCTTCCTGATCACCATCCCGATGATCGCGCCGTCGCTGGCGGCGGGCGGCATGATGTCGTTCGCACTGTCGCTGGACGATCTGGTACTGGCGAGCTTCGTCTCCGGCCCAGGTTCGACGACGCTGCCGATGGAAGTGTTCTCGGCGGTGCGTCTGGGCGTGAAGCCTGAGATCAACGCTGTCGCCAGTCTGATTCTGCTGGCGGTGTCGATCGTGACGTTCCTGGTCTGGTTCTTCAGCCGCCGCGCCGAAGAGGCCCGCAAGAAGGCCATCCAGCAAGCCATCGAAGAAAGCGCTGCCGATTCGTGGAAACAGCCGGACGTTCGTCGCGCGCAAGCGCCAGAAGCGGTTTAAGCCATGCCGGGTTGGCCTCATTGCGCAGGCCAACCCAATCACAATGGCGGGGCTTGCTCTCGATGGCGTCAGGCCAGCCAATATCTCTGCTGACTGACACAGCGCTTTCGCGAGCAAGCCCGCTCCCACACTGGGTTTGTGGTGAACACAAAAAATCGTTCATCACAGATCAAAACCGTGGGAGCGGGCTTGCTCGCGAAGGCGTCAGGCCAGCCAACCTCTCAGCTGACTGACACACCGCTTTCGCGAGCAAGCCCGCTCCCACACTGGGTTTGTGGTGAACACGCAAAGTCGTCCACCGCCGATCAAAACCGTGGGAGCGGGCTTGCTCGCGAAGGCGTCAGGCCAGCCAATATCTCTGCTGACTG
>NZ_JAIHLQ010000057.1 GCF_019733355.1 Pseudomonas baetica | reverse complement strand
CCACAAATCCAGTGTGGGCGCGGGCTTGCTCGCGAAAGCGGTGTGTCAGTCAGCAGAGAGGTTGGCTGGATTGACGCCTTCGCGAGCAAGCCCGCTCCCACAGTTTTGATCTGTGATGGACGATTTGTTGTGTTCGCCACGAATCCAGTGTGGGAGCGGGCTTGCTCGCGAAAGCGGTGTGTCAGTCAGCAGAGAGGTTGGCTGAGCTGACGCCTTCGCGAGCCAGCCCGCGCCCACCTGGGGATTTTGGTGTGTTGAAGAGTTTAGTGAGCGCCGGCGGCTTTGTTCAGGTCGCTTTCGGTCCATTCGGTGTAGACGCAGGCATCGGCGGTGGCCCAGCGTACGCTCACCGGATCACCCCCCTTGAGCGGCATGCCCGCCGCCGACAGTGCTTTGACGGTCATCGACGTTCCGCCCGAGGTCACCACGCTGCACGTCAGGCTCTCGCCCAGAAACAGCACTTCAACCACCGTCGCTGACACCTCATTCCAACCTGCCGGCAACGGCTCGTCGCTCGCCTGCTGCACGCTCAGCGCCAAGGCTTTTTCCGGGCGTACCATCAGCAGCACATCCTGATCAGTGTGCACGCCGGCGGTCAGTCGGATCGACAGCGGCTGCCCTTCAAAACTCGCGGCCGCATTGCCCTGCGCCTTGAGTTTGAGGAAGTTCGAGTTGCCGAGGAAGGAGGCGACAAACGCGTTCGGCGGATTCTGATACAGGTCATACCCGCTGCCCAAACCAACGATCTTGCCGTGACTGAAAATGGCGATGCGTTGGGACAACCGCATGGCTTCTTCCTGATCGTGGGTCACGTAAACGATGGTGATGCCCAGGCGGCGGTGCAGTTGGCGCAGTTCGTCTTGCAGGTCTTCGCGCAGTTTTTTGTCCAGCGCACCCAGCGGCTCGTCCATCAGCAGAATGCGTGGCTCATAGACCAGCGCCCGGGCGATGGCGACACGCTGTTGCTGGCCACCGGACAGTTGCGAAGGGCGGCGATGAGCAAACTGATCGAGTTGCACCAGTTTGAGCATCGCATCGACGCGCTTGTCACGTTCGGCCGCAGCGAGTTTGCGGATCGCCAACGGGAAGGCAATGTTGTCGCGCACCGACAGGTGCGGGAACAGCGAATAACGCTGAAACACCATACCGATGTCGCGCTTGTGCGGCGGCACGTTGACCAGCGACTGGCCGTTGACGAGGATCTCGCCGCTGCTCGGGGTTTCGAAACCGGCGAGCATCGACAGCGTCGTACTTTTTCCGGAGCCGCTGGAGCCGAGGAAGGTGAGGAATTCACCGTCCTTGATGTCCAGGGAGATGTTGTCCACGGCGGCAAAGTCGCCGTAGTGCTTGTTCAGGTTGCGCAGGCTGACCAGGGGTTTGTCGTTCTGCTGGGATGCGTCTTTGATCACGGCACTCATGTCGTACTCCTGGGCGCTCAGGCGCTGATGTTGTTGCGCCGGCGCAGGGCGGCGGCGATCACCATGACCAATACCGACAGGCCGATCAGCAGCGTCGAAGCGACGGCGATCACCGGTGTCAGGTCCTGGCGCAGGGTGGTCCACATTTTCACGGGAAGGGTTTGCAGGGTCGGGCTGGCCATCATCACGCTGAGCACCACTTCATCCCACGAAACGAGGAAGGCGAAGAGGGCGCCGGCGACCATGCCCGGACGTATTGCCGGGAACGTCACCTTGAGCACCGCTTGCAGGCGTGACGCGCCGCAGATCACTGCCGCGTCTTCGATCGACTGATCGAACAGCTTCAGCGAGTTGATGATCGAGATGATGGTGAACGGCAGCGCGACGATGACATGGCTGACCACAAAGGCAAACATCGTCCCGGTATAACCGAGCTTGAGGAACAGCGCGTACACCGCCACGGCGATGATCACCAGCGGCACGATCATCGGCAGAGTGAACAGGCCATAGAGCATTTCCCGGCCGGGAAAGCGCCCACGTACCAAGGCAAACGCTGTCGGCAGACCGAGGGCCACGGCGCAGAGGGTCGTCAGCACCGCTACCTTGAGGCTGGCGAGTGCCGCATTCATCCAGTCGGGGTTGGAGAAGAACTGGCCGTACCATTTCAGTGTCCACCCCGGTGGCGGGAACACCAGCCATTGCGACGAACCAAACGACAGCAGGACGATGAACACGATCGGCAACAGCAGAAACAAACCGATCAGCCCGGTGGTGGTGTAGAGGCCGAAACGCATCCGGCGGCTCATGGCATTGGGAGTCAGGAGCATCTCGGCTTACCTCGCGTTACTGGCGCCAACCGGGGATTCCGGCTGAAGCTTCAGGTAGAAGTAAAACAGCACCAGGGTGATGGCGATCAGCAACGCGGCGCCGGCACTGGCCAGGCCCCAGTTGAGGAACGATTGCACCTGCTGAATGATGAACTCCGGCAGCATCATGTTCTGCGCTCCGCCCAGCAGCGCCGGGGTGACGTAGTAACCGAGCGACATCACAAACACCATCAACCCACCGGACGCCAGCCCGGGCCTGCACAGGGGCAGGAACACCCGGAAGAAGTTGGTCCATGGGCTGGCCCCGCAAATCGAGCCGGCCTGCAGGATCATCGGGTCGATGGCCTGCATGGTCGCCTGCAATGGCAGCACGATGAACGGGATCATGATGTAGCTCATGCCGATCACCACGCCGGTCAGGTTATGCACCATTTCCAGCGGCTGATCGATGATGCCCAGCGCCATCAAAACCTTGTTGATCACCCCAGAGGCTTGCAGCAGCACCAGCCACGAATAGGTGCGGGCGAGGAGGCTGGTCCACATCGACAGCAACACGATGTTGAGGATCCAGCGACCCCAGCCGCGCGGCACCAAGGTAATCGCCCAGGCCAGCGGGAATCCCAGCAACAGGCTGAACAACGTCACCAGCCCGGCCACTGAAAAGGTGTTGAGCAGCACGCGGGCATACGCCGAGTTGGCGAACAGTTGTTCATAGTTGCCAAGGCCCGGTGTGGGTTCGAGCACACCGCGCAACAGCAAACCAATCAACGGCGCCAGAAAGAACAGGCCGAGGAACAGCAGCGCCGGGACGAGGTTGCCGGCGCCGCGCCAGCGTTGTCTGAGGGAGGGGGCTTGCGGCATCGCAATCGCCTTTTGTCCTGCGGCCGAGCCGGCAGCGCTTGCGGCGCTCCCGGTGGCAGTGGAGGGACGGGACGCAGTGGCCGCCATTTTCATTTGACCAGCCATTCGTTCCACCGTGTCGCGATGGCCTGGCCATTTTTGGCCCAGTACGCGAAGTCGAGAGTGATCTGATCCTTAGCGTAGGCAGTCGGCAGGTTCGGGGCCAGCACCGAGTCCAGGCGCGCCACGCTGTCGACGTTGACCGGGGCGTAAGCGGTCAGGTTGGAGAAGTCGGCCTGGCCTTTGGCACTGCTGGCGTTGGCCAGGAACTTCATCGCCGCGTCCTTGTTTTTCGAGCCTTTTGGAATCACCAGAATGTCGGCCATGACCAGGTTCTGCTTCCAGCTCACACCCACCGGCGCACCGTCTTCTTGCAGGGCGTGAATGCGGCCATTCCAGAACTGGCCCATGCTCACTTCACCCGAGGCCAACAACTGCTGCGACTGCGCGCCGCCGCCCCACCAGACGATGTCTTTCTTGATCGTGTCGAGTTTCTTGAAGGCGCGATCCAGGTCCAGCGGGTAGAGCTTGTCGGGGGGTACGCCATCGGCCAGCAGCGCCAGTTCGAGCACGCCGGGGCTTGGCCATTTGTACAGGGCGCGTTTGCCGGGGTAGGTCTTGGTGTCGAACAGCGCCGTCCAGTCTTGCGGCTTGGCAGCGCCGAGCTTGCCTTCGTTGTAGCCGAGGACGAAGGAGAAGAAGAACGAGCCGACACCGTAATCGCTGACAAAGCGTGGGTCGATCTTGTCACGCTGGATGACGTTGAAATCGAGGGGTTCAAGCAGCCCTTCAGCGGCGGCGCGCAGCGCGAAATCGGCTTCGACATCGACCACGTCCCATTGCACGTTGCCGCTTTCGACCATGGCTTTGAGTTTGCCGTAGTCGGTCGGGCCGTCCTGCACGACGGTGATGCCGCTGGCCCTGCTGAACGGGTCAGCCCAGGCCTGTTTCTGCGCATCCTGGGTGCTTCCGCCCCAACTGACAAAATTCACGCTCTCGGCGGCCATGGCGGACTGGCCGGTGACGCTCAGCAGTCCGGCAAAAAGGATTGCGGTTGCAGCTTTGTTCAACACCATTTTTACGCCCTCATTGTTGTGTTTTTGAGCGGGCTTGCGTTGTTGCCCGCCTATCGGGGAGCAGTAGATGGACGTTCACTGAAGTGTCCGGTCTATGGAATATCATATTATGGTATTCCAAACTTTGTGCAAGCACTTTGCCTTACCGGTTATCTGGCGAATGGGTTTTTTGGGGCCGTGAGATGACGATCTGAAATGCAAAACCCCTGTGGGAGGGGGCTTGCTCCCGAATGCGGTCGATCATTCAACATTGATGTCGCCTGGCACGACGCCTTCGGGAACAAGCCCACTCCCACAGTTGGAATTGTGTTTGGCGTGGGTTATTCGGTGAACGGGATGCTCTCGATCACCTCCAGGTCATACCCGGTCAGGCCTGCATATTTCAGTGGCGGGCCGAGATGGCGCAACTTGCCCACACCAAGGTTCTGCAGAATCTGCGCGCCGGTTCCCACCTCTGAATAAATCCGCGATTGCGACCGGCTGAACTGTCGTGGCGGCTGGGTCAGTTGCGGTACACGCTCCAACAACGCCTGAGACGACTCATGATTGGCCAACACCACGACGACGCCATGGCCCTCGGCCGCGACCCGCTGCAGCGCCGCCCACAACGTCCAGTTGCTTGGCCCGCTGTACTCGGCGCCGACCAGATCGCGTAGCGGATCGATCACATGCACGCGCACCAGCGTCGGCGCTTCGCGGCGCAAATCGCCCATGACCATCGCCATGTGCACGCCGCCTTCGATACGGTCTTCAAACGTGATCAAACGGAACGTGCCATGCACCGTCGGCAATTCGCGCTCGCCGATGCGTTCGATGGTGTGCTCGGTGCTCAGGCGATAGTGGATCAGGTCGGCAATGGTGCCGATCTTGATCCCGTGCTTGCGCGCAAACACTTCCAGATCCGGACGGCGGGCCATGGTGCCGTCATCGTTCATCACTTCAACAATGACGGATGCCGGGGTAAAACCGGCGAGGCGGGCCAGATCGCAACCTGCTTCGGTGTGACCGGCGCGAGTCAGCACGCCTCCTTCCTTGGCGCGCAGCGGGAAGATATGCCCGGGCTGCACAAGGTCTTCGGCGCGGGCGTCTCTGGCGACAGCGGCGGCGACCGTACGGGCGCGGTCAGCGGCGGAAATACCGGTGGTGACGCCCACCGCCGCTTCAATCGAGACAGTGAACGCGGTGCTGAATACGCTGCCGTTGCTCGGCACCATCTGTTCAAGCCCCAGGCGCTGGCAGTGTTCGTCAGTCAAGGTCAAGCAGATCAACCCGCGGGCTTCGCGGGCCATGAAGCTGATCGCTTCGGGCGTGCAGCAATCGGCGGCCAACAACAGGTCGCCTTCGTTTTCCCGATCTTCGTCATCGACCAGCAGGACCATTTTGCCGAGGCGATAATCTTCGATGATTTCTTCGATGCTGTTGAAGGCCATGCTGGACTCTCAGGGTTTGTTGGAAATAATATTGGTATACCATAATACAAAATAAACAAAGAGGTCACTATGAAGGCTTACTGGATTGCCCACGTCGACATTGCCGATGCCGAGCACTACAGCCAATACACCCAGCGCGCACCGAAGGCGTTCGCGGAGTTTGGTGCGAAATTTCTGGCGCGAGGCGGGCGCAGCGAGGCGATGGAAGGACGCAAGACGCCACAGCGCAGTGTGGTGATCGAATTCGATAGCTACGAGCAAGCACTGGCGTGCTACCACTCGGCGGCGTATCAGGAGGCGAAGCGCTACCGCGAGGAATGGGCACGGGCGGAGATCATCATCGTCGAGGGCGTGGCACCACTTTGAGAATCACCACAAATCCCCTGTGGGAGCGGGCTTGCTCGCGAAGGCGTCGTGTCAGTCGCTAGAAATGTTGAATGATTGACCGCATTCGCGAGCAAGCCCGCTCCCACAGGGGCGACGGTGATCGTCAGCGGATGAAGTGGATTTTGCCGCTGTCGTCATTGCCCATGTAGATGCCATACACCCCGGCCTGGCGCTCCTCGATGTAGCGTTCGAGGATCTGCCGGATCGCCGGGTAGTAGATCTGCTCCCACGGGATGTCTTTGGGGGCGAAGAACTTGTAGTCGAGGGTTTCCGGACCGTATTGGCCGGTGATCTCCAGCGCGAGGGCGCGGAAGATGATGTACACCTCGCTGATCTTCGGCACGCTGAAGATCGAATAGGGCGAGACGATTTCGGCGCGCACGCCGCTTTCTTCCCAGACTTCGCGCAGTGCCGCCTCTTCGGTGGTCTCGCCGCTTTCCATGAAGCCCGCCGGCAACGTCCAGGTGCCCGGACGCGGTGGTATCGCCCGTTGGCACAAGAGGTATTTACCGTCCTGCTCGATGATGCAGCCGGCAATGATCTTCGGGTTGACGTAGTGGATGTAGCCGCAGCCTCGGCACATCAGGCGCTCGTGCGTATCACCCGGCGGCACCTGCTGACCGAGGTCAGGGCCACCGCATTTCGGGCAAAAGCTCGGGCTGGACATGTCAGTGACCTATGCGGGGTTCTTTCAGCGCGATGGGCGGGGTGATCGCGGGAGTTGCGCCGGTCTCTTCCTGTTTGCGCTTGAGGTAATCGAGGGCGACAGCCGCGGCAGCGCGGACGTGATCAACGCAGGCCTGATGCGCCAGCAGCGGGTCGCCGCTCTTGATTGCTGCGACCATTTTTTCCATTTCCTGATTACTGGCGCCACGGCGGTTTTCCTGGGACACCGACGTCGCCCTCAGGTAGCTGATGCGTGCCTGCAACTGGCGCAACTGCGTGGCCGCAACGTGGTTGCCGGAGCCTTCGAGCAGTACGTCGTAGAA
The DNA here is from genome assembly GCF_019733355.1 of Pseudomonas baetica. Lineage (GTDB taxonomy): Bacteria > Pseudomonadota > Gammaproteobacteria > Pseudomonadales > Pseudomonadaceae > Aquipseudomonas > Aquipseudomonas baetica_A. Next base: position 25,356 of record NZ_JAIHLQ010000057.1, on the reverse strand, counting down.
GCCTTGTACCGAGTCGATCACCTGTTGCAGCTCGCCGTCCTTGAGCGCCTTGCGGTTCTCTTCGAGGGCTTTTTCCAGGGCTTTGATGTCCTTGGCTTTGGCGCGCAGGGTGAACAGTTGAACGATCAGGCCTTCCAGCACGCAACGCAGTTCGTAGATGTCGACGGCATCGGCCAGGGTGATGATGGCGACGCGCGGGCCCTTGGCGTCGGCGAATTCCACCAGGCCTTCGGATTCAAGGTGACGCAAGGCTTCGCGCACCGACGTGCGGCTCACGCCCAGGCGATCGCACAGATCGCGTTCAACCAGACGATCGCCTGGCATGAGCTGGAAATTCATGATCGCGCTACGCAGTTTATCCAGCACGATTTCGCGCAGGGTAACGGGATTGCGATTGACCTTGAAGCTGTCGTCGAGTGGCTGGCGTTTCATGGGGTCCGCTCTTTAAGTTGGCTGTCCATGCCAGACGGGCATCTAAACAGCCGAGGGGTTAACTGGAGGCCTCGGCGTCGGCTTCGGCGAAGGCTTCACGGGCGAGCCGGAAACTGTCCACGGCCGCCGGGACGCCGCAATAAATACCGACCTGAAGCAGAATTTCGCGTATTTGCTCACGACTCAGGCCGTTACGCAAGGCACCACGCACATGCAGCTTGAGTTCATGTGGACGGTTAAGCGCCGAGATCATCGCCAGGTTGACCATGCTGCGCTCTTTGAGCGACAGACCTTCGCGACCCCATACATGACCCCAGCAGTATTCGGTGACCATTTCCTGCAGTGGGCGGGTGAAGTCGTCGGCGTTCTCTATTGAGCGTTGCACATAGGCTTCGCCCAAAACCTGAGTGCGGATCTTCAGGCCTTTTTCGTACTTTTCATTACTCATATTCTTTACCTCACCTCAATCCCTGTGGGCGCTGGCTTGCCAGCGATAGCGGACTATCAGCCAACATCAATGTTGAATGTTAAGTCCTCATCGCTGGCAAGCCAGCTCCCACAGGGTTTTGCATTGTCGCCTCAGGCCAGGGTCGGCAGGGCGCCCAACTTGCCCTTGTGATAAATCATCGGCGTCACCGGCTGCGCCGGCAGGATCAGGTTCTTCACCGCGCCCACGATGATCGCGTGATCGCCACCATCGTATTCACGCCACAACTCGCACTCGATGATCGCCGTGGCCTTGGCGAGGATCGGGTTGCCGAGTTCGCTCAGGTGCCACTCGATACCTTTGGCCTTGTCCTTGCCTTTACCGGCGAAGGCGTAGGCCTCGGCGGTCTGTTCGGCGGACAACAAATGGATCGCGAAACGCTTGCTGTCGCGCAGCACCGGGTAGGTGTCGGAGGCGTAGTTGGGGCAAAACAGCACCAGCGCCGGATCAATCGACAACGCGCTGAACGCGCTGGCGGTGATGCCGACGATGCCCCCCGCAGGGTCAAGGGTGGTGACCACCGTGACGCCGGACGGGAAGGAGCTCATGACGTCTTTGTAAATGCCGGGTTCGATCATGTCGCAGGACTCCTAGCGCATCACAAACGGATCAGGCATTGGCACCTGAGAGAGGTTGATCCACACCGTTTTCAGTTCGGTGTAGGCCAGCACCGAGTCGATGCCGCTTTCGCGTCCATAGCCACTGTTCTTGAAGCCGCCGATGGGCGCCATTGCCGACACCGCGCGGTAGGTGTTGACCCAGATAATTCCAGAGCGCACGTCGCGCGCCAGGCGATGGGCGCGGCCCAGATCGCGCGTCCAAATGCCGGCGGCGAGGCCGAATTGCGAGTCGTTGGCGATCGCCAGCGCTTCGGCCTCGTCCTTGAAACGGATGACCGACGCCACTGGGCCAAAGACTTCTTCCTGCATGATCTTCATCGAATTGCGGTCGCACTCGAACAGCGTCGGTTCGTAGAACCAGCCCTCGCCAAGATCAGCCGGCCGCTTGCCGCCGGTCCGCAAACGCGCGCCCTCGGCGATGGCGTCGGCGACCAGCCCTTCAACCACTGCCAGTTGCTGCGCGGTGGCCATTGGGCCCATTTCGCTGCTGTCTTCCTGCGGATTGCCGATGCGGATGCGTTTGGCCCGTTCGACCAGACGACTGACAAACTCGTCGTAGATCTCGTCCTGCACCAACAACCGCGAGCCGGACACGCAGCTCTGACCCGAGGCCGCGTAGATCCCGGCAATCGCGCCGTTGATCGCGCTGTCCAGATCGGCGTCGGCGAAAATGATGTTCGGCGACTTGCCGCCCAGTTCCAGCGACAGCTTGGCGAAGTTCTCGGCGCTGCTGCGCACCACATGCCGGGCCGTCGCCGCGCCGCCGGTGAAGGCGATCTTGCGGATCAGCGGATGGCGGGTGAGGGCGGCGCCGGTGCTCGGGCCGTAACCGGTCACAACGTTGACCACGCCTGGCGGAATCCCGGCTTCGAGGGCCAGACGCGCCAGTTCAAGGATGGTCGCCGACGCGTGCTCTGACGGCTTGATCACGATGGTGTTACCGGCGGCGAGCGCCGGCGCCAGTTTGATCGCGGTCAGGTACAGCGGACTGTTCCAGGGAATGATCGCAGCGACCACGCCCATGGCTTCGTGAACCGTGTAGGCGAACAGGTCGGGCTTGTCCAGCGGCAAGGTGCCGCCTTCGAGCTTGTCAGCCAAACCGGCGGTGTAGTGGAAGAATTCCGGCAGATAACCCACCTGACCCCGGGTTTCACGGATCAGTTTGCCGTTGTCGCGGCTTTCCAGCTGCGCCAGTTGCTCCTTGTTCTCGGCGATCAAGTCACCGAGGCGGCGTAGCAGTTTGCCGCGCGCGGTGGCGGTCAGACCGCGCCAGGCAGGGCTGTCGAACGCGCTTTGCGCTGATTGCACGGCGCGTTCGACGTCGGCCTCATCAGCGTCAGGCAGTTCAGCCCAAGGTTCGGCCAGGGCCGGATTGAGGCTTTCGAAAGTCTTGCCGCTGAGGGCATCGACCCATTCTCCGCCGATGCACATCTGGAAGCGTGCGAGTGTCATGCAACGATCCCCTTTATATGGTTTTGTCGGGAGTGTGCGAATTCGAGAAATTCCAACAGCGTCTGGTTGACCAGACGCGGCGACTCTACGGGCATCATATGCCGTTGTTCCGCCAGCACGGCAACCCTCGCGCCGGGGATGCACCGGGCCAGTTGCTCGGCCATTTCCGGGGTCGAACCGGGATCGAGCTCGCCCGTGGCGATCAGCGTCGGCGCCTGAATGCTGCTCAGGTCGTCGGCACGGTACATGTCCTGCGTTGCGAACAGTTCGTAGGTGGTCAGGTAACCCTGTGGGTCATTGCCGGCCAGGGTCTGGCGGATCGCGGCGATCTGCGCCGGGTTGGCGGCCTGATATTCGCGGCTGAACCAGCGCGACAGCGCGGCTTCGGCATTGGCGTCCGGGCCGTGTTCGGCGGCCTGAGCGGTGCGCGCAATGACGCCGGCGCGCTGCTCTTCGCTGCGATTGAACACGCTGTTGAGCACAACCAGGCTTTGCAGGCGCTGCGGGTAATGCAGCGCAAACGCCCGCGCCACCAGACCGCCCATCGAGAAGCCGATCACCGCTGCTTGCGGCAGGTTGAGGTGATCGAGCAGCTCCAGCAACTGATCGGCGTAACCGAGCAGGTCGGTACCGCTGGCCGGTCGCGGGCTGGCGCCATGGCCGAGCATGTCGTAAGCGACCACCCGATATTGCGTGGCGAGGCCGACGATCTGGCCGCCCCACATTTCTTTGTTCAGGCCCACGCCGTGGATCAAGACCACGGGCTGGCCTTCGCCGGTCGCCAGATAACTGGTGCCAGCCGGGGTGAGTTCAGCGGTGAGCCGAATCATGGAGCGCTCCTGCAATGCCTTTTTATTGTGATTACTGGGCTTTTTCGGCGGCCAGTTCTTCCAGATCGATGTAACGGTTGCCGATGCGCGGGTGCAGGCGGCCACCGTCGGCGCAACCCAGCACCACGACAATTTCGTCGGCGCGCGGCGCGTCTTCGATCTGCATTTCCAGGGTGATGTAGTGCGAACGCAGGCCTTCGTCGTCCTTGTGCATCATCGGAATCTGAATCGAAGTGCCCGGGCCACCGCGCTTGTTGGTGAAGCTCAGGTAGCTCTTGGCTTTGACCGCTTCGCGGTAGTGGTTGCCAAAGCGCAGGGTGTGGATCACGGCGGAGGCGTGTTCGATTTCGCCGTCAGCACCCACCACGGCAGCCTTGCCGTAGGCCTCGATTTTTTCTGCGCCGCCAATGAGGCCGACCAGACGCTCGACCATCATGGCGCCGAGGTCGGAGCAGTTGGCGCGGATCTGCGGTTTCAGGTCTTCGACAAAGCCGTTACCCACCCAAGGGTTTTTCATCACGACAGCGAGGCCAACCATGGTCACCGGCTTGTCGGTGGCTTTGCCGCCTTCGATGAGGGTTTCTTCGACATAGCTGACGATCTTGCGAATTTCGAAACTCATGTGCTGCTCCGCGGGGGGATTGAGGGTGTCTGTGCGTCTGATGGTATACCATAATACCAATCGTGCAAGCCCCCTCACGCGTTTTGCCGCATCCATCCGGCGAATGGCCATGCATTCACCTGCAGCCATAAATCCCCAAAACACCATTAACCCCCTCCCACAATGCAAATCACTGGCGACAGGAGCCTGCATCTGGTTAACAAAAGATAACGTGGCGCCGATTGTCAGACGTTTCGAAAGCCCGATAGGATGAGCCAGCTTCCGAAGGGGCTCTGGATGGCGGGTTTCAGGACTATGCTTCTGACCAGTCATCACCAGAGCACCCTTGCGGCGCCCTTGAAGGCCAAATGGCCTAACAATAATAAATAGGGGAAGGTCTATGAGTCGTTGCCGCCCGCCGGCGTTTCGCAACACCGCGTTGCTGGTCACAGCACTCTCCATGCTGGGCTTCGCCACCGTGTCGGCACCTGTGATTGCCGCCGAGGCGCCGGCCGACGTGGTTTATGCTCTCGAATCAGCCAAAGCCGCAAAAAGCCTGATGCTTGACGTCGTCCACGCCGGCACCCGGTTGGTGGCGGTCGGGGATCGTGGGCACATTCTCTATTCCGATGACCAGGGCAAATCCTGGACCCAGGCCAAGGTGCCGAGCCGGCAACTGCTGACCGCTGTGTATTTTGTCGACGACAAACATGGCTGGGCAGTCGGCCACGATGCGCAGATCCTCGCCAGCGAGGACGGCGGTCTGACCTGGACCAAACAATTCGAAGACCTCAAACGCGAATCGCCGCTGCTCGACGTCTGGTTCAAGGACGTCAACAGCGGCATCGCCGTAGGTGCCTACGGCGCGCTGCTGGAAACCACCGACGGCGGCAAGCATTGGGAAGACATCAGCGACCGCCTCGACAACGAAGACCAGTTCCACCTCAACGCCATCGCGGCGGTGAAAGACGCCGGGCTGTTCATTGTCGGCGAGTCGGGCAGCATGTTCCGCTCCGCTGATGGGGGGCAGACCTGGGAAAAACTTGAAGGCCCTTATGAAGGCTCGCTGTTCGGCGTGATCGGCACGGCCTCGCCGCAGACGCTGCTCGCTTACGGCTTGCGCGGCAACCTCTACCGCTCCACGGATTTCGGCAGCACCTGGGAACAGGTCGAGCTGAAAGCTGCGCGAGGCTCGCTGGAATTCGGTCTGTCCGGCGCTACGTTGCTCGAGGACGGCTCGATCGTGATCGTCGGCAACGGTGGCTCGGTGATCAGCAGCAGCGACGACGGTGAGACCTTCAGCGTGTTCAATCGCCCGGATCGCATTTCGCTGTCGTCGGTCACCGCCGCCGGCAACGGCAACCTGATTCTGACCGGGCAGGGCGGTGTTCACACCACGCTGCCGAACGGTGCCGAGATCAATAATAAGAAGGCGGGGCTATGACTTCCTTGAGCAATCATCATCAGGACAAGGCGACGTTCCTTGAACGTCTGATTTTCAACAACCGCCCGGTAGTGATCCTGATCTGCCTGGTGGTGAGCATTTTTCTGTTCTGGCAGGCCACGCTGATCCGGCCGTCCACCAGCTTCGAGAAAATGATCCCGCTCAAGCATCCGTTCATCGAGAAGATGATGGAGCACCGCAACGACCTGGCGAACCTGGGCAATACCGTGCGTATTTCGGTGGAAGCCACCGACGGCGACATCTTCTCCAAGGAATACATGGAGACCCTGCGCCAGATCAACGACGAGGTGTTCTACATCTCCGGCGTTGACCGGTCCGGTCTCAAGTCGCTGTGGAGTCCGAGCGTGCGCTGGACCGAAGTGACCGAAGAAGGTTTTGCCGGCGGTGAAGTGATCCCGCAGAGCTACAACGGCTCGCAAGACAGCCTCGATCTGCTGCGCAACAACGTGCTCAAGTCCGGTCAGGTCGGGCGTCTGGTGGCCAACGACTTCAAGTCGAGCATCGTCGACATTCCGCTGTTAGAGTCGTACCCGGACCCGCAGGATCAGGGCAAGTTGCTGGCGCTGGATTACCGCAAGTTCTCCCATGAACTGGAAGAAAAGATCCGCGACAAGTTCGAAGCGCAAAACCCCAACGTCAAAATCCACATCGTCGGTTTCGCCAAGAAAGTGGGCGACCTGATCGACGGTCTGGTGATGGTGGTGCTGTTCTTCGGCATCGCGTTCGTCATCACCCTGATCCTGTTGCTGTGGTTCACCAACTGCGTGCGCAGCACCATTGCCGTGTTGAGCACCACGCTGGTGGCGGTGGTCTGGCAACTCGGGTTGATGCACTTCTTTGGCTTTGGGCTCGATCCGTATTCGATGCTGGTGCCGTTCCTGATCTTCGCCATCGGCATCTCCCACGGTGTGCAGAAGATCAACGGGATCGCCCTGCAATCGAGCGAGGCGGAAAACGCCCTGACCGCCGCACGACGAACGTTCCGGCAACTGTTCCTGCCGGGGATGATCGCAATTCTCGCGGACGCGGTCGGCTTCATCACGCTGCTGATCATCGACATCGGTGTGATCCGCGAACTGGCCTTCGGCGCGTCCATCGGCGTGGCGGTGATCGTGTTCACCAACCTGATTCTGCTGCCGGTCGCGATCTCTTATGTCGGCATCAGTAAACGCGCAATCGCCAGGAGCAAGAAGGACGCAAACCGCGAACATCTGTTCTGGCGCCTGCTGTCGAACTTCGCCAGCCCGAAAGTCGCACCGATCTCCGTTGCTCTGGCGCTGATCGCCTTCGGTGGCGGTCTCTGGTACAGCCAGAACCTGAAAATCGGCGACCTCGACCAAGGTGCGCCGGAGTTGCGTCCGGATTCGCGCTACAACAAGGACAACAACTTCATCATCAACAATTACTCGACCAGCTCCGACGTGCTGGTGGTGATGGTCAAGACCAAGAAAGAAGGTTGCTCGCGTTACGAAGCCATGGCACCGATCGATGAACTGATGTGGAAGATGCAGAACACCGAGGGCGTGCAGTCGGCGATCTCGCTGGTGACCGTGTCCAAGCAGATGATCAAGGGCATGAACGAGGGCAACCTGAAATGGGAAACCCTGTCGCGCAACCCAGACGTGCTGAACAGCTCGATTGCACGGGCCGATGGCCTGTACAACAACAGTTGCTCAGTAGCGCCGGTGCTGGTGTTCCTCAACGATCACAAGGCTGAAACCCTTGATCGTGCGGTGCATGCAGTGCAGGAATTTGCCAAGGAAAACAATAAGGACGGTCTGGAGTTCATCCTGGCAGCGGGTAACGCCGGGATCGAAGCCGCCACCAACGAGGTCATCAAGCAGGCAGAGTTGACCATCCTGATTCTGGTGTACATCTGCGTGGCGGTAATGTGCATGATCACCTTCCGCTCGTGGGCGGCGACCTTGTGCATTGTGCTGCCACTGGTGCTGACGTCGGTACTCGGCAACGCACTGATGGCGTTCATGGGTATCGGCGTGAAAGTCGCGACCTTGCCGGTGGTGGCGCTGGGGGTGGGGATCGGCGTGGACTACGGCATCTACATCTACAGCCGCCTGGAAAGTTTCCTGCGTGCCGGTCTTCCATTGCAGGAAGCCTATTACCAGACCCTGAAATCCACCGGTAAAGCGGTGCTGTTCACTGGCCTGTGCCTGGCCATCGGTGTGTGCACCTGGATTTTCTCGGCAATCAAGTTCCAGGCCGACATGGGCCTGATGCTGACCTTCATGCTGTTGTGGAACATGTTCGGTGCGCTGTGGCTGCTGCCGGCACTGGCCAAGTTCCTGATCAAACCGGAGAAGCTGGCGGGGCAGAAGGGCAATTCGTTGTTTTCCCACTGACCTGGGGGCCTGAAACGACAAAGCCGCAACCTTCGGGTTGCGGCTTTTTTTATATTTCGATATTCACACTGACCCCCTGTGGGAGCGGGCTATCTTCAGCGTTCAGGAGCGTTCAGGAGCGTTCGGTACCGAGCACCGCGCTCAGCGCACTGCGTGCATCATCCAGTTGCACCAACGTCGCATGCCGCGCGCCCAACGCATCACGATTCTCGATCGCCGTGAGAATCGCCTTGTGCCTTGGCAGCGCCAACTCATGCAAGTTCGGTCGCTGATTCGAATGCTTTAGCGCCTCGGCAATCGCCACCGAGAGCATGTTGCACAGATTTGCCAGCAAATCGTTGTGAGTCGCATCGGCAATCCGGCTGTGAAAATCCAGGTCCGGTTGCAGCAGGGCTTCCGGTGTCGACGCAGCCTCCATACGCTGGTAAGCCTCGCCGATGGCCGTGATATCAGCGTCGGTCGCATGCTGGGCGGCGAGGGCGGCGGCGGCCGGTTCGATGATGCTGCGCACGCTGGTCAGGACATTGAAAAATTCATTCCGCGGGCTGCTTTGCATGAGCCAGTGCAGCACGTCCGGGTCGAGCATGTGCCATTCGCGACGCGCCTTGACCACCGTGCCCACGCGCGGTTTGGAGTACACCAGACCTTTTGCCACCAACACCCGCGTGGCTTCGCGCAACACCGGTCGACTGACCGCGTACTCCTCGCAAAGCAAGGCTTCGGCGGGCAGTTTGTCGTCGGGCAGGAAGCGTCCAGAGACGATCTGCATGCCCAATTCCTGGACGATGCGCGAGTGCATGCTTTTGCGGTCGGAAGGTTTGCGGTAATCCATGGGGAGTGGCGCGATCCTGAGCGATTAAGATGCCGCGCATCATAGCAGGCACGACACAAACGTGAGGCAGACACACAATCAAATGTGGGAGCGGGCTTGCTCGCTCCCACAGGGGGATGCATTCCAATGCAGGCGCTGGCGAAGGCTGCGATTGTTTGTTTTTAATGGGAATGGCGCGGCACTTCAGCTCCACGGCAACCGACCAGGAAGTCGAAATCGCAGCCCTGATCCGCCTGCAGCACATGGTCGATGTACAGCTGACGATAACCGCCCACCAATAATTGCTGCGGCGGTTGCAGGTCAGCCATGCGCGCGGCCAGTTCGGCGTCCGGAATATCCAGGTGCAGACGCCCGGTGGCGCAGTCGAGTTCGATCCAGTCGCCTTCTTTCACTGTGGCCAAAGGCCCGCCCGCTGCTGCTTCCGGGGCAACGTGCAAAACCACCGTGCCGTAAGCGGTGCCGCTCATCCGTGCGTCAGAGATGCGCACCATATCCGTCACACCCTCGGCCAGCAGCTTGGCCGGCAGGCCCATGTTGCCGACTTCAGCCATGCCCGGATAACCCTTCGGCCCGCAGTTTTTCATCACCAGAATCGAGTTGGCATCAACATCCAGTTCTGGGTCGTTGATCCGCGCCTTGTACATGTCGAAGTTCTCGAACACCACGGCACGGCCGCGATGCTGCATCAACTCTGGCGTGGCGGCGGACGGTTTGAGCACGGCACCAAGAGGTGCCAGATTGCCGCGCAGTACGCAGATGCCGCCGTCAGCGCGGATCGGATTGTCGAGGGTGCGAATGACCTCGTCTTCGCCGTAGATCGGCGCGTCTTTGGTGTTCTCGCCAATGGACTTGCCGTTGACCGTCAGCGCGTTCGGATGGGGGATCAGATTGGCCTCACCGAGACGGCGTAGCACCGCTGGCAGTCCCCCGGCGTAATAGAACTCTTCCATCAGAAAACGTCCGGACGGTTGCAGGTCGACGATGGTCGGCATGCCGCGACCGATGCGCGTCCAGTCGTCCAGTTCCAGTTCGACGCCGATGCGTCCGGCGATGGCTTTCAAGTGGATCACGGCGTTGGTCGAACCGCCAATGGCGGCGTTGACGCGAATAGCGTTTTCGAAGGCTTCCTTGGTCAGGATCTTCGACAGTTTCAGATCCTCACGCACCATTTCCACGGCGCGCATGCCGGACATGTGCGCCAGCACATAACGCCGCGCATCCACCGCCGGGATTGCCGCGTTGTGCGGTAAGGAAGTGCCCAGTGCTTCAGCCATGCAAGCCATGGTCGACGCGGTGCCCATTGTGTTGCAGGTGCCCGCCGAACGCGACATGCCGCCCTCGGCTGCGAGGAAGTCGTCCAGGGTGATGGTACCGGCCTTGACCTGCTCGCTGAGCTGCCAGACCACGGTGCCCGAGCCGATGTCCTTGCCTTTGTGCTTACCGTTGAGCATCGGCCCGCCGGTGACAACGATGGCCGGCACATCGCAACTGGCCGCGCCCATCAGCAGCGCCGGAGTGGTTTTGTCGCAACCGGTCAGCAGCACCACGCCGTCAATCGGGTTGCCACGAATGGCTTCTTCGACGTCCATGCTCGCCAGGTTGCGCGTGAGCATGGCGGTCGGACGCAAGTTCGATTCGCCGTTGGAGAACACCGGGAATTCCACCGGGAAACCACCGGCCTCGATCACCCCACGTTTGACGTGCTCCGCGATTTGGCGGAAATGCGCGTTGCACGGGGTCAGTTCCGACCAGGTATTGCAGATGCCGATGATCGGCTTGCCATGAAACTGGTGGTCGGCGATGCCCTGATTCTTCATCCAGCTGCGGTACATGAAGCCGTTCTTGTCGGCCGTGCCAAACCATTGGGCGGAGCGCAGGGTGGGTTTCTTATCAGACATGATCGATTCTCTTATTGTATGACTATAGTGTTCGAGCTGAGGCTTAACATAAGCGCAATTTAAGCGGTTTGGAAGTGGTTGTTGGGTAATTAGTATTACTATATAGTCGTTTTCGACGGAGGGATGGTCCTGGCGGGTTTCCGTGAGAGACGTCCCCCGAGGTTCTATAAAAACAACAATCGGAGACCGATCCCATGAGCCAGGAACTGCGGCTTATTCGCCGCATCACGCTGAAACTGATTCCCTTCCTGATCCTGCTGTACCTGATCGCCTATGTGGATCGCTCCGCCGTCGGCTTCGCCAAATTGCACATGGGTGCCGACATCGGCATCGGTGATGCGGCTTATGGCCTCGGTGCAGGGCTGTTCTTCATCGGCTACTTTCTTCTGGAAATCCCCAGCAACCTGATGCTCGAGCGTTTCGGTGCGCGGCGCTGGTTCGCGCGAATCATGATCACCTGGGGCGCCATCACCATCGGCATGGCGTTCGTCCAGGGGCCGCACAGTTTCTATGTCATGCGCTTTCTGCTAGGCGCGGCAGAAGCGGGGTTCTTTCCCGGCGTTCTGTACTACATCACCCAATGGTTCCCGGTGCGCCATCGCGGCAAGATTCTTGGCCTGTTCATTCTTTCGCAGCCCATCGCGATGCTGATCACCGGCCCCGTCTCCGGCGGCCTGCTGGGTATGGAAGGCGTCCTCGGGCTGCACGGCTGGCAGTGGCTGTTCATCGTCATCGGCACCCCGGCGATCTTGCTGACCTGGCCGGTGCTGCGCTGGTTGCCGGATGGCCCGGAGCAAGTGAAGTGGATGGATCAGGCCGAGAAGGACTGGCTGACCCGTGAGCTGAAAAAAGATCTGGAGGAGTACGGCCAGACCCGTCACGGCAATCCGCTGCATGCGCTCAAAGACAAACGCGTCTTGCTGCTGGCGCTGTTCTATCTGCCGGTGACCCTGAGTATTTATGGCCTCGGCTTGTGGCTGCCGACGCTGATCAAACAATTTGGCGGCACTGATCTGGTGACCGGTTTCGTGTCATCGGTGCCGTACATCTTCGGGATCATCGGTTTGCTGATCGTGCCGCGCAGTTCAGACCGTTTGAATGATCGCTACGGCCATCTGGCGGTGCTTTATGTGCTGGGCGCGATAGGTCTTTTTCTCAGTGCCTGGCTGTCGATGCCAGTGGCGCAGTTGGCCGCGCTGTGTCTGGTGGCGTTTGCGCTGTTTTCCTGCACGGCGGTGTTCTGGACCTTGCCGGGGCGCTTCTTTGCCGGCGCGAGTGCGGCGGCAGGGATCGCGTTGATCAACTCGGTGGGCAATCTTGGCGGCTATATCGGGCCGTTCGTGATCGGCGCGTTGAAGGAGTACACCGGGAATCTGGCGTCGGGCCTGTATTTCCTCTCGGGGGTGATGGTGTTCGGCTTGATCCTGACCGGCGTGGTGTACCGGGTGCTTGAACGCAAACACGTACTGCCCGTTGACCAGTTCGCCGCCAGCGCACGCGGCGCTACCCGAACCTGAATCTAAAGAACAGCACAGAACCCATGTGGGAGCGGGCAAGCCCATACGCAAACACACAGTGGTTCGGCGTGGTTTTCAACATTTGTGCTCTAAAAGGAGAAGAACATGCATCTGGTGCAATTCGAGTTGAGTAACGGTGAGCGCCGCGTCGGTGTCGTCGACAATGCCGTGGTGCGCGAAGTACAGGACGCGCGCACCGTGCGCGATCTGGCGCTGGCGGCCATCGAAGCCGGCGGCACGCTGGAGCAGCAAGTGCAAACCCTCGGCTTCGGTATCAGCCATGACTATGCGCAGTTGCTCCAAGAGCTGCGCATCCTGCCGCCACTCGATCACCCGGATCCGGCCCATATGCTGGTCAGCGGCACCGGCCTGACGCATCTGGGTAGCGCTTCGGCCCGCGACAAGATGCACCAACAGGCGGGCGACGAAGCCGCAATGACCGACACCATGCGCATCTTCAAATGGGGCGTTGAGGGCGGCAAACCGGCGGCAGGGCAGGCCGGTGTACAACCGGAATGGTTCTACAAAGGCGACGGCAGTATCGTCGTGCGCCCGGGCGAGCCATTCCCGTTGCCGCCGTTTGCCGAGGATGCCGGCGAGGAGCCGGAAATGGCCGGTCTGTACATCATCGGTCCTGACAGCAAACCGTATCGCCTCGGTTTCGCGGTGGGCAACGAGTTCTCCGACCACGTCATGGAACGCAAGAATTACCTTTACCTGGCGCACTCGAAATTACGCAGTTGCAGTTATGGTCCGGAACTTCGAGTCGGTGAGTTACCCCAACACTTGGCAGGTACCACTCGCATCCTGCGTGACGGCGAAGTGCTGTGGCAAAACGAATTCCTCAGCGGCGAGGCCAACATGTGCCATAGCCTGTCGAACCTCGAATACCACCACTTCAAATACAGCCAGTTCTTGCGTCCGGGCGACGTACACATTCACTTCTTCGGCACCGCGACCCTGTCGTTTGCCGACGGCATCCGCACCCAACCGGGTGACGTGTTTGAAATCAGCCAGGCCGAATTCGGCGCGCCGCTGGTCAACGGCATCGCACCGGTTGCAGCGGCATTTGAACCGGACAGCATCGGCACCCTTTAAGGAGATCCCATGACTCAAATTCTCGGTCACAACTACATCGGCGGTCAGCGCAGCGCGGCGGGCGACGTGAAACTGCACAGCGTTGACGCCAGCAGCGGCGAACAACTGCCCCACGATTTCATTCAGGCCACCGAGCAGGAAGTCGACGCCGCCGCCAAAGCCGCCGCTGCCGCGTACCCGGCGTATCGCAGCCTCAGCGCCGAACGCCGTGCGCAGTTTCTCGATGCCATTGCCGATGAACTCGATGCCCTCGGTGATGATTTCGTCGCCGTTGTTTGCCGCGAAACCGCGTTGCCGGCCGGGAGGATTCAAGGTGAGCGCGGACGCACCAGCGGGCAGATGCGCCTGTTCGCCAAAGTGCTGCGCCGTGGCGATTTCTATGGGGCGCGGATCGACCTGCCGCTGCCGGAGCGCCAGCCAATGGCGCGCCCGGATCTGCGTCAGTACCGCATTGGCCTCGGTCCGGTGGCGGTGTTCGGTGCGAGCAATTTCCCATTGGCGTTTTCCACGGCCGGCGGCGACACCGCTTCGGCACTGGCCGCCGGTTGCCCCGTGGTGTTCAAGGCCCACAGCGGCCACATGGCCACCGCTGAGCGGGTGGCCGACGCGCTGATTCGCGCGGCGGAAAAAACCGCCATGCCGGCCGGCGTGTTCAACATGATCTATGGGGGTGGCGTCGGCGAGTGGCTGGTCAAGCATCCGGCGATTCAGGCAGTGGGATTCACCGGTTCGCTCAAGGGCGGCCGTGCGCTGTGCGACATGGCCGCCGCACGCCCGCAGCCGATCCCGGTGTTCGCCGAGATGTCGAGCATCAACCCGGTGATCGTCTTGCCGCAGGCACTGGCGGCACGCTCGGAAAGCGTGGCCCGTGACCTCACCGCGTCGGTGGTGCAGGGCTGCGGTCAGTTCTGCACCAACCCGGGTCTGGTGATCGGTATTCGCTCGCCGCAATTCACTGCCTTTGTGCAGCAGGTCGCGGGGCTGATCGGCGATCAACCGGCGCAAACCATGCTCAACGCCGGCACCCTTGGCAGCTATGGCAAAGGCTTGCACAAGCTCTTGGCACATCCTGGCATCGAGCATCTGGCCGGTAATCCACAGCAGGGCACTCAAGCGCAGCCGCAATTGTTCAAGGCTGATGCCAGCCTGTTGATCAACGGCGACGAAGTGTTGCAGGAAGAAGTGTTCGGCCCGACCACGGTGATTGTTGAAGTGGCCGATCAAGCGCAGCTCAGCGCGGCGTTGAACGGTCTTCACGGGCAACTCACGGCGACGATCATTGGTGAACCTGCTGACTTCGAGCACTTCCCCGAACTGACGCCGCTACTGGAACAGAAGGTCGGGCGGATCCTGCTCAATGGGTATCCGACCGGTGTCGAGGTGTGTGATTCGATGGTGCACGGCGGGCCGTATCCGGCCACGTCCGATGCGCGTGGTACCTCGGTCGGCACGCTCGCGATTGATCGCTTCCTGCGCCCGGTGTGCTTCCAGAACTACCCCGACAGCTTGCTGCCCGAGCCGCTGAAAAACGCCAATCCGCTGCGTATCCAGCGGTTGGTTGACGGTAAGCCATCGCGCGACGCCCTCTAAACCCACCCCTAATCCCCTGTGAGAGCGGGCTTGCTCGCGAATGCGGTCTGTCAGAAACACATTTGTAGACTGACACACCGCGTTCGCGAGCAAGCCCGCTCCCACAAGGTTCTCCCAAGACAATGAGCTATCATTGGCGCTTTCCCCCTAGAAAGACTGTTTGCCATGACTGCCCAAACCCTTCTCAACGCCCTCGAACACTGCGGTATGGTTGAAATCGACGGCTTGCATGCCTTCGAATTCGCCCTCGATGAAGACGACAACCTGCACATCGAGTGCATCGATGGCCGAGCGGCCAAGCATTGGGAATTCACGCCGGCGCAGGTTGAAGCGGCAACGTTTGACGAAGACCTGCAGAGCTGGCTGATCGTCGGTTTTTCCAGCGATACCAAGACAACCGGCGAACATCGCCTGGTCTGCCTCGGCGACGTCATCAGCAGCAGCGACGACGAGGATGAAACTGATGAAAATGCGTAAGTTCTGGCCTCTGTTGATGGCTGGCAGCGTCGGCGCGATGGGCCTTTCCAATGCCTGCGCCGAAAGCTTCCAGTTGCTGGTCGGTTCCTACACGGCGGGCTCCAGCCAAGGCATCTATCGAATGAATTTCGACAGCGCCACAGGCCAGATCGATGCCGGGCCGCTGCAAGTGGTCAACGGCGAAAACCCTTCGTGGCTGACCGTTTCCAAAGACCAGAAACGTCTGTTCGTGGTCAACGAAAACGGCCCCGGCCAGAAGGATTCAATCGGCCGCGTCAGCAGCTACGCGATTGATCCAAAGACCCAAGCGCTGAGCCTGATCAATCAGGCGCAAAGTCTGGGCAACGAGCCCACCCATTCGAGCCTCAGCGGTGACGCCAGCCACCTTTTCGTCAGCAACTATTCGGTGGTCGAAGATCCGGGCGGCACACTGGCGGTGCTGCCAGTCGACAGCGACGGCAAGCTCAAACCTGTGGTGCAGATGAGCGGCCACCCGGCGAGCCGGGTCAATCCCGAGCGTCAGGCGTCCAACCACGTGCATTCGACGATGTCCTCGCCGGACGGTCGCTATGTGTTTTCCAATGATCTGGGCGCAGACAAAATATTCATTTACCAATATGACCCGAAAGCCAATCCGGAGCTGCCGCTGACTCCGGCGAAAACCGCTTCGGTATCGTTGCCGGCCGGCAGCGGCCCGCGTCACCTGTTGTTCAGTGCTGACGGCAAGCATGCCTGGCTGACCATGGAAATGAGCGCGCAAGTCGCGGTGTTCGACTACCACGACGGCGTGCTGACCCAGACGCAAATGGTCGATCTGGCGGCCGGGCAGCCGACTTCAGACAAGGCCGCCGCCGCGCTGCACGCGTCCGCTGACGGCAGATTCCTCTATGTCAGCAACCGTGGCACCGCCAATCAGTTGCTGGTGTTCGCTATCGATCCGGCCAGCGGCCAGCTCAAAGAGTTGCAGCGACGCTCGGTGGAAGGTGATCACCCGCGCGAGTTCAGCCTCGACCCAACGGGCAAATTCCTGCTGATCGCCAACCAGAAGAGCAACGAGATTGTCGTCGTCGAGCGCGATGGCAAGACCGGTTTGCTTGGCAAAACCGTGCAGAAACTGCCAATGGACGCCCCCAGCGACCTGAAGTTTCTGACGCAACAATAAGCCACAGGCCCCGGTTTACGTGGCCTGTCTGTTTGTATCAATCGCGCTGATAACAGCTACTGCTACAAAGCATTTCAAGCAAGCAACCGTCGAGCGTTAAGTTTGCTTCACAGCCCAGCCGGGCAAGCAAACCAACCGAACACGAAGGTTACCGCCATGAACTTCAATCTCTTCTCCGTCATCGCCGCTTCCGCCATCTCTGCCACTGTTGCATTGCCTGCCAGCGCCCACGCTGACGTCAACAGCAAAAAGTCCCACACCCAGAGCTACACCCAGAAATACCTGCAACAAAGCGCCAACTTCTACGCCGCCCTGGATCACAAAACCCAACACTGAAAATCTGCACGCCCAAGGGCTGCCGAAGGCTGCGATCTCTTGATCTTGTTTTTCAAAAGCAAAATCAAAAGATCGCAGCCTTCGGCAGCTTCTGTGCGTGTGTGTTTGGCGGAGCGATAGGTTTTATTCAACGTCGAGATAGACGGGCTAAATAATCAACGAAGCTGATGGTTACTATGTGAAACCCTGAGTGGTTACCGCAGCTTTTTTGATTGATTCTGCTGGCACTGAAACATGCCAACGGAGAACACCATGGCCAGCGCAATCATCACTTCAGCCAAACGCGGCGCCTACCTGGCCATCGGTCTTTACCTGGCCGTGGTGCTGGTCGTCAGCGTCACATCGCAAATGGAACACCGCTTCGACGCACCGATTCAAGTTGCCCATCCCGGCATTCAGTTCGAACTTCGCTCGCAAGGCGTGACGGTCGAACGGGCTGAACTCGCAGGAGTGGGCGGAGCATGAAAGGCTACAGACTCTGGGTCATCGCCGGTCTGGCGTTCATGATCAATGGTGCTTCCCTACTGGGGATTGGCCAGGGCTCGGTTGGCGCGCTGGCCCGAGCCATAGAGGCCAATCACAACATCGCGCACAACATTGAGCGCTCCCATACGTTGGGGCTGATGGCCGGCAATCCGCCGATGAAAGTCTCGGCCGATTTTCTCGGACCTTTTGAAGTCGATTGCTCGGCACTCGGGATGTGCCAGGCTCTGGCCTGAACGCGGTGCTTTATTTCCTCATGATCGAGGTGAAAAGTTCAGATTCGAGAAAGCGCTGCAACCACACTTGCAGCCGCACGTAAGATGTCTGCGCGAACCACTCGCGATCAACATGGGCGAATTGGCGAACGAATGGAAACAGCGCCACATCCGCCAGGCTTGGATGATCCGTCAGCAAGTAATCACGATCCTTGAGCAACTCATCAAGCTTGTGCAAGAACAGCATCCCTTCAGCCCGATACGCCTCCATCGGCTGTTCGGGATAGCGCTCGGCGTACTTGTAGCGATTCAAGTGAACCTTGAATACCTGATCATTGGCTTCGATCAACTCGGCAACTCTCGAATCACCCTCCAGCCGCCAATTCTGCGGATCATTGTGCGCCAGCGCCCAGCGCATGATCTCCAGGCTTTCATCGATAACCTGACCCTCCGCGTCCAGCACCGGCACCGTGCCCTTGGGCGAGATCGCCAGCATCTCGGCCGGTTTAGCCTTGAGGCTGACTTCAACGATCTCCACCAGCACCCCCGAATAGCGCAGGGCCATCCGCGCCCGCATCGCATACGGGCAGCGGCGGAAGGAATAGAGCGTGTTCATTTCACCTCCAGCGTGCTCAAACCGTTCCCTTGGCGCTGTACCTGAATCTGCACCGGGATTCGCTCATGCATTTCCTGTACGTGGGAAATGACCGCGACTTTACGGCCCTGGGCCTGCAAGCCGTCGAGAGCGTCCATCGCCAGTTGCAGGGACTCCGGATCGAGGCTGCCGAAGCCTTCGTCGATAAACAGCGATTCGATCTTCAGTGTGCTCGACGCCATCGACGCCAGCCCCAACGCGAGCGCCAGCGATACGAGGAACGTCTCGCCGCCGGACAACGAATGCACCGAGCGCAGCTCATCGCCCATTTCCGTGTCCATCACCAACAGGCCGAGCATGCTGCCGCCGCGCTTCAGGCGATAGCGTTTGACCAGTTGCCGCAACTGCACGTTGGCATGATGCACCAGCAAGTCGAGGTTGTAGGCCTGGGCGATCTTGCGGAAGGTGTCGCCGGTGGCCGAACCGATCAAAGCACTCAGGCGTGCCCAGCGCTGGTACTCGGTGTAGGCGTCGGCTATCTGCTGCGCCAAGGCCTGATTGGCGTTCTGCCGGCGCTGGTCTTCGGCCTGTTCGGCGCGCAATTCGGCGCATTGCTGCTCGCTGAGGTTGAACTGGTTTTGCAGGTCGGTGAGGGCGCTGGCCAATTGTTCGGCATCGAGGTTGCCGTTGTGTTGGGCCTGATGATCGAGCAAGCGCTGGTCGCGTTCCTGCAACAAAACCGTGGCCTGCTCGATGGCCTTTTCGTTGAGCTGCAAGCGTTGGCGCAGCTCAGAAAGTTGCGCGTCGTCGATTCGCAACAGGTCTTCAAGGCCGCCGTCGTCCAGTTCGGGGTGACGGGCGCGCCAGTCGGCAATCTTGCCGGCCAGATCCTGATGTTCACTGTCCAGCGCCTGCAAGCGTTCTTGCTGCGCGTTGAGTTCGGCAGCGGTCTGCACGAGTTGTGTGCGAACGTCTTGCAGTTCCCGGGCCGTGCCGGTTTCGGCGTTGCGCGCCTGCTCCACGGCCTGTTCCAGTTGCTGTTGCCACTGTTCGGCGCTGGGGTGTTCGCCGAGCAATTGCGCAAGTTTTTGCTGGCAGGTTTGTTGCTGCTCGGCCAGCGCAGTGAACTGCTGTTCGGCGGTTTGCAATTGCTGGGCGCGCAGTTGCTGACGATCCTGTTCTTTTTCCAGCGTCTGCTGGCGTTGTTGCTGTTCGGCCAGCTCTTCCTTTTGCTGATCGACTTGCGCCAGGCGCTCGGCAATCTGGCGGTCGAGTTGCATAAACGTCGCCGCCGGCTCAAGGCGCAAGGCTTCAAGGGTGTCTGCCGGCAACAAATGGCTGAACGCCGACAACTCTTCGTCAAGGCGCTGACGGTCGCTGCCCAGTTCTCGCTGCTGGTTACTCAGCAACTGTGCGGCCTGCTGGTGCGCGGCTTCGGCCAGACGCAACTGCTGAGTCAGGCGCGCGGCGTCCTGTTGCAGGGTGAGCAGGGCGCTTTGGCGTTGTTCGTCCTGCGCGATGCTTTGGTTCAACTGCTCGTTTTGCCGGCTGAGCCAGGCGTCGCGTTTGTCGGCGTCTTGGTTCATCAGCTGCGCCGCCTGCGGATGAGCGTCGAGGCTCGGCGCGAGGGCTTGTTGCTGGTCGGCCAGTTGTTCCTGTTGCTGCAGCAGTTCCTTTTGCTGAGCTATGACCCCGCCGACTTCGGCGCGCAACTCCGTCAGTTTTTCCTTGAGCTGATCGACCACCTGCTGTGCGTTAGCCTGTTCGCTTTCATCGTGTTTGCCGAGGCTTTGCAGCAACGCTTCGGGCTGGTGATACGGATGCTCGTTGCTGCCGCACACCGGGCACGGCTGATCGTCCTGCAACTGCGCGCGCAGCTCTTCGACACTGGCGCTGCGGGCCAGACGCTGGCGTTCGAGCAGTTCGCGGGTGACGTTGAGGGTTTGCTCGGCGACGGTCAGTTCAGCTTTGGTCTTGACCCCGTCCTGGGTCAGGCGCTCGCGTTCCTGTTGGGCCTTGAGCTGGCGCTGTTGCAGCTCGGCGCCGCGCTTGTCCAGATCCTGGCGGGTGGCCCACAGGCGCGACAGGTCTTCAATGGCACGCAGTTGTTTGCGGTTGTCCTGTAACAGATTACCGAGGATACCGATCTGCTCGGCGACGGCATCGGGTTCGGCGCCGGCCTCTTTGAACAGCACTTCCAGTTGCTGCTTCTGCGACGTCAGTTCTTCGGCGCTGCGGCTGGCGGTTTGCTCGAGGCTGGCCAGTTCAGACTGGCCCTTGTTCAAGCGGTTGCCGATCAGCATCAACTGTTGCAGGCGATCGCGGTAGGCATTCCACGCATCACTCAACGGCGCCAGCTCGGCGCTCTGTTCCAGCTCGGCGGCGATTTTCTGCAGGCGTTCAGCGACTTCGGCCTGTTTCGCCTGCAACGCTTGAATGGCGCTCTGGCCTTGTGTGTACGCCTGTTCGGCAGACTGTCGGGCCTCTGCGCTGAGAGCGGTGTCCTTGGCGAGGCGAGCAAGGGTACTTTGCTCTTCGAAAGCCTGACGCAACAACGGCGCACTTTCGCTGTGTCGCTGCTGCGCTTCGCTCAGGGCGACTTTCGCCGCATCGAGTGCCTGTTCCAGTTGCGTCTGGCGTTCGCCGAGTTCGCCTTGTTGCTGGGTGTGCGCGGCAATCTGGGCCGCCAGCGGCGTCAGTTGCGCGTCGAGTTCAGACTTGCGCGCGAACTGGTGACGTTGCGGCGCGAGTTGTTCCAGGCGCGTCAGCTTCAGGCGTTCGCTGGCCAGAGCCTCCCACTGTTGCTGTGCACCCTGCAGTTGCTCGGCAGCCGCTTGTTGCGCGTCCTGCAACTGACGAAAATCCTTGAGCCAGCGGTGCTGCTGCTCCAGTTGCTTGAGCTGCGCTTGCTGCAACTTCAATTGCTGCTGGGCGGCGTTGAAACGCTCATCCAGTTCAGCCCGGGCTTCGGGCGGCAGCGGCGTGACGCCGGTGGCCTGATCCTGCAGCAGCTTGTGCGCTTCGCGGGCCTCTTTGGTCTTGTCGAACGCGCGGCGGCCGAGGCGGGTGTAGAGCGCGGTGTCGGTGAGTTTTTCCAGCAGTTCGCTGCGGTCGTTGTCGTCAGCCTTGAGGAACGCACTGAACTCGCTCTGCGCCAACAGCACGGCGCGGGTGAACTGTTCGAAGTTCAGGCCCAGCGCGGCTTCCAGTTGAGTCTTGTATTCGCCTTTCTGACTGGCGAGCAATTGATCCTGATCGATATCGCGCAGGCTCTGCCGACTGGCCTGCAACTTGCCGCCAGCCTTCTCCCGAGCGCGGTTGGCTTCCCAGCGCGCGCGGTAACGACGGCCATCGACACCGACGAAATCCACCTCGGCGTAACCTTCGCCGGTGCCACGGCGCAGCAGAGTGCGCGGGTCGCCGGTGGCGATTTCGCCGTCGGCGTCCGGGACTTTGGCGTCACGGCCGGTGTTGTTCAAACGCGGCACGGCGCCGAACAGCGCCAGGCACAAGGCGTCGAGCAGGGTACTTTTACCGGCGCCGGTCGGCCCGGTGATTGCGAACAGACCGGCACTGGCCAGTGGTTCAGCGGTGAAGTCGATTTCGAACGGGCCGGCCAGCGAGGCTAGGTTTTTCAAACGAATGGCGAGAATCTTCATGGCTGCTCGCCCTCCATTTGCACGTCTTGCAGCAGTTCGGCGAAGTCCTTGAGCGTCTGCTCATCGACCTCGTTACCATAGTTGTCGAGCCAGGCGCGGCTGAACAATTCCTGCGGGGTAAGTTGATCGAGTTCGATCAGCGCCGTGCCTTCTTGCGCGCCGTCAGCGCCACGGTTGCCGGCGTACTCGGCGGCGATCCGCACCAAGCGCACGGCTTTGCCTTGCAGGGCGCTTTCCACTTGGTGGCGCAGGTCTGGCTGCGGCTCGTCGAGAGTCACGCGTACTTCCAGCCACGGCTGACGCTGGGATTCGGCGAGCAGATCGATGTTCGGCAGGTCCGCCAGTTGCAGCAGAATCTCTGCCAGCGGCGCCGGGCCGATGCGTTGCAGGTTGACCGAGCGCGGGATCAGTTTCGGCTCGACGCTGACCAGGGTTTCGCCGTCGAGGGTGATGTCGAGAATCTGGTGCTGATAGCCGATCTCCGAGAACGACAACGGAATCGGCGAGCCGCTGTAGCGGATGCGCTCCTCACCGTTGACCTTCTGCGGCTTGTGCAAATGGCCGAGGGCGACATAGCTGATACTCGGCCCGAACAGGCTGGCGG
Source organism: Pseudomonas baetica (assembly GCF_019733355.1). Classification (GTDB taxonomy): domain Bacteria; phylum Pseudomonadota; class Gammaproteobacteria; order Pseudomonadales; family Pseudomonadaceae; genus Aquipseudomonas; species Aquipseudomonas baetica_A. Next base: position 2,643 of record NZ_JAIHLQ010000057.1, on the reverse strand, counting down.
GCAGCGCTTCGGCATTACCGATGATCAGGCTGCGCTCGGAGTCTTCCGACACCGAACCACCCGCCATGTGCGCGTGGCTGATCGCGATCAGCGCCTGACCCGGTTGGCGCTTGGCATTGGCGGCTTCGATCAGCCATTCGTGAACCTGGCCGATACCGCGTAGGTAGTTGTCACCCAGATGCGCGCCAGTCACCTCCGCCGGGCGCAGGAATGGCAGCGCCAGACACCACGCGGCGATTTCGCCTTGTGCATTCGGAAGTGGCAAAAGCAGACGATCAGCGTCGAGTTGGCCGTCATCCAGCCACAACACCCGACCCAGCGCATGGGTGCGCAAACGCCGCATCAGCGGCGCGGGCAGTTCGATCCGCGAGCCGGAGTCGTGGTTGCCGGCGATCATCACGATGGTCAGCAACGGCTGCTGCTCGTGGGCGCTGACGATGAAATCGTAGAGGCGTTCCTGGGCTTTGACCGGCGGATTGACCGTGTCAAAGATGTCCCCGGCAATCAACAGCACATCCGGCTGCGCCAGTTTCAGTTGGCGCAGCAGCCATTCGAGAAAGCACGCATGCTCGAAATCGCGCTCCTGGCCATGCAGGTTTTGCCCAAGGTGCCAGTCGGAGGTGTGAAACAAACGCAAGGTGGACTCCGCTACAGAAATAGGTGATGGCCGCGGGGGGAAATTATGGGCGGCTAAAGAGGGGGGAGTTTACAGATTATTGCGTCAGGAGGGCTGACCGTGGCTCAGCAGGACGGTGGTATGGACGCGCAATTTGGCCATGATCGTTTATCGACAACTCAATCTGTTAATTGACGCCAAAATAGTGGCCATCTAATATCTCGGGATCTTCTCGGCCTGATTCGTTGCAAGTGTTCTACACGATTGACGGTAAAACGAAATCTGTAGTGTTTGAGAACGAAGCCCGAAAAATACCGGAGATAATCGAGTGATCACAGATGATCTAGAAATCGTCAAAAAAATTTTTCAGATGGTCGAGGGGGGTGTTGTTCACGGCTACGATGCCTTCCGTTACGAGATCGAGATGGGTGAAGGGTTTATGGAGGCCGAACTGACGGTAGAGAAAGACGGTGTTGAGGTAACGGACGCTGAAATCGATTTCGATGTCTCCGACATATATTTTTTGGCAAAAGATTTAAAGGCTAATGCCGTGAAACGTGGCGAGCCATGGAAATCATTTGTGATGTCTTATCGTGACGGCGAGCAAGTGAAGACAAAATTCAACTATTGATCCGCGAAGTCTTTGCAAAAAGTCATCTTGCTATCTGAAAAACGGGCGGCACTGGCCGTCCGTTCCCAGAATTGACACCATTTCATTTATGGCAGCAACTCGAGGTTTTTTCATTTTCATACCGATCATGATGCGCCCCCCATTCCATGATCTTATCCTCATTCCTGCCCATGGGTATGAGGTTAAAGTAGTTGTCTGCACCGACCAGCATGTCCACGCCGCGGGCATAGGTTGAATACGTAGGGAAAATCTCGCCCTTTGCATCACGATGGTAAGGTGACAGATTTATTTTTGGCGTTAAAAGCTCACAGATCTAGCAAAAATAAAAATTGTCCTCTTTTGGAAACTAGCGGGCGATAGTTCAGAGTAATTGAGGTGCACAAGCCATGAGCATAATGATGGTGTTCGAATTTGAGGGTTACCCCCGTGTCGAGCAACTGGTAGATGTCCTGGGAGTACTGGGGGCGTCAGTCAACGTTGAGAATTCTGAGTTTTCCGGGAGTTTTCCAGAATCAAATGCTTTTTTTGTATACACCCAGCATGCCACTCTGGAGGATATAGGTACAGACCAAGAAAATCCCTTGGGTTGGAAAATAGGCGCAAGGTTGATTGTGCATTGCCCGATAAGTACATTGGCAGAAAGTGCAAAAGAACTGGATGAGTTCATGGCGGCGTTGGTAGCGGGCATGAATAACCGTTTCCTGCTGTCCTTTCAATATAAATCAATATACGCCGTTAGAGATCACGATCTTGTGGTGTATAAGAAGATGATTGAATAAGCTTCTGCAACCTGTTTTTTCTCAGAGAGGATAATGGCGGGGCAAATGGGGACAGACCACGTTTAGAAAGTAGTCCGAAAACGTAGTCTGTCCCTGAGGGATCCCCGATTTTTCTTACAGAAAATCAAGAAGTTGGAATATTGAAGAGGCCTGCATGAGTCGGCAACTTGGTTTGCACCACACAAATACAAGAAACCGAACCCATGCAAGCCATCCGATTTTTGCACAGAGCGCTCGCTCAAGCACTGCCCTCTATCCATTCTCGACGCCTGACATCACTGATGAGTTGTGTCAGTTCGTTACTGCAAGGACGTCGACTGACACTGACCGCTCTTGGTCGCTTCATGACGGGGCGTGCTTATCCCAAGCATTCGATCAAGCGTGTGGATCGGTTGCTGGGCAATCAACACTTGAGATCAGAGCGTCCATTGTTCTATTGGGTAATGCTTCGGGCATTGCTGGGTTCGTTGAAGCATCCTTTGATCCTGGTCGACTGGTCTCGAATTGACGCTTCAGGCACAGCCTTTTTGCTAAGAGCATCGATCCCTCTGGCGGGACGCTCATTTCCGGTTTATGAAAGCGTTCATGAGCGCGAGAGCTGTCCCAAGTATCAAAAT
>NZ_JAIHLQ010000056.1 GCF_019733355.1 Pseudomonas baetica | reverse complement strand
CCTGCGCAGGCTCAAGCCTTGGGCATGACCGATTTGAATGGTGGCGCGTTCTTCAACGCTGAGTTCGGAATAAGACATAGGGGCAGCACCGTACCGGAAAGGTCAGGTGTTGCACTCAGTTTTCGCGGCCGCCAGGTCTAAGTGTTTTTCAATTAGCAACCATGATCCTCCCCTAAACACTGGCAAGTCGTTAGCTCCAGGACTTCCCGACAACAATACGCGTCCACCGGGATGATCATCACCGAACCTTAGCGGCGGTTGGGAAATACTAGGGGAGATCTCAACAGTACAGGGATCTTAAACTTGACGACTTAATTAGCGCCTTGGACGAAGAGGTTCACCAGTGATGATGAACCCTCGTCAATACTTTCGAGATCACCGCAGATCAGTTTCTTGTGGAACCCGATATCCTGCGAAGCGCTGTTCGCGTCAGATCATTGTCTCACGCATCTCAAACCCGATAGATCCACGTTCATAATTTCCACTGACAGTCTTCAGTCTCTGACCGAACCTGCCCAGGCCATATACCGAGAGCCCGGATCATGCCTGTTGCCTGCTCGTCAATCCCGCCCACGAAGCTACGGCCCTTCGCGCTGAGCGTCCTGCTGGCGTGCGGCCCAAGCGTGGCGCTGGACACCGGCAGTATCACGTCCTCCGTGCTTTCGCCAAACTGTCTCGAATACAGGATCGTCGGCATTTGTTTCTGGCTTCTCTGCACACCCTTTGGCTGCAAGGTCAAAACCTCCACCAAGGTTCGTCATTTCACTCCTGAACTGGTGGTCTCAAGCTACACCACCACGGGCAATAACCCATGGACCGAGATGGCCACCCTCTCCTCTCCCATCAGCGGTTCGGAAGGTGGCGGCAACCTGATCACCCCGAACACCCACCGCGACAACCTGACCCGCTTCAAGAACGTTGATGGCATCGGCCACCCCGGCGGGTGGGCAGCCACGCAACTGGCTTCGCAATCCGGCTACGCCTGCGCCAGCGGCGCAACGGCATTCATGCCCTACTACCTGAGCACCCTGGACTCACTTGCCTGGCGCCATGGCATCCCGGAAAGTCTTTACCCCGAGTCGCTCATGCCGGGGATCCGTGAAATCGGACGTCAGGCTTCGGGAAACATGTGGGGCAGCGTTTATCCCCGGCAGGGTTTTTTGGTACAGCCCGACGATTTCAAGGCGGCCGCAGTCATGGCGCAACGGGCCGGCGATGTGATTACCCGCAACTGGCAGCCGCATGTGTACTTGCCCCTCACGCCCGCCAAACGCGACGGCTACTGGCCGCCTAGCCCGATCGTCGAAAACGACGCTTCGACCCACAAATGGCAATTGCTCTACCCCCAGGTTCAGCCCACGTGCGCCATCTTCCCCAGCGATCCAGTACAAAGCACGGATGGCGGCTACGCGTGGTCGCTTTGGCGCCCCTACAGCTGCTGCAAGCGCGAAGGACAGACCTTCCTGTTCAGCATCGACTTCGAAGGAGGTGCTTCATGAGTCGGCTTCTCGCGCGATCATGGTTTGTCTTGGTGAGTCTGTTGCTCTACGGGCTGCTCGCCATTGCCACACATGCATACGCCGCCGAAAGTGATTACCGCCTGGGCACTCAAGGCGAAGTACTCGACGACCGAGTGATGTACACCATCGGTGGCGGCTCGGCAGTCGGCTCACCGAGTTCGCTCTACCGACCCAGTGGTATCGGTGTCGGCGGGTCATGGCGAGCGAACATGATGTGCGGAAACATGAGCCTCACCAACACCCTGCAAAACCAACTGAACGGCGTCACCGAAGGTTTCCAGCAGATCATGGGCAGTATCGTGCAGAACGCGACCCAAGCGGTGATGTCGCTGCCGGCGTTGATCATCCAACGCGCCAATCCCGGCCTCTATGAGTTGTTGAGCAACGGGGTGATGCAGGGCCGTATCGACTTTGACCGTTCCAAACTGACCTGCCAAGCCATGGCCGAAAAAATGGCGGACAAGGTCGGTCAAGCCGGCTGGGGTGCGCTGGCTAAGAACCAGGAGATGCAGGGTAACCTGGAGCAAACTGGCGGTGATGCGGTGGCCGCGGTGAAAAATACCGAGACCCATAACGGCAACAATGGGGTGTCCTGGGTCGGAGGCCAGAAAGCTGGAGGCAGCGGGCAGACGCCCATCCGGGTGACCTCCGACGTGGTGCGTGCAGGCTACAACCTGCTGCACAACCGGACTGTGGAGGACAGTGCCTTAATCAGTAGCAGCGATTGCCTGGGTGGGGCTATTTGTCAGACCTGGGCCTCGCCGCAGGAGGAATCAGAATGGGCTGTTCGGGTGTTGGGCGAGAGCGAAGTCTCGACCTGCGACACCTGCGAAACCCTGCGTGCTACCGCTGGCAGCGGATTGACGCCGCTGATCCAGGAGGCCTACAGCGAACGCCTCAAGTACCTGCAAGGGTTGCTGTCCGGCTCGCTGTCACCTACCCCTGACAATTTGGCTAAAGCCTCGAGCCCAATGCTGCCGGTGACCCGTGGCGTGATCGAAGCCTTGCGCGACGATCCCGACCAGGATCTGCTGGCGCGCCGTCTGGCCAGCGAGACGGCCCTGTCCAGTGTGCTCGACAAGGCACTGCTGCTACTGCGCACCCTGCTGGCAGGCAGTCACGAACCGAACATCGCTTCCGCCGAGCCGGCGCAAATCGCCTTAACGAAAAACATCGACGCCCTGGAGCGCGAAATACGCCTGCTGCAGACCGAACTGCAGGTTCGCCAGATGCTGGCTACCAACACCGCCAGCCTTGTGCTCGATCGGCATGCCGGTGGTGCCGATGCTTCGCGTACAGTCGAGCAAGGCGACCCCGAGCCCGGTCGACTCAATGATGCTGACGCCAGACGAAAGTAAGCCATGAAACGTTCACGGCTATTCACTTTGCTTTCAGGTCTGGGAATTACCGCGGCGATGATCCTGAGCGTCGCACTGGTCGCCTGGATCGGCCTCACTGCACTGGGTAGTTTCGAGGCCTGGCAGCAGGCATTCGCATCCGTAAGACCTTATCTGCGGTGGTGGCGTGCCTTGCTCTACAGCGCCCTCTTTGCGATCTGGTGGGATCTACTTCGACGCTACCGACATCGACCACAGGATCGATTGCGCGTGAAGTGCATCGGAGCATTAGGGCTCGTGCTCGTTACTTGCGTCGAACTCACCCGACTGTGAGGCCACCACCATGCTCATGAGCACCAACAGCTACCTCGAGTTTTACCTCTCTCTGCTGGCCTGGATCATCAATAACGGCCTCTGGAGTGTCCTGTCCGACACCGGGCTATTCGCCGCGCCCTTTGGTGCAATCATCTTGCAGGAATGGTTGTCTGCCCGTCAGCAAGGCGCGGATGAAGGCAACAAGGGACTGCTCTCGGTACCGCGGATCGAGAACCGATTGTGGCTGGCCTACATCGTCGTGTTGTTCGGTTGCGCGCCTGTGTTTCCGTTGAGCCTCTCGTCAATGACGTTCGATGATGCGGCGAGTCAGCGCTGCGGCGTGAGTGTGGCCAAACCAGAAGAAACTGCCTGGGGGACGACCTTCAATACCATTGGCGGACGCTCTGCCAATGCGCCGATCTGGTGGTTCCTGGTACATGCCTTGAGCAAAGGCGTGACTGCGGCGGCCACCGCCTCCATCCCTTGCGCACCGGATATCCGACAGATGCGCATGGAGATCGACAGCTCGCGCATCGACAGTCAGGTCCTGCAGCAGGAAGTTGCCGACTTCACCCGCGACTGCTACGGCTATTCCCGCTCTCGGCTGTTCACCAACCGTCCGCAGTTGGACAAGGCACAAAGTCACGACGCGTCCTGGATCGGCTCAAGCTATTTTCTCGACACTCCGGGCTACTACGACACCGATCGCTCACGTACACCGCGCGTCAAGTGGCCGTATGACGACAACCGCGATGTTTCCTTGCCGCGGTTGGAGAATGGCGCGGGCTACCCCACCTGCAAGCGTTGGTGGAGCGACAGTGGTGTTGGGCTACGCGAGCGCTTGATCGAGCAGGTCGATCCTTCGCTGCTGACTCAGCTGAAAGGTTGGTTGACTGGCCGTTCGAGCAACGAGATCGAAGATGCCACCCTGCGTGAGCTGGTCAGCCCGCGCCAGCAATCGATGTCCATGTCGCCCGGACAGGTGTATCAGGACTACGGCTCTAGCGCTCGTGGAGGTTCGATCAATCAGGGTCTCAATAACCTGGCCACCAATACTGGATTGGCACTGGGTTCCTTCAGTAATTTTCCCGCAATGAATGCGCTACGCGCCGCCCTGCCGATGGTGCAGGCGTTCCTGATCATGGGCGTCATCATCAGCTTGCCGTTGATCCTGCTGGTCAGTACATACCAGCTGAAGACCGTCATGACTGTGACGTTCGCGCTGTTCACCTTACACATGCTGAGCTTCTGGTGGGAACTGGCGCGCTGGGTCGACTCCAGTATGCTCGATACGTTGTACAACCAAGTTTCGGCTTCCAATCAGGTACTGTTGTCGCTGCCCACATCCGGCTTCATGGATGGGACTGTCACCGCGCAGGTGATCGAGTATGTGATGGGGGCGATGTTCATCGTGCTACCGATGCTGTTTCTCGGGGCAATGAGTTGGGCCGGATATAGCGTAGGTTCAGGCGTAGAAGGAATGCTCACCAGGGGAACCCACGCAGCACAGACAGCGAGCTCTAACGGGACCTCTCAGTTGATGAGCGGTGCAAGAATTGTTTCGCGTAAATAGAGCTCAAAATAACCAATAGCCTACTTCAGAGAACCCCATTTATCGTAACGCTCAGGCCGAGACGGTCTATGCATTGGATCGTCGAGATCGTCACTACCTGGAGCGTCTGAACCCTGAAATGGGATAGCTGCTAATACGACAATTGTGCACATCAGCATAAACAACCAGAAGCTGACAAAAAGAAATGCTCCGAACAGAGCGAGCTTGGCAGTCAGAAAACTCCCGCGAACAAGAAATTTACTTGCGGGCACACTTGCGGCCTCCGCACGCTCAACCATGTGGGATTCAAAAGTTTTCAACCTAAGGTAACCACGCTTCACCGACAGACCACAGACATACGCCCAGCGGTGGGCACGTGAATTCTGAACAGGTTGTTGAGTCGGCATGGTCTCGCCCTCTTCTGAGCGTTTTCATGGTTGAGCCTTGAGGAATAGCCTACTACCGAAAACGGCCCATGCCTGACCGTATATCAGTTTCCCCGGTCGAAAAATCCTCATTGGAAGCCAGAAGACAAGTCCCGTGAACCAGCGTCTCTACAGTGATTGACCCAGATAAATCGTACGATTAAATACAAGGTACGGATCGCTGTTATCGACAGCACTCTCCCAGGTAGCCAGAACCTTCAAGGCTACGTCACTTCGATGATGGTTCTTCCCAAGTGCGATTAGCGTTCGGTGGCTCGCACGGTGACCGTTGCCGCGGTGATGAACGCCTACTCCTCATCTAAGTGCCTTCCGAGCTTCGCTCGCCAGGCAAGCTTCTTGTTTTTCTTCAACCCACTGCAGGGAAATCTTTCCCCGCGCGGGACAGGTTTCTTCGAGTTTTCAACGGAGACATACCATGCCCGACTCACTTACACCGGAAATACTGAACACCCTTCGGTTACCCATCGTGTTCACACCTGGCGCGTGGCAACGTGCTGTACTGCTCGAGCAATCCGATCATGCTGAGAAGCTGCAGGTCGATCGGTTGAGCCACGTGTTGCGCGCAGCCTTCGAAGCCCACCTGGCCTATCCACATAAGTCTTACGTGCTGTTCGAGGTAATGCATATTGAACCAGCCGATCACTTAGACCACGACCCGTTGCTGCAATTGAGTCTGAGCTTACTCCAAGAACCGGGTCAACCTGGCGCCTTGCTGATCGCGCTTGCAGGAGAACAGCGCTAAGCGCAATGGGCGGCGCCCACCTCCACATTCGGACGGCATGCAAGACCTGTATCAATCCAACCCATCACCCAACCGGGGAACCCTCCCCCGACGGGCAAGGCGTTCCTCCGTTTTTTCTCTCGAGGAAATTGCCATGCGCGATATCTACCAAGACGTGACAGACAAGATCGTTACTGCTTTAGACCAAGGCGTTGCACCCTGGATCAAACCCTGGTCCTCAAGTGGCTCCGCTCACATGGGTCATCAACCCTACCCCATCAACGCCATCACGCGACGTCCGTATTCGGGCATCAATTTACCGCTGCTCTGGACCGAGGCCAGGTTGCAGGGGTTCACTCAAGATCGTTGGCTGACTTTCAAGCAAGCCAAAAAAGCTGGCGGGCACATTCGTAAAGGTGAGCACAGCACTCTGGCGGTGCTCTACAAGCCGATGGAGCGCGAGGAACAGACCGAGTCAGGCCAACCCGTACTCGATGAAAACGGTCAACCCAAGGTCGCTCACTTCGGCATTCTCAGGACGCATTTTCTGTTCAATATCGAGCAAACAGAGGGGCTCGAAATGCCCAATGACACGTTGCTCGAAACGGAACAGAGTGACCCCTTCCAACCCACTAGCGCCGCAGAAAATCTGCTGCTAAGTTCAGGTGCACGTATCGTTCATCGGCCTGGCGACGAAGCCTTTTATCACCCGATCAGGGATCTCATCCAACTGCCGACAAAAGCACAATTTCACGATGAAAGCGGGTACTACGCCACGGCACTTCATGAGCTGACGCACTGGACAGGGCATCACGCTCGGTTGCAGCGCGAAGGCGTGACGTCAGCCTGTCCGTTCGGCTCGCCAGGCTACGCGTTTGAGGAGTTGATCGCCGAGATGGGCGCTGCTTTTTTATGTGCCTACGCCGGTATACAGGGGGAGCTGCGGCACGAGGGCTACATCGACTCCTGGCTTGGCCTGCTCAAGGCTGACAAACGCGCGATCTTTCGCGCCAGTGGTCAGGCCCGAAGCGCCTCGGAGTTTGTACTCAACCTGGAGCAGCAACTGAAGCAGGTGGTAATGGATGACTCACGATGCATGAACGATGGAGTTTGATCGCTACCTCACCGTTGCAATCGCATCACAGGGCCCAACCCGAGTTGGGCCCTTTTTTCTGCGCCCAGAAAAATCCCCATGCCGCCGGGCTCTGATGCAAAGAATCAGGGGTGGGCACACACCCGCAGCCTGTCATTCCGCATCCAGATTCTGCGCCAGATAATCCACCAGCTCGAGAGGACTTCGGCTATCGATTACCTTGTAGATCAAATCACGCTTACTGCGCGGCAACTTCTTGACCACGCTCTTAGCCGAGGCCCGGACGGCTTCGTCGGTCCCATGGATACGTGCCGCGAGCAGCAGCACGAGCGTGGCGTCAGTGAGGTTCATGGCAAGACCCAAAAAATAGGCACCGCAGTGTACCGACTCTTGTCTTTGCCGTACTAGCCCCAACAAAACGATGCCTAGCAGTATCCATATTCCGATTGCCGCGCAAAGGGACACGCGCCAAAAGGACGGTAAGGGTTGGAAAGGAATGGGGGGGCAAGGGTAAGAGCCCTATCCGAAAAGGCTAAAAGGCCACTGACCCAGCCACTTCCCGGAGGTCACGATGCTCAGCCTGTTTCGCCGCAAAAGGCAGAAGCCCTCTCCGCCACTGACCGTCAACGTCGCCGAAGGTTACCTGCCCATCGAGTCGGCTCACAGCTTGTTAGCTGCGGAGCACCGCCGCCAGTTGCTCGATCGCATATGGCAGTACACCGCCCTCTCCCACGCGCAGTTCATCCAGCTCTATTTAAATCCGATCCATCGCTACGCCGAACAGGTCCAGCAACTCCCGGCCAGCGAGACCCACCACCATGCGTATCTCGGCGGTATGCTCGACCATGGACTGGAACTGGTCGCTTGCAGTTTGAAACTGCGTCAGTCGTATCTGCTTCCCACTGGCGCCGCGCCCGAAGACCAGGCGGCCCAGACCGACGCGTGGTCGGCGGGCATCGCCTATGGCGCGCTGCTGCATGACATCGGGAAGATCGCCGTGGACCTGGTGGTCGAACGCCAGGATGGCCATCTTTGGCATCCTTGGCAGGGTTCCCTGGATCAACCCTACCGTTTTCGCTACCTCAAAGGCCGCGACTATCACCTGCACGGCGCCGCCGCAGGCTTGCTCTACACCCAGATTCTCGACCGCACGATCCTGGACTGGCTCAGTGGCTTTCCGCCGCTATGGGCCAGTCTGCTGTATGTCCTGGCCGGTCAGTACGAACGTGCTGGCGTGCTCGGTGAGTTGGTGATGCAGGCCGACCGTGTCTCCACCGCGCAAAACATCGGTGGCAACCCAAGCAAGGCGCTGCAGGCCCCGATTCATTCGCTGCAACATCACTTGATCAGCGGACTGCGTCATCTGGTTCAGCACGAGCTGAAACTCAACCAGCCAGGTGCCGCGGGATGGCTGACCCAGGACGCACTCTGGCTGGTCAGCAAGACGGTCACGGACAAGCTGCGAGCCTATCTGCTGTCGCAATCGATTGAGGACATTCCCTCATCCAACATCGCTGTGTTCGATGAACTCCAGTCGCATGGATTGGTCGAGTCTACCCCGGAAGGCAAAGCCATCTGGACCGCGCTTGTGACACAGGGGAACTGGCAGCAGAGCTTTACGTTTCTGCGTCTTCAACCGGCGTTGATCTGGGGGAATGAAGACCGTCCCGAAACTTTCAGCGGAACGGTAAGCGCTACACTCGATGACACTCAGCCCAACGCTCCCCTATCACCACTCTCCCCAAAGGCCGTCGATTCAAGATCAGATCAAAGCTCTTCGCTGCCAGATCCCATTGAGATCGAAGATGCCGACTATCTCGGCTCGTTACTGGATATAATCGACTCGGGAGAACCTGAAGTTCGTGAAGTAACGTCAGTAAGCGCTCTCGAAATCTCATATCCGCATTCGGACAACCCAGGCCAGGCTTTCCTAAATTGGGTCAGGGTAAGTATTCAAAGCCACAAGCTAATCATCAATGAAAGCAAGGCCAAAATCCACACGGTGAGTGGCAGCGTATTTTTGGTCACGCCCGGTCTGTTCCAACGTTACGCGCAGGAGTTTCCTGGCGTCTCTCAGAGGACCGATCAAGCGATTGAAGAATGGCGACGGGTGCAAAAACAATTCGAGAAGCTGAAGGTCCACAAGAAGCGAGACAACGGTCTGAATATCTGGGCATGCCAAGTGCAAGGCCCGAGGAAGAAAACCATCTTGAAGGGGTATCTGATCATGGACCAAAAATTAATTTTTGAATCGATACTCCCCGATAATCCTTTTCTTAAAATTGTTGAACATTAAATTTCCGTGGTGCGGCGGGTAATGCTTCCAATCGCCATATTCAGACCTTCATCATTGTGCATTATCGCAGGCAACGGACTGGCTCCGCGCGGACCGGTATCGTAGGATAAATGCCTCGACACGAGGAGAGTCATGGATGAGCGCTACCAACCCCCAATCGTTTTCCCTGGCGTTGCGCTCTTATTCAGGTGAGGTTGAGCTTCACGAACATGACTTTTATCAAATAGTCCTTTCTCAGTCCGGCTCAATGGAAATTGAGGTCGACGGACGAGGTGGCAAGGTCGATTCGAGCCAGGGGGTTGTGATTTGCGCGGGTTCCCGGCATACGTTTCTGGCCAACACCCATAACAATTTTCTGGTGTTGGATGTATCGACCGACCGTGACGAAGCGCATACAAGTAGTGCTGCATCACTTGCCCCCCTCAACGCCAAGCGCTTTTTTGCGGTCAGGCCCGATATACGGCATTTACTCGATTACGCCAGCAGCAATGGGGCACGGTTGATCGGCTCTCTCACGATGGCCGAGTCCTGGAGCCGGTTGCTGTTGTGTTCGTTATTGCAGCCCGAGGTTGCGCGCAGCGACCCCGGCCAGTTCATTCTCGCTCGCGCGCTGGCCTACATCGAGCAGCACCTGGCCACCGCCCTGACGGTGCATGATATTGCGCGTTATGCGGGCACCAGCGAGCGGCGCTTGTATACCCTATTCGGGCAGCACCTGAACACAACCCCGTTCTCGCATATCGCGAACCTGCGCCTGAATCTGGCCATTGATCTGCTGCGCCAAACGTCGTTGTCGATCATTGATATTGCGCATCGCACCGGTTACGCCGACCAAAGTGCGTTAACCCATGCCCTGAAGAAAGCCCGCCACCTGACGCCGGCCGGTGTGCGTAAACAAGTGCCAGGCCACTGAAAAATAGCAGTCCCGAACAATTCTTTGGCGGGACTGATCAATACTCGCTCTCTCGACCTTTCTATTGTTCCCGCTTGAGGATAATCCGCAGACGGGGCTTGCATGAGCACTTCCAACCCATCCATCACCCTTGCCAAGGGCGCCGCCAGTGCAACGCTGATCGGGGTGATTGCCGTGTTTTTGTGGGCGTGCCTGGCGCTTCTGACCACCTTGACCGCCGGGATCCCGGCCTTCCAGTTGCTGGCTTCGAGCTTCGCGGTCGCGTTCGTGGCCAGCCTGTGCATGCTGGGGCTGCGTGGCGCTGCCGGGTTCAGCAGCTGGCGACAGCCCTGGCCTGTATGGGCAACGGGGTTTGCCGGCATCTTCGTCTATCACGCGTTGTATTTCTTTGCCCTGAAGGCCGCGCCTGCGGCTGAAGCCAGCCTGATTGCCTACCTGTGGCCACTGCTGATCGTTCTGCTGTCGAGCTTTGCCACCGGCGAGTCGCTGCGCAAGCGCCAGTTGCTGGGCGCGTTGCTCGGCCTGGCGGGGACGGCCTTCATCATGCAACTGCGGGCCCGGAGTGACAGTGCGTCGATGCCGGTTATCGGTTACGCCGCCGCCTTTGCGTGTGCCTGGGTCTGGGCGATCTATTCGGTGTTCAACCGGCGGTTCAGCCATGTTCCGAGCAGCATCATCGGGGGTATTTGCGGGCTGGTGGCCGTGGCCGGAGGGCTATGCCATCTGGCGTTCGAAACCACGGTGCGGCCTGAGCCGGGCCAGTGGGCCGCAATCATCGCCCTGGGGCTGGGCCCGGTGGGCCTGGCTTTTTTCGCCTGGGACCACGCGACCAAGCACGGAAACCTATCGATGCTGGGCGCCCTGTCTTACCTGGCGCCGCTGTTCTCCACGCTGCTGCTGATTGCCGTGGGGCAAAGCGATGCCAAGCCGATCCTGATGATTCCCGCGGTGTTGATCATTACGGGGGCGGTCATCGCCACTTCACGCTCACGCACGACCTCACGGTGATTTCGACGGGTAAGGAGACAGGGAAATGAACTTGATAGCTTCGCAGGGCGTGTTCGCAGGCTCACGACTCGTCGGCCATTCGAGCGATGACGCCAAAGTGATCGCCACACTGATGAATGCACGTGGCCTCATGGAACTCATATTTCTCTCTATCGGGCTGCAACTGGGGGTACTACCGCCGAACGTTTACTCGATACTCGTGATATTCGCGCTCTTCACAACAGCGGTCACGGCGCCGCTACTGCGCCGGAGGATACGGCGTGCAGAAGTCGATGTGATGGGATAAATCTCGTAACACATCAAATGTACCAGCTGAGGCGGAGAACACTCGGCGCACCCACTGGATCTCGATGCCAGGACTAAATCTCTACCGCACTGACTCAACGAGCGTTTCAATGCTCCATGCACCATACGCGCTGACGTGGCCAACAATGGTATACACCAAGTGCAACGTAACAGTCCGGCCAAGTCACTATTTAGAAAACCTCCAATGGCGGCTCAGGAGGACCGATAAAATCCAAAAAATACGTCGTTTCTGTCACTGCTAACAATGAAGGCAGGGCGGCCACCTTCAAGCTTTCAAGCGGTAGGAGTTAACCGCTACCGCAGGACCTGAGCATGCCAGTGGCGGAAAAGTCGTTCCTATTTAACAACTCGCCAGTCAAAGCGGCTTTACCCTGCAGAAGGTTAGCGGTGCTATAGCGGATATCCATTGCCTCCAACCTAATGCCTTAAAATATCCGACGGATGTCAGGGGGGTAGTTAATGCTGACCTTCTGCTTCCCTTACTCTATCTGGCTCTATAGTTAGCGGGCCGTAAGCTGCCCCTGCTGCAATGCAATGTTCAGGGCCAGCACGTTGACCACCGGCGGGCCCACCAACGAAGTTTCAGTATTAGCTGAAACTAAGTCTTTCAGGCTTTGCACGGATACCTGCCGCGCAGCAGCTACCCGCGCCAGTTGATAGGCAATCGCCTGTGGTGGCAAGTGTGGATCAAGACCGCTGCCGGAGGTAGTCAGCATTGCTATCGGTACCGGCCCCTGACCGGGTACCAGCAGCTTGTTGGCGTCGTCGAATACGCGGGTAGCCAAGGCAGGGTTGCTTGGGCTGAGGTTGCTGGCGCTGCTGGAAACCGTCGCAAACGCACCGGCAGATGGCCGTGGGTGGAACCAGCCGTCACCGGTGAAATCCTGGGCGATCAGGCTCGAACCGCGAACCTTGCCGCTGGCATCGTGTACCAGGCTGCCGTTGGCCTGGTCAGGGAACGCGACTTGCGCCACGCCAGTGACAACCAGGGGATAGGCCACGCCGGTGATCAGGGTCATCAACACCAGCAGGCTCAGGGCCGGGCGGATTATGTTGGACATTTCAAATTCCTCGATTCGGTTATTGCAACCTGCAGGCACCGGTTTGCCGGCGCCTGCAGGCATCGGGTCAAACCAGGTGCAGCGCGGTCAACAGCATGTCGATCGCCTTGATGCCCACGAACGGCACCAGAATCCCGCCCAGGCCGTAGATCAGCAGGTTGCGACGCAGCAACGCCGCCGCACTCGCCGCCTGTACGCGCACACCGCGCAGTGCCAACGGGATCAGCACCACGATGATCAGGGCGTTGAACACGATGGCCGAGAGGATCGCGCTCTGCGGGCTTTGCAGGTGCATCACGTTGAGCACACCCAGTTGCGGGTAGATCGAAGCGAACAGCGCCGGCAGGATCGCGAAGTACTTGGCCACGTCGTTGGCGATAGAGAACGTCGTCAGTGCGCCACGGGTCACCAGCAATTCCTTGCCGATCTGCACCACGTCCAGCAGCTTGGTCGGGTCGCTGTCGAGGTCGACCATGTTGGCCGCTTCACGGGCAGCTTGAGTGCCGTCGTTCATTGCCATGCCGACGTCAGCCTGGGCCAGCGCCGGGGCGTCGTTGGCACCGTCGCCGCACATCGCAACCAGGCGGCCGTCGTTCTGTTCGTGACGAATGCGCGCCAGCTTTTTTTCCGGCGTGGCTTCGGCGAGCACGTCATCCACGCCGGCTTCAGCGGCAATCGCGGCGGCGGTCAGCGGGTTATCGCCGGTCACCATCACGGTACGAATCCCCAGCTTGCGCAACTCGGCGAAACGCTCACGAATGCCAGGCTTGACCACGTCCTTGAGGTGAATCGCGCCGAGCAATTTGCCGTCGGCACACACCAGCAACGGCGTGCCGCCGCTCTGGGCGATTTTGTCGATTTCCCGGGAGAGCGCCGGTTGCAGGTCGCGGCGTTGCAGGCCGATAAAGGCCAGCAGCGAATCCACGGCACCTTTACGGAACACACGGCCCTGGTAGTCGACGCCGGACAGGCGGGTTTCCGCGCTGAACGGGACGCTGGTCAGTTCATCGGTCGACGGCTCGGCTTGCGGGTGCTGGCCACGCAGGTATTCGACGATGGATTTACCTTCGGCCGTGTCGTCCGCCAGCGATGCCAGCAGCGCGCCTTCGGCCAGTTCCTTGCCGCTGACACCGGGCGCGGCGATCACGTTGGTGCAGCGACGGTTACCGAAGGTGATGGTGCCGGTCTTGTCCAGCAACAGCACGTGCACATCCCCCGCCGCTTCCACCGCGCGACCGGATTTGGCGATCACGTTGAGACGCACCAGGCGGTCCATACCGGCAATACCGATGGCCGACAACAGGCCGCCGATGGTGGTCGGAATCAGTGTGACCAACAGCGCCACGAGGAACACCAGCGGCAAGTTGCCATTGGCGAAGTGGGCGAACGGCTGCAGAGTCACCACCACCAGCAGGAAGATCAGCGTCAGGCCGATCAGCAGGATATCCAGCGCGACTTCGTTGGGGGTTTTCTGGCGTTTGGCGCCTTCCACCAGGGCGATCATGCGGTCCAGGGTCGACTCGCCCGGGTTGGCGGTGATGCGGATCATCAACCAGTCCGAAACCAGGCGGGTGTTGCCGGTGACGGCCGAGCGGTCGCCGCCGGACTCACGGATAACCGGAGCGGACTCGCCGGTGATCGCCGCTTCATTGACCGCAGCAATCCCTTCGATGACTTCGCCGTCACCCGGGATCATTTCCCCGGCGACCACACGCACCACATCACCTTTGCGCAGGCTGGTGGCCGGTACGACTTTGAAGCTGCCGTCGGTTTCCTTGCGTCGGGCGCTGAGGCCCTCGCTGCCTGCCTTGAGGCTGTCGGCACGGGCCTTGCCGCGACCTTCAGCCAAGGCTTCGGCGAAGTTGGCGAACAGCACGGTGAACCACAGCCATACAGCGATTTGCACGGCGACGTAGGTCGGTACGGCAACATCCGGCACGAAGCACAGGATGGTGGTGAGGATCGCGGTCAGCTCCACTACCAGCATCACCGGCGAGCGTTGCAGCTGGCGCGGGTCGAGCTTGACGAAGGCCTGGACCAGCGCCGGGCGCCACAGGGCCGACATTGCGGTCTTGGCCGGCTCCTGGGTTTTGACGGGAGCCGCGTTTTTTGCAGGCATATTCATTTTCATATCCCCTTAGAAGCCCATGCTCAGATGTTCAGCGATAGGCCCAAGTGCCAGCGTCGGCAGGAAGGTCAGGCCGCCCACCAGCAAAATGGTCACGGTCAGCAAAACGACGAATAGAGGACCGTGGGTAGGAAAAGAGTTATGACTGAGTGGAGCAGTTTTTTTCATCGCCAAACTACCGGCCAGGGCCAGGACCGGGAGGATGTAGCCTAAGCGGCCAATCAACATGGCCAACCCCAGCATTAGGTTATGGAAGGTTGTGTTTGCGCCGAACCCGCCAAATGCAGAACCATTGTTGGCAGTCGCCGAGGTATAGGCGTACAGAAGCTGACTGAAGCCATGTGGCCCCGGATTACTGACAGCTCCGGCCGGTCCAGGCAAGGCGGAAGCGATGGCGGCCAGTACCAGTACCCCAACGGGCATTACAAGCAAGGTCGCCACGAGCAATTTTACTTCATGAGCCTGTAGCTTCTTGCCTAAATACTCCGGCGTGCGTCCGATCATTAGGCCAGACAGAAATACTGCAATCAGCACGTAAAGCAGCATGCCATAAAGTCCGGCACCGACGCCTCCAAATACCACCTCACTGAGCATCATGTTGGCCAATTCCACCATCCCACTGAGTGGATTCATACTATCGTGCATGGCGTTGACCGAACCATTGGAAGCAGCGGTTGTGGCCACGGCCCAAAGCACACTGGCAGTGGTACCGAACCTGGTTTCCTTCCCCTCCATTGGAGCTGACTGCTCAACCATCGGTGAGTTGAAGGCCGGATTTGGTTGATACTCGGCGACCAGTGAAACCGCCCCACCTATCAATAACAGCGACAGCATGCAGGCAATAATCGCGCGACTTTGGCGCATATCTTTAACGTAATGCCCGAACGTAAATACAAGGGCAGCAGGAATTAAAAGAATCGACACCATCTCGAACAAGTTACTTAACGCCGTAGGATTTTCGAAGGGATGCGCTGAATTGACACCGAAGAAACCGCCACCATTGGTACCCAGCTGCTTGATTGCGATTTGGCTGGCCGCTGGGCCCAGCGGAATCACTTGATCAGTGCCTTGTAAAGTTAATGCGTCGATATAATGATAAAAAGTTTGAGGCACACCTTGCCACACCAAAAATAGCGCGAGCAGGAAACTAAGCGGCAGTAGTCCATAAAGCGTTGCACGGGTCATGTCGACCCAGAAGTTGCCGATGACATTCAGCGATCGGCGTCCGATCCCCCGGGACAAAGCGACCAGCACAGCGAGACCGGTTGCGGCGCTCACGAAGTTCTGCACTGCCAGGCCGACCATCTGACTGAGGTATGACAGTGAAGCTTCACCGCTGTAGGCTTGCCAGTTAGTATTAGCAACGAAACTCACGGCGGTATTGAATGCCAGTGACCACTCCATACCTGGGAAGTTTTGGCCATTGAGCGGCAGGTACCCCTGCAGCATTAGCATCAGCCACAACAGCAAGAATCCGGCCAAATTGAATGCAAGGAGTGCCAGGGTGTACTTCTGCCAGCTCTGTTCAACCTTTTCATCAACGCCCGAAAGTCGGTAGCACATCCGCTCCACTGGATGCAAAAAGGGACTTAGGAAGGTACGTTGCCCTTCCATAACCTTGTAATAAAAACGCCCCAAAAAAGGGGCTGGAACAAGCACTAATGCTAGGAATGCAAAGATCAATGCATAGTCATAACCTTCCATAGCCTACCCCCGATCCGCATGTAATAAGGCGAACAAAAGATAGCCAAATAGCCCTACGGCGAGCAGAAGAGAGACCCCATCGAAAATGTTCATTAAAATCCCCAAGCTATGGTTAACGGCGCTTGGTGAGAATTTTCTGCGGGACACCCGTAAATTAGCTAGGTGGACAGAGAGGAAATGAGTAAAGAGCACGTAAACACAATGAGATTGTATTCGACGTAGAGGACATATTCTTGTTACTAGATGGGGAAACCTGGTGCGCACGTCCTTGCCGTTGATCAACTTGAAGATCTCACGCAAGCAGGCCGGGTCGTATTCGGAGGGCACCGGATATTCCAATCGTTGAAGCGCACGTTGAGCACCTTGGCATACACCTAGAACGACTCAGCCACCTGGTCATTGAAGCTGGCAAAAAAGCGTAGGCTGTGGAGCAAGGTACGCCGGGCTTCAGGGAAATCGGTGCCTTATTTGTCGAGCTTTTCGATGATCGACACAAACTCATTGCCTCCCGCGTCGGTCGAGTGGTTGGGAGGGTTTTCCGGGTCGGCAGTCTCATTCAGGGTGATCGACCACGCGAAGTCAGAATAGATCACCACGAGCATTTCCTAGTGCTGGTTTTCCCGATTTTTTCGCCCCGTCTTTCAGTAGTTCTTCGGTCTTAGCGATCCATTGCCGCTGGCGAAGAAGGTACGGTGCGCGGTTCTTCAGGGGGGACTTGGGCGGCCACGCCGACGGACAGCCGGGCGGCGCGGAACACTTCGGGGTGGCGCTTGGCGTCACTGTCTGGCGCCTCGCCACGGGGCGGTCACCAGTTTTTGGCCGGTGACGCAACCGGAATATGACGTGAAGCCCACACTGGTGACATGGGTGGAGGTGAAAATCGCTCCGGACAACGTCTGGTAGTAAATATCCGTCAAGTTAGGCTGCGCCTGGCCAACGTCTTTCATCGCCTTGCCCATCCGCGACATCGGCGGGCGGGCGACGGAGGTTGCCTGCACGGTTTGCGGATCGTGATCCATCAGATCGTTGAAATAACTCAGCGAAAGCAGCGTGACATCAGTAGGCACCAGGGCACTGAACGAAAATCCCGAGCCCACCGGCCAAGCCTTGCGCGGTTCCCGGACGATGACCTGCACAAGTACGTCGAATACGCCGCGGTTCATGAATAACGGGCTGCCCCTCTCACTCGTTTGCGTCCCTTAACAGCGGAAGTTCAGTTCGAGCGTCTTGTAAAAATCAGTCCGTAAATAGCGTCGGCCACTCGTGGAAAAACCTCACAGTCGAGGGCGCCAAAAAAGCGACGCTGATTCGCTCTCATCGCGATAACCTAAGCAAGTGGCGACCCGCTCGCCACTTATCAACCGGCACGCTCACCAGGAGAGTACTGTGACTAAGGTTATGCGCAACAGTTCTTATCCCTACACTTAGCCCCTCCCCTATGCTCACGTCAACGGCAGGGGTCTGAACTTCGCTTACGTTAGACGATTGTTTGAGGGCACTGTCGAGGCCAACTTCCTAAGCTCAGCAAGCGCATTGATACGCCAGCAATTGCCCGATCACGGTTGCTCGCTGAATAGGCCAGCGGATCAGTACGTTTTTAAGGTAGGCATGCCAATTTATCAAAAGCACTCACATGTGTTGGCAAAACTTGCTAACGAAAATCGTTGGGATTTTGAGTCCTCGTACTCATCTGAGAACTCTAGGTTCTGGAGTTTGCAGACAGAGCGCGAGCCTATAATATTCAATGGGCCGGCCTTGATGTCGCGCGATTTGTCGGGGGGGATTATTCCAAGCTGACGGTAAGTACGCTTCGGACCTTCTTCGAAATGAGTCTGCCTCATCCTTGAACGCTTGGCGCCGCAATCCTAGGTCAGTCACAAATGGAAAAACCGAGTGTTGAGTACAGCAACCAGCAACGCTGGTTTGCCCTGACCAAGATAAACATCCTCTCAGCCCTGTCGCAGATCGTGCAGATCGGTACAGTCACTCCGCTGCTGTCGCTTTCGCTTGAGCGGCAAGGGGTCGAGCCGGCAAAAATCGGTGTGATTGTCAGCGCCTCGTGGCTGGCTATTTTACTGCTCTACAAATGGGTTCCACGCTTACTGGCCTATCAGGGGCTCGTAAGGACTAATATCCTCAGCGCAGTGCTGACTATTGCTGCGCTGATCGGTATGACCCTGACAACCCATCTGGTACTGATTTTTTCGCTGAACGTTTTGCTCGGCATCGGCTTGATCTTGCGCTGGATCGCGTGCGATACGTGGATCGTCGCGGTCGCCTCGAAAGATGAGCGTGGCCGGGCGATCGGCGTCCATGAGACCTTGATGGGCCTGGGTATTGCTGTAGGCCCGCTGCTGCTGATTGTATTTGGCGTCGGGAGCGCCGCACCTTACTACGCCTGTGCCGTGATGGTGTTGATGTCCGGCGCGCTGGCTTTAACCCTTAAGACCTACGACACGCAGCCGAAAACTCCAGTTGAAAAACGCCACGGCAAAATGTTCAGGGTCATCCCGACGGCTCTATGTGCCGCATTTATCGCAGGTTTTTCGGAAACCTCATCCGTATCGTTCCTTGCAGGCTACAGCCTCTCGGCCGGCTATCTGTTGACCGCCGCGACCCTCCTGATATCGGTCTTCGGAATTGGCGGCACCGCCCTTCAACTGCCGATCGGCTGGCTGGCTGACCGCAGCTCTTACAAGGTCGGCCAGCTAGTCTGCAGCCTGATACTGTTGCTGGGCACATTGGCCATTCCGCTCAGCCAGCCGCTTCCTTGGTTGGCGGCGATTATTGTGTTCCTCTGGGGAGGAGCCATCGGAGGCATGAACACCCTGGCCGTGATCGAAGCAGGAGGCCGGGTTGGCGAACATCAAGTGTCCACCGCCATGACGTCGATTGCGATTTTCTACACCTTGGGCAGCGTATTGGGCCCCATTGCCACTGGCGCCTTAGTGTCTTATATCAGTGAGCAAGGATTGATGATTTCAGTGGGCGCAGTCGGTGCGCTGTTCATTGCAATGGTGCTGTTGCGTGGTATTCCGCGATCACCGTGATACGTCCCAACTGCTTGGCTGAATATCCTAGCATGCCGCGACCCGGTACTCAGCAAGCCACATTCACGTATGTTTGCGCGATACCGAAAAAGGACAGCCCTGCGTATCTGTCGAGGCGCTGGGCCAGTTGCAGGACGTTTGACTGCTCGCGCTCGGCAAAACGCAAGGCTCCGTTCCTGAAAGCTCTGGCTGGCTTTGGTCGGCGGGATCGCTGGGAGAAAAATCTCCACATCGAATGTGCAGGCATGCTACCCAGCGCGTCGGACAGCGAGGCAATAGCGCTCTACTCGTGTACAAAGGTGTCGGGATGTTTATGGGCGATCCTGAGAGTCTTTAGGTTTCGTCGGGCAGGCTGTTTAGCTGATCATTTCTGCCTTTCCACAAACCATGGAGTTCCATTCACTTCCGGTAGATTGCTACATTGGGGGCACATCTGAGGGCATACGTTGGATGGTTTGAAAAGGATGCCCCCAGCCTGAAGTCCAACAGTTCCCTTCTAGAAAAGTCACCCGTTGTTGTTCCCACACACCGCGGTGTGAAGGTAGGCCGATGAGATGCTCTCCTCTGCCAAAGTGCGTGAGCAACCGAGTGATACCTCCTGTGCAATTAATATTTCAAGTGTAAGTCGCCAAGCTGAATTCAGGTATTACTCCGACGCTTTTCAAAACGCTGCCAAAAGTCGGCTGCTCACTCCAGGGGCCAGCAGGCTTTACCAGACCTCTAGTTGGACAAAGGCTGCTAACGGTAAAGAGCAAAAATTCAGTAGGCGCAGTTCCTTGTCTGCCTTGCTGCGATATCTGACACACAGGCAGTCGTGGTCTGACAGCCGCTCTCAGCAATTTTCCGTCGTACGTGTATGGTTGCTTTCGGTTAGTCTTGTCGACTAGGAGCAGGGGAACAAGATGCAATAGGACGCCTGCATTGGATTGTCGTCAAGGAAGTCAACCTTAGCATGCACATCACTTTTGGCCTTTTCTTGGATACCCGTCAGGGTCCGTCCCCGACGAACTTCTTCAATACCCCGATAGTGGGCCGCCTCGGATTCCTGTCCCTGCTGGAGACCTACCTTGGTCTAAGCGCGCCAGAAGCGTCCAAGGCCAGACGCGTGACCATCTACTCTGGCCTGCTGCGCGTCCATGACAACAACTCGCGCTTTTACAGTGAGTCCCTGAAGGCCGACAGTATTGGTACGGCTGCGCGCCTCCTGGCCTGGCGTGACGAGTGGCGGCTTGGCGGTTGGGACGGCAGCGCTAATCCAGAGCATGCTTCGCGAATCCAGGAGCTTGCCGCCATTGAAAAGGCAGCTCTCGAAACGCTGCCGCCCGGAGAGGCCGATCGCTTGCACCTGGTGATACAGGCTCTGAGTGCGTCCGCCCCCGGCCCCATCAAGTCAGTTCACCTGGTTGACCCGCCCGAGGATTTCCCGCTTCTCTGGCGGCAGGTGCTCGAGCGCCTGCCAGCGGTCGAAGTCCGACTTCCCGAGCCACAGGGAGAAGGCCAACTTCGTGCGTTGCAAGAGCAAGCCCTAACCGTTCTGGCTGGAGGCTCCGCGGGCAATCTGACCGTGCAGACCGACGGGAGTGTCTTGCTAGTGCACGCTCTCGCGGCCACGACCGCCGAACACTGGTTGAGCGCACAGCACTCGCACCAGCCCGGCGACCGGCTGATCCTGGCTGAGGATGCGGGCGACTCGCTAGATGTGTCGCTGTCCGCGACCGGCGGGGTCAACTGCGGGTTCGAACGCCCTAGTCAGCTCCGCCCAGCCCTACAGGCACTAATCCTTGCCTTGGAAATGTGCTGGGAACCAATAGACATGAACCGACTGCTGGATTTCCTGACGCACCCAGTGGGCCCATTCAGTCGTCCTGCGAGAGGCAGGCTCGCTCGTGCTGTCGCCAAGCAGCCTGGAATTGGGAGCGAAGCCTGGACGGCGGCTAAGGCCAAGATCGCAGCGGGTAACAATGCCCAGGAAGTAGCAGATGAAATTACCTTCTGGCTGGAGTCAGAGCGCTGGTCACGCACCGATGGAGTGCCGGTCGATGCACTGATTGCTCGCGTCGCCCGGATGAAGGAGGCTATGCGGCTTCGCCTCTCAGGTGAATCCGCTGATGCGGCGAGTTTTACGGCGGCGCATAGCCAATGTGCGGCTGTCCATGAAGCATTGATCGAGCTGGCTCGGCAAGGGTTGGCCACGGTGCTGCCTCGGCAAGTCGAGCAGTTGGTCGCCCACGCCACGCCCGCAGGGGCAACCAACCCCGCAGCGGTTTCCCATGTCGGTTGCATGCGCTCGACCAGCACCGCAGCCGCGTGCATCGAAGCAGCTGATGAGGTGATCTGGTGGATGCCATCTACGCCTGCCCTGCCCTCGCCTCTGCCTTGGTCTCCTGCCGAGGTGAACGCTCTTACACAATTAGGTGTGCAGTTGCGAGACCCGGCGCGTGAGCTTGTATCGTTAGCACTGAAGTGGCTGCGGCCACTACTTGCTGCGAGAAAAAGATTCATCATCGTCTGCCCTCCCCCCGGTACAGAAGTACATCCGATTCGCCAGATTCTTAAGAAGCTCGTACCGGATATCGAGTCCGCTTCGCTTGACCTGGACATTGCACTCGACTCCACACTTCTCGGGGTAACCGCTGAGGTGCTTGCACCTCAGTCGCTGCCAGCTACTCCACGACACATCCAACTCCCTCATCCCGTGCAGCTCGGCGACGTTTTACAGTCGTTCACTACGCTCAACGAACTCTTCAATGACGCAGCCCTATTCGTTCTGAAACGAGTGGCGAAGCTGGATCCGACCTCCGTCCTGGCGGTGGATGAGGACAACCGCTTGCTGGGTATCCTCGCTCATCGGGTACTCGAGAAACTCTTCGCGCACAACGATGCCTTGAGTTTGTCAAACTCCGATGCCCTTGCGTGGTTCCGCGCCGAAGCAGACTCGCTCTTGCTGACTGAAGGCGCTGTACTACTCATGCAGGGCGCAGGAGTAACGCAGCAGCACTTCCGGAAGGTTTGCGAACTAGCCATCGGCAGTCTCCTCGATCACCTCAGGCTCGCTGGTGCCGTTCAGGTTCAGACGGAGGTGGAGCTCAGAGGAACCTTGGGAGCAGTCCCGCTGATCGGCAAAATTGACCTCTTGGTCACGCTTGGTGACAAGCGAACTGTCGCCGTGGACATAAAATGGAGAGGCGATACCTACTACGCCGGGCTGCTTCGCTCTGGTGAACACCTACAGTTGGCCCTCTACTCCAGCCTTATAGAGCAAACAAGCGGTGTCGCACCCGCTGCGCTTGGCTACTTCATCCTAGAAAGCGGCGGACTGTACATCAGCGCTGCTGACATTTTCCCAAAAGCGCAGGTTAGAAGACCGCCGGACGGCGCAACCGTCTCCAGCATACTAGACCGCGCGCGCGCTACGTGGAAATGGCGCAAGGAACAACTGGATGAAGGGACCATCGAAGTCGTTCCGGAAGATCCGAGCGACGAGTTCCAGGGCCCTGAGGGAACCCTTCCGGTCAAAGGTCCAAGCAAATGGGACCGAGACCACCTTATCTTGCTGGGAGGCTGGAAATGATGAACAACATCGAATTCATCAGTGCAGGCGCCGGCAGTGGCAAGACCTACAAGCTGACTGAAACACTCGCCCAAGCCCTAGAGTCGGGCACAGCCCGCCCTCACGCCATCTTGGCCACGACCTTCACCGTGAAGGCCGCTACCGAGCTGCGTGAACGCGCTCGCTCCTGGCTGCTTGAAAAGGGACGTATCGACCTGGCCACAGCTATCGGCCAGGCCCGCTTGGGCACCGTCAATAGCGTTTGCGGCCAGATGCTCAAGCGGTTCTGCTTTGAGCTGGGGCTTTCTCCCGATCAGACTGTATTGGGCGAAGGTCAATCCAAGAGACTGCTCAAAGCTACACTTGCAGAGTCGATGGAAGCCGACGCTCAAACGGAACTGGTTCGGCTCACAGAGCGGTTCGGTATCGAGCAGGCGGACTGGTCCAAGACTGTTGAGGCTGTCGTTAAGGCCGCGCTCGACAACGATATCGGGCCGGATGAACTTCGAGTGATGGGTTCCCAGAATGCAGACGCGATGCTCACGAATTGGCCTACTCCGGCTACGGGGGTGGATCCGACCGAAGCATTGGCGACTGCGCTGGCCGAAGCGTACAGGGGAGTGGCGGCATACGTAGAACAGCAGCAAGCTGCCGATGTCAAAGTTGCAGACAACCTATTAAAAGGCCTAGAGGGACTCCAGAAGCTGGATCGACTCTTCCGTGAAGGCCGCTGGAGCTGGCCAGACTGGATCGGTGCAGCCGGGTTCGACGCCGGCGCCAAAGTCAGAGATATCGTAGCACCAGTCAAATCCGCAGCGCAGGCCCATGAGTCTCACCCGGCTTTTCATGCCGAGGTCCGCCAGTACCTTGACCACGTCTTCAACCTAGCCGCCGACGTTCTCAATGCATATGAGCAGGCTAAGAAGGCGCTGGGTGCCGTCGACTTCAGCGACCAAGAGGTGTTGCTGCTACGTGCGTTGAGGACAAAGCCAGCTGTCCGTGAAGTCTTGGCTGCAGAACTGGATCTGATCATGATTGATGAGTTCCAGGACACCAGCCCGCTCCAACTGGCGCTTTTCATCGAGCTGGCCAAGCTAGCTAAGAAGTCGGTGTGGGTCGGCGACCCCAAACAGGCTATCTACGGCTTCCGCGGTACTGACGCAAGCCTCATTTCCGGCGTTCTCAATGCCATCAAGGACTGGGGCGGAATCGTAGGGAAGGCCCTGGACACTTCCAGACGCTCCAACGAAAGCCTGGTCTCGCTCACCAATGGTCTATTCAACTCTGCATTTGAGCCCGAGCTGACGCCCGAGCAGGTTCGGTTGCAGTCACTGCGCAAGGACATTCCGGACCAGCCTGCGCTATTGAACTGGAACTTCGAGAGCAGTCGAAACGACTCGGATTACCTATGTCTTGGTCAGGCCATCCGCGAGCTGTTGGAATCCGGGACCAAGGTCGAAGACAAGGACACCAAGGAGCTCCGCCCGATTCAGGCCGGCGATATTGGAGTGTTGTGTCGCTACAACGACCAGGTCGAATTTGCCGTCACGTCACTCACCCGCTGGGGCATTCCGTCAGCCAGCCCACGCTCCGGCTTGTTGGGGGCCGCCGAAGCCATCTATGTCATGGCCTGTCTGAGGCGTATGAACGACCCAACCGACACTGTCGCCACGGCGCTGGTTATAACACTGGCCGACAGCACTCCGATCGAAACCTGGCTTGCAGACAGGCTGCAGCACCTCGCCACGGATGAGGCCAAGCCATACGAGTGGCTGACGACGGGCGATAGCGCTCATGAACTGATCGCCCGATTGGAAAAACTGCGCCCGACGCTAACGGCTTTGACGCCACTGGAGGTGCTACGACTTGCCGCTGCTGAGTCCCAAGTAGCAAGACTGGCCGGCCAATGGTCCACCTCCCCCCATGAGAGCCGCAACCGGATGTCAAACGTCGAGGCACTGGTTGAGCTCGGAAAGACTTTCGAGGACGAGTGCGTCGCCGCGAAGCGGCCAGCGACGGTAAGTGGCATGCTTCGTTGGCTGGATGAACTCGCTAGTCAAGAGGATGATAATCGGGCTACTTCTGCAGGCAACGCAGTCTCGGTTCTCACTTATCACGGGGCAAAGGGACTGGAGTGGCCAGTTGTCGTGCTGACAAGCCTCGATGCGATAGCACGTACTTCGCTTTGGGGCGTGCGCGCGAGGACAGTTGGAGGCTTCGACCCGCAGCAGCCACTCGCCAACCGCTTCGTCCACTGCTGGTTAAAGAGCTGGGGCAAGCGGTCCCAGCCCCAGGCCGCACTCAATGCCGAAGCCAGCGTAACTGGCCAAGCCATGCAGGCAGAGGCATTGGCGGAGAACAAGCGTCTTCTATACGTGGGCCTGACCCGCGCACGTGACATAAACGTAGCACTATCTTTCGTGCGTAAATCAGGACCGGGCCGCGCCTGGGTTGGCGAGATTCAAGGCGCAGCCGAGCTGTTGTTCGGTGACTCAGAAATCGTAACGACACCCGAAGGCAAGCAGCTCTCCAGACTATCGAAGTCCTGGAGCAAGGATGAGTGCTCAGCGGAGCCACCTTCCACAGCCCCCGAGGCCTGCCACTGGTTTACAGCTCGTCCGCGCGTGCAGGCCGAACCTTTGTGGCACCGACCGAGTTCTGCTTCGGGCGGTACATTCACAGTTGTCGAGACCGACGCCGTCGGAGTTCGGCTAAGTCTGGCAGGCAAGCCCGACATGGCATCGCTGGGCACTGCGCTCCACCTGTGCATCGCACGCGCCGGCGTGCTTGGCGGTATTTCTCCCCCTGACGTCGAGCGCATCCTGAAGATCTGGGCCGTGGCTGATTCTGTAGATAAGGATGCCGTGTGCACCCAGACCTCAGCGTTCCAAGCTTGGGTAGCCAAGCGCTGGCCTGACTGTCCCGTTTACGTCGAAGTGCCCATCGAAGCCAATGGCCCTAACGGCACTCGTATCCGGGGCCGCATCGACTTGCTGGTTGAACTGCCAGATAGTTGGATTCTCATGGACCACAAGTCGAACCCCGGTGGCTCAGCCAGAGACCAGGACCTGGTGGCGGAGCACGGCCCGCAGCTCGAGTCCTATGGTCATGCCCTTCTCAACGCGACCGGCAAGCCCGTGAGCGAGCGATGGCTCTACATGCCGGTCGCTGCACGAGCAGTCCGCCTCTCCTGACGCTCCCAGAAGCGTACCGGACTTAGTTAAGTAGAAACACGAGGGAAAGCAGAGATGGATGTGAAGTTCCTGTCGGCTTCGCAGACGCAGTCGACACTCATAGCACTGGTTGAGAACTGCGACTCGATGCAATGGGCAGTAGCCTGGGCGACCGAGAACGCGGTCTTCGAGGCAGCGATGAAAGACAGCTCGAAGTTCGAGCACTTCGTTGTCGGCACTCATATGTTCCAGACGCAGCCCGAGGTGCTTGAGCGGCAGCAGCGCTAGCGGCCGCAGCCGTCGTTCCTCCTACGGGCGACCTGTTCCACCCGAAGGTCTACCTGTTTCGTAACGGGCAACGCATACGCTGCGTGGTCGGGAGCCCAAATCTCACGAAGGCGGCGATGAGCCGAAACGTCGAGGCGAGCGTGCTGCTTGATGGCTCGCTCGACGATGCAGTGCTGGTAGAGCTCAGTCGCTTCATCGCAGAAGCGTGGAAGGGGGCGGAGGACATCTCTCACGAGTTCCTCTTTCGGTACCGTCACCAGTACGCAGCTAAGACGGCTGCGCGACAGGAACTGATCAAATTCGCTGACGTTCGGCCACCTTCTAAGCCGAATACCAAGCGCGCGCCACATGACATGAGCTGGGCGGACTACCTCGTGCAGGTCCGAAGCTCATCACACCCGTCTGAGCACCTGTTTAAGGAGCGCTTGGGCGTTCTGACAAAGGCTCGCGCCCTTTTTGCGACTGGCATACCCTACGCGAAGTGGAACGAGGACGACCGCAAGCTGGTCGCCGGCACTCTCGGGCGCAAGAAGTCTCAGCAGCCAGGCGTGGACTACGGGCTTTTCGGGAGCATGGGCGCAAGTGGGACGTTCGCGAACCTGGTCATCGAAGCGCCCACAGATCTCTCCCACGCCCTCGATTTCATCCCGTTGATGGGCGCGGTCACGCAGGGCGACTACGACCGCTACGGCAAAGCGTTCAGAGCAGCCTTCGATCAGGACGGGCGAGTCGGCGGACTACCGACCGCGACTAGGCTCTTGGTGATGAAGCGGCCTGACGCATTCGTGTGCATCGATTCGGCCAACCGGAAGGACTTGTGCGAAAACTTCGGTGTCAGCCCGAGCACAACGAACCTGGAGAACTACTGGCAGCGCATCATTGAGCCGATGCACGGTGATCCGTGGTGGAGACATCCGCAGCCGAGCAATGCGGCTGACGCAGAAATCTGGTTGGGACGCGCAGCGCTTCTGGACGCGATCTACTACACGCCCCGTTGAGCGTGCAGCTCTTCGACTTCCTGCGGACGCAGGACACGTCCATCCCCCCCTTGAAACCGCCGAGGTTCACAGATGGTGAAGAAGTCGCTGACTTGGTCATCGTCAAAAAATCTACATCCTGGCAAAGCCTATATAAATTAATAGCTTAAATTTAAATCCAGCCCATCAAACCGCCCTTTTCGCGTATCGCAGTATCACTAGACCACCGCGCTTAAACGTTAAAGCGAAACAATAGAACAACTTTCCGGCGTCAGAAAGCCAACAAAAATCTCTCCAATCTGCGGTTTACAAGACGACATTTACATGGTGATATCTTTGTGCCATTTATGAGTGTCATATCTATCCGTGAAGGGAGTCAACGTGAGCGTCAAGAGCAAAGGCTATCCAGCCACCGCTGTGTCTACGTGGAGCGGCTACGTCTACCAAGGGAAAATTGCACTATATCACTCCCTCAAGTTAATCCATCAGGGCGACTTAGATTTTGAGCTTCAACTAGATAGCAGCGACGATTTCGCCATTTACAAAAGCGGCGCACTTGTAAGCGCTCATCAAGTAAAAGCCAAGATTGGAACGTACAAAAGCGAGTACATCGAGGCACTGGAAAAATCATCTGCTGTCGAGTACGATCGAGTTAAAGGCGTATCACGATACTTCCATGTATCGGTCCAACTCAACGATACCGATGATTACACCGGAAACAACAACGAGCTGGTTAAATTCTACTCGTACGGGAACAACAAATATTGCGGTCTAGGCGAGATCGAAGGCCTCACAAAAGCTGTCATCAAAGAAATATGCAGCAGCAACTCCATCCTGCTAACCGACGAGCTCTTGCACTACAACTACTGCCTTCTGTCTGAAAAGATAAGCACACAAGCAGTCGCGATTCACCGAATGGTACAGGTCGACCGAGAAAAGGCCAACAAGGCAGCGTATGAAAGCCGTATTACAGCTCAGAGCCTAATAGACGATATTGTTAACAAGAACCCATACAACAACACTGAGTATTATGCGATCGATCTGAAGGCAAAGCTGCACAGCCATCTGGAAGACAGACTCGATCAAGCCTTACCTGGTATGAGCGACGCCTCGTACGGGCGAGCGCGTCGGCTCTTCGAACATATTCGGGATTCAGAAGCCAGCGACATGCAGACGCTTTGTCAATTGATAAAGCCATCAGAGCGTTTCTCCAGCATACAAAAAGCAGATATCCGGCGTTATTCCGGCCTTATCGAGGACATGTCGATTGAGCCGATTTTTAAACAATTCCCGCACTATCTGGACAGTGACAAGCGATTCTATCTTCCGACGGCCCTCGACCTTCCCTTCGTTGATGACCACGAGGGTTGCACTGTAGACCTGCTGGGAGAGATGGATACCAACGGAGATTTACTCAAGCTGCTGTTTGAGTACAACAACCTGATCCCCAGCAGATCTTCCGAGTCTTTCATCATCAACACCAAGTTCACGCACCCCAACGACCTTGACGATCAGCAGGTCAGAGACCGCATTGACAGCAACATTCTCAAATCATTTTGTTTAAGCATCGTGACTAAAGAAGACGCAGAGGCTCGTTTGAATGATAAATAAAATTATTGATGAGGCGCTCATTTATCATGGATTCACCAAAGACTTTGAAACCGACCTTACGAGCTTCTACGTTCGGGAATCCGGCTCCGCCATCCGCTTTGCGATTTTGCACAAGCTGGATCACTTACCCAGTCCCACCGAACTAAATGCTCTTATTAATCAATCGGCCCCCGACTCCTTCCTGAACCATCCAACATTCAAGAAAAACTGTGACCTCATCTGCATTCATCACCTGAACCACCTAGCTGAATTCAAAGACCAGGAAGAACAGATTTTTGCGATTGAAGAGGACCCTCACTTCTTCAAGAAATATGTACTTTACTACAGTGATACTGAGCAGCATGCCATCCAGGACTATACCTTCAACGAACTAGTGGCCACTGTCTCGGACAAGAGCCAGTTCAGCAACTACAAGGAAGACCCTCTGGCCGCTACGCACTACAGTGTTGCAGCAAAGATTTTCATCAAGCTTCCTTTTCTTGAGCTCCCGTTCACCCGAGGTGAGCTTATTTCCTTGCGCCTGCAAGCAGCCGACGCCGTAGCCGAAGCAGGCCTTGATGAAACCTACACAATCATCCAGAAACTCACGTCGAATAACGCTGAAGAATTGATCACGGAGCTGATGAGCAATGAAATGGAAAATAGCGCGGATTGAAGTTTCTCGATTCAAGGCTTTTAAACACGTCAATTTGGATCTTGGCACCTCATCGCTGCTAACGCTCGACGGGCCGAACGGGTACGGAAAAACCAGTGTCTTCGATGCTGTCGAGCTGTTGCTCACGGGTCAGATCAAGCGGATCGACAATCTTTTTTCGACATTGATGACGAAGCTCAAAACAAACTATGACGACAACCTCTTCTGGAACCAGCGCACCGATCAAAAAGACCTGAGCATCAAAATCGAATTCCATGATGGGGACAAACGCTTGGTTCTGGCCCGGCATGCGCCCGTAAAAGCGTTCGACAAGAAATCGAACAACCGAGCCGACAAGTTCAAGCACTTCAAGCTGTATGAACTCCCCGATTTCGAATCGAAAGCCTTCACGCCGGCCAACCTGCGTGAGAACGAGTTTCTAGACGAAGTCTTCGGCAGAAACTTCCGGGAAAATTTCACCTTCCTCAACTACCTTGAGCAAGGGCAGAACAAACTGCTTCACACGCGGGTAGACGAGCGTAAAGACCAGCTTGGCAACCTGTTCAACATCAACGATGTTGCAGCTGAGATTGAAAATTGCCGCTCACTCTCGACAAGGTTCACAAAATTCCTAGGGGACGAAAAACGCAAAGCTGATGAAGAAGCGCTTAACAATGAGTGCACAGCCCTGCGCGCGATGGTGCAAGCCGATCTGGGAAATATTGATTACAAAAAGCTGTCCACGGTTGAGGTTGGGCCGGGTTGGGATAAGGAAGATCCCTTCCCCACCTACGACTCAGAGATTCACACCCAGTTCTCGAACGCCATTCGCAAGCTAAATGGCCTGCTCCCTCAGAAAGCAGCCATTCGGGTCAGAGCTCAGAATGATGCCATCAATGCGGACATCGAGTCGCACGCGGAGTCGCTGAGCAGCTTGGCACTGCTGGGCACCGACTTGAACAAACTAGATGACCTGGAACAGATCAAAAAGGAGCTCGACGGGCTCGATAAAGCAGCCAAAATCGTCAAGAAAGGTGCTTCCGCCATCACTGCTGAGCAGGCACGAACACTGCCAAGTTGGGCTGCTGGTCGACTTGAATGGTTTGAAGAGCAAATCAAAGCGCGTAATGACCTGAACATCAAGAACACAGCCAATGACAGCGCCGCTGCCGAACTGGCCCGACTGAAGCAGCAGTTGCTTGATGAGCACGCCAAGCTCTATCCGGACGACAAGTTTTGCCCGTTGTGCGGGAATGACTGGAAAACTCACGTTGCAATGCTCGAAGCGATTGAGGTCAGAGCCCAAAAAATCTCTGACACCTTAGGAAAGGATGGGAAGGCACTCGTCGCGCTGACCACTGCGATGACCACTGAGTTGGGCACCATTGATACATTCATTCAGGGGCGCGAAGCGATCCTGAAACCTGGGTACAACGAGGCACTGCATCAGGCACTGGCCAAAGTTGAAACCCGCCTCCCTGCAATCCAGCAGCTCCTGGAACGGCTCAGGGGCGAAGGCATTCTGATCACCTTCACATTCAACAACGACGAAGTGGTGACAGAGGCTCGCCTGGAAGAACTGCGAAAATCGATGCACGCCAAGAAAACGGACGAGACAGTGGTGCTCCCTGACGATTGGCGGCAAACCATCGAAGCAGTCTTCAAGGACTTGCAGGATTTTTACATTTTCGACGCTCAGGATCTGGCAAAAAAAGAGCTCTACATCACGATCAAAGCCAACGAAGCGCAGAGCAGCCGACTTCAAAAATGCCTTGAAGAACTGCAGAAAATGCAACGCGAGACGGAGGCCGCCACCAGAGCAAAGGGCAAGGTCATCCAGCTGCGCGCTACCTTGGAGAAAGCGGAGCAGAAGTATGCAGATCAGACCATCTCGGAGATCGAGCTCATCTTCCACATCTACAGTGGGCGACTGATCCAGAACTACCAACGCGGCCTGGGGTTGTTCATCGAGAGCCGAGATGGCAAGCAGCTCAGGTTCCTGACGGCAGAAAAATCTGAGCATGACGCGGTCATGTCCATGAGCACGGGCCAGGTGTCGGCGCTGAGCCTGGCCTTCTTCCTGTCGCTCAACAAGGTCTACGCAGAAGTCCCGCTTATCCTCATCGACGATCCATCCCAATCTCTAGACGAGGTGAACATCGCATCTCTGACCGACCTGCTCCGCTGTGAGCTCAAACATAGCCAGTTGATCGTGTCGTCGCACGAGGACGATATCTCGGCGTACATGCGCTACCGCTTCAACCGGGCCGGTCTGACGACGAGCTCGCTCAACATGCAACGCTTGGCCAAGCAAGCGTCCTAATGGTCACCGCGTAGCAATTCAGCGACAGGAGTAACCGGAGCGAGTCATCGATACTGACGCCTTCGAGGTCGGGGTGCATGGAGCGCCCCGGGTACATCAATGCTGCGACATTACTAAGCAAGATCAATGATGACTGCGCGAAGCCTTCGATATCCAATGCTTATTGTCCGCAGCCGGCACAACGATCATTTTGTCGCTAGCCTACGACTGAGCGGCTGCAGATAAATTATCGATAGAGGCTTTGTTTAAGCCTAGTTCATAAGGCTGGGATAAGAGTTGCTCAAGCCCTATGCCCTCTTGTGGCAGACAGTCGCCCTCCTTCCACACATCGTGGACTTCCTGAGCGAGTTCAGGTATCCACGAAGTAACCGCTTGGTTGTCACCTGCGTAAAGGATGGGCAGTGGCCTGTGGCGACCGATAGTCAGCAGCTTTCGGTAGAGCCAGATCGCCGGGTACAGCTGGGTCTTATGCTTAGAGTTGTATCGCAGCGGTATTGAAACACCCTCGGGGTCCAGATCTCCGAAGTATTCCGCTCCGTCACCGTCAACCTCCCTGATGACTTCATCCAGCGCTGTACCCGTCGACGTAATGGCGCTACCCGCGCCATATACGACGGCCGCGTAGCGATGTGCGGTGTCGTTCCATTCGCCAAGGCTGAAGAACGTGTGATGGTTCTCCACGACCAGCACCGGCCGCCCTGGTTTGCCAGGCTGCTGTCGGTAAGGCAAGGGAAGGTCCACCTTTCTGGCACCAATCGCCGACAGAGCAAGCCTGCCGCCAAAAAGTGCATTGGATCGCACCCTGGCATCGAGGTATTTCTCATCCCCGAACATCTCAAGCGATCGCTCGCGCAACGGCACCGTCATAAAGCGCCCCTTGCGGCGGATGAGCCATTCGTTGACGACCTTGGCAGTCACCTTTTCGCTTTCCGTCAATTGCATCCAAAACCCCAATTCCGGCATCCAGGAAACGGTTGTCCAGTCTGGTTTCAACACCGAGATCGTTTCAACGATGACGGTGATAAACATGGGCATGGCCGGATTGCCAATCCGCTCGAAACTGCGGGGAGAAGGAAGTCTCAGGATGCCTTGCTCATCTCCAGCCCTAAGGGCTTCCATGAGTAACCTATCCCGATTGGGATGCTGTTGGAGCTCTGGATGGTGTTCTATCCAGAGGCTCCTTAACTTCAGCAGCTCTATGCGCTTTTTACGGCTGCCGCGCAACGCTTCAAAAAAAGCAATGTTCATCAATTTGTACCTGCTCTTTGCACCACAGTATTGAAGGTTGCAGTCGCCATCTGAATATGAGATCGCCCACTTTTCACGCCCTCCTTGCGCAGACGGATCACCCGCTGAAAGCCGGCAAGGATGTTCACATCCTTCATGGCTGTGAAGAAAATCAACTGCACACCAATGGCCTCGGCCAGCATGATCTGTACATCAATCAACGCCCGGGTCTGTACCTTGGCAAACGGATTATCAAGAATAAGGGGACACCCGCCTCCACGCTTAGTGACGGCCTGATGGGTACGCCGCAATTGGCTCATCATCAGGTACATGAACATGGCGATGACCACCCCTTGGCCACCAGACTTTTTCAGCCTCTGCGTATTTCGCTCATCGTGACCGGTCATTTCGCTAACAACGTGACCGGTTTCTCCACCCGATTGCGCGGGGTCTAAATTCTAACCGCATCGGTCACGATGCCGCTTCTTCTTCCGTCTTTTTACGTCGCAGCGACT
>NZ_JAIHLQ010000055.1 GCF_019733355.1 Pseudomonas baetica | reverse complement strand
GGTTATCCACATTTGAGTGCGCAAGAAGTTGCGCACAATGGCGTGTGGCCACTATTGGTGGGGGTTGCTAAAAAATGGCCAATCCAACATCCATTTTTGCCATTACGTCACTGGTGCGTCGCCTTGGGATTGTCAGACAGTCGCGTTCAAGCGCCTTGCGATAAGCACCTGTGCAAGGCTTGAGGGTGAAAAAGCGTCTTATAAATGAAACAGCGCCCTCGGCTATACTCCCCGCATTTCGACTTAGGCACGAGGACTCACTGTGAAGAACTGGACGTTGCGCCAACGCATTTTGGCGAGCTTTGCGGTGATTATCGCCATCATGTTGCTGATGGTCGTCGTCTCGTATTCACGGCTTTTGAAGATTGAGGTTGGCGAGCAGAGCGTGCGTGATGACGCAGTGCCGGGTGTGTATTTCAGCTCGATGATTCGCAGTGCCTGGGTAGACAGTTACCTGCAAACCCAGGAATTGCTGGGCCTTAAAAAAGGCTTGGGAATCAGTTCCGAGGACGCCGCAGACTTCAAGGCCTTCGAAGCACGGCTGGAAGAGCAGGTGGGCAACTATCAAAACACCATCACTACCGAGCAGGACAAAGCCGAGTTCAGTTTGTTCAAGCAGGACATCCTGAACTACAACAAGATTCAGGCTCAGGTGCTCGATCTGCACCAGCGCAATCTCGATGATGACGCGACGAAGTTGTTCAACGAACAACTGACGCCAGCGTGGATGGCTGGTCGCATGAAACTCAACGACATCATTCGCGAGAACAAGTCGGTGGCCGATCAGGCCTTGGACAACATTGACAGCGCAGTGGAAGCGGCCAAGATCAGCATGTTCATCTCGTTGCTGGTGGCCATTCTGGCGGCCGGCGCCTGCGGCCTGCTGCTGATGCGGGCGATCATGGCACCGATGAACCGCATCGTGGAAATCCTCGAAATCATGCGTACCGGCGACTT
Organism: Pseudomonas baetica; assembly: GCF_019733355.1. Classification (GTDB taxonomy): domain Bacteria; phylum Pseudomonadota; class Gammaproteobacteria; order Pseudomonadales; family Pseudomonadaceae; genus Aquipseudomonas; species Aquipseudomonas baetica_A. The sequence continues at coordinate 33,211 of NZ_JAIHLQ010000055.1, read as the reverse complement.
GAGCAGCCGCCTGGACCTTGCCCGCAAAGACGAGTTCGGCGCGGTGGAAACCGGCTTCAACGACATGATGGCTGAGCTGACCTCGCTGGTGTCGCAAGCGCAGCGTTCATCGGTGCAGGTAACCACTTCGGTGACCGAAATCGCCGCCACTTCCAAGCAACAGCAAGCCACCGCCACCGAAACCGCCGCCACCACCACCGAAATTGGCGCGACCTCGCGGGAAATTGCGGCGACGTCCCGCGATCTGGTACGCACCATGACCGAAGTGTCCACCGCCGCCGATCAGGCCTCGGTGCTCGCCGGCTCCGGCCAGCAGGGCTTGGCGCGCATGGAAGACACCATGCATTCGGTGATGGGCGCAGCCGATCTGGTCAACGCCAAACTGGCGATCCTCAACGAGAAGGCCGGCAACATCAATCAGGTGGTGGTGACCATCGTCAAGGTCGCCGACCAGACCAACCTGCTGTCGCTGAACGCGGCGATCGAAGCCGAGAAGGCCGGTGAATACGGCCGTGGTTTTGCCGTGGTTGCCACTGAAGTGCGGCGTCTGGCGGATCAGACGGCGGTCGCCACTTACGACATTGAACAAATGGTGCGCGAGATCCAGTCGGCGGTGTCGGCGGGCGTGATGGGCATGGACAAGTTCTCCGAAGAAGTGCGTCGTGGCATGTCCGAGGTGCAGCAAGTCGGCGAGCAACTGTCGCAGATCATCCATCAAGTGCAGGCGCTGGCGCCGCGGGTGTTGATGGTCAACGAAGGCATGCAGGCCCAGGCCACGGGCGCCGAGCAGATCAATCACGCGCTGGTGCAGTTGGGCGATGCCAGCAGCCAGACCGTCGAATCGCTGCGTCAGGCCAGTTTCGCCATCGATGAACTGAGCCAGGTGGCCGTCGGGCTGCGCAGCGGCGTTTCGCGATTCAAAGTCTGATGAGCGAAATCAGCGCCAAACGCAGTGCCGCACCCGTGGCGAAGCAGGCGTTATTCCTGCTGTTTCGCATTGGCAATGAGCGCTACGCCTTGCGTGCCACCGAAGTGGCGGAAGTGCTGCCGCGCTTGCCGTTGAAGCCGATTGCCCGGGCGCCACAGTGGGTCGCCGGGGTGTTCGCGTATCGCGGCGCGGTGGTGCCAGTGATTGATCTCAGCGCGCTGACTTTTGGTCAACCCGCCGAGGCGCGCACCAGTACGCGGTTGGTGTTGGTTCACTATCGCCGGGACGCGTCGCAGCCGGCGCAATGGCTTGGGCTGATTCTCGAGCAGGCGACAGACACGCTGCGCTGTTATCCAGAGGATTTTCAACCCTACGGCCTCGACAATCGCGAGGCGCCGTACCTCGGCCCGGTGCGCGAAGATGCGCAGGGGCTGGTGCAATGGGTGCGGGTCAGTGACTTGCTCGATGATGGCGTGCGCGCCTTGCTGTTCCCCAATCCGCCGCTGGACCCGATGCAGCTTGAGGCGCAGTCATGAGCAGCGACCAGCGCTTTTTCGACTTCCTCAAAGAACGCATCGGCCTTGATGTCACCTCCGTGGGGCCGGCGATCATCGAGCGAGCCGTACGCCAGCGCACCACGCTTTCACAAGCGGTGAACGCCGACGCCTATTGGCAACTGCTGCAAGGTTCGCGCGATGAACAGCAGGCGCTGATCGAAGCGGTGATCGTCCCCGAAACCTGGTTTTTCCGTTACCCGGAGTCGTTCGCCACCCTCGGTAAACTGGCGCGCAATCGTCTTGGCGAACTGAACAACATGCGCGCGCTGCGCATCCTCAGTCTGCCGTGTTCCACCGGCGAAGAGCCTTATTCGATTGCCATGGCCTTGATTGACGCCGGGCTCAGGCCGCATCAGTTCAAGGTCGATGGCATGGACGTCAGCCCGATCTCGGTGGAAAAGGCGCGGCGCGCGTTGTATGGCAAGAACTCGTTTCGTGGCCAGGATCTGGACTACCGCGAGCGGCATTTCACGCCTGAGCAGGACGGCCATCGGGTCAACGAAAACGTGCGCGAGCAAGTGCGTTTGCAGGTCGGCAATGTGCTCGATCCGACGCTGTTGGCCAGTGAGCCCGCCTTCGATTTCGTGTTCTGCCGCAACCTGCTGATCTACTTCGATCAGCCGACCCAGAAGCAAGTCTTCGAAGTACTCAAGCGCCTGACTCATGTCGATGGCGTGCTCTTTATCGGCCCGGCGGAGGGCAGTCTGCTTGGACGGTTAGGCATGCGTTCGATCGGTATTCCCCAGTCGTTTGCGTTCAGCCGCCACAGTGAGCCGGCGCCGGAACCGTTGCCGATCCCCAAGCCCATTCCGTTGCCCGTCAGTCAGCCGCTGCGCACCACACCACCCACACCGTCCGTGCGCAACCGGCCGTTTACCGCCGTGACGGCACTGCCGATTACCCGCAAAAGCGCCAACCCGGACGCCGCGACGTTGCTCGCCCACATTGCCGCCCTGGCCAACGAAGGCAAAAGCGCCGAAGCCCGTGCCGCGTGCGAGCAGTATTTGCTTAGCCACGAACCGGTGGCGCAAGTCTTCTACTGGCTGGGCCTGCTCAGCGATGTCGCAGGCAGTGCCCTTGAAGCCCAGGGTTTTTACCGCAAGGCGTTGTACCTCGAACCGCAACATCCCGAAGCGTTGATGCACCTGGCCGCGTTGCTGCAAGCCCAAGGTGACAGCGCCGGTGCCAGACGATTACAGGAGCGCGCCGCCCGCAGCGCACGCACCGCCGACAGTGAGCGTAAACGATGATCCCGTCCGACACCTTGAACGTCACACATGAAGATGCCCGGGCCATCGACGATTGCTGGAACCGCATCGGCATTCACGGCGACAAGTCCTGTGCGCTGCTGGAAGAACACATCCATTGCCGCAATTGCTCGGTGTATTCCGCCGCCGCGACGCGCCTGCTCGACCGCTATGCGTTGCAGCAGGACGAGCGTGACCCGGTGGCTACAGCGGTCGAAACCGATTTGAAAACCCGTTCTCTGCTGATGTTTCGTATTGGCGAAGAATGGCTGGGGCTGGCGACGCGCAGCCTCGTAGAGGTGGCGCCGATGCAGGCGATTCACTCGCTGCCACATCAACGCTCGCGGGCCTTGCTTGGCGTGGCCAATGTGCGCGGCGCGCTGGTGGCGTGTCTGTCGCTGGTTGAGTTGCTGGATCTGGATGGCAATGTTGCACCGGCCAATGGCGGGCGAGTCATGCCGCGTATGCTGATCATTGCTGCCCATGGTGGACCGGTGGTGGTGCCGGTGGATGAAGTTGATGGCATCCATGCGATTGACGAGCGCATTCTCGATGCCGCATCGCGATCCGGCGCTCAGGCGAGTGCCAAGTACACCCGGGGTGTTCTGCCATTTCGGGGGCGCAGCCTGCGTTGGCTGGATGAAGAACAGCTGCTGTCCGCCGTGACCCGGAGCCTCGCATGACCCCCGAGCAAATGCGTGACGCCTCATTGCTGGAGCTGTTCAGCCTTGAAGCTGAGGCCCAGACCCAAGTCCTGAGCGCGGGGCTTTTGGCACTGGAGCGCAACCCGACCCAGGCCGATCAACTGGAATCGTGCATGCGCGCGGCGCACTCGCTCAAAGGCGCGGCGCGGATCGTCGGTATCGACAGCGGCGTCAGCGTTGCGCATGTGATGGAGGATTGTCTGGTCAGTGCGCAGGAAGGGCGGTTGTTGCTGCGCCCGGAGCACATCGACGCGTTGTTGCAGGGCACCGATTTGCTGATGCGCGTCGCCGTGCCGGCCAGCGCGCCGCAACCGGCAGACATTGAAGCTTACGTCGCACTGATGGCGCGCCTGCTCGATCCGTCAGCCCCGCCAGCTTCGGTCGCTGCGCCGCTGATGGCCGAGTTGCAGCTTGAAGCGCCGCCAGCGGTTCAGCCGACGCCGGTGCCTGCTATAGAAGCTTCTGTTGAGTCGCCCGAGCCGACACCGAACAAGAGCAAACGCACCACCGAAGGTGGCGAGCGCGTGTTGCGCGTCACCGCCGAACGTCTGAACAGCCTGCTCGATCTCTCGAGTAAATCGCTGGTGGAAACCCAGCGACTCAAGCCGCATCTGGCGACCATGCAGCGCCTCAAGCGCATGCAGAACAACGGTCTGCGCGCATTGGAAAACCTCAACGTCCACCTCAAGGAACATGCGCTGAGCCTTGAAGCTCTGGAAGCGTTGGAAGATGCGCGGCGTTTGCTCGCCGAATCCCAGCAAATGCTGATCGAGAAAAATGCCGAACTCGATGAATTCGCCTGGCAGGCCAGCCAGCGCGCGCAAGTGCTCTACGACACTGCATTGGCCTGCCGCATGCGGCCCTTCGCAGACGTGCTCAGCGGTCAGGTGCGCATGGTGCGTGATCTGGGCCGCACTCTCGGCAAGCAGGTGCGACTGGAGATCGAAGGCGAGAAAACCCAGGTTGATCGCGATGTGCTGGAGAAGCTCGAAGCCCCGCTTACCCATTTGCTGCGCAACGCGGTCGATCACGGCATCGAAACGCCGGAGCAACGTTTGCTCCAGGGCAAACCCGCCGAAGGCCTGATCCGCCTGCGCGCCTCGCATCAAGCGGGATTGCTGGTGCTGGAATTGAGCGATGACGGTAACGGCGTCGATCTGGAAAAGGTTCGGCGTAGCATTGTCGAGCGCCAGTTGTCCCCCGCCGAAACAGCGGCGCAGTTGAGCGAAGAGGAGTTGCTGACCTTCCTGTTCCTGCCTGGTTTCAGCCTGCGCGATACGGTCACTGAAGTGTCTGGCCGTGGCGTCGGCCTTGATGCGGTTCAGCACATGGTCCGTCAGTTGCGTGGCGCGGTGGTGCTGGAACAGACGGCGGGCGAGGGCAGTCGCTTCCATCTTGAAGTGCCGTTGACCTTGTCAGTGGTGCGCAGTCTGGTGGTGGAAGTCGGCGAAGAGGCCTACGCCTTTCCGCTAGCCCACATCGAGCGCATGTGCGATCTGGCCCCCGAAGACATCGTGCAGATCGAAGGTCGCCAGCATTTCTGGCACGAGGATCAGCATGTCGGGCTGGTGGCTGCCAGCCAGTTGTTGCAGCGCCCGGCCAGTCAGAGCAGCGGTGAGGCCCTGAAAGTCGTGGTGATCCGCGAGCGCGATTCGATCTATGGAGTGGCGGTCGAGCGCTTCATTGGCGAGCGCACGTTGGTGGTGTTGCCACTGGACGAGCGTCTGGGCAAAGTGCAGGACATTTCCGCCGGTGCCTTGCTCGATGACGGCTCAGTGGTGCTGATTGTCGACGTCGAAGACATGCTGCGTTCGGTGGACAAACTGCTCAATACCGGGCGCCTTGAGCGCATCGCCCGCCACGGCAATCAAGCCGTGGAAGCGGCGCGCAAACGAGTGCTGGTGGTCGACGACTCGCTGACGGTGCGCGAGCTACAGCGCAAACTGCTGCTCAACCGTGGCTACGACGTCGCTGTGGCGGTGGACGGCATGGACGGTTGGAACGCGTTGCGTTCGGAGGACTTCGATTTGCTGATCACCGACATCGACATGCCGCGCATGGACGGCATCGAACTGGTCACGCTGTTGCGCCGCGATAACCGGCTGCAATCGCTGCCGGTGATGGTCGTGTCGTACAAGGATCGCGAAGAAGACCGGCGCCGTGGACTGGACGCCGGCGCCGACTATTATTTAGCCAAAGCCAGTTTTCATGACGACGCCCTGCTCGACGCAGTGGTCGAGCTCATCGGAGGAGCGCGGGCATGAAGATTGCTATCGTCAATGATATGCCGCTGGCGGTGGAGGCCCTGCGCCGGGCGCTGGCCTTCGAGCCGGCGCATCAGGTGGTCTGGGTCGCGTACAACGGCGCCGAGGCGGTGCGCCTGTGCGCCGAAAATACCCCGGATCTGATTCTGATGGATCTGATCATGCCGGTGATGGACGGCGTCGAAGCCACCCGACGGATCATGGCCGAGAGCCCGTGCGCCATTGTCATCGTCACGGTTGACCGGCAACAGAACGTGCACCGGGTCTTTGAAGCCATGGGCCACGGCGCGCTGGACGTGGTCGACACCCCGGCCCTCGGCGCCGGCAATGCACAGGAAGCGGCGGCGCCATTGCTGCGCAAGATCCTCAATATCGGCTGGCTGATCGGCGAGAAAACCCCTCGCTCGCGTTCCGTGCCGGCTCCACAGCGCAGCACGGCGTCGTGCCAGCGGCTGGTAGCAATCGGTTCGTCGGCGGGCGGGCCGGCGGCGCTGGAAGTGCTGCTCAAGGGCTTGCCGCGTGATTTTTCGGCGGCCATCGTGCTGGTGCAGCACGTTGATCAGGTGTTCGCCGCCGGCATGGCCGAGTGGCTGGCCAGCGCCAGTGGTCTGGATGTGCGTCTGGCCCGCGAAGGCGAACCACCGCAAGCCGGCGTGGTGCTGCTGGCCGGCACCAATCACCATATTCGATTACTGAAGAACGGCACGCTGGCCTACACCGCCGAGCCGGTCAACGAGATTTACCGACCCTCGATCGACGTGTTTTTCGAGAGCGTCGCCAGTTATTGGAATGGTGATGCAGTCGGGGTTTTATTGACCGGGATGGGACGTGATGGGGCACAAGGGCTTAAGCTCATGCGCCAACAAGGTTACTTGACCATCGCGCAGGATCAGCAAAGCAGTGCGGTATATGGCATGCCCAAGGCCGCTGCGGCCATTGATGCAGCCGTTGAAATCCGCTCACTGGAAAAGATAGCGCCACGATTGCTGGAGATTTTCCCCAAATGAACAGATTTTTCCGCAATCCTGGCCCCCGCCGTACTCAGGTGACCGCCCATGAATGACTTACAGATCGATGACATCAAAACCGACGAAAACGCCGCCATGGTGTTGTTGGTGGACGATCAGGCGATGATCGGCGAGGCCGTGCGTCGTGGGCTGTCGAATGAAGAAAACATCGACTTCCACTTCTGCTCTGACCCGCATCAAGCCATCGCACAAGCGGTGCGGATCAAACCAACGGTGATCCTGCAGGACCTGGTCATGCCAGGCCTCGATGGTCTGAGCCTGGTGCGCGAATACCGTAATCACCCGGCGACCAAGGACATTCCGATCATCGTTCTGTCGACCAAGGAAGACCCGCTGATCAAAAGCGCGGCGTTTTCGGCCGGCGCCAACGACTACCTGGTGAAACTGCCGGACACCATCGAATTGGTCGCGCGCATCCGTTATCACTCGCGTTCCTATATGACCTTGCTGCAACGGGACGCGGCGTACCGTGCGCTGCGGGTCAGCCAGCAGCAGTTGCTCGACACCAACCTGGTGCTGCAACGCCTGATGAACTCCGATGGCCTGACCGGGCTGTCCAACCGTCGACACTTCGATGAGTATCTGGAACTGGAATGGCGACGTTCCCTGCGTGATCAGAGCCAACTGTCGTTGCTGATGATCGACGTCGATTACTTCAAGTCCTATAACGACACTTTTGGTCATGTCGAAGGCGATGAGGCGCTGCGCAAGGTTGCCACGGCGATCCGCGACGCCAGCGCCCGACCGTCGGACCTGCCGGCGCGTTACGGTGGTGAGGAATTTGCCTTGGTGCTGCCGAACACCTCGCCGGGCGGCGCGCGACTGATGGCGGAGAAGCTGCGCCAGACCGTGGCCGCGCTGAAAATTCCACATATTGCACCGAGCGAAGGCGCGAGCCTGACCATCAGTATCGGTTTGGCGACGATGGTGCCTGAGTCGGGTAGCGATTGCCGGTTGCTGATTTCGGCGGCGGATCGCGGTTTGTATCTGGCCAAGAACAATGGGCGCAATCAGGTCGGCATTGAGTAGTCCACTGTCCCCTGTGGGAGCGAGCTTGCTCGCGAAGGCGACGGCATAGCCAGCAGTAGGGTTGGCTGACCCACCGCATTCGCGAGCAAGCCCGCTCCTGCATTTGCAATACGTCGCCCCAACAGCCGCCAGACGGGCTGCCGTGACAGCGTGATTACGTTATACTCGCCGGCTTTCAAAAGTTCGCCAACGAGTGCTGCCCGTCATGGAAATCAACCCGATCCTGAACACCATCAAGGACCTGTCCGAGCGCTCCGAAACTATTCGGGGGTATCTTTGACTACGATCAAAAGCATGAGCGTCTGACCGAGGTCAATCGCGAGCTTGAAGATCCGAGTGTCTGGAACAAACCTGAATACGCCCAGGAGCTGGGCCGCGAGCGCGCTGCGCTGGCGCAGATCGTCGATACCCTCGACGAACTGAACGGCGGTCTGGCCGATTGCCGCGACCTGCTGGACATGGCTGTCGAAGAAAACGACGAAGGCGCAGTGGGCGATGTTGTCGCCGAGCTGGCCCGTCTCGAGGACAACCTCGCCAAGCTAGAATTTCGCCGCATGTTCAGCCACGAGATGGACCCGAACAACGCCTACCTGGACATCCAGGCCGGTTCCGGCGGCACCGAAGCCCAGGACTGGGCCAACATCCTGCTGCGCATGTACCTGCGCTGGGCTGACAAACGCGGTTTCGACGCGACCATCATGGAACTGTCCGCCGGTGAAGTCGCCGGGATCAAAGGCGCGACCGTGCACATCAAGGGCGAATACGCCTTTGGCTGGCTGCGTACCGAAATCGGCGTACACCGTCTGGTGCGCAAGAGCCCGTTCGACTCCGGCAACCGTCGCCACACCTCGTTCTCGGCGGTTTTCGTCTCGCCAGAGATCGATGACAAGGTGGAAATCGAAATCAACCCGGCAGACCTGCGGATCGACACCTATCGTTCCTCCGGTGCCGGTGGTCAGCACGTAAACACCACCGACTCGGCCGTACGTATTACTCACGTACCGACCAACACCGTGGTCAGTTGCCAGAACGAACGTTCCCAGCACGCCAACAAAGACACCGCCATGAAAATGCTGCGGGCCAAGTTGTACGAGCAGGAAATGCAGAAACGCAACGCGGCGTCCCAGGCGCTGGAAGACACCAAGTCCGATATCGGCTGGGGTCACCAGATCCGCTCCTACGTGCTTGACGCCTCGCGCATCAAGGACCTGCGGACCAACATCGAACGCAGCGACTGCGACAAGGTGCTCGATGGCGACATCGACGAATACCTGGAAGCCAGCCTGAAATCGGGGCTGTAAAGCCGTCAGCCCGACCTTAAGTCCCCCGTCAATGGCGGGGGCAACGAACCTGTGATGGAAAATTTAAAGACATGAGCGACCAACAACTCGATCCGCAAGCCCTGCAACAGGAAGAAAACTCCCTGATCGCCCTGCGCAAGGAAAAGCTTGCTGCCGAGCGCGCCAAGGGCAATGCCTTCCCGAACGACTTCCGCCGCGAAAACTACTGCGAAGAACTGCAGAAGCAATACGCGGACAAGACCAAGGAAGAGCTGGCAGAGGCTGCAATCCCGGTCAAGGTTGCCGGTCGTATCATGCTCAACCGTGGCTCGTTCATGGTGATCCAGGACATGACCGGTCGCATTCAGGTCTACGTCAACCGCAACACGCTGTCCGAAGAAACCCTGGCCGCGGTGAAAACCTGGGACATGGGCGACATCATTGCCGCTGTTGGCACCCTGGCCCGTTCCGGCAAGGGTGACCTGTACGTTGAAATGACCGACGTGCGCCTGCTGACCAAGTCGCTGCGCCCGTTGCCGGACAAGCACCACGGCCTGACCGACACCGAGCAGCGCTATCGTCAGCGTTACGTTGACCTGATCGTCAACGAAGAAGTGCGCCAGACCTTCCGCGTACGTTCGCAAGTGATCGCGCATATCCGCAGCTTCCTGATGAAGCGCGACTTCCTCGAAGTCGAAACGCCGATGCTGCAGACCATTCCTGGCGGCGCTGCGGCCAAGCCGTTCGAAACCCACCACAACGCGCTGGACATGGAAATGTTCCTGCGTATCGCCCCGGAGCTGTACCTCAAGCGTCTGGTGGTTGGCGGTTTTGAAAAGGTGTTCGAGATCAACCGCAACTTCCGTAACGAAGGCGTTTCGACGCGTCACAACCCGGAATTCACCATGTTGGAGTTCTACCAGGCGTACGCCGACTACGAAGACAACATGGACCTGACCGAAGAGCTGTTCCGCGAACTGGCGCAACTGGTGCTGGGCAGCACTGACGTGCCGTACGGTGAAAAGGTGTTCCACTTCGGCGAACCGTTCGTGCGTCTGTCGGTATTCGACTCGATCCTCAAGTACAACCCTGAGCTGAGCGCCGATGACCTGAACGACATCGACAAGGCGCGCGCCATTGCCAAGAAGGCCGGCGCCAAGGTGCTGGGCTTCGAAGGCCTGGGCAAGCTGCAGGTGATGATTTTCGAAGAACTGGTCGAGCACAAACTCGAGCAGCCGCACTTCATCACTCAGTATCCGTTCGAAGTGTCGCCGCTGGCCCGTCGCAACGACGACAACCCGAACGTCACCGACCGTTTCGAGCTGTTCATCGGTGGCCGTGAAATCGCCAACGCCTACTCCGAGTTGAACGACGCCGAAGACCAGGCCGAGCGCTTCATGGCGCAGGTGGCCGACAAGGACGCCGGCGACGACGAAGCCATGCATTACGACGCCGACTTCGTTCGTGCGCTCGAGTACGGCATGCCGCCAACGGCCGGTGAAGGGATCGGCATCGATCGTCTGGTGATGTTGCTGACCAACTCGCCGTCGATTCGCGATGTGATCCTGTTCCCGCACATGCGACCGCAAGCGTAAACGTTTCAGTTAAAAAGCCGCCTAAAACAGGCGGCTTTTTATTGCCCGTCTGGTACAAATGTATCAATTGGTTACTTTTGAAATAGCAGAGGAAGTGCTGTCGTGATGGTTGCAATCGCTCAAGAAGGTGCAGCGGGTATCGCCACTGCGGTCGCTGAAAGTGTTCAGTACCAGGGCCGCAAGGCCAGCCGACAGGGCAGTGAACAGCGTCGACAGGTCATTCTCGACGCGGCGATGCGCATTGTCGTGCGTGATGGCGTGCGTGCCGTGCGCCACCGTGCGGTAGCGGCCGAGGCCGGTGTGCCGCTGTCGGCCACCACGTATTACTTCAAGGACATCGATGACCTGCTCACCGATACCTTCGCCCAATACGTCGAACGCAGCGCGGCCTATATGGCCAAATTGTGGGTCAACAACGAAGGTCTGCTGCGTGAGATGGTCGTCAGTGGCGATGGCAGCCCGGAGTCGCGTTCGCAACTGGCCGACAATATTGCGCGGCTGATGACCGATTATGTCCATCGGCAACTGGTCAACCGTCGCGAGCATTTGATGGCCGAGCAAGCGTTCCGTCAGGAAGCGTTGCTTAACCCGCGCCTGGCCATTCTGGTGCGATCCCATCAGCAGATTTTGCTGCAGGGTACCTGCCAGTTGTTTCAGGTACTGGGCTCGCGGGAACCGCAGCAGGATGCCAAGGTGTTGACGGCGATTATCGGACGGATGGAATATCAGGGCCTGCTCAACGAAGCCGAGCCTTTGGCCGAGCAGGAGATGCTCGACATTCTGACGCGGTATATGCATTTGGTGCTGGCGTCGGTGTAACCCTCTGAGGCAATCATAATTCCCACGGGGGACTGTGGCGATCTTCAGGGCCGTGATTGTTCATAGGGAGTATTGAATGAAAACCTGGCGTGGTGTGCTGATCGCCTTGTCGTTCCTGTTGCTCAGTGGCTGTCTGGTGACTTTCAAGGCGCCTCTGGCCAGCAGTGACCCGGCGCCCAAGGGCTTGCTCGGCAAATGGTCGAGCACCAATGCCTGGGGCGAGCCGATGAGCCTTGAGCTGACGCGTGTCGGCAGCAACCGTTATCAGGCTGTCACTTGGTTGAAGGCCAAGCCCCGTGAGCGCGAAGCCTATCCTTTCACGGTGTCCCGTCATGGCAATCGCTGGTATCTGTCAGCGAAAGTACCGGCGCGGTTCGGCGGCCACTACACCATCGCCGGGTTTGAACTCACCGACAAACACGAACTGGTGGTCTACAGCCTCGATCTCGAGCAGATCAAGCAAGCGATCAAAGAAAAAGCCCTCGACGGGCAGGCCTTCCAGACCGACGATGGCGATGGCACGCAAGTCAATAGCCCACTCGACAAGGTCTTTGCTTACCTCGACGATCCGGCCAATTCCGATGTGTTCGTCGAGGCTGCGCGTTATCAGCGCCAGCGCGCGGGCAAATAATTCAGTACGTCACGTTTTCTACAGGAGTTTCGGGTGGACGATTACCAGCAGACGATACGCATGTTGTCCGATCGCATTGTGCTGGCGCAGACGCCGATTCGCGTGCTCGATGCGGTCAAGTGGGACGAGAACGTGCGCAAGGGCTTCCTCAAGGCCAAGGGCAAGGAAATGCCAGCGGTGGATCGCGACTACTACCTCAATCGGCCACTGACCTTCGATTCGAGCAAGGTCAAACTGGAATTCCAGAACATCGAGCGCGACATCACCCGCCAGCTCGGCCAGTTCAACCCGGTCGGGCAGATAATGCGCCGCATGTGCAAGGAATACCGCATGGTGGTGCGCATGCTCGAAGCGCGCGGCACCGAGGATTTCGGTCTGATCTCGCAGGAACTTTACGGCGCCGCCTCGGATGCCTTCCACGCCGGCGACCCGACCCTGGCCGACCTCGGCCTGATGATGTCCGACTATTTGAACAACATCGATGGCCGTGGCGACCTGAAGGACGAACCTAAAATCCTCACCGCTAAGGACGCCGTGCACCTGCTGCAAACGCGTTTGAACAAGGTGTTCGGCGAGGCCGAGGAAACCATCCGCGTGTTCGAGTCCGACGGCATCGTCGCCGACGCGGCGGCGGGGGCCGACTACATCAAGATCCGTACCGATGCGATGTTTAACGACCGCGACGTACGTGCGCTGGAGGTTCACGAAGGCCTGGTGCACGTCGGCACCACGCTCAACGGTTTGAACCAGCCGATCTGCACCTTCCTGTCCAAGGGGCCGCCCTCGTCCACGGTGACCCAGGAAGGCCTGGCGATCCTGATGGAAATCATCACCTTTGCCTCCTACCCGAGTCGTTTGCGCAAACTGACCAACCGCACCCGCGCCATCCATATGGTCGAGGAGGGCGCGGACTTCTTGCAGGTGTTCGAGTTCTTCCGCGAGCAGGGCTTTGAAATGGCGGAAAGCTACGGCAACGCCAGTCGGGTTTTCCGAGGTTCGACACCGACTGGTCTGCCATTCACCAAAGACTTGTCCTACCTCAAGGGCTTTATCATGGTTTACAACTACATTCAGTTGGCCGTGCGTAAGGGCAAGCTTGAGCAGATTCCGTTGCTGTTCTGCGGCAAGACCACGCTGGAGGACATGCGCACGATGCGCCAATTGGTGGATGAGGGATTGGTGGTGGCGCCGAAGTATTTGCCGGACCAGTTCCGCGACTTGAACGCGTTGTCGGCGTGGATGTGCTTCTCCAACTTCCTCAACCATTTGAGCCTGGACCGGATCGAAGCGGATTACTCCAACATCCTTTGAACCAACACAAAACTTTTGTAGGAGTGAGCAGGCTCACTCCTACAGTTTTCAATCGTGTACCAACCCGAATTTTCGCGAGGTTTCACCGGATGAGAATCCTCGGCATCTTTTGCCTGCTCCTGACCCTCGGCGGTTGCAGTTCGCTGTTGTTCTACCCGGAACCCGGTCAGGTCTTCACCCCGGAAAAAGCCAAACTCCAATACCGCACCGTTACGCTGGTGACGGCTGATGGCCTCAAGCTCAATGCCTGGTGGCTGCCGGCCAAGCCCGGCGTAGACGTCAAAGGCACGGTGCTGCATCTGCACGGCAACGGCGGCAATCTGCCGATGCACCTGGGCGGGAGTTGGTGGTTGCCGAAAAACGGCTATCAGGTATTGCTGGTCGACTATCGCGGCTACGGCCTGTCTGAGGGCGAGCCGAGCCTGCCGGCGATCTATCAGGATATCGACGCCGCGTTCGCCTGGCTGGACAAAGCGCCTGAGGTCCAAGGCAAGCCGCTGGTCCTGCTCGGTCAAAGCCTTGGTGGTTCGATGGCCGTGCATTGGCTGGTACAGCATCCTGAGCGGCAGAAACAGCTCAAGGCCCTGGTGCTCGACGGTGTGCCTGCCAGCTATCGAAGCGTCGGCCAATATGCGCTCAGTACCTCGTGGCTGACCTGGCCGTTCCAGGTGCCGCTGTCGTGGCTGGTGCCGGACGGCGACAGTGCGATCCACTCGATGCCGCAACTCAACGGCGTGCCGAAACTGATGTTCCACAGCATCGACGATCCTCTGGTGCCGCTTTCCAATGGCATCCGTCTGTATCAAGCGGCGCCGCCGCCGCGCGTTCTGCAGTTGACCCGTGGCGGCCATGTGCAGACGTTCGGCGATCCGGTGTGGCGTCAGGTGATGCTGCGCTATCTAGACGATCCCGAGCATTTCAACGGCCTGCGCCGTCTCGGCGAAATCCCCAATTACCCGCCACCCCCGAATTCTGAAAACGAGAGTCCGCAATGAGTGAAGAACGCAACGCTATCCCGCTGATCATCACCGGTATCTGCAGCATCCTCGGCACCGTGGGTGCCCTGTGGTACTACGGCTACCTGCACTTCGCCAAACCCGAGGATGCGTTGCTGCTCAACGAGTTCACCATGCTCAAGACCGTGCCGGGCGAGGACTACAAAGTCTCGCTGGACCCGGCGGCGCAAGTGGCGCAGTGCATTGATGGGGTACTGGTGCTGTTCGATACCGAGCAGAAAGGTTTGACCGGTGTGCTGATCAACGGCCAGAAGAAAGCGGTGCGTTGCATGGGGCAGGAAACACCGCAAAAACTCGAGCAATAACCCGAGCAAGCCTGCCACCCAAAACCAACAAAAAGCCCCGCCTGATCACTCAGGCGGGGCTTTTGCGTTACTGCTTACAGCTTAGTTCGAGCTGACAGCTGAACGTGGCATGACCGGCTGGTTGTCGTTGGAGATAGTCACTTCCACACGACGGTTCATCGCACGTCCCGATACGCTGCCGTTATCGGCTACCGGATATTCCTGGCCGTAACCCTGAACCACGATGCGCGCAGGATCTACGCCCATCTTGATCAGTGCGACCTGTACCGACGTCGCACGACGCTCGGACAGCGACTGGTTGTACGACGCGGCGCCAGTGCTGTCGGTGTAACCCTCGACGATCACTTTGCGATCATTGTTTTGCTGGAGGAACTGCGCCAGTTTGTTGATGTTCACCAGACCGCTGGATTTCAGGTCAGCCTTGTTGGTGGCAAACAGCACGTCACCGAAGGTCACCAGCGTACCGCGATCGGTCTGCTTGGCGTTCAGGCTTTGCTGCAGCTGTTTGATCTGCTGGTCACGAGCATCCAGACGCGCTTGGGCACGTTGGGCTGCCGCGTTCTTCAGATTGTTCTCAGCGGTACGCAGGGCGATGGTCTGCTTGGCCACTTCCACGCGCTGGTTGGTCAGGTAAGCCAGTTGATCGACCTTGGACGCATCTTGCTTGTCCATGTAAGCCTTGTCAGCCTTGTCCAGGTAATCGCTGGCATCTTTGGTTTCCAGGGCTGCGACTTTGCTCGCTTGCGGGTTGGCTTGCAGGCCGGCGTAGTTGGTGCGCGCCTGTTCCAGATTCGGGTTCGGCGGGGTAGAGCAGGCAGCCAGGGCAACGCTTGCGGCCAGGAGAGCGGGGATCATCAGTTGCTTACGCATAGTTTTTCGTCCTTTCTATCGATAAGAGTTTCAGCTTTGCAGTCGGGATGCGCGCTTATTGCACGGTGCGCTGACTTTCCTGACGCAGTTCCTGAATACCTTTCTGGGAATCCTTCACCGCCCGCTCGGCTTTCATGGCCTGAGCCTTGCGTTCGGCGACACGAGCGTCCCACTCGGCCTGCTCGGCGAGGACGCGGGCTTCGTCATACTTCTTATCGTGCATGGCGATTTCGGCTTGTTTGAGTTTGTCCTGCGCTTGCTTCATCTCCACAGCAGCGAATTCAGTACCACCGGCGCTCACCGCACTGTTCACGGCCGATTGAGTCACGGCGTATTGCTCGCTCGGTGGATTGCCTGCGCAACCGGCCAGCACGAAGCTGGTGCCGATGGCCAGAGCAGCCAGTTTCAGACCGCGCAAGTGAGAGAACGAGGTTTGGGTCTTCATGGTCTTCAACTCCATTGTTTAACTCCTGATAAAACCGAAAATCCATCCTGGTCGAGGAGCCGCAAGCGTCATGTGACAGCGCGTTTTTGAAACGCTCGTTCCAGGCGTGGTTACAGGTTCCGACCGGAGACGTTTTTCAAAAGTTCAGAAAAGATGGCCTATCGCCAA
Organism: Pseudomonas baetica; assembly: GCF_019733355.1. Taxonomy (GTDB): domain Bacteria; phylum Pseudomonadota; class Gammaproteobacteria; order Pseudomonadales; family Pseudomonadaceae; genus Aquipseudomonas; species Aquipseudomonas baetica_A. The sequence continues at coordinate 17,014 of NZ_JAIHLQ010000055.1, read as the reverse complement.
AAAAAATGCTGACCGAATGGACAGGGCTCTAAAACGGGAACTTTGGCGATTTTGAATGGTACGCGCGGGAGTTTTTGCAGCCCGAAAACATACCCTGCCCAAGGGAGCGATTCGGTCAATGTGGGCGCGGGCTTGCTCGCGAAAGCCTCGATTCAGTCGACAGGAATGCCGGCTGTAAGAGCAGATTCGTGAGCAAGCCCGCGCCCACCGTTTGATCTACGTCCGATCAATGTTTTTGCTTGTTTTCAGCGGACGACAAGTCCTGCAAATGCCTGCGTGAGAGGGCGAGAAAACGCGGGGTCGGCCCGACGTCTTCGTACAGCGGATCGCCTTCCTCGTCAGTCGCGACCACGGTTGAGCCTTTCACATAGGGCAGGCTCGTTTCGAACTCCTCAAGCGCGGCGCCAAGCAGTTCGCCAAGCAGTTCTTCGGGGTGGCGTTTGGGGTACATCTCGGCAATTGCCGCCAGGCGGGCGGCGGCCTCGACGTCCAGATGAATCGTGTAGCCCGTGTCGGTCATACGACCTTTGGCGTTTTCTTCCCAATGCTGGGCGAGTTCACGGATTTTCATAATGACCTCATGTCGCACCTGATCAAAGCAGGCCAGGGGGGAGTGTCCGGCGGGGCCGGCGGCAAGCCGTTGTGCGGCTCAGTGTTGAGACTAGCTTTCGGCCACAAGGTTTAAAGTCCCTTCGTCGCCTGCTTGTAAGAAGCGGCGCAGAGCGGCACTCTCTAAGTCATGCACTTGTTTCTAAGCCGTCCGGATTACTGCTGGAGAACTGCTGATGACTGATATTGATGCACGCTTGCGCGAGGATGTTCACCTGCTCGGAGAGCTGTTGGGCAATACCATTCGAGACCAGTATGGCGAGGATTTTCTCGACAAGATCGAGCAGATCCGCAAGGGTGCCAAGGCCGACCGGGGAGGCTCCACGGACGCTGAACTCAGCGCCAGCCTCAATCAATTGAGCGAAGACGAATTGCTCCCCGTGGCGCGGGCGTTCAACCAGTTCCTGAACCTGGCGAACATCGCCGAGCAGTATCAGTTGATTCATCGCCGTGAAGAGTCGCAGCCTGCGCCGTTCGAATCCCGTGTCTTGCCCGAATTGCTTGCGCGCCTGCGCAACGAAGGCCACAGCGCCGAATCGCTGGCCCGGCAACTGGCGAGGCTGGAAATCGAATTGGTGCTGACCGCGCACCCGACCGAAGTCGCCCGCCGCACGCTGATCCAGAAGTACGACGCGATTGCCGCGCAACTCGCCGCTCAGGATCACCGTGACCTGACCACGGCCGAGCGCGAGCATATCCAGAACACCCTGCAACGGCTGATCGCTGAAGCCTGGCACACCGAAGAAATCCGCCGCACGCGCCCGACGCCGGTCGACGAAGCCAAGTGGGGCTTTGCAGTGATCGAGCACTCGCTGTGGCAGGCGATTCCCAACCACATGCGCAAGGCTGATCAGGCGCTGCACGCGGCTACCGGCCTGCGTTTGCCGCTTGAAGCCGCACCGATTCGATTCGCGTCCTGGATGGGCGGCGACCGCGACGGCAACCCCAACGTTACGGCTGCGGTGACTCGCGAAGTGTTGCTGCTGGCGCGCTGGATGGCGGCGGATTTGTACCTGCGCGATGTCGATCACCTGGCGGCCGAGTTGTCGATGCAGCAGGCCAGCGATGCGCTGACAGCCAAGGCCGGCGACAGCGCCGAGCCGTATCGTGCGGTGCTCAAGCAATTGCGCGAACGCCTGCGTGCCACCCGCAACTGGGCGCATGCGTCGCTGACGGCGGCGACACCGGCGCCTGCCGATGTGCTGCACAACAACCGCGATCTGCTTGACCCGCTGGAGTTGTGCTTCAACTCGTTGCATGAGTGCGGCATGGGCGTGATCGCCGACGGGCCGCTGCTCGATTGCCTGCGCCGGGCCGTAACCTTCGGCCTGTTTTTGGTGCGCCTGGATGTGCGTCAGGACTCGTCGCGGCACAGTTGGGCCATGACTGAAATCACCGACTATCTTGGGCTCGGTCGTTATGAAGACTGGGACGAAGAGCAGCGCATCACCTTCCTGACCCGCGAGCTGAGCAATCGTCGGCCGTTGCTGCCGGCGCATTTCAAACCGTCCGCCGACACTGCGGAAGTGCTCGCCACTTGCAAGGAAATTGCCGCCGCGCCGGGCGCCTCGCTGGGATCCTATGTGATCTCGATGGCCGGCGCTGCTTCCGATGTGCTCGCCGTGCAATTGCTGCTCAAAGAGTCCGGCGTGTTGCGGCCGATGCGCGTCGTGCCGTTGTTCGAAACCCTGGCTGACCTCGATAACGCCGGGCCGGTGATGGAGCGTCTGTTGCTGCTGCCGGGTTATCGCGCGCGGCTGCAAGGCCCGCAGGAAGTAATGATCGGTTACTCCGACTCGGCCAAGGACGCCGGCACGACGGCGGCGGCCTGGGCGCAATACCGCGCGCAGGAGCGGCTGGTGGACATTTGCCGCGAGCAGCAAGTCGAACTGCTGTTGTTCCACGGTCGTGGTGGCACCGTGGGACGTGGCGGTGGCCCGGCGCACGCGGCGATTCTGTCGCAGCCACCGGGATCGGTCGCGGGGCGTTTCCGCACCACCGAGCAGGGCGAAATGATTCGTTTCAAATTCGGTCTGCCGGACATTGCCGAACAAAACCTCAATCTGTATCTCGCCGCTGTGCTCGAAGCCACGTTGCTACCACCGCCGCCGCCAACGCCTCAATGGCGCCATCTGATGGATGAACTGGCGGCCGACGGCGTCAGCGCTTATCGCAAAGTCGTGCGCGAGAATCCGCAGTTCGTCGAGTATTTCCGTCAGTCCACGCCGGAGCAGGAATTGGGCCGGTTGCCGCTCGGCAGTCGTCCGGCCAAGCGCCGTGCTGGCGGTATTGAAAGCCTGCGGGCGATCCCGTGGATCTTCGGCTGGACGCAAACGCGCTTGATGCTGCCGGCCTGGCTCGGCTGGGAATCGGCGCTGAGCAAGGCGCTGGAACGCGGCGAGGGCGAGTTGCTGGGGCAGATGCGCGAACAGTGGCCGTTCTTCCGTACGCGTATCGACATGTTGGAAATGGTCCTGGCCAAGGCTGACGCCGATATTGCGCTGTCCTACGACGAGCGTCTGGTCGAGCCGGAGTTGCTGCCGTTGGGTGCGCACTTACGCGACCTATTGTCGCAGGCGTGCTCGGTGGTGCTTGGGTTGACCGGTCAGTCGCAGTTGCTGGCACACAGTCCGGACACCCTTGAATTCATCCGTCTGCGCAACACCTATCTCGACCCGCTACATCTATTACAAGCCGAATTGCTGGCTCGTTCGCGACAGCAGAATGTCGAGCAGGGCAGCCCGGTGGAACAGGCGTTACTGGTGTCTGTGGCGGGCATTGCCGCCGGTTTGCGTAATACCGGCTAAGGTTTTTGCCATGGCATGCGGTGCCCGGAGTCAACGCCGGGTGCCGCTTCGCACGCTGAGGAAAGTGCCGCCAAGCGACAGTAAATGACGGGGTTGCGACTTGGGTCACCGCGTCGCGAGGTCGCGGCAGGCGCGGGTTTCTCCGACTTTTGGCGTCTTGTGTGGGCGCAGCCTGCTGTGTATCTTGATCAGCCTTTGGCCGTTTCTGCGGCCACGACCCGTATTTTTCAGGAATCGTCCCATGCGGCGAGTCCTTTGTTTTGTAAAAGCTTTTTATAAAAAAATTGAGGAGCACATCTAATGCGCGTCATTCTGCTGGGAGCTCCCGGGGCCGGTAAAGGTACTCAGGCTAAGTTCATCACCGAAAAATTCGGCACTCCACAAATCTCCACCGGTGACATGCTGCGTGCAGCGGTCAAGGCCGGCACTCCACTGGGCGTTCAAGCCAAAAGCATCATGGATGCCGGCGGCCTGGTGTCGGATGATCTGATCATCGCACTGGTTCAGGATCGTATCGCGCAACCTGACTGCGCCAACGGCTTCCTGTTCGACGGTTTCCCGCGCACCATTCCGCAGGCCGAAGCCCTGGTTTCTGCTGGCGTCGAGTTGGACGCAGTGGTTGAAATCGCCGTTGAAGACGAAGAAATCGTTCAGCGTATCGCCGGACGTCGTGTTCACGAAGCCAGCGGCCGGGTGTATCACATCGTCTACAATCCGCCGAAAATCGCTGGCAAAGACGACATCACCGGCGAAGAGCTTGTACAGCGCAAGGACGACACCGAAGAAACCGTGCGTCATCGCCTGTCGGTCTACCATTCGCAGACCAAGCCGCTGGTGGATTTCTACCAGAAGCTGTCGGCTGCCAACGGCAAGCCGAAGTGCAGCCACATCCCGGGCGTTGGTTCGGTAGAAGCAATCACCGCCAAGGTGCTTGAAGCGCTGAGCTGAAAAAGCTGATTAGCTGCATCATCCACGGCCCGCTTGCGGGCCGTAGTTGTTTATACTGACGCACTTTTTCCCCACCCCTGTTTTGGATACATCGATGAGCACCTTGCTGGCCCTGGACACCGCGACTGAAGCTTGCTCCGTTGCCTTGCTGCATGACGGCAAGGTCACGAGCCATTACGAGGTGATTCCGCGCCTGCACGCGCAAAAGCTGCTGCCGATGATCCAGCAGTTGCTGGCCGATGCCGGTACCACGTTGCAAGCGGTGGATGCCATTGCGTTTGGCCGTGGTCCAGGTGCGTTTACCGGTGTGCGGATTGCCATCGGTGTGGTGCAGGGCTTGGCGTTCGCGCTGGATCGCCCTGTGCTGCCGGTGTCCAACCTGGCCGTGTTGGCGCAACGTGCTTTTCGCGAGCAGGGTGTGAGCCAGGTTGCAGCGGCGATCGATGCGCGCATGGACGAAGTGTATTGGGGCTGCTATCGCGAGACGGCGGGGGAGATGCGTCTGGTCGGCGCCGAAGCGGTTCTGCCGCCGGAAGTCGCGGCGCTGCCGGTCGATGCCAGTGGCGAATGGTTCGGTGCCGGTACTGGCTGGGGCTATGGCGAGCGTATCGCAGTGAATCTGACTGGTTCAGACGCGGGCATGCTGCCCCACGCCGAAGACCTGTTGACCTTGGCACGCTTCGCTTGGGAGCGCGGCGAAACGATTCCGGCCGATGATGCGCAGCCGGTTTACCTGCGCGATAAAGTGGCCACCCCCAAGGCCCGCTGATTCACCCAAAAACCTGTGGGAGCGAGCAAGCTTGCTCCCACAGTGAATAGTGCTCTGCCTGAAATCTGCCAATCGTCAGTTTCTAACCCCACGTTTTAAACCTTTTGCGCTTTATGTGTTCTAGTTATCACTCGGCAGTTTGCTAAGTCGGTCAAGTGCCGCTAAATTGCCATCATTGATACCGAGCATGAATTTATGCGTATAGACGGCGTTTCCTCTCAGTCCTACCCCATCAAGCGCAAGCCTCGCAAAGGTAATGTGGCGCTGGAAGAATCCGTCGACGATATCGACGGCGAGTTGGAATTCCCCACCGAAGAGCAACTGGCCGCCCGTGCTGCCAAAGCCTCTGCGCAACGCTTGAGCAATCTGCCTGCCCGTCAGCAAGACATGATCTACCACCGTGCGATGAAGAAAAGCGTAGCCATGGCCTTGGCCAGCTACCTGAGCACTGCCGGTTTTGTCGATTGGGATGCGGACGTGCTGGGCCTCGACCTTTACATCTGATGGCTCTGCCTTACTACCTCGGTTGCCCGTCGTGGAGCGAAAACGCCTGGCGCGAGTATCTGTATCCGGAAGACGCCAAAACCTCTGACTTCCTCAGCCTCTATTGCCAAGTGTTCAACGCCGTGGAAGGCAACACGACCTTCTACGCCAGTCCTTCGCCGGCCACTGTGCAGCGTTGGGCCGAGATCATGCCTGAACACTTTCGCTTCACTGCCAAGTTCCCCGGCGACATTAGCCACAGCGGTGACCTGCGCGAGCAACTGACCGCCGCCGAAACCTTCCAGCAGTTACTCAAACCCCTCGGCGAGCGTGTCTCGCCGCTGTGGCTGCAATTGTCGAAAAGCTTCACGCCGCATCGGTTGCCGGAGTTGGCGGCGTTTATCGATGCGCTGGACTGCCCGCTGGCGGTTGAGGTGCGGCATGAGCAGTTCTTCGCCAAGGGCGAGAGCGAGCGACTGCTCAATCGGCTGCTGCTGGATCGTGGGGTTGAGCGTATCTGTCTCGACCCGCGAGCGCTGTTCAGTTGCCTGTCGACCGAGTCCTCGGTGATTCACGCCCAATCGAAAAAGCCGCGTGTGCCGACGCGTCCAGCGGCGTTCACGCAGTTCCCGCAAGTGCGCTTTATTGGTCATCCCGAGCTTGAGGCCAACGATGCGTTCCTGGTGCCGTGGGTGGCGAAAATCGCCGAGTGGATCGAAGAAGGCCGCACGCCATACATCTTCCTGCACACCGCCGACAACTTGCTGGCGGCGAAGTTGGCGCAACGTTTTCATGCACAACTGATGCAACGTTTGCCTGGCTTGCCATCGCTGCCTGAGCTATACAGAGAGCCCGCTGCGGAGCAACTTGGCCTGCTCTGAGGCGGGTTTATTCATCTGCTCCGGAGCTGCCAATGGACGCGCAAACCCGCAAAGCCCACGCCTTCAAATCCCTGCATGAACGCCCGGGGATTTTCGTTATTCCCAATCCGTGGGACGCAGGTTCAGCGAAGATGCTCGCCAGCCTTGGCTATCAGGCACTGGCGACCACCAGCGCCGGTTATGCATTTTCCCAGGGCAAAGCCGATGGTGCTTTGAGTCTCGATGAGACGTTGGCGAATGTCCGCGCGATTGTTGCAGCCACCGATTTGCCGGTAGCGGTGGATCTGGAAAACGGTTTCGCCGATGACCCGGTCGAATGCGCCCAAAGCTTGCTGCGCGCAGCCGAAGCGGGCGCGGTAGGCGCCTCAATCGAAGACGCCACCGGCCGTGAAGACGCCCCAATCTATTGCTTGGAACACGCCGTGGCGCGCGTCGAAGCCGCCGTCGCTGCCGTACGCACGTTGCCGTTTCCCTTCACCCTGACGGCCCGTGCGGAAAACTATCTGCACGGCAATCCCGATATCAATGACACCGTCCGCCGCTTGCAGGCTTTTGCCGAGGCGGGCGCCGACGTGCTGTATGCGCCCGGCTTGCGCAATGCTGACGAAGTGCTTGCGGTGGTGCGTGCGGTGGCCCCCAAACCGGTCAACGTCCTGATGTCCGGCGGGTTGAAAATGACGGTGCGGCAACTGGAAGAAATCGGTGTGCGGCGGATCAGTACCGGTTCGGCATTGGCCCTGGCGGCGTTCGGCGAGTTCTTCCGTGCGGCTGAAGAAATCCAGCAATCGGGCACATTCGGTTTCACGTCGCAGTCGATGCCTTACGCCAAGGCCAATCAGTTTTTCAAAGGCTGAACAGGGTGCGATGGATTTTATGGGCTGTGCTGCTGGTCATCGTTGGCGCCATGGTCAGCGTCTGGCGTGGTTGGCTGCCAGTGCCGCCCGAGTGGAACCCGTGGGCGCCGCTGGATGTAAAGGCTGCACCCAATTGGCTGACCGGTTACAAGCTGATGCGCTTGCGCGGTGACCCAGAGCTCTGCGCGCAAGCACTGGCCAGCTCGGCGTTGCGCGTGACGACGCAAGCGGACAGCCCCGACGCCAAGTGCCCACTGATTGGCGCCTTGCGCGTTCAGGGTGCAGAGGTGGCGCTGAGCAGCAGCTTCCTCGCCAGTTGCCCGTTGGCGGTGGCTTACGCGATGTTCGAGCGACACACCCTGCAACCCGCCGCGCAGGCCGTTTACGGCGAGAACGTCGCACGCCTGGATCACCTCGGCAGTTTCGCCTGCCGCCACCTCTACAACCGCGAGAGCGGCGCGCTCAGCCGGCATGCCAGTGCCGATGCGCTGGATATCGCCGGTTTTCGTCTGGCGAGCGGTCGCCGTGTCAGCGTGTTAAAGGATTGGCCCAAGCAGAATCAGGACGCACAGTTTCTGCGTCAGGTGCGTGATGGCGCGTGCCAGGCATTCAGTGTGGTGTTGAGCCCGGATTACAACGCGGCACATCGCAATCATTTTCATGTCGATATCGGGCGCTGGAGCGTGTGTCGTTGAGGTTTAGGCGGCGATGCGCAGGTTCTGCAGAACGATCGGGCGTGCCCAGCCGTTATCGAAGTCCAGCGCCTTTTGCTGTTCGGCGATTTCTTGCGGCGAGAACGGCGGGAATGGCTTGTCCAGCAAGTCCAGATCGAACTCGGCAATCGGCAAGTACAGTGGACGCTTTTGCGGCGCAGCGCCTGGCTCCGGAATCGGCTGACCATTGTTGATCACGATCGGGCGAACCCAACTGCTGTCGAAATCCTGCTGCTCTTGCTGAGCTTTGATTTCTTCCGGCGGGAACGGTGGGAATGGCTTGTCGGCCAGTTCCATTTCGAACTCGGCGATTGGCAGGAACAGCGGCTCCGGCGGACGCACCTCGGTTTCAACGACTTCGCATTCACGCTGGCTGACGATATGCGCGTGCAGTTCGCTGCCCAGGGTTGGCTCTTCAGGGCTGTTCAGGTCAACCGGTGGAAACGTGCCGCAGGCGGGCACCACTTCACTCGTCTGTTCGGCCAGGGCCTGGGCAAAGAAATCCTGCCACAGGTGACTGACGCCGCTCAGTGCTTGAGTATTTTGACGGCTGAAATCGCCATGGGGCGAAATGTAGCCAATCGATGTGGGAAGAATGCCTGACATTTTTTTCGGTTGACGCTCAGCTCTGGCAAAATGCGCGTTGATTGGGTTATCGGCGGTTTCTGCCGATCCTTAACTTTTTTGAGCGTGTTTTCCATGATTGAGCAACCCGCGGCCTGCCGCATCCATGTCCAGGCCCTTGGCCCGACGTTTGAAGCGCAGGCCGAGCAGTGGGCCGAGCGTCTGGGCCTGCCGTTGCAAGTGGCTGACGGCGAGTTTGCCTTGCAGGTCGGCGAGCAGGGTTTGCAACTCCAGCAACTGGGGCCGGATGCGCCGGGGCCGGTGCGCGTGGACTTTGTCGAGGGCGGTGCGGCGCATCGTCGTTTATACGGCGGTGGCAGCGGGCAGATGATCGCCAAGGCTGTCGGCATTGCCCAAGGTGTGCGCCCGCGGGTGTTGGATGCCACAGCAGGGCTGGGCAAGGATGCGTTCGTGCTGGCGAGTCTGGGCTGCGAGATGAGCCTGATCGAGCGCCAGCCGCTAATCGGTGCGTTGCTGGAGGATGGCCTGGCGCGCGCGGCGGAAGATTTCGACGTGGCGCCGATTGTGGCGCGGATGAAGTTGCTCAAGGGCAACTCCATCGAGGTCATGCGCCACTGGGAGGGCGAGCCGCCGCAAGTGATCTACCTTGATCCGATGTTCCCGCATCGGGAAAAAACCGCGTTGGTGAAGAAGGAAATGCGCCTGTTCCGGCCGCTGGTTGGCGATGATCCGGATGCACCGGCGTTGCTTGAAGCGGCGTTGGCACTGGCCACGCACCGGGTGGTGGTCAAGCGGCCGCGCAAGGCGCCGTGCATCGACGGGCCGAAGCCTAGTCATGCGTTGGATGGCAAGTCCAGCCGGTATGACATTTACCCGAAGAAGGCGCTCAAGGCTTAAGACCGCGTCGCTGCCGTCGCTGCCATCGCTAGCCTGCTAGCGATGGGGCCAGCCAATACAGCGCAAAACTCAGGGCCGATACGCGCGCATAAACAACGCCACGACTTCCTGCACATGGCTCTGCGCCGCCTCGTCAGTCAACGGTTCCCCACAGCCATACAACAAGCGAAAATTCCCCGCGCCCTTGATCAGGCAGAAGAAATGCTCAGCCGCGTTACGCGGCAGGTCGATGTTTAGCGCGCCGCTTTCGTGGATCTGCGTCAACAGCCGCTCCATCCCTTGCACCATGCGCTCGGGGCCGGCCTCAAAGAAAATCTGCGACAGTTTCGGATCCTGCACGCCCAGCGCCATGATCAGGCGATGCAGATTCACTGATTCATCGCTGTTGATCAGGTGATGAAAGCCTCGGGCAATGTTCAGCAACACATTTTCCACGGCAATGCCGTCCGGCAATTCGAAGAACAACGGCGGTAATTGTTCCTCGCATTTGGCCACCACGGCGGCGGAGAACAGTGTCTCCTTATCGGTGAAATGACTGTAGACCGTCAGCTTCGACACGCCGGCCTCGGCGGCCACCGCGTCCATGCTGGTGTTGGCATAGCCATGACTCAGAAACAGAATTTTCGCCGCATCGAGAATCGCCTGACGTTTGGCCAGATCCTTGGGGCGGCCGGGGCCGTTTGGAACTGCAAGATTGTTCGACATTCTTCGCTTTTATTACTGGACTGGTGAGTTTGCTATTAATAACATACCGGCCAGTATAATTATTCCAAGCACCATTAGCGAAAGGTCCGTCACCATGTCCCGCCATGCACTGCACCTCACGTGGCCATTTGCGTTGCCAGTCAGCCTGGTTTTCTTACTGTCCGCGTGTGGCCAGGAAGAGGCAGCGCCCGTTACCGTGCGACCGGCGATGGTGGTGCAGCCAGAGCCTTCGGCGCAGACGATGGAAAGCTATCCGGGCGAAGTGCGCGCCCGTTACGAACCTGATCTGGCGTTCCGCATCGGTGGAAAAGTCAGCCGACGACTGGTCGACGAAGGTCAGCGCGTGAAGGCCGATCAGCCGCTCGCCGAACTTGATCCCCAGGACGTACGCCTGCAACTGGAAGCAACTCGCGCCCAAGTCTCTGCCGCTGAGGCCAATCTCACTCTGGTGCGCGCCGAACGTGACCGCTACAAGACGCTGATGGATCGGCAGATGGTCAGCCGCTCGGCCTACGACAACGCCGAAAACCTTTATCGCTCCGGCGAAGCCCGCCTCAAACAGATCAAAGCCGAATTCAACGTTTCGACCAATCAGGCCAGTTACGCTGTGTTGCGTGCGCCCCAGGACGGCGTGGTCGCCAAGCGCTCGGTGGAAGTGGGGCAGGTGGTCGCCGCAGGGCAGACGGTGTTTACACTCGCCACCGATGGTGAGCGTGAAGTGCTGATCAGCCTGCCGGAACAGAGTTTTGGCAGGTTCAAGGTCGGTCAGCCGGTTACCGTAGAGCTCTGGACGCAGCAGAACCAGCGCTTCGCCGGGCAGATTCGTGAGCTGTCGCCAGCCGCTGATCCCAAATCCCGCACCTTCGCTGCCCGTATCTCTTTCACCAGTGGCAAAGTCCCGGCCGAACTCGGCCAGAGTGCGCGTGTGTTCGTGCAATCAGCCAATACCGCGTCGCTATCGGTGCCGCTTTCGGCACTGACGGCCGAGAACGGTGCGACCTACGTCTGGGTCGTCAGCGCCAATAACACCTTGAAGAAGACCCCCGTGCGAGTCGGCCCATTCGGTGAAAAAACCGTGCCGGTGCTCGAAGGCCTCAACGCCAGCGACTGGGTCGTGGCTGCCGGCGTGCATGTGCTCCTCGAAGGGCAGCAAGTGCGCCCTGTGGATCGTTCCAACCGTGTGGTCAATCTGGCGGACAAGGAGTAAGTCCCGATGCGCTTCAACCTTTCCGAATGGGCGCTGCGTAATCGCCAGATCGTACTGTTCCTGATGCTTTTGCTGGCCATCGTCGGTGCGTTGTCCTACACCAAGCTCGGCCAAAGTGAAGACCCGCCGTTCACCTTCAAAGCCATGGTGATTCAAACCCGTTGGCCAGGGGCGACCGCGCAGGAAGTCTCACGGCAGGTCACCGAACGCATCGAAAAGAAACTGATGGAAACCGGTGAGTACGAACGCATTGTTTCGTTCTCCCGTCCTGGTGAGTCTCAGGTCACCTTCATTGCGCGCGACTCGATGCATTCGGTGGAGATTCCCGATCTCTGGTATCAGGTACGCAAGAAGATCAGCGACATCCGCCAGACGCTGCCGCCGGGCATTCAGGGGCCGTTTTTCAACGATGAATTTGGCACGACCTTCGGCAATATCTACGCGCTGACCGGCGACGGTTTCGACTACGCCGTGCTCAAGGATTACGCCGATCGCATCCAGATCCAGCTCCAACGGGTAAAGGATGTCGGCAAGGTCGATTTGCTCGGTTTGCAGGACGAGAAAATCTGGGTCGAGCTGTCGAACGTCAAACTCGCCACCCTCGGTTTACCGCTGGCGGCGGTGCAACAGGCGCTGGAGGAACAGAATGCAGTATCCACCGCCGGGTTCTTTGAGACGCCTACCGAGCGCTTGCAGCTAAGGGTTTCGGGGAATTTTCAGACGGTCGATGAGATCAAGAACTTCCCCATCCGGGTCGGTGATCGCACGTTCCGCATCTCCGATGTCGCCGACGTGCGGCGCGGATTCAACGATCCGCCGGCGCCGCGCATGCGCTTCATGGGCGAAGATGCGATCGGCCTGGCCGTGGCGATGAAGGGCGGCGGTGACATTCTGGTACTGGGTAAGGCGCTGGAAGGCGAGTTCTCGCGTATCCAGAAAAACCTCCCGGCCGGTATGCAACTGCGCAAGGTGTCTGACCAACCGGCAGCAGTGAAAACCGGGGTTGGCGAGTTCGTCCAGGTGTTGGTCGAGGCGCTGGCGATTGTGTTGCTGGTGAGCTTCTTCTCCTTGGGCGTGCGCACCGGCATGGTCGTGGCGCTGACCATTCCGCTGGTCTTGGCGATGACCTTTGCCTGTATGTATTACCTGGGTATCGGCCTGCACAAAATCTCCCTCGGTGCGCTGGTTCTGGCGCTGGGCTTGCTGGTGGACGACGCGATCATTGCCGTGGAAATGATGGCGATCAAAATGGAGCAGGGCTTCGACCGGATCAAAGCCGCGAGCTACGCCTGGACCAGCACCGCGTTCCCCATGCTCACCGGTACGCTGATTACCGCCGCAGGCTTTCTGCCGATTGCCACGGCGCAGTCCGGCACCGGTGAGTACACCCGCTCTATCTTCCAGGTGGTGACTATCGCGCTGCTTGCCTCGTGGGTGGCAGCGGTGGTGTTCGTGCCATATCTGGGTGAAAAACTGCTGCCGGATCTGGCGAAAATTCATGCGGCCAAACACGGCGCCGGGGACGGTCATTCGGATCCTTATGGCACACCGTTCTATCAGCGCGTTCGACGTCTGGTGGAGTGGTGTGTGGTCCATCGTAAAACCGTGATCGTGCTGACGGTGGGGCTGTTTATCGCTTCGGTGATGTTGTTCCGCTTCGTGCCGCAGCAGTTCTTCCCGGCCTCAAATCGACTGGAATTGATGGTCGATCTGAAACTGGCCGAGGGCGCTTCGTTGGCCAATACCACAGGTGAGGTCAAGCGGCTTGAAGCGATACTCAAGGAGCATGCCGGCATCGATAACTATGTGGCCTATGTCGGCACCGGTTCGCCGCGTTTCTATTTGCCGCTGGACCAGCAACTGCCTGCGGCGAGCTTCGCCCAGTTTGTGGTATTGGCCAAAAATATCGAAGAGCGTGAAGCGCTGCGAACCTGGTTGATCGATACGCTCAACGAACAGTTTCCGGCGCTGCGCTCGCGGGTGACACGTCTGGAAAACGGCCCGCCCGTAGGGTATCCGGTGCAGTTTCGCGTCACGGGTGAGCACATCGAAGAAGTTCGTGCGCTTGCCCGCAAGGTGGCGGCCAAGGTGCGCGAGAATCCCCATGTGGTCAACGTGCATCTGGACTGGGAAGAACCGAGCAAGGTGATCTACCTGAACATCGATCAGGATCGCGCTCGGGCACTTGGGGTGAGCACGGCCAATCTGGCGAAATTCCTCCAGAGTTCGTTGACCGGGTCGAGTGTCAGCCAATATCGCGAAGACAACGAGTTGATCGAGATTCTGTTGCGCGGCACGGTGCATGAACGCACTGAACTGTCGCTGTTGCCGAGCCTGGCAGTGCCGACTGACAACGGCCGCAGTGTTGCGTTGTCGCAAGTTGCCACCCTGGAATACGGCTTTGAGGAAGGCATCATCTGGCACCGTAACCGCCTGCCGAACGTGACGGTGCGCGCGGACATTTATGACAAGGAGCAACCGGCGACGTTGGTGAAACAGATCCTGCCGACGCTGGATTCGATTCGTGCCGAGTTGCCGGACGGTTATCTGCTGGATGTCGGTGGGACGGTGGAGGATTCGCAGCGGGGGCAGAAGTCGGTGAACGCCGGAGTGCCGATGTTCATTGTCGTTGTGCTGACGTTGCTGATGGTGCAACTGCGCAGTTTTTCGCGCACGGCGATGGTGTTTCTGACGGCGCCGCTGGGATTGATCGGGGTGACGTTGTTCTTGATGGTTTTCCGACAGCCGTTCGGGTTCGTGGCGATGTTGGGGACGATTGCGCTGTCGGGGATGATCATGCGCAACTCGGTGATTCTGGTGGATCAGATCGAGCAGGATATTGCTTCCGGGCTTAAGCCTTGGCAGGCGATTATCGAGGCGACGGTGCGACGCTTTCGGCCGATTGTGTTGACGGCTTTGGCGGCGGTGTTGGCAATGATTCCGTTGTCGCGCAGTGTGTTTTTTGGGCCGATGGCGGTGGCGATCATGGGGGGGTTGATTGTTGCGACGGCTCTGACGTTGTTGTTTTTGCCGGCGTTGTATGCGGCTTGGTTCCGAGTGCGTCGGGAGGCTTGAGGCTTGAGGCTTGGCGGCCTTTGGGCCGACCATGCTGTGGGTGTTCTTGGTGAATATCCGTTGCTTCGGGCGCTGCGGCTGGCGGTTTCGCCCTTACGGCGAGTCCCTTTGGCAAACGCCCCAAAGGAACCAAAGGTCTGGGCCCCGGCGTACGGCCCCTCGCTGGGGCTCGGGGTTCCTTCGTTACGGGTTTCATCCGGGGGCATCGCCTCCGGTTTGCTGCGCTGCACCTCCTCTCGATGTGTTCGACTTCGTCGAACGGCGCTGCGCGCCTACCCCGGATGAATCCCGAAACGAAGCCTGCCGAAGGGGCCGGCACGTCAAGAGCTGCAGCCGAGCTAACGCTCATCCTGTTGAGTGGTGAGAAGCCACGCGGGGTGAGGTGTGGGCTGTTTTTGCTTTTGCTTTGCTGTGGGAGCGAGCCTGCTCGCGAAGGCGGCCTGATAGCCGACCTGTTTCTGTCAGACGTACGCGTTCCAACTGTAGGAGTGAGCCTGCTCGCGATGACGCCCTGACAGCCACCCAATCTCTGCCTGAATGCACTCAGCCGAAATTGTGGTAGCCAGCCTGCTGGCGATGACGATCTGAAAAGCTAAGTTGTTTAACAGTGTGACGAAAATTCAGAACCTTCCCACATGTTTTTCAGGTTGTCCGTCGGACGTGCGATCTCTAGCCTTA
This sequence comes from Pseudomonas baetica, assembly GCF_019733355.1. GTDB lineage: Bacteria > Pseudomonadota > Gammaproteobacteria > Pseudomonadales > Pseudomonadaceae > Aquipseudomonas > Aquipseudomonas baetica_A. The sequence continues at coordinate 1,803 of NZ_JAIHLQ010000055.1, read as the reverse complement.
GGCTGTCGCTGCAAAAATCAGCGACCGGGTTTCGCAGCCCGGTTAAACTTCAGACGCACAGCGTCCACCATCCGAAAACGGGCGCTTTTTCATGCCTGTGTCATGGCGGTTGTGCGCGGGATACCTTCGGGTATGCCGGGTGCCTGAAGTCCCGGTCTGCGAACCTGCGTACAGCTGCCACCTAACATTCGTTTCGCAGCGAACGGTGGCGGCTCCATTACTTCAGGAGATTTCGCCATGTTCAAACCCACGCCAAACCCGCCAAAATCCGTCAGCCATCCCAGCACAATCTTCGCCGTCCTTCCCGAAGTCGATTCCGAAACATTACTCGCTCACGCCTGTGAAACGCGGGCCTCAGCCAACATCATGGCCACGGAACTGGCGTTCACCCTGAGTGGCCCGACGTGTAATCATCTTCTGGGTATTCAGCAGATGATCTCCCTCGCAGAGCTATCGGTGAACCGCGTCCTCGATCAAGTCGATCCGCAAACCTGATGCCCAACAAAAAGCCCGCTGAACCTGTGAGGTTCAGCGGGCTTTTTGTTGTTCAGAACATTACAACGCTCCAAACACCTTCTTCGCCAGACTCGTCGCAGCAGCGGCGGGGTTTTTGCGGATGGTTTCTTCCTGTTTACCGATCATCTCGAACAGGCCGTTAAGTGCTTGTTCGGTGACGTAGTTTTCGACGTTGGCGCTCTTGGCGTCGACGACGCCGAAGGTCGCGGCCTGGCCGGCGAAGGTGTTGTATTTCTGCGCCACGCCGACCTTGTCGGTGGCTTGTTTGACGATTGGCAGGAACTTGGCGCGGATCTGCTCGCGGCTGGATTTGTCCAGGTACTGTGTGGCCGAGTCGTTGCCGCCGCTGAGGATGCCTTTGGCGTCGGCCACGCTCATTTTTTTCACGGCGTCGACGAGGATCGGCTGGGCCTGGGTCACGGCGCTTTCCGCGGCTTTGTTCATCGCGGTTTCCAGTTCTTCGACCTGGGCGCCCATGCCGAAGGCTTTCATCTTGCCGGCGACTTTGCCGAGTTTACCCGGCAGTTCGATTTTCACGTCCGGGTTGTTGCTGAAGCCGCCCGGGGTACCTAACTGTTTGACGGCCAGTTGTGCGCCTTGGGTCAAGGCGTCCTTGAGGCCGCCGGTGGCGTCGTTTTGTGACAGGTCGCTGAGCGACAGGGCCATGGCGCTGGCGGAGATCATCAGGCCCGCGCACAGGCCGGCGAAGCGAAAGGTAGGACGGAGCATGGCGGCTTCCTTGTTCCAGAAAATGAATTAACGCGCGGCGTCGACGCGGATTTTCAGCGGCTGCGGATCGTTGCCGTCCAGTTGCACGGCATGGTTTTCGGTGGTGATGAACATCAGTTCCCCGTTCACTTCAATGCGTGCGCTGACCGAGTAACGGTGGCCGGGTTTGACCTGCGCCGGATCGTAGCTCAAGTGGAACGGCAGCGGCACCTGGCCTTTGACCGGGCCTTTCTGTTCATCGAGTACAACGGCTGGGGCGTCGGCCAGTGAAACGTCTTGCAGGCTCACGCTCAGCGTTGCGCTCGGTGGCAGGGCGATGCGTTGCAGGTAGAACACTTCGCCGTCGAGGCTGACCTTGCCGGCGGGAGTGGTCGATTGGCAGGCGCTGAGCAGGGCTGCGGCAGCGAGAATGGTCAGTTTTTTCATGGCTAATCTCCTTTCATTGTGGGAGCGGGCTTGCTCGCGAAGGCGGTGTGACACCCAACAGCGATGTTGAATGTTGAACCGCCTTCGCGAGCAAGCCCGCTCCCACAGGGTTTTCATCAGGTCTCGGGCGGT
>NZ_JAIHLQ010000054.1 GCF_019733355.1 Pseudomonas baetica | reverse complement strand
CAGTTCTTCGCCGGTGACCATCGATACGGGGCAGCCGTTGGTGCAGGTCGACGGCACACAATCGGCGCTGTCACCGTTGGGGTTTTTTGCCTGATTAGGGGCGTCGTCGTTGGCCTCATGGCGCTCCAGTCGCGCCATGCCATGAGTCTTGTTTCGGGCAATGGGCGCTGGATTCGGCACCGTCAAAACCACCGAATCGGCCTGACGAATATTCAGCGCAATTGACGGTGTCGGTTTCAACTCAGCGTCACGGGCATTGAGTACCAACGGCTTGAGCACGCTCGCATGCTGACTCAGCTCGGGCGCAGAGGTCAGCTCAGCCAGGCGCAATGCCGAGGCCGCCAGCCACTCCCGCGCCCGTGGCGATTTGATCTTGGCCAACACTTTGCTGCTCAAGCGCAGCGGTACACCGACACCGCCAGATACCCGCATCAACAGGAAGCTGATCAACAACTCGACGCGAACCTCGGCCACCACTTCGGCCAAGTACTGCGGCGGCAGCATTTTCAGCCAACTGGTGAATGCGGCCAGATGAATGAACATCAGCGGCTCGTCGCTGAGGATCAGCAGACCGTTAGCGATGGCCTCGTTTGAGGCTTGCAGCAGGGCGTCCAGCTCAATGTCGGTCAGGTACTCCAGCAGCTTTTCGCTATTGGCCTGCAAGTCGGCAAGCAGGGCAAACAGTTGCTTGATGTCATCCCAAACGCCGTGCAGGGCGTTCTCGAATCCGCGCCAGTCGGCTTGTTGCAGTTGACCGTAACGCTCAATGAATCCGGCGCTGGAAAACGCTGCCCATAGCGGCTGAAATTCCGTCCACTCCCCACGTAACCAGACTTCCAGGTCGTCGAGAATGCCTTGATAAGAGGCGTACAACGCTCGGACATGCTCAGCGCAGACATCGGGAAAGAAGGTGATGCGATAACGCTGGCCCCGGTCGCAGTCGTTCAGCTCCAGAATGCCGCTCGGGCCGATGGTGTGGGGTATCGGTTCTCCGAATGTCAAAACCCCGTTGGCATCGTCGATCACCGGCTCCAGCGTCACCGGGGTATTACCGATGGGGACGTATTGCGCGGCCTCGAACATGTGCACCAGCGTCAACGGGCCGCTTGCCTTACACATGACCACGGATGAGCTGATGGGCTGGCGAGATTTGATCGGTGCGCTGAGTTGCACATCATTGCCGACCTTGAACACCTGTTCGACATCCAGCGCTGTGCCCGTCCAGAACTGTTCGGCCCAAACGTCGTAGTTGTTCAGGCACAGGCGAAACTCCCGGATCAGGTTTTCGAAGTCCGGGTGTTCAGGGTTCAGGGCGGCAACCACCAGCAGACCGATGCTGTTGTTCAGGGCCAGAAGCCGATCGGGTTGGAGCATTCGCAGTCACTCGCGCACGTGAAAAAAAGGTGCGCGGACTTTGCTGATGATCAAAAAGGAAAGAAGTCGGGGGAGTAGGCAATGCCTGTAGGGCGTTTCGCTAAATGCACGCGATTAGTTCATCGCGTCGACGAGTATTGACCGTTGCTCAATGCCCGTTGCGCTCGTTATGCTGCTGAACCCTTTAATCAGGTCCGAGCAGCGGCGCTACCCGTCGCCTGGGATATGTTTGATAACGGATCCGATGATGAATGCACCGCTGAAGGCGTTTGGCCCGATCAAGGCCGTGATTTTCGATATGGACGGTTTGCTGCTGGATACCGAGGGCATTTATACCGAGGTCACTTCGCTGATTGCCGAGCGGTACGGGCGCACCTTCGACTGGAGTGTCAAACAGAACATTATCGGCCGAGGCGCCAATGACCTCGCCAATTACGTGGTCCAGGCGCTCGATTTGCCGATCACTGCCGAAGAGTTTCTGGTGATTCGTGAGCCATTGATGCGCGAGCGTTTTCCCAAGGCTCAGGCAATGCCGGGCGCTGAGGAATTGATTCGCCATCTCAAGGCGCACAACATTCCGATTGCAGTGGGCACCAGTTCGTCGCGTCAGTCGTTCGGCCAGAAAACCACCTTGCACCGCGACTGGTTTGAACTGTTCGATTTCATCGTCACCGCGGACGATCCGCAAGTCGGCGCAGCCAAACCAGCGCCGGATATTTTCCTCACCGCGGCCCGTCGTTTGGGTGTCGCGCCTGAGGATTGTCTGGTGTTCGAGGATTCGCCGTTTGGCGTTACCGCGGCCAAAGCCGCAGGCATGACCGCCATCGCCATTCCCGATGCCGCGATGGCCGATGAGAAATACGCACACGCCGACGGTATTCTGCGGTCGTTGAAAGCCTTTATCCCGAGCGCCTGTGGTTTGCCAGCGCTGGAATGGGCCTGAACGCCAGATATCAAAAAACGCCGCCCCTCTGTTAAAGGAGGGGCGGCGTTTTTCTTACAGGCGATTGCAAAAAATCAGGCGCCGAAGCCACCGTCGATGGTCAGGCTGGCTCCGGTGATGTAACCGGCTTCAGGCCCTGCGAGGTAAGCGACGAAGCTGGCGATTTCTTCGGCTGTACCGTAACGACCCACGGCCATCAACGGAATCAGGCTTTCGGCGAAGTCACCGCTGGCAGGGTTCATGTCGGTGTCGACCGGGCCGGGTTGCACATTGTTCACGGTGATACCACGAGGGCCCAGATCACGCGCCAAGCCCTTGGTCAGGCCCACCAGCGCCGACTTGCTCATCGCATACACACCGCCGCCGGCGAAGGGCATACGGTCAGCATTGGTGCTGCCGATGTTGATGATCCGTGCACCTTCGCCCATGTGTTTGGCGGCTTCTTGGGAGGCGATGAAAACGCTGCGAATGTTGATCGCCACGGTTTGGTCGAAATCTTCCAGTTTGAAGTCTTCCAGTGGGGCGACGGCCAGTACGCCGGCGTTGTTGACCAGAATGTCGAGGCGACCAAAGGCTTCGACTGTGGCGCTGACCGCATGGCGGATGGCGGCGGCGTCGGCGCTGTCAGCCTTGATCGCCAAGGCTTTGCCGCCGCTGGCGGTGATACTGTTTTGCAACTCTTCGGCTTTGACCGTTGAGCTGACATAAGTGAAGGCAACCGCGGCGCCTTCAGCGACCAGACGTTTGACGATGGCAGCACCGATGCCACGGGAACCGCCTTGAATCAGAGCGACTTTGCCGCTGAGGTGTTGAGTGGACATGTTCGATCTCCAGAGTATTCAAGGCGGAATGCCTTGTTGTTGGAACCGAGTATCGGCTTCTGATCCACAACCGTGTAGACCCTGATTGCTATAGTCTGTGTAAACCAAAAGTTTATAGTGGCGACCATGGAAACCTTCAGCAGTATCGAATGCTTTGTTCGCAGTGCCGAAGTCGGCAGCTTTGCCGAGGCTGCGCGGCGCCTGAGTCTGACACCGGCGGCGGTTGGCAAAAGCGTGGCGAAACTCGAGGCGCGGCTCGGTGTGCGCTTGTTTCAGCGTAGTACGCGTAGCTTGACGTTGACCGAGGCGGGGCAGCTTTTTTTGAGTCAGGTCAGTGCCAGTCTGACGACCATCCAGAACGCGGTGGCCAATCTGGCCAGTGTCGAAGGCCTGCCAGCGGGGACTTTGAAAGTCAGTATGGGTACGGTGTTCGGTCGCTTGTACATAGTGCCGTTGCTGGAAGCGTTTTTACGTCGATTTCCGGCGATCAACCCTGACTGGCATTTTGATAACCGTCAGGTCGATTTGATTGGGCAAGGTTTCGATGCGGCGATCGGCGGGGGATTTGAATTGCCCCAAGGTGTCGTCGCGCGAAAATTGGCGCCGGCGCACCGAGTGTTGGTGGCATCGACGGGTTATCTGGAAAGTCACAAAGCAATCGTCGAGCCTGATGACCTGCAACACCACGATGGCATCCTGATTCGTTCGCCGCAAACCGGTCGAGTGCGCTCTTGGCAGTTGATCAGCAGTGGGAGCCAGCTCTGCCGACCACTGACCCTTAAGACGCGAATGACCATGAGCGACTCTGAGGCGGCCTGTGCGACTGCCGCGCAAAGCCTGGGAATTGCACTGGTGAGCATGCCGTTTGCGGTGGGTTATCTGGAGGCGGGCACGTTGCAGCGCGTGCTGCCGGATTGGTACATCGATGACGGCAACATTTCGATCTACTACGCTGAGCATAAATTGTTGCCGGGCAAGACGCGGGCGTTTGTCGATTTTGTGATTGAGCAGTTTGCGCAGCAGGGCTTGGCGCAGCGGTTCAGTGCTATCTGAGACCTGGGTGCCCCTGTTTGCGCACAGGGTTTTGTGTCGTTTACAAGGCTCCGGTTCAACACAAAACCTGTGGGAGAGAGCTTGCTCGCGAATGAGGCGACTCGATATCCGACTGTGAACTCAGCGAGCAAACCGCTCCGCCCAGCCAATGATCTTCTTCGGCCGCGGCGTCGCATACGTCCGCACCTTGGACGTCGACAACCCCAACCGCACCAGCGCTTCAGCAATGGTCACCGCCGCCGTCACCCCGTCCACCACCGGCACCCCGGTACGCCGGCGGATCTGTTCATCGAGCCCGGCCATGCCGCCGCAACCCAGGCAAATCACTTCGGCCTTGTCCTGCGTCACTGCCAGTTCAGCCTGATGCACGATCGCCTCCAGCGCGCGCTGCGGCTCGTGTTCCAGTTCAAGAACGGCCAAACCACTGGCTCGAACTGAAGCACAACGGTCCCACAAACCGGACAATTTCAATCGATCCTCGATCAGCGGCACGGTGCGATCCAGTGTGGTGACCACCGAGTACGCGTGCCCCAGGAACATTGCCGTACTGGCGGCTGCGTCAGTGATATCCACCACCGGTACATTCAGCAGCTCCTGCAAGCCTTCGCGCCCATGTTCGCCATAACCGGCCTGAATCACGGCGTCGAACGGCTGGTCGTAGGACATCACCCGATCCATCACGGCGATGGCCGCCAGATAGCTTTCGAAATTGCCTTCAACCGAGTCAGCACCGAAATACGGCGTGAGGCCGACAATTTCCGTACCGGGTGAGGCGACAGCCTGCGCCGAACGGGCAATGGCCTGAGTGATGGATTCGGTGGTGTTGACGTTGACCACGAGAATGCGCATGAAAAATCCTTATAACGGGCAGTTCTGCGGCCCGAAGTCCGGGCCGAGAAGGGGTTAATGGCAGACGTTGTCGACGGCGAAGGCTTCGCCACTGACGTCGGCGTAGTGCGGTTGGCGTTTGGCGATGATGAGGTAAAGCATTCCGGCGATCCCGGCGCCGATCAGCCAAGAGAAGGGCGAAACGTTGTGGAAACCAGGCACCAGCGCCAGGACGATGGCGATCAGCGCAGCGGGAATAAACGCCGTAACCGCGCGCCAATTGATACCGCGGCTGTAGTAATAAGCGCCGTTGGGGTCTTCGCTGTAGAGCTGAGGAACGTTGATTCGGCCTTTGCGGATCAGCCAGTAGTCGACCATGATCACCCCGTACAACGGGCCGAGCAGGGCGCCCAAACCTGACAGGAAGTACACGATCACCAACGGACTGTTGTAGAGATTCCACGGCAGGATCAGCACCGCGATGGTCGCGCTGATCAGCCCGGCGCGGCGGAAGGTCAGGTATTTCGGCGCCAGATTGCTCAACACGAAGGCCGGGGCGACGAAGTTGGCCATAATGTTCACCGCCACGGTAACGATCAGGAACGCCAGGCAACCCAGCACCAGAAAGAAGGTGTTGGGGATCGAAGCGATGATCTCGGTCGGGCTTTCGATGATCCGGCCATTGATCTGGAATTGCGCGCCACACAGCAGGACTGTTATCGCGGCGAACACCAGAATATTCACCGGCAAGCCCCAGAAATTGCCGACCTTGATGGTCTTGCGGCACGGCGAGGAGCGGGCGAAGTCGCAGAAGTTGAGAATCAACGTGCCGTAGATCGCCAGCCACAACGCGCCGCCGGCAAAGATGTTGCGCCACATCTCGCCGCCGGTCAGTGGTTCGCGGATCGACCAGGCGATGGTCGCGTTGGCTTGCGTGTACATCCACGCGGCGAGGGCGGCGACGGTCAGCAGAATCACTGGCCCGGCGAATGCTTCATACCGACGAACCATTTCCATGCCGTAGGCAAGAATCGCCAATTGCACGAACCAGATCGCCACGAAGCACACCCAACCCAAAGTCGACAGGCCGAGGATCGAGTTGTGATCGTATTCGGCGAAGCCGGAATGGACTGCCGTCAGTAACACGCGCAATACCACTGACGCGAGATACGTCTGAATGCCGAACCAGGCGATGGCGATAACCGCCCGGATCAGTGCAGGCATTTGCGCGCCGTGGATGCCGAAACTGATCCGGCTGATCACCGGAAACGGCACCCCGGTTTTCTGCCCCATGTAGCCGGACAGGTTCATGAAGAAATACACCAGCGCCGCGCCAATCCCTAGCGACAGCAGAATCTGCCAGCCACCCAGGCCCAAAGCGTAGAGGCCGATGGCGAACGAGTAGTTGGCGATGTTGTGCACGTCGTTCGTCCACAGGGCGAAGATGCTGTATTTGCCCCAGCGCCGGCCTTCGGCCTTGGTCGGCGCCAGATCGTTGTTGTGCAGACGCGGGCTCAGTTGTAACGGTTCGCTCAAGCCGTCAGGGGGCAACGGTTGATCGAGGGCAGAGGCGGGCAGATTCAGCGCGACGTTATTGGAGAGACTTGTACGCATTCCGGCAGGCTCCTGATGTTCAGGACCGCGATGACTGTGCGTGAGCTGTCAGGCTCGACAAATCTTCGTCGCGGCAGTGAACCATCACTGGTTACGGGGCATCTGCAGCCTGTACGGGATAGGGCGCTTCAGGCTTGCGGATCGAAAGTGTGTATGTTTTGCAGTTTTGTATACAAAGCATGTATGCACTAAAGCCAGATTTGTGCCAGTTGTTGATCTATGGAATGGGTCTCTCATTTCGAAAAGTTATCGAACGGGACTAAGTGTCTGAAATTCAGTGGATATAAATTGACCGATTGAACAGGTATTTATCGTTGGTGCAAGATTTCGGCTGACATCAAAAGGGAGGGCTTTGCAGGCGGGATGTAACTTTTCAGGGCGCCGAAATGAAAAGTGCACACATAAATGGCACTGATGGTGACAGTTGTGTGTACACGTTTTCGGAGGGTGCCATATAACAAATGTGGGGATGTCACTGGATGCAAAGGTGTGGGTTACGCCTTGCTGATGATATTCCCGGCATGCAACCCGCATTCTTTCTGAGTGGCTTCTTCCCACCACCAGCGGCCTTCACGCTCGTGCTGGTTTGGCAGCACTGGGCGGGTGCACGGTTCGCAGCCGATGCTGATGAAGCCGCGCTCATGCAGGCTGTTGTACGGCAGTTCCAGCATGCGGATGTAACCCCAGACCTCTTCGCTGGTCATCTGCGCGAGGGGGTTGAACTTGTACAGGATGCGCTCCGGCGTGGAGAACGCGCTGTCAATTTCCATCACCGCCACGGCGCTGCGGGTGCCCGGGCTCTGGTCACGGCGCTGGCCTGTGGCCCAGGCTTTGACGTCGGACAGCTTGCGGCGCAACGGTTCGATCTTGCGGATCCCGCAGCATTCGCCATGGCCGTCCTTGTAGAAGCTGAACAGGCCTTTTTCCTTCACGAACGGTTCGAGTTTCGTATAGTCCGGCGAGACCAGTTCGATGTCGATCTTGTAGTGCTCGCGCACCTGATCGATGAAGCGATAGGTCTCCGGGTGCAGGCGGCCGGTATCGAGGCTGAACACCTTGACGTTCTTGTTCAGCTTCCAGGCCATGTCCACCAGCACCACATCCTCGGCGCCGCTGAAAGATATCCAGAGATCATCGCCAAACTCGGCAAACGCGAGTTTCAGGATGTCTTGAGCGGATTTGTTGGCATAGGTCGTGGCGAGTTCCACGACATCGAACGTTGGGCTCATCAGGGCGGCTTCCTACAGGTCGGTGGCGCTGGGCGCTCTATATGGCGGCGATGTTAACAAAAAGCGGCGGCGCTTGGGGCGTCCTGTGCGTTGCGCGCTTGGGGGGGAGTCGCTAGAGTTCGGGCTCGCTCGACTCAATAATCAATACAAACGGGAGTGTCTTGTGGAAATTGCTTGCCTGGATCTTGAAGGGGTGTTGGTGCCGGAAATCTGGATCGCCTTCGCCGAAAAAACCGGAATCGAATCCCTCAAGGCCACCACTCGGGACATTCCCGACTACGACGTGCTGATGAAGCAGCGTCTGCGCATCCTCGATGAGCATGGCTTGAAGCTGGCGGATATTCAGGAGGTGATCGCCACGCTGAAGCCGCTGGATGGCGCAGTGGAGTTCGTCAACTGGCTGCGCGAGCGCTTCCAGGTGGTGATTCTTTCGGACACTTTCTATGAGTTCTCCCAGCCGCTGATGCGTCAACTGGGCTTCCCGACCTTGCTTTGTCATCGTCTGATCACTGACGACAGCGGCCGGGTGACCAGCTATCAGTTGCGTCAGAAGGACCCCAAGCGCCAGTCGGTTCTGGCTTTCAAGAGCCTCTATTATCGGGTGATTGCGGCGGGTGATTCGTACAACGACACGACGATGCTGGGCGAGGCGGATGCCGGGATTCTGTTCCACGCACCGGACAATGTGATTCGCGAGTTTCCGCAGTTCCCGGCGGTGCATACGTTCGCCGAGTTGAAGCAGGCATTTCTCAAGGCGTCTAACCGGGATTTGAGCCTTTAGTCGTCTGGCCTGACGCTTTCGCGAGCAAGCCCGCCCCCACGTTGGAATGCATTCTCCTGTGGGAGAGGGCTTGCTCGCGAGGCTTTTAGAGGTTTTGCAGGGTTTGGAGCAGAACCTTCACTTTGGTAATCGACTCTTGATACTCAGCATGCCAGGCCGAGTCCGCGACAATCCCGCCGCCACCCCAGCAGCACACCTGCCCATCCTTGACCAATAAACTGCGGATCGCGATGGAACTGTCCATCTCGCCGCGCACGTCCAGATACAACAACGAGCCGCAATACAAGCCGCGACGGGTTGGCTCCAGTTCGTCGATGATCTGCATCGCCCGAATCTTCGGCGCACCAGTGATCGAGCCACCGGGGAAGCTGCCGGCGATCAGGTCCAGTGCATCGCGATCCTGCGCCAGTTCGCCCGTCACGCTGCTGACCAGGTGATGTACATTCGGATAGCTTTCCAGGCTGAACAACTCCGGCACCCGCACCGAGCCAATACGGCAGGTGCGGCCGAGATCGTTGCGCAGCAAGTCGACGATCATCAGGTTTTCCGCGCGATCTTTCGGGCTGGCCAGCAGCTCAGCGGCGTTTGCGGCGTCTTCGGCAGGCGTCAGGCCGCGGGGGCGGGTGCCCTTGATCGGGCGGGTTTCGACCTGTCGCTGGCTGACTTTGACGAAGCGCTCCGGTGACAGGCTCAGCACTGCAGCGCCGTCGGGCAGGCTCTGGAAACCGGAAAAAGGCGTCGGGCAGGCTTCGCGCAACGCGCAATAGGCCAGCCATGGATCGCCTTGGCACGGCGCGCGAAAGCGCTGGGCGAAGTTGACCTGATAGCAGTCGCCGGCCTGAATGTAATGCTGAATGCGTTCGAACGCCTGACGGTAGTCGTCTGGCGAGAGGTCGGGGCTCATCGGCTGGTTCAGTTTGAACGGCGTCAACGAGCCCGTCATCGGCTCACTGAAAAGCGCAATCAGCCGCTGTTTTTCACTGCTGGCCAGTGACGGGTGAAACACCAATTGGCTAGTGGCCGCGTGGTGATCGCTGATCAGTGCCCAGGCGTACACGCCGAAACGCGCATCCGGTAATTGCAGATCATCGCGAGCCTGACTCGGCAGACTCTCCAGATGCCGGCCGAAGTCATAACTCAGGTAACCGATCAGACCGCCGGCGAATGGCAACTCATAAGGCGCCGGCAATTGCGCTTCGCCCAAACGCTCCAGATTGTCGCGCAGACGCTGGAGGAAATGGCTGCCGCTTTCGTCCGGCCACACCGCCAGTTGTTCCAGCGGCCAAGCGCTGAGCAAGTCATAACGGCCACGGTCGGCACTCGGCCGGCCGCTGTCGAGCAGCACGGCGCCGGGGGCGTTGCGGATTACCGCGAAGTATCCGGCGGGATTGGCGCGGTAGGGCAGAAGGTGTACGGAACAGGTCAGCATGGGCGGGGCAGATCGGCCATTGAGGCGGGGTGGGGATTGTAGTCCTCTGCGGGAATTGCTCCTAGAGGGGATGTCGGGGATTGGCAGGTTGTGGGGCTGATCGTTCCCGCGCAGAGCGTGGGAACGATCATGGACAGGCTGATCAGCCCTCTACCGCAGGAATATGCCCAAACATCTCCTGAGTAAACGCCACCCGCTCTTCAACCGACTCTGTCACGCCACGGGCCTTCAGCTCTTCCAGCCGCGCTTCCACTGCGTGGGTACGCAACGTCAGCCCGCAGTCGTTGGCGATCTGGATGTTCAGCCCCGGCCGCGCGTTCAGCTCGAGAATCAGCGGGCCTTTTTCCTGATCGAGCACCATGTCCACGCCGATATAACCCAGACCGCACAGCTCGTAGCAGCCAGCGGCGAGTTTCATGAAACCGTCCCAGTAGGGCAGTTGCACGCCGTCCACCGCGTTGGTGGTGTCCGGGTGTTTGGCGATGATGTTGTTCAGCCAGGTGCCGCGCAGTGTCAGGCCCGTAGCCAGGTCGACACCAACACCGATGGCGCCCTGGTGCAGGTTGGCCTTGCCGCCGGACTGACGGGTTGGCAGGCGCAACATCGCCATCACCGGATAACCCATCAGCACGATGATGCGGATGTCCGGCACGCCTTCGTAGCTGATGCTCTTGAAGATCTGGTCCGGGGTGACGCGGTATTCGATCAGCGCGCGATCGCGATGGCCGCCTAGCGAATACAGGCCGGTGAGGATGCTGGAGATGTGATGCTCCAGCTCCTCGTGGGCAAGGATCTTGCCCGACACCGTGCGATAGCGTCCCTCGAAACGGTCTGCAATCACGATAATGCCGTCGCCGCCGGCGCCTTGGGCCGGTTTGATCACGAAGTCGGTGTGCCCGTCGATGATCTCGCCGAGCTTGTCGATTTCCTTCTCGGTGGAGATCACGCCATACAGCTCTGGCACTTGAATACCGGCCTCGATGGCGCGCTCCTTGGTGATGATCTTGTCATCGACGATCGGGTACAGACTGCGCTTGTTGTACTTGAGCACATAGTCCGCGTTGCGGCGATTGATGCCCATGATGCCCCGGGCTTCCAGGGCCTTCCAGGTCTTCCAGAAACCGAACATCAGTGATCAGCCTTGTTCAGGAACGCCTTGAAACGCACCAGCTCGGTCAGGCGATAACCGCGATAGCGACCCATTGCCAGCATGAAACCCACCATGATCAGGAGGATCGCCGGGAAGGTGAAGACGAAGTACACCAACTCAGGCACGGTCATGATCAAGTGCGCCAGCGACGCGGCGAACAGCGTGCCGATGGCCACTTTCATCGCGTGACTTGCGCCACGTTCTTCCCAAGTGATCGACAGGCGCTCAATGGTCATGGTCAAAATCACCATCGGGAACAGTGCCACCGACAGGCCGCGTTCCAGGCCGAGCTTATGGCTGAACAGACTGATCGCCGCGATCAACACCACGACAAAGGTCAGCACCACCGACAGGCGCGGCAGCATTTGCAGTTTCAGATGTTCCAGATAAGAACGTAACGACAGGCCCAGCGCGGTAATCACGGTGAACAGGATGATGCCGAAGCCCAACTGAGTTTCGCGGAAGGCGAGGGCGATCAGTACCGGGGTGAAGGTGCCGAGGGTCTGCAGGCCGATCAGGTTGCGCAGGATCAGGATCACCAGCACGCCAATCGGGATCATCACCATGATCATGAAGGTTTGCTGGGTTTGCAGCGGCAGGCCATACAGCGAGTATTCGAGGAAGTTGGCGTCAGTGTTTTCGTCGGTCAGCTTGGCCAGACGAATCGCATTCATCTCGCTGTTGTTCAGGCTGAAGGTCACGTTGGCTTTCTTGCCGCCGTCGATGGTGATCAGGTTCTCATCGCCGGTCCACCACTGCAGGCGGTCGCTTGGCAGGCCTTGTTCGCCGGTTTCCGGGTTGAAGTACAGCCAGTCGTTGCCATTGAAACTGCGCAGCCACAGTTCAGGGCTTTGTGGCTGATCGGCAACCAGTCGGATGGTGTGGACTTTTTCAACCGGAACGTGCGCGATAGACAGCAACAGTTCGACGATTTTGGCTTTGTGCGCGGTGGATGGATCGCCCGCCAGCAGCAGTTTCACGTTGTCATCGTTGAGGTTGTTGACGCGTTTGATCGCCTCGCCAATGAAGGTTTCGACGTCGGCCGAGTGTTGGCGGATCGGCGCGAGCAGTGCTTCGGCGGCGATTTTTTCCGGGCCTTCGACCGCAATGCTGTCGCGGAAGGTCGGGCCTTTGATCTTGGATTTTTCCGAGGTGTAACGCTTGGTCAGCACCAAGCGGTAATACAGGGTCTGGTTGCCCTTGGCCCGGCGCGCCGACCAGGTCACCTTGCGGTTGCCATCGACGCGGTTCACGGCCACGCCGTAGTTATTGGAGATGAAGCTCTCGTTGAGGCTGACGTAATCGCGGCTCAGGGGCGGCACGAACATCTGGATTTTGACCGGATCCTTGGCACTGGCGACGAACTCGACCTTGGCATCGATGTTCCACAAATCGTCGGTGGCGTCTTCGGTCACCGGAATGCCGAGCACGAAAATCTGATAGGCCGTAACCGAAACGCCCAGCAACACCAGAATGGTGATCAGGATTTTCAGGTGAAAGGTTAGAGAACGCATGGAAATTACTCGGCGGTATGAGCGGCGATGGTGCAGGCGGGTTTGCCGGCAGCGTATTTAAGACTCGGGTCGACCAGCGCATCGAAACGTTTCAAGGCTTCGGAGCCGATCAAAAGCGGATATTGGAACGCACTTCGGTCGGTCAGGTTCACTTCGATGCTGCGCATCGCCGTGCCCATGCAGATATCCAGCTCGATCACCGGGCGGGCGGTGTACTTCTTGCCTTCTTCCGGGTCGTAGTCGCCGGCGCGGCGCTTGATCTTGCTGACCCGGGCCAGCGGTCGTTCGATCGGGTGCGAATGCGCGGCGTCGATCGCCAGGTAGAAACGTACCCAGGATTCACCGTCGCGCTTGAAGCGTTTGATGTCGCGGGCACTCAGCGAGGCGGTTTTAGCGCCCGTATCGAGTTTGGCCGCGACTTGCAGATTGATGCCATCCAACGAGGCGTATTCGTTGAGGCCGTACACGGTTTTTTCTCCCGCGGCGGCAAGCCCGGGCAGGCAAAACAGAGCAAAAAATGTGGGGAAAGGCTTGAGTCTCATAAATCCTGGTGCGCAGCGTTCCGTTTTCGGTTCAGGTCCTTGGCAAAACTTGCGCAAGCCCCTTCGTGTGCCTATCAGCTTTTTATGACAAGCCGTACAAATGGCCAGCAAATGCGGGCGGCATTCTAGCACGGTGATTTTATGGCGCCAGCGTCCGAGCGGGTCTATAACCCTTGGGGTGGTCCAAGGGTGGTTATTAGACGATTGTCGACAATATCTATTTATCCTTTGACTGATGCCGGCTGATTGACTAGTTTTTGCCGCATTGGATTTGAAGGTGTCGACAATCATGCTGGATCAACTCGATCCCCCGGTCATCAGCGGCGACGATTCCGAGACGCTTTCGGAAAACGTCTTCCGGCGTATTCAGGCGGCTATCGTCAAAGGCGAGATCGCCCCAGGCAGCAAAATCTCCGAGCCGGAGCTGGCGCGCACCTACGGCATTAGTCGTGGCCCGCTGCGTGAGGCTATTCATCGTCTGGAAGGCCAGCGCCTGCTGGTCCGGGTGCCGCATGTCGGTGCGCGGGTGGTGTCGCTCAGTCACGCCGAATTGCTGGAACTCTACGAAATCCGCGAATCCCTTGAAGGCATGGCTTGCCGCTTGGCGGCTGAACGCATGAGCGTCGAAGAAATCGACGAGTTGCGCCGGGTGCTCGAAACCCATGAGCGCGACGCGGCATTTCAGGCCGGCGTTGGCTACTACCAGCAGGAAGGCGATTTCGACTTTCACTACCGGATCATCCAGGGCAGCGGCAACCGCACCCTCACGCAAATGCTTTGCGGCGAGCTCTATCAACTGGTGCGCATGTACCGCATCCAGTTTTCCTCCACGCCCAATCGCCCCCGCCAGGCCTTTGCCGAACACCACCGCATTCTCGATGCAATCGCCGACCGTGACGGCGAACTCGCGGAATTGTTGATGCGCCGTCACATCGGCGCCTCAAAACGCAATATCGCCCGTCATTACCAGGACGGCGCCAACGATAAGACAGCCACTGAACGAGGTGAGTCATGAGTTCCAATCTGAGCACTCCAGGCCAGCGTTTCCGCGATGCGGTCGCCAGCGAGCATCCATTGCAGGTGGTCGGCGCGATCAACGCCAACCACGCGTTGTTGGCAAAACGCGCCGGTTTCAAAGCGATCTACCTGTCCGGCGGCGGTGTGGCGGCGGGCTCGCTCGGCGTGCCGGACCTGGGCATCACTGGCCTGGACGACGTGCTGACCGATGTTCGCCGCATCACCGACGTCTGCGACCTGCCGTTGCTGGTGGATGTCGATACCGGTTTCGGTTCTTCAGCCTTCAACGTGGCGCGCACCGTCAAGTCGATGATCAAGTTCGGCGCGGCGGCGATTCACATCGAGGATCAGGTCGGCGCCAAGCGCTGCGGTCATCGCCCAAACAAAGAGATCGTCAGCCAGCAGGAAATGGTCGACCGCATCAAAGCCGCCGTCGATGCCCGCACTGACGACAGCTTCGTGATCATGGCGCGTACCGATGCGCTGGCGGTCGAAGGCCTGGAGTCGGCACTGGATCGTGCTGCCGCGTGCATCGAGGCAGGCGCCGACATGATCTTCCCGGAGGCCATCACCGAACTTGAGATGTACAAACTGTTCGCCAACCGCGTGAAAGCCCCGATTCTGGCCAACATCACCGAATTCGGCTCGACACCGCTGTACACCACCGAGCAACTGGCCGGCGCCGACGTGTCGCTGGTGCTGTACCCGCTGTCGGCGTTCCGCGCGATGAATAAAGCGGCGGAAAACGTCTACACCGCGATCCGCCGCGACGGCACGCAGCAGAATGTCATCGACACCATGCAGACTCGCATGGAGCTTTACGATCGCATCGATTACCACACCTTCGAGCAGAAGCTCGATGCGTTGTTTGCGGCGAAGAAGTAAGCCGCCGCCGTACTCCCTAACAAATTCAAGATTGGAGAAAACAATGGCTGAAGCAAAAGTACTCAGTGGCGCCGGGCTCCGGGGCCAGGTGGCCGGGCAAACGGCACTGTCCACCGTGGGCCAGGCCGGCGCCGGGCTGACCTATCGCGGCTACGACGTGCGTGAACTGGCGGCAGATGCGCAATTTGAAGAAGTCGCTTACCTGCTGCTTTACGGCGAGCTGCCGACCCAAGCGCAACTTGCCGACTACCAAGGCAAACTGAGCAAACTGCGCGACCTGCCGCAAGCGCTTAAAGAAGTGCTGGAACGCATCCCCGCCGACGCTCATCCGATGGACGTGATGCGCACCGGTTGCTCGTTCCTGGGCAACATCGAACCGGAGAAAGACTTCAGCGAACAGTGCTACAAGACTGACCGTCTGCTGGCCGCATTCCCGGCGATCATGTGCTACTGGTATCGCTTCAGCCATGACGGCAAACGCATCAACTGCGTCAGCGACGAGCCCACCATTGGCGGCCACTTCCTGCACCTGTTGCACGACAAGAAACCGAGCGAACTGCACGTCAAAGTGATGAACGTTTCGCTGATCCTGTACGCCGAGCACGAATTCAACGCCTCGACGTTCACCGCTCGCGTTTGTGCATCGACCCTGTCCGACCTGTATTCCTGCGTCACCGCCGCTATCGGTTCGTTGCGCGGCCCACTGCACGGCGGTGCCAACGAAGCGGCGATGGAAATGATCGAGCGCTTCTCGTCGCCCGAAGAGGCGATCAAAGGCACCCTCGGCATGCTTGAGCGCAAAGACAAGATCATGGGCTTCGGTCACGCGATCTATAAGGACAGCGATCCGCGCAACGAGGTGATCAAGGGCTGGTCGAAAAAACTGGCTGACGAAGTGGGTGACAAGGTGTTGTTCGCGGTTTCCGAAGCCATCGACAAGACCATGTGGGAGCAGAAAAAACTGTTCCCGAATGCCGACTTCTACCATGCCTCGGCTTACCACTTCATGGGCATCCCGACCAAACTGTTCACGCCGATTTTCGTCTGCTCGCGCCTGACCGGCTGGGCCGCGCATGTGTTCGAACAGCGTGCCAACAACCGCATCATCCGTCCAAGCGCCGAGTACATCGGCGTCGAACAGCGCAAGTTCGTGCCAATCGAACGTCGCTGAATGGTGAGGCCGCACGGGTAACTGGTTAAACCGGGAGCCAATGTGGGAGCGGGCTTGCTCGCGAATGCGGTGTATCAGCCAATGATCTATCGACTGACACACCGCATTCGCGAGCAAACCCGCTCCCACGGGTGACCGAGTCCACTTCAGTGCCGGTGCAATGTTCACCTCTTGAAACTACCGTGACCCGAGTCCTGACCCGATGAACACAGAATTTCGCAAGAACCTGCCCGGCAGCCCTCTGGATTACTTCGACGTCCGTGCGGCGGTCGAGGCGATTCAGCCCGGCAGTTACGACACCCTGCCGTACACCTCCCGCGTGCTGGCGGAAAACCTGGTGCGTCGCTGCGATCCGGCCACGCTCACCGATTCCCTCAAGCAACTGATCGAACGCAAACGCGACCTCGACTTCCCGTGGTTCCCGGCCCGTGTGGTGTGCCACGACATTCTTGGTCAGACCGCACTGGTCGACCTCGCTGGCCTGCGCGACGCGATTGCCTTGCAAGGCGGCGACCCGGCGCAGGTCAACCCGGTGGTGCCGACGCAACTGATCGTCGACCACTCGCTGGCCGTCGAAGCGGGCGGGTTTGATGCCCAGGCGTTCGAGAAAAACCGCGCCATCGAAGACCGTCGCAACGAAGACCGTTTCCACTTCATCAACTGGACCAAAAAGGCCTTCAAGAACGTCGACGTGATCCCGCCGGGTAACGGCATCATGCACCAGATCAACCTGGAGAAAATGTCCCCGGTGATCCAGGTGCGTGACGGCGTGGCGTTCCCCGACACCTGTGTCGGCACCGACAGCCACACCCCGCACGTTGATGCGCTGGGCGTGATTGCCATCGGCGTCGGCGGCCTCGAAGCCGAGAGCGTGATGCTCGGCCGCGCCTCGTGGATGCGCCTGCCGGAAAGCGTTGGCGTTGAACTGACCGGCAAGCTGCAACCGGGCATCACCGCCACCGACATGGTGCTGGCACTGACTGAGTACCTGCGCAAACAGAAAGTCGTCGGGGCGTGGCTGGAGTTCTTTGGCGAAGGCGCTGCCGCGCTAACCCTCGGCGACCGTGCAACCATCTCCAACATGGCCCCGGAATACGGCGCCACCGCGGCGATGTTCTACATCGATCAGCAGACCATCGATTACCTGAAACTCACCGGCCGCGAAGACCAACAGGTTCAGTTGGTCGAGCAATACGCCAAGACCACCGGCCTGTGGGCCGACAGCCTCAAAGGTGCGCAATACGAGCGCGGTTTGACCTTCGATCTGTCCTCGGTCGTGCGCAACATGGCCGGCCCGAGCAACCCGCACGCCCGCGTCGCCACCAGCGATCTGGCGGCCAAAGGCATCAGCGGCCAGTGGGAAGATGTGCCGGGGCAGATGCCCGACGGTGCAGTCATCATCGCCGCCATCACCAGTTGCACCAACACCAGCAACCCGCGCAACGTCATTGCTGCTGGCCTTCTGGCGCGCAATGCCAACAAGCTTGGCCTGACCCGCAAACCGTGGGTCAAATCCTCGTTGGCCCCGGGTTCGAAAACCGTGGCGCTGTACCTCGACGAAGCCGGTTTGACCACTGAGTTGGAGCAACTCGGATTTGGCGTCGTCGCATTCGCCTGCACGACTTGCAACGGCATGTCCGGTGCGCTGGACCCGGTGATCCAGCAAGAGATCATCGACCGTGATCTGTACGCCACGGCCGTGCTTTCGGGCAACCGCAACTTCGACGGCCGGATTCACCCCTACGCCAAGCAAGCGTTCCTGGCCTCGCCGCCATTGGTTGTGGCGTACGCCATCGCTGGCACCATCCGCTTCGACATTGAGAAGGATGTGTTGGGCGTGGTCGACGGCAAGGAAATCCGCCTCAAAGACATCTGGCCGAGCGACGAAGAAATCGACGCCGTGGTCAAATCCTCGGTCAAGCCGGAGCAGTTCCGTCAGGTCTACATCCCGATGTTCGCGGTCCACGAAGACACCGGCCCGAAAGTCACGCCGCTGTACGACTGGCGCGAGACGAGCACTTACATTCGCCGTCCGCCTTACTGGGAAGGTGCGTTGGCGGGTGCGCGTCCGCTCAAGGGCATGCGCCCGTTGGCGGTGCTGCCGGACAACATCACCACCGATCACTTGTCGCCGTCGAACGCGATCATGCTTGACAGCGCCGCCGGCGAATACCTGGCGAAAATGGGCTTGCCGGAAGAGGACTTCAACTCTTACGCCACCCACCGGGGTGACCACCTGACTGCGCAACGCGCAACGTTTGCCAACCCGAAACTGTTCAACGAAATGGTGGTGGAAAACGGCAAGGTCAAACAGGGTTCGCTGGCCCGCGTCGAGCCGGAAGGCCAAGTCATGCGCATGTGGGAAGCCATCGAAACCTACATGGAACGCAAGCAGCCGCTGATCATCATTGCCGGCGCCGATTACGGTCAGGGTTCGTCCCGCGACTGGGCGGCCAAAGGCGTGCGTCTGGCTGGGGTCGAGGCGATTGCTGCCGAAGGTTTCGAACGTATCCACCGCACCAACCTGGTCGGCATGGGCGTGTTGCCGCTGGAGTTCAAACCGGGCACCGACCGTCACACCCTGGCCATCGACGGCAGCGAAACCTACGACGTGATCGGAGCCCGAAAGCCGCGCGCTGACTTGACGCTGGTGATCCATCGCAAGAACGGCGAGCGCGTCGACGTGCCGGTGACATGCCGCCTCGACACCGCTGAAGAAGTGTCGATCTACGAGGCCGGCGGCGTGTTGCAGCGCTTCGCTCAGGACTTCCTCGAAGAGTCGTCGGTTGCCGTTTAAATCATCGTATGTGGGCGTGGGATTTTAAGTCCCGCGCCTTTGTTAAGGAGCACCATGGCTCACGCACCTCAAATAAAGATTCCCGCCACCTACATGCGCGGCGGTACCAGCAAAGGCGTGTTCTTCAGCCTCAAGGATCTGCCCGAGGCGGCGCAGATTCCCGGCCCGGCCCGCGATGCGTTATTGCTGCGGGTGATCGGCAGCCCCGACCCGTACGACAAGCAGATCGACGGCATGGGCGGCGCCACGTCGAGCACCAGCAAAACCGTGATCCTGTCGAAAAGCATCAAAGCCGATCACGACGTCGATTACCTGTTCGGTCAGGTCTCCATCGACAAGCCGTTCGTGGACTGGAGCGGCAACTGCGGCAACCTGTCGGCGGCGGTCGGTTCGTTCGCGATCAGCAATGGTTTGGTCGACGCCAGCCGTATCCCGCAAAACGGCGTAGCGGTGGTGCGCGTATGGCAGGCCAACATCGGCAAGACCATCATTGCTCATGTGCCGATCACCCATGGCGAGGTGCAGGAAACCGGCGACTTCGAACTCGACGGCGTGACCTTTCCGGCCGCCGAAGTGCAAGTGGAGTTCATGGACCCGGCAGCAGACGAAGAGGGCGGCGGTGGCTCAATGTTCCCCACCGGCAACCTGATCGACGAGTTGGAAGTGCCCGGTGTGGGCACGTTCAAGGCGACCATGATCAATGCCGGCATCCCGACGATCTTCGTCAACGCCGCCGACCTCGGTTACACCGGCACCGAGTTGCAAAGCGCGATCAACAGCGATCCGAAAGCGCTGCAAATGTTTGAAACCGTTCGTGCTTATGGCGCGTTGCGTATGGGGTTGATCGCCAATCTGGATGAAGCCGCCAAGCGCCAGCACACACCGAAAGTCGCGTTCGTCGCCAAGCCTGCGGACTATGTGGCCTCCAGTGGCAAGGCGGTTGCGGCGGCTGATGTTGATTTGCTGGTGCGCGCCTTGTCGATGGGCAAATTGCACCACGCGATGATGGGCACGGCCGCGGTGGCGATCGGCACCGCAGCGGCGATTTCCGGAACGCTGGTGAATCTGGCGGCGGGCGGCGTTGAGCGTAGTGCGGTGCGCTTTGGGCATCCGTCCGGGACCTTGCGGGTCGGTGCTGAGGCCAGTCTGGAAAACGGTGAGTGGGTGGTGAAGAAGGCCATCATGAGTCGCAGTGCCCGGGTACTCATGGAAGGCTACGTGCGCGTGCCCGGCGACGCTTTTTAAGTAACACTTCATACCCTGTGGGAGCGGGCTTGCTCGCGAAGGCGGCGCACCGGGCAATAATGATGTCGACTGACACTCTGCCTTCGCGAGCAAGCCCGCTCCCACAGGGGATAGTATTTCAACCCAAAAAATCAGCCCTGAACCGAGGTCCCGTCAACGAACCACTTCAAGAGTGAATCGAACATGAGCGCCAACGTCGATCTGAACAACCGCCCCGACTACGACCGTGTCCTGCAGGACATCGCCGATTACGTCCTCACTTTCAACGTTGAATCCAGCGAAGCCCTCGACACCGCCCGCAACTGCCTGATGGACACGCTGGGCTGTGGCCTGCTGGCGTTACGTTTCCCCGAATGCACCAAACACCTTGGCCCTCTCGTCGAAGGCACTGTCGTGCCGTTCGGGGCACGAGTACCGGGCACGTGCTATCGACTTGATCCGGTCAAAGCCGCGTGGGACATCGGCTGCATCGTGCGTTGGCTTGATTACAACGACACTTGGCTCGCTGCCGAATGGGGGCATCCGTCGGACAACCTTGGCGCGATTCTAGCGGTGGCGGATCACCTGGCGCAGAAACGCGTGGCCAACGCTGAAGCGCCGCTGACGATTCGCGATGTGCTCGAAGCCATGATCATGGCCCATGAGATTCAGGGCGTGATCGCCCTGGAAAACGCCTTCAACCGCGTAGGACTCGACCACGTCATCTTGGTCAAAGTCGCCTCGACCGCCATCACCGCCAAACTGATGGGCGCCAATCGCGAGCAACTGTTATCGGCGCTGTCCCATGCGTTCGTCGATGGGCAGGCGTTGCGCACTTATCGGCATGCGCCGAACGCCGGCTCGCGCAAATCCTGGGCGGCGGGGGACGCATCGAGTCGTGGCGTGCGTTTGGCGGACATCGCCATGCGCGGCGAGATGGGTATTCCCGGCGTGCTGAGCGCTAAACAGTGGGGGTTTTATGACGTGCTGTTCAGCCACACCAACAGCGATCTGGCGTTGAAGCCCGAGGGCACGCGAGCCTTCAGTTTCTCGCGTCCTTTGGGCAGCTACGTGATGGAAAACGTGCTGTTCAAAATCAGCTTCCCGGCCGAATTTCATGCGCAAACAGCTTGCGAAGCGGCGGTCACGTTGCACCCTCAGGTGCGCAATCGTCTGCACGAAATCGACCGGATCGTCATCACCACCCACCAATCGGCGATCCGCATCATTTCCAAGGTCGGGCCGCTGGCTAACGCCGCCGACCGCGATCACTGCATTCAGTACATGACCGCCGTGCCGTTGGCGTTCGGCAATCTGGTGGCCGAGCAGTACGAAGACGACTTTCACAAGGCGCATCCGATCATTGATGTGCTGCGCGAAAAAATGGTCATCGTCGAAGACCCGCGCTTCACTCGCGAGTATCTGGAGGCCGACAAACGCTCGATTGCCAATGCCGTGCAGGTGTTTTTCAAGGACGGCTCAAGCACCGACAACGTAGTGGTGGAATATCCGATCGGCCATCGTCGCCGCCGCGCCGAAGGCATTCCGTTGCTCGAAGACAAGTTCAAGGCGAACCTGGCGACGCGCTTCACCGGACAGCGCAGCAGCGAGATTTTTGCCTTGTGCAAGGATCAGGCGCAGCTTGAGGCGACTGCGGTGAACCGCTTTGTCGACCTGTTCGTGATCTAAGGCTCATTCAAACCGCAGGATCACCCGCCGGTTGGTCCTGCTCTTCTTCTCGATTTTTTCGCAAAACACCCGGCCGATTTCCCGGGTGTTTTGTACGTGGGTGCCGCCACAGGGCTGGATGTCGATTCCGATCACTTCGACCATCCGCAATTCACCCTGAATCGCCGGTGGCTTAACCGTTTTGCTACCGGTTTTTTCCAACAGTGCGGGGTACTCCGAGGCGGGCATCGACAGGGTGGTGACCGCAATGGCCTGCTCGATCAGCGCGTTGAGATCGCGCGTGAGGCTGTCCTTGTCGAGGGTCATTTGGGGCAGATCGAAATCCAGCCGGCCCTTGTCCGCGCCGATGCTGCACCCGGTGACCGGTGCGTTGATGATCGATCCCAGCAGGTGCAGGCAGGTGTGCATCTTCATGTGTTGATAGCGCCGCGCCCAGTCCAGGCTGGCGTTGAGCAGGGTGCCGACGCATAGCTGAGGCGGGCATTGCGACACCTTGTGCCAGATGATCGACGGCAGCAACGGGTCGCGCAGCGTTTCCGTCACGTCGATCCGGGTGCCATCCGGCAGGCTGAAGTGCCCGGTGTCGCCCGGCTGCCCGCCACCGGTGGGATAGAACAGCGTGTGTTCGAGGACGACGGCCTGATCTACCACCGCGATCACCCGGGCACTGAAGTCGCGCTGATAAGGGGCATTGTTAAAAAGACTGAGGGTTTCCATGGTGTGTACCGACATTTGAACCTCCGATGTTCAATGCATGATTGTTAGCGCTTGGCTGGCAGCTTGGTGATCGCAAAACCGCCCAGCAGGACAGCCGAATACAGCATCAGCTCCCGAGAAATTTCCGTGCCTTCGTACCAGGCGCCGATGATCACGGCGAACACCGGAAAGATGATGAACACGAATGACAGAAGGACC
Organism: Pseudomonas baetica; assembly: GCF_019733355.1. Taxonomy (GTDB): domain Bacteria; phylum Pseudomonadota; class Gammaproteobacteria; order Pseudomonadales; family Pseudomonadaceae; genus Aquipseudomonas; species Aquipseudomonas baetica_A. The sequence continues at coordinate 11,833 of NZ_JAIHLQ010000054.1, read as the reverse complement.
GGGCTCAGGCGTTTGAGCAGGACGAAATAAACGATAAAGCCGCCGACCGACGCCACCATTCCGAGGTAGAGCAGGGCGCCCCATGAGCGTGGCGTGATGGTGGCGAATGTCGGGTTCTCCAGCGAAAGGCCTGCGACCAGCAGCATCAACCCGGCAATGCCGATGGGCAGAGTGTTGTAGGTGATCACACTGATCGCGCTGCCGTGCTTTTTGGTGATCACGTAGCACAGCGCATGCATGATCGCCGCGCTGAAAATCGCCAGCACACCAAGCCATTCGGCCTGATCCAGATGCAAACCCTGGCTGCGGATGATCATGAACAGGCTGCCGAAACCGATGGCGATACCGAGCATTTGCGTCGGCTGGATCTTCTCGCGCAGAAACAGCGCAGAAAAAATCAGGATGAACACCGGCATGCAACTGAACAGCAGCGCGGTCAGGCCGGACGACACATGTATCTCGCCATAGTTGAGCAAGTAGTAGGGCAGGCTGAAATACGACAGCGTGACGAACACAAAGAACCAGCGACTCTGCCGGGGGAACAGCAGCGGCTCTTTGCGTAATACGGCGAAGCCGAGGAACAGTGGAAAGGCAATCAGAAAACGCAGCCCGGCGGCGGTCAGGGGTGGCACACTTTCCACGGCAATCTTGATCCCCAGCCATGTCGTGCCCCAACTCAGGCAGACGATCAGAAACAACACACTGGTGACCAACCCGGCGAGCCAGGGTTTGCTGGCGTTCAACGGCGTGCTGAGGGCGATCGACATGCGGTGTGCTCCGAACGACGGAATTGACCTGGTTGCTGAAAAGGTCTATCCCTGATTGAACCTGTTTTCAGTACGCTATTCGGGGCGGGAATGACTGTCAAAGTAAGTATTGCCATGGTGTCAATCCTCCGTGACGGCCTCGCCAATGGCGTCGGTGTGAAGTATCAACGCCTCGCGGACGCGGTCGAGAAGGCCATCGTTGCCGGTGTTATCGAGGCCGGTTGCAAGTTGCCACCCCACAGGCTGTTGGCCGACAGCCTCGGCGTTACCATCGGCACCATCAGCCGTGCCTACGGCGAACTGGAGCGTGTGGGATGGGTCGTGGCCCGTGTAGGAGACGGCACTTATGTGCGTCAGCGCGGGATGGAGCGGCCGCAAGACAAGGGCTTTCGCAATGTCAGCGATGAGCCCCCGGCCTGCTTTGACATGAGTCGCAATCAGCCGATTCCCGGGCAGGAAACGGCTTTGATGAGCCAAACCCTACAGGCACTGGCCGGTGATCCGCACCGCTTGCAGCAGTTGACGGGATACACCGCTGAAGGTGGACTGCCACGGCATCGGGCGGCGGGTGCCCAATGGCTGCGTCATGGGGATTTTGTCCCGCACGCCGATCAGGTGCTGTGCGTCAACGGCGGTCAGCATGGCCTGTTGTGCGCGTTGATGGGTTTGCTCAAGGCGGGTGACACGGTTGTCACCGAGCATTTGTCCTACCCCGGATTGATCAGCGTCGCACGCCAGCTCGGGATAAAGCTGATCGGTGCCGCGATGGATGACGAAGGACTGTTGCCCTCGGCGCTGGAGGATATTTGTCGTCAGCACCGGGTATCCGCCCTGTATTGCACGCCGACGATCCAGAATCCTACGGCTGCGGTCATGTCGATCTCACGACGACAGGCGATTGCCGAGGTCTGTCGCCAACACAATCTGCTGATCCTCGAAGACGAAGCACACGCGGTGCTGGATCGCCAGCGTCCGCTGCCCCTGAGTTATTTCGCCCCGGAGCGCTCAGTGTTGATCGGCAGCCTGAGCAAGGCGGTTTCGGCGGGGGTGCGGGTGGGTTATGTGCATGCGCCGCAAGCGCTGATTGGGCGCATCAGTTCAGCCATTCGCGGTTCCTGCTGGATGGCTAATCCATTGACCCAGGAGGTGGCGGCTCTGTGGATCGAAAACGGCATGGCCGAGCGCTTGCTGGATGAGCAGATCGGCGAGATCGGCCGGCGCAAGGCATGGGTGGCGGGGGCGCTGGAGGGGTTGAGCTACAAGACGCATATCCACAGCCCGCATTTCTGGTTGCAAGTGCCTGAACTGTGGCGGGCGTCGCAGATTGCAGCGGAATTGAAGGAAAACAACTATCTGGTGGCGACCGCCGAGGCGTTCGCCGTCGGGCACGCGGCGGTGCCGCAGTTTATTCGGGCGAGTGTGTGTAATTCGGTGGGGGATGACGGGTTGTTGCTCGGCGGCTTTGAAACGCTGGCGAAGGCACTCACCGAAACCGCGTAATCGTTCTTCGCGAGCAAGCTCGCGAAGGCTTCAGATCAGGCACCGCAAATCTACTTGAACCGCCGCTCCACACCTTTCTCGACCAGAATCTTCGCCGAAATCTCTTCCACCGAAAAATGCGTGGAGTTGATGTTCGGGATGTTCTCGCGGCGGAACAGGTTTTCCACTTCGCGCACTTCGAATTCGCACTGGGCATAGCTTGAATAGCGGCTGTTGGGCTTGCGCTCGTTGCGAATCGCGGTGAGGCGATCCGGGTCGATGGTCAGGCCAAACAGCTTGTGCTGGTGCGCGCGCAGGGCGGCTGGCAGGGTCAGGCGCTCCATGTCGTCTTCGGTCAGCGGATAGTTGGCCGCGCGGATGCCGAATTGCATGGCCATATACAGGCACGTCGGTGTCTTACCACAACGCGACACGCCCACTAGTATCAGATCGGCCTTGTCGTAATAGTGCGTGCGGGCGCCGTCGTCGTTGTCGAGGGCGAAGTTCACCGCCTCGATGCGCTCCATGTAATTGGAGTTGTGCCCGATCGAATGCGATTTGCCGACGGTGTAGGAAGAATGCTCGGTCAGTTCCTGCTCGAGCGGCGCCAGGAAGGTCGAGAAAATGTCGATCATGAAACCATTGGAGGTGGCGAGAATCTCACGAATGTCCTGATTGACGATGGTGTCGAAGATAATCGGGCGAAAGCCGTCGGTTTCAGCGGCTTTGTTGATTTGTTGTACCATGGACCGCGCTTTTTCCACGCTGTCGATGTACGGGCGCGTGAATTTGCTGAACGCAATGTTTTCGAACTGCGCCAAGAGGCTTTGACCCAGGGTTTCGGCGGTAATGCCGGTGCCATCGGAGATAAAGAAAGCAGATCGTTTCATTTGCACCTTGGGCCTTAAGTGAGTGTCCTGTGTAGCCTATGCATGCCGTCGTGGCGGCGCCTGTTGTCGCCATACTACGTTGCCGCTCCTCGCCGTAGCCAGCTATGACTTGTCGCGGCGCCTTGTCTGGCAACAACAGTCACTCGCCACATCGGCATGCATAGGCAGCACAGGACACTTATGAGCATTTCTGGATATGATAGGCGCGATTTGCCGGCCGCCATTGGCCCGCATTCTCACTTATTTTCCAGGTCCAGGCCATACAGCCGGCCAACGCTCCCCCGAGCCGCCGGCTTCTGAGCTTTTCCAACACAGTTAGTGGAGAGATCACCTTGGTAGAGTACGTAGTTTCCCTCGATAAGCTCGGCAAACACGATGTTGAGCATGTGGGGGGCAAGAACGCATCCCTGGGCGAGATGATCAGCAACCTGGCAGGCGCCGGTGTGTCGGTCCCTGGCGGCTTTGCCACCACCGCCCAGGCCTATCGCGACTTCCTCGAACTGAGCGGCCTCAACGACCAGATCCACAAGGCCCTCGACGCACTCGACGTTGATGATGTCAATGCGCTGGCCAAGACCGGCGCCCAGATCCGTCAATGGATCATGGAAGCCCAATTCCCTGAAAAACTGAACGCCGAGATCCGCACCGCGTTCGCCGAACTGTCGGCCGGCAACCCTGACGTGGCCGTGGCCGTGCGTTCTTCCGCCACCGCCGAAGACTTGCCGGACGCCTCGTTCGCCGGCCAGCAGGAAACCTTTCTGAACATCCGTGGTGTGGAAAACGTTATCCGCGCCGCCAAAGAAGTGTTCGCTTCGCTGTTCAACGACCGTGCGATCTCCTACCGCGTGCATCAGGGCTTCGACCATAAACTGGTCGCCCTGTCGGCCGGCGTGCAGCGCATGGTGCGTTCGGAAACCGGCACCGCCGGCGTGATGTTCACCCTCGATACCGAATCCGGTTTCCGTGACGTGGTGTTCATCACCGGCGCCTACGGCCTGGGTGAAACCGTCGTACAAGGCGCGGTGAACCCGGATGAGTTCTACGTCCATAAAGGCACGCTGGAAGCCGGTCGTCCGGCGATCCTGCGTCGCAACCTGGGCAGCAAAGCCATCAAGATGATCTACGGCGACGAGGCCAAGGCCGGTCGGTCGGTCAAAACCGTCGATGTCGACAAGGCTGACCGCGCGCGCTTCTGCCTGAGCGACGCCGAAGTCAGCGAACTGGCCAAGCAGGCGATGATCATCGAGAAGCACTACCAGTGCCCAATGGACATCGAATGGGCCAAGGACGGTGACGACGGCAAGCTGTACATCGTGCAGGCCCGTCCGGAAACCGTTAAAAGCCGCACTCAGGCCAACGTCATGGAACGTTACCTGCTGAAAGAAACCGGCACCGTGCTGGTTGAGGGTCGCGCCATCGGCCAGCGCATCGGCGCCGGCAAGGTTCGCATCATCAAGGACGTGTCCGAGATGGATAAAGTCCAGCCGGGCGACGTGCTGGTGTCCGACATGACCGATCCGGACTGGGAACCGGTGATGAAACGCGCCAGCGCCATCGTCACCAACCGGGGCGGCCGTACTTGCCATGCGGCGATCATCGCCCGTGAACTGGGGATTCCGGCCGTCGTGGGTTGCGGCAACGCCACCCAATTGTTGAAGGATGGTCAGGGCGTGACCGTGTCCTGCGCCGAAGGCGACACCGGTTACATCTTCGAAGGCGAACTGGGCTTCGACATCAAGAAAAACTCCGTGGATGCCATGCCGGACCTGCCGTTCAAGATCATGATGAACGTCGGCAACCCGGACCGCGCTTTCGACTTCGCGCAATTGCCGAACGCCGGTGTGGGCCTGGCCCGCCTGGAATTCATCATCAACCGCATGATCGGCGTCCACCCCAAAGCACTGTTGAACTACGACGGCCTGCCGCCGGAAATCAAGGAAAGCGTCGACAAGCGCATCGCCGGTTACGACGATCCAGTCGGTTTCTACGTCGAAAAACTGGTTGAAGGCATCAGCACCCTCGCTGCCGCGTTCGCGCCGAAGAAGGTCATCGTGCGTCTGTCGGACTTCAAGTCCAACGAATACGCCAACCTGATCGGCGGCAAACTCTACGAGCCGGAAGAAGAAAACCCGATGCTGGGCTTCCGTGGCGCTTCGCGTTACATCAGCGAATCGTTCCGTGACTGCTTCGAGCTCGAATGCCGGGCGCTGAAGCGCGTGCGCAACGAGATGGGCCTGACCAACGTCGAAATCATGGTGCCGTTCGTGCGTACCCTTGGCGAAGCCAGCCAGGTTGTGGATCTGCTCGCAGAGAATGGATTGAAGCGCGGCGAGAACGGTTTGCGCGTCATCATGATGTGCGAACTGCCTTCGAACGCGATTCTCGCTGAAGAATTCCTCGAGTTCTTCGACGGTTTCTCGATCGGTTCCAACGACCTGACTCAACTGACCTTGGGTCTGGATCGCGACTCGGGCATCATCGCGCACTTGTTCGACGAGCGTAATCCGGCGGTCAAGAAGCTGTTGGCCAACGCGATTGCCGCGTGCAACAAGGCCGGCAAGTACATCGGCATCTGCGGTCAGGGGCCTTCGGATCACCCGGATCTGGCCAAGTGGCTGATGGAGCAGGGCATCGAAAGCGTGTCGCTGAACCCGGACACCGTGCTGGAAACCTGGTTCTTCCTGGCGGAAGGCCAAGCGGCCCAATAAGTCGTTAATGAAGCCTCGACCTGCCTTTGCGGGTCGAGGCTTTGAGATTGAAGTAGGGCGGGCTCCTGTGGATGCCGCCCTTTTTTGTGCAAGAGCATTATGCAAAGCAGCAGCAACCTATTTCCTGTCGCCCTGATCAGCGCCGAACGGCGCGGCGATCTGAGCGAAGATGTTTATCGATTGAAACCCGGCAACAGCCCGGACTGGTCCGTGGAAATCGCCGTCACCCGCCTGGGTATGGCTGATGAACCGGCCGTACGGGGCGTGCCGGTGATTTTGTTGCACGGCAGTTTTTCCAACCGCCGCTTCTGGTTTTCGCCGAAAGGTCTGGGGCTGGGCGCCTACCTGGCACGGCTGGGTTTCGACGTGTGGATCCCGGAGATGCGCGGTCACGGCCTGTCGCAGCGCAACGAGGATTACCGGCGCAATCGCGTCGCTGACTACGCGCGATACGATCTGCCGGCAATTGCCGCGTTCGTGCGCGAGCAGAGCGGTCAGGTTCCGCATTGGCTGGGGCACTCGCTGGGCGGCATCACCCTGGCGGCGGCGCTTGGCGGCGAATACCTGGGTGAGCCGGCCGTGGCGTCGGCGGCATTTTTTGGCACGCAGGTCAGCCGAACGTACTGGCCGCTGAAAATCCCGCCGGTGGAGTGGAGCAGTCGCTTCATTCTCAAGCGATTTGCCCAGCTATCGGGCTCGCGTCTCAAGCGTGGACCTGAAGACGAACCGATCGGTCTGGCGATCGAAAGCATGCGCTGGTATGGCCTGTTCGGTCGTTTTGGTGACAAGGACAAAGATTGGTGGGCCGGTTTGACGGATGTTCAAGTGCCTGTGCTGGCGGTAAGTGCGGTAGGGGACCATCAGGATCCGGCCTGGGCCTGTCGCAAATTGTTCGAGCAGATAGGTAGTGAGCAAAAACAGTTCGTCAATCTGGGGCGCGAGCAGGGCTTCAGCGAAAATTTCGGTCATGTCGAGATGTTGGTGAGCAAGTCTGCGCAGGCTGAAGTGTGGCCGCTGGTTGCACGCTGGTTGAGCGACCAGCAAGCGCCCCTGCTGGGTGAGAAGCCGGATATGGCGGCTGCAGGCTGAGTCGCAGGCTCTGAAAAGGGCATTTCGTTCGGCTTGGCTTGCGGCTAAGATATGACGCGTTGTGCGGTTCTGGTCATATTGGGTGGCTGTTTAGCTATTACGTTTCAGCGTTTGTTCAGGTTCGTTCAGCGACCATGGCATGAACTAAGGTAAACAGCGACCGCCGGAACTCGTTTCAAAAGAGTGCGTCATCCTTGATCGTCTTCCTTTTCACAGGAGTTTTTCGATGAACCATTACCTTACGCCTGACCTTTGCGACGCCTATCCGGAGCTGGTTCAGGTGCTGGAACCGATGTTCAGCAATTTCGGCGGCCGTGACTCGTTCGGCGGCGAAATCGTGACCATCAAATGCTTCGAAGACAACTCGCTGGTCAAGGAACAAGCCGAGCTCAACGGCCACGGCAAGGTGCTGGTGGTCGATGGCGGCGGTTCCCTGCGCCGTGCACTGCTGGGCGACATGATCGCCGAGAAAGCCGCAAGCAATGGCTGGGAAGGGCTGGTGATCTACGGTTGCATCCGTGATGTCGACGTTATCGCCCAGACCGACCTCGGGGTTCAGGCCTTGGCCAGTCATCCGATGAAAACCGAAAAACGCGGCATTGGCGACCTCAACGTTGCGGTGACTTTTGCCGGTGTGACGTTCCACCCTGGGCACTACATTTATGCGGACAACAACGGCGTGATCATCTCGCCGAGCCCGCTGAAGATGCCTGATTAAGCTTTCGACAAAGGGATGAGGATGTTCGAGGAAGAAAACGCGCAATGGGGGCTGGTGCATGCCCTGGTGCTGGACGGTAAAGGCGGTGCGCGTTCGATAGCCCGGACTGAATTCGACGATTTGCAGCTGCAGGCCCATGAAAGCCTCTGGCTGCATTGGGATCGCAGTCATCCGCAAACGCAGACCTGGCTGCGCAAATCCAGCGGTCTCAATGAATTCACCTGCGACCTGCTGCTGGAAGAGAACACTCGACCTCGTTTGTTGCCGTTGCCGGATGCCGAGCTGTTGCTGTTTTTGCGCGGGGTCAATCTCAATCCGGGCGCGGAGCCGGAAGACATGGTTTCGGTGCGCATTTTTGCCAGCGCCCAGCGTGTGATCTCCCTGCGTTTGCGGCCGTTGCGGGCTACCGATGAATTGCTCGCGCAACTGGCAGACGGCAAAGGCCCGAAAACCGCTTCTGAACTGATCCTTTATCTGGCGCAGTTCCTTACCAACAAGGTGCAGGATCTGGTCACTTGCCTCTCGGAAATCGCCGATGAGGAAGAAGAAAAAATGGATGCCGACGAACGGTATACACCCGATCATGGCGCCATTTTGCACATCCGTCGCAGGGCGGCTGGACTGAAGCGTTTTCTCGCGCCACAGCGGGATATATTCGGCCAAATGACGCGGATAAAACTGCCTTGGTTCGTTGATGACGACGCCGACTACTGGAACGAATTGAACAACAGCCTGACGCGTTATCTCGAAGAGCTCGAATTGACCCGAGAGCGCGTGGGGCTTGTGCTGGAGGCTGAGGACCGGCGCCTGAGCGAGCGCATGAATCGCACGATGTATCGCTTCGGGATCATCACCGGGATCTTTTTACCGATGAGTTTTATCACCGGTCTGCTGGGTATAAACGTCGGTGGAATTCCGCTTTCCGGGAGTCCTTACGGCTTCGTGGTGGCTTGCCTGCTGATGGTCGCTGTGGCCCTCGGACAATGGTGGTTGTTCCGCCGTTTGCGTTGGGTATAGAGATGCCGCATGTGACCCGACCAAATTTGCCCGCGTCTTTCACAGACATCACGAGAGGTGCGTATGCACGATCCGTTTGAACAGTCTTTGCGTGACATGCTCAACGCTTCGCCGTCCAGCCGCGACGACGATGCGTGCTTGGGCCGCGTACTCAAAACCGCCAACCGCCAGGTCGGCGCCGGCGATCTGTTCAGCCTGCTGGGCCGCTGGCTGCCCGCGCTGATGATCGCCTTGAACAACGGATCGGCCCATGTTTCGCCGGTTTCCCGTCTTCGTAAACCTACCGCTCGCACTGCTGATAAGGCTGATTGAATATGGAACTTGATCTCTGGACTCAGAGCCTCGTCACTGCAATGACTGCGTTGTGGACCAAAGTCGCCAACTTCATCCCGAACCTGTTTGGCGCACTGGTCGTGCTGCTGCTGGGTTTCGTCGTGGCGAAGCTGCTCGATACCTTGCTGTCCAAGCTGCTTGCCAAACTGGGTCTCGACCGTCTGATGGGCGGCACCGGTTTGACCAAGTTGATGTCGCGTGCCGGGTTGCAGGTACCGATTTCGACCCTGATTGGCAAAATCGTCTACTGGTTCGTTCTGCTTATTTTCCTGGTTTCTGCAGCAGAATCCCTCGGGCTTGAGCGAGTTTCGGCTACGCTCGACATCCTGGCGCTGTATTTGCCGAAAGTATTCGGCGCCGCGCTGGTGTTGCTGGTAGGTGTTCTGCTCGCACAACTGGCCAACGGGCTGGTGCGCGGTGCAGCAGAAGGCGTAGGTCTGGACTACGCTTCGGGATTGGGGCGAATTGCACAGGGACTGGTGATCATCATCAGCATCTCGGTCGCGATCAGTCAGCTTGAGGTCAAGACCGACCTTCTGAACCATGTGATCGTCATTGTTCTGATTACCGTTGGTCTGGCCGTTGCGCTGGCCATGGGCTTGGGAAGCCGGGAAATCGCCGGTCAGATTCTTGCGGGAATCTATGTGCGTGAGTTGTATCAGGTTGGGCAACAAGTGCGTGTTGGCGAGGTCGAAGGCCAGATCGAAGAGATCGGCACGGTTAAAACCACACTGCTGACCGATGAGGGTGAGCTAGTCTCTCTTTCCAATCGGATCCTGCTGGAACAGCATGTGAGTAGCCGCTAATCCGGCAAACCCTGCTAATGTATGCCGCCGCAAAATGCCAGCTGATGCTGGTTGCGGCGGACATTGACCTGACTGTCGGCACGACTTGTTTTGAATAAAGCCCATACGCTATCCACGCGCTACGACCCCCGCGAACTCTCTGATGAGGAGTTGGTCGCGCGCTCGCATACCGAGCTTTTTCACGTAACGCGCGCTTATGAAGAACTGATGCGGCGTTACCAGCGAACATTATTTAACGTCTGCGCGAGATATCTTGGGAACGATCGCGACGCGGACGATGTCTGTCAGGAAGTGATGCTGAAGGTTTTGTATGGTTTGAAGAACTTTGAGGGGAAATCGAAGTTCAAAACCTGGCTGTACAGCATCACTTACAACGAATGTATTACGCAGTATCGAAAGGAACGGCGAAAGCGTCGCTTGATGGACGCATTGAGTCTTGACCCGCTGGAAGAAGCGTCTGAGGAAAAGGCGCCGAAACCGGAAGAAAAGGGCGGGCTCGATCGCTGGTTGGTGTATGTGAACCCGATTGACCGTGAAATTCTGGTGCTACGTTTTGTCGCAGAGCTGGAGTTTCAGGAGATCGCAGACATCATGCATATGGGTTTGAGTGCTACAAAAATGCGGTACAAACGTGCTCTAGATAAATTACGTGAGAAATTTGCAGGCATTGCTGAAACTTAGTTCAGCGCAAATATCTCTTACGTGTAGGCAAGTTCTGATAGAATTGCCGCCGAGTTGTCCCCCGGTTTGCGGGACTGCTTCACAATCACCAGATGGGGATTTAACGGATGAAACTGAAAAACACCTTGGGCTTGGCCATTGGTTCTCTGATTGCCGCCACTTCGTTCGGCGCTCTGGCACAAGGCCAAGGCGCAGTTGAAATCGAAGGCTTCGCAAAGAAAGAACAATTCGACAGCGCTCGTAACTTCAAGAACAACGGCAACCTGTTCGGCGGTTCGATCGGTTACTTCCTGACCGACGACGTTGAACTGCGTCTGGGCTACGACGAAGTGCACAACGTGCGTTCCGACGATGGCCGTAACATCAAGGGCGCCAACACCGCTCTGGACGCTCTGTACCACTTCAACAACCCAGGCGACATGCTGCGTCCATACGTATCGGCTGGTTTCTCCGATCAGAGCATCGGTCAGAACGGTTCCGGCGGTCGTAACCGCTCCACCTTCGCCAACGTTGGCGGCGGTGCCAAGCTGTACTTCACCGACAACTTCTACGCCCGTGCTGGCGTTGAAGCTCAGTACAACATCGACCAGGGCGACACCGAGTGGGCTCCTAGCGTCGGTATCGGTGTGAACTTCGGTGGCGGCTCCAAGCCTGCTGCTGCTCCAGTTCCAGCACCAGCTGAAGTCTGCTCCGACAGCGACAACGACGGCGTTTGCGACAACGTTGACAAGTGCCCGGACACCCCAGCCAACGTAACTGTTGACGCTGACGGCTGCCCAGCAGTTGCAGAAGTTGTTCGTGTTGAGCTGGACGTCAAGTTCGACTTCGACAAGTCGGTTGTGAAGCCAAACAGCTACGGCGACATCAAAAACCTGGCTGACTTCATGAAGCAGTACCCATCCACCACCACTACTGTTGAAGGTCACACTGACTCCGTCGGTCCTGACGCTTACAACCAGAAACTGTCCGAGCGTCGTGCAAACGCCGTTAAGCAAGTTCTGACCAACCAGTACGGTGTTGAATCGTCCCGCGTTCAGTCTGTTGGCTACGGCGAATCCCGCCCAGTTGCTGACAACAAAACTGAAGCTGGCCGCGCTGTAAACCGTCGCGTAGAAGCGCAGGTTGAAGCTCAAGCTAAGTAATTAGCTGCCGCTCTGAGAAAAGCCCGGCTTAGGCCGGGCTTTTCTTTGCCTGCTGTCTCGTCCTGAATAAGGTTTACACCTTCTGGCTTCTTATCAGGAGGGTGCAATGGATACGGGCGCAAAACGTAGTCAGCGCGATTACACGCTGACTTTTAAATTGTCGGTTGTCGACCAAGTAGAAAAAGGCGAGTTGAGTTATAAAG
>NZ_JAIHLQ010000053.1 GCF_019733355.1 Pseudomonas baetica | reverse complement strand
CCTATAGGACAGGTGCGTCCGCAGTATGGAAATTAAGGATTAATAAGTGCTTAAAACAGGCTTATTCATCGAAAAAAGTCGATATTTCTAGAGTTTCAGCGAAGTGCTCTCTTTTTTACAGCCTGACGCCCGATTTGCTGGAAAAAGAAGGTCTTACTTCAGACCTTCCCTAGCAGACTTTCGGTCGCGGTTTGTTCAGGATAAGACGTCAACGTGGCGCAGGCCGATCTGGCGCTCAGTTGATAGGCTTCGTTTGCGGGAAGTTCAAACAGGTAAAGACCTGCTCGGTATTGCTCTGGAAGAGGTATCCGGGTTTTCCACTTGGTGAAAGCGTACATCTTATAGTTTGCAGCAACGGCGCAGGCGTCGTTTTCCAGTGTGAGATGAGCATTGAAAGCGACGCCGTCATTGAATGCTAAAACATATTTATGATCGGGATAGAGTGTCATGGTTCTTAGCGTTTTCACGCTGTTCATTGGATCGTTTCCCCCCCCCTTGCTTGCGCAAATAACTTGATTGTTAATGTCTTTTTCCCAAAGTAGTAAATCAGATCGCAACCCATTAACAGATCATGTTTTTTTGCCGATATTCTCGCCAGAAAGTGTGCTTCTGATTTAGTCAGTTCATCGCTCGCGAAGTCCAGAAAAATTCTGGTGACAGCGTCGGTGCGCTGAACTGCATAAAACCGGGTGTGTTGTTGAGTTCTTGGAATGTAATAACTGGCATCGTTGTTGTGCCGGATTATGCAATCGGATGAGTAGAGAATGACCGGACTTTGCGGTTGTCCCTTGCGGGTGATCACCACCTCGACGTCGATGGGCCTTTCGCTTTTGAGTGATTCAGGAAGCTCAGGTACCAGATAAAAGCCGTCCCCGGTAATGAAGGTGAGTTTGTTGTTCTTTAATTGGTAATCATCACCGAGCCGTTTGTAGATGTCTCGGATGACTACCTTGCTTCTGGGCCTGTCATGGAAATCGAATTTCGAAGTGATGACCAGCGCGCTCTTCTCGACGATCCAGCTTTCAATCAGATCCATTCTCCAATTCAAGACAATGACGCTTTCTTGCTCACCGTCTTCGATGATGGAAATACAGCCTGCTTCATGGGCAATGAAATACTCATCTGCCCCGGATTCACCCGATGCCGTTGCACCGTTGTGAATTAAATGAATCTGGTCGTTTCCTGCGCCAGCTCTGATGGTGTCGATGCCACGGGACTTGATGATGTTGCGTTGCGCTGTACCGGTGACAGTGCTTGCCGCATGCGCGACGGTTTCAACATTCTCGATACTTTCCAGAATGCTGTGGAGCGTATGTTTTTTTCCATCTTCGGAAGATGGATCAGGGGTGATTACCTGGAGCCTCCCCGCCACCAAGTCGATGTCATACCCGGGTTGATCCGCAGCACTAAGGTTATAAAGGCCGCCAAGGGACAAAGTGTCGTTGCCTGCACCGCCCTTCAATATCGAATAATCGCCTACCCTGGAATCATTCTTGAGCCGATCGGCTGCGCCTTCGAAGACGAACCGATCGTCTTTGTCCCCCCCTGTCAGATCTTTTCTACCGGTCTTGTAAAAAAAGGCGTTTGGTTTTTTTTCTACCCCTCGGATTGAGTCTTTACCGTCACTGATGAACCACAGGACAGCTTTGTGATCTGCCGCTGCCCCCAGTTGCGCGCCAGGAGTGGCACCGCTAACACCTTCGTGGGCGTCAATGGTGTCATCTACTCCTGTTATCTGTGGAAGATTGACGGTTTCCCACCGGTCCTGTTTAGTCCACCAGTTACGTGCCCATATCCGAGTCGGCTTGAGGTTGACCTCAAAAGCGCCATGAACGATGGCTTCGGTGGTGTCCTTCAACGCGCCATCCAGCAGTTTCTTTGCCGCGTCCTTCATTTTCCCGGAGTGCTCGACCCTGGTTTTGGCAACGGTGTAGCGATCCTGCACATCGGCGTCAGGATCCATGAAACAGAACGAGAACCAGCCTGTGCGCCAGCGCTCATTGGTGGTGAGTTCGATGTAATCGTCAATATCGTCCACCAGTCTTACGGCACCGTAAGCCTGAGCGCCAATGGCCAGAATCGCTCCTGCCGCGAGCCCGACCGGTCCTGCAAAGGAAAAGCCTGCCATCGCTGCGCTCCCGAGTATCAAGGTCATGGCAGCACTCGTTAGGCTCAAACCGGCACTGATGTAATGATCCAAGGCTTCTTTCCCGGTTGCATTGTCGGCAGCGGTCAATGATTTGACTGCGGCGTGTAAATCGAAAGGCAGCGTCAGTGCTCCCCCGATCAAGCCACCGGAACGACCCAATCTCACGGCGAATCGGGTTTTGGCGAAGTCCTTGTAGGCGAATTGGCCAACCTTGATCATCTGCGTGGCCATTTTAGTCACGGCAATGTCTACGGTTATGGAGCCCACTTCAGAGGTAATACCCGCGCTGTTGATTACGGCTTGTGCGGTGTCACTGTTTCTGACCGCATCGACCACCCCGCGCAAACCCATGAATATTCCAAAGGCTTGAATCCCGACACTTGAGCCGAGCATGCAGTCGCTCTTGATCAGAGACACCCAGTGAGGGCTGCTTTTTGACAGGTAGGCATGACGCAAATCGAGCTTTTGCGCGGAGCCTAGAAGTTTCGCAAGTGTGCTGTGATATGCGCCCTGATCAACATCGCTCGTGGGACTATTTCCAAGCATCGGCGGGGCGTCTAACGGACGCCGGCTGGCGATTTCGAACAGCAGCGACGACAACAGGTAGCCCTCCGTGACTGTTGTCGATTTCATTCGGGTTTCTATATCGGGCGAGCTGAACTGTAACGAGTTGATGAAGGAGCGCTTGGGCGTTCGAAAGAAGGTGTTCTGACCATTCAGGTGTTGGCCGCCCGTCGTTGCGCCCAAAACGTCCAGGGAAACTCGCGTGATTGAAATAGAGCCGATATGAAGTGGGCCGAACAGATCGTCGACGATTTTCAGCTGTTGTGTTTGGCGTTTGCTCGCGGTGGCGATTTCGCCTTCAAAATCGATGGTCGAAGCTGTGCGCTCATTGGCATGGAAGCCTATGTCGGTGATTACTACGGAGTCAGTTTGCTGGAACGAATCCGGTGTAAAAGTGGCCATTTGAACATCCTTGTTCTGCCAAATTATTTGTCGAATAGCGCGGTTATATTAGGTTTGGTTTTTTAGAGTTGTACATCCATGGGTTGTTGCGTTGTATTTCGCCCGACGCGGCAAGTTGAAATGGTCCTTTAAACATCTCAGTGGCTGCTGAGTAACGATACGGCTCCTGCACTACCGAACAAACCGGCACTGATCCGGTTGAACCAGCTTTGTCCTTTACCGCTGCGCAGATAGCGCGCTGCACCATGGGCACCAAGTCCGTAGGCCAGTTTGCACAGCAGATCCAGCAGGGTCCAGGTTGCAATCATCACCAGTAACTGCGGCAGGAACGGCTGTTCGGCGCTGAGGAACTGTGGCAGAAACGCGGCGAAGAACAGAATGTCTTTCGGATTACTTGCGCCCAGCACGAACGCGCGCCCGAACAGTGCGCGAAAACGTGGGACAGCTGCAGCTTGGGGCACTTCGGCGCCTGTCGAAGGCTGGCGCGACTGCTGCCAGCTCTGCCAGGCAAGATAGAACAGGTAAAATGCGCCGATGATTTTCAGGGCGCTGAACAACTGTTCCGAAGCCAATAGCAGGGCGCCCAAGCCCAGCGCCGATGCACTGAGTAAACAGATCGAAGCAATCACGCCGCCGAGAAACGCCGGGTAAGAGCGCCGCAAACCGTAATTCAGGCTGTTGCTGATCATCAGCAACGACAGTGGCCCCGGAATCAGGATCACCACCAGTGCAGCGCCGCTGAACAGCAGCCAGGTTTCCAGACTCATCACTTTCCTCCTTTTTTGTTGTACTCAAGAATGTGCAAAAGCCCCACCCGCCAGGGTGAGGCTGTTTTGAAGCCAGAACCGCTTAACGCTTACAAGAAGATGAACTTGGCGATGAAGATCGCGCAGAGCACCCACAGGCTAACGGAAATTTCCTTGTACTTGCCGGTACCGGCCTTGAGCGCCACATAAGTGATGAAGCCCAGCGCGATGCCGTCGGCGACCGAGAAGGTCAGCGGCATCATGATCGCGGTGACGATGGCAGGAATCGCGTCAGTGGCTTCGTCCCATTCGATGTGGGCCATGCCGCCCATCATCAGCATCGCAACGTAGATCAGTGCACCGGCGGTGGCGTAAGCGGGGATCATGCCAGCCAGTGGTGCGAAAAACATTGCCGCTATAAATAGCACACCTACGGTGACGGCGGTAAGACCAGTCCGACCGCCAGCGGCCACGCCGGCAGCACTTTCTACGTAACTGGTGACAGGCGGTACACCGACCACGGCACCGAAAACGCTGGAAGCACTGTCGGCTTTCATGGCGCGGGAGAGGTTTTCGATGCGCCCGTCAGCGCCGACCAGATTGGCGCGCTGGGCAACGCCCATCAGGGTACCGGCAGTGTCGAACATGTGCACAAAGAGGAAGGCCAGCACCACGCTGATCATGCTGACGTTAAACACGCCGGCAACGTTCATCGCCATGAAGGTCGGCGCCAGGCTCGGCGGGGTCGACATGATGCCCTCGTAGTGCACGATGCCCAGGCCCCAACCGGCCAGCGTCACGGTGATGATGCTGATGAGGATCGCGCCAAAAACTTTGTGATAGCTGAGGATGGCGATCATCAGGAAGCAGATGGCGGCGAGCAGCGGGCCAGGTTCACGCAGGGAACCGAGTTTGATCAGCGTGGCCGGGCTATCGACGACGATGCCTGCGGTTTTCAAGCCAATCAGGCCAAGGAAAAGACCGACCCCTGCGCCCATCGCAAAGCGCAGGCTCACTGGAATACTGTTGAGCAGCCATTCGCGAATCCGCGAGAAAGTCAGGATCATGAACAGCACACCTGAGACGAACACCGCGCCCAGCGCCGTTTCCCAGTTGTAGCCCATGGTGCCGACCACGGTGTAGGTGAAGAAAGCGTTCAGGCCCATGCCCGGCGCCAGACCCACTGGCCAGTTGGCGTAAAGGCCCATCAACAGGCAGCCCAGCGCAGCGGCGATACAGGTGGCGACGAATGCCGCGCCGTGGTCAATCCCGGCATCGGCCATGATGTTCGGGTTGACGAAGATGATGTAAGCCATCGTGATGAAGGTTGTCAGACCGGCAATCAACTCGGTCTTCACCGTGGTGCCATGCAAGCTGAGTTTAAACAGGCGCTCCAGCAGGCCATTGCGTAATGGCGGCGAGAGATCCAGCGTCGATGCTTCGGATTTGCGGCTTTCCACAGCGAGTACTCCTCAAGAGTTTTATTGTTATTTCCAGGGCCGGACCCATGAGGGGTGGCAGCGGCCCTTTGAGGCATACGCGAATTTGTTGACCATTAGGTCAGGAACTCGCACGCTGTGGATTATGCTTTTGTGTACAAATAAAGCAAATATTGTTTTTGATTTTGTTTACGAACGGTCCGACGATAGCGATATATCGCCACTCCGTGCCCTTCGCGAGCAAGCCAGACGATTCAATCGAGATGTGCCTGACTCTCACCCAAGGCCAGATTCACCGCCAACCACCCATTCACCGCTGTCTCCCCAGCCTCGGCAAACACCCGCTCCAGCAGTTTCACCTGCTCGCGGCGCAACGACTGTTCAAACTTTGCCCCTTCTGCCGTCAACTCGAGCAGGCGCTTTCGCTTGTCAGCCTGCGATGCCACGCTGTCGACCAGATGCATTTCCTGCAACTGGCGCAGCGGCATGTTCAGCGCCTGCTTGCTCACCCCAAGCAAGGCCAGCAGCTCCTTGACGCTCAAATTCGGATAACGAGCGATGAAAAACACAATCCGTTGATGCACCCGAGACAAACCACGGCGCTCAAGCATTTCGTCAGCCTTGGCGGTGAAGGCCTGATAACCGAAGAAGAACGCTTCCATGGCCTGTTGCTGACTGGCTGGGTTTTTAAGGTCAATCATGTTGACGTACTCGCTCGGGCTGTCGTAATTTCAGTCAACAAGTTTGACTCATTTTTCATACGGCTCGCTACTGGTGACCTCCATGGCTTTTTCCGAACGTGTCTCGCGCCTTAAAAGTTCTTTGATTCGTGAAATTCTCGCCGCCGCTCAGCGTCCGGAAGTGATGTCATTCGCCGGCGGCCTGCCTGCCGAGGTCATGTTGCCGAAAGTCGAGTGGGGCGACATGCCGCTGTCCCTCGGCCAATACGGTATGAGCGAGGGTGAGCCGGCATTGCGCGAAGCCCTGGCCGCACAGGCGAGGGCGCTAGGCTTGGCGTGTGAGGCGAGTCAGGTGCTGGTGGTCAGTGGCTCCCAGCAGACTCTTGATTTGGCGGCCAAGCTGTACATCGACAAGGGCACCGAGATTCTTCTGGAAGCGCCGACTTATCTGGCCGCTTTGCAGATATTCCAATTGTTTGGCGCCGAATGCCTGACCGTACCGCAGGAATCCGATGGCCCGAACCTGGCGCAATTGCGCAGTCGTCTGGAGCAACATCGTCCGGCGTTCATCTACCTGATCCCGACGTTCCAGAACCCGTCCGCCGTGCGCTACAGCGAGGCCAAACGTGCAGCCGTCGCCGCACTGCTCGATGAATTCGGCGTGACGTTGATCGAAGACGAACCCTACCGCGAACTGACGTTCGACGGCGCCAGCGCCAAGCCGATTGCCGCACGGTTGAATAAATCCAGCTGGATCTACACCGGCACGGTTTCGAAAACCTTGCTGCCCGGTTTGCGTGTCGGCTATCTGATCGCCAGCCCGGATCTGTTTGCGCATCTGCTCAAGCTCAAGCAATCGGCGGATCTGCACACTAATCGCATCGGGCAGTGGCAGGCATTGCAATGGATGGGGACTGAGCAATATCAGCAGCACTTGATTGAGTTGCGCGGCTTCTACCGAGAACGGCGCGATGCCTTTCAGTCAGCGCTGGAAACGCACTTTTCGGATCTGGCAGACTGGAACGTGCCGCAGGGTGGGCTGTTTTTCTGGTTGACGCTGAAACAGCCGCTGGACACGCGCACGTTGCTTAACGAGGCGTTGGCCAATGATGTGGCGTTTATGCCAGGTGAGCCGTTCTTTCCTGATCCCGATAAAAATCTCGGGCATTTGCGTCTTAACTTCAGCCACATTGACGCGGCGCGGCTGGATGAAGGGCTCAAGCGATTGGCGGCGGTGGTGCGTCAGGCGCAACGAGACAGGGCGGCCTGAAAATTTTTGTCTGGATTTTTGTGCTGGCTGGGCGGTCCTTTTCGCGAGCAAACCCGACCCCACAGGGGAAATACATTAAAAGATGTGCGGGCTTGCTCGCGAAGGCGTCAGTCAGAACGGCACAAAAACCTCAGGCCGCAGCAAACCGCTTATCCAGATAATCAATGATCACTTTGGATTCATACATCCAGGTCGTCTGGCCATTCTCTTCAATCCGAAGGCACGGCACCTTGATTCGGCCGCCCTGTTCCAGCAGCGTCTGACGATCCTGCTCGTTGTTCTTGGCATCCTTCAGCGCCACCGGCACATTGAGGCGACGCAACGTGCGGCGGGTCTTCACGCAAAACGGGCAGGCGTGGAACTGATACAACGTCAGGTCCTTCGCAGCCGCTTCCACCTTTGCCTGAGCGGCGGCGGGGCGGTTTTTCTTGCCAGGGCGGGTGATGAAATCGATGAAAATGATCAGTTGGCCGAGGCCAACACGAAGTGCTTTAACGAACACGTTACAAGCCTCACTGAGATATTGAAGAAGGCGCGCAGCTTACCCGATTTTTCACGGGCAAAAAAAACCGGCGATCAACGCCGGTTTTTTACTGTTGCCAATTACTTGATCAAGCTGAGGAATTCGCTGCGGGTAGCTGCGTTTTCACGGAACTCGCCGAGCATCACCGAAGTGATCATTGACGAATTCTGCTTCTCGACACCGCGCATCATCATGCACATGTGCTTGGCCTCGATCACCACGGCAACGCCCAGCGCGCCGGTGACTTGCTGCACCGCATCGGCGATCTGGCGGCTGAGGTTTTCCTGAATTTGCAGGCGACGGGCGTACATGTCGACGATCCGTGCGACCTTCGACAAACCCAGCACTTTGCCGCTCGGGATATAAGCAACATGCGCCTTGCCGATGAACGGCAGCATGTGGTGTTCGCACAACGAGTACAACTCGATGTCCTTGACCAGCACCATTTCGCTGTTATCGGAGCTGAACAGGGCACCGTTGGTGACCTCTTCTAGCGTCTGTTCATAACCGCGGCAGAGGTACTGCATGGCTTTGGCGGCACGCTTTGGCGTGTCGAGCAGGCCCTCGCGGGAAACGTCCTCGCCCAGTTGGCCGAGAATCGCGGTGTAATTCTGTTCCAGGGACATGAAACTACCTGTGGGGATTTTCGCAAAGGGCAAGGGTACGGTGGCGGACACAACCCTGCAAGTTCGGTGTAACGGGATTATTCGTCGCGACCTTCCATCATGGTGCGTTTAAGCATCACATAAACCGCGCCGGCCCCGCCGTGTCTGGCCTGGCACGAGCAGAAACCAAGCACTTGTGCGTGTTGGCGCAGCCAAGTGTTGACGTGACTTTTGATCATCGGCCGCTTGCCGTCCAGGCGCACGGCCTTGCCGTGGGTGACGCGAACGCAGCGGATTTCGAATTTGGTGGCTTCGGCAAGAAACGCCCAGAGGGTTTCCCGGGCCTTTTCCACGTTCATGCCGTGCAGGTCGAGGCTGCCCTCGAACGGAATCTGACCGACCTTGAGCTTGCGCATCTGACTTTCCTGCACCCCGTCGCGGGCCCACATCAACTCGTCTTCCGGGCCGACGTCGATCACGAACTGATCGGACAGACCATCAACGGTGGTGGTGTCGGTGCGCACGGTAGCTGACTGGCGCAATTTGGCGATCTGCGCGCGGTCAGCTTTGGGTTTGCCGGTGTCGGCGCGGTCGTGCTTGATCGGCTTGACGCCTTGGATCGCACTTTTGAACAGGGAAAAATCGTCGTCTTGCATGTCAGCCTCCGCGAAGGGCGGCCAGTTTACCCAAGTCGAAACAAAACGGCCCGGCAAAAAGCCAGGCCATCGAGTCAGTCGTGTTTTTTCATCAGGTGCGGGGACATGTTCAATTCCCGCGACTGCCGTGCGCGACGGCGGCAGCGACGCCACAGGGCGACCCCGAAATACAGAAACAGTAAACCGACTGCCAGAATGATCGCGGAGCCCATTGGCGTGGCGTTCAAGTCGCCGAGCGCTGGCGGGCGCCCCAGCAGGCTGGCGGCCCCGGCCATTGCCAGCAGCACGCCGAACGTGGCCAGAATGGCTGCAATCGCCGCGCCGAATCGAAAACGCCAGTTGCTTTGGCCTTTGGGCCGCAAGCGGCGTGCGTCAAATCCATCGGATAACTTCATTCCGACCTTCCTCAATGGGTATCGGCCCTTCGACCGGGAGTTGACCAGGTTGTTCCTGAGGCTATGGCATTTGCGTCAAATGAGAGGCTTTTGTGGATGAGCGGCGGTGTGAGCCGCTCATCAGGGCGCGATCAGATGAGATCTTGTGTTTTGGCGAGGGTGGCAAAGTTGTCGGCCATGATCGCCATTTCTGCTTCTTGTACCACTTCGGCGCTGAGTACCCGGCCTTTGAACGGCAGGTCACGGGTGGCGCAAGCATCTTCAACGAGCGTGCAGCGGAAACCCAGGTTTTTCGCCGCGCGCACAGTGGTGCTGACGCTGGAGTGGCTCATGAAGCCGCAGACGATCAGGTCCAGCGAGCCCAGGTTTTGCAGGCGATCGAGCAGCTCGGTGCCATGGAAGGCGCTCGGCAACAGTTTGCCGATGATGGTTTCATCGCCCTGCGGTTCGAGGCCGGGGATGAATTCGCCGCGTTCGCCCTGTGGGTCGAACAGGCCACCGACGGTGCCGAGATGACGCACATGCACGATCGGCCGACCGGCTGCACGGGCCGCAGCGACCACTTGTTTGATGTTCGCGACGGCCGCATCCATGCCGCTCAGGGCCAGTGGGCCACTGAGATATTCTTTCTGGGCATCGATGATGACCACGGTGGCATGGCTCAGCGTGGCCGCTGCGTAACCGCGACCGCTGAGTTGAAACATCGTTTTTGGAACGGACATTCTGGGGCTCCTTGGGGTGGGGCTTTTGCGACATTGTCCTCTGGCTGAGCGGTTCTGTGAATCGCTACCATCGTAGGCACCGTCGTTGCTGGCTTGCAGCCTTGTCAAGTTACACGTTCTGTTCAATAGCTGATGCAAAAAACAGAAAGCCCCTACCGTCGTGGCGGGATTTTTCCTGCGTCGTCGTGGCGCGTTTTGGCTGTTAGAATCGCCAGTCGTTTTTTCTGGAGTTCTGCCCCGTGATCACTTCCCGACTTCGTACCCTGCGCGACCACATCCGTTGGGCCGTCAGCCGCTTCCATGGGGAGGATCTGTTTTTCGGCCATGGCACCGACAATGCCTGGGACGAAGCCCGGCAACTGGTGCTGGGGGCATTGCATCTGCCGTGGGAAATCGCCGACAGCTATCTCGATTGCGCACTGGAAGATGACGAACTGGTCAATCTGCAACGCCTGCTCAAGCGTCGCATCGAAGAGCGTATTCCGACCGCTTACCTGTTGGGTGAGGCGTGGTTCTGCAGCATGTCGTTTATCGTCGACGAACGTGTATTGATCCCGCGTTCGCCGATTGGTGAGCTGATCGAAAACCATTTTGCGCCATGGATTGGCAATGACCCTGCGCGAATTCTTGATCTGTGCACCGGTTCCGGTTGCATCGGCATTGCCTGCGCCTATGAGTTCCAGAACGCCGAAGTGGTGCTGGCGGATCTGTCGTTCGAAGCGCTGGAAGTGGCCAATCAGAACATCGAGCGACATGGCGTCGATGAGCGCGTCTACACCGTGCAGGGCGATGGTTTCGAGGGGCTGTCGGGTCAGCGTTTCGACCTGATCGTGTCGAACCCGCCTTACGTCGATGCGCAAGATTTCGCCGACATGCCGGACGAATATCAGCACGAGCCGGAGCTGGCCCTGGCGTGCGGTGATGATGGTCTGAACCTGGTCCGGCGGATGCTCGCCGAAGCGGCGGATCACCTGACCGAGAAGGGCTTGCTGATTGTCGAAGTGGGTAACAGCCAGGTTCACGTCGAAGCGTTGTACCCGGAAGTCGACTTCGCTTGGCTCGAGTTCGAGCGCGGTGGGCATGGCGTGTTCATGTTGACGGCGCAGCAGTGCCGCGATCATCAAGCGCTATTTGCTTCTCGCGTCTGACCCCTGAACGCTTCGCGAGCAGGCTCGCTCCCACCTTTGGAATGCATGTTCCTGTGAGAGCGAGCCTGCTCGCGAATGGCAGCGCCGCAGTTTCAAGTCATCAGCGGTGCGTAGCAATCCAGATCAACAACCCCGCCTGAAACACCGCAAACGCCACCAGGCAAGTAATAGTGAAGCGCAACCCGGCGTCTTCGCGCTTGAACTTGCTGACCTTTTCTTCCTGCTTCTGGAGCTTCACTTCCTGCTCGGCCAGATTCTGTTCGGCCTGCTGAAGCATTTGCGCGGCTTCAAGAATCTCGACGATCTGCAGCTTTTCGCTGTTCCAGTCGCCAATCAAATCGCCGACCTGAGCATCCTTGATGCTGCCCTTCAAATGTTGGGCGTCGGCGTAGACCACATCAAATCCGTGCACCCGCAGAAAATGATCGCGCCGCAGTCGAGTGTCTTCGTTCAGCGCGTCCTTGTTGTTCAAGTCCATGCCGTCGACGGTGTAGGCGGGCCAGCGTTTTTTCGCCCAAGTAATACCATGCGCGGCCATGAAGCGGCCGATGCCACGGTTTAACGGTTCAATCTGCAAGGCGCTGTCCGGGCCGAAACTCACACGTTTGGTGGTGTGATTGACCCACACATCGAGATGATTCTGCTCTTTGCGAACACGCTGGCTCGGCAGCTTGATTGCCATGCGCATCAGGCTGTGTTCTTTGCTATTGCGCTCGGCATAGCCGAATTCGACAAAACGCAATGGCCGGCCGCCGGTGTGGCGGTCGGTCTTCAACGGGGCCAGGCGGAGCATCTTGTGGTGCTCGACGTGGACATCCGCCCACGGCAGCTCGACCGCTGGCGGTGCGTCTTTTTCAGCGGTGGTGTCGGGTGAAGTCTGGGTATCAGTCATAACGGCGAGATCCTGTCCAAGCCCTGCTTGCCGCCAGCCAGTGCGCTGGCGACAAAGGCTTATCGGCCGTTTCTTACAACACTAGAGGGCAAACAGCGCTTATCGGGTGCGAATTCCGTCAATAAAATCGATGATTTTCGAACCGAGTTCCGCTGCCAAAGGCAAATTCGGGTCCTTGTAGGAGGCCAGTTGCCGCTTCACGTCGTTAGGCACGATGCGCATGACGTGGTTCATGCCTTCGATCACCACCAGTTCGGCGTCCGGTTTGGCGGCTTTGAGCAGCTTTGCATCATGGACACCCACTTGAATGTCGTTGCTGCCCTGAACGATCAGGGCCGGCATCTTCAGTTGAGCGAAAGCTGCGGCCGGATCCTGTCGGAATAACGAGATCAGGTACGGCTGCACGCTTGGCCGGAAAATCACCTGCAACGGCCCCGGCACATTGTCGTCGGTGCGGCCGGCCTTGAGGCTGTCGAGCAACTCGTTGCTGCGCAACATCAGCGGCGGTGGCAGGCTGCGCGCCAGTTGCTCACGGATTACCTGATCGACCGGTCGCGCGCTGCCAGACAGGGAAATCACCGCCGCCGCATCCAGCTTCGGCGCGGCAAGGCTGGCAATCAGTGCGCCTTCACTGTGGCCAAGCAGGATGAGCTTGCCAAAACGCGGGTCGGTCTTGAGCTTCTGCCCCCACGCCACGGCGTCTGCCGCGTAGGCCTCCACCGACAGATTGCGCTCGTCCGGCGTGGCCGCAAGGCTGGCGGCCACGCCGCGTTTGTCGTAGCGCACACTGGCAATGTGGTGTTTAGCCAGCACCCAGGCCAGCCGTTTAAGGCTGTCATTGCGCCCGCCGTCGGGGTTGTTTCCGTCGCGATCCGTAGGCCCAGAGCCTGAAATGATCAGGACAACCGGCACAGGGTTGTCGGACTTTGGCAGCAACAGCGAACCGAAAAGCTCGCCGCTCCCCGTATCCAAAGTTACCGGGCGTTGTAGGACCGTCGCTTGGGCAAAGCCCGTAAACAGGGTAAGACTCAAAATCAAAACTCGCAGCATCATCACGCCATCATTCGCCAAGGTGCCGGTTGGACTCACCAACACCGCTAAGGTTCGAGGATGAACTAGTCGGTTAGCCTGCGTATACTGGCGCGCATTACGAATTTGGGTTTGATTTCACGGAGCGTCCTGCATGTCCGGCAATACCTACGGCAAGTTGTTCACTGTCACCACCGCTGGCGAAAGCCATGGTCCGGCGTTGGTCGCCATTGTCGACGGCTGCCCGCCGGGCCTGGAAATTTCCCTCGAGGACTTGCAGCGCGACCTCGACCGCCGCAAGCCCGGCACCAGTCGACATACCACCCAGCGCCAGGAAGCCGATGAAGTCGAAATCCTCTCCGGCGTGTTCGAAGGCCGCACTACCGGCTGCTCCATTGGTCTGCTGATCCGCAACACTGACCAGAAGTCCAAGGACTACTCGGCAATCAAGGACCTGTTCCGCCCGGCCCACGCCGACTACACCTACCACCACAAATACGGCGAGCGCGATTATCGTGGCGGCGGCCGTAGCTCGGCGCGGGAAACCGCCATGCGCGTGGCGGCAGGTGCAATCGCCAAGAAGTTCCTGGCCGCTCAGGGCATCGTCATCCGCGGCTACATGAGCCAGCTCGGCCCGATCGAAATCCCGTTCAAGACCTGGGATTCGGTTGAAGAAAACGCGTTCTTCTGCCCGGATCCGGACAAAGTCCCGGAGCTGGAAGCCTATATGGATCAATTACGCCGTGATCAGGATTCGGTCGGGGCGAAGATCACCGTGGTCGCCGAAGGCGTCATGCCGGGTCTGGGCGAGCCGATTTTCGACCGTCTCGACGCCGAACTGGCGCACGCGCTGATGAGCATCAACGCGGTGAAGGGCGTGGAAATCGGCGCTGGTTTCG
The DNA here is from genome assembly GCF_019733355.1 of Pseudomonas baetica. Taxonomy (GTDB): domain Bacteria; phylum Pseudomonadota; class Gammaproteobacteria; order Pseudomonadales; family Pseudomonadaceae; genus Aquipseudomonas; species Aquipseudomonas baetica_A. Next base: position 20,807 of record NZ_JAIHLQ010000053.1, on the reverse strand, counting down.
CCTGCGTTGCCCAGCGTGGTACCGAGCATCGCGATGAAATGACTCCGCAAGGTTTCCTCAGCAATAACGCCGGCGGCATTCTCGGCGGCATCTCGTCCGGTCAGCCGATCGTTGCCCATCTGGCGCTCAAACCAACGTCGAGCATCACCACCCCGGGCCGTTCGATTGACGTCGAAGGCAACGCGGTCGACGTGATCACCAAAGGTCGACACGACCCCTGCGTGGGCATCCGCGCCACACCGATTGCCGAAGCGATGATGGCCATCGTGCTGATGGATCACCTGCTGCGCCACCGTGGGCAGAACGCCGATGTGCGCGTGAGCACCCCGGTGCTGGGTCAGCTTTAATGGGCGACCACAAAGCCGTCGCGGTCTGACCGTGGCGGCGCTCCCTTACTGGCGGCTGTCCAGTTTCTATCTGTTCTATTTCGCCTTGCTCGGCTCGACGGCGCCGTTTCTGGCGTTGTACTTCGATCACCTCGGATTTAGCGCCGCGCGCATTGGCGAGCTGGTCGCCATCCCGATGTTGATGCGCTGCGTGGCGCCTAACATCTGGGGCTGGCTTGGCGATTACACCGGCAGACGCCTGGCCATCGTGCGCTTCGGCGCGGTGTGTACGCTGCTGACCTTCTCGTTGATATTCGTCAGCAAAACCTACGCCTGGCTGGCGATGGTCATGGCGTTGCATGCATTCTTCTGGCACGCGGTGTTGCCGCAGTTCGAAGTCATTACGCTGGCGCATTTGCAGGGGCAGACCTCCCGTTACAGCCAGATTCGCTTGTGGGGCTCGATCGGCTTCATCATCACCGTGGTTGTGTTGGGGCGCCTGTTCGAATGGCTTAGCCTGGATATCTACCCGGCAGCGCTGGTGCTGATCATGGCGGGGATCGTGCTCAGCAGTTTGTGGGTACCGAACGCGCAACCGGCGCAGGGCAACCGGCCGACCGGTGAAGGTTTTCTCAAGCAACTGCGCAGTCCCGGCGTGCTGACGTTTTACGGCAGCGTGGCGCTGATGCAGATGAGCCACGGCCCGTACTACACGTTTTTGACGTTGCACCTTGAGCGACTCGGCTACAGTCGCGGCGTGATCGGCATGCTCTGGGCCGTCGGTGTAGTCGCTGAAGTGCTGATGTTCATGGCCATGAGCCGGATTCTTTCGCGCTTCTCCCTGTGCAGAGTCTTGATAGCGAGTTTTCTGCTGGCGGCGCTGCGCTGGGTGCTGCTAGGTTCGTTCGCCGAGTTTCTCTGGGTGCTGTTGTTGGCGCAGGTGCTGCACGCGGCGACCTTCGGCAGTTTTCACGCCGCTGCCATCGCGTTCGTGCAACGTAGCTTCGGCGCGCGCCAGCAAGGACAGGGCCAAGCGTTGTACGCCGCGCTGGCCGGCACCGGAGGCGCGCTCGGCGCACTGTATGCCGGTTACAGCTGGAATACCCTCGGCCCGGCATTGACCTTTAGTATTGCCAGTCTCGCGGCGCTCGCGGCTGCCGTTATCATTGCCACACGCATGCAAGAGGACAGCCTGTGAGCCTTGCGCGTGAACAACTCGCCCGGCCAATCGTCGACGCCGGGTGTTTTCTTTATGGTCGAGGCTGGTCTCAGTGGTATCTGAATTTTGTTTGAATGCGAGTTGAAGACCCGCAACGTCATGAACCGCCAAGGCTGACTTCGCCAGAAGTCGCCCATTTACCTGATGAATTGCTGTGCCCGACCGGTCTGAAAGAGCCGGACGGCAAGGCCGATACCGAGGAATTGCCCCAATGAGCAGCCTGTCCGTTTATCACGTCTCAAGCCCCGACATCCCGAACAAGGTGTTGACGCATCTCGAAGACATCGCCGCGACTCTGGCCGAGCAGGGCGTGCGTTTCGACCGCTGGCAAGCCGCCGCGAAGATCCAGCCCGGTGCAAGCCAGGAAGAAGTGATCAGCGCGTACCAAGAGCAGATCGACAAACTGATGACCGAGCGCGGTTACATCACGGTCGATGTGATCAGCCTCAATAGTGATCACCCACAGAAAGCCGAACTGCGCGCCAAGTTCCTTGAAGAACACTGCCATGGCGAAGACGAAGTCCGTTTTTTCGTCGCCGGTCGTGGGCTGTTTACCCTGCACATCGACGATTACGTTTACGCCGTACTCTGCGAAAAAAACGACCTGATCTCGGTGCCGGCCGGCACTAAACACTGGTTCGACATGGGTGAACATCCGCACTTCGTGGCGATCCGTCTGTTCAACAACCCCGAAGGCTGGGTCGCCAACTTCACTGGCGAAGATATCGCCGGCCGCTTCCCGCGTCTTGAGGACTGAGCCGTAGACGATAAACGTCATCCATAAAAAAACAGGCCGTGAAGCGCATCCTTCACGGCCTGTTTTGTTTTACGGGGTCAAATCAATTACAGCGAGTGATACGTCGGCAGGGCAAAACGCTGCTGGCTCTGCAGCATTGCGATTTGTGGCAGTTCGCTGGCCTGTTCAGCCAGATCACGACGAATTGCGCTGATCGCCCACGACAATTGGTCGCCGGCATGCAGTTGCTGATACGTCAGCGCACGCTTGAACACTTTGCCGTCGCTGCTGCGCAGAGTCAGCAGGATCCCGCCATCGGGACGTGGCGCAGTGGTGACTTCGAAGTTGGAGAACAGGGAGGTAAATTTTTCTTGGATCAGGCTCATGTTTTTCAGCTCCGTATGCACTTGAATGGCAAGCATGCAGAGGAGGTTGCAGTGATTGTGCCAGCATGGATTTTTTTAAAAATACTTATAAATCAATAGTTTATAAAATCGTGAATTTAAACGCGTCGTGCAATCTGCATGAACGGCCATCGTGCATCCTGCATTTTGCGGGATCGCTTGCGAATAAACGGAACCAAATCGCGCCCACAGGATCGTTGCTGCTGGCCAAGGTCCTGCGGATACAAAACATTGCAAAAACCGCGTGTACAGCTTGAGAAGCGCTGGCGTACTTTCGCTCTCGACCTTCGCCTGAAAGTGCCGGTCGCAGCCACCGATTGCCCGAAAAATAAGAATGCCGGCCAGCAAACCAGGGCCGAACGGGAGCTTCCATGAGTCACGCGCCAAGCGACACGATTACCTGGGGCATGATGCTCCGCAAACTGCCGATGATTGCCAAAGCCATTCCGCGAGTGGTCAAAGGCATGAAGGTGGCCAACGTCAAGGATCCGACCCAAAGCTGTGGCCTTGGCTGGACGTTCGAACAAGCGGCTCTGCGTAATCCCGATGGCCTGGCGTTATTGCAGGGCGATGTCTTGCTGACCTATTCGCAGGTCAACCAGTGGGCCAATCGCATCGCCCACTATCTGAACGGGCAGGGGATCGGCAAGGGTGATGTGGTGGCGGTGTTCATTGAAAACCGTCCGGAACTACTGGTAACGATTCTGGCATTGGCCAAGGTCGGCGCCGTCAGCGCACTGCTCAATACCTCGCAGACCCGCGATACGCTGATCCACAGTGTGAATCTGGTGGCGCCGGTGGCGATTGTGGTCGGTGAAGAGTTGGTGCCGGCGTTTGCCGCGGTACGTGATCAAGTGACGATTACGCCAGAGCGCACCTGGTTCGTGGCGGACCATGACACTTACAGCCATCCGGGCATTGCGCCCGAGGGTTACGTCAACCTGATCAGCGCCAGTGTCGACGCTCGCAGCGATAATCCCCCGAGCAGCCAGCAGGTGTTTTTCGACGATCCGTGTTTCTACATCTACACCTCTGGCACCACTGGCCTGCCCAAGGCCGGTGTGTTCAAGCACGGTCGCTGGATGCGCAGTTCGGCCAGCTTCGGCATGATCGCCCTCGACATGGGCCCCGACGATGTCGTCTATTGCACCTTGCCGCTCTATCACGCGACCGGCCTCTGCGTGTGCTGGGGCTCGGCGATCAACGGCGCATCGGGTTTCGCCATCCGCCGCAAATTCAGCGCCAGTCAGTTCTGGAATGACGTGCGCCGCTATCGCGCCACCACCATCGGGTACGTCGGCGAGTTATGCCGTTATCTGGTCGATCAACCGGCCAGCGTCGATGACAATCGTCACGACGTGCGCAAGATGATCGGCAACGGCTTGCGTCCAGGCGCGTGGGCTGAGTTCAAGACGCGGTTCGCGGTCGATCATATCTGTGAGCTGTACGCCGCGAGCGACGGCAATATCGGTTTTACCAACATCCTCAACTTCGACAACACCATCGGGTTTTCGCTGATGGCCTGGGAATTGGTGGCCTACGATCATGACAGCGGCGAGCCGATTCGCAGCGACGACGGTTTCATGCGCAAGGTCGGTAAGGGCGAGCAAGGTTTGCTGCTGGCGCGAATCGACGAGAAGGCGCCGCTGGACGGCTACACCGATCCGCAGAAGACCGCCAAAGTCGTGCTGCACGATGTGTTCACCAAGGGCGATCGCTTCTTCAACACCGGTGATCTGTTGCGCAACATCGGTTTTGGTCATGCCCAGTTTGTTGATCGCCTCGGCGATACCTATCGATGGAAAGGTGAAAACGTCTCCACCACCGAAGTTGAAAACCTGTTGCTGCAACATCCGCACATCTCTGAGGCCGTGGCCTACGGCGTGGAAATCCGCAACACCAACGGACGCGCCGGAATGGCGGCGATCACACCTGCCGAATCCCTCGCCACCCTGGACTTCGCTGAACTGCTGACGTTCGCCCGGCAACGCATGCCGGCCTACGCCGTGCCTCTGTTCCTGCGGGTGAAAGTGAAAATGGAAACCACCGGCACCTTCAAATACCAGAAAACGCGGTTGAAAAACGAAGGCTTCGACCCGGGCCTGACCGGTGATGACCCGATCTTCGCTTGGCTGCCTGGCACGCAGACGTATGTGCAGGTGACCGATCAAGTGCTGGCCGACATTCATCAGGGCAAATACCGCTATTGATTCTGGCTATAGCCGATCTTGAGAAAAAGGGGGTGACAGCTATCGCCTCGCTCGGGAAACTGTCGGCTTTGCGATTAACCGAAAGTGGAGTTGCCCCATGTCCGACCAAAGCCGCCAGATGACCCCTGAAGAGGCTGCCGAATTCACCGAGCAGGTTTTCAACAAGGCGCGCGACGGTGATGCAGTGATGCTGGATCGACTGATCAGCGCCGGCCTGCCGGTGAACCTGAAAAACACCAAGGGCGACACGTTGCTGATGTTGGCCAGTTACTACGGCCATGTGGATGCGGTACAGGTGCTGCTTAAACACAAGGCTGATCCGGAGATGCGCAATGGCAACGGCCAGAGCCCCATCGCCGGCGCAGCGTTCAAAGGTGATCTGGCTGTGGTCAAGGCACTGGTAGAAGCGGGCGCCGAGATCGAAGGTTCGTCGTTCGACGGTCGTACCGCGTTGATGATGGCGGCGATGTTCAACCGCGTTGAAATCGTCGATTACCTGATCAGCAAAGGCGCCGATCCGCAAGCCAAGGACGCTAACGGCGTGACTGCGCTGGACGCGGCTCGCACCATGGGCGCGGTCGACACCACCGCGCAGCTGGAAAAACTGTTGAGCTGAAATCAACTCTGTTGAACTGTGGCGAGGGAGAGAATGCGCTATCCTTCGCGCCCTCGAAATTCACCTTCGCCACAGGATCTGCCCTCATGAAAGCCGCACTCGTCGAACTCATCAGCAAAATCAGCTCCGGCTGCATGGGCGAGGACGAGATCCTGAAAGTGGCCGACGAGGCCGCACAGGCCTACGCCGATGCCGGTGCTTTCCTGACGGCCAACCCGGACATCAACTACGACGATACTTTCCCGATCACGTTGGGCGAGTGGGTGGTGGTCGGCAGCCTGCCGGAAACCGTGCTGTTCCAGGCCGACACCTACGTCGATCTGTTCGCGCAGATCGTTGCCTCGTTCGGTCCGGGAGTCGATTTCAACCTCAAGCCCAAGCAACTGGCCAAGACCGAAGCACTGACCGCGCTCAATCGCATTCAGGTGCAGATGAGCAGCCTGAACAAGGAAAACGGCGGTTACACGCTGATGAACTTCAGTCAGTTGCTCGACGACGAATTGCAAGTCGTACTGGTTTACGGCAACGACGTGCCACGGGTGCTGGCGTTGTGCGCCGAAGTCGGCATCGCCGCTGCGCCATCGCTGGAGGCCTTGAAGGTCGCTGTTCACGTCTGAGGGCAATAAAAGGGAACCCTTCGCGCGACCGTCTATCCTAAAAGTGCATGCCACTATTTTGGAGCGACACCATGGGTTCGACGTTTAACGGTCTGATCGGTCTGATCATTCTTGCCCTCGATATCTGGGCCATCATCAACGTACTGAAAAGCGGCGCCGAGACCGGGATGAAAGTCCTCTGGGTGCTGCTGATCGTCCTTCTGCCGGTGCTGGGCCTGATCATCTGGGCGATTGCCGGGCCACGGGGGAATGTGCGGATCTGAACCATTCTCGCGAACAACGCAGAACTTGTGAGGTTGTGTTAAGCCGATGGGGCGCGAAGCGTCCCTTGAACCGGTGGGCGCGGTCTGACAGAAAACCCCGTGATCTACGACTGCTTCTCAGCCGATCGGGAATAAATCCCCTTGCCACAAAAGCCCGCTTGCGCATTGGGTGTCTTTTTTTTCATGTTCGCCCGATGCAATCCTTTTGAACGATCAATCTGACCAAAAGTCGAGATAGAGGTAAGCCCATTTGCGGGTTTGATCGAGGAGGCACCGATGCAAAAGTGGAAAATCACTTTCGTGGACGATCATGGTGAAACTGTTGTTGAGGTCTTCGAGCGCGCCGAATGTCCCAGCGACGATGAGGCCGCTCGACTGATCAAGCAACGGCTCCTGCCTGTTGCCGCCGCACTGGATTTGAACGATCTGGAAGGCCGCACCGCCGATGCGGGTGTCAAAAGTCTGAAAACCCAGAACAGCATCGAAATCCGCAGCATCACCCCCATCTGAAATTCTTCCATCACTTATCACACCAGGCCTTGGCAGCAGCTCTATCTTGGGGCTACTCTGCAAGCGAGATCAGCGAACGGATCGCTAAGGTCTGGTCTTGTCAGCTACATGCTTGTTTCCCGCGTGCAACCAGTTTGCCGAAGTACTTAGGCCCAAGGCCCGGGGCGGGAATACGGAAAGTCTATCCATCATCCGAGGGGGACGATTCATGAGCACAGCCTATCAAGAAGACATCAGCAGCAACGTGTTGCGCCGCATGAAAGAAGGCGGTTTCGATTTTTCCCGATTCCATCCCATCGAGTTCTACGCCATTTTCCCGGACGAGGAGCGGGCGCGCAGGGCGGCAGGCAAGTTTCGCGGTGAATCCATCAATGCCCAGGTCAGTGCGCGCGACGACGGCGCCTGGTCTCTGGAATTAAGCAAAGTGATGTACGCGACTTATGACGATATTGGCGATTTCGAGCAGGGCTTCTCCGCCGTGGTCGAACCGCTGGGTGGCATCATCGAGGGCTGGGGCGTCAAGCAGGAGGTACGCAACCGCTACCGTTTGAACTGATCTCTGGTGTTTTTTGTTGAGCAACGGCTGACCTTCGGGTTGGCCGTTTTCGTTTATGGATCTCTTTTGCTTTCAAAACGTTTCACGCACGCAAAAAAAAGCCACCGCAGAGGGTGGCTAAAAGGGAAGACCGATAAATCGATGAAACCGTTCAGGGCCAAGGCTTTAAGGGCTGCACTGGCAGGCCGGATCAATTGAGCTGAAGACCTGCGCGTGGCAGCTTTTTCAGCGGATGCGCGGATTATCCGCCGCCCACGCCGAGCAGTGAAATCAACTCTGACTATGCTGGTGATAGACGACAACACTGCGTCGCAATGAGGCGGGGGCAATCAGGTTGGGGCATTTGTTGCACAGGAATGGTGCGGCGCCTGCGGCGTGAATATCCAACTGATTGAAATCAAAGCGTTTATGCCGATGGCACGGGCCTTGCGAAGGCCTGTATGTCCGGGTGACAAGGAGTACGGCATGATCCGCACCTATTTTGATGAGATGTACGATGCCGGCGGCCAGGTTCGCCCGCATTACCGGGAGTTTGCCCGGTGGTTGGCCGACACGCCTGACGAGCTGCTGGCCCAACGGCGACGCGAGGCCGATCTGCTGTTCCATCGTGCCGGGATTACCTTCACGCTCTACGGGGACGAGCAGGGCACAGAGCGCCTGATTCCTTTCGATACCATTCCGCGCAGCATCCCCGCCAGCGAATGGCGGATCGTCGAGCGCGGCTGCATCCAGCGGGTCAAGGCATTGAACATGTTCCTCGCCGACCTTTACCACGAGCAGCGCATCATCAAGGCCGGGATCATTCCCGCCGAGCAGGTGCTGGCCAACGAGCAATATCAGTTGGCGATGCAAGGGCTGGATCTGCACCGCGATATTTATTCGCACATCTCTGGTGTCGATCTGGTGCGCGACGGCGACGGCACCTATTACGTGCTCGAAGACAACCTGCGCACACCGAGCGGCGTGAGCTACATGCTCGAAGACCGCAAGATGATGATGCGCTTGTTCCCGGAGTTGTTCGCCGCGCAGCGCATCGCGCCGATCGACCACTACCCGAACCTGTTGCTCGACACCCTGAAAAGCTCAAGCCCGATTGATGACCCGAGTGTGGTGGTGTTGACGCCGGGGCGCTTCAACAGTGCATTCTTCGAGCATGCTTTTCTGGCGCGGGAAATGGGCGTTGAACTGGTGGAGGGCGCCGATCTGTTTGTGCGTGACGACAAAGTCTTCATGCGCACCACCGACGGCCCGAAAGCGGTCGACGTGATCTACCGCCGTCTCGACGACGCGTTCCTTGATCCGCTGGCGTTCAATCCGGATTCGATGCTGGGTGTGCCGGGGCTGCTGTCGTCCTATCGCTCCGGCAACGTGGTGCTCGCCAACGCCATTGGCACCGGTGTGGCCGATGACAAGTCGGTGTATCCGTTCGTGACCGACATGATCCGTTTCTACCTCGATGAAGAACCGATCCTGAAGAATGTGCCGACCTGGCAATGTCGCAATCCGTCTGAACTTTCCCATGTGCTGGCCAATCTTCCGGATCTGGTGGTCAAGGAAACCCAAGGCTCGGGCGGTTACGGGATGCTGGTGGGGCCGGCAGCGACGACGGCGGAAATCGATGCGTTCCGCGAGCGGATCAAAGCCAAGCCCCACGCGTACATCGCGCAACCAACGTTGTCGCTGTCGACCTGTCCGACCTTTGTCGAAAACGGCATTGCGCCACGCCATATCGACCTGCGTCCGTTTGTCTTGTCCGGTCGCGAAACGCGGGTTGTGCCAGGCGGTTTGACCCGTGTCGCCCTGCGTGAAGGCTCTCTGGTGGTGAATTCCTCCCAGGGCGGCGGAACCAAGGACACCTGGGTGGTCGAGGATTGAAGGAAGCTTGCCATGTTAAGTAGAACTGCCTCGGATCTGTATTGGATGTCGCGTTACCTGGAGCGAGCGGAAAACCTCGCACGGATGCTCGATATCAGTTATTCGCTGTCGCTGATGCCGCAAGACGGCCGCGGCGATGGTCTGCACGAACTGGCCATGCCGCTGTTGATCACCGGCACCCTCGACGATTATCTGGAGCGTCACGGCGCGCTGCATGCCGAACGACTGCTGCACTTTTTCGCCCTCGATGCCGCCAATCCGGCAAGCATCTACAGCTGCCTGGGCGCGGCGCGGGCCAGCGCTCACGCGGTGCGTGGGCGAATCACCGCAGACATGTGGGAAAACATCAACGCCACTTGGCTGGAGATTCGCGGGATCGCCGAACAGGGGCTGAGCCGTTATGGCATGAGCCGTTTCTGCGAATGGATCAAGGAGCGTTCGCACCTGTTCCGTGGGGCGTCCTACGGCACGATCATGCGCAACGATGCGTTTCGCTTCATTCGCTTGGGGACCTTTATCGAGCGAGCGGACAACACCTTGCGCCTGCTCGATGCCCGCTACGAAATGGCGGGTGATCAGGCCGAAGCGGTCAGTGACGGCACTGCTCACGCCTACTATCAGTGGAGTGCTTTGCTCAGGGCTTTGTCGTCGTTTGAGGCCTACACCGAAATCTATCGCGATGCGCCGGGGGCGAGGCATGTCGCCGAGTTGCTGCTGTTGCGCGCGGATGTGCCGCGTTCATTGCGCGCCTGCACCGAAGAGATCGACCAGATTCTCGCGCAGTTGCCCGGGGCCAACGGTCGGCCGGCACAACGGCTGGCCGCAGAAATGGACGCACGCCTGCGCTACACCGGCATCAGCGAAATCCTCGAGGAAGGCCTGCACGCCTGGCTGACCGAATTCATCCCGCTGGTGCGCCAGTTGGGTAACGCTATTCACAGTTCCTACCTGGAGGCTGCATGAGACTTTCCATTAGCCACGAGACCACCTATCACTACGAAGATCAGGTGCGGGCGAGCATCCAGTACCTGCGGCTGACACCCCACGACAGCGAGCGTCAGCACGTATTGAGCTGGCAACTCGACCTGCCGCGCCCGGTGCGTGCGCAACTCGATCCGTTCGGCAACATCCTGCATGTGTTGACCATGGACGAGCCGCACGAAGCGATCATCATCGGCGCCCGTGGCCAGGTGGATATCGATGAGTTGCGTGAGGCAGAGCACGAGAGCCAGTCGGCGTTACCGTTCCTGCGTTTTACTCGACTGACCGAGGCCGATGAGGCGCTGCGTGCGTTCGCCGAAAAAAACTGCAAGCAACGCCGCGACCGCACGGCGCTGATCGATTTGATGCACGGCTTGAACCAGCACATGACGTACACGCCGGGCTCCACTGAAGTGGATACCAGCGCCGCCGAGGCGTTCGCCGGCCGCTCAGGCGTTTGTCAGGATCATGCCCACGCGTTCCTGGCCTGCGCGCGTAGCCTGGGAATCCCATCGCGGTATGTGTCGGGTTATCTGTATAGCGAGGATTGTGAGCACCTGGCCAGCCATGCCTGGGCTGAGGCGTGGCTGGATGACGCCTGGTACAGCTTTGACGTGACCAATCAACTGGCGCGCCCTGAGCGACATCTTAAGCTGGCGGTGGGTCTGGATTATCTGGATGCCTGCCCGGTGCGCGGGATGCGCCGTGGTGGTGGGTGTGAGCAGATGCACGCGAAGGTGTTTGTATCGCCGACGCCGGTGCCGGTCATCTCCGTGCAACAGCAATAGGATTGGGGATGCCGCAAATGCTGGTAAGCCAGCCCACAGGTTATGCGTTGATTTTGAATCAGCATTGATCCTGTGGGAGCGGGCTTGCTCGCGAAGAGGTCAGAGCCAACAACCCAAGGCTCAAGAACTCAGGGCTTAACCTTGCGCCCAGCCATATGCTGCAAATACCCGATCAACATCTGCAAATCCCCATCCGGCAGCACATCGGCAGAAAACCCCGGCATCTTCGCCTGCGGCCACTGACGCAAACTTTGTGGGTCACGAATGTAGCGCTTGAGGAAGTCCGCCCCGAAATACTCGGTCGGGTTATACGGAATATTCAGATCCGGCCCGAACTGCGCATCTCCCGCACCATTCAATCGGTGGCATGCCAGACAGTTTTTCTGAAACAGCGCAAAACCCTGATTCACCGGATCATCGGCTTTCAGCGCAGGGTCAGGCAGCAGGGCAGGGAAGCGTTCGGCCACTGGTGCCATGCGCTTGATGCTTGCCACTTCGAACGGCCATTGCTCCGGGCTGATATTTCCCGCTTGTGGATCGGTCCACACCAGATAGAACGGCCCGGCGCTGTGCTTGCCCTCGGACAGAGGTGGCCATGGCTGAGCCGGATCTTCGATCGCCAGCCAGGCCCGCGCGCCTTTGGTGCTGAGCAATGGCGCAGCAGCCAGTTCGGCGGCAAACCCATCGAGTGCCACCGCTTGCAGGTGATCGTCGGGTTTGATCCCTGTCAGCAACGCAGCCATGGGCACGGCGCGATAGGTCATGTCCTTCTTGTAGGACACATCATTTTTGATCGTGAGGGTTCGCACTTGAGGATGCTTGAGCAACTCCTCGGTCTGCCAGGTACGGCTGTTTTCGCCAAGCCGCAGATCCAGTTGTGCCGCAGCCAGAGGCATGCTCAACAGCAACGGCAAGAACACAATAAGCGCTTTCAAATGATCGTCATCAATGTTGTGGGAATGCGCAAAGGTTGGCACAGACACGCTGGCCCGGGTAGCGGGCCAGTCATGTTTTTAGTGGCAATAAGCCGCGCCTGCCGCTTGGGTTCAGCCGATGACCTTGGTCAGGTTCGGCAAAATCAACAACAGCGTCGTGGCGAAAAGAATGAGTCCTGCTTGACGAACTTTCGGTTGTTTGAACATGGCTTGACCGCCTTTATTGTTATTTCCTGATGCTTGCCTGCATATCCATGACGGCAAGCGCTGCACTTCCTGTTAAGAACGCCTGCCCCGGCAAAACCCGACGACCATGACGTACCTGTCTTACATTAGGGCCCGCGTCACGCTTGGCTTAGATCCATTTCATATGGAGTTCCTACCATTTTCGATAAAAAGGACATGAGGCTTATTGCCAGCTTCTTTGCCGCCCGCTTGCTAGACAACTCGCCGACCTGAACCGGTTCACCCGGCGGCTGATGACCGTCCGTCTGAGCGTGTGCGTCAAGCGTATTGAGCGCTGAGGTCATTGAATCCGTGGGCGCTCGGGTCAAGAGTGAAGGCACAAGAAATCACTCACCGCACAGGTTCGAGGACGTCATGACCCAAGCTTTGATTTTCGATGCGTTACGCACGCCCCGCGGCAAAGGCAAGGCCGATGGCGCACTGCACAGCGTCAAACCGGTGAGTCTGGTGGCCGGTCTGCTGACCGCTCTGCAAGAGCGAACCTCACTGGACACCAGCCAGGTCGATGACGTTGTGCTGGGCTGCGTCACGCCGATGGGTGATCAAGGCTCTGACATTGCTAAAACGGCAGTGCAGGTGGCCGATTGGGACGTGAGCGTGGCGGGCGTGCAGATCAACCGCTTCTGCGCTTCGGGGCTGGAAGCGGTAAACCTCGGCGCCATGAAAGTACGCTCGGGTTTTGAAGACCTGGTGGTGGTCGGTGGCGTTGAATCGATGTCGCGTGTGCCGATGGGCAGCGATGGTGGTGCTTGGGCGCTGGATCCGCAGACCAATCTGCACAGCCACTTCACGCCTCAGGGCGTTGGTGCCGATCTGATCGCCACCCTCGAAGGCTTCAGTCGTCAGGACGTCGATGCCTATGCGTTGCACTCGCAACAGAAAGCGGCGCGGGCCAGAGCTGATGGTTCGTTCAGTAAGTCGCTGGTGCCCGTTCAGGATCAGAACGGCATCATCCTGCTTGATCACGATGAGTTCATTCGCGCCGAATCGACTCTCGAGGGGCTGGGCAAACTCAAGCCAAGTTTCGAAATGATGGGCCAGATGGGCTTCGACGCCACGGCGCTGCGGGTCTACAGCCATGTCGAGCGGATCAACCACGTACACACACCCGGCAACAGTTCCGGCATTGTCGACGGCGCGGCGCTGATGCTGATCGGCTCCGAAGCCAAGGGCCGGGCGCTGGGCCTGCAGCCTCGGGCGCGGATTGTCGCCACGGCGGTCACCAGCACTGATCCGACCATCATGCTCACCGGCCCCGCGCCGGCCACGCGCAAGGCGTTGGCCAAAGCGGGATTGCGCGTAGAGGAAATCGATCTGTTCGAGGTCAACGAAGCGTTTGCGTCGGTGGTCCTGAAATTCATCAAGGACATGGCCGTCGATCCGGACAAAGTCAACGTCAACGGCGGCTCCATCGCCATGGGCCACCCACTGGGCGCCACGGGTTGCGCGATCCTCGGCACCTTGCTCGATGAACTGGAAGCCCGACGCCTGCGCTATGGCCTGGCGACGCTGTGCGTCGGCGGCGGCATGGGCATTGCCACCATCATCGAACGTCTCTGAGCCCCGAATTCAAGGAACCTTGTTATGAGCGAAGCCATTCGTTACGAAAAAGGCCAGGACGGGATCGTCGTGCTGACCATCGACATGCCGGGCCAGAGCGCCAACACCATGAACGCCCTGTATCGCGAGGCTATGGCCGCTTGCGTCGCCCGGCTTGTCACTGAAAAAGACCGCATTGCTGGCGTCATCATCACCTCGGCGAAGAAAACCTTCTTTGCAGGTGGCGACCTCAATGAGCTGATCAAGGTCGGTAAGCCAGAAGCCAAAGCGTTCTACGACATGGTGCTGTCCCTCAAGGGGCAATTGCGCACTCTGGAAACCTTGGGCAAGCCGGTGGTTGCGGCGATCAACGGTGCGGCGCTCGGTGGCGGCTGGGAAATCTGCCTGGCTTGTCATCATCGCGTCGCTTTGGATGACGCGGCGGTGCAACTCGGTTTGCCGGAAGTCACCCTCGGCCTGCTGCCGGGGGGCGGCGGGGTCGTGCGCATGGTGCGAATGCTCGGCATCGAGAAGGCGCTGCCTTATCTGCTGGAGGGTAAAAAAGTGCGTCCGCAGCAAGCGTTGCAAGCCGGTTTGATTGATGAGTTGGCGGCGGATCGCGATGAGCTGCTGGCCAAGGCACGCGCCTGGATTGTCGCCAATCCGGCGGCGGTGCAGCGCTGGGATGTCAAGGGGTACCAGATTCCCGGCGGCACGCCGTCGAACCCGAAAGTGGCGCAGATGCTGGCGATTGCGCCGTCAATACTGCGTACGAAAACCCAAGGCACGCTGCCAGCGCCGGAAAAGATTCTGTGTGCGGCGGTGGAAGGCGCTCAGGTGGATTTCGATACCGCGCATCTGATCGAAACCCGCTATTTCACCGAGCTGACCACGGGGCAGATTTCGAAAAACCTGATCGGCACGTTCTGGTTTCAGCTCAATGAGATCAATGCCGGTGGGTCGCGGCCGCAGGGGCTCGCGCCGTATAAAACGCAGAAAGTCGGCGTACTCGGTGCGGGGATGATGGGCGCCGGGATCGCTTTTGTCAGCGCCTCGGCGGGCATTGACGTGGTGCTCAAGGACATCAACCTGGCGGCGGCCGAGAAGGGCAAAGCGTATTCGGCGGCGCTGCTGGACAAAAAAGTCGCCCGCGGGCAAATGAGTGCTGAACAGCGCGAAGCGGTGCTGGCGCGGATTCATGCCACTGAAACCGATGTCGACCTGGCGGGTTGCGATCTGATCATTGAAGCGGTATTCGAGGATCGCGAACTCAAAGCGCAGGTGTCTTTGGCGGCTCAGAAGGTTGTTGGCGCTGATGCCGTGATCGCCTCCAATACTTCAACCTTGCCGATCACCGGTCTGGCGAGTGCCGTCCCCGATCAGAGCAAATTCATTGGCCTGCACTTCTTCAGCCCTGTGGAGAAAATGCCGCTGGTGGAAATCATCAAAGGCGCGCAGACCAGCGATGAAACCCTGGCCCGTGGTTTTGATTTCGTACTGCAAATCAAGAAAACGCCGATTGTGGTCAACGACAGTCGCGGCTTCTTCACCTCACGCGTGTTCGGCACCTTCACCAATGAAGGCATCGCCATGCTCGGTGAGGGTGTAAGCGCACCGATGATCGAGACCGAAGCGCGCAAGGCCGGGATGCCGGTCGGGCCTCTGGCAATCTCTGACGAAGTTTCCCTCAGCCTGATGAGCCATATCCGCAAACAAACGGCCAAAGACCTGCAAGCAGAAGGGAAAGCGCTGACTGAGCACCCGGCCTTCGCCGTGATTGATTTGCTGCTCAACGAATACAAGCGCCCCGGCAAAGCGGCTGGCGGCGGTTTTTATGATTATCCGGCCGGTGGGCAGAAGCATTTGTGGCCGCAACTGAAAACCCGTTTTGAGAAGGCTGATGGGCAGATTTCGCCGAAGGACGTGCGCGACCGTCTGTTGTTCGTGCAGGCCATCGAAACCGTGCGCTGTGTGGAGGAGGGTGTGCTGACCTCAACGGCGGACGCCAATATCGGTTCGGTCTTTGGTATTGGTTTTGCGGCGTGGACCGGTGGTGCGTTGCAGTTCATCAATCAATACGGGGTGAAGGACTTCGTCGCCCGTGCGCAGTATCTGGCGGAGCAATATGGCGAGCGTTTTGCACCACCGGCGTTGTTGTTGGAGAAGGCTGCGAAAGGCGAGCTGTTTTAAGTGATAGGGAGAAGGCTGCGGGGCTTGCCTTGTCTGGGTGTTTCAGGGCAGGCTCTGGGGTGTTCATTATTCCCTTCATGTGTCAGGTATTTTTTATGTCGCTACGCATCTGCATTCTGGAAACCGACATCCTGCGTCCGGAACTGGTCGATCAATATCAGGGTTACGGGCAGATGTTTCAGCGTCTGTTCTCGCAGCAACCGATCGCCGCCGAGTTCACCGTCTACAACGTGATGCAGGGCGAATACCCGAGCGACGACCTGACGTTCGATGCGTACCTGGTCACCGGTAGCAAGGCTGACTCCTTTGGTACCGACCCGTGGATTCAAACCCTCAAGCAATACCTGCTGAGCCGTTACGAGCGTGGCGACAAACTGCTCGGTGTGTGCTTTGGCCATCAACTGCTGGCACTGCTGCTGGGTGGCAAGAGTGAGCGCGCGACTCAGGGTTGGGGCGTTGGCACCCACAACTACAAACTGGCGGCCAAGGCGCCGTGGATGAGTCCGGTGCGTGAGGAGCTGACACTGCTGATCAGCCACCAGGATCAGGTGACGGCGCTACCGGAAAACGCCACGGTCATTGCTTCCAGCGATTTCTGCCCGTTTGCGGCGTACCACATCAACGATCAGGTGCTGTGCTTCCAAGGGCATCCGGAATTCATTCACGATTATTCGCGTGCGTTGCTGGAACTGCGTCAGGAAGCGTTGGGTACGCAGATTTACAGCAAAGGCGTGGCCAGCCTTGATCAGGAGCATCATGGCGCTACGGTTGCGGAGTGGATGATGCGCTTTGTGGCGCACAAGCCAGAAGCTAAAGCTGTTTAAAATCTGACGCGGAACTTGTGGTGAGGGAGCCATTCCTCATCACAGCATTACAACCAGCCCGACTTCTTGAAACTTGCCCACAAACTCACACATCCCACCGTAATAAATCCCAGAACGCCGAAGTAACCGTAGTGCCAACTCAGTTCGGGCATGTTCTGAAAGTTCATCCCGTAGATCCCCGCCACCGCTGTCGGGAACGCCAGAATCGCCGCCCACGCCGCAAACTTGCGCTGCACTACGCTTTGTCTTGACGCCTCAAGCAAAACACCGACTTCGATGGTCTGGCTGGCGATTTCCGCCAGTGTAGTCAGGTCTTCCATCTGTCTTGTGACGTGGATTTGCACATCGCGGAAGTACGGGCGCATGTTCTTGTCGATAAACGGAAAGCTCAGTCGTTGCAGTTCTTCGCCGATTTCCACCATCGGCGCGGCGTACCGGCGCAGACGCACTACGTCGCGGCGTAAGCCATGAAGCCTTTGAATGTCGTGTTCGTTCAACGCACTGCACAGCACATTGCGCTCAAGTTCATCAATCTCGGCATGGATCGCTTCGCCTACGGGCTGGTAGTTCTCGATCACAAAATCGAGCAGCGCATAGAGGACGAAATCTTCCCCATGTTCCAGCAACAGCGGGCGTGCTTCACACCGTTGACGGACATAGGCGTACGACGCCGAGTGGCCGTTGCGCGCGGTAATGATGTAACCCTTGCCGGCGAAGATGTGGGTTTCGATGAATTGCAAAATCCCGTGTTCGCGGATTGGCGAGTACGTAACGATAAACAAAGCGTCGCCAAAGGTTTCCAGTTTTGGCCGGCTGTGTTTTTCCAGGGCATCTTCGATGGCCAGTTCGTGCAGGTTGAATTGGCGTTGCAGGTTGGACAATTCCTGCGCGTTCGGCTCTTCGAGGCCGATCCAGACAAAGTGGCCGGTTTTGGCGGCCCAGGCGGCGCCTTCATCAAGTGAAATATCGGTGACTTTCTTACCCGCGCTGTACACCGCAGCAGCAACAACTCGACCCATGGTGGTGGTTCACTTCTTCTTGGTAAATGGCAGGAATTACACGGCTTCAGCTTAGCCGTGTCGCTGCTTGAGAGTCAGTGAAATCCGCACAGTTCACCGCACAAAAGAAAACCCGCACGGCGGCGGGTTTGTTTGGTCAGGCGGCTTGCAGTTGCCGATCCATCGATTCGATGCATTCGCGCATTTGCTCGCGGCACTGGCTGATGAGCATGGGCATGTCGTCCATGGTCAGTCCAGCGGTAGGAATTGCCGGCAACGAGCGTATGAGAACTTTCCCGCTGCGCCAGCGATTCAAACGCATGTGCTTGATGTAGCTGCTGACACACACCGGAACGATCGGCACGCCAGCGGCAATCGCCATCTGGAACGCGCCTTTCTTGAACGGCAACAGTTCTTCACCGAGGTTACGCGTGCCCTCCGGGAACACCCAGATCGACGTGTCTTCGTTCTGCAAGGTTTGTGTGGTGGTGAGCATCGACTGGCGCGCTTTGTGCGCATTGCCACGGTCAATCAAAACGTTGCCGGCCAGCCAGAACAATTGCCCGAACAGCGGCACCCACTTCAGGCTCTTCTTGCCGATGCAGACGGTGCGGCGCGGCACGACATTGCCGAACACGAACAAATCATAGTTGGATTGATGATTGGCGATGATCACGCAACTGTCAGGCTTGCTCATCAAGCCGCTGACGTCGGACTTCACTCGCAGACGCAAAATGCACATCGCCGGCAAGGCGTAGAGGCGGGCGCATAAACGGCTGTTGTCCGGATTGAATGGGCGGCACAACCCGAGGATCACCCCCAGCACGCCGGCTAAAATAAAGTGCAGGCTCATCAATAACATACGAAACACGAACAGCATTTTCAGGCCCCACCGGCACAAAAGGTGGCGCAGTGTACGGATGTGCACTGTTTTCGGCAATTGCCGCTATAGAGTCAGGAGATAGGCGATGTTTAAGCGCATGTTTCAGATTTGTTTGTCAGACGCGTCCTAGAGCAGCCGTGGCGCTTTCAACGGAGCTTGCAGGAAAAAGCCCGACACGACGGTCGGGCTTTTCTTCAATGCTGGAACCGGGTGATTAACCCAGATGCTCCTGATCCTGGATGATGGCGTTATCCAGGGTTTCCAGCAGAGCCTTACGCACCTTCAGCTTGGTGTTTTTGTGCGCAGTCATGTTGATCTTCTTCAACTGACGCGCGGCAGCGAGTGCGGCACCTTGCAACTCCTCGGCGCAAACCACCTTGTCGAGGAAACCGGCATCCACAGCGCTTTTCGGATCAAACATCTCACCGTTGATCACCGAACGGTGGAATGCCGAACGACGCAGTCGATCACGGGCCAGTTCGATACCGGCGTGGTGCATGGTCATGCCGATCTGCACTTCGTTCAGGCCAATGCTGAACGGGCCATCGACGCCGATGCGGTAGTCGGCGGACAATAGAATGAAGGCACCCTTGGCCACGGCATGACCCGGGCAAGCGACGATCACCGGGAACGGGTGAGAGAGCAGACGGCGAGCCAGCGTCGAACCTGCGGTCACCAGCGACACGGCTTCTTTAGGGCCAGCGGTCATCACCTTCAGGTCATAACCACCCGACAGAATGCCCGGCTGACCGGTAATGATCACGATGGCACGATCAGTCACAGCCTGATCCAGCGCCGCATTGAACGCCGCAATCACGTCCGGGGAAATGGCATTGACCTTGCCGTTGCTCAAGGTCAGGGTCGCGATACCGTCTTCGAGGTGGTAGGAAATCAACTCACTCATGACGCTATTCCTTGTAAGAAAGATAGGCAGACGTTACTCACCGACGCAAGCCAGGTAAAGCGCCGTGACTGACCCGCCAGTCACCGTTTCCCGGCTTGCCCAGCGTAGCGCGCCAGATGGCTGACGCTTCGCCTTCTATATAGAAAGGCCGCGCCCACCGAAGATTGGCCGGTTTGCCATGGCCTGTCGGAGCGTGGAAACGACTTCTTCTCTTAACCGCATGAAAATTCTGAAAAAAAAGTTTGCCATCGGAAAAGCTTTCGACTACATTAGCGCGCCTCGACAGACAGAACATGTTTGAAGAGATACGGTGAAGTGTCCGAGTGGCTTAAGGAGCACGCCTGGAAAGTGTGTATACAGGAAACTGTATCGAGAGTTCGAATCTCTCCTTCACCGCCACATTCAGTAAACGCAAACCCCTGATTTTCCTAGAGAAAGTCGGGGGTTTGTGGTTTTTGGCGTCTGAAAAATGGTCATATGGGACCGATATGGGACTGGACGCCTATTTTTGGCCTCTCATTGTTGTGCCTTGGTGCCGCTTGGTGACTGCCCCGAGAATGGCGAGAGGGCGAATCGTTCACAGATTAAAAACGGCCTAGAGAGGCCAATCGACTGATCCGGTGGCGGCGGCTAAAAGCCGATTAGCCTGCTTACTATCCGCGCCAATGGTGGCGTCATGTGTGGGGAATTTCAGTCTTGTCGGTTTGTAGAACCAACCGTTACACGATGAAAATTTGGTTATTCATAGCAGCATTTTGATGCCGAATAAGTATTGCCTACTGTCAGGTTTGACAGGTGCCACTCTCCATGCTTTCAGTGATTATTTAGCGGCTTGATCATGTTAATTATCTTGGAGGTAAAAGTTTATGGAAAAAATAATTAGCGATAAAATATTAAGCTCTTTAATCTCAAATGCAGCGGACGCGGTTTCTTTAGAGTCGTTGTTGTTGGAGCGTGAGCGTTTATCAACGGGGCAACGTGTCAAAGTTGAATATGAGGGCGCGGTTTATACAGGTAGTGTGACGGATTATTTTACAACTTCTAGGGAAGGTCTGAAGTAAGACCTTCTTTTTCCAGCAAATCGGGCGTCAGGCTGTAAAAAAGAGAGCACTTCGCTGAAACTCTAGAAATATCGACTTTTTTCGATGAATAAGCCTGTTTTAAGCACTTATTAATCCTTAATTTCC
>NZ_JAIHLQ010000052.1 GCF_019733355.1 Pseudomonas baetica | reverse complement strand
GATGGGACAACCTCGGCCTGGTCTCGATACTGGACACGATAAACCGACTTAACCGTATAACCTGAACCGCCGTATACGGAACCGTACGTACGGTGGTGTGAGAGGACGGCGGATGTGAATCCGCCTCCTACTCGATGTCCAAACCTTTAACTGCCGCAGGGTTGTAGTGTGCTCAGGCTTTGGCGGTTGCAAGATACGCCCCAACCCGCCGCCCCATTTCCTCGCCCAACGCCTGCAACCCGCTCAACGGCCGCACCATTACTTCAAACTCGACAATCTTCCCGTTCTCATCAAAGCGAATCATGTCGATGCCTTTGAGCTCTTTAGCGCCAACCTTGGCGCTAAACTCCAGAATCACGTTCAGCCCATCCGCGGTCGCCAGTTCTCGGTGATATTCAAAGTCTTCAAACACCTCGAACACCGTGTTGAGAATCATCGCCACCACCGGTGCGCCGGGGTAGGGCGTGTGCGCCATCGGCGAGCGGAACACGGCTTGCGGATCAAGCAGTCTGGGCAGGGCGCTCAAGTTGCCGGTGCGAATCATCTCGTGCCAACTTTGCAGGGATTCGGCGACATTGGGTTGCAAGTTCAGGTCAGTCATTTGCACTCCTGGATTTTTGTTGTTCTTCATGCGACGGAAATGACTCTAGATCAACCACGTCGAAACGGGACCTTTGTGTGCCGATCTGAATGTCGGTTAATCGCTCAAACGGATCAGATCTTCATCTGATCCGTATTTTTCTGCTTTATCTGCCTCTGTAACCGGTTCAGTCATCCGCTCAAAATGCCCCGGCAGTTCGGTCACTCGCGACAATCCTTCATCCCGAAGCGTCCAGTGCACCGCAAGCTCAGCATTGAGGAGAGCAACATGAACAAGATGGCGTTTTTTCTGGGTGGATTTTTGGTACTGACCATTCTGATCGGCCTGCTCGCGACGATTTCTCCGATCTGAGCCATGCGCTTCAAATGACGGCCACAGGTGTGCCGCGCCAATCGTGTTTAAATGCCGCGCCTCACACCTGACAGGTTCACGATCCTGACTTGCCCTGACGGCGCTCAATACCGTCGGGGTTGCCAATGTCCAGCAACCTTCTTTCCACTAAAACATTCTCAAGTGCCTGACGCTCGACCGGCGCCATTTGGTGCTCGCGCTTTTTCAGTTCCAGCAGAATCGGGCTGGACCAGGTGCGGTAGGTCTGTTCGAAGTTGGGGCGGGATGTCATCAGTCTCTCCTTGATCAAGAGCCCTGTGTGGCTGGCAGGGGCTCTGTCCGATGAGGGGGTAACTTTAGTCGAGAAATCGGGAAGCGGCTAATACACCTGCTTTTTTTGGGAGCTGGCTTGCCAGCGATAGCGGTGGGTCAGCTGACATTGCTTTAACTGACAGTCCGCCATCGCTGGCAAGCCAGCGATCACAGGGTTAATTAGTGCGCAGCAATTCACCCATCGACCGTCATCATCGCCTGCACACCTTCCCACGCATCGGCGCGCATGCGTTCGATATCCAGCCCCGGAATCACGCCGTTGTCCACGACCACACGGCCGCCGACCAGGCTGTATTTCACCGTGATCGGTTCGCCCGCCACCACGGGTGCGACGGCGCTGTCGTGGAAACCGTAAAAGCGTGGATGGTCGAGGCTGTAGATCACCAGATCGGCCGCCTGGCCGACTTCCAGCGTGCCGACGGCACCGAGTCCCAACACCTGCGCGCCGCCCGCTGTGCCCCAATGGATCACATCTTCCGCGGTCGTTGCCGAGGCACCTTGTTCGGCGCGGTGGATCAGCCACGCGGTATTGGCTTCGCCGACCATGCTTCCGGATTCGTTGGACGCCACGCCGTCGACGCCGAGGGAGATCGGCACGCCGGCCTCATACATCTGCGGCACGGGCGCGACGCCGCTGCCCAGGCGTGCATTGCTCACCGGGCAGTGGGCGATGCCGGTGCCGGTTTGCGCGAGCAGGCGGATTTCGCCGGGTTGCAGGTGCACTGCGTGGGCAAACCAGACGTCGGGGCCGAGCCATTCGTGTTCGGCGACGAACTCTACGGGCAGGCAGTTGTATTTTTCGCGGCAGAAATTCACGTAGTTCTGCGTTTCGGACAAGTGCGTGTGCAGGCGCAAACCCAGCCCGCGAGCGGTATGGGCCAGTTCACGCAGCAAGGTCGGTGGCAGCGAGAAGGTCGGAGTAGTTGGCGCGACCACGACACGGCGCATCGCATCCGGCGTGTCCTGGTGATACAGCGATTTCAGTCGCTCGATGTCGCCGACCATTTGCTTAAGGCTTTCCGGTTGCAGCACGGTTTTCGAGAAGCCCGGATGCGCGCTGGCTGACTCCAGTGCACCGCCTCGGCACAGCACAAAACGTAGACCGAACTCATCAGCCAGATCGAACAGCAAGTCACCGGTCTCGGTGCTGCCGTGGGCGTGATAAAGGTAGTGGTGATCGGCGCAGGTGGTGACACCGGATAGCAGCAATTCGACCATGCCCAACCTTGCGGCGATCCGCGCCAGTGGCGGCGTGAAACGGTTCAGGCGCGGGTAGGGCACGCTGGCCAGCCAGCCTTGCAGATCCTGATTCAGACCTTCGGGCACGGCTTTGAGCAGGTTCTGAAACAGGTGATGGTGGGTGTTGATCCAGCCCGGGTAGACCACGCAGTGGCGCGCATCGATTACCCGTTCGCCGGGTTGTGGCTCAAGGTGGGCGGCCATTTCAGCGATACGGCCG
This sequence comes from Pseudomonas baetica, assembly GCF_019733355.1. Lineage (GTDB taxonomy): Bacteria > Pseudomonadota > Gammaproteobacteria > Pseudomonadales > Pseudomonadaceae > Aquipseudomonas > Aquipseudomonas baetica_A. The sequence continues at coordinate 32,941 of NZ_JAIHLQ010000052.1, read as the reverse complement.
TTGACCACGCGGATGTCCACGGCGCCAGCTCGGGCACGCGGGCCGCGCAGACCGGTCATCACCGCGACCGGATTTTTAATCAGGATGTTTTGAAGTTGAGTCATGGGCAGGCTCCAGTCAGAGAATGTGCGAGGCAGATTTACCGGCGGTGGTTTCGGGCGCGCTGACGCCATTGAGCGCGGCATTGAGCAGCACCGACACCAGGCAGGCGATCACCACGCTGCTGTGCAGGAACGGCTGCGACCATTCGGGTAATTGTTTGAACAGGGTGGGCGCGAGCACCGGCACCAGGGCGGCGGCGATGGTAAAACCGACGATCAGCACGTTGTAGCGATTGCGCTCGTAGTCGACTTTGGCGAGCGTCTGAATCCCGGCCGCCGCCACCACACCAAACATGGCGATACCGGCGCCGCCGAGGGCTGCCGTCGGCATCGAGGCGATGATCGCGCCTGCCTTTGGCACCAGTGCAATCGAGCACATCAGCAAACCGCTGACCGCCACCACCCAACGGCTGCGCACGCCGGTCAGAATCACCAGGCCGACGTTCTCCATAAAGGCAATAAACGGGAACGCGGCGAACATTCCGGCGATGGTGCTGGCCAGGCCGTTGGCGCGCAGGCCGTTGATCACCTGTTTGTCTTCCACCGGTTTTTCGACGATGTCGCCGATGGCCACGAACAGCCCCATCGACTCGACCATTTGCACGATCATCACCACCACCATGGTGGCGATAGGGATCAGGCTGAAGGTCGGCAAACCGAAGTAGAACGGGTAGGGCACGGTCAGCCACGGCGCTTCTTCGACGCTGTGAAAACTGCCCATGCCCAGACCGTAGGCAAGACCGGCACCGACCAGCATCCCCACCAGCACCGCCATGTTGCGCAGCAATGGGCTGCCATAGCGGTTGACCAGCACAATGGTCAGCAACACCACCACCGCCACGCCGAGAAACGCCGGGGCGCCGAAGTTGCTCGCATTGCGCCCGCCGCCGACCCATTCATAGGCAATCGGGAACAGTTGCAAACCGATCACGGTGACGATGCACCCGGTCACCACTGGCGGGAAAAACCGCCGCAGTCGACCCACGAACGGCGCCATCAGCATGGTGAAAACCCCGGCGCCGATCACTGCCCCGCAGACTCCGGCAAAGCCCACCTCGGGGTTGCTACCGATGGCAATTACCGGGCCGACGCTGCTGAACGCTACGCCTTGCAGAATCGGCAAGCGCACGCCGAATTTCCAGAAACCGACGGTTTGCAGCAACGTGGCGATCCCGGAGCAGAACAGCGTGGTGCTGATGAGCACCACGGTGTCGGCGTGGGACATTTTCAAGGCACTGGCGACAATCAACGGCACGGCGATGGCGCCGATGTACGAGACGGCCATGTGTTGCAGGCCAAGGGTGAGCATCTGGCGCACCGGCAAAATGCGGTCGACGGGATGCACGGTGGGCGGAGTTTTCGATGGGGATGTGGCTGACGACATGGGGAAACACCTCTGGCTGTTTTTATGCGGTAGAGAGGGGTATTCGTCTGATGCTGTCTTAGAGACGCCGCAATCCTTGTGGGAGCGGGTTTGCTCGCGAAAGCGGTGTGTCAGTCGACATCACTGTTCAATGACCCACCGCTTTCGCGAGCAAGCCCGCTCCCACAGGTGTTGTGTTGTTCAAAAAACGGCATCAGTCATTCGTGCTGCGAAGCCGCCATCCACCGGCTCCGAGGTCTTGTTCAGCCTGCCAGGCAGGCTGCAAAGCCCTGGTTCAGCGCCGCACGATCCAGGTCGCGGCCGATGAACACGATCTTGCTTGAGCGGGGCTCCGTGCCCCACGCGGTCGATGCCCGGAACTCCACCAGGCTGTGTACGCCTTGCAGCACGTAACGCTGGTCTTCGTTGGCCACCGCCAACACGCCTTTCATGCGGTACAGGTTGTCGGCCTGCGAGGCGCGCAATTCGCTGATCCAGCGGTGGAAGGCCATCAGGTTGACCGCGCCGTCCACGGCGATGCCCACCGATGACACGCTCGGGTCATGCTCGTGATCAGGCTCTTCATGGGCATGGTCGTGGTGCTTCTGCTGATCGTGATGTTCAGCGCCGATCTCCATGAGCTTCTGCGTACATTCAAACGCACCGATGCCGAGGATTTTCGTCAGATCGATTTGCGCATGGGTGGACGTCACCAGATCCGCCGTGGCGTTCAGTCCACGGATCTTGCCGCGCAGCGCTTCCACCTCTTCAGGGCTGACCAGATCGACCTTGTTGATGACGATCCGGTCAGCGCAAACAATCTGATCCACCGCCTGATTGTCGACGCCGTCCAGTTGCAGGTCCTCCAGGTGCTGGGCGATGTGCTTGGCGTCGACCATGGTCACGATCGCGTCGAGTTCGACTTCCTCGGCAATCGGGTCATTGATGAAGAAGCTCTGCGCCACCGGGTAGGGATCGGCCAGGCCACTGGTTTCGATGAGGATGTGATCGAGGCGTACCGGGCGCGCCACCAGTTCACGGACGATGCGCACCAGATCCTCGCGAACCTCGGCGGTGCAGCACACGCAACCGTTGACCATCTCGTAGATTTCTTCGGTTTCGGAGCTCAGCACCAGATCGCCGTCGATGCCGACTTCGCCAAATTCGTTTTCGATCACGGCAATCTTGCGGCCGTGGTTTTCCTTGAGGATGTAGTTGAGCAGGGTGGTTTTACCGGCACCGAGGAACCCGGTGAGGATGGTCACCGGGATTTTGGTGTTCGGGGTTGGGGCGTTGAAGGGAGTGTTCATCTGGATCTCCTCAGGTATTTTTGTCGCAGCGCTATCAAATGCTGGAGCGAGCTTGCTCGCCAAAGCGGTGTGTCATTGAGCGGTAATGGCGACTGAACCACCGCATTCGCGAGCAAGCCCGCTCTCACCGGGTACTCGGTGTTCTCGCCATCGCTGTGCGGTGCCAGCGTCGAGGCCGAACAGGTCGAGCACGCGGCCGAGGCTGTGGTCGACCATTTGCGCCAGATTCTCCGGGCGGGCGTAAAAGGCCGGCACCGGTGGGGCGATGATCCCGCCCATCTCGGTGACAGCGGTCATGTTGCGCAGGTGGGCGAGGGTCAGCGGCGTTTCCCGGGCCATCAGCACCAGGGTGCGGCGCTCCTTGAGGGTGACGTCGGCGGCGCGGCCGATCAGCCCCGATGACGTGCCAGTGGCGATCTCCGCTAGTGTCCTCATCGAACACGGCGCAACGACCATGCCCAGGCAGCGGAACGATCCACTGGCGATTCCGGCGGCGACGTCATCGGCGCGGTGATAGTGGCTGGCGAGCGCTGTGACATCGGCCAGTTTGTAGTCGGTTTCGTGGGCCATGGTCAGCAGCGCGGCGCGGCTGATGATCAAGTGGCTTTCTATATCTAGCTCGGCGAGCAATTGCAGCAAGCGCACGCCGTAAATGAAACCGGACGCGCCGCTGATGCCGACCACCAGCCGTTGACGGTTCACGATTGCAGCCCTTTGATGAGTTGCCGGGCACGTTCGAGCACGTCCGGATCGAGTTGCGCCTTGATCCCGTCGAAACCCGAGCCGCGCGTGGCATCCAGACCCATGCGTGAGGTGGTGCCGTTGACCGAGGACGATGGGTCAAGCGGACTGCCGGGCAAACCGTCGATCATGAATACATCCAGATGCGGCTGAAAATGCGTCGCCAGCGCCCACAACACCTGGCTGTCATCGCTGATGTCGATATCGCTGTCTACCGCGATTACGGTTTTCAAGTAGGGGTCCCAGCCGAGCAGGGCCAACATGACCTGCCGCGCTTCGCCGTCGCGGCTCTGGTCCAGCGCGACGTAGCAATGAAAATGGGTACCAGAGTTCGGGTAATGCACGGCGGTGACGGCGGGGAAACGTGCCTTGAGCTTCTCGCTCATTTCCGCTTCACGAGGCAGCCTAGCCAGCGTCAGGTGTTCGGCATAGCGGCCGCCCATGACGTCCACCAGCCAGGCGTCCTTGCGCCGCAGCAGGGTGTCGACGCGCAACACGTTGTTGGTCGAGCGATCAGAGGAATAACCGCTGAACTCACCGAACGGGCCTTCCTCGGCGTAGGCCGCCGGGTCGATGGCGCCTTCGAGTACGAATTCGGCGTAGGCCGGCACACCGATGCCGTAGCGCGGCGTTTTGACCAGCTCCAGCGGAGCGCCGAACAGTCCACCAGCGACGGCGCGCTCATCGCTGCCGTAGGGCAGACGTGCCGCAGCGGCAAGCATGAACAACGGGTGCGCGCCGACCACCATCGCCACCCTCAATTCTTCGCCACGCTCGCGGGCGGTCTGCAGCATTCGCCACAGATGCCCGCGCGAGTGCAGGCTGGTGGCTAGAGCCTGGCGAGCATGACGCATTGAACGGTGATAGCTCATGTTGGCGATGCCGGTCAGCGGGTCCTCGGCGATGATGATCGCGTTGGTGATGTACGGGCCGCGATCACTGTCGAAATGCTTGAGCATCGGCAGCAGCGCCAGATCCAGCGCTTGACCTTCGAAGACTTCATCCAGGACCGGGCCGGTTTCCACGTAACGTGGCGCGATCGGCTGGTTGGCGCGGGTCTGAAAGGTGTCGTGCAATTGCGCTGGGGTGACGCCGAACAGTCTGGCGATGCGGGTGCGGGAGGCGAACAGGTTGGTCGCCACCGGCACCTTGAGGTCGCCGACGTTTTCGCAGACCAGCAATGGATCGCGGCCCTGAGCGGCGAGGGCATCGACCAGGGCGGTGACGTCCTGATCGGCAGAAAGGGGTTGGGTGATGGTCAGCACATCGTCCGGGTACTCACGGCGATAGGCGTCGATGAATACGTGAAAGTCCTGAGAGTCGCCGAGCGTCGAACGGGTCATGGTTTCACCTTTTAAAAAGCAGGCACCCAGGGCTGAGAGGGCGTTCGATCGACAAGCCGTTGGCCTGCCGGTCGAGCGAACGCCGGGTCATCTTCGTGCCTGTAAAGTCGCTGTTTTACCTGCTGTGACACTGTTCCCACATTGGAATGTGCGAGTACCTAGAGATACGTGGTGGTGAGGCGGATATCGGCCTCAACCAGATCCTTGGGCGGTGGCGTCGGTTCGATCCCGCACAACCTGGCGATGTTATTGCCCAGGTAGTCCTCCAAATGATCCTCATCAATGCCCAAGCCTTGCGGTGCCGGTGAGCACAGCACCTCCAGCTCACGCAGCCACATGCCCGGTTCGTTTGGCGGCGAGTCGGTGCCGAACACGATCTTGTTGCGCGGCAACTCCTTGGCAAACTCGACGATCCGCGACTGGAAGCACCAGCCGGATTCGCAGTACACGTTCGGCGTGTCCATGGCCATCCAGAACGCTTCGAACGAATAGTTGCCGCCGGTCTGGATGCCGAAGTGGCCGATGATGAAATTGACCATCGGGAACTCGCGGATGATCGGGTAGAACATCGTCGGAATGGTGTACGGACCGTCGCCGGTGTGGATCAGCACGACGATGTTGTACTTGGCGCAGACCTTCATCGCCGGACGCAACCAGTCCAGCGCCCGATCCGGGCGGTAACCGTGCATGTTGGCGTGCAGCTTGAGCATCTTGAAGCCGTATTCCTTGATGTGGAATTCCAGCTCTGCCGCACCGTTTTCCGGCCCCCAGCGCGGGTTGAAGTTGAAGTTGCCGATGAAGCGGTCCGGGTACTTCATGCAGAGCTCGGCGATGTACGACATGTAGTCGCGCACGCCCTCACGCCCCCGGCGGTTGCCGTCGCGATAACCGGTGTTGCCCGGTGGCGGCTGGATGAAACCCATGTCGATGCGGCGCGGTTTGCCGTTGATCATGTACGGGCCGTCCATCAACTTGAGCATGCGCTCGCCGGTGAACGGTTCGCCGGTGTGGCGCCAGGCCTCGTCGACCAGGTTGGTGGGGTGCAGATGGGTGTCGATGATCATCGGTTCAGCTCCTGGCCAGTTGCGTGGTGACGGGGCGCTTGAGTTGCGCCTCTGCTTCGGAAACGGAACGGGGCGGCGGGGTGGGCTCGAGGCCGATCATCCGCGCAGTGTTATTGCCCAGGTACTCTTCGAGGGTGTCCTCGTCGAGGTTCAGGCCTTGTGGCGGCTCGTGGCACAACACTTCGAGCAGGCGCAGCCACATGCCTGGTTCGTTCGGCGGGGTGTCGGTGCCAAACAGGATCTTGTGCGTTGGCAGGACCTTGGCGAACTCGACGATGCGCGATTGCAGGCACCAACCGGACTCGCAGTAGACGTTGGGCAACTCCATCGCCCATTGCATCGGTTCGAATACGTAAACGCCGCCGGTCTGCACGCCGAAGTGAGCCATGATGAAATCGACGTTGGGAAACTCCTTGATCATCGGCACCCATTCCGACGGGATGCTGTAAGGCCCGTCGCCGGTGTGCAGCTTCACAGGAATGCCCAGCTCGGCGCATTTCTCGAAGCACGGACGCACCCAGTCGAGTGCGCGGTCGGGACGGTAGGCGTGCATGTTGGCCTGCATCTGGACCATCTTGAAGCCGTGTTCCTTGACGTAACGCTCAATCGCCTCGACGCCGTTTTCCAAGCCGCAGCGCGGGTTGTAGACGAAGCAGCCAATGAAACGGTCCGGGTAGGTCTGCACCATTTTCAGGGTGTAAGCCATGTAGGCGTCGATGGATTCACGGCCCGAAAGGTCGCCGTCGGTCCAGGTGTAAATCGTGTTGCCCTGCGGCGGCTGGATGAAGGCTTTGTCGATGCGGCGAGGCTTGCCGTTGACCATGTAAGGGCCATCCATCATCTCCAGCAGACGCTCGCCGGTGAAGGGGTCACCGTCATGCCTCCAGGCGAGGTCCACCAGATCGGTGGGATAGCAACTGATATCGATGATCATTGAAGTCGATCTCCTGATAGCGGGGAAGGGAGCCTTTCGGCTCTCGGCATCCACGTCCCGGGCAATCGGCCATTTCTATGCGCAAGGCACGCGCATTCCCTCGCCTGGCTGCATCCGGCCCGGGTGGGTGGCTGCTGGGGTCGAGTATTGGAAGCAGGGCTTGGATTCGTACAATATTAATTGGGCGCGGTGGTGATACTTCTTCGATATGGTTTTGTGGTGATTGGGCTGGCCTCAGCATTGGCAAGCCCGCTTCCACAGGTTCTGTGTTTACTCAGAATTAAAGCCCGGCAGGCTCATTTCCCCCACCATCCATCGAACCTGCTGAGCAACACCACCAAACGTGATTTAATAGCCGCCTTTCACGGTTCCGGGACACGGGAGCAACGTGATCCGCGCGACCTGCGCGGCACCCGCCACCCACCCCCATCGCCCTTAAGTCGTTCTCACATAAGGCAGTCATGGATACGGGTTCTCGACTCAAACTAGTACGCGAAAGCTACAAACTCTCCCAGCGCGAGCTGGCCCGGCGTAGCGGCGTGACCAATGCCACCATCTCCCTGATCGAACAGAATCGCGTCAGTCCTTCCGTCAGCTCACTGAAAAAGCTGCTCGAAGGCATCCCGATGTCCCTGGCCGACTTCTTCACCTTCGACCAGCCACCGCGTGAACATCAATACGTCTTCCGCGCCAACGAACAACCCGATCTGGGCCGCCATGGCCTGCGCCTGCTGCTGATCGGCGCCTCCGTGCCGAGCCGGCAGATGCGCTTGCTGCGCGAGCAATACGCACCGGGCGCGAGCTCCGGGGAAGAGCCGATTGTGCATGCGGAAGGTGAGGAGTGCGGGCTTGTTACGCGGGGGACTGTTGAGTTGACCGTGGATGGGTCGGTGAGTGTTTTGAATGCCGGGGATGGTTATTACTTTCCGACGACGTTGCCGCATAAGTTTCGGAATATCGGGGCGGATGAGGCTGAGATAATTAGTGCGAATACGCCTGCTAACTTTTGATTGGTGTAAGTGTTCAATTTCTGTGAGTTTTGAATGATCCGATACCTGTTTGGGTGTCGGATTTTTTTTGCTCGTGTATCGATTTTTATGGGTGGCCCTTATTAGGGTTTATTTGTTTTTTAGGGGTTTTTTAGGCGCTAGGAAAATTTCGTAGGATGATTCGCATAGCGGTGTAAGGAAAGTATGAGTGTGTAATGATGATGTTTTTTGTGTGGCGCTCGATGGTTTGTGAGTATGTATATTGTTAGACGTTTTTTGTGTTTTTGGGATCAAAGTGTGGGCTGTGCATTCTGAATGCTAGCAATATAGACTAAGGTGGTTCTTGTTGATGGGGATTTTAGTAAAGGTGTATGTTGTTATAAAGCTGTGTTTCGCAAGTTTCGCTATTTCGGCTTTTTATGCAGTATTGTTGGTGTATGAATTTGAAAAAATGCTCCAGTTAGATGAATTTGTTGGGTGTATTGTCAGGGCTGTGTTATTTGTTTTCTTGTTGATTTTGAATTTTCGTTATTTGTTTTTCGAATTGATTCTTAAAGTTCTTCAGCGCCCTTTTCTTATTCGGAAAACCCCGTGGCTGGTTGTCTGTTGTTTTAGCTTCATGTCTTCTGTGTTCTGCGCGGAGGTAGCTATTCAGATGTATGATCTTGTCGTTGGCGAGTCGCCCATGTTTTCAAACTTTTATCGCGGAATTGTTGGGGTTTCGGGATTTGTGATTGCCTACATTTTTCTCCATAAACGTTCAATGAAATCTGTCTGAATACTATTTGGTGTCTGGGGCGTCTTTGATATTTTTGATCGTAATCATGTCGGCCAGTATTTCAAGTGAAAGTGCTAGCTTTCCCGCGCTTTTAAATGCGCGCTCATAATTTAAGGGGTCTCGGTTGAAAAGCTCTATCGAGCCAGTCTTGCGGACAGGAAAAAAAACTCCTATTCCCGAAAGGCTGAGGTCTACAAGGTAATAGCGTGTATTTCCGGTGGAAATGTCGCCAGAAATAGCTTGGTAACCTTTTCGGATAGGTCCCACTAACGCTGGCTCGGTCGGGCCATTGTAGATATTTCCTACCCCTTCATAAACGTTGTTTGCGCCATGCGCATAATAAAGTACACCTAATGGCATGGCTCCACCGCGCGTGCTCGCAATTACGATAGCGCCTGTTTGAATCTGCATAATCCCCGCCGCAGCACCCACACCGTTCTGGGCGTAGAACAATATTTTATTTGATAAGTCGGCGTGTTCCTCTTTAAGTGCCTGCAACCCTTGCTTGGCACTAACAATGCCATCATTAACTGCCCCGATAACTTCATTCGCAAAACCAACAACAATCTCGCTAAATCTTAGTTGCGCGAAGCTGTCGTACAATTGGGTTGCGCCTAAATGGCACCCAAAGGCAATAAGGTCTGAAGCGGCATGGGTAACGTCGTTGATGTCACACGAATCCTCATTCATCTTCATTTCCCCAACGGCTAAAACCGCACGTGCCCGCCTGTAGGTGTGTCCAACTGATTTCGCGATAAGTAAATGACACCAATTCTTGAGGCTGTGCGTCGTTCAAGTGGATGGCGTGGGGAACCTGGAGGTTGATGTGGGCGATTTTTGCGCCGGCAATGTGGATTTTGAAGTACTTGTCCTGTGTTCCAGCGGGTGAGGTTCGGTAGAAGAAGAGGGTGCAGTCCAGCACTTCACGCTCATGAAGTGCGGCGGACAGTAGTGGTGAGGATTTGTCGATGTTCTTGGTGATCATGATCGGCAAGTGCTTGCCACGGTCGGCAGTGACGCCGCCGTTATTGCCGGTGGTCATGTTGTGGGAATAGGCCAGGACCATGATTTCGTCGAGGTGGCCTAACTGACATTTGTTGCCGATTGAGTTTGTGTCGGAGCAACCGGCGGAGATCAAGCCTTGACGGTTTCCGGTAATGCTCATGTAGCTGTGGTTGGCCATGGAAGCTCTGCCTTATTGACTGGAAAACTCTTGTTTGAAGAGTAACCGTCAACTAAAGCCGGGACAGTGAGGCGCTGGTTCGCTATTGGTGAAGTTCAGACGCGTCTTACAAGGGGCGCGGAAGTCAGGAGGTGATTATTCCCAAGTGCCAACGACGTTATCGCTGGTTGGATGACCGGGCGTTTATGAAGTTGGCACTTTGGCAATGTGTTGGTTATCAGGCTGGCGCGTCGAAACCTCGCTGCTCGATTACCCGAAACACATCACTCACGTCCTGCACCATGATCCTGGCGATGTTGGTCACAGTGTTGATGTCATGTTCGGCGTAATCGGGGAGGCTGGTGCAGGCGATGAGGTCAAGGTATTTGAGGACGGCGTTGAGGCGTTCGGCGAGGCAGGCGTGGAGTTCACGCAATGGGGCATCGGCGTCGATCAGGAGGACAGGGTGGTCGGTGGCGGGGTGGGACATGTGCGCGTAGTGGTGGAGCGGTGTTTGCGTCGTCATGGTGTTAATCCTTGGCAAAGAGGAATTGCCACCATTGTGCTGCGAAACAAAAGGGTGGCAGCTATGCGCGGGTTCGCAGACCGGAGGATAAACACCATGACCCGGCAGACCCGGAGGTCTCCCACGCACAACCGCCATAAAACGTGGACAGCCGGGAGTCGGCCGAACTTGACGGAACAAGGTGTCAATCTTAAGGGCTGCGAAACCCTATCGCTAATTTAGTTAGCGACGACACCACTCTAGTCAGCCATTTCAGCCACCACAACCGACCTGTAGGACGCCAACCCAACCTTGTGGCGAGGGAGCTTGCTCCCGCTCGGCGACGCAGTCGGCGTATTCCGGCGCATGCGGTGGACCTGGAGAAAAGGACTGGCCGGTTTTGGGTCTGCTTCGCAGCCCAGCGGGAGCAAGCTCCCTCGCCACAGGTGGTGTTTTCCTACGCGTTTTTCAGACTCAAAAATCTGCGCGGATCTTATTTGCCTGTTTGAACTTTCCTAAAAAGCGATGTCAATTTGATGGCGTGTCGCGACGCTCATTGAGAATGGATCAAGCAGTGCCAGGCTGATTCCTGGCAACCCAGGGAAGTGTGAGATGAAACTGATTTTTGCGATGTTATTGATGTTCAGCGGTTACACGTTTGCCAGTTGTTCCAGCATCCGTGACAGCGATCAACGCAACTATTGCCAGGCCACGCAGGAAGGCAGTACCTGCTCCTCGATCCGGGATAGTGATTTGCGAGCGTCCTGTGAAGCCGAGAAGGGCAGTACCTGTTCGAGCATTCACGACAGCGACCAGCGTGCTTACTGCGAGGCGAAAAAGGGCAGCACATGTTCCAGCATTCATGATTCGGATTTGCGCGCAATGTGTGAGGCTGAGAAAGGCAGTACCTGCTCCAGCATCCATGACAGCGATCAGCGTGCATTTTGTGAGGCGAAGAAGGGCAGCACGTGTTCGAGCATCCATGATTCTGACCTGCGCAATCAGTGCGAAGCCATGAAGCGCTGATCTGGTTTTGATTGCATCAACCAGTGCCAGGCTGTTTCCTGGCAACCCAAGGAAGTGTGAGATGAAGTTGATTCTTGCAATGTTATTGATGTTCAGCGGTTACGTTTCCGCCAGTTGTGCCAGCATCAGTTATCCTGTCAAACGCAACTATTGCCAGGCCACGCAGGAAGGCAGCAGTTGTTATTCCATCGACAATTACGATTTGCGCACGGCCTGCGAAGCGGAGAAGGGCGGTTCATGCGCTGGTATCGAGGATCGTGACCAGCGCGCCTATTGCGACGCCAAGAAAGGCGCTAGTTGTTATTCCATCGACAATTACGATTTGCGTACGGCCTGCGAAGCGGAGAAAGGCGGTTCATGTGCCAGCATCGGGGATCGTGATCAGCGCGCCTTCTGCGAAGCGAAGCAGGGCAGTAGCTGTGCGAGCATCGGCAATGGGGACCTGCGCAACCAGTGCGAAGCCATGAAACGTTGACTGATCTGTTTGCTCCAAAGGCAAAAAAGGGACACCCAATGGTGTCCCTTTTTCATGTGCGTAAACCTTCAACGTCATGCGACGTACATGAACGCCGATGCCCCGGCGGGCATCGGCGTTTTTGCATTGGAAACGTCAGACAGCCTTGCTCAGCAGCGCTGCAAACTTGCGCTTGGCATCTTCCACTGCATCGGCAATGTCACGGGCGGCATTGCTTGATTCGGTACGGTAGCTGTCGGTCAGGCTTTGCATCTCGGTCTGGAAGCTCAGGGTCGCATCGGCAAGTGCACGAACCGAATCGACCCTGATGGTCGAGCCGTAGCTGGCTTTGACCGCCGCTTCGATCTGTTGATTGCCGGCAGAGCCCAACGCCTCGAGCCCTTTGCTGACGCCTTCGGTGGTGGCATTGAGTGTGTGGGTCGCTTCGGCCAGGCCGCTGTTGCTGGTGAAGGATACGGCGAGGCCGGTCAGTACCACTTCGTTGGTGGAGAAGAACGAGACCATGCGCTGGTACTGGCGCTCCTTGATCACATGCACCTGATTGATCCGGGCAAACACCATTTCAGCGGTGTTGTACCCGACCTTGAGGTCATCGGCGATGTCTTTGACGATCTGGTAGCGCTTGTCTTCATCCTGCAGGGCGCGAACGGCTTCATCGCGTTGCAACTCCAGGCTGGCGCGCCGGGCCGGCTCGGCGGTGTCGGCAGCGGTGACCTGAGCGCCGGCGTCGTTCAGCGCCTGAGTGCGTTGCTCTAGCGCCTTGCCGGCCACTGCCAAAACTTGCTGGGCGTCGACTTCGGCGGCTTTCATTGCCATCCGGAAATCCATGTACGCCTCAAGCACCACGCTTTCCCGGGTAATCTGGTCATTGGCCGATTTGCACACCTGCAAGTAGCTCTCGCGGATGTCATTGAAGCGGCTGGGAATCGATCCGCGGCGCAGGTTCATCCAGCTCAGCTTGAGTTTTTCCAGGGTGTCGAGGCGGCCGTCGTCCATCCATTCGGCCATGGCAGAAGCGTCTTCACGGATCGAGCTGAAGCGCTGAGTGATGTCCATGAAGCGCGTGGAAATGTCCATGCCTTCAATCTGCTCGCGGACCATGCTGTTGAACGCGGTCGACTGCTGCAGTACCGAAGCGATGGCGGTGACTTTGCTGTTGTTGTACTGAGCAACGCGCTCGAGCAGTACCAGCACCGGTGCATCGTGAACGGGTTGAAACAGGTTGATGCCAATCGTGCGCAGACCAGTGAGTGCCCGTTCGAGGTAGTTGGTCATCGAGTGTCCTTACGTGGTGTCGTCTGTTCTGGGTGTGGGCAGGCATTAACGCTCAGCGGGCGGCTTGCCGTGCAGCTCTTCATTGCGCGCCTGCATCGCCAGCAGCATCAACTCGTTCTGGCGATTGCCAGCGTAGTTGATGCGTTTGGCTAGCAGGCCGTCGAGCCAGCGCTGGAAAAAACCGAACGCGTATTGGTCGGTGCCATAGGCCCGATCACGCAGGAAGACATAGGCTTCGTTTTCACTGTAGGCGCGCAGTTTTTCCCTGCATTCCTGGCGGATGTCTTCGTAGTCTTTGGCACTGTGCGCCGGCGTCTGTCTGGCGGTCGATGACGCCTGGTTCTGGGTGGTTGAGGTCATTGCAGTACCTGTTGAGTCGCGGTCAAGGGAAGAAATTGCAGGCTGAAGGTCGGGCTGGTCAATACAGCGACCAATAGCCTGCTGCCCTGAGTTTTTGTCGTGTCTGAGTGATTTTTGTCTCGGCGGCGTTCGAGTTTCCCTTTTTCAGGTCGGCTTCGATTTCCTGCAGGCGCGACTGCAAGGATTCGCGTAGTTCTGCTGGAAACTCTTTGCGCTCAATCCGTGCCCGCAAGCCTTGGAAGCGACTGGTCTGCAAGTCCAACAGACTGGTGTCGCCGAACAGGTCACGCGACAGCTCCGAGTAAGCGGCATACGCCGTCCCCTGATTGTCATCCATGTTTTTCAGCGCCTGATCAATCTCGGCCAGGCGTTCATCGAGGTTGCTCGATTGGGCAATGGCGGCGGCACGTTTCGGATCCTTCAGTAATTCCTGGACCTTTCGGCGTGTGCCGAGAATACCGCTGGCGCGCTGGATGTCTTGCTCAGCCGCGTAGGTGTCCCGATTCAATTGCAGACGTTGCCGGTCAAGGTCGTTGATCTGCGAGTCCAAGGCCAGGACGTTATCGCGGGTTACCGGGGTGTTACTGCTGATATCGGTCTGCAGGCCGCGAGCCGGGAGTTTCTGTTCGGCACGCTGGAGCAGGCGGGTCGCTGTCTCGTCCGGCTGTTGTACGTTTTCGCGCTGAACCTTTGCGAACAGCGTCCGGAGCTTCTCAAGCGCTGTGTTCTGATCGCGCAGACTGCCGGACAAGCCATGTGCAGCTAATTTGACTTCAAGAATCTTCAGATCGTCCCCGCCGGAAGCCCACTGCTTTTGCAACAGCACGCCAACCCCCAGCACGACGCCCAGCAGGAGCAGGATCCCGAACCGAGGCAGCATGCGTCGGACGCGGCCGGCCAGCGCCTGCCGACTAACCAACGTCCTGATCAGCCACGAGCTGACAAGATGGGTTGGCGGCGTTTCGAGGATCAAACGGCGGGCAAAGAACTGATGCACGCCCTGTTCGATCAGGTCGTCGTCCACGGGCAGGTCCTGGCTCAGGTAATAGGCACGGATGCGCTCGGCGATCTCTGCGCGGCGGCGGGGCAGGTCGAGGTGCTCCTGGACCAGTTTGCGCTGATACCGCAGTTCGTCGATCAGGGCTACGACCGTCATTTGGTCCGAGAGTGAAATGCTGCGCATCAGGTGTCCTTTCGTGAGGGTGGCCAGGCAGTCGGTGGTTTATTGACCGATGCCAAACAGCTCATCGTCGATATCTCGGAACGTGGAGAACGCATCGCCGTAAGTCTTCTCGTTGTTGATGCGCTCAAGCTGTTGCCCGAGCAGTGTCAGTCGCTGTTTCAGACTGCTGGATTGTTCGATCCTGGCGACATTCTTCGGGTCCTGGCGGATGTCACGCAGGGTCTGGCGCATCCAGATGATTGCACCGGCATACTTCATGTCGTTGTAGATTAGGTCAGAGTCGGTGTCGAACCGCCGTTGCTGCGCGTTGAATGTCATGAACTGCGATTCCACCAGGTCCAGATTGTCTTTGGTGATTTTTATATCCACACCAAGGTCCGTGCGGAAAGCGCTGGTTGGCATTCTGGACTGCGCATGCTGGAGCAAACGGCCGATGTTCGCGCTCGGGTGTTCGGCGTTGCTCTTGCGCAACACCGCGAGACGTTTGGTTATTGACTGCACTTGCTTGTTCAACTCGAAGCTTTTGTCGCGCATCGCCCAGGCATTTTTGACGATGTTGTCAACTCTCCCGGCATCCTTATAGTGGTGATTCGCCCACAGGATCAGCGCACTGGATAACAGGATCAGCAGAATGAGTGGTGCCAGGCGTATGTCTGCCGGTTTGACGCTCGCCGGCGAAGCGCCGCGGCGGTTGAGCCACTTGACCAACCACGTATTGAATCCATTGAGTGCCGGGATCTCCAGCATCAGGCGATGGGCGAAAAACTGCCGCACACCCTGTTCGATCAATTTGTCATCGAACTCGATGGCGTTGCTGATGTAGTAGGCGCGGATGCGCTCGGCGATGTCCGCGCGACGGCTGGGCAAGTCCAGATGATCCTGAATCTGCTTTTGCTCATGGCGCAGCTTGTCGATGAACGCCATCGCCTTCAGTTGCTCGGAGAGTGCGGTGCTGCTCATGGGGGGCGTTCTTTTCAATCTGTCATTCTCCCGAACCACCCCAGCGGCGCCAGTAGCCTGCATCTTTCATCGAACTGATCAGATGATTGATTTTTCGCTCGGCGGCCATCGAGTCACCGACTTCCAGGAGCTGGTGGATGACTTCGACTTTTCTGCGCAACTGGGTCCGGATTTCATCCGGTACCCAGCGGGAGGTGATGCGCTCTTTCAGCGAGCGGTAGCGCATGGACTGCAGTTTGAGCATGTCTTGTTCATAGTTCCAGAGATCGCCACGCAGATCGTTGTACGCCGCTTGTGCATCCTGGTTACTGTCGTAGCCGTTGACTTGCTTGAGCAACTGGTCGACTTCCGCCAGGCGCTGGTCCAGATTGCTGGAGTGGGCAATCCCGAGGGCAAATTTCGGGTCTTGCAGCATTGCTTTAAGGTCATTGCGAGTGTCGAGGATACGTCCGGCATACTTCACATTGCCTTCAACTTCGTACAGAGACCGGTTGACTGCATACCGGCTCTCCTTGAGTTCTTTGACCCGGATTTCGATCGCGGCTGCGTTTGCTGATGTGACGGGTTCGGAAAGACCGATAGACGTGCGTACGTCGGTAGCCGGCAGCGCGCTTCGGGCGCGCTGCAGCAATACGCTGGCCTGCGGGTCCGGTTGTTCGGCCAGCCTGCGAGCCAGGGCCTCTACGGCGCCACGCTGCTTGTCCACCTCCTGGAACAGCTTTTTGCGATCATCGCGGACAATCGCGGCGTCGGTGCTGACCTCGCTCACTTCGGCCGGGCTGTAAACCGTCGGGCTGGTGAATTTGTAGACCGCGAAGGCAATGACCAATAGCACCATGGCAGAGGTTCGCAGCGTTTTGATCACACCGGAGCGCCGGACTAACGAGTTGATCAGCCAGGTGTCGATTGCACCCACGGGCGGCATTTCCAGCAGCAGACGACGCGCGAACACCTGACGCACGCCTTGTTCGATCAGGTTGTCGTCGAACACGATGTTGTGGTTCTGGTAATAGGTGCGAATGTGCTCGGCAATTTCGGCTCGGCGTCGCGGCAGATCGAGGTGTTCCTGAACCTGTTTCTGCTGATGGCGCAACTCATCGACCAAGGCCATTGCGCCCATCTGTTCGGAGAGTGGAATACTGCTCATCGGTGTCCTTTCCAGGTTGAGGCGTGATGCGGGGCAAGCATGGCGGGGGAGTATACCGAGCGGTCAATCCCGAGTGCCCGCCTCGTGCCAGAGGCGGGCAAACATTACTCGCGAGATGACCGGGCCGGAACGACTATTGGGGGCAGTGGCGTCGGTGGCACCCATCAGCCATTGGTCGTGGCTCTGCAGTCTCTGCGCATGTCATCGTTTTTGATGTTTTGGCAGCCACCCCGACCTTGTTGTGCCCTGCACAAGTTACGCAGGTCATCGTCGTGAATGTTCGTGCAGCTGTCGATGCCTCTCTTGCCTTTGCAGAGATTGCGCTGATCATCGTCGCGGATGTTCCCACAGCTATCGCTACCTTCAGCTTCGGATTTGCAGGCGTTGCGCATGTCATCATTTTTGATGTTCTGGCAGCCACCCCAGCCTTCCTTGGCCTTGCAATAGTTGCGTTGGTCATCGTCTTTGATGTTTTCACAACCGGCGTGCGCGTAGCCGCTCAACATCAATAACATCACGAGAATCAGTCTCATCGGGGGTACTTCCATGATTGTCAGGAAACAGCCTGACGCTGAGTGATGCCGCATGACCAAAGACAAACGGCGATATCGCATTGACATCATTTTAAAGAAAAGTTCATGGACGGCCTATGTGCAGGGCGGAAATTTTTAAGCGTGATCGGACATTGATTGTCCCGATTCGGCTTATTTTTGATTTGCCATGGCGAGGTGAATCCGTGATGGTATGCAGGAAACAGTTTGTAACGCCCCGCCACGGATGGATCCGCGCATGATCGAAATCGGCAGCCGCAACAACGCCCCCACGTCGCAGCACCCAACCCACGACGTCTACATTTTCAACATCGACCTGTCCCGAGCGGCCACGCCTTTCTGCTTCGAACAGTCGACGGCCGGAGGGCATGGTGGGCAGGGCGGTGCGCGCTGGTTGGCGCTGTATGAGCTGGAGGCCTGGCCCGGTGAGTGGCGTGAGCATTTGAAGAAGGCTGATTGTGCCTGGGTCGCTGAGTTGATCGATGCACATCCTGGTGCGGATCAGGCGACGTTAGTTGGCATGATTCTCAAGCAACACGCCGAGCCGGTCGGTCGGTTGAAAGCGATTGGCGGCTGGCTCAAACGCAACATCCACGTCGGCGGCCGTTACGGCGTCTAACCCGAGGAAATCCCCATGACCCAGACACTCGAACGCGCCATCGCCATCGCCGCCACCGCGCACACCGGGCAGGTGGACAAGGGCGGGGCACCATACATTCTGCATCCGCTGAAAGTGATGTTGCGGATGACCACGCTGGAAGAACGCATCGTCGCGGTGCTGCACGATGTGGTCGAGGATTGCGATATCAGCCTGGATGATTTGCGCACGGAAGGCTTCAGCGAGGAGGTGCTGACGGCTATTGCGTCGGTAACCAAAGTACCGGGTGAGTCCTATGAGGATTTCGTCGATCGCGCGGCGCAGAACCCGATTGGCCGGGTGGTGAAACTGGCGGATCTGGAAGAGAACAGCGACCTGTCGCGGATCGCCTCGCCGAGTTGGGAGGATCTGGAACGGATCGAGAAGTATCGGCGTGCGATTGGGCGGTTGCGCGGTTAGCAGGGGATTGCCCGCAATGGTCATTACCCATTCTGTTTAAAGCAGCGCAAGGGACATAGGGAGGAACCAAGGATGGAGTTTGCAACGATCGTTCAGTTACTGACGGTAATCGGAGTCGTCGCTGCGGCGACAAAGGTTATTCGCGAATTATCGTTCATGGGCAAGAGCCGGCTCGCGGAGGAGTATCGGGTCGCGAAAGAAGTGTTGAAGGATATTGAGCAAAACCCGGATTTACCTCCCCTTGTCAAGGAACGTGGCTACTTGGCTATCGCGGGTACTTCGGCAATCAATCCCGCCGATGTCGCCTATCTGATTTCCCTCGTTAATCCCGCCAGAAGCCTCAGGGATTATGTGCTTTCCAGAAAGTACGTTGAGCTTGATGTAGAGCGACACAGGATTGATTTCCGCCCGAAGTACAGAAAGCGTTTTTCCAGGATCTGGAGAAAAGCCTGGAGTTTCACGCTGTATATCGTGTGGTCTGCTGTTGCGATGTCCCCACTTCTGTTGATCAAGCCAATGGGGCTTGAACCGAAATTCGCCTTTTGGCTGGGCATCACCCTTCCGGTCGCGGGTTTCTTTGGTGTCAGTTCGTTGATTGATTCCCTCAAGATTATTAAGGGCGAGAAGCTGGTTCAGTCTCAGGAACAGCACACCCGCAGGATTCTGGTTGCGCAACAGCCGAAGAAGCCATCGATAAAACGCCCTGAAAGTACATCCTGATTGTTTGGCTTAGACGACGTAAACCGTACTTTTAAGTCGATGGAGTATTCATGAAATCCATTCTGTGTTTGTTGATCGCCGCCGGTTTTGGCGCCGTGTTGCAGTCCCTCGGTGTGCCGCATGGGTTGCTGCTGGGGTCCATCCTCGTTACTGCGCTGGTCGTGACGAAATCGGGTTTCGCCCCCGCGACGCCCTATGGGCTGGGCTACATCCAGGTCACGCTGGGCACCGCCACCGGGCTGATGTTCGAAGCGTGGGACAGCGCAACGGCGTCGACCATGTTGCCCAGCCTTGGCGTGTTGCTGCTGTGCTTGACGGTGCAGATTGCCCTGGCCGGTTGGTGGCTGACGCGTGGGGCAGGGTGGAATCGCACGGATGCGCTACTCGCGGTGTATCCGGGGGCGCTGGCGGCGGTGTTTGATCTGCTGGAGTCGGAGAAGGCGTCGAGCAAAGTCATCATCGTGCATCTGATGCGGTTACTGCTGATCACGGTGCTGGTGAGCTTTTTGATTCCGGGGCCGGTGTCGGTGGCTGCTGTTGAAAGCGATCCGTTGACCACCGGCATGGCGTTGACGGTTTGCTCGGTAATCGGCTTGAGCGTCGTGCTCGGTCGATTGCTGCTGGTGATCGGCGTGCCGGCGCCCTTCATGCTCACGGCGATCATCATCACCGCAGTCTTTGTAAAAGCAGGCTGGTTGCACGGTTTTCACATGCCCGGCTGGAGCTTGAATCTGGCGGCGCTGATTCTCGGTGTACGGATCGGTTCGCGGTTTCAGGGTTTGGGCTTCAAGGAATTGGGGCTGCATGGCCGCACGGCACTAGTGTCGGTCGGGTTGATGATCGTGGTGGCGGCGGCATTTGCCGAAGTGGCGGCGCGATTGCTCGGCAGCGATCCGTTGTCGCTATGGCTGGCGTACATGCCGGGGGCGATCGAGACGATTGCGATTGTCGCGTTTGCGGGCGGGCTGAATGTGGTGTTTATCCTCACTCACCACTTGGCGCGGATGGTGCTGCTGCATTTTGCGCCGGCGTTGTGGGTGCAGGTGCGGCGAGTACGGGAGGGGGCCTGAACGAATCAATCGTCGCCGTACATCAACTCCAGTTGTTCTATCCACGCGGCGCTGGCATTGAATCTTGCGTAATAGCGCTGTTTTTCAGCGTCACTCAAGCGAGTAAAAAACGGCAAAAAATAACTGTCGTTATAGAAACCCTGGGCTCCTTGCATACTGCCTCCCCACCACGAGGGGTTGTAACCTTCGAAGGCAACCCACGGTGGGGGGACAGCGAGTTTTTCGTGGTTCAGCAAGTCGAGGAGCCTCGCGCTGTTAGTCACTAAATGAATCGTGACCGTGTTGAGCGCTTGGTTGGCGGTGAAGAAAATCAAGCGCTCCTGGCTCAAGACTTCCTCATATTCAAAGGTGCGCAGGCCGTTGAATGTGCTTTCCCTTGACTTTTGGAAGGACGAGTCGACCCACTGCCGGAAACAGCTGACGTCGTTTTTTTCAGTCAGAAGTGAGAGGTAACAGGCGGATACTCCGGATTGCTCCAGCGACGTCATCATCGGCAGGTTTGGCAGGCTGGCGACCGACAACGGCGTCACAAAGTACGACTGCAGGACCTTTAGGCTGTATCCGGCAAAAAATGGCTTTGCCTCAGGCTGGATGAGTGCGGCGATTCGGCTGAGTAAACGACGCATCGAGATCCGTGATCGGCGAAATTGAGGGTGTCGGGATGGTATCCATAACGGCGAGTGCGAGCCACTGATTCCATAACGGTGAGGTCAGTATCCTCTCCTCTTAAGCATTCCTCCTCGAACACATTGAACTACACTCCCTGATTACCCCGCCTCACAGCCACCCCTAGGCCCCGCCGGAGGTAATCGTGAATCGCACAACGTTCATCCCACTCGTGATCGCTGCCATCTTCACCACTCAAGCCAGCGCTGAATCCGTCGTCCCGCTCAAGGGTCAGACCTTGCAACAAACCCAGATCGACATCAACGACTGCCACTCCGTTGCCTCGACCTCGACGACATCAACCCCACAAAACGGCGGTCGTCTGAAGGGCGCTGCGGTGGGTGCTGCGGCCGGTGCAACAGCGGCTGAGGTGCGCGGCCGTCAACATGACGAGTTTTACGATGCGGTGGACGACAACCGTAAACAGGATTACCGGCAAAACCGCGCCGGGCAATCGGCTGCCGCCGGCGCTGTGGTCGGTGGCGCGCGGCAGCGTCAGGATCGGCGCGCACAGAGCAAGACCAATGCGGCGGCGAGTTCCAGTGCCTACACCGGGTGCCTGCAAGGGCGCGGCTATCAGGTCACGCCTTGACGCTGAGGTTTGTGCGCTGCGAGCAGGTGCATCATCAACGCGCTGTAGAGCGTCACCAGAATGAACAGGCCCATACGCACGGCGAAGGCGCTGTAGACGTCTTTGCCTGCCGCGCTGTCCTGCACCGATTGGCCGAGCAGGATGATCATCGTCACCAGAGTGTTGAGCCAGAAACCGGGGCTGAACGTTGTCGGGCTCAGGCGATAGAGCTTGCGCGCCAGCCATAGCCCGAACAGCAGCGTCCAAAGAAAGAACATCCACACATGCACGAACAGACTCAAACCACACCAGAGCAGCACAGCCAGCAAGCCTCCAAGCAGGGTCGAGCCGAGCAGTTCGCGCCCGGCGTGGCGGGTGTTGGGGGTAGAGGTTTGTTGGCCGAGACTGACGGCTTTGAGGATGATCGGCAGGTAGCTGGCCGGGTCGCTCAGAGCCAGTAAAAACGTCGGCATGACGATCAGGGTGGCGCGCAACGCCACGCGCGGGACTTCGTCGTCGGGCAAGGTGGGCGGTTTGGGTGGAACGGGGCTGTCGGGTCGTTCCGGGAACACCGCGTGGCTGACATCGACCACCGCGACCGCCAGTAACAAGCCTTTGACCAGCGCACCAATCACCGCCATCGCCAGATCAAATTCGGCAAACCCGGCGGCGCAGATCATGGTCATGCCGATCACCAGAAAGGTCACGATCAACGGATTGCCGCCACGCAGACCGAAGCGAAATACCAGAAACAAACCGAGGCCGATCAACAGCACGCCGCTCACCGGGTAATAACGCAGCAAGGGCACTAGCAGCAGGCCGATACTCGTCGTCAGCGCAGCAACTAACGCCAGCACCAATGCGCCTTTCAGTGGCAATGGCCGAGGCAAACTGGCCAGCAATAGCGCCGCCAGTACCGGTGAAATAAACGCTAGCGGCAAGGCCAACGCATAACTGGCGGCGGTGCACAGCGCCGTGCCGAACGCCAGACGCAAGGCCCGTTGCGCCGGGACGCTGCGTTCAGTAGGCATACGACAGCCAGCTCATCAGGCCGACAAACAGCCGCCCCAGCGGATTGAGCGGATTGCCTTCAGTGGGGAAGGCCATGACTTCCGCCTGGCCACCGGCACGGATCGCGCGGCTGTCGATCAGGTGTTTCTTTGCCTCTTCAGAGAACTCAATGATCACCGGGAAACGTTGCGCCGGGCGCAGCCAGTCGCGGCTGTTCTGGATGCTCGGCAGGGTGCCGGGCGCGGGAGTCTGGCCGACACTGACGCCGTAGCCGACGCTGCGCACCCGGCCGTCGAGGACTTCGCCGGGCAATGCGTCGAGAACGATGGCCACTGGCGTGCCCGGTTGTACGCGGCCGAGGTTGTTTTCGGTGAGATCGGCGCTGATCCACACGTCGTGGATGGCGATCAATGTCATCAGCGGGCTACCGGCGGCGGTGAACTGGCCGACGTCGGTGCGCAGATCGGTGATCAAACCTGCAGAGCGTGCGCCGATGCGGGTGTTAGACAAGTCCAGTTCAGCTTTGGCCAGTGCAGAAGCCGCGCTGCGTAGTTGGGCGTTGGTGTCCGTACTGCCGCCTTCCTGTTCCTGCGCGCGTTGCACTTCGGCGCGTGCGGCGGCGACTTGGGCAACGGCTTGTTCGCGGTTGGCCCGCGACACTTCAAGAAGTCGCACGGACACCGTGCCGGGATCCTGTTTGTACAAACCTTCGAGCCGCTGATTGTCTTGGCGTGCCTTGAGTTCATTGGCTTGCGCGGCCCGTAATGAAGCCTGCGCCGAGGCAATACCCGCCGTGCTCGCGCCGACCTGTCGACGGGTCGATTCCAGATCGGCTTTGGCTCGGTCTACGGCGATTTGCAGCGGCTGCGGGTCGAGTTCGAAAAGAATATCGCCAGCCTTTACATCCTGGTTGTTGCGCACGTTGACCCGAATCACCCGACCGGCGACTTCCGCCGCCACCGGAATCACGAACGCACCGACCCGCGCCTGCTGGGTGTAGGGCGTGTAGCGGTCGGCGAGCAGATACCAGGCCAGGCTCAGCACGATCAGCAGCAGCACCCAGCGGATGCCTTTTTTCGCTGGATCGGCCGGCGTTGGAGCGGGGGCGGGCGCTGGAGGCGCGGCGTCAGTCATGGCGGCTTACCTGCGATGGAAGGGGATACACCGGTTGGGCGGGCGGCGCGCTGAGCATATCGCCCCAGTTAGTGCGTTGTTGCATCTGCTGTCGGGTCGGCTCGTCGATCGGCGGCGCGTTGCTTTGCCAGCCGCCACCGAGGGCTTTGTAGAGGGCGATCAGGTTGCTCACGGCGTTGCTGCGGCTGAGCAGATAGTTGTCCTGCAGTTCGAGCAACGCACGTTGTGCATCGAGCACTCGCTGAAAGTCGGAATAACCTTCGCGGTATTGCGTGTTGGCCAGCGCCAGGGAACGCCGCGCCGCGCCTTCGGCCTCGCGCAAAATGCGTTCGCGTTCCAGCGCTTTGCTCAGGCCGCTGGCGGCGTCGTCAGCCTCGCGTGCGGCTTGGCGTACCTTGTCGCGGTAGGCTTCGATCAGTTGCTGCAAGCGCGCGTCCTGTACCCGCACGTTGTTGCGGATACGGCCGTAATCGAAGATGTTCCAGCGCAGGCTCGGGCCGCCGATCAGATCGAGGCTGCGCGGGGTGGCGCCGAGGGTATCGCTGGACCAGACGATGCTGCCGAGCAAGGTCAGCGACGGGTACAGATCGGTTTCGGCGACACCGACCAGCGCTGATTGCGCGGCGACGTTCAGTTCTGCCGCGCGTATATCCGGACGACGCAACAGCAGATTGGCCGGGACGTCTTGCAGCACCGCGCGATCCAGTAACGGAATCAGCCCGGTTTGTTCGGCCAGCAACGCCGCGCCACCGGGCGGCTGGCCGACCAGCACCGCCAGGGCGTTACGGGTGCGCAGTAGCTGATCTTCGAACGCCGGAATGCTGCTCAGGGTGCCGAGGTATTGGGTTTTTGCCTGTTGCAAGTCGAGTTCGGCAGTCTGGCCGCTGGTGAAGAGTTTTTCGGTGATCTCGAAGTTGCGCTTTTGCTGGACGGCGTTCTCCCGGGCGACACGCAGCCGGGCTTCGGTGGTGCGCAGGGAAAAATAGGTGTCGGCCACTTGCGCGCGCAACAGCACCAGCGCGTCTTCGTAGTTGGCCTGAGCGGCGAAGTAACTGGCGTCGGACGATTCGATGGCACGGCTGAAGCGGCCCCAGAAATCCAGTTCCCAACCGATATCGAACGCGGCGCTGTGTTGCCAGAAATGCAGATCCTGCGGGTTGCTGCCGCCGGACTGGTGGCGGTCAATGTAGAGGCTGTCGACCCCTACCTGTTGCAGTTGCGGGTAGCGGCCGCTTTGGGCAATGCCCAGTTGGGCGCGGGCTTCGAGCACTCGCAGACCGGCGATTTTAAGGCTGCTGTTATGCGCGTCGGCTTCGGCAATCAGTCGGTCGAGAACGGGGTCGGCGAACACCTGCCACCATTGGCGCAGATCCGGCTGGGCGGCACGTTCGCTGGCCTGCTCCAGCGCTGCGCTGTTCCAGTGCTTGCTCCACGCTTCGCCCGGCGTCTGAAAGTCCGGCCCCAGGCGCACGCAGCCGCTCAAACTCAGGGCGCCGAGCATCAGCAGGTGACGTGGCCGCATCAGCAGGGCTGTCGTTGCAGGCATTGCGTGTGTCCCCGGTCGCAAATATCACTGGAGCATAGACCGCGTATTGCAGGCTGTTCGGGCGAATCTGCTGCTACGCTTTTCAGGCAACGGCTCCCGTCAAAACAGGTACGCAACCATGGACACAGCCCAAGATCCGGTGACACCGACCTCCACCGCCAACTGGCGCTTCAAGGTCGGCGTGGCGATTATCTGCCTGATGCTCGGTTCGTGGCTGATGGTGCCGTTGGCCGCGGCCCTTGATGTGCCCGGTTCGAAAGTCGCGGCGCTGACCGGAGTGCTGTTTATCAGCAACAAGGTACTGTTGCTGCTGGTGATCGCGGTGATGGGCAAGGCCGGATTCGCCGAACTCAAGCGCACGATTGGCGGTTATGTCTCGGGGATGATTCCAACCCCGGTCGACGAGGTCGGGCCGCTGCGCCATCGAGTGGGCGTGGTGATGTTCTGCCTACCGTTGCTTGTCTCGTTTCTGGAACCGTATGTCGATAACTTCTGGCCGGGGCTGCGGCCCAATCTTTGGCAACTGCAATTGCTCGGTGATTTGATATTCGTTGGTAGCTTCTTTGTGCTGGGCGGCAACTTCTGGGAGAAGGCCCACGCGCTGTTTGTGCGCAAGGCTCGGGTTGCGTCGGTCTGATACCTCAGCCGTGGCCCAGGGCAATCGCGAAAGACACGACGATCATGCAAGCAAACGCGAAATTGAGATTCATAAGGTGTTCATCCTGAGCCTGTTTAGAGTGGGGCCATTCTGAACAGGCTGAATGCAAAGAAAAAATTCGGCATGTTGATTCCAATGATCGAAACAATTGATACCCGCCGGTTTGTGTTTGCCCGAGGCTTTGGTTAGTCTCGGAAAACCTGCAACTACAAGCATAAACAGGCGGAACCATGCGCGATCACAGCAGCTCTGAACTCCCGTCCCTGCGCCGACAGAAAATCCTTCTGATCCTTGAACGTGACGGCAAGGTCATGGCCTCTGAGCTGAGTCAGCATTTTGCGGTGTCCGAGGATACGATCCGCCGCGACCTCGCCGAACTGGACAACGCCGGCCTGGTGCAGCGGGTGCACGGCGGTGCGTTGCCGCGACCGAAAGACACCGGCAAGGATTATTTCACGCGGCTGGACGAGACCGACGAGGTGAAAGTACGGTTAGCGCAACGGGCGGCGCAAGAGGTTGAGGATGGGCAGATTGTGCTGTTCGACTCCGGCTCGACCACGTTGCAAGTGGCGCGCTCGTTGCGCTCGGATATTCGCATTACGGCGGTGACGGCGGCGCCGATGACGGCGATTGCCTTGTCCGGGTTCAAGGCCGTGAAGGTGATTCTGGCTGGCGGACAATTGAACCCGCATACCCTGTCGGCCGGTGGCCATGAAGCGGTACGAATGCTGGCCGGGATAAAAGCGGATCTGGCCTTTACCGGGGTGTGTGCAATTCATCCGCAGGTAGGGATTACGTCTCTGCATTTTGATGAGGTGCCGGTGAAGCAGGCGTTGCTCGACAGTGCGGCGCGGGTGATCGCGGTGACCACGGCGGACAAGTTGGGCGCGGTGGAGCCATTTGTAGTGGCGGGGTGTGATCGGTTGCACACGCTGATCACCGAGCGACATGTGGCGTCGGGCAGTGTCGAGGATTATCGGCGATTGGGAATTGTTGTCGAGCAGCTACCAGATTGAGACGAGCGGTGAATATGCAGGCCCCTTCGCGAGCAGGCCTGCTTCCACAGGTTGAATGCATTTCAATGGGGGAGCGGGCTTGCTCGCGAAGAGGCCAGTGCGATCAACGCCATTTTTCAAGCATCTGGTAGTACCACATTCCCACCGCCAACAACGGATTGCCCAGCAAATCGCCCATCGGCACGCGAATGTGCTGACACGCGGCAAACGTATCGAACTGCTCCATCTGCCCGGTGATCGCCCGGCTCATGATCTCGCCCATGATGTGGGTGGTGGCGATGCCATGCCCGGAGTAGCCCTGGCAGTACCAGACGTTGTCCGAGAGTTTGCCCAGTTGCGGGATGCGGTTGATGACGATACCCATCGCGCAGCTCCACTGGTAATCGATCTGCACGCCTTTGAGCGCCGGGAAGGTCTGCTCGATGCACGGGCGCAGTTCGGCGGCGATGTCGCGTGAATCCTTGCCGCTGTAGTTGGCGCCGCCGCCGAACAGCAAGCGGCCGTCGGCGGTCAGGCGATAGTAGTCGAGGACGAAGCGGCAGTCGTACACCGCGAGGTCTTCTGGGTTGATCTGTTTGGCCAGATCGCCCAGCGGCGCGGTGGTGACGATGCCGCCCATGGCCGGGAAAATCTTGCCCTTGAGCTGGCCCGGTTCCAGTTTGTGGTAGACGTCGCCGGCGAGCATCACTTGATTGGCGTCGATCTGGCCTTGGGCGGTTCTCACACCTGGCGTAGCGCCGTGAATGATCTCCAGCACTTCGCTGTTTTCGAAGATCAGCGCCCCCAGACTTTCCGCCGCCCGCGCTTCGCCGATGCACAGGTTGAGCGGGTGCAGATGCAGGTTGCGAGTGTTCTTGATCGCGCCGTGGTAGAGCTCGCTTTGCAGCAGATCACGTACCTGGCTGCGGTCGAGCAGGCTGACTTCGTCACCCAGTCCGCGACGCACGGCTTCTTCGTAATCGCTGCGCAAACCGGTCATGTGGCCGGGTTTGTACGCGGCGTGCAAATGGCCGTGTTTGAGGTCGCACTGGATGCCGTATTTTTCCACGCGTTGCTGGATGATCTCGTGCCCGCGCCAGCGCAAATGCCAGATGAAATCGTCGACGTTGTCTCCGAGTGTCGGGCGCATCTGTTTGCGCATCGCGCCGTCGCCGGAGAGGCTGCCGGTGACCTGCCCGCCATTGCGCCCGGTGGCGCCCCAGCCGATTTTGTGGCTTTCGACGATGGCGACTTTCAGGCCTTTTTCAGCCAGCTCGACGGCGGTGGCGACGCCGGTGAAACCGCCGCCGATGATCACCACATCAACCTTGTGCCTGCCTTGCAGCGTGGGGTAATCGGTGTCCTGGTTGAGGGTGGCGGTGTAGTAGGAATTGCAGCGATTGGTCATGTCAGTGTCCACACAAAATTCGAATCGGTACGCGGTCATTGTGGGAGCTGGCTTGCCAGCGATAGCGGTGGATCAGTCAGTTTTGATGTCGACTGGCACGACGCCTTCGCGAGCAAGCTCGCTCCCACAGGGATCGGTGATGAGTCTTCAGGCTTCGGTCAGATACCAGCGCCAATCCTGCTCGCCCACCTCAGCCATGAACTGCCGGTACTCGGCACGTTTGACCGCCAGATACACCCCAAGAAATCCATGCCCCAAGGCATCGCGGGCCCATGATGAATTTTCCAGCGCTTGCAGCGATGTCAGCCAATCGGTTGGCAGCAGTTCTTTCGCTTGCGCGTAGCCATTGCCCTCGACCGGCGCGCCCGGGTCAAGGTTCTCGCGAATGCCGCGATGAATGCCGGCAAGAATCGCCGCTGCCGCCAGATACGGGTTGGCGTCAGCGCCGCAGATGCGATGTTCGATGTGCCGGGTATTGGCCGGACCGCCCGGCACGCGCAGGCTGACGGTGCGGTTATCGACGCCCCAGGTCGGCGCCAAAGGCGCGTAGCTGTTGGCCTGAAAGCGCCGGTAGGAGTTGGCGTTCGGGCAGAACAACAGCAGCGAATCGAGCAAGGATGCGAGCATCCCGCCAATTGCCGTACGTAGCAGCGGCGTGCCGGCAGGGTCTTCGGAGGCGAACAGGTTGCGCCCCTCGGCGTCGGCGAGGCTGACGTGCATGTGCATACCCGTGCCGGCCAGATCATCGAACGGTTTGGCCATGAATGTCGCTTGCATGCCGTGCTTGTGCGCGATGGCTTTGACCAGCCGTTTGTAGCGCACCGCCTGATCCATCGCCTCCAGTGCGTCGCCGTGTTCAAGGGTGATTTCCACTTGCCCCGGCGCGTATTCCGAGATCGCCGTGCGCGCCGCAATGCCGTGCAGTTTGCAGGCGCTGTAGAGGTCGGCGAGAAACGGTTCGATCTGCTCCAGCTCACGTAAGCCGTAGACCTGAGTGTGTCGCGGTCGCCCACCGTCGGCATCCAGCGCCGGTTGCGGACGGCCGTTGTGATCGCGTTTCGCGTCGAGCAGATAGAACTCCAGTTCGCAGGCCATGATCGGGTGATAACCCTCGGCCTTGAGGCCGTCCATGACCTTGATCAGCAAGTGACGCGGGTCGGCGATGCTCGCTGGCATGCCTTCGGTCGGGTGCATGCTGACCTGCACCGCCGCCGTCGGAATCTGCCGCCACGGCAAGCGCACCAGGCTGCCTTGCAGCGGGTAGGCGCGGCAGTCGATATCGCCGACGTCCCACACCAGCCCCGAGTTTTCGACGTCATCACCCTGTACGGTCAGGCCAAGGATGGTGCTCGGCAACGGGCGGCCGCTCTCGTACACGGCGAGCAGCTCTTCGCGGTGCAGAAGCTTGCCGCGCGGCACGCCGTTGGCGTCGAGGATGAACAGCTCGATCATGTCGATGTCAGGGTTCTGTTCAAGGAACAGGTGTGCGTCTTCAATGGCTGCGAATTTCATAATCAATCACTCACGATGGCGCCGCACAGGCGCGCAGATTCGGGCCGGACGCAGCTCGGCATTAGGCGCGGGCGTCCTGGCAGGGATATCAAGGGGTAGGGGCTGTCGCGGTTTTTAACCGGCGCGATCAGACAGGCAGGGCGATATCCGGCGGGCGTGCGGAGTGACGCAGCTTGGAACGGCGCAGGGCCATGGGGAGATTGACGATACGATTCATGCGCGGCCCCTGTGAGGGAGGGCGCACTTAGCGGAGACGTTCAACGAGTTTCGTTGTTGTGGTGACGTACTCATAACGCGTGTTTCCGTTGGCGGAAAACGTCGGTGGCGGGACTGACCCGCCGACCGGTGTGCCCGGATAGTAAGGGGCAATCCACGGGCGTGTAAACGGGAGATTTGTTGGCTGCGTTTCAGCGCATCAAGTGAAAGGCCAGCCCGGCAAGGGCGCAAACGATCAGCACAGTGATCACGCCACGCTTGAAAACGAACAATGCCAACGCCGCTGCAACCGCCAGCGTCACCGAGAAAAAGTCCATGTGCCCGGCAAAGCCGTTCGGCCAGAACACGTGGTAGGCAAAGAAGCACGCCAGATTCAGAATCACCCCCACCACCGCTGCGGTGATGGCGGTCAACGCAGCGGTGAACTTCAGTTCATTGTGAGTCGACTCCACCAATGGCCCACCAGCAAGGATGAACAGGAACGAGGGCAGGAAGGTAAACCACGTCACCAGCGTCGCCGCCAATGCGCCAGCGGCGAATGCATGTTCCGGGCCGAACGCCGGTTGCACATAACCGCCGATAAAACCGACAAACGCCACCACCATGATCAGCGGTCCCGGCGTGGTTTCGCCCAAGGCGAGGCCGTCGATCATCTGCGTCGGTGTCAGCCAGCCGTAATGCCCGACAGCGCCCTGATAGACGTAGGGCAGCACCGCATAGGCCCCGCCAAAGGTGAGCAACGCGGCTTTGGTGAAGAACCAGCCCATTTGCGTGAAGGTGCCGTCCCAGCCGTACAGAGCGGTCAGCAACGCCATCGGCAAACACCAGAGCGCTGCGCCGATCAGCACTATTTTCAGCAATTTGTGCAGGCTGAATCGTGCGTGCTCAGGTGTTGGGGTGTCGTCGTCAATCAGCGCTGCGCCGAAGGATTTTCCACCGCTGCGCTGACCGCCGTTAGCGAAGCGCTGGGGGGCCAGTCGTCCACCGAAATAACCGATCACTGCGGCGCCAAGCACGATCAACGGAAACGGCACATTGAAGGCAAAAATCGCCACGAACGAGGCGCCGGCAATGGCCCACAGCCACGCGTTTTTCAATGCCCGCGAGCCAATGCGGTGGGCCGCGTGCAGGACAATCGCCGTGACCGCCGGTTTGATCCCGTAAAACACCCCGGC
Source organism: Pseudomonas baetica (assembly GCF_019733355.1). Taxonomy (GTDB): domain Bacteria; phylum Pseudomonadota; class Gammaproteobacteria; order Pseudomonadales; family Pseudomonadaceae; genus Aquipseudomonas; species Aquipseudomonas baetica_A. The sequence continues at coordinate 1,935 of NZ_JAIHLQ010000052.1, read as the reverse complement.
TACTGCCGGTACATCACCGAACGCTATGTAGACCCACGACAGTGCGATCAGGATGAACAGCGACGGTAAGACAAACAGCACACCCGCGATCACGCCGCCCCAGGTTCGATGCAGCAGCCAGCCGATGTAGGTCGCCAATTGCTGGGCCTCAGGGCCGGGCAGCAACATGCAATAGTTGAGTGCGTGGAGGAAACGTCTCTCGGAAATCCAGCGCCGGCGTTCGACCAGTTCCTGATGCATGATCGCGATTTGCCCGGCGGGGCCGCCAAAGCCGATGCAGCCGAGCTTGAGCCAGAAGCGCCAGGCATCGCGAAGGCTGACCGGGTCGGGGCGTGGGAGGTCTTTGGGCGTTGTACTCAAGCGTGGCTCCTGAGGTGAATCCGTGGGGAGCGGCTATCTAATCAGGCTTTTGTGACGGAGTGCCAGACAGTTTGATGTTCAACGCGTGGCGCCAGGCTTGTGGCGGATCCGTCCGTTGTATTACGGAGTCTGCAGATCATGCCAGGGCTTGATCCATTGGTGGCTGGCGCACAACCGCACATGTGATGCGATCCCGTACACGCCGATGAGTGACGGTTCAGCCGCCGGTCATGTTCATGAACCGCACGACCTGAACGTCGTCGTTCACTTCAAAATTGTGCCGATACGGCTTGAGCTTCATGGCTTCGATGATGGCCTTCTCCAGCCGTTGCGGTTGCCCCGGGTGGGCGCGCAGTACCGCTTTCAAATCCACCGAATGCTCGTTACCCAGACACAACAGCAAACGCCCCTCGACAGTCAGCCGAACCCGATTGCAGGTGCCGCAGAAATTGTGGCTGTGCGGCGAGATGAACCCCAAACGAATTTCCGGTGCCTCGGCCAGCCGCCAGTAGCGCGATGGGCCTTGAGTCGATTCGGCGGAGTCGATCAGGGTATAGCGTTCGGCGATCTTGTCGCGCACCTGTGCGCTTGAGAAAAACGACTCCGCCCGGCTGTGCTCGCTGATGATCCCCAGTGGCATTTCCTCGATGAAGGAGACGTCAAGCTGACGGTCAATGGCGAAACTCACCAAATCGTTGATCTCTTGATCGTTGCGGCCCTGCATCACCACGACGTTGAGTTTGGTGCGGGTGAAACCGGCCTTGCGCGCAGCATCGATGCCGTCGATCACCTGAGCCAGATCGCCGGTGCGGGTCATCTGTTTGAAACGCTCGGGGTTGAGGCTGTCGAGGCTGACGTTGAGGCGTTTGACCCCGGCATCGAACAGCGGCGCGGCGAGTTTGCCGAGCTGCGAGCCGTTGGTGGTCAGGCACAGTTCGCGCAGCCCGGGCAGGGCAGCGATCTGCTCGCACAACTTGACCACGCCCGGGCGGATCAACGGCTCGCCACCGGTGAGGCGGATCTTGCGGGTGCCCAGGGCGACGAAGCTTCGCGCCAGTTGATGGATTTCTTCCAGCGTCAGTACCTGTTGCCGGGGCAGGAACTGCATGTCTTCGGCCATGCAATAGACACAGCGGAAATCGCAGCGGTCAGTGACTGACATGCGCAGATAGTCGACGCGGCGGTTGTAACCATCGATCAAGACGCGCTCTGACATGACAGCCTCGCAGGAGTGAGAAATCCGCGATTAACGGAACAAGACCGCGCAGGTTATGGACAACGTTGTGTGGCGTCCAATCACTGTTAGTGAACGGCTGATTGATACCGTCGATGATCAGATGTTTTTTGGCAGCGGGGTTATGAATAGCAATCAGACAATGTGCGCAGGGGGAATAAGTACCCACTGACACATACACCACCCATCCCCTGTGGGAGCGGGCTTGCTCGCGAAGACGTCAGGTCTGGCACCATCGATGCTGGATGCGCCGGCCTCTTCGTGAGCAAGCCCACTCCCACCTTGAATCGTGGTCAGCCGCAAATCTCATCCACCCACCCATCCCCTGTGGGAGCGGGCTT
>NZ_JAIHLQ010000051.1 GCF_019733355.1 Pseudomonas baetica | reverse complement strand
AATCTCACGGCGGGTTCGCTTACGTTTACCTGCGTACTCGGCATCGGCGAAAGAAATCTGCTTCATGGGGGGATCAACCGTTCAGCTCATGTGATGGGAGATATTTCACCAGATTTTGAAACCTTTTTCAGAGTTTCCCTAGCGGGGACTATGCGCTAGGGGTAAATATTGATGTTGATGCCGGGCTGCAGGTTAAATACTTTCTTGCTCGGAAAAAACCAATAACTACACGTTTGTAAAGGAAGTCTGCATGAGGTGTCTGAGCAATCCATTTTTGATTAAATCAAGGTTGGCATCTGTAAAGCCCAGCACCTCACGCTGTTCATAACGCACCTCTGTCGTCATGCGCTCGGCGCAATCCTTTCCGCGCAATTTATGCTTTTTCCGCAGCGCGTATTTGAATGATTTGTTGCCGCTGGCTGCGTCGCAACGCTTGACCGAGACTGCGGGCCAGCTTGTTGCGTGATGCCGGTTCAAGCTGTCCGAGCAATCCTGCTGCCCAATCCTCCAGCGTTGGTTGGTCATTTCGGTAGCCCCCATTCGCTACCGGTGCCCTGAGCGCCAGGTATCCAGTTCGGATGAGGAATTTGGCAGTTCGTTGGAGTTCCCCTGAATGACGGATAGTGGTGTTGCCCTAATCGTCTTTGCCCAACACTACGCGCTCGATCAGGGGCAAAGTCAGGCTCGAGAATGTCTGCCTCGAACTGAATGCCATCCGCGGCTTTGCTGAGGTTCTCCAGCAACTCGGATTGGTGGACGCTCAACCAACCAAACAAGTGCAACATGACGCTGTCGGGATGACCGGCGAAGTCGATGAAGATGACTTGCAGATCGAAACTGTATTCGAAAGAGAGCGTCTGCGCGGCGATGTAACTAACCTTGCCATTGTCGATGAAAATCAACAGTCGGTCGGGGTTGTTCATGGCTGGGCCTGATGATGTTGGTAATTCATGTCCGCTCTACCTTGCGGGTGAAAAACGTCTTGGCTGCTCGGGGTTGGCTTCGAGTACTGCTTAGGTCACGCCGGCGGTGCGGCCTTAGTGACGCCAGCACAGTTCGTCGATGCTTGAGATCAGGTCGTCGGCGTTCTGGTTACCGCTGTTTGTGCTGTCATGGGAGCGGTAGTCGACATTTTCAGCATCGTTTTGCGCCAGTAGCGATGTGCCATATTGCGTGATGGCAATGCGTCATCACGCGCTTCTAAAAGTTCAATGATTATACAAAAATAAAAAGTTGTACAAGTTTTCCTAAAGTTTATAGCATCCCTTCCAGATACCTTTGCTGAATCGATCAACCTTGCGTGCAGGCACCCTGTTTGCGACGTGTTGGTTTGTCTGCCGATGCTCGCGTCGGGTTTCTCTTTGATGCATCAACAGCATCGCATTTTGCATTTCCGGGACAGCTGGAGTGTTCCGTAACACGCCTTGGATGACGACCCCCGAATATCTGGACGGTGACTGCAGTTGCCGAAGATCTATTTTTTGTGCCTGACGTTTCGCGTCAGGGCGTTTGAGGCTGAATATGGCAGTAGCATCGAATTTCCTGGGTGACATCAAGGTTTCCCGCAAGCTGGGAACCGGTTTCGGCATTCTTTTGCTGGCTGTTTTGGCCGTTGCTTTCATTGGCTATAACAGCAACAACGTGCTGGTTGATCGCTTGAGTACGACGCGCCTGATTGGCACGTTGAATGACGCTACGCAAAATATGCGATTGTCCGAAAAACAGTACGAAGCTGCGGCTGACGCTGCTTTCGTTGATTCTTATCACGCTCAGCTCAATGTCTTGCAGGGCTTGGTGGGCAGGGCACTGGAAACGTTGACGCGTGCCGAAAACCAACAAGCCTTGAAGGCTTTGCAAGCGTCTATCCTTGCCTATGATGAAAAGGTGAAGCGGCTGATCGATGCCGACAAGTCGACGACGAATGCCTTGAAACCGCTGAGTGCGCTGTCCGACAAGTACGCAGACACGTTTGCCGGGATGCTTGAAAGCACCACAACCAGCGCTCTGGCGTCAGCCGATAGCGAGCGCGTTCGGGAGTTACGTACGGTGGCTGACTTGCGCAACGGCATGACCCTGTTTCGCCTGATGTTGCGTCGCTACATCGCGGTGCCGAATGAGGTGAACAAAAATGTGCTTATGGCGACGACCGACACGTTCCTGAGCGATATCACTGAAGCGCGTACCCGTTTGCCGGCGACCCTGTCGAGCCAGGTTGAAGAAGCGTACGCCGGGATGCGTCGTTATCGCGACGTCTTGGTGGAAGTGGCCGGGCTGTTTGCGCAGAAGCAGAGCATGCGTCAGCAGGTCGATCAGGAAAGCAAGGCGATGGACAGCATCATGAACGGTCTGATGGATACCCAGCAGCGCCTGGCGCTTGAAGATCAGCGCTCAGCGTTTATTCAGATGGCGGTGTTGACCCTGTTGGCGCTGTTGGTCGGGTTGTTCGCTTCGGTGGTTATCTCGCGCCAGATCACTGCGCCGCTGGCATTGACGGTTGATCTGGCTCGACGAATTGCCAAGGGCGATCTGACGGTACAGGCCAAATCAAATCGCAAAGATGAGTTGGGCGATCTGCAAAACGCGATGCAAGACATGGCGCAGAACCTGAACACGTTGGTGCAAGGCATCGGCAATGGTGTCACGCATATTTCGACCTCGGCGGAAAAACTTTCGGCGATGAGCGAGCAGACCAGCGCGGGTGTTCGTCAGCAAAAAAGTGAAGTCGATCAAGTCGCCACGGCGATGCACGAAATGGCCTCGACGGTGCAGGAAGTTGCGCGTAACACCACCGATGCGTCCGCGGCCGCGACGTTGGCCGATCAACAGGCGCGCCACGGCAGTACGGTGGTGAAACAGGCGACGGTGCAGATCAGTGAGCTCGCTGTGGCCATTGAAGCGTTGGGCGGTGCGATGAACGTGCTGTCTCAGGACAGTGAGCAGATCGGTAAAGTGATCGATGTGATCAAGGCCGTCGCCGAACAGACCAATTTGCTGGCGTTGAATGCCGCTATCGAAGCAGCGCGGGCGGGTGAGCAAGGACGTGGATTCGCCGTGGTAGCAGACGAAGTACGCTCGCTGGCCCAGCGCACACAGGACTCGACCAAGGAAATCGAGGCACTGATCATTACCCTGCAACAAGGCACGCAAGCGGCCTCTACGCTGATGGCCTCCAGCCGCGAGCGCACCCTCGATACGGTGGTGTTGGCGCAAAAAGCCGAGTTGGCGATTACCGAGATCAATCAGTCCATCGGTACGATTCAGGAAATGAGCCTGCAGATCTCGGCCGCTGCCGAGCAGCAAAGTGCCGTGGCCGACGAGATTAATCGCAGCATCGTCAGCGTGCGTGATGTGGCCGACCAGTCGGCGGTTGCCAGCGAAGAGAGTGCGGCAGCGACGATTGAGCTGGCGTCGCTGGGGCAGGACTTGCAGCGAATGACTGCGCATTTCCGCACCTGATTATGCGAACGATCAGTCCACGGCACCTTCAAATATTCAGGCGCCGTTGGGCTACAGTGATGCTTGGGTTGGCAGATAACCCGGCTCAAGCGCTGTTTCTTCATTTATCACCACGGACGGTTGCAACCCATTATCAGGGGGCGTCATGACCGACTTTCCAAAAACATCCGCCTCACCCGGCGGCTGCCAGGGCTGTAAAAACAAAGGCGCGCCGGATCTGGAATTCGCCTTTGCGTTTCAGCCCATTGTGGATCTGCGCGATCAAACAACCTTTGCCCATGAAGCCTTGGTTCGCGGCGTGAATGGTGAGGGCGCGTTGTCAGTTCTGGAGCAGGTAGACGATCAAAATCGTTATCGATTCGATCAACTGTGTCGTGTTCGGGCTATTTCCACGGCGGCTCAGTTAGGTATGACCGAGTACCTGTCGATCAACTTTTTGCCGAATGCTGTTTACCGTCCGGAATTGTGCATTCGCAGCACGCTTGAAGCGGCGCGCGCTCACGGGTTCCCGCTGGATCGTTTGATCTTCGAGGCGGTTGAGGGCGAGCACGTTGAAAAGAACAGCCATCTGACGAACATCTTGCGTGAGTACCGTGAGTTTGGTTTCAAGACGGCGATCGACGACTTTGGTGCAGGCTATTCCGGTCTTAACTTATTGGCGGACTTTCAGCCGGACTTGATCAAGCTGGATATGGCGTTGATCCGGGATATCCACCTTGACCGAGTTCGTCAGACCATCGTGCGTAACGTCGTGAACATGTGTAGAGAGTTGGGCGTCGAGGTGATCGCCGAGGGCATAGAAGAGGCGCAGGAAAGAGATTTTCTCGCTGATTGCGGCATTTATCTGATGCAGGGTTTCTGGTTCGCCAAACCTGCTTTCAAGTCACTGGCGCAGATTCCCAAGGGTGCGTGGCTCAAGCGCTGAGCTCTTTCAGCTCGCACTGATCCGCTCCATAACGGGGGCCAGCGCCGCGCGTTTGTGTAGCCACTCAGCTTTGGTAATCCCCAACAACACGACGTCAACTCGCACCCCATCTTTCACCACGTTCTGTCGCCGCACGCCCTCCACTTCGAACCCGAACTTCTGGTGCATTTTGACCACCCCCGAATTCATCGCCAGCACTTCGCAATTCAGCTTTTCAAGCCCCGCGACTTCAAAGGCGTAATCCAGCATCCAGAACTCAACAACACTGCCCAGTCCTTTACCCTGCAATCTGACATCCAGATAAAACGCCCAATCGGCGGTTTTGTGCATTGCATTGATCGCATTCAACGAAACAACCCCGGCCGCTTGTTGATCCTTGATCACTACAAACACCTGCTGCCGTGGGTTCGCCTGCAAGGAGGCCAGCCAGTTGGCATGTTCCTGTTCGGTGATTTCGTGGGATGTGTACATGTATTTGCGCACGTCTTGCTGATTGCGCAGGTGGCGGACGTGCGCCTGGAGGTCGGGGCTGGCTTCGGTCAAGGGAAGAAATTGCATGCTGATGTCCTTGTCTGGCGCTGTGAGTCTGAACCGGCGCTGTCGATCACGAAAGTTTCATGTTACCGGGGACGGCGCGGGCCTAGGATGCTGACACAAGATCGTTGCTTTTCATCCCGAGGGGAGTCGTGCCATGAGTCTGAACGTCGTCAAAGTGCTGTTGATTGCGGCTGTGTCGGTGTTGAGTGCGTGTTCGGGGGCGGGAGGGTTGACCACGACAAGTTGTTTCTCCAGCGACTGTCAGTCGCCGCAGGGGCGTAATGCCAACACCTTGAAGTTTGGCGGGAGCAATATGGCTAACAGCTTCAACCAATACAGCTCCGGCCTGTTGCATGACGACTGATGGTTACTGCTCAGGTGTTACGGCAATCCATTCACTCAGCACTTTCTGATATTGGCCAGTGACCTTGCTCAGATGCAGCCACTGATCGACGTACAGTTTCCAGCTAATGTCATCGCGCGGTAGCAGGTAGGCTTTTTCCCCGTACTGCATGAATTGGTGCGGGTTGACCGCACACAAACCAGGTTTGAGCTTCTGCTGATAACGCGCTTCCGAGGCGTCGGTGATCATCACGTCGGCCTTGTTGTCGAGCAGTTGCTCAAAGATCGTCACGTTGTCGTGCAGGGCCAGTTGCGCCTTGGGCAGGAAGGCGTGAACGAAGGCTTCGTTGGTGCCGCCGGCAGGCTCGACCAGTCTCACGTTGGGCTGGTTGATCTGTTCGAGGGTCTGATATTTGGATTGATCGGCGCAGCGCACCAGCGGGATCTTGCCGTCGACGTCGAGGGTGTTGCTGAAATAGGCCTTTTTCTGCCGTTCCAGGGTCACCGAAATCCCGCCCATGCCGATGTCGCACTTACCGGCCTGCATGTCGGGCATCAGGGTTTTCCAAGTGGTCTGCACCCATTGGACTTTGACGCCGAGGCTCTCGGCCAGCGAGCGCGCCATACTGATGTCGATGCCTTCGTATTCGCCGTCGTCGCGTTTGAAGGTGTAGGGCTTGTAGTCGCCGGTGGTGCAGACGCGCAGTTGGCCTTGTTGCTGGAGGGTGTCGAGGTGTGAGGAGTTTGGCTCAGCGTGAGCGCCTGCGGTCAGGGTCAGTAGGCCGCAGAAGATCATCGTGCTTTTTAGCTTTGTCATGGTGATCGGGCTTATGCAGGGAAAGTTTGCCCAGTGTAGTGAAAGCCTTTGCCGTGTGTCATCCCGGCTCTGGACTCAAGGTGCCGAGCCATCCAACCAGCCCCACGATTAGCAGTGCAATTGCCAACTCAAGCAAAACACTACGCCTCAGAGCATTCGCGGCTATGAGATGCCGGCCATCGCGCAGAGACTGTTGCAGCAACGGTCCCAAGTGAAAGCGATTCAGCGCCGCTAATACCAGCATACCCCCGAACAGCAATACCTTGACCGCGAGCAGTATCCCGTAAGTGCCGAGTAACACGTCATCGAGTTTCGGGCCGACGATGAAGAGGTAATTCACCACGCCTGTCACAGTGAGCGTCAGCACAATCACTGCGCCTACTGATTCGAAACGTTTGACGGCATAAGCCAACTGTCGAAGACGCGTTTCATCAACGTGCCTCCGAGCCATCAACACCAGCGCCAGCAGTGCGCCAAACCATGCCCCAGCAGCCAGCAGGTGTAGGATGTCGCTGAGGAAATGCCAGATCCGCCGCCATTCTTCGTCCATCGCTCCATGCCCGCTCCAGGCCAGCGAGGCGAGGGCGATTGCGCCGGCAATCGACGCGATCCACAACCCCGGGCTGATCACCACGACGATCAGCGCACACACCCGCGCGGCCCACGCCAGCCCCATGTCTGTTTCAAACAGCATCATTTGCAGATGCGGCCACAGCGCTGAGAGCTCGGTTTCCCCACTCATGGCGCTGGTCATCAGCAGGCCTCCAGCCAGCGACAGCAATATCCCGAGCAGCGCCATGGCGCGCAACATCGGCCGAAACGGCAGCACCGCATTAACGCTATACACCCCAAAGAGCGCCACCCCGAACAACAGCAGCAAGTCCACATACAACACCAGTCGCAGGATGATGTTGCTCAGGTCGCCCATCGCTTACTTCACTTTAAACGTGACGTTGCCGGTGATCGGGTGGGTGTCTGAAGACACCGCGCGCCATTCGACTTTGTAGGTGCCGGCCGGCAACGGGTCGAGCGGAGTGATGAACATGGCTTTCGGGTCGCTGCCGGCGCTGACTTTGGCTTTCATCGGCATCGGTGAATGGGCCATGCCGGGCATTTCGGTCATGACCAGTTTGGCACCGGAGAATTGGGTCATCAGGTTTTCCGAGAAGTGCAATTCGATCTTGCCGGGTGTCGCGCCGTCCGCACCTTCGGCCGGGGTCGACGAGAGCAGTTTCGGATGGGCCTGGGCCAAGCTGCTAAGGAGCAGGCCGGTGGCGAGTGTTACGGCGGTTTTCAATGTGCGCATGCAAGGCCTCTTACCGCTCTTTGGCGGTGATTGTCTGGGTGTTGAATGGAGGGTGTCAGAACCACAGCCGCACGCCAAGGACGAGGCGCGCTTCACTGCGATCCTCGCCTTCCTCTCGTGCGTATTCGGCGGTGTTGCCGTAGGTGCGGTTCCAGGTCACACCGATGTAGGGAGCAAATTCACGGCGGATTTCATAGCGCAGGCGCAGGCCGGCTTCGGTGTTTGACAGGCCGGAGCCGATACCCCGTTGCGGATCGTTTTTGCCGTAGACGTTAACTTCGGCTGTGGGCTGCAGAATCAGGCGATTGGTCAGCAGAATGTCGTAGTCACCCTCCAGCCGAACCGCACTTTGGCCACCTTCACCGATAAACGCGGTGGCCTTGGCCTCGAAGTTGTACAACGCCATGCCCTGTAAACCGAACGCAGCCCAAGTTTGTGGCGCGCCGGGTTTGAAGTCCTGGCGCACCCCGCTGACCACGTCCCACCACGGCGAAATCGCGTGGCCCCACAAGGCCTGAATCTCGGCGTTCTCAGTCTTGCCGTTGCTGCGTTCGCCTTCGGAGCGCAACCACAGCCGATCGATGTCGCCACCGATCCAACCGGACAGATCCCAGGCCAACTTGCTGGCATCATCGGCGTCCTGCCATTCGAGTTTGTCGGCAAGGAAGTAGCTGTTCATCGCACTGTCATGCACTTGATGGCCGCCTGGGCTTTTGAACACGGCGGCGCGGTCGGCGTCGGTCAGCGCGGGAATCGGTGTGCGACTTTCAGGCGGGGCGGCGGGCTGCATCATGCCGTCGTCCATGCTTTGCAGCGACGAATGATCCATGCCGGGCATCTGACTGTGATCCATGCCCTGCATCTCGCTGGCGGCCATGGCCGAGCTGCCGATTAGCAGCAAGGACAACGCGGTGAATCGAGTCATGATCAGCCCCTTCATTCTTCCACCCGTACTTCGCGGAACATGCCCATTTCCATGTGGTACAGGAGATGGCAGTGATAGGCCCAGCGGCCGAGTGCGTCGGCAGTGACGCGATAGCTGCGACGTGTGCCGGGTGGCATGTCGATGGTGTGTTTGCGAACCTGGAAGTCGCCGTTTTCGTCTTCCAGATCACTCCACATGCCGTGCAGATGGATCGGGTGCGTCATCATCGTGTCGTTAACCAGCACCAGGCGAATGCGCTCGCCGTACTTGAGGCGCAGCGGCTCGGCATCGGAGAACTTGATGCCGTTGAACGACCAGGCAAACTTTTCCATATGGCCGGTGAGGTGCAACTCGATGGTGCGGCCCGGGTCGCGGCCGTCCGGGTCTTCGAAGGTGCTGCGCAGGTCGGCATAGGTCAGCACGCGGCGGCCGTTGTTGCGCAGGCCGATGCCGGGGTCGTTGAGTTTCGGCGCGGTGGTCATAGCTTGCATATCCACCAGCGGGTTGTTCTTTTCGCTGTCGGGATGCGCTTGCATCGGCCCCATGGCCGAGTGATCCATGACGCTCATGTCCATCGAACCGTGATCCATCCCGCCCATGCCCATGTCGTCCATCGATACCAACGGTCGTGGATCCAGCGCTGGCACCGGGGCCGACAAACCTGCGCGAGTCGCAAGGGTGCCTCGAGCGTAACCGGTCCGATCCATGGCTTGGGCGAAGAGTGTATAGACCTCTGCGTCAGGTTCGACGATCACGTCGTAGGTTTCCGCCACCGCGATGCGCAGTTCATCGACTACAACCGGTTTGACGTACAGACCGTCGGCGGCGACCACCGTCATTTTCAGTCCTGGAATGCGCACGTCGAAATAGCTCATGGCCGAGCCGTTGATCAGGCGTAACCGCAGTTTTTCGCCGGGGCGGAACAGACCGGTCCAGTTTGTGTCGGGCGCGAGCCCGTTCATCAGGAAGGTGTATGTGGCGCCACTGACGTCGGCGATATCAGTGGGGTTCATGTTCATTTGCGCCCACATCTTGCGATCAGCGACGGTGGCCTCCCAACCGTTTGTGCTGACGTCGTTGACGAAGTCGCCGACGGTGCGTTTGTGGAAGTTGTAGTAGTCAGATTGTTTTTTCAGGGTCTTCATCAGGTGGACCGGGTCTTCATCGGTCCAGTCGCTGAGCATCACCACGTAGTCGCGGTCGTACTGGAATGGCTCGGGATCCTTCGCCTCGATCACCAACGGCCCATACACGCCCGCTTGCTCCTGAAGCCCTGAGTGGCTGTGGTACCAGTAGGTGCCGTTCTGCCGAATCTTGAACTGATAGACGTACATGCCGTCCGGCTCAATGCCGTGAAAACTCAAGCCCGGCACACCGTCCATGTTGGTCGGCAACAGAATGCCGTGCCAGTGAATCGAGGTGCTGTCCTTGAGCCTATTGCGCACCCGCAGCGTCACCGTATCGCCTTCGCGCCAGCGCAGCAGGGGACCGGGAAGACTGCCGTTGATGGTCATCGCATTGCGCGGCTTGCCGGTGAAGTTGACCGAGGTTTCGCCGATGAACAACTCGAACTCGCTGCCGCTCAGTTCGTTGAGCAGTCCGGGGCTGTTCAGCGCCCAGACCGGTGCGCGCCAGAGGCCGAGGCCACCGAGCAAACCGCCGGCGGCCAGGCCTTTGACGAAGGTGCGTCTTGAGGTGTTGGAAGGCATGCGCGATGAGTTCCCGTGTGATCCATGACGGGGAGGCTAACCAGTGCCAGCTTTCAGTAGGCTGAGGGGCAGATTACAGTTTTGACAGTTTCAGCGATGGCCCTACAGCCCCAACCCTTCCTGCACCACCTGCAACAGGTTGTTTTCCGTCAGTGCAATCGCATCCAATTGCTGCCCGGTTTCCATAGGCTGCAACCACCAATGGCTTTCGTGGTGCTCATCGACGGTGCGCAGCAGGGACGTGTCTTTGCCTGGCAGGGTAATCTGCACACGACCGCAACCATCCTCGGTAAAGCGTGCGATGGGATCAAACGTGAGGCTGTGGTGGTTGGCCTCGATCATCAGTTGGTCGATGGCGTAATCATGGGTTTGGCCGTCGGGCGAACTTTCGCAAACGTGGGTAGGGTTGCGCCGAATTTTCAGGCCGACTTCGGTCACCGGTTGCAGCCACGCTTCAATGCGGTGGTACAGGTCATAGACCTGCGCCGGCCAGCAATCGATCTCCAGTTCCGCGCAGGTAATGTCGTCCGCTTGGGTGTGCCGCGTTTGCTGGAGCTTCGCGGCGAGTTCGTCTGCTTTACTCATTTCGGATCCCTGTGTTTGATGTCTGCTTATTAATCGTAGACCTTTCAACGGGGTACAGCGTTGCGTTGCGTCATGCGCTTGCAACACAAGCGTGTCGAAATCATGGCTGACCCAGTCTGGTCAGGATCGGAAACCACGGACGCAGGCGTCCCAAGGAGCGGGTATATGAAAAAGCTGTTTACAATTTTGGCGGTGATTGCGCTGACGGCCGGTAGTATCGGCCTGAGTTCAGCGCGCCAATCCCAGGCCAGCAAGGTGCAAGCGGAATCAGTGGCGGGGGTGTTTGATTACTACCTGCTGTCGTTGTCCTGGTCGCCGACGTTTTGCCTTACACACAAGGACGATGTGCAGTGTTCCGGCAAAGGTTACGGTTTCGTGCTGCATGGTCTGTGGCCGCAATACGCCAAGGGCGGCTGGCCAGAATCCTGCCCGCCGATGGCCACGCTGTCGGCAGCGCAGAGCAGCAAGGGCATGACGCTGTTCCCGACCCGGAAATTGCTTGATCACGAATGGTCGAAACATGGCACGTGCAGTGGTCTCGGCGCGATGGGCTATCTGGATGCGGCGGATAAAGCGGTGGGCGCTGTGAAAATCCCGCAAGAGTTGCAACCGTTCAATACGTCCTATTACTTTGAGGCGCAGGAGATTTCCGACTTGTTCCGCAAGGCTAACCCTGGGATTGCGGCGGATGGCATCGCGGTGATTTGCAGCGGCCCGGAATTGTCGGAAGTGCGTGTGTGCATGGGTAAAGACTTACAGCCTGGCGCCTGTGGCAAGGGTGTGAAAACTCAGTGCCGGGCAGGGGATATTCGGGTTCCGCCATCGCGGTGATGTGATCGGCAATGGCTCAAGGAACGGCGCCTGAATGGGCGCCTTTTTTTGCTTGAAGATTTTTCAGGTCTGCAACATCAAGATTCTCGCATCCACCCCTTCACACTCTCTTGCGACTGACCAACGCCAGTTCTTCGGCGCCGGATCCGGCAAATCCTTATACACCTCAAGCTCTGGCAACACCGCCGAAACCAGAAAGCGAAAATAAATATTCGAACGGCGATCATCCAAATCCACTGTGCGCCGATACAACTGGGCGGGAGCGGGGCGTTTGCCCCGTGCATACCCGTGAACTACGCTCACAAAACACAAGGATTTCGGGCTTAGTGCCCCTGTCGTACCTGTCCAGGACACGCTTTTGCCTATCCCCGTTCACGATCCGCATCATGTCCCCGGCACGCTCAAGCGCTTGCCGTTACGCAAAGCTGCGGTGCTGTTTATCGTGGCGGTGTGTTTGTGCCTGTTCGGGTTGTTGTATCTGCAACTGGAGCAGTCGCGGCGTCAGGATCTGGCGGTGGCGCAGGTGGCGTCGAGTAACCTGACACGGGCGATGGCGCAGCAAGCCGAGGACACGTTCCTGGCGGCGGATCTGGTGCTGACCGGTCTGGTTGACTGGGTTGAGGACGATGGTTACGGCGCCGCGCAAAAACCTCGGTTGCAGAAGACGTTCGCTCGGCGAGTGCAGCAACTTGAGCAGTTGCATGGCATGTTCCTGTTCGACAGCAAGGGGCAGTGGTTGATTACCTCGTACCCTGACTTGCCCATTGGCAAGGACGTCGCCGACCGCGAATATTTCCGGTTTCATCAACAGAATGCCTCGAGGCAGGCGCACATCGGCCGGGCGATTCGCAGCCGTGAGAACGGCGAGTGGATCATCCCGATCTCCAAACGGGTCAACGATCGGGCCGGCCATTTTCAGGGTGTGTTGATGGCCGGGATCAAGATGTCGTACTTCGACCGGTTCTTCGAAAGCTTCAGCCTCGATGACAAAGGCATCATGTTTCTCGGCCTGACCGACGGCACCTTGCTCGCACGTCGACCGTTTGACGAAAACCTGATCGGTTCTTCGTTGGCGCAAGGCAGCATTTATCAGACGTTGCTGCCCCAAGCCCCGTCTGGCACTGCGATGATCAATTCGGTGGTCGATGGGCTGGAGCGTTTGTACGGTTACCGGCAACTGGCGTCGTATCCGCTGGTGGTTGCCGCCGGGACGTCGCGCGACACGATTCTCAAGGGGTGGTACGGGCGGGCGTTTCAGTCCAGCGTGATCATTGCGCTGGTAATGCTCGGCGTCGGTCTTTTCGGGTGGGTGTTCATCCACCAGGTGCGCGACGGTGAGCGGATCGAGAAAAACCTGCGCAAGGCGCAACAGGCGCTGGAGCAGATCGCGACCCACGACAGCCTTACCGGGCTGGCCAATCGGCGCCTGTTCGAGCGCTCGCTGGAGATCGAATTTGCCCGAGGGGCCCGGCAGGTCAGCCCGCTAAGCCTGATCATGCTCGATATCGATTTTTTCAAACGCTACAACGATGCCTATGGCCATGTCGCGGGTGACCATTGCCTGACACAAGTCGCCCAAGTGCTCAAGGCTTGCTGTCAGCGCAAGACCGATCTGGCGGTGCGCTACGGCGGCGAAGAGTTCGCGGTGCTGTTACCGGACACCGATATCAACGGTGCATTGGCGATTGCCGGGCAGATTCGTCGCAGCGTGATCGACAAACACATCATCCACAGCGGATCACCGACCGAATACCTCACCGTGAGCCTGGGCTGTTACGCCTTCATTCCAAGTGGCAATGACGACCCCGAAGTGTTTATTCAGCGGGCGGACGCGGCGCTGTATCAGGCGAAAAATGCCGGGCGCAATCGTGCGGCCGTGCTGTCGATGGATGGTGCTATTGCAGAACTGATGCGATCCGACCGCTAAGTCGATCACCTGCTTGCTGTAGGTCGCCACCTCACGTCTGAGTGGCCTCCTGTTCTTCTGGAATATTGGCTATTTGTCGAACCACGCGCCGGGGCTAACGTAGTCACACATTCACTCGCCCCGGAAACCCACCATGAAAGCTCGTACCGATTTCTACACTGCTTCCCCCGACGCCCTGAAAGCGATGATTGCCCTGGAAACTGCCGTGTCCAAGTTGCCGCTGGAAAAGCCTTTGGTTGAACTGGTCAAACTGCGTGCTTCGCAAATCAACGGCTGCGCGTTCTGCATCGACATGCACACCGCTGATGCGATCAAGGGTGGCGAAACTCCACGTCGCCTGTTCGCCGTGACCGCATGGCGTGAAGCGCCGTTCTTCAGCGACCGTGAGCGCGCCGCACTGCTGTGGACTGAGTCGTTGACGCAGCTGAGCCTGACCCACGCCCCGGACGAAGATTACGAAGTCGTCGCGGCGCAGTTCTCGCCCAAGGAAATGGTCGACCTGACCGTTGCGATCAGCACCATCAACAGTTGGAACCGACTGGCTGTGGGCTTCCGTAAAACCCCGCAGGCCTGAGGCCTATCCGCAATGCCTTGTGGGCGCGGTCATTGAGCGTGGCGCCAGGCATTTTCAGGTGCTTACTTGAGCCAATGGCCGGGCGTGCTTCCGGTCATGGCTTTGAAAAACGCGATGAAGGCGCTGTCGCTGGCAAAGCCTAATTCAAAACCGCAATAACCGAGGCTGCGCCCGGTGGCGAGCAATTCCATGGCGCGCATCAGGCGCCACTGCTGGCGCCATTGCTGATAGCTCATACCGGTCTCGCGCTGGAAGATCCGGCCAATGGTGCGGCTGCTGGCGCCGATCTGACGTTCCAGCATTTGCAGTTCCGGTGGCAGTTTTTCCGGTGTCGCCAGCAGTGCCGTCAGGCGCTTGTCCCGGGGCAGGGGCAAGAGCATGGGGTGCTGTGCTGCCTCGCGAATCTCGCTCACGCACAGACCCAATAGATGAACGAATTTACCTTGCTGCCAATCGCTGTCGAAATCTGCCAATGCCATCGGTTCCAGCACCGCACGCAGCAGCGGGCTGACTTCAATCACGCACACCCGTTGCGGTAATTCACGGCACAGTTCGGGAGTCAGGTAGATGGAGCGGTAATCCACGCTCTGTTGCATCACCGCGCGATGGATGACACCGGGCGGAATCCAAGCGGCCCGCGACGGTGGCAGCAAACACAACTGCTGCGCCAGGGTGATACGGGTGCAGCCCTGGCGGGTGTAAAGCAGTTGCCCGCGTTGATGGCGGTGTAGACCGGAATCGTGATCGCCGCCCAGGCTGGAGGCGATGCCGATGACCGACGCGCAATAGCGATCAGGGTCAAAATTCGTGTGGGCATTGAGCCAGGCCATGGTTTGTCCGATATCAACGATAAGTTGTCAGGATTTTGATAATACGTCATTCGTTGCTCCCTAAACTCCTCGGCAGTTTTTGTATGAGGAGTAACGGTGAGATGAACAACAGACATTTATTGGTGTTGGCGATTGCGCTGCTGATGTTTCCGCAAATTGCCCAGACCCTCTACAGCCCGGCGCTCGGCGATATCGGCCGTGCGTTTGGCGTTGGCCCGCAAGCGGCTGCGCAGACCTTGTCGGTGTATTTCCTGGCGTTTGCCTTTGGCGTGGTGACGTGGGGGAGGGTGTGCGACCGGATCGGTCGGCGCCCGTCGATGCTTGCCGGTTTGGCGATCTACGCGGTGGCTTGCGTGATCGGCTTGAGCGTGCAGAGTTTCCAGGGATTATTGATCGCCCAAGCCTTGGCGGCATTTGGCGCCGCTGTCGGTTCTGTGGTGACCCAAACCCTGTTGCGCGACCGCTTTCAAGGCGCAGAACTGGCGCAGGTGTTTTCGCTGGTGGGCATGGCACTGGCAGCCAGTCCGGCGCTAGGGCTGTTCACCGGAGCGGTGCTGGTTCAAGGGTTTGGCTATCGCGGCGTACTCGGTGCGCTGTTGCTGATTGCAGTGGCTTTGTGGCTGTGGAGTTGGCGCGCCTTGCCGGAAACTCGTGCGCAACCATTGTCCAGCGTGGGCCTGTTCGAAACCCTTGGGCGCATGGTGCATGACGTTGGGATCTGGCGCTCGGCCTTGTGGATCGCCTTGTTCAACGTGTCACTGTTCAGTTATTACAGTCTCGGCCCCTTTGTGTTTGAGCGTCTTGGTTTGAGCGCAAGCATGTTCGGCTACAGCGGCGTGATTCTCGCGCTTGGCTCAGGTTTTGGAGCATGGCTGAACAAACGTCTGCTGCGCCGCGGTTTCAACGCGCTGCAATTGATTCGACTCGCCGCACTGAGCGGTTTGCTCGGTGGTGCAGGTGTTTGGGCGATGCAGGACAGCGGTGCGTTCATCTTGCCCATGTTGCTGGTGGTGCTGGCGTTCGGTATGGCGATTCCGAATATCCTTGGTTCGGCGCTGGTCAATTACACGGATCGCCTGGGCACCGCAGGGGCGTTGTTAGGGCTGCTTTATTACCTGCTGATTGGCGCGGGATTGATGCTCGCCGGTTGGTCGCAGGCACTCGGGGAAACCCTGATAGTGTGCAGCGGCGTGGCGTTGCTGCTGACATTCAACGCTAGTAAATCAATTGTTTAAGAAGTGTAAGCGATGTAGGAAGCGTCTTGCATTTGTGTAGGAGGGCTCCGACTATCACGATCATTGATAGGGTGGCATTGCGCCATTTGATGATCGCAAGGAAGTTGCGTGCCGTATTCGTTCCACGTTGTTTATCGTCGTCGATTCACGCTTTGCCCGCTGCTGTCGGCCTTTGTGTTGAGCGTGTGTGCCTCCTCGCTTGAAGCTGCCGAACCTGTCGCGCCGGGCCAGGAAGTATTGCGCCAGCAACAACAGCAACAGCGCGATTTGCAACAACTGCAACTGGAACAAAGAAAGCGGCAACTGGAGCGCGGCGCTTTCGGCCCCGCGTCGGTAACCCCAGCCATTCCCCAAACCATCACCCCCGATGAGCGTTGCTGGCCACTCAGCGGCACGCGCATCGGCGGCGTCACGCTGATCGACAGCGCCAAGCTCAACGCACGCATCAAACCGCTGTTGGCGCCCTGCATGGGCGTCGGCCAGATCAATCATCTGCTGGCGACCATCACTGCGATCTACGTCGAGAAGGGCTACATCGCCAGTCGCCCCTACCTGAGCAGCGCCCCGGCGGCAGGGCAGTCGCTGGATATCGTGGTCGACGAAGGCTACATCGAGTCGATCGAACTGGCTGATCAGAGCCTGCCGGTTTCGTTGGGCGGCGCCTTCCCGGGAATGCTCGGCGGACCGTTGAACCTGCGCGATCTGGAGCAGGGTCTGGATCAGTTGAACCGTTTGCGCTCAATCGATCTCACCGCCGACATCGCCCCCGGCACTCAGCCTGGCGCCTCGCGGATCATCTTGCGTTCACGCACCTCTGGGCAGTCGCGTTGGGCCTTGAATGCCGGGCTCGACAACCTCGGCAGCGCCAGCACCGGGCGTGATCGCGACAGCGTCAGCCTGAGCCTCGACAGCCCCTTGGAACTCAACGATCTGTTGAGCCTCAGCGCCAGCGACACGGTAAACCAGGGTGATCGCTACAGTCGCAACGCCAGCCTCTACTACGCGATCCCTTATGGTTACTGGACGTACAGCGTGTTCGCCAGCCATGCCGAATATCGTGCGCCGTTCAAATTGCCCAGCGTGACCTTTCACAGCACCGGCATCACCGATCAGATCAGCCTGCGCGCCGACCGCGTGTTGTGGCGCGACCAGAGTCGTCAGCTCAGCGCCAACCTGCAACTGGCGCACAAGGACGTCGACAGCTATCTGGAAAACGTCCGGCTGGGCATTCAGAGCCCGACGCTGACTGTGGCCGAGGCCGGACTGAATCTGTTCTGGCTCGACCGCGCGGTGTGGAACCTCGATGTCAATTACGCCCAGGGTCTGCGCTGGTTCGGCGCCGATGACGACTCACAGCATCAGGTCAACAACCTGCCCAAGGCGCAGTTTCGCAAGTACCGCGCCGGCCTCAGCCAATGGCGCAACGGTCAGCTCGGCGCGCAAGCCTGGCAGTGGCAGAGCCAGCTCAACGTGCAGTACAGCCCCGATCCGCTGCCGGCCATCGAACAACTGCTCGGCACCGACGATTCGGCGGTGCGCGGTTATCGGGTCAGCAGCGCCTCCGGTGCCAGCGGTGCGATCTGGCGCAACACGTTGCGCCTGCCGCTGCGCAGCGAATGGCCGGTGCAGATTACCCCGCGTGTCGGCCTCGACCATGGCTGGATCAAGGCCGATCACGGCGCACAGGGCCAACGCCTCAGCGGCGCCAGTGTCGGGCTGAATCTGGGCTGGAAGAACCTGCAAGTGGACCTCGATTACCAGCGCGCCCTCAACATTCCCAACGGTTTGCAGCACGAGCCGCCCACCTGGCTGATGCGCGTGGGCGTGCAGATATGACCCTTGTTTAAACCAACAAGCAGTGAACAAACAGCCGTCGGATCTGAGCGCGACAGCCACGGCCAAGAAAAATCGCGTGACGTGATGCCGTCCTTCCATGGAGACGTTTTTATGCCAGCACCTACCTTTGCATTTCATCTTTCTCCTCGGGGCAAACTGCGCTGGGCGATTGCCAGCCTGTTCTTCGCCATCCACCTGCCAAGCGCATTGGCCGGCGGAGTCGTGGTCGCCCCGGGCCCCGGTGGCACCGCGCAATTGCAAACCCAGGGCGGTGTGCCCATCGTCAACATCGTTGCGCCCAACGGCTCGGGTCTGTCGCACAACCAGTTCCTCGACTACAACGTCGATCGTCAGGGCCTGGTGCTCAACAACGCGTTGCAGGCCGGGCAATCACAACTCGCCGGGCAACTGGCGGCCAACCCGCAACTGCGAGGTCAAGCGGCAAGCGTGATCCTCAACGAAGTGATCAGCCGCAACCCCTCGGCCATCAACGGTGCGCAGGAAATCTTCGGTCGCGCTGCCGACTATGTGTTGGCCAACCCTAACGGCATCTCGGTGAATGGCGGCAGTTTCATCAACACGCCGAACGCTAATCTGGTGGTCGGTCGCCCGGAATTGAACGACGGCAAACTGCAGGCCTTGAGTACCCGTGACGCCAGTGGTCAGTTGCAGATTCAGAGCGGCGGCCTGCGTAACGGCGAGGGCTCGATCAACCTGATCGCGCCGCGTATCGACAGCCAGGGCGCGATCAATGCCCGCGATCAATTGAACCTCACGGTCGGGCGCAATCAGGTTGATTACGCCAGCGGCCAAGTGAAAACCGTAGACCCTGCTGGCAACACCGGCGATCAACGCATTGATGCCAGCCTGTTTGGCGCGATGCAGGCTGGACGCATCAATATCGTCAGCACGGCCGAAGGTGCGGGTGTAAGGGTTGGTGCAGTACAAGTTGCGGGGCGCGACGGCGTGCAGATTCGTTCGGCCGGTGACCTCAGCGTCAGCGGCGAAGCTGTACCCAACAGCCTCGAAGTGACGCGTGCGGGCATCCGCAGCAGCGCTGGCGACGTGGGTTTGCACAGCGGCAAGGATCTGACCCTCGCCGCCACCGATGTAAGCGGCCGCGATGTTACGGTCGACGCCAAACGCAACCTGACCTTGACCACGGTCCAGAGCCGAAAGCTCCAGGAAAAGCGCGAGAACTGGAGCAATAGCACCCTCGGCATCACCTGGGAAACCTACGACCGCACCCAAACCGATACTGATTCGCGTCAGCATGGCAGCCAGATCATCGCCAGCCGTGACGCCAAACTGTCGTCAGGCAAAGACACCGAATTGAAGGCCGCCAAGGTCGAGGCAGCGAACAATCTCAGCGTGCAAAGCGGCGGCGATCTGCGCCTGACCGCCGCCACCGAAAGCCACACCCAGACCGATCAAGGCAACCACCGCAAACACCTGTGGAAAGCCAATTGGAACACCAGCAGCGAAGAGCAGCGCAGCGTCACCACCCAGTTGAAGGCTGGCAACATCGCCTTGCAAACCGCTGCGTTGTTGCGTTCTGAAGGCGCCGAGCTGGACAGCTCGGGCGACCTGCAACTGGCTGGCAAGCAAGTGGAAATCGCCACTGCCACGCGCACTCATCGCAGCAGCGACAATAGTTACTCTGGTGATCTGGTCGGCGGTGGTTTCTTCGGCAAGACCGGCGACGCCGACAAGGGCCAGACCCAGCATCAGGGCAGCACAATCAACGCGGCCGGCAAACTGATCGTCAAGGCGGACGACGTACGCATCAGCGGCAGCCAGGTGCGTGGCGGCACCGACGCCAGTGTGATCAGTGACAAGGGTTCGCTGGTCATCGACGGCGTACAGGACACCTCGCACAGCAACAACCACGACAAGGACAGCAAGTTCTTCGGCATCACCAAGGACGAGTCGCGCCAGAACGCCAAGGACAGCACCACGGTGCGCAGTGAACTGGTGTCCGACAGCAACCTCAAGCTCAAAAGCGCCAAGGACATCGAAGTGGCCGGTTCCACGGTCAAGGCTGACGGCGCGCTGACGGCCGATGCGGCGGGGGATGTGAACGTGCATTCGGCGCAGAACACCCACGACAGCACCTATAGCACGCAGACCCGCGGCTTCGACGCTTACGCGAAAGAGCAAACGCCAGAGCAATATCGCGCCGGGATTCATTACGAAGACAAGCAGCAAACGGTGACCCGTAATGACGTCACCCAGCAAGGCTCCAGCCTCAGCGGTGGCAGCGTGCAGGTGAAGGCCGGCGGCGATCTGGCGATCAAGGGCAGCGAGGTCAAATCCACTGCCGGCGACACCAGCCTGAGCGGTAAAAACGTGTCGTTGCTGGCCGAGCAGGACAGCCACAAAACCTCCACCGACAAGAGCAGCACGGGTGGCGGCTTCTACTACACCGGCGGCCTCGACCGTGCCGGCAGTGGCGTCGATTTCGCCCACAGCACTTCGCAAGACACCACGAGCAAAACCACGGCGCAAACCAGCAGCGTGCACAGCAGCGTCCACCTGACGATCAATGCCGACAAGCTCGCCACCGAGGGCGCTCAAGTAAAGGCTGGCAGCGGCCTGAATGTCGCGGCCAACGAAATCGACAACCGCGCCGCCAGCAACACCGAAAGCAGCAGCCACAACGAGAGCAACTGGTCGGCGGATATCGGTGCCAACGTCGAATACAAAGACATCGCCCGGCCGATTGCCGGCGCCATCAAAGACGTGCTCGGCGGCAAGCTGCCGGACAAGGATGCATTGGCTAATGTCGGTCAGCCGAACGTCGGTATCGACGTCGCAGTCGGCCACGGCAGTGCCAGCAAAACCGAGCAAACCAGTAGCGCGGTGGTCAGCCGTTTTGAGGGCGGTAATGTAGACGTCAACGTGGCTGGAACGCTGCACGATCAGGGCACCGAGTACAACGCCACTGCCGGCAAGGTGAACATTACGGCAGACAAACTGGTCGCCGATGCGGCAAGCGACACCCACAGCAGCACCGATAACACCGTGGACGCCAAGGTCGACGTGCGCGTCTACACCAAAACCGGTGAAGACGTGAACGTTGCCGGCAGCGGCGTGGGGGGCAGCAGTGCGTCCAGCAAGGACAGCTCCACCGCCGTGGTCGGCGTTTATGCCGGCAACCAGGGCGTGAACATCAAGGTGGGCGGCGACGCGCAGTTCGAAGGCAGCCGTTTCGACGGTGGGCAGGGCGGCGTCAGCATCAAGACTGACGGCAACCTGGCGCTCAATCAGGCCAATGATCGCCAGAGCAGCGACACGTCCAGCCTGCGCGGCAACGCTTCGCTGACGGTCGGTACCTTGCCGGGCACCGATGGCACCAACGTCGATCTCGGCGCCGGGTTCCAACTCGATCACAGCGGCAAGCAAACCACTGACACTCAGGCCCACGTGGCGAGCATCAGTGGCAATGGCGTGCAACTGAGCAGCGGCGGTAATCAGATCCAGCAAGGCACGAAAATCGACAGCGCGGGCGCCATCGATTTGCATGCCGATGGCAAACTTGATCTGCAAGCCGCCAGCGACACCCACACCGCCACCGGCAGCAATCTGGGCGGTGGTTTGAAGGGCGGCGGCAGCAAAACCAGCAGCGAAAAGAGCCGTGATCAGGGCGGTAGTCTGAGTGGCAACTTCAACATCGGTCGGGTCAACGAGAACTCGCAGACCCTGACCGGTGGTCAACTCAACAGCAAAACTTCGGTCACACTGAGCGGTGATGCGGTGCATCTGCAAGGCACTCAAGTCAGCGCACCCAACGTCAGCATCGACGCGCAGAAGGGCGGTTATGTGCAGGAGTCGGCGCAGTCCACCGACAGCCGCAACAACTGGAACGTGGCCCTGAATGCCGGTGGCAACCTGAGCAGCAAAACGCCGACATCAGCCGATGAAAAAGCCAGCAGCGATCACGGTTTTAATGCCGGGGCCAAGGTTGGCGTGGATTACCTGCAAGGCACCACGCAGCAGAACAGCCAGATCAAGGCTGACAGCGTGGTGTTGAATAGCGCGGGTGATGCGCAACTGGCGGGGGCGCGGATTGAGGCGAAGAACGTCGGCGGTGAAGTCGCCGGTAACCTGAGTGTCGAAAGCCGTCAGGACTCGCAGACCCACGCCAAGGTCGACGTCGATCTGGGTCTGACAGCAAAGAAAAACCCACCCAGCGACAAGGAAAAACTTGCCGGCACCGACTACAAGCCAACGCTGAAAGCGCAGGGTGAATACGCGCACAAGGACGGCGTGAAGCAAGCCTCCGGCATCAGTGCTAGCCAAGGTGTGAATCTGACTGTTCGCGGCGCCACGCAACTCACTGGCGCGCGGATTTCGGCGAGCGAAGGCAAGGTTGATCTGGGGGGTTCGAAGGTCAGCAGTACCGACCTGAGCAACCTCGATTACGGCGTAAAAGCCGGGCTGGATCTGCCACAGAAAAAGGAAGAAAACGCAGCGAAGGTTTCCTTTGAGAACGGCAATCTGAAAGTCGGCCCGGTCACCCTGAGCGGTCATCTGGACGGCCAGCCGCTGCAGGCAGGGATCGACGAAAAAGGCTAATGACCCACCACCCCATGCAAGAGCGGGCTCGCTCCTGCATGGGGTCCTCGCCGGGCACCGCAATGGTGTCCAGTGAGCCCTTACACGCTGAGGATTTGCTGTTCCTTATGCGTGTTCGTTACCTGGCGCTCCAGCAACGCCTCGACAAACTGCTTGCCGAATTGTTCCAGATACTGCCGCTGCAATAGGCATTCATGCGGTGCCTCAACGTCGTGCTGGATCAACTCACCGCTGATGTACGGCGCCCACAAGGCTGGCTGCTGTTCGTCCTGACGCAGGATGTCGGTGGTGGCGCGGATGAACAGCAAATCACCGTTGAACACCTCGTACTGCGTACGTCCGAGCAACTCCAGCATCCACTTTGAATCGTCTACCAGACGGGTCAGGAACTCATCGCCGATGTGCCGGCTACCGAGCACTTCTTCCATCGCACTTTTCAGCCCCTTGAGCCCTGCACGGGGCGTGCCGACGATGGCGCGGGTCATGCGGCTGATGATCATCGCGTCGTCAAGTTTCAACGAAGCCGGGCCACCTTGTAGCGGGTAGCTGTCGAACATGCAAAGGAAGCTCACTTCACGCCCGCGCGCCTGCAGCATCGCGCCAATACGCAGCGCGAGGTTGCCACCTACCGACCAACCGGCCAGTTGATACGGCCCCTCGGGATGCAGGTCGACGATGCGTTGAAGGTATTCCGCGGCCAGATCATCCAGTGATTCGATGACCCGCGTCGGATCGCGCAGGATCGGTGATTGCAACGCGTACAACGGCTGATTTTCCGGCAGAAACGGCAGCAGACCGGCATAGGGCCAGGCAATCCCTCCGCCCGGATGGATACAGAACAGCGGCGGCCGTGAGCCTTCGCTGCGCAGCGCTAGAACGGCGTCGAATGGATCGCTGTCACCGCTGTTGTTTTGCAGACGCTGGGCCAGTTGTCGCGGGGTGGGGGCTGCGAGGAAATCGGCGATGCCCAGAGCAACACCAAACCGCTCCTTGATCCGGCTGATCAGTTGCAGCCCTAGCAGCGAATGGCCGCCGAGGTCGAAGAAACTCTGGTTGGCGAACACTTCGTTGCAGTCCAGCGCTTCGGCGAACAGCTTGCACATCGCCGCTTCTTCTGGCGTCTGCGCAGGTGACAGTTCACAGGCGTCGTAGAGTACCGCCGCGGGCAGACGATCCATCGCCAATTTACCGTTGGGCGTCAGCGGGAATTCGGCGACGCACATGATCACGCTCGGCACCATGTGCTGCGGCAGATGCCGGCCCAGTGCCTGTTTGAGCTGCTGACTGTCGAGACTGGAGTCCTTGCTGGCGACATAGCCGACAATGGCCGGGCCGTGGACAAGTTCACGCAACATCACCGCGGCGTCGTCGACTCCAGCGCAACCAAGCAGAACGTTTTTGATTTCGTCCAGTTCTATGCGCAAACCGCGCAGTTTGATCTGATTGTCCTGGCGGCCGAGGTAGTGAATGCGCCCGGCGTGATCGAAGAACACCCGGTCACCTGCACGGTACATCGTGCTCGCGCCGTCGAGCAGATCGGCAACAAAGCCTTTGGCGGTGAGGTCGGGACGGTTGCGATAACCGCGCGCAACGCCCGGGCCGCCGATGAACAGATCACCCCAGGCCCCGGGTGGCAGCAAGCGCTGCTGGCCGTCGAGCACATACAGGCGCGTGTTGGCAGTGGCCGGCCCGATCGACAGATCCCCCGTGCCATAGCAGGCGTTGATCGAGGTGGCGAACGAGGTTTCCGTCGGGCCATAGACGTTGAGCAGGCGGCAATGCGAGAAGCGCGCGAGCAACGCCGGTGTACACGACTCACCGCCGAGCATGAGCACGGTGTCCTGCGGAAAGTCTTCGGTCTGATGGCAGGCAAGCAGGCTCGGGGTCATCACCAAAAGGTTGATGCCTTCACGCTTGACCAGTGTGGCCAAAGCTCTTCCGGGGGTACTGCTGACTTTGTCGGTGATCACCAGTTCAGCGCCGGCGAGCAAGGTCATCATGATTTCCAGCACCGACATGTCGAAACCGGCAGCGATGAATTGCAAGACTCGCGCTTGCGGCTTTAATTGCGCTGCATTGATGGCGGTGCGGGCAATCGGCACCAGATTGCGCTGCGTGACTTCGACGCCTTTGGGCTTGCCGGTGGAACCTGAGGTGTAGATCAGATAGCCCGGCAGTCCTGCATCGAATGGCGACAAAGGCTCCGTAGCCGCCGGTAGTTGCGCGAGGGTTTCGGCAGTCAGCCATAGCAGTTTGTCGGCAGCGATCTCGACCTTGAGTTGACTGCCCGGTGCGACGATCACCACGGTCGGGCTGGCATCGCTGAAAATGTGTTCGATGCGCGCCTCGGGCAGATCCGGATCGACCGGTACATAGCAGGCGCCAAGTTTGAACAGGGCCACGGCGGCTACTGCCCATTCGAGGCTGCGCGAGAACATCACTACCACGCAGTCCCCGGCCTGCACACCACGCTCACGCAGATGTACCGCAAGGCGCGTGGCGTCATCGTCGAGGCGGGCATAGCTCAAGGTCCGTGCGCCTTGCGACAGTGCCGGGTGCTCGGCGTAATCGCGCACAGCGTCGGCAAAGGCCTCGGCGAATAACGGGAGTTTTTCCTGATGTGCAGGCAGTGCGTAATGGCGATGCTGCTCGTGGGGCAGGAACAAGTCGTAGTCGGCCGCAAGGGTTTGGGGCGAATTGGCGAAGTGTTCGAACAGTGCCGTCAGGCGCTGATAGTGCAGTTCAAGAGCCTCGGCAGAATATAGATCGGCATTGGCGTTGAATCCGATCTCCAGCCGACCATCGTCGTGGCGGTCGAAAATATCGATACCCAAATGATCCGCCGGACCATTGGCCACGTTCTGGATGGTCGTGTCGCAACCGGCAAAACCCGGACCTTGATCGTACGCAACGATGTTCAGCAGCGTGTTGAACAGCGGCTTGTTACCACGCTCGGTGTGCAGGTCGCGGATCATGCTTTCGCTGCGATAGTTTTGGTGCAGAAGGTGATGGCGCAGTTGTCGCTGCACGTTCGCCGCCACCGTCAGCACAGTGCTTTGAGGCGTGAACGACAAGTGCAGCGGCAGGATGTTAGCGACCATCGACGGCACATTGCGCAATGCCTTGAGCTGACGCGCTGCCACCGGCATGCCCAGGGCCAGTTCGTTTTGCCCGGTCATGCGTTGCAGGTATGTCGCGCACAGCGCCAGCAGAATGCTCGACAGGCGTAGCTTATGTTCGCCCGCCGCCGCGCGCAGTTGTAACAGGGTTTCACCGCCGAACACCTTGCGCAGACGATTGAGTTTGATCAGCGGCGCATCGCCGGGCACCAGTTGTGTCGGCTCGGGCATCTTCAGGCAGTACTGGCGCCAATAGGTACGATCCTTGGTGTACATGTCGCTATGGCGATAGCCCTCCTGTGCATCAAACACGCTCGACAGCGGCGCCAGTTCGAGTTTTTCGACCGCCTCGCCACGACTGAGCGCGTTGTAATGGGCCGTGATGTTGCCGAACACAATGCCGTGGCTGAAACCGTCCACCACCAGGTGTGAAGCCAACTCGATCATGCGGTAGTGCTGTGGTGCGAGGCAGATCAGCACGTAACGGGTCAGCGGCCCGTGTTGCAAATCCATTTCCTGATGCAGCAGGTACTCGAGCAGATCTTTGTAGGCGTTCAAAGGATCGGCTTGATCACTGACGTCCAGGCTTTCGAACGCCTTGGCGGGAAGGGCATCGGTAGGCTGAATGTGTTGTGCGTAGGTGCCGGTAGCCGGGTCTATATCGAAGGTCGCGCGCAGGGTGTCGGTTTGCAGGAATTGCGTGCGGATGGCGGCTTCGAGCCACTCCAGATTCAGCTCGCCGCGCAATTCAATGACGTCGCACAAGTGGTAGTTAAGATTGCTGTGGCTCTGGCTGATCGCCAGGCAGACTTCCTGTTGCGCCGTGGAAAGCGGGCACGGGTGTACGTCACGCATAAGAGTCATCCTTTCTTCCGTTGCGTCGGATTTTTTGCAGGCAATAGCGTGCCCATTCCACTTGGCGCAAAAGCGACAGAGGCGGAATCGACGGCAAGCGCCGTTTCAGTTTTTTCAGGGGTGCGCCAGGTGAGTCAGGCGGGGCTGGAACCTTTGCTTGACGCCAATCCTTGGCGGTGTTTCTTGTTGTTGGCTTGACGCATTTGGTAACACGTCGGCACTTAACTTAGGTGCAGGAAATGCCGCTGTCAACTAACTGATTTGTGAGTTTTGACAGGGGGCAATTTTTGCAGGCGCTGACGGAGGCCGCCACTTTTTGACCTTTGCGTTAGAACAGGACAATCAAAAAGTCCTCCTGATCCGGCAGGTGCACTCGGTTCAGACCTTCAACACTTTGCCACCAATGGCCACGGCCACCAGCAACACCGCCATCAACCCGAACGCAAAACTCAAACTGCTGGCATGGGCAACAAAACCAATCACCGCCGGCCCGGCCAGAATTCCTGCATAGCCCAGTGTGGTGATCGCTGGCACGGCGATGCTTTCCGGCATCACGGTTTGTTTACCGACGGCGGTGTAGAGCACCGGCACGATGTTCGAGCAGCCGGCGCCGACCAGCGCATAACCGACCAGCGCGGCTTGCCAGCTCGGCGCGAAGGTCGCCAGAAACAGGCCCGCCGCCGCCAATAGACCGCCGAACAGGATAATGCGCGTGGCGCCGACAATGCGGACGATCCGGTCACCCATCAAGCGTCCTGCGGTCATGGTCAGGGCAAACGCGGCATAACCCAAACCGGCGTACGCGGTTTCGATCCCGCGTTCCTGCGTCAGGAACACCGCACTCCAGTCCAACGCCGCGCCTTCGGTGAGAAACACGATGAAGCACATCCCGCCAATAAACAGCACGATGCCGTGCGGTACGGCAAATGCCGGGCCGCAGCTTTCGCTACCGTAAGGCAGCATGTGGGGCACGCACTTGCACAACGCGGCAATCAGCACCGCCACCACCACCAGCATTGCCGCCAGCGGTGTCAGCCCAAGGCCGAGCAGGGCGCTGACGCCGGCCGCGCCTACAATCCCGCCGAGGCTGAACAAGCCGTGAAAGCCCGACATCATGTTCTTGCCGCTGGCGCGTTCGACGATCACCGCTTGCAGGTTCACCGTCGAATCCACCGTGCCCAGCCCTGCGCCGAACATGAACAGCGTGGCGACCAATGCCGGTATCGATGACACCGTCGCCAGCAACGGCAACGCCGCGCAGATCAGCAGCGTGCCGCCGGTTGCCACGCGGCGACAGCCGAACCGCGCCGCGAGAATCCCCGCCAATGGCATCGCCAGGATCGAGCCGACGCCCAGACATAACAGCAACAGCCCCAGCGTGCCCTCATCGAGCCCGGCCCGAGCCTTGGCGTACGGCACCAGCGGCGCCCACGCGGCGATGCCGAGCCCAGCGATGAAAAACGCGATGCGTGTGGAGATCTGTTGCAGGCGTCCGGGGACGAAGGTGTCTTGGGGGGTGAGGCTGGTCATATCGATCCTTGGTAAAAAACATCGCGTCCCCGAAGGACAGTGACTGGGCGTCGAGGTTCGATCGCGAGCCTTCGGGGACGTGCAGCCCACATCCTAACCTGCTCCCACATGGATCGTGCCAATCGGTAAAGTGGTGTGCTTTGCAAACGCGAATTCAGGAGCCAGTGATGACGCAGTTCTACGATGCTCGAGGCAACCTCTATGGGGTGATTTCGCCCCAAGCGCTGCGTGAGGCCGGTATTGAGTTACCCGCCAGCGCCGCCGACTGTGCGTCATCACGGCAGGCGTGGAGTCATCTGGCTGTAGCGCTTTGTTGCGACTGGCCCGAGGGGCAGGCACCTGAGGGCAGCAAATCCCACCGCAGCGACGGGTTGCTGGTTGGCCCGTTTCAGGCCTTGCCGCCGTTTGATGTATTGATCGTCAACACCGACGGCACGCTCGCCGAACGCAGCGGCAACGGCCTGACGATTTTCTCCCAAGCGCTGACCGAGCAAGGTGTGCTGCCGACACAAGGGGCACTGCTGCGCGTCCATCACGACAAGGGCCAACCGGTGGAAACCTCGGTGAAACCGGCCGAAGTCGAAGGCGTAAAAGGCTTCTGGCTTGACCTGGGCCAACCCGGATTCGGCCCATCGGCAGTCGGTGCGAAGAATGTCGAAAGTCGTGAGCTCAATGGGCGGGACGTGAGCCATGTTCCTGCCTTGGCGCAACTCGATCCCGCGTGGCGCCACAGCCAGTTCGTGCGTATTGGCAATCCGCATTGCGTGACGCTGGTCAACGATGCGGCCGCTTTGCCGAGCAACGATCAGATGCGCGTTTCACCGCTGACCGAAGGCCTGACCCGGATTGCCTACGCGATGCCGACCGGCGTTGGCCAACCGTGTCCGGCGGGTGTGAACCTGCAATGGGCCGCACGCGAATCAGCGCAGCGGATCATCGCGCGGGTATTCGAGCGAGGTGAGGGGGCGACCGCGTCGTCGGGCACCAGCGCCAGTGCGGTGGCTTGCGCGGCGTGGCGTGCAGGCTGGGTCACGGCCGCAGAAGTGTACGTGGAGATGCCTGGCGGCACTGCCCCCATTTTGCTGCAAGCACACAAGGGTGAACTGAACCGCGTGCGTTTGTTCGGAACGGCACGGTTAACTGATTAGCCGGTTACCCACATTTGTATGGCGGGTGATGCGGCTATTGCGAACTGATGCTCTGCGTCAGTTTCAGAAACTTCGGGATGACGGCCTCGGGCGCAGGCGTCAGGTCCTTCAAACCGTCAGTGCCTTTTTGAAAGGTGAACATCTGCGTCGCAATCAACGGACTGACCAAACCGCCGACATGGGCTATGGCAAACCAGGCGCGATCCTGCTCGGCGGATTCCGGCCGAGGGTCCAAGCGCCAGCCTTCGAGGGTGGTCATGCGTTTGCCGATGTAGAACTTTTCCATGATCTTCGACTTTTTCCAGTTTTCCGCGTCGTAGCCGGGGCGGTAGTCGGTGTCGTAGGTGCCTCGGGTAGCTTTGGTCGGGTCGCTTTGCGAGGCATTGATCAGGCTCATGATCACGTTGGGCGTGCTGGTGAAACGCAGGCTGTTCTTCACGCTGAAACCGGTGTTGCCGTCGTCGTGAATGAAACCGTAGGGCATGCATACGCCCGGGCCGTTGGGGACTTGGTAAAGGTCGCGGGCTTCGAAGCGGGCGACGAGATCTTTGATCCTTTGCGCGGCATTCTCGGTCGGTTTGTTCATATGGAAGTAAAACACCCGGTTGTTGCGCCAGAGGAGAAACTCGTAGGGTGTGTCTTCGCTACCCAGAATATGAGCGTCAGGGATGCCCAAGTCGTGTTCATAGCCTTTGGTTCTTTCTATTCGGATTTCCAGAGCCGCAATCTCGGCTTCACGGGCTTTTACGATGTCCGCTGAGTAACTGCGCTTGATCGTTTCCAGCAGACTCTTTTCTGTTTTTAGCTCTTGCTCGAGGTGTTTTTTGTAGAGTTCGGTATCGTGAAGAATAGCGTTGCGGGCTCTGTCGAATTTTTCGCGTGTTGTAACATCACTCACTCGTATAGTGAGTTGGTCATAGTCGTAACTGACATAGTCACTCACGGCGTGGATTTTTTTTGAAAACGTATGTCCACCACCACTATCTATTCGACTGTCTTCAATTCTGTAGGTCGCCCATTCAAATGACTCCGGCGCCTGAAACGTTGTGCGGCCGAGACATTCTTGGTAACCGGGGTCTGCCAGTGCTGACTGCGCGCCTAGCAACAAGTAGGCGAGTGTGATGATGACTCGATTCATGAACTGTGCTCATTTCGAAGCGAGATTTCTGCTATTGCGAGCTTATGCTCTGCGTCAGTTTCAGAAACTTCGGGATGACGGCCTCGGGCGCAGGCGTCAGGTCCTTCAAACCGTCAGTGCCTTTTTGAAAGGTAAACATCTGCGCCGCAATCAACGGACTGACCAAGCCGCCGACATGGGCTATGGCAAACCAGGCGCGATCCTGCTCGGCGGATTCCGGCCGAGGGTCCAAGCGCCAGCCTTCGAGGGTGGTCATGCGTTTGCCGATGTAGAACTTTTCCATGATCTTCGACTTTTTCCAGTTTTCTGCGTCGTAGCCGGGGCGGTAGTCGGTGTCGTAGGTGCCTTCGGTAGGTTTGGCCTGTTCCCCTTGCGAGGCATTGATCAGGCTCATGATTACGTTGGGCGTGCTGGTAAAGCGAAGGCTGTTCTTCACGTTGAAACCGGTGTTGCCGTTGTCATGAATGAAACCGTAGGGCATGCAAACGCCTGGACCTTCGGGCACTTGATAGAGGTCGCGGGCTTCGAAGCGGGTGGCAAGGTCTTTGATCCGCTGCGCCGTATTCTCGGCGGGTTTGTTCATATGGAAATAGAACACCCGGTTGTTGCGCCACAGCAGGAACTCGTAGGGCGTCTTTTCGCTGCCCAATACATGTGAATCAGGAATTCCCAAGTCATGCTCGTGTTTTTTTATTTTAGGTATTTGCTCTTCTAGATTTTTTATTATGGCTTCCTGTTTTTGGATGGTGTCGGGGAGGTAGTTCATTTCCTTGATCGATACCAAAAGATGCTTGTTGGTATCAAGTTTTTCCTTTAGCCGGTTTTTGTACATTTCGGTTTCGTGAACAATGGCATTGCGCTGCCTATCAAATTCTTCACGTGTTGTGATATCGCTGACTCTGACGGTAAGTTCATCATAGTCGTAACTGACGTAGTCACCCACAGCGTGAACATTTTTTGAAAAAACATGCCCGCCAGCGCCTTTTATATTGCTGCGCTCAATTGGGAACGTTGCCCATTCGAATGCTTCCGGTGACTGGAATTTGGTACGTCCCAGGCATTCTCGCAAGGTAGCGTCAGCAGATGCGGACTGTGCGGCCAGTAAAAGGCTGGCGAGTATGATGATGACTCGTGTCATGAACTGTGCTCATTTCGAAGCGAGATTTCTGCTATTGCGAGCTTATGCTCTGCGTCAGTTTCAGAAACTTCGGGATGACGGCCTCGGGCGCAGGCGTCAGGTCCTTCAAACCGTCAGTGCCTTTTTGAAAGGTGAACATCTGCGCCGCAATCAACGGACTGACCAAACCGCCGACATGGGCTATGGCAAACCAGGCGCGATCCTGCTCGGCGGATTCCGGCCGAGGGTCCAAGCGCCAGCCTTCGAGGGTGGTCATGCGTTTGCCGATGTAGAACTTTTCCATGATCTTCGACTTTTTCCAGTTTTCCGCGTCGTAGCCGGGGTGGTAGTCGGTGTCGTAGGTGCCGGTAGTGGGTTTTGTAGGGTCGCCTTGCGAGGCGTTGATCAGGCTCAAAATCACATTGGGCGTGCTGGTGAAACGCAGGCTGTTCTTCACGCTGAATCCGGTTTTACCGTCGTCATGGATGAAACCGTAGGGCATGCACACGCCCGGGCCAGTAGGCACTTGGTAGAGGTTGCGAGGTTCGAAACTCGCGATCAGATCCTTGATGGCGTTCTTCCGTTCTTGATCCAGTGTTTTGAAATTGAAGTAATAGATTCGGTTGTTGCGCCAAAGAAGAACCTCGGTTGGCGTTGTCTGACTGCCGAGGACATGCGAGTCGTTAATGCCTAGGTCATGTTCTTCGATGGCAGTTTGGGCAACGGATTTTTCCAGATCAGCGATTATTTTTTTCTGTCGATCTAAGACTTCTTGGCTATATCCCATCGTGCTGATGCTCTGCAGCAGCTTCTTGTTCGTTTCGATTTCCTCCATTACCTCTCTTTTAGCCATCTCACCCTTATGAACAATGGCATTACGTTGTGTCTGGAAATCTTCAATGGTTGTGATGCCACTCACTCTGACCGTAATTTGGTCATTGTTGTAGCTAAGGTACTCATGCTCGGCACTTATGTTGTTGCTGAACGTATGCCCGCCACCCTCGCTGATCAGATGCTTAGCGGTGGGGTAGGTGGCCCACTCCATGCTTTCGAGCGCATTAAATGTAGTCCGCCCGATGCATTCTTTTTTCGGCTCTTCAGCGCTGCTTATTTCACACGAGCCAACCAAACTGACAATCAAGAGACAGGTATACGATTTCATGAGTGTTTGATTTCCTCTTGCGTTGGCGCGTCCACACAGGCCAGTGCGCGATCATCATTTTTGTCCGGGACGTTGGCTAGGATGGTGATGTTCAAGTCTGAGTTGTTATTTTCATGGAGTGTCCATTTTATCGGTAGCTCGGTGATGAAGCCCTTGATGCCCACAGGCGCGATATAGGCGGGTTCTTTGGTCAGTGTTTTACTTTCCCAAAAGCCGTTTTCATACGGCATAGGTGCTACTAACTGGCCACCGAGCCTTGCGTTGTCCGGATCTCTGTAACTCCAGGTAGGCCAGATGGAAGCCGCTTGCTTTCCTGACTTGTTTCGAGGAATGAACCCAAAGGAGCTTTCATAGGCGGCCGTATTCAGCTTGGCCTGCGACTGTATTTCTCTCCAGGTTTTCTCGGCAGCGGGTTGGTCAAGGTACTTACCCAAATCGCTTGCCGGTTTGACAGAGCCTGTCGTGAGGCCTATGCCGAAGTGCTTCTTCCACAAGTCTCTGCGTAATTTATTGATGCTTTTACCCACCTGATGCGTAGCTTTGCCGTCGAGCATGATCGGTGTCGGCTCGCTGTCACGCACGATCACCGCCAGTTCCGAGTCGCGCATGCCGTAAAGACTACGATCGTTGATATTGGCGCTGCCTAGAATCGCTACGCGATCGTCTGCAATCAACAGTTTGCTGTGAACATAAATCTGCTCGGTTACCACTCTGCCGCTCTTGAAATTGTGCCAAGTGCGGAGGTTTAGGAGGGTCAGGTGCTTTGTCCAGTCTTGCTGGGCATATACGGGCTGTCCGAAGCTGTCCTTGCGCTCAATGATTTTGGCTGCTTCTTCCCGGCTAGCGCCGCGATCCATCATCGACTTCAGCGCCATATGTCGCTGAATGAGCTTAACCAGACTCTGTTCGCCGAACACTAGGCTTTGCATAGTCAAATGAATCTGATGCATCAGGTTGAGCACGTTGAGCGCGCCTTCGGGGTGTACCGGCAGGATCATGTAAACATGGAACTGGCGGTTTTCCCTGATTGCTCGTCCAATTCGGTCAGCAAGTGCCTTACCAATGCTATTGGTTAGTTTCTGTTCTTTGCCGAGTTTTCGGGTTAGCCAGCCTTGAGCGTTGGTTTGCCAGATTTTTAGGAAGCTGTCGATAAACTTACGCGCTTCGGCACCGGGTTGCTGACTTATGGCGTCGACTTCTTTCCAGTCGATCAAGGTAAAGTCCTGATCAGTCAATGCTTCATTTAGTTTGATGCGGGCCACGAAGTCATGATTCAAGGTGGATGGGTCCCGCAGACTGGCCATCGGACCAGACATTGCTTTACTGGCCGGTAGTTCGCCTTCATCACCGAAATCGGTCTGGAAAAACTGGTTTTCGATGTAGATGAAATGCTGCGCACTGGAAATCGTCTGCAGCATTGCGCTGTGGCAGTTGGCTTGCACACCACCGGCATTGATGCCTGGGGGTAATGGTAAATTCACCTTGGCTCGGCTACGGCCTTTGGCTTCCTGTGCAGTCATCGTTGCAGAAGCACTGCGCAAAACCTGCACACTGACCTTACCTGTCACTGCTTGTGGCGTCGTCGGCAGGGAAGCCGGCTGATTGATCCACACTGGTTTGGGCATCGGCAGGTTCAGTTGCAGACGATTGTTGCTATCGAGGTGATGGGGCAAGCCTGCCTGCTTGGTCAAAGTGTTCAACCATTCCATTAGCGCCGCGACGACATCCGTTTTTTCCAGGTTTTTGATGTCGGCTATGTAGGCTTGCTGGCCGTTCCAGCGATCAATGAAGTTGCGTGACAAATCGTAGACCGAAGGCCCTTCGATGCGACTGTGGACATCCTGCCACGGCATGCGGGGCTGGTCGTCACCTAGACGACTGTAATCACCAGAAGCGAGCGGCTGTGGTGTGTGTTTTAGGTAATGATAGGGTTCGACATGACTCTCTAATCGGTTTTGAAACAGAGCATATAGGTGGCCCATAAGCGAGCTTGCGACCTGGTTGATATTGTTTAGCCAAGCCATTTTGTCAGTCGGTATGGCGTCGTAGCCCTTGTCGCAGAACATGCCGACCATACGCCCAAGATCGGTTGAGCTCATCCAATTGTTAATTAGTTCATAGCTCTTCATACGCAAGGCCATTTTCAGGCTGCCTTTGGTGTTTTCGACTTGTTCGATCCAAACTTTCATCTGGCTTTGCAGAGGCTCTGCGATTGGCAGTCTTTTCCAGTTGTGTTGGACCAGTGCGCTGATTTGTCGAATGAGCGTATCGGTCAGGTATTTTCTTGCGCCGGCCAAGGGGTCAAAGTTACCCGCGACAGCTTTGGCGCTATTGAAGACCTTTGCTCCTTGCTCGACTATCGGCAATGCGGGACTAGAGAAGAAGTTTTGCAGACGAACCGCACCATTAATCACCTCTGCGCGGTTAGGCGCAGGAACTTTGACGGGGCCGACAGAAAGGTCGACAGAAGGTTTGGATAGGTCGAACAGCGTTCCCATCAGTAGGCCGGTACGACTGACATGCGTATGTTTATCCATCCAGCCCAGATGCGGAATTCCCGGGTTGTACGCGTCGTTGCCCTTGCGATCGCGGGCATCAAGGCTGAAGTTGTTGTCATCACGACGCCCGTAAGCCAGATCGATGCCGCCGACGTAGCCGATCTTGTTGTCGATCACCACGCATTTCTGGTGGTGAGAAAATGTTGAACCCAGGCCTTTCATGTCGCTTTGCTGGATGGCCGGTGTACAAAATGCGCGCGCGCCGCCGAGCCCTGCGTTGAGTTGGAATACCGCGAGCATGGTTTCGAAGTCGTGGGTGCCGACGCTTGCTGCGGGACTCAGCCACGGCATGACGAAGACTTTGAGGGCCGGCGTTTTCACCAGTGCGGCGTGCAGGCATTCCCAAAGGCTTTGTTTGCCGTCCAGCGTGACGTCGTAGTTGATTTGCCAGCCCGTGATGAAAATCGAGGTTTGGGCATTGCCGATTTCAGTGGCCAGATCCTTGTAGTAGTCCTCGCCGGTGGTGAAGAAACGCACGTCATTGCCGCTGCGCTTGGGTGCGAAGGCCGACTCGTCCTGGATGAAGAAGTCCGGCGCGTTCACCGCTGGCAGGGCCTTGCCCTGAGCTGTATTGATCTGGCTGATTTCTTTGTGGCGAATGCCGTTGTAAGGCGTTGCTGAGTCCGTCATGGTCATTCGTCCCTGGTTTGCAACTGGTTGTACGGATTGCCGCCGGCGAGCAGATCCTGTTTGCTGCGTTCACTGTTCGCCGTACTGATCCGGCCATGTTTGGCGCTGTCGTGAAAGTCGAGGGCGGCGAGGGCGAAGCGCTCCTTGTCGGCTTCCGAGGGTTCGTCATGCAGCGCCACTGGCACGCGTTGCCCCGGATAGCAGAGCCACAGAGGGCCCTTGGTCGCATAGGCTTGGGACAACTTCAAACGCTGGGTTTCATCGATGTTGACCCGTCCGTCGTCGTCGGTTTGACCTTCTAGCAAGGGGGCCTGCTCGCCGTCCTGAACAATCGACCAAGCGGTGTGTGCCAACGGGAAACCTTCGTCCCCCGGGACGTCAGTCAACTTGATATCGAAGAAATACTCCCTTGGCTTGGCCGGTGGTGCGATGACGCCGGGTTGGGCGGTGTCGAGCAAATTACCGGGTTTGGCTGACGGCGGTGGTATCGGCAGTTTCGGCAGCAAAATCGCAATCCCTGACCCGGTTCCCGCAGCCCCCCCGGCATTGATTTTCACCACCGGCCCAACCACCGTCACGCCGCCAGCATCAAGCTTGATAAAGCTACCGCCACCCAACACGGTCAGTTCCGTTCCCGCCTCGATCACCATTTTGTCGCCAGACTTCAGGTGGATTTCTTTCCCGGCATGGGTCAATTGAGCGGTGCCGAGTTTGATGTGCTGGTTTTGGGTCACGGACAGGTGATCGTCGGCCTTCACTTCAATTTTTCGGTCGGCAATCGTGGTGCGGTGTTCTTCGGCCTTCAGCTCGGTGTAGGTGTTCTTCACCACCGTGTCATGACGTTCATTCCCGACCCGAATCTTCTGGTCGTGCTCTACGTTTTCATCCCAATCGCGCTGCGCATGAATGTAGATCTGCTCGGCGCCTTTCTTGTCTTCAATGCGCAATTCGTTGTAGCCGCCGCCACCCGGGGAGCTGAGGGTTTTGAACACGCTACGGGTCTTGTTCGCCGGCAGTGCGTACGGCACCGGGTTTTCCTTGTGGTACAGGCAGCCGGTCACCAGCGGTTGGTCGGGGTCGCCTTCGAGGAAGGTGACGAGGACTTCCATGCCGATGCGCGGGATGGAGATGGCGCCGTAGCGGTCGCCGGCCCAAGAGCTGGAGACGCGCAGCCAGCAACTGGTTTTGTCGTCGGCCTGGCCTTCGCGGTCCCAGTGGAATTGCACCTTGATGCGGCCGTATTGGTCGCAGTGGATTTCTT
>NZ_JAIHLQ010000050.1 GCF_019733355.1 Pseudomonas baetica | reverse complement strand
GCAGTGAAGGCGCCGGCAGTGATCAGGCCTTGTTTTTCGCCGGTAACCGACATGTACGCTGGTGTTGCCATGGGGTGCTCTCCTTGCGGATAAATTTAAGGTGCCCGGGAGGCGAAATCGCCCGGTGGGTGCCGAAGACATATCAAGTAGCGTGCCAGGTTTTGCGAAGTGCCCGGGAACCGGGGGTGAAGCTGCACCTGGTCGGGTTTTTGACTGTTTTTCGTGCGGATTTGAGGTCTGAAGTGCGCAACTTCTTGCGCAGTACTGCGCAACTTCTTGCGCACTCGTCTGTACAGAACGGATTACGTGGGCTGCAGGGATGTGTCCACACGGTTATCCACATTTGAGTGCGCAAGAAGTTGCGCACAATGGCGTGTGGCCACTATTGGCGAGATTCTAGCGCGACAACGCATTCTTCAATCGAACGTTGCTGGGTTTCGGCATACAACCCCAATTCATCAATCGTCGAGCGTCCCAGTGCCTGCTCGAATGCCTGTCGGTTGGAATGTTCGCCATAGTGGGCCTGCGCTGCATCCCCAAGGTTCGATTGAAAGATCCCCGCCGCACTGACCGGCAGGAAATCTTCGTACACCAGCGGTTCAGCTTTCACATAACCGTCGCGTAACAAATCCTCCAAAGAAGCGGCATTGAGGCTACCCGCCGCCACGCCTTTTTCCGTGGCGAAATAGCGAAAGTACGCCAGGTCCTGTTCGCGCATGCCCTCGACGCTGTCAGGAAATTCGCCAAAGTGTTGAGTCATCAG
The DNA here is from genome assembly GCF_019733355.1 of Pseudomonas baetica. Classification (GTDB taxonomy): domain Bacteria; phylum Pseudomonadota; class Gammaproteobacteria; order Pseudomonadales; family Pseudomonadaceae; genus Aquipseudomonas; species Aquipseudomonas baetica_A. The sequence continues at coordinate 36,368 of NZ_JAIHLQ010000050.1, read as the reverse complement.
CGCGTTGTAGCGTACGGCGTTGGCTTCATTGGGGAAGTCGCCGAGTTCGTCGCGGGCGGCATTCAGTAAACGGTCATACAGCGCCCGGCCCTTGGGCGTCAGCGCTGCGCCGCGTTGTTCGATTTCGCCGAAACGGGCGCTGTGGCTGCCGCGGGTTTCACTCTGGTCGGTGAAGGCGATTGGTTCGTCCAACGCTTTGAAACTGGTCTGACGCAGCAAGATCGGGCACTGCCGGCGTGGTGGGCCTTCGATCACCGCTTTTGGGGTGATGCCGTGGGCTGGCATCTGCGCCTGCACGCTGTCGATATCCAGTGTGCGTGGTGTCAGGTGGTTGATGTGCGGGCCTTTGAACGCGACGACGTCAGCGATCAAACGATGCTGGGCGCTGAGCGTCTGGTACTGCGCGGCGGTGACGGTTGCGCTGTGATGCCAGCGAAAGGTCTCCAGTGCCTGTAGGACAAACTCCGCGGCGTCTGCCTCATTCAGTCCTCCGGCCGTCTCAGCCTGTGCGATCAAACGCAATGCCGCCTCAGTAAAGATTGAACGCTTGGCCAGCACCGACTCGGCAAAGGCGCGCAGTTCAGGATCGTCAATCAATTCCAGGCGCAACAACGAGGTAAACACGCGAAATGGACTGATTTGGAGCGCCTCTTCATGCACCGCACGAAACGCGGTGGAATGCACCGGTACGCCCGCCGGCGTCAGGTCGTAATAACCCACTGGTTGCATGCCCATCACGGCGAACAGGCGGGCGAGGGTGGCCAGTTCAGTCGCGGTGCCGACGCGGATCGCGCCATGGCGCTCCATGTCCAGCCGTTCGATTTCACCCGTGCTGTTGAGCTGTCGGGCGATGTCTGGCTGACGTGCGAGCACATCGCGGTTGGTCTGCTCCACCAGTGCCATCAGCGCGCCGTACAGCGGCACTTCTTCGCGGTACATGTCGGACATCGCTTTGGAGAAGCGTTGGCGAATCAGGTCGGGGCTGACGAAAGGCTGCACGGTCATGAAAAAAATTCCTGCCACGGTCACGTAATGGATGGAGGAAAAGATCGCAGCCTTCGCCTGCGCGGGCAAACGAAGAATCCTACGGACTTCATTCTGCCAACGACTGATCCACCAGTTCGACCCAGTGCAAAACCTGTGTGCGTCCAGCACTGGCCAGGTGACTCTGGCAACCGATGTTTGAAGTGACGATCAGTTGCGGGCGGCCGCTTTCCAGCGCGTTGAGGCGGTTATCACGCAGTTGCCGGGCCAGCACTGGTTGCGTCAGCGAGTAGGTGCCTGCCGAACCGCAGCACAAATGCCCGTCCGGCACGGCCGTGAGGTTGAAACCCAAACGCGTCAGCACGGCTTCCACCGCGCCGCCGAGTTTCAGTGCGTGTTGCAACGTACACGGGCAATGCACGGCGATCCGTCGTTCGCTGGCGGCACAGACCTGCTCCAGCGGTTCTCGCGCAAGCACTTGCACCAGATCCAAGGTCAGCTCGCTGATCCGCCGTGCCTTGTCGGCATAGCGCGGATCGTCCCTGAGCAAATGCCCGTAATCCTTGATGAACGCGCCGCAACCGCTGGTGGTCTGCACAATGGCTTCAGCGCCGTTTTGCAGATGCGGCCACCACGCGTCGATGTTTTGCCGGGCGCGGTCGAGGCCCTTGGCCTGGGCGTCGAGGTGATAGTCCAGCGCGCCGCAGCAGCCGGCTTCGGCCACCGAGGTGATGCTGATCCCGAGTCGATCCAGCACCCGCGCCGTTGCGTCATTGGTATTGGGCGACAAACCTGGTTGCACGCAGCCTTCCAGCAGCAAAACCCGGCGCGCATGCCGTGGGGACGGGCGCACACCCGAACTCGGCAGGTGCTGCGGCAGTTTGCTGTCAAACATGCGCGGCAACAGCGGTCGGAATGTCGTGCCCACTCGCAACAAACCTTTAAACAAACCGGGATTCGGCGTGAGCGCCCGCAACCCTTCACGCAGCAAGCGTTGCGCCACCGGGCGCGGCACCGCCTGATCGACCACTGCCCGGCCGATGTCGAGCAAATTGTGATAGTCGACGCCGGACGGGCAGGTGGTTTCGCAGTTGCGGCACGACAGGCAGCGATCCAGATGCAGTTGTGTCTGCGCAGTCGCCGGGGCGCCCTCAAGCACTTGCTTGATCAGGTAGATACGCCCACGCGGGCCATCGAGCTCATCGCCGAGCAATTGATAAGTCGGGCACGTCGCGTTGCAAAAACCGCAATGCACGCAGGTGCGCAGGATTTTTTCCGCCTCAGCGGCGCGGGGCAGTTGGCGGGATTGCTCGCTGAGGGTGGTTTGCATGGCTAGAACTCTGCGTACATTCGACCGGGGTTGAACAGCCCTTGCGGGTCGAGTTGCGTTTTGAGTTGCCGGTGATAGCGCAGCAGTGTCGGCGCCAAGGGCTGAAACGGCGTGTCGTGGCCGTGGGTGAAGCAAGTGGCGTGGCCGCCAAGCTCTTCGGCGAGGGCGTGAATGCCTTCGTTGGCAGATTTGAGCCAGCGTTGCGCGCCGGCCCAGTCGAGCAGTTGCTTGCCGGACAAGTCCAGTGGCCCGAGATTGTTCGGCAATGACAGGCGCCATAACGGCAGGCCTTCGTCGAAAAACGGCAAACGGTGCTCGTTCAAATCGCGCCAGAACTCCGAGTCCATCGGCTCACCGCCCAAGCGTTGATGCGCCGCCGTTACCGAACCTTCGCCACCCTCAAGGCGCAGGTACAGACTGTCGCCATCGTGACACGCCGCGCTGATGGGCAGCGGTTGCTGGCCCCATTCGGCTAGATTGGCCAAGGCGCGAGCGCAGTCGATATCGAAGCGGATGCTCAGGCATTGCCGAGGTTTGGGCAGGACTTTCAGCGAGACTTCAGTCAGCACGCCGAGGCAGCCGAAACTGCCGGTCATCAGCCGCGACAGGTCATAACCGGCGACGTTTTTCATCACTTCACCGCCAAAACGCAGGTGCTGGCCGAGCCCGGTGATCACCCGAGTGCCGAGGACGAAATCGCGCACCGAGCCCGACCATGGCCGCCGGGGCCCGGACAGGCCTGTGGCGATCATGCCGCCGACCGTGGCGCTTTCAGCAAACGCCGGCGGCTCGCACGGTAACATTTGCCCGGCAGCGTCCAGCGTCGCGAGCAGTTCGGTTAATGGCGTGCCGGCACGAACCGTGATCACCAGGTCGGTCGGTTCATAGTGAACAATGCCGCGATGCTCACGGGTGTCGAGTACCTCGCCGGTCACCTCGCGCCCCAGAAACGCTTTGCTGTTGCCGCCCTGGATTTTCAGTGGCGTGGCACTGTTCCGCGCCTCGTTGACCTGATCGAGCAGGGCGCTGGCGGCATCGAATTCGGCCATCAGAAACGCTCCAGCTCTGGGAATGGCAGTTGCCCGGCATGAATGTGCATGGCGCCGAATTCGGCGCAGCGGTGCAGGGTCGGAATGTTTTTGCCGGGGTTGAGCAAGCCTTGCGGGTCGAACGCGGCTTTTACGGCGTGGAACAGGCTCAGTTCAGCACTGTTGAACTGCGCGCACATCTGATTGATCTTCTCGCGGCCGACCCCGTGTTCGCCGGTGATGCTGCCGCCCACCTGCACGCACAATTCGAGGATCTTGCCGCCCAAGGCCTCGGCGCGGTGCAGCTCGCCGGGCTGATTGGCGTCGAACAGGATCAGCGGGTGCATGTTGCCGTCGCCGGCATGGAACACGTTGGCCACACGCAAACCATATTCGGCGCCGAGGCGGGCGATGCCTTGCAGCACACCGGGCAGTTCGCGGCGCGGGATGGTGCCGTCCATGCAGTAATAATCCGGCGACAATCGGCCAATGGCCGGGAACGCGTTCTTGCGTCCGGCCCAGAAGCGCACGCGCTCGGCTTCGTCGCGTGCCAGGCGCACTTCGGTGGCGCCGGCCTGGCTCATGACCTCACGCACGCGCAGGCAATCGTCGTGGACATCGGCTTCGACGCCGTCGAGTTCACACAACAGAATGGCCTCGGCGTCGACCGGGTAACCGGCGTGGATGAAGTCTTCGGCGGCACGGATGGCGAGGTTGTCCATCATCTCCAGACCGCCGGGAATGATCCCCGCCGCGATGATGTCGGCCACCGCCCGGCCAGCCTTTTCCACGGAATCGAAACTGGCCAGCAGCACTTTCGCCACTTGAGGTTTTGGCAGCAGTTTGACCGTGACTTCGGTGATGATCCCCAGCAAACCTTCGGAGCCGGTGAACAGCGCGAGCAGGTCGAAACCCGCTGCATCGAGGGCGTCAGAGCCCAGGGTCAGGCGTTCGCCCTCGATGGTCAGGACTTCGATTTTCAGCACGTTGTGTAAGGTCAAACCGTACTTGAGGCAGTGCACGCCCCCGGCGTTTTCGGCAACATTGCCGCCAATCGAGCAGGCGATTTGCGACGATGGGTCCGGCGCGTAATACAACCCGAACGGTGCGCCAGCCTGGGAGATCGCCAGATTGCGCACGCCCGGTTGGACTCGTGCGGTGCGCGCGGCCGGGTCGATGTGCAGGATGTTGTTGAAGCGCGCCATCACCAGCAACAGCCCTTTTGCCAGTGGCAAGGCCCCGCCGGACAAACCGGTGCCAGCGCCACGGGCAACCACGGGGACGTTTTGTTGATGGCAGAGTTTGAGCAGCGCCTGCACCTGATCAAGACGATGGGGCAGGGCAACCAGCATGGGCGTGGTGCGGTAAGCCGACAAACCATCGCATTCGTAAGGCTTGAGCTCTTCATCGCGCCACAGAACGTCGAGATCCGGGATAGCTTGCTGCAAGGCCTTGAGCAATTGAGCTTTGTTCACCTCAGGCAACGGGCCGTCGAGGCGCTCGTCGTAGAGGATGTTCATCGCTGATTTCCCAAGAACTCCCGGTACAACCGTGCAGTATTCCCCGGCTGCTCGACCATCGGCATGTGCCCCACGTTATCCCACACGTCCACCCGCAAATTGGCGATGCCCTTGCTCCAGACCGGCACGCTGCTGACGTCGATCAAGCGATCCTTGCGCCCCCACAGCAGCAGGGCGGGACATTTGATGTCGGCCAGTTTCGGCTCCATCGGCGGGCTGGCGCGGAAGTCGCGGAAGATCTCTTCCAGTTCATCGCGTTGCTGCTCGTAGCGCTGGGCGATGGCATCCAGCACCAGGTTCGGCACCCACGGCGGCGAAGCCATGGTCATGGCATAAAACTGGCGGAATTCTTCCCGGGAGTTGATCAAAAACGGGTTATGCCCTCGGGCCAGATGACGCTCCATGTCGCTGGCCTCCGGTGCCGTCACACCGGCCGGGTCGATCAGCGCCACCGAGGCAATGCGATCCGGATACGTCGCCGCCAGCCACGCAGCAATGTAGCCACCCATTGAATTGCCGATCACATGGACCTTCTCCACGCCGCAGACGTCGAGCAACTGGATCATGCGTTTGGCCTGCAGCGCAATGTCGTAACCGCCACCTGCCTTGAAGCCGGTTTCACCGTGGCCGGCCAGGTCCGGAATGATCACCCGATACTGACGCACAAAATGCCGTGAGAAGCGCAGCCACAGGTTCTTGTCGCCACTGTAGCCGTGCAGCATCAGGATCGCGCTGGCGGCCTCATACGGCCCGCCCTGCCAGGTCGACACCGTCATCTCGGCAATCGGCACTTCAATCTTGTGCAGCTTGTACCACTTGGCCTCGATGGCCATGTTCAAGTCATACAGCCAATGACCGACCGCCGGATAACTCAACCAGCTCCAGGCCACGAAAACCGCGAGGGCGACAAACAGCAAAAGCATCGACGTCTTCCTTTTACGTGTTCAGGACAGAATGTGATCGGCTGGTTTCAGCGTCCGGGTCAACCGGTAATAGCTGAAACTGAAGCCGGGAAACATCGCGATCACATGACCGCTCTTGCTTTGATACCAACTGTGGCAGCCGCCGGACTTCCAGACCGTGCGCTCCATCTCCCGGTGGATCATCTCAGTGTAGGTACGTTCCGCTTCGGGGCGCACTTCGATGCTGCGCAAACCATTGGCTTGCACGGTGCGGATGCAGTCGAGGATGTAGTTCATCTGCGACTCGATAATAAACAGCGCCGAAGTGTGACCGATGCCCGTGTTGGGGCCGGTGACGATAAACAGATTGGGGAAGTCCGGCAGGCAGGTGCCGAGGTAGGCGCGGGGATACTCGGCCCAGACATCGCTGAGTTGCACGGCGTTTTTTCCGCTGACCGGGTAGGAAATAACGCCATCGGTGGCGTCGTAACCGGTCGACCAGACAATCAGGTCGACATCAAGGTGCTGACCGTCCTGAGTGTTGATCCCGGTTTCATTGATGGAGGCGATACCTTGCTCACGGGTGTGCAGCGTGACGTTGGGTCGGGTCAGTGCCGGGTAGTAGGTGCTCGAAACCAGTACCCGCTTGCAGCCGATGGTGAAGTCGGGAGTGAGTTTTTCTTGCAGCGCTGGGTCCGGCACTTGGCGTTTTAGAAAGCGCAGCGCTTGCTTTTGCACCAGGTGAATCGCCGGTTTCGAGTATTTGAAGGCGATGACCCGGGTTTCGAACTGCCAGTAGATCAGCCAGCGCAGGAGCATGTAGGCCGGTTTCAAACCCAGTAGCCAACGCTGAACCGGCCCGAAGACGCGATCAGCGCGAGGCAACACCCAGTGCGGCGTGCGCTGGAACACATGCAGTTGCTCGACGTGCGCCGCAATGGCCGGAATCACCTGCGCCGCGCTGGCACCGCTGCCGACGATGGCCACGCGTTTACCGCGATAGTCGTAGCTGTGATCCCAATGGTTTGTATGAAACGTCTTGCCTTGAAAGCGCTCCTGCCCGGGGAAGTGCGGGATCACCGGTTGGCTCAATGGCCCAGTGGCATTGATCAGGAACCGCGCGTAGAACGTGCCCTTGGTGCCGGTGTGGACCGCCCAGTGCTTTTCAGTGTCGTCCCATTCGATGCGTTCGACATTGGCTTGCAGTTCCACCCGTTCGCGCAGGCCGAACTCGTCGATCACATGCTCGGTGTAGCGGTGCAACTCCTGCTGTTCTGCGAACATCTGCGACCAGCGGTACGGTGCGAACGACAGTGAATACAGCGGCGACGGCACGTCCACCGCCGCGCCAGGGTAGGTGTTCTGGCACCAGGTGCCGCCGAAGAAGTCGCGCCGTTCCAGCAGGCGAAAATCGTCGATCCCGGCCTTGAGCAGATTGACCGCCGCGCACTGGCCACCAAAACCGCTGCCGATGATCAACACTTGGTAGGTCTGCATGGGCCTCCTTCTTATAGTTGTTTTTCCGTTTTCCTCCTTTCATGTATAGCCAAATATTTGCTTTGTGGGAGCGGGTTTGTGTGCAGGGCCGAGCCCGCTGGCCGGCGATAGCTATTTAACGTTGCCCTGATAGACTCCAGACACATCTGTCTGACGGTGCGCCAAGGTTCTTTTAAACGGACGAGGCCCTTATGAGAAACACCGGGGGAAAGGGACTTTCATTGGCCAGGAGGCTTTATACGTCGCGAACCCTCGGTCTGGTGCTGGGGTTGTTGTGCGTGAGCACGGCGATGTACCCGCTCGATCCTGCGTTGTGGGTGTGGGGGCTGATGTTGATCAATGGCCTGATTTGGCCGCACCTGGCTTTCCAGTGGGCGCGCCGGGCTAAAGTGCCTTACCACGCCGAACACCGAAACCTGTTGATCGACGCGTTTCTCGGCGGTTTTTGGGTTGCCGCCATGCAGTTCAATCCACTGCCCAGTGCCACGACCATTTCGATGATGGCGATGAACAACGTCGCCATCGGCGGTGTGCGTTTTTTGCTGGCCGGCACTGCGGCGCAGATTCTCGGTGTGTGTGTCGGTCTGGTGGTGTTTGCCCCGGCGTTCATGCCTCAGACCTCGCCGTTGCAACTGTATGCCTGCCTGCCGTTGCTGATGCTGTATCCGTTGGCGCTGGGCTTGATCTGCTTTCGTCAGGCCTACACGCTGGGCCTGCATAAACGTGAATTGCTGGCCCTGAGCCGCACCGACAGCCTCACCGGATTGCTCAATCACGGCGCGTGGAAGGATCAACTGGAGATCGCCTTTCAGCGCTGCAAACGGCAGCAGCAGGGCGCGGCGATCGCGCTGATCGACATTGACCATTTCAAGGCGATCAACGACACCTACGGCCATGTGGCCGGCGACATCGTGCTGCGCCAGTTGAGCAAAATGCTCAAGCAAAACCTGCGCGTGACCGACATTGCAGGGCGTTACGGGGGCGATGAATTCTGCGTGATCCTCCCGGAGTTGCCACTGTTCAACGCCGCCCAGGCCATGGAAGCGTTGCGTGAGCGCTTCGCGACGCTGGGTTACGAGCAGAATCCGGCGTTGAAGGTCAGTTTGAGTATTGGCCTGGCGGCGTACGAACCGGCCCATGCCGATGCGACGCGCTGGCTCAATGATGCCGATCAGGCGTTGTACGAGGCCAAGGCAGGCGGGCGGAATCGGGTGATCTGCAACTGCGACAACCTGCCCAAGCACCCGTTGCTCGACTCGGTCTGACTGCCTCTGTGTCGCATCCGCGATCGAGTGAATTCTGACGCGGGCGATGCAGCGGGAGGTGGCGTACAAGACGCCGGTTTAGCGGCTGACGTCAGTCCGGCCACCGCGTTACTCCTTGACGCTCATGTATTCCTTCGCCCAGAGAATGTATTCCTCCGGCTGGGTATAGGTGTGCGTCAGTTCGGTCGCGCTCAAGTCCGAAGCCTGGGTAAAGATCTGCCGCTGTTCGCGCAGGCTGTCGTAGGTGGCCTTGATGGCCGCGAAGTAAGCGCCATGGCCATCGATGGTCACACGCACGCCCAGTTCGGCCAGACGCTTGTCGTCACGCAGCGCCGGGTTGCCGTAGGTGACCAGCATCAGCGGCACGGTCAGGTGCTCGGCGATTTGTTCCAACTGATCGAAATCCTGCACCCCGACCATGCAGATGCCATCGGCGCCTGCGGCCTGATACTGACGGGTGCGGCTGATGATTTCCTGGTTCGGCAGGATGCCGGCGTTGGTGCGGGCGATGATGGCCATTTCCGAATCGACCCGGGCTTCGAGTGCGGCGCGGATCTTGCCGACGCCTTCGGCGACCGTGATCAGGTCGGTGGATTTGCGCCCGAATTGCGCGGGCAGCAAGGTGTCTTCGATGGTCAGGGCGGCGACGCCGGCGCGTTCCAATTCGACGATGGTGCGCATCACGTTGAGGGCGTTGCCGTAGCCGTGGTCGGCGTCGGCGATGACCGGCAATTGGGCGACGCGGCCAATGCGGGTGGCCTGTTCGGCAAACTCGCTGAGGGTGATCAGGGCAAAGTCCGGGGCGCCGAGCACCTGCAACGAGGCCACTGAACCACCGAGAATCCCCACTTCAAAACCCAGGTCAGCGGCGATGCGGGCCGACATCGGGTCGAACACCGAAGCCGTGTGGTAGCAGGTGTCTGATGCCAGCAACTGACGGAAATTACGGCGCAAATCTTGATGAGAAAGCCTGGTCATACGAGTTCCACCAATACAAAGGAATGGAAAGGCTTGAACAAAGGTGTCAACGCCGAAGGATGAAAAGGCTATCACGCGAATGGGTCAAGGATCATGACGAATTTGCGAGGCTGGGGTTAAACATGCGCCTTTGGCTGAAAGGATTCATCTTTGGCAGGAGATTTCCATGACCGGTTCAAGCCGCCACGGCATGCCGCTGTCGGTTTGGCAGCATCACTGCCCGTACCGAGTTGCCTGGTTGCAGTTGCAGGCGTTTGGCCGTGAGGCGGTCGATCACCAGGCTGCTGCCGACGCAACGGGCGCGGGCGACGGTGATGCGGCAGTTTTCCAGGCGACGGTTGTGGATCAGCCACAGCGGCGCCTGTTCGTCGGGGCTGCCAAGGCTCAGGGTCAGCTCAAGGCTGTCGCGCACCGTGCGGATGCTGCGGATCGGTGCTTCGATCACCGGGCCACCATCGAAAATGTCGATATAGCCTTTGTGCGCAAAACCTTCGGCCTGAAGGATTTTCAGCGCCGGCTCGGTATTGGGATGCGCCTGACCGATAGCGGCCTGGGCCTGCTCAGTGAGCAGGCAGGTGTACAACGGCTGGCGTGGCATCAGCTCGGCGATGAACGATTTGTTGCCCAGCCCCGACAGGTGATCGGCGTGGCTGAAGTCCATCTGGAAGAAATGCCGGCCCAGGCTGTCCCAGAACGGTGAACAGCCCAGTTCATCGGCGCTGCCGCGCAGTTCGGCGATCATCTTCTCGCCAAACAGATGCGGAAATTCGGCGACGAACAGCAAGCGCCCCAGCGACAACAGCCGACCGTTACTGCCATGGCGCTGATCATGTCGCAGGAACAGCGAGCACAGTTCCGATTGGCCGGTCAGTTCGTTGTTCAGGAACAGCGTGGGAATCTGCCGTTGAATGCCCAGATCCGGCGCCGAACTTACCGTCAAACCGACCCGATAGTTGTACCAGGGCTCGCGCAGGCCGACCGCTCCGGCCATTGCGCTGACACCGACCACGCGCTGGTCATCGTCTTCTAGCACAAACAGGTAGTCGGCATCGGCACGTTCCACCTGTTCGGCGAATGCACGGTGCGCCCAACGCACGCGGTGGGCCAGGCGATCTTCGTTGACCGGCAGGGTGGTGAACCCCGGGCCGGCCTGTTGTACCAGCGCCATCAAGGCGGGCAGGTCGCTGACTTTAACCGGGCGGACAATCATGCTGTAACTCCTTCTGCGCGCCTGCTCGGGCACTGTCGTTGGGTGCGGAACCAGGCGCGGTTCACAAGGCAATCAGCCGAATGAGGCTGCCATCGGTCACATTCAGCGCCGCACACATTGCAGGGGTGAGAGACAGCGGTTGATCGGGTTGGTAATCGAGTTCGGCGACGATGCACCGAAAGCCGTGCAGCGCATCGTTGCTCAGCAGATAACGGCCACGCGCATCGATTTGCGACTGTTGCCGCACGTGTACCGTCTGGCTGCGGGCGATCGAGCGGATATTCGCTGCGCGCGCATACAGGGTCGGGCCGGCGTCGAACAGATCGATATAGCTGTTGGTTTCAAAGCCTTCACGCTCAAGAATGTCGAAGGCTTCCTGACCGTCCGGGTGGATGCGGCCAATGCAGTCTTGTGCGGCCTGCGGCAGCATCGGCACGTAGATCGGGTATTGCGGCATCAGTTCAGCCAGGAACGTACGGCTCTGCAATCCGCACAGACGCTCAGCTTCGGTATAGGGCAGGTCAAAGAAGTGCTTGCCCAGCGCGTCCCAGAAGGGCGAATGGCCGTTTTCATCGCTGTAGCCGACGATTTCAGTAATCACTGCTTCGGCGAACCGTTGCGTATGAGCGGCGATGAACAGCAGGCGCGCCCGCGAGAGCAATTCGGAAAACGGCGTACCCACCAGCGCAGCGTTGATGTGGAAACCGCGCAGCAGCGTGTGGTCGTTCAGGTCGTGGCACAACGAAAGCGCCGGCACGCCGTGTTCGATGTTCAGTTCTCGCGAGGCGCTGGTGAAATGGCGATTGCGCAGGCTGTAGAACGGTTCGTCGAAACCGGCAGTGGCGAGGATTTCGGAGCAACCCAGCAGTTGTTGGCTGTCGAGGTCTTCCAGCACGAAGAAGTAGTTCTCCGGGCCATGGGCGGTGGCGTCTGCAGCAAACGAAGCGCAGGAGCCGGCGATTTTTTCACGCAAACGGTCACTGTCGTCCGGCAGGGACGTCACGCCCACCAAACTGTCGCGGGCCAATTGTTGTAGCTGGGGCAGATCAGTCTGCGCGACTGGGCGTAAGGCCAGCATGGATGTACTCCTGTATCAAAAGGTTCGGCGAATTCACCGAACCTGACTATCACTGTCGGTTTCCACGCGTTAAATCGGCGTGCGCCTGATTTGTTGTCAGACGCTGCTCTTTTTCTTGTCAGCCGTTGCTTGGGTCCGGCAGCGCGGTGCTAGCCCCGAGTTTGTTGAGGAAGAACAGGTAAACCAGGCCCAGAGCGATCCAGATCAGGCCGAGTTTCTGTGCATCGACGCCCATGTTGTACATGATGGCCGCGACGATGATGAAGCCGATCACCGGGCAGATCAGATGGCGCACGACCTGACCGGACTTTTGCCGACGCCAGTAGTAGTTGATCACGGTCAGGTGCAGCAGCATGAAACCGCTGAGCGCGCCGAAGTTGACCAGCGACGTCAGGGTGTCGACCGAGTTGATGAACAGGTAGCAGATCACCAGCGACAGCACCGCCACCAGATAAATGCTCAAGTACGGCGTGTTGTGTTTGGGGTGGACCTTGGCCAGCACTTTCGGCAGTTTGCCGTCACGGGCCATGCCGAACAGCAGGCGCGACACCGCCGCTTGCGAGGTGATTGCCACCGCTACACCCCAAGCCAGGGCGGTCGCGACACCGGTCAGGGTGGCGAGCCAACTGCCAGCGGCGATTTCGGCGATTTCATAGAACGCAGTGTCGGCGGACGTGAAGCCCATGCCGGCGGCCAGGTCAGTGGCAATCCAGGTTTGTGCGACGAAAATCACGCCCATCACCACCAGTGTGATCAGTGCCGCTTTGCCGACACTGCGACCCGGATCACCCTTGATTTCTTCGGCTAGGGTCGAGATCGCGTCGAAGCCCAGGAATGACAGCACCGCAATCGACACCGCTTGCATCAGCAGGGCGAAGTTGAAAGTCTCGGCGTTGTACAACGGCGCCAACGTCAGTTCGCCGTTACCGCCACCGTTGTGCAGGGCCGTCCAGGCATAGAAGAGGAAGATGCCCAGAACGACCAGTTGGGCCAGCAGGAAGATGATGTTCATCCGTGCGGTGAAGGTGATGCCGCGCAGGTTGACGAACGTCGCACTGACCAGGAAGGCCAGAATGAAACCGACTTTCGGAATATCCGGGTACAAATGGTTGAGTGCCATCGCCGCGTAGACGTAGAGCAGCGGCGGAATCAGCAGGTAGTCGAGCAGCATCAGCCAGCCGGCGATGAAGCCGACATGTTGATTCAAGCCGCGTTGCGCGTAGGAATAAACGGATCCGGCAATCGGAAAGGCTCGGGCCATGCTGCCGTAGCTCAACGCGGTAAACAGCATCGCCACCATGCCGATGATGTAGGCCAGCGGCACCATCCCGGGCGCCTCGGCGTTGACGTAGCCATACACGCCAAACGGGGCGATGGGGATCATGAAGATCATCCCGTACACCACCAGGTCTGTAAGTGTCAGGCTACGTTTCAACTCTTGTTTGTAGCCGAATTCTTCAATTTCCATGAAGCGCAACTCCTTGTCAGCCAGTCGGTCATTTTTTAGTTGTTCTATCGGTCCATCATTTACAGCGTCAGCAGTGTTTCTTTACAGCAATGGTGCGAGGTATCCGGCCCAGCGCGATACGGCCTCGGGGCTGTGCAGCAAGTCGTTGCGCACCTCGATGAGCACTGAATCCAAGCCCCGAGCATCGCCGTGTACCGGCACGGTCATGTCGCCCAGCGGGTCAATTCTGTACGGCTGATTGCCGGCCACGTTCAACGGGTGTTGGTCCAGACCGTCGAGCAGACGCTGGGCATATGCCTTGGCCTGACCGAACAGCACGCCGACTTCCATGGGGCGCGGCTGGCCGTAATACACCGGCGTGAAACTGTGAATCCCCACCACCCGTACCGGTTGGCCCTGCGCAATCCGCTCGTCAATCAACATTTGCAAGCGCGTGTGGAACGGTTTGAACAGTGTTTGGCGCCGGTATTCGCGGGTGGCTTCGTCCAGCTCGCGGTTACCCGGCACCTGATAAATCTCACTTTGCGCCGGAATGCTGTCCGGGGCGTGCCGTGGCCGATTCAGGTCGATCAACAGACGTGAATAGTTGGCGCTCAACAGCGTTGCACCGAGTGTTTGCGACAACTGCTCGGCGAGTTGCAATGCGCCGATGTCCCAGGCGATGTGTTCACGCGCGGCGATATCGTCCAGGCCGAGGTTGTTCAGGGCCGCGGGGATGTAATGGCTGGCGTGCTCGCACACCAGAATCACCGGATGCGTCGAGTCGGCGCGGCTCAGGTTGTAGACCGGTCGGGTATACAACCCAAGCTCGGCGGGCTCAGTACAGGCGTGCATAGTGCTCACACAGGTCAGCGGGCGAGAGCTGTTCCGTCAGCGCCAGTTCCTCGGTTTTAAGGGCGTGATACGTGTCGAGCAACGGCTTGGGCAGCCATTCATTGAAGGCTGCACTGTCGCGCAGGCAATCCAGCGCCTGGGCCAGCGAGGCGGGCAGGGCAACGATACCCCGGGCCTTGCGTTGCTCGTCGTTGAGTGAATCGGGAATTTCATCGGTGATCGCGTTCAGCGCCAGACGCTGTTCGATCCCCAACCGGCCGGCGATCAGCAGCGCGGCCATGGCCAGGTGCGGCGAGGCGGTGGCGTCCATTGCACGGAATTCGAGGTTGAACTGTGTGGCCACGGATTTGCCGCCCAGTGTCACGGTCGGGCAGATGCGCAGCGCCGCTTCACGGTTCTGTTGGCCCAAGCACGCGTAGGACGCACTCCAGTGGTGCGGCTGCAAGCGCTCATACGACACCGGGGTTGGCGCGGTGAACGCACACAGCGCCGGCAAATAATGCAGAACTCCCGCCGCCCAATGCTGGCCGAGGGTCGACAAGCCGTTGCTGGTGCCAGCGTCGTAGAGCATCGGCTGACCGGCCAAGTCGAGCAGGCTGACGTGCAGGTGCACGCCGTTGCATACCGCGTCCGCCGAGGTCTTCGGTGCGAAACTCAGGTCCAGGCCCATCTGTCGGGCGATCTCGCGGGTGATTTCGCGCACGTTCACCGCACGATCCGCGGCGGCGACACCCAAGGTCGGGCGACAGGTGATTTCGTATTGGTGCTTGCCGTATTCGGGCAGGAACATTTCCGGTTCGACGCCACCGGCGCGCAAGGCGCTGAGCAGCCAGCCGCCGAATTCGGCGCCCTGACGCTGGGCTTCGAGGGAAAACGCCAGATGTTCGGCAAAACCGGCGTGCAGATTGAACTCGTGTTCAAACGCGGCGTTGACCTGCAAACCCAACTGATCGCGATAACGTTCCACCTCATCACGCAGCAGCGTACGCGGGCAGGCCCCCCATGGACGGCCATCGGTTTCGCGGATGTCGCCGTGAATGAAATCCAGCGCCGGAGCGTCGGCATCCGGGCCGTTGCCGACAATGACGCGGCTGGCCAGATCCGGGATCAAACGCAGGTCGCCATAGGCGCCCCATGGATTGGTCGAGGCGATGATGTCCTGAGGCGTCAAGGCGCTGTTGGCGGGCACCCAGCCACAACCGGCGGCCTGGTAGAGTTCAAGTTCGTCGGTGGGGAACGAGCGGCCACGGGTGATGCCGATCAGGTCGGTGGTGACGATAGTGGTCATTGGCAGCGGTGTCAGGCGTGCGCTCATGGCTGCATCTCCTGCAACCGAGCGAGCACGGTGTCGGTGTCGGTGATCCAGCAATAACCCTTGATCGCGTTCAGACAGGCGTGATGGCGCTCGGCGCTGTAAGTGGCGCAGGCGTCTTCGACCAGGGTCACCAGATAGCCTCGGTCGGCGGCATCGCGCACCGCCATGTCGACGCACTGGTCGGTAACGATGCCGGCGACGATCAGATGGCGGGTTTGCAGATTGCGCAGCACATAGTCGATGTTGGTCGAGTTGAAGACCCCGGAAGAGGTTTTCGGCAGGACGATTTCGTTTTCCACCGGGGTCAGGTCATCAATGATCCGCGCCTGTGAGCTGCCCTTGGGCAGGTGCATGTCCGAGAGCTTATGGTCAAGCGAGCGGTCGCGGCCATCGGCGGTCAGGCTTTCAATAAGGGTGTGCAGTACGTTCTGCCGCGTCTGACGAAAGGCACTGAGCAACCGGCGTTGATTGGGCACCACCTGCATGTGGGTGCGGGTCAGGAAGTACTCGGCGTCCGGGCCGTTCAGGTGCGGGTCGAACTGCGGTTCGAGCCAGGCACGCTGCATGTCCACCAGCAGCAACGCGGTGTGGTCGGTGACAAATGGCAAGTCCCGC
Organism: Pseudomonas baetica; assembly: GCF_019733355.1. Taxonomy (GTDB): domain Bacteria; phylum Pseudomonadota; class Gammaproteobacteria; order Pseudomonadales; family Pseudomonadaceae; genus Aquipseudomonas; species Aquipseudomonas baetica_A. The sequence continues at coordinate 20,344 of NZ_JAIHLQ010000050.1, read as the reverse complement.
GGCGAGCGGTGGGGAAGGCTGAACATCCTTATTTATCCTCCAGCAGGTGGGTGTTGAAGTCGTTGCGCAGGGCGTCGATGCCTTCCAGGCGATCGGCCAGATTCTCACTGCGCAGGGTCAGACAGACAATCAGCGCTTCTACCTGAGCCAGTGCCGGCACCATGGTGTCGAACGGCGAGGCCGACTCCACCGGGGCGCTGATGATCAGGTCGGCGAGTTCGCGCAGCGGCGAGGCGTAGATGTCGGTGAACAGCACCACTCGAGCGTTATTGTTTTTTGCTGCGCTAGCGACGCGCAGGGCTTGTGTCTGGTAGCGGCGATAGTCGAACACCAGGACGACGTCCTGGCGCTGCAGATCGAACAGGCGATCGGGCAGTTGCGCATTGTCTTCCAAGGCAAAGCAACCGGGGCGCAGCAGGCGCAAGTGATTGAGCAGGTAGTTCGCCATCAGGCTGCTGAAGCGCCCGCCAAAGCAGTACACCTGATGTCGGGCGTCGAGCAGCCAGTCCGTGAGAATGCGCACATCTTCGGGTTGAGTCAGCGATTGGGTTTCGACCAGTAGACGATGGCTGTCGCTCAGGTAGTGGCTCCAGGCGTCATCCTTGTTCTGGTGCGCGCGCGGTTGCAACAGGGTGCGCGGCGAGCGCAGGCGGTGGTCCATGTCGCTGAGCAGCGCATCCTGGAATTGGGCATAACCGCCGAAGCCGAGTTTCTTTACCAGGCGCACAATGGTCGGGTCGCTGACACCGGCATGTTCGGCCAGTCGTGCCATCGGCCCCAGGCCGTTGCGCGGGTACTGATCAAGCAAGGCGCGAACGACTTTGCGCTCCGACGGCGTAAGATCGAGGTCGGGGTCGGTGATCAGGTCTCTGAGAGGGGGCATCCTGGCTCCTGCTGGATGAGGGTGTCGAATTCGCTTCACAATTCGCTAAAACAGTATTTATGTAATTTACGCTACATGTCTAGTGAATTTTTTATCGTGTTGAAACGGCCCCAAAACAGGGCGAGATGCCCGTGTAACAAGGGCTACACGGAAGTCGACGTGCCTTGTAGTCCATTGCCCGTGGAGGTGTCAGATATTGCCGCTTTCCCAATGTCGGCGGGTATCGCGGTATTTCATCGTGCAGCCCTGGAGCCCTTTATTTACGGCACAATTGCCAACACTTCGGCATTAGACCGTTGATTTCATGGTGCTCGACAGAGGAGTTCATTGTGCAGACCACCCGTTTGACACTGATTTGCCACGCGCGAACCGTCGCACAGAAATTGGCGCGTTTTCCTACGAATGAGCCTGTTGAAAATATCCGGCCAGCGTCTGATGCGTTGGCCTCACGTTTCAGTTCCGCCCGGCGTTTGATCTGCGGCCCTGAATTGCGCACCCGCCAGACGGCGGCGTGGTTCGGCGCGGATGCGCAAGTTGACGAGGTGTTGCGTGACTGTGACTGGGGGCGCTGGCACGGCCAGTCGATCAAGGACCTGCAACTTAAACAGGAACAAGCGCTGTACGCCTGGCTCCAAGACCCACACGCCACGCCCCACGGCGGTGAGTCGGTTGCGCATCTGTGTGAACGGGTGGCGGCATGGCTGGTCAGTTTGCAAACCACGCCGGGACACGTCGTGGCGGTCACCCATCCGTTTATCATCCGCGCCGCGTTGATCCAGATGATGCGCGGCTCGGCCTTTCATTACATCGATGTCGAGCCACTGTCAGTGGTCGAACTGCGCTTCACCGAGCGCTGGCGCCTGCGTCTGCCCAGTCTTGATGACGGAGGCGCTATCTGATGAAGCGACTGCTGGTCATCGGCATTGGCGCTGGCAACCCGGACTACATCACGATGCAAGCGGTGAAGGCGCTGAATCGGGTGGATGTGTTTTTTTTGATGGATAAAGGCCAGAGCAAGGACAAATTGATCGATCTGCGCCGCGAGATCTGCGAGCGCTACATCACGGGTCCCGCCTACCGCTTCGCCCAAGTCCCCAGCCCGGAGCGTGAGCGTGGCAACGTGGACTACGCCACCAGCATCGATGATCTGAACCAGGCGAAGCAGCAAACCTTTGCACGACTGATCAATGAAGAGCTGATTGATGGCCAGTGTGGCGGTTTTCTGGTGTGGGGCGATCCCGCTTTGTACGACAGCACCGTTCGTATCCTGCGGGCGCTTCTGGCGTCGGGTGCCTGTGAGTTCGAGTTCGAAGTGATTCCCGGCATCACCAGCGTTCAGGCGTTGGCGGCGCAGCACAAAGTGCCGTTGAACACGATTGGTCGCTCGGTTGAAATCACCACGGGCCGGCGTTTGGCGGCAGGGCAGGTGAGTGATGCGGACAGTCTGGTGGTCATGCTTGATGCCGAAGATGCCTACCACCGGGTAGCCGATCCGCAGACCGAGATTTACTGGGGGGCTTACCTGGGGACGCCGGATGAAATTCTCATCAGCGGCAAACTCGGGGAGGTGGCGGATCAAATCGAGCAGGTGCGCAAGGCGGCGCGGGCTGAGCATGGGTGGATTATGGATACGTATTTGCTGCGCAAGCCTTAGAGCTTTGCTGGCGGGGCTGACCCCTTATAGCTCGCGAATGCGGTGTGTCAGTCACCGGAGATGTTGGCTGGCCGGACGCTTTCTCGAGCAAGCCCGCTCCCACAGGGGGATGGTGGTGGGTACGAGATTTGGGGCTGTTCTCGATCCAGGGTGGGAGGGTTATACGTAGGGGACAGCGAGCGGATGTCGTGGATCCGCCCGCTGTCTGTATTGCTCTTTATGCGCGTTGCAGCGCCAGGGCGACGCCTTGGCCGCCTCCGATGCACAGGGTCGCCAGACCCTTTTTCGCATCACGCTTGATCATTTCGTGCAGCAAGGTCACCAGCACGCGGCAACCCGATGCGCCGATCGGGTGACCCAAAGCGATGGCGCCGCCGTTGACGTTGACCTTGTCCAGATCCCATTGCAGATCCTTGGCCACCGCCAGCGATTGTGCGGCGAACGCTTCGTTGGCTTCGATCAGATCCAGTTGCTCAATCGACCAGCCCGCCTTGTCCAGGCAGCGGCGGGTGGCTGAGACCGGGCCGATGCCCATGATCGCCGGGTCAACACCGGCGTTGGCGTAAGCGGCGATGGTCGCCAGCACGGGCAGGCCCAGCGCTTTGGCTTTTTCGGCGCTCATCAGGATCACGGCGGCAGCGCCGTCGTTGAGCGATGAAGCATTGCCGGCGGTGACGCTGCCGTCCTTTTTGAATGCCGGGCGCAGTTTCGCCAGGGATTGGGCAGTGGTTTCGCCGCGTGGCTGTTCATCAACCTTGAACGCGACCGGATCGCCCTTGCGCTGCGGAATCAGGATCGGGGTGATTTCATCAACGAAGCGCCCAGCCTCGATGGCTGCGGCTGCTTTTTGCTGCGAGGCGGCCGCGAAGGCGTCCTGCTGTTCGCGGCTGATGTCGTATTTGTCGACCAGATTCTCGGCAGTGATGCCCATGTGGTAATCGTTGAACGCATCCCACAGGCCATCGCTGATCATGGTGTCGACGATTTGCGCATGACCCATGCGCAGACCGGTGCGTGCGCCCGGCATCACGTAGTTGGACAGGCTCATGTTCTCCTGGCCACCGGCAATGATCACGTCAGCGTCGCCGCAACGGATCGCCTGTGCGCCCAGGTGCAGGGCCTTGAGGCCTGAACCGCAGACCTTGTTCAGGGTCATGGCTGGCACGGCGTGAGGCAAGCCAGCCTTGATTGCCGCTTGACGCGCCGGGTTTTGGCCGGCGCCGGCCGTCAGCACCTGGCCCATGATCACTTCATCGACCTGCGCACCGTCCAGTCCGGTCTGTTCGAGCAACTGGCGGATCACCGCCGCGCCCAGATCAACCGCGCTAACGCTGGCCAGGGAGCCCTGGAAACTGCCGATCGCGGTACGCGTGGCGGCAACAATTACGACGTCTTGCATTTTCGAATTCCTCACTGGGCAGCGAACTGCATTTCCGGTACGTGGTCAGGCACGATCAGTTTTCCGGCGGTTTTGGCGACGATCTCTTCGACGCTGACGCCCGGCGCACGCTCTTTGAGAATGAACGCACCGTTCTCGATTTCGAGATAGGCAAGATCGGTCAGCACCCGCTTGATGCACCCAGCACCGGTGAGTGGCAGGCTGCACTTGGATAAGAGTTTGGACTCACCGTCCTTGGAGGCGTGAGTCATGATGACGATGATGTTGTCTGCGCCAGCCACCAGATCCATGGCGCCGCCCATGCCCTTGACCAGTTTGCCGGGAATCATCCACGAGGCGATGTTGCCTTCAACGTCCACTTCGAACGCACCCAGAACGGTCAGATCGACATGACCGCCGCGGATCATCGCAAAGGATTCGGCGGAGGAGAAGATCGACGCGCCGATACGTGCGGTCACGGTTTGTTTGCCGGCGTTGATCATGTCGGCGTCGATGGTTTCTTCAGTCGGAAAAGGTCCCATGCCGAGCAGGCCGTTTTCCGATTGCAGCATGACTTCCATGCCTTCAGGGATGTAGTTGGCGACCAGGGTCGGAATGCCGATGCCAAGGTTCACGTAGTAGCCGTCCTGCATTTCGCGGGCGACGCGCTGAGCCATTTGTTCGCGGGAAAGTGCCATGTTTTTATTCTCCGTCAGCCTGAATTATTTGCGGATGGTGCGCTGTTCGATGCGTTTTTCGAACGTGCCGCAAATGACCCGGTCGACGTAGATGCCCGGGGTGTGGATATGGGCGGGGTCCAGTTCGCCGGGTTCGACGATTTCTTCGACTTCGACCACGGTGATCTTGCCGGCAGTGGCGGCCAGCGGGTTGAAGTTCTGCGCGGTGTGACGATAGATGACGTTACCGAAATGGTCGGCTTTCCAGCCTTTGACGATGGCGAAGTCGCCGGTGATGGACTCTTCCATCAGGTACTTGCGACCGTTGAATTCACGCACTTCCTTGCCTTCGGCGACCGGGGTGCCGACGCCCGTGGCGGTGAAGAAGGCCGGAATGCCAGCGCCGCCTGCGCGCATTTTTTCGGCGAGAGTGCCTTGCGGGGTCAGGGTGACTTCGATTTCGCCTTTGAGCAGTTGCTCTTCGAACAGCTTGTTTTCGCCGACGTAGGAGGCGACGACTTTGCTGATCTGGCGGTCGGTCAGCAGTACGCCGAGACCAAAGCCATCGACGCCGCAGTTGTTGGACACGACGGTGAGGTCGCGGGTGCCTTTGCGCTTGATCTCGGCGATCAGGTTTTCCGGAATGCCACACAGACCAAAGCCGCCGGCGATGACGGTCATACCGTCTTCAAGCCCGGCCAGAGCTTCCTCGTAGGAACTCACGCGCTTGTCGAAACCTGCCATATGCACCTCTTTTATTATTTGCGGGCGGCTGGCTAGCCGAATGACTGGAGTGTCTCGCTGAAGGATATATTTGTTAAGTTGATTTTTAAGGTTGATTGATTGATAAAGATCAATAATCCATTGGATTCTGATACGGAAGCATAGCGTTCATGACCATCAAGCAGATCCGCGCCTTCCTCGCCGTGGCCCAAAGCCTGAGTTTTGCCGTCGCCTGCGAGCGGTTGCACCTGTCGCAATCGGCGCTGAGCCTGACCATCAAAGCCTTGGAAGAGGGGCTCGGTGGGCGTCTGTTCAGCCGCAACACCCGCAATGTGGCGCTGACGGCGGAGGGTGAATCCTTGCTGCCGCTGGCTCGGCGCCTGATTGCCGACTGGGACAACGCCGAAGACGAAATGCGCCAACGCTTCAGCCTGCAACGCGGGCGAGTCACGCTGGCGGCGATGCCGTCGTTTGCCGGAAATCTGCTGCCGCCGATCCTCAAGACCTTTCGGGCGCGGTATCCGAACGTCAGCGTCACGGTCAACGACGTGATCAACGAGCAAGTATTGGAAATGGTCCGCGACCGGCAAGTGGAGTTGGGCGTGGCGTTCGAACCGATGCAGAACACCTCGATGACATTTACACCGCTCTATATGGATCGGTTTGTGGCGGTGGTCTCGCAGGAGTCACCGCTGGCCGTACACACCGAGATTGACTGGCAGACCTTGTTGCTGGAGCCGTTCATTACCTTGCAGCGACCGTCGACCGTGCGGGTGATGCTCGAAGAGCATTTGCAGGCTCGCGGCATGAAGCTACCGGTGGAATTCGAAAGCCATCAACTGTCGACGGTCGGGCGGATGGTTGCCAGTGGCTTGGGAGTCAGTGCAGTGCCGGCGTTGTGTGCCGAGCAGATGCAGGAACTGGGTGCCCGGTGCCTGACGTTGAATGATTCTGTGGAACGGGCGATTGGCGTGTTGACTGAACCGGGTCATGAACTGTCGGCGGCGGCGCAGGCGTTGTTCGATATTTTGAGGGAAAAATACTGACCCTGTGGAAGCGGGCTGTGCGTGTTCAGGTGGTCAGGCGCTGTGTCAGTAGGGGCAAAAGTTGCTCGCACGACCCTTCAACCTTCAGATCCAGTAATTCATCCGCCCGGGTCTTGCCCAGGTTGATCGCCAGCAAGGGCTTGCCGCGATCCGCGATGACCCGGCACAGGCGAAACGCCGAATAGGCCATCAACGAAGAACCCACCACGAGCATTCCTGCCGCATTTTGCGCCGCTGTCATGGCCCGTTCCGCCGTGTGTTGCGCGACGTTCTCACCGAAAAACACCACGTCCGGTTTCATCCGCTCTCCTGCGCAATGAGGGCATAGCGGTACCTGAAAACGTGCTTCGAACGCCGGGTCGAGCAGGGTATCGCCGTCCGGCGCCTGCACCGCATCGACGCCGGCCAGGTACGGGTTGTGCATTTCCATCAACCGCTGTATCGCATCGCGCTCACTTCGCTGTCCGCAATCCAGGCACAGCACCCGATGCAAACTGCCGTGCAATTCGATGACGTCAGGACTGCCGGCCTGATCGTGCAAGGTGTCGACATTCTGCGTAATCAAGCCGCTGATTCGCCCCTGCGCCTGCAAATGGGCCAGCGCTTCGTGCGCCGCATTCGGTCGCGCCTGGCGCACACGCGGCCAGCCGAGCATCGCCCGCGCCCAATAGCGGCGGCGTGATTCTGGGGCGGCGAGAAACTCCTGATACATCATCGGCTGCCGTCCACGGCGCACACCGTCGCTGTCGCGGTAATCCGGGATACCCGACGGCGTGCTGATGCCGGCGCCGGTCAATACCAGAAAGTCGCCTTCGGCCATCGCTTGTTGCAGCGTGTCGAAGTGTTCGCGGATCGGGCTGTCGAGCATGGTCAGCGCTCCGGGGGAGGACGGTGCCAGCAGGTTAGCACGCGATCGGCACGGCTTACTTGCGCGCCTCCAGAATCAGGTTGAACGGCGTTTGCGTCGCTCGCCGGAACCGCTTGAAGCCAGCCTCGGCAAACACTTTGCGCAGACGCACTTCACCGGCCTGCGCACCGAGGCCCAGGCCAACCTCTTGGGACAGGGAGTTGGGGGTGCAAATGAACGTCGATGCGGCATAAAACAAACGCCCGACCGCGTTGATGTTCTCGTCCAGCGTGTCATTGGCAAACGGTTCGACCAGTAACACCGTGCCGTCGTCGTTCAACGCGTCGTAGGCATGGCGTGCGGCGCCGACCGGGTCGCCCATGTCGTGCAGGCAGTCGAAATAGCAGATCAGGTCGTAGTCATTGCCAGGGTAACTTTTTGCCGAGCCCTCGAAGAATTTCGCCCGGCTGCTGACACCTCCTTCTTCGGCGCGTTGGGAGGCGACGGTGATCGACGGTGCGTGATAGTCGTAGCCGACGAAGCGCGAATTGGGAAAAGCCTGAGCCATGATCACCGTCGAGGCGCCGTGGCCGCAGCCGATGTCGGCGACTTTCGCACCGGTCTCGAGTTTGGGTACCACCCCATCCAGGGCCGGCAACCATTCGGCGATCAAGTGACCTTTATAGCCGGGGCGGAAAAAGCGTTCCGTGCCGGTGAACATGCACGGATGATGATCACCCCAGGGCAGGGCGCCGTTACTGCGCATGGCTTTGACCAGTTTGTCCTTGTCATGGAAAAACGACGCTACCACCCCGAGGCCGCCAGCGATGTACACCGGCGAGTCTTCGACGGCCAGCGCCTGGGCCTGTTCTTCCGGTAAGCGGAACTGGCCGTCGTGGTGCTCCATGTAGCCGGAGGCGGCGTGCGCGCTGAGCCATTCGCGTACCAGGCGCGGGTTGCAGCGGGTTTTTGTGGCGAGGGTTTCGGGGCTGATCGGCTGACTGTCGGCCATCGCCCGGTAGAGCCCGAGTTCTTCGCCGACGATGACATTGGCCAGCATCGCCGCGCCGCCCATGTCGTTGACCAGTTTGCCCATGAAGTCGTTGAGTCGGGCCTCGTCCATCAGGTGTGCTCCTGAAACAGGATCACTGTCCGGCGGCGTTGAGGGTCGAGGCATGCGCCACCGGGCGGTGGTCATGGAAACGGGCAGGGCACGGCCTGAGTCCTGCGTCCCCCTCGACTGGGTACTGTTTGAGTCTAGCTGCGTTTGCGAGACTGACACTGAACAAATAGGTCGATTAATGGTGTGGTGAGGGCAGTGGCCGACGTTGCCTGATTCAGGTCTCGGTCAACCACCGGGGAGGGTAGGGGTGTTGGCGGTAGAAATGGCGGAGTTGTTCACTGTCACGCTCGAACCAATGGTTCAGCCATTGGCAATATTGCGTTGGCGCCGATGCTTGCAACGCCGGTTGGCGAAGGCAATCGAACACGGCTTGCGCTGCCTGCATGCCCGTCATCAAGGCTTTGAGCACGCCATGTGAAGATGCCGGATCGAGCACGCTGGCGGCATCGCCCACCATGAAATATCCGGTACCGGCCACTGCCGTGCTGATCCGCCAGGTCACGTCGGCGCCGCGTATCGGGCCGCGTGATGGCAGTGTTCGCAGTGCCTCGGGGAGCATTCGGTCAACGTCTTTTCGTGGGGCTGAAGGTGGTGTTTCGAAGTCCAGGTGTGTCCAGTGCAGCAGTTGTTTCTGGACTTGCGCAATCCATGTCCAGCCTGTGGCATGGGCCAGCAAGTGCGGGGCGGTTTCATAAGGCGCGATACAGCCTTGCAGATAGCCGTAGCGAGCCACCATTGGCGGTGAACACACTTGGGTTTTGAGGTGGAGCTGGCGATTCAACCAACTCGCCGCCCCGCTGGCATCGATCAGGCAGGAGGTAAAAAACTGCCCGTGAGTGGTAGTCAGCCCAACGACGCGATTGTCCTGTTTGAGAACGTGTCGGGCCTGACATGGTTGGTGCACAGTCACCCCGAGGCCTTCGGCCTGGCGCAACAATGTCGCATCCAATTGCGCCCTGGCTATTTGAAAACCCCGCCATGCACCGTGTTCATCGCTACCCAGTGCGTGGAAACGCGCCGGCCCGTTCCATTGCACCCATTGGCCGGTAAAACGCATGGCTTGCTGGTGTAACAACGGCGTACTCACGCCGAGTTGTTGCAGAAGCGGTTCAATGCCTGGGTGCAGGCTCTCACCGGGGCGAAACCTTGGGAAGCGCTGACGTTCGATCAGTGCCACACGCAAGCCGCGCTGGGCGCAACTGATCGCTGCTGCACATCCGGCAGGGCCGGCGCCGACCACCACCACATCAAAGCATTTCAACAGCAATCTGCCATGGCGTGTCTTCGCGCTTGATCAGGATTGCTTCGGCGCTGACGAGAAAGGTCACCTGTTGCTCGACCTCGACATTGCGCAACTTGAAGTCACTTTCCGGCGTCCAGACAGCGCCGCGTTCAAACATCAAGTAGCGATGAATCCAGCCGTGAAGCGTGATGCCGGTTTGCTGCTGCGCTGCGTCCACTTCGGCGTTGGGCGTTTGTACTTCGAGGAAGGACAACACCGGCCACCTGTTGCGCAGCGGTTTGTCATTGGCGGCACCGAGCACGGTGTATACCCGATACATCGACAGTACTCGGTTTTCATACGCCGATTGTGAGGTGCTGCCGGTCTGTTGCACGCAGAAGCGGTGATCGAGGGCCACTTGGGTGTAGTCGGCATGGGCGTAGGCACGGTACTGAACGATCACACGATCCTCGTGCGGTATCAGCCGGGGGCCTGGCTGGTTATCCCAGGCAATGCCACCCTCTTGGCCGATTTCCTGATCGGTCAGTGGGATAACGGTGTGCAGGCTTGAGCGCGGCTCGAAGATACGCGCCGAATCAGGCGCCAGCCCGGGCCAGAAAGAGCCCAGAGCCGCACAGATTTTGGCGTCTTCGGGAAAGGGGCTTGCCATCTGATAGCCGGCGAGGATGTTGATCCAAGCATCGTCCGCGCCACGCTGGCGAACCCAGCCTACTTCCCATCCAGGGCCGAAAACCCCGGCTGCGCCATCGGGCAGCGAGGTTGGGCGCGAGACGGCGGACGCTGTCTGGCGCGGGTGCGAAGACCCTGTTTCAGTCGGCAGGGCGACAATCGCCGTAACGCCGCGGTCCAGCGGTGAGAACACCTGATCTTTCAAGTCCAGATTGGCGCAGTAGCGGACGTTGGATAACGCCTCCAGTCGAGCGTGCCAGATATCCGGTGCGGGGAAGACGGGTTGCTCATCCGCCCAGTGCAACAGCTTGCGCTGGGTGCACAGCGGGAAAAAATCCGGAGGGCCGATCACCGAATACGCCGCCACCGTTGGCAAAAGCTTCTCGATAACCGCGCATCGCGCTCGAACCCAGCCATCCGCCGTACCGTCGTGGTAGTGCAGTGCTTGATACCCGCCCAGACGAACCCGTTCCTCCACACCTTCATGGTCGTTCAGGTCGACGATGCTGCCGTCCGCTTCGACCTTGTGACGACCATGCACCATGCCGGAGGTGTTGGGCGGCAGCAGAAAGGACAGCGGCTGCCCCTCGAACTCGACCGGCTCAACCAGTCGGGGCCTGACCTGTGGCAGCAGCAGGCCGGGTCCCAGATCCGTGGTGTTCGCCCAGTCGGCCAGCCCCTCGGTGATGACAAAGGGCGGCCGACTGATCTCGGGTTCCTGCCAACCGGTGCCGGTGTGACGCAAATGAATGTGCCGCAGTTTTTCGTTGATCTGATGGTTGTCCAGCCTCAACGTCAAATCCATGTCGGCCAGACAGTCCGGGCCATTGAATACCTTGTGCAGGGGCACCCAGAAGTCCAGCCCGGGATCGACATCTACCTGGAAGTCCATCGGCCCGAAGCGCTTGGCGTCGCCCTTGAGTTGCATGGCAATGTAGGCGCTGTAGCGCACAGGCATTACCCGGATGCCATGTGCATCTTCATGTACGGAAGGCAGAAAGCTGCGCAATCTGGCGTCATAAAGCGCGGGGTCGGTGCCCACACGGGCAATGCCCGTGCGAGAAAAGCACAGGTCTGCATGCTCGCCTTTGACGGTGTCGGCAACGCAGCGATATTCACTGGCAAACGTGACTAGCGCCAATGGCGCACCTTGAGCCCGCTGTTGCAGGTCATCGAGTGTTGGCGTGCGGATGCCGTAGACATAGTCCAGAACGCTCTCAACTTCGCCTGCGGTAGGAAAAATCTGCAGCGCTTTTCCGGTTTCGTCGAGCGTGACTTGTGGCGAGGCCAGTGCGTGATAAAGCAGGCTGCGGGCCGGTGCTGCGGCTTCAATCGCACGACTGCCGCCAGAGGAGAAATCCGCAAAGCCTGCCAGCGAGCGGTCGATAGTCAGTGGTTTGAGCAGTTCGGCGTCCAGCGGCACGGCGAGAATATCCAGGCCATGCGCCAGCATCAGCGAATGCCAGCCACCTGGCGCCAGACGTGTACACACTTGGGTGACGGATTCCAGCAGGGTCATGGTGTCTCCCGGTAAGTTTGTGCAGCCGTCATGTAACAGCAGGCGGGTGGTGTCCCGCTACTGTCAGACCTGACAGTAGCGATAACGGGTGAACCGCCTGATGTCGGCCGCTCATCACATGCAATGAGTCAACAGTCGGTGTATTGCGCCAATGGCTCAAAGGTCGCGCACCATCAGCCACTGTTCGTTGTCCCGGGCGCGAAAGCGTTCCTGCCATTGAGCAAGGGGTTGATGGGCGTATTCATAGTGAAATTGTTGATGAATCCATTCGGCATAGGCGTCGCTTTTATGCAAACAGCGAGCTAGCCAATCGAGACGCCGTGACATCGCTTCAGTCCATTGCGAAGGTGATTGCGCATCAGAAACCGATCCTTGAATGCTGGCAAGGGCGAAGGTGTTTCAACGCTTTGACAGATTTCCACCACTCATCGGCAAAGCCCCGGTTTTGCAGGCTTGCCGGACGATCGGCAAAGACGCTGCGCAGGCTCGGCGCGATAGTAGTCGAGCAGGGCTGCTGCCGGCCCTGCCAATTAATCCGAACAACAAGTAGAACGCGAGGTTGCCATGCCGAAATTCGTGATTGAACGCGAGATTCCAGGGGCCGGTAAGCTGTCGGAGCAAGAACTTAAAGCCGTGTCGCAAACGTCCTGCCAGGCGTTGCGCGAACTCGGGCCTCAGGTGCAGTGGCTGCAAAGCTATGTCACGGCCGACAAAATCTACTGCGTGTACATCGCCCCCGATGAAGCACAGGTGCGCGAGCACGCCAGACTCGGTGGATTCCCGGCCAACAGCGTGGCGCAGGTAGTGACGGTTATCGACCCGACCACCGCCGAATGATGCCGGTACTCATCTCTAGCGGAGTTCGACTGCATGAGTAGCCCGATTGATCTGACTGCTTTAAAGGAACGCCAAAAAGTCGCTTGGGCCAGTGGTGATTACGCCGTGATCGGCACGACGTTGCAAATCGTTGGCGAAAACCTCGCTGAAGCCTGCGACCTGCGCTGCGATGAAGCCGTGCTGGATGTTGCTGCCGGCAACGGCAATGCGACGCTGGCGGCGGCCCGCCGGGGCTGTCTGGTGACCTCGACCGATTACGTCGCGGCACTGCTTGAACGTGGACAGGATCGCGCCCGGGCCGAGCATCTGGACGTGACGTTTCAGGTGGCCGACGCTGAAGCATTGCCGTTCGCCGACGGCAGTTTTGCCGCGGTGCTGTCTACATTCGGGGTCATGTTCGCTCCTGATCAAGCCAAGGCTGGCGCCGAACTTGCGCGGGTCTGTTGCCGGGGCGGGCGGATCGGCCTGGCGAACTGGACGCCGGAAGGCTTCGTTGGCCAAATGTTCAAAACCCTGGGCCGCCATCTGCCACCGCCAGCGATTGCCCAGTCGCCGTCAAACTGGGGCACGGAGGCGTGGCTGCACCAGCACTTCGATGATCACGATTTTGTGGTGCAGGTGACTCGCCGAACCTTCAATTTTCGCTATCGCTCGGCGGCGCACTTCATCGACATCTTTCGCCATTGGTATGGGCCGATGCACAAAGCGTTCGCAGCGCTGCCGCCGGAAAGCTGTCAGGCGCTGGAGAGTGATCTGGCGGATTTGCTCAACCGGTCGAATCGGGCGGGGGAGGACTCGCTGGTGGTGCCGAGTGAGTATCTGGAAGTGGTCATTACCAAACGCTAGTCCGCGTTCGAGCGACTTCCCCTGTGGGAGCGTGCTTGCTCGCGAATACGGTGAACCAGTCGAAAATCTTGGGCTGACCCACCACATTCGCGGGCAAGCCCGCGCCCACCGTGTGCAATGGCTTATTTCACAGGGGATCGATCCAGCCACTCCAGCGCCGTACGCCAGATACAGATCCCCAGAAAGTAAGCCGACATCAGCAGCCACAATGCCATCACCATCGGATTGATCACCGGGTGATTGAGCACCAGTGACAGGCTGCACAGCAGCCAGATCGCCGTCACCGCAATGTTGATCGGCATGAACCGGCGTACGCGAAACGGGTGCAGGAATTTCATCCGCGTCACCGTCAGCAGCGCCAGACCGATCACCGTCACTAAGGTGATCCACGGACCGGGACCGATGATGTAAAGGCACAGAGCAACCACATTCCACGCGGCGGGGAAACCGACGAAATAGTTGTCCTTGCTCTTCATGTTGACGTTGCAGAAACAGAACAGCGACGACACCAGAATCAGCGACACCGTCAGCAGCAGCGTGTAATCGGGCAGGGGAATGTAGCGATAGATAAACAGTGCCGGAATGAAGACGTACGTCAGGTAATCGATCACCAGGTCAAGGATCGAACCGTCGAAGCTGGGCAACACTGATTGCACATTGACCTTGCGTGCCAGCGCGCCGTCGAGGCCGTCGACGATCAGCGCCACACCCAGCCACATCAGGCAATGGGTTGGCTGATTTTCCAGCAGCGCAAGGGTGGCCAGGAACGCGGTGACCACGCCGGTCGCGGTAAAACCATGGGCGCCCCAGGCCTTGAGCCTGGCAAGGTGGACGGTCGATATCACGGGGGCGTTCTCCAGAAAGTGAAGCAAGCCGGGTATCACCCTCGGGCAAAGGGCGCCGGCAAACCGGGTCGGGGTTGCAGCTATCGACCGGTCTGGCCGGGATAAGGTTCACCCTCCTTGAATCTTAGCTGGCCGCGGAAAAAATACGCAGACGAAATCTGCCAGGGTATTTGGCAGCAGCCCAACGGTGTTGGCGCAATGGCCGCAGCGGTCTATCGTTGCCAGACGCAGTCAATCCCTATGCCTGAGGACGACGTCATGAACACCAGTGATTTGCTCGAACAACTGCTGCGAGGCCAAGCCTCGGCGGGACAACAAAGGGGCACCTCGGCCGATGATGGTCTGGGTGGCCTCGGTGGGTTGCTGGGCGGTCTGCTTGGCGGCGCGGACTCCTCGGGTACCCGCGCAGGCTCAGCGTCCGGCGGGCTTGGCGGATTGGGCGGTTTGCTCGGTGGCTTGCTGGGGGGCGGTGGCGGTGGCGGTTTGGGCGGTGCATTGGGTGGCGCGCTGGGTGCAGGGGGCGGCACGCAAAGCCGTTCCGGCGGCACCCAATACGCTGCGCTGGCGTCACTGGGGATGATGGCGTACCAGGCGTATCAAGCCTGGCAACGCAGCCAGGCCAGCGCCGCGCCGTCACAAACGCCACAAACGGCCAACCTGCTCGCCGGGCCGGACATTGAAGAGCACAGCCATGCCGTGCTGCGCGCACTGATCGCGGCCGCCAAGGCTGACGGGCGCATCGACGAAGCTGAAAAACGAATGATCGGCAGCGAAATCGGCAAACACACCGATGATCCGCAATTGCAGCAATGGCTGGATGCCGAAGTCGCCAAACCACTGGATGCCGCTGAAGTGGCCCAGTCAGCGCAGGGCGATCCGGCAGTGGCCGCCGAAATGTACCTGGCCAGCGTGATGCTGGTGGACGATCAGCAAGACGCCGAACGCCGTTATCTGGACGAACTGGCAGCGGCGTTGCAGATCGATCCCGATTTGCAGGTGCACCTGGAGCAGCAGGCCAAGGGTGTGGCCTGACGCACAATCAATAGACCGCAGCCAAATCCGGTCCCGCCCAGATGCATAAACGGGGCGGCATGAAGCAATGATCAGGTGTCGCGCAGCAAGTCGTGGGCGTTGAGCAGTTCGAAAGCAATGTGCGGGTGATTTTCCAGCCCCCGGCGAATCGCCGCCGGGATTGCCTGCCGGGTCTTGCGGCACAGGCCAGGTAATTCATCGATGTGAATGGCGATGCCGCGCATGGTCCGCACTTCGTTGAAACCGGGTACGACCTCGACGCGGATACCCAGTTGCTCATACAGGCGTTGTTGCAGGTGCTTGAGGTCGGCAAGGTCTTTGAGCCTTTCCAGACGCGCGAGCAAGCGTTTTTCTTCCTCGCGGGTCAGGCGCAGGATGCGCAGGTCCGCGCCGGGCGTCTCCAGCAACGGATCGCGCCCGCAAATGCAGGCGCCGGGCGGGCAGGGTGAGCGCAACGGCGCAGAAGTCGTCATGGCCTCCATCATAGAGGCCGTCGGACAATTTTGCCTATGCGCTGTCAGGTGCCATCCATCGGCCGCTTCATCCCTGGCAGCTACTGATTCAAGCCTTCGTAATGCACCAGAATCGCGTTGGCGAGGTCTTCATCGCTGGCGTTGATGCCTGGATTGTCCTGGCGAACCTGTTGCAGTACCGACTCAAGATAAACCCCACGAATGGCCCCGCCACTGGCGACAAATGCAGACAAGTCGTCACGGGCCGGAATCACCATTTTGTGATCCTTGAAGGTCGAGTACAGCGACGCGGAGACACCTGCCGAGGTGGCGACATCACCCGCATCAACGCGGGCCAGCGCCGAACCGACGGGCAGGCACAAGAGTAAAGAAGAAATGAGGACTGACTTGCGCATGACGGTATTCCTCCACAAGCGCGAAGCAAAAGGGAAGTACTACATAGTGTGAGAGGGGCGCAGTGGGAGGGAGTTCCGTGCGGTGAACAATCCTGAGCGTTTGCCAGTGTTTTTCATCGGCCTCGTCAGTTGGCAATGTGTTGGCTGCATTCGCGCGCAAATAGGCTTAACTCAAACCCTGACGAGCGCAATTACGCGTGCCCAGGGAGGACTGGAAAGTGTCGATCAAACTGCGTTTGGTGTTGCTGATTGCGACCAGCCTGCTGACAGCCTTGATCGTGAGCCTGGTCAGTTACGTCGGCAATCTGCGAATGGCGTCGGCGGTCAGCGACAATGCCGTCAGCATGAGTGCGCTGCGTAACCACATGGAGGCCGACATGATGCACGACGCCCTGCGCGCGGATGTCTATTCGGCAATGCTGGTGGGGCTTGGCAAAAGCACCGGCACGGCGGCCGAGGTGCGCGATTCGATCAATGAGCATGCCGGGCATTTTCGTGAGGTGCTCGATGAGAACCTCAAATTGCCGATCAACCCGACCCTGCGTACCGCATTGGAGCAGGTCAAACCGAGTCTCGATACGTACATCAACGCGGGTGAGCGGATTGTCGGGTTGGCGCTCGACAGCCCGGATGCGGCGCAGCAGGAACTCGGTACGTTCAACACGGCGTTCAGTCAGCTCGAAACGCAAATGGCGGATTTAAGCGAGCTGATCGAAACCAATACCCGGCAGACCGCCGAGGGCACCGAGGCGGCGATCCGCAACGCCAATCTCGCGCTCGCAGCGGTGCTGATCGCCAGTCTGTTGTTGCTGCTGGTGCAAGGGCGCTGGGTGATGTTGAGCATCATGGCACCACTGAAATCCGCCAGCCGCATCGCCGAAAGTATTGCCCATGGCAACCTCAGCGAGCCGATTGCCGAACCAACCGGCAAGGACGAGGCCAGTGCCTTGATCCGAACGCTGGCGACCATGCAACGGGATTTACGCGACATGATTGATGTGGTGCGGCGCAACGCCCACGGCGTCAGCGGCATGAGCGAGAAGCTGAGCCACGGCTGTCATCAGGTCGCCGACAGCAGCCAGCAACAAAGTGTCGCCGCCGGGACCATGGCCGCAGCGGCCAGCCAGATGACCGCAAGCATCGAGGAAATCACTCGTCATGCCCAACGCGCACTGGGCATGGCCAATCAGGCCGAAGCCCTGGCCAAGGAGGGGGGCGGTGTGATTCATCAAGTGGTCAGTGACATGGACGACATCGCCCGCTCCGCGCAGCAGTCGGCGCAGGTCATCCGCACCCTGGATCAGGACTCCGAGGGCATCTTCAATATCATCCAAGTGATCAAGAGTATTGCCGACCAGACCAATCTGTTGGCGCTCAACGCTGCAATCGAAGCCGCTCGGGCAGGCGAACAGGGCAGGGGCTTTGCAGTGGTGGCTGACGAAGTGCGCAACCTTGCTGCCCGGACCAGCGCCTCCACCCAGGAAATCGCCACAATGGTTGCGCGCATCCAGCACAGCACCCGTGAGGCGGTCAGCAGCATGGAGGCAGGTGTGGCTCAGGTCGACAAGGGGATGGCGGTGACGGCCGATGTCGAGCGCGCGATCCGCGAGATCCTTGATGCGACGTTGAGCACCACGCAACTGGTCAACGACATAACCCGCACCATTGGTGAGCAAAGCCAGGCCAGCAATGAGATTGCCCATCAAGTGGAAATGATTGCGGGGATGTCCGAGGGCAATAGCCGGGTGATCGGGCAAACCGCCGACACCACGGATGAACTGTCGACGCTGGCGGGGCAGTTGGCGCAGTCGGTAGATCGGTTTCGGTTATGACAGTGGGGTGGAGCCCTTGCCCGTGAGGTGGCTGGACTGACGCCCTCGCGGGCAAGCCCGCTCCCACAGGGTTTTGCTGTGTCAACACGGGCGTATTCCCAACATCAACACCTGAACGCCCGCGCCCCATCCACAATCACTGGTCCTCACCGGTGTCATGTTCAGCATTTGACGGCCGATAAGTCCCTGAGCGCAAAAGACTATCAAGTCAGGAACAGACGCCCGGGTTTGCCCTGACGTGATATTCTGCGCGCCAACTTGGTTTGACCTTATTCAGTTTGCTTGCCTTTGGGCGGGCTGACGGAATCCCTGTCGCTCAAGTAGCTGAAGCCAATAATGATAAAAAGTCAGTTCAGAAGGGACATTAACTGAGGTCGATGCAGCATGTCGGCCTTGTGTGCCCACCCGTCAAAATTGAAGTGTGCCGGAATCTGCGACGCCAGCCTGAGCGTCATCAAAGCGGATCGCATGCTGATAACAGCGGCGGGCGGAAGGCGTTTTATCATAGGTGCAACAGATGTTTAAGAAAATGAACACAGCCTTGCTAGGGCTGGCTTTGTCGATGGGGCTGTCGTCCGCTCAGGCGGAAGAGGCAAAGAAAGTTGATGTGCTGTTGATCGGCGGCGGCATCATGAGCACCACTCTGGGTGTTTGGATCAACGAGTTGGAACCAAGCTGGTCGATGGAAATGGTCGAGCGTCTTGACGGCGTCGCCCTGGAAAGCTCCAACGGCTGGAACAACGCCGGTACCGGTCACTCGGCTCTGGCTGAGCTGAACTACACCCCGGAAGATGAAACCGGCAAAGTAGTGATTCCCAAAGCGGTCGAGATCAACGAAGCGTTCCAGATCTCCCGTCAGTTCTGGGCCTGGCAGGTTCAGCAAGGTGTTCTGAAGAACCCTCGTTCGTTCATCAACACCACGCCGCACATGAGCTTCGTGTGGGGCGATGACAACATCAAGTTCCTGAAAAAGCGCTACGAAGCCCTGCAAGCGAGCCCGCTGTTCGCCGGCATGCAGTACTCCGAAGACCCGGCTGTGATCAAGAAGTGGGTCCCGCTGATGATGGAAGGGCGTGACCCGAACCAGAAAATCGCGGCCACCTGGAGCCCGCTGGGTACCGACATGAACTTCGGCGAAATCACCCGCCAGTTCGCCGGTTACCTGCAGACCAAGCCTAACTTCGACTTGAAACTGTCGAGCGAAGTACAGGACATCACCAAAAACGCCGACGGCACCTGGCGTGTCAGCTACAAAAACCTGAAAGACGGCACCGAAACCGAAACCGACGCCAAGTTCGTGTTCATCGGCGCCGGCGGTGGTGCACTGCACCTGCTGCAGAAGTCGGGCATTCCAGAAGCCAAGGAGTATGGCGGCTTCCCGGTGGGTGGTTCGTTCCTCGTGACTGAAAACCCGACCATCGCCGAGCAACACTTGGCCAAGGCCTACGGTAAAGCGTCGGTTGGCTCTCCACCAATGTCCGTGCCGCACCTGGACACCCGTGTCCTGGACGGCAAACGCGTCCTGCTGTTTGGCCCGTTCGCCACCTTCAGCACCAAGTTCCTGAAAGAAGGTTCGTACCTGGACCTGCTGACCAGCACCACGACCCACAACATCTGGCCGATGACTAAGGTCGGCATCAAGGAATACCCGCTGGTCGAGTACCTTGCTGGCCAACTGATGCTGTCGGATGAAGACCGCATGAACTCGCTGAAGGAATACTTCCCGAACGCCAAAGCCGAAGACTGGCGCCTGTGGCAAGCCGGCCAACGCGTGCAAATCATCAAGCGTGATGAAGCCGCTGGCGGCGTGCTGAAACTGGGCACCGAAATCGTTGCTGCACAAGACGGCTCCATCGCCGGCCTGCTGGGCGCATCGCCAGGCGCGTCGACCGCTGCACCGATCATGCTGAGCGTGCTGCAGAAAGTCTTCAAAGACAAAGTCGCCACGCCAGAATGGCAAACCAAGCTGCACCAGATCGTTCCAAGCTACGGCACTCAGCTGAACAGCGATCCAGCCAAAGTGGCTGCAGAGTGGGCTTACACCGCCAAGATCCTCGAACTGCCGACGCCTCCAGTGATCGGTCAGGCTGTGGCTCCGGCTGCAGAGGCTGCCGCTGACAAGGCTGCTGCACCGAAGGAAAACGCTGAACGTGACATGGCTCTGTAACTAGAACCCTGACACACAAAGCCCACTGAGCCGGCGACGGTCAGTGGGCTTTTTTGTGGTGCGCCAGGCATGGCGCGTAGCGCCGTGACTGGCGCTGTTCAGCTCACTGTGGTGGTGAGCCGAACGACTTGGAGGTGAAAGTCCTCTACACACCC
>NZ_JAIHLQ010000004.1 GCF_019733355.1 Pseudomonas baetica | reverse complement strand
GAGAAGCGATCCTGATCTACAACCAGGAACGCCCGCACCTGTCCTTAAAATACAAAACGCCCGATGCAGTGCATCGGGCGTTGGGGTGAAACAGGTGTAAACCTATTTCAGGACTAGACACCGGTTCAACAATTACACGTAATACGATTTCAGCGGCGGAAAGCCATTGAACTCAACCGCGCTGTAGCTGGTGGTGTACGCACCGGTCGACAACCAGTACAGACGATCACCAATCGCCAGGTTCAGCGGCAAGCCGTACTTGTAGTTCTCGTACATGATGTCGGCGCTGTCGCAGGTTGGGCCGGCGATGACCACTTCTTCCATCTCGCCTTTTTTCTCGGTCCAGATCGGGAACTTGATCGCCTCGTCCATGGTTTCGATCAGGCCGGAGAACTTGCCCACATCGGTGTACACCCAGCGCTCGACGGCGGTGCGCGATTTACGTGCAACCAGCACCACTTCGCTGACCAGGATGCCGGCGTTGGCGATCAGCGAACGGCCCGGCTCCAGAATGATTTCCGGCAGGTCATCACCGAAGTCTTCTTTCAGGAAACGGATGATTTCTTCAGCGTAGGTTTCCAGGCTGTTGGTGCGGGTGATGTAGTTGGCCGGGAAGCCACCGCCCATGTTGATCAGCTTCAGGTGAATGCCGTCTTCTTCTTTCAGGCGTTCGAAGATCACTTTGACCTTGGCGATCGCCGCGTCCCAAACGCTGATGTCGCGCTGCTGCGAACCCACATGGAACGAGATGCCGTAAGGCACCAGGCCCAGATCGCGAGCGAGGATCAGCAGATCCATGGCCATGTCGGTCTGGCAGCCGAATTTGCGCGACAGGGGCCAGTCAGCGGTGGTCGAGCCTTCGGTGAGGATGCGCACATACACTTTCGAGCCCGGTGCAGCCTTGGCGATGTTGCGCAGGTCGGCTTCGGAGTCGGTGGAGAACAGACGCACGCCCTTCTCATAGAAGTAGCGGATGTCCTTGGATTTCTTGATGGTGTTGCCGTAGCTGATACGGTCGGCGCTGACGCCGCGATCCATCACTTTGTCCAGCTCATAGATCGAGGCGATGTCGAAGCTCGAACCTTTCTCTTTGAGCAGGTCGATGATCTCGACGGCCGGGTTGGCCTTGACCGCGTAGTAGACCTTGGCGAATTCGAAACCGGCACGCAGGTCATCGTAGGCCTGGCTGATCATCGCGGTGTCGATCACCACGAACGGGGTTTCCTGTTTGTCGGCGAACGCCTTCATTTTGTCGAATGTAGCGCGCGCGAAATAGTCTTCGACCTGGATCGACATGCTGGGAGCTCCTATGGGCAAACAAGTAAAAACAATGGGTGCAAATGAACGTCCTCCGTATCCCCACTTTGGTTCGCCTACTTCCCAAGGCATGTCGCCGAAAGCAAAAAGGCCATGGGGCGCTGCCCTTGGCCTTGCTGTCTCGTCGTCAGTACTTGAGCCGGATGGATCGTTTCCAGCATGGACGTTCGGCGCGAACTTTAGGGCGTGAGGGGCGTGAGATCAACTAAAAATGTCGCGTTTCTGCACGCTTCTGACGTGCGTCGCGTTCATCACTCTTTGTAGCCGACCGAGATGACGGGCAGATGTTCCCCGAGAATTTTTCAGTGTTAAAAATACCTGCACGTTCGCGGATTTTGTCGGCGAATTCGTGGGTAAGTGTGATCGGCGCAACATCGGCGACGTTGGCGGCGAGAGGTGGGTGTGAGGGGGATTTTGCCTATTGCAGAGGCTGCCCGAGACGGGCTGCCAAGTTATCAAGTGTTGAGATTCTTTTCCGCCTTGTGAATGGCTTGGTAACACCCCCGATCTTGTAGAAGTGAGCCTGCTCGCGATGACTTTTTTTCAGCCGACATCTTCATTGACTGATATGGCGCTATCGCGAGCAGGCTCACGCCTACAGGGTTTTGTGTTTTTACCGATTAATCAGGCGACCACCGCCTCAGCCGGCGAGACGATACTGGTCTTCATCCCGCGTGATCGCCCCGAACTCAGGTACGCCGCAATCGACTCCTGCGTGACCTCGCCCAGGAACACCCGTTCCGCGTCCATCACCGGCAACCACGAACGATTGAACTCATACATGCGCGACAACAGGATGCGCAAATGCTCGTCATACGCCGCCGTGGCGTTGAACTCACGCAGGAACTGCGCGCAGGTGCCGGTCTGGCGGTGCAGGTCGCGGCGACGCACATAACCCAGCGCCTTGTTCTCGGCACAAGTCACCACGACGTAACGACGGTCATGCTCGTCCATCAACTCCAGCGCATCGGCCACCGGGGTTTCCGGGCTCACCGACGGCGCGTTGTCCGCGGCATCTTCTGCTTTCACCAGCAGCAGGCGTTTGAGTGTGCTGTCCTGGCCGACAAAGTTGCTCACGAAGTCATCTGCCGGGTGCGCGAGCAGGGTATCCGGATGGTCAATCTGCAGCAGCTTGCCGGCGCGGAAGATTGCAATCTTGTCGCCGAGTTTGATCGCTTCGTCGATGTCGTGGCTGACCATGATCACGGTCTTGTTCAGCGCGCGCTGCATCTCGAAGAACTCGTTCTGGATCATCTCGCGGTTGATCGGGTCGACCGCGCCGAACGGCTCATCCATCAGCAACAGCGGTGCGTCCGCTGCCAGTGCTCGGATCACGCCGATGCGCTGTTGCTGGCCACCGGACAATTCACGCGGGTAGCGATGCAGATACTGCTTGGGCTCAAGCTTGATCATGCTCATCAGTTCGCGGGCGCGGTCGTGGCATTTCTGTTTGTCCCAGCCGAGCAGCTTCGGCACCACCACAATGTTCTCTTCGATGGTCATGTTCGGGAACAGACCGATCTGCTGAATCACGTAGCCGATGTTGCGGCGCAGAGTCACTTCGTCCAGGTCGGTGGTGTCTTCACCGTTGATCAGGATCTTGCCCGAGGTCGGTTTGATCAGGCGGTTGATCATCTTCAGCGTGGTGCTTTTGCCGCAACCCGATGGCCCGAGGAACACACAGATTTCGCCTTCATTGACGGTCAGGCTCACCGAGTCCACGGCTTTGACATCTTTGCCGTTGCTTTGGAAGGTCTTGCTGAGGTTTTGAAGTTCGATCATTTGAGGAGTCCTTTTGGAGTCAGCGCGCGTTGCAGCCACTGCAGGAGGAGGTCGGCGAAGATCGCCAGAAGACTGACCAGCAGCGCGCCGACGATGAGCATCGACATGTCACTGCGGCTGATGGAAGCAAGGATCAACACACCGAGACCGCCGGCGCCGACGGTGGCGGCGATGGTCATCACGCCAATGTTCATCACCACGGCAGTACGCACACCGGCGAGGATCACCGGTACCGCAATCGGCAACTCGACCATGCGCAGGCGCTGGCCGAAGGTCATGCCGATGCCGCGTGCGGCTTCACGGATGCCCGGTTCGACGCCGGTCAGGGCGAGGTAGGTGTTGCGCATGATCGGCAGCAGTGAATAAAGGAACACCGCGGTGATCGCCGGCATCGGGCCCAGGCCTTGGCCGAACTTGGAGTAGAACGGCAACAGCAGGCCGAACAGGGCAATCGACGGCACGGTCAGCAGCACTGTGGCGCTGGCCTGTAAAGGGCCGGCGAGGCTCGGAAAGCGGGTCATCAGAATGCCCAGCGGCACACCGGCGACAATCGCCAGACTGACGGCGATCCCCACCAGAGAAATGTGCTGCAAGGTCAGGTGCAACACCTGCTGCCAGTCAAGATGGGAAAACGCGTTCAAGAATTCCATGACGTTTCCTCCCTTCAATTCAATGGATGTTGGCGCAGGAAATCAGCGGCAACAGCGGATGGGCTTTCATGATCGACATCGACCCGCGCGTTGAGCCGGCGCATGGTTTCGTCATCAAACAGTTCGGCCAGCGGCTTGAGTTGCCCGGCCAGTTTCGGGTGGGCGTCCAGATAGGCCTGGCGCACCACGGGCGCGGCGGTGTAGTCCGGGAAGTAATGCTTGTCGTCCGCCAGCAATTTCAGATTGAAGGCGCTCAGGCGACCGTCCGTGGTGTACACCAGACCGGCGAACACTTGGCCATTGCGCAGGGCGGTGTAGACCAGACCGGCGTCCATCTGGCGGGTGTTCTCGCGTGTCAGGTTCATGTCATAGAGCTTGACCATGCCGTCCAGGCCGTCGGAGCGGTTGGCGAACTCAGTGTCCAGAGCCACCAGGTGATTGGCCTCGGCCTCATCCCGCAGCACGGTGTTCAGTTCGCTGATGTTGTTGATCTGTGGGTACTGGTCGGCGATTTTCTTCGGCAGGGCCAGTGCATAGGTGTTGCTGAATTTGGACGGCGTGAGCCAGGTCAGGCCTTTTTGGGCGTCGAGTTCTTTCACCCGAGCGTAGGACTGTTCGCTGTCGAGTTTTTCGGTGACATGGTTGTAGGACACCAGCGACACACCGGTGTACTCCCAGAGCATGTCCAGTTGGCCACTTTCCTGAGCGCTGCGCGCCAGATTGCTACCCAGCCCACCGGTGATTTGCGCGTCGTAGCCTTTGCTGCGCAGGTACTGCGAGGTGATTTGCGCCAGCAGGGTTTGTTCGGTGAACACCCGGGCGCCAATGCGGATAACCGGTTTGTCGGCGGCTTGGGCGATTCCTGCGAACAGCAGGGCGCAGCCTAAAATCAAGCTAAGTCGTTTCATGAAGATTCCTTTGCCGAGGCTTAAGACGGGCGCAAGCCGCGTTCGAGCCAGAGTCGACTGCCCAGGGTGACAGCGCCATCGAGCAGCAGCGCCAGTAAGGCGGTACACGCGGCGCCGAGCAGCAGTTGCGGCTGATTGTTCAGCGCGATACCCGGGAAGATCAGGCTGCCAAGGCTGTTGGCGCCGATCAGGAACGCCAGCGGCGCTGTCCCGACATTGATCGCCAGCGCCACACGCACACCACCGACGATGATCGGCACAGCGTTGGGCAACTCGACTTTCCACAGCACCTGACGCGGGGTCATGCCGATGCCGACGGCGGCTTCTTTGAGTGAACCCTGAACGTTTTTCAGGCCTTCGTAGGTGTTGCGCACAATTGGCAACAGTGACGCGAGGAACAGCGCGAAGATCGCCGGGCCACTGCCGATGCCCAGAATCCCCAGGGCAATCGCGAGCACGGCCAGCGGTGGCACGGTGTTGCCGATGTTGAAGATCTGCATGAAGCGTTCAGCGCGGCCGACCATGTTCGGGCGACTGAGGAAGATGCCGGCGGGGATGCCCACGACGAGGGCAGCCAGCATTGAAGCGAGGACAAGAATCAGATGAGCTTGCAGGTAAAACAACAAATCGTCGCGGTAGTGTTCGATCGTGTTGATGCCGATCCAGTGGACCAGCAGGGCCAGGAGCGCGATCACCACCGCACCTCCCATCAGCCCTTTGCCATAGCGGATAGCCACAGGCGGACTCCTTTTTTTTAGTCGGCGAACGCCATCCTGCGTGGCAGGCCAAACCTTGGCTGCCGGGAAAGAACGTTCGCGAGAAGCAGCTCCCTCAGCACCGGCAAAAAACGGTCTGAAAGCGAGCCATGAGCGCAGCCTCGTCAGGCTAACTTGCTGATTTTTCAGCCCCTGACGCAATGTCGTAACAGGGGATGGACGTCTCCGTGCTTTAAAAGGTTCCCATCTGAGACAGCATTTGGCCACCCCTGATGTGCTCAACGGTTCGGTTATTGTCTGGACTTGGGCTATAATCGCGGCCCTTTTTTGAATCACCGCCAGGCGATTTCCCATGACCAACCAGGCCGCCGAAGTCGCGAAACGCCGCACTTTCGCCATTATTTCCCACCCCGATGCCGGTAAAACCACGATCACCGAAAAGCTCCTGTTGATGGGCAAGGCGATTGCGGTGGCCGGTACGGTGAAATCCCGTAAATCCGACCGCCATGCGACATCCGACTGGATGGAGATGGAGAAACAACGGGGTATTTCCATTACCACGTCGGTCATGCAGTTCCCGTATCGCGATCACATGGTCAACCTGCTCGACACCCCGGGCCACGAAGACTTCTCCGAAGACACCTACCGCACTCTGACGGCAGTGGACTCGGCCTTGATGGTCCTCGACGGCGGTAAGGGTGTTGAGCCACGGACCATTGCGCTGATGGACGTTTGCCGTCTGCGAGACACGCCGATCGTCAGCTTCATCAACAAGCTCGACCGTGACATCCGCGACCCGATCGAACTGCTCGACGAAATCGAAGCCGTTCTGAAGATCAAGGCGGCGCCGATCACCTGGCCGATCGGTTGCTACCGCGACTTCAAAGGCGTGTACCACCTGGCCGACGACTACATCATTGTCTACACCGCCGGTCACGGTCACGAACGCACCGAAACCAAGATCATCGAGAAGCTCGACTCCGACGAAGCGCGCGCGCATCTGGGCGACGAGTACGACCGCTTCACCGAGCAGTTGGAACTGGTACAGGGCGCCTGCCACGAGTTCAATCAGCAAGAGTTCCTCGACGGCCAACTGACCCCGGTGTTCTTCGGTACCGCGCTGGGCAACTTCGGTGTCGACCACGTGCTCGACGCCGTCGTTGACTGGGCGCCGCGCCCGCTGGCACGCGTGGCCAACGAGCGCACCGTGGAACCGGTCGAAGAGAAGTTCTCGGGCTTCATCTTCAAGATCCAGGCGAACATGGACCCGAAACACCGCGACCGCATCGCTTTCATGCGTATCTGCTCGGGCAAGTACGAGAAAGGCATGAAGATGCGCCATGTGCGTACCGGCAAGGACGTGCGCATCGGCGACGCCCTGACGTTCTTCTCCTCCGAGCGTGAGCAACTGGAAGAGGCGTTTGCCGGCGACATCATCGGTCTGCACAACCACGGCACCATTCAGATCGGCGACACCTTCAGCGAAGGCGAAGCGCTTGGTTTCACCGGTATCCCGCACTTCGCCCCGGAACTGTTCCGCCGCGTGCGTCTGCGTGATCCGCTGAAGTCCAAGCAACTGCGTCAGGGGCTGCAGCAACTGGCCGAAGAAGGCGCGACCCAGGTGTTCTTCCCGGAGCGCAGCAACGACATCATTCTTGGTGCCGTCGGTGTGCTGCAGTTCGACGTGGTCGCCAGCCGCCTGAAAGAGGAATACAAGGTCGAGTGCTCGTACGAGCCGATCACTGTTTACTCGGCGCGCTGGATTGAATGCGACGACAAGAAGAAGCTTGAGGAATTCTCCAACAAAGCTGTGGAAAACCTGGCAGTCGATGGCGGTGGTCACCTGACTTACCTCGCTCCGACGCGGGTTAACCTGGCGTTGATGGAAGAGCGCTGGCCGGATGTGAAATTCCGTGCGACGCGTGAGCATCACTAAGCGCTGAATTGTTTTGTCCAAAGCCCCCTAGGTGTATGCCTAGGGGGCTTTTTTTGCTTGGTTGGTTTGGGTGTATATCCATTTCTGCGGGTGTTGCGGCTGACGGTTTCGCCCTTACGGCGACTCACTTTTTTTACAAACGCCTAAAAAAAGTAAGCAAAAAAACGCTTGCTCCTACGTGCGGCCCGCTCGCTGGGGCTCGGGGTTCCTTCGCTGCGGGATTGATCCGGGGGGCATCGCCTCCGGTTTGCTGCGCTGCACCTCCTCTCGATGTGTTTGGCTTCGCCAAACGGTCGCTGCGCTCCCATCCCCGGATCAATCCCTCCACTCAGCCTTCCGACGTCGCCCGTGGATCAAGATCAAGAGCTGCAGCCGAGCTAACGCTCATCCTGTTGAGTGGTGAGGAGCAGAGGCGATGTGCGTTCTGCTATTGCTTTCTTGTGGGAGCGAGCCTGCTCGCGAAGGCGGCCTGCCAGCCGACCCATTTCTTACAGGTTGCATGCAATCCCTGTGGGAGTTTGTCTTGCCAGCTATGGCGGCCTGTCAGCCGTTAATTTTCTAGATGAATGCACTCGATCCAACTCAGCCTTCGGCAGCTCCTGCTGGGGTTGTAGGGTGGTTACGATTTTGTGGTTTCAGGCGTTCAGAGGCGCGACAACTGGCGTGTTGCCCGTTACTGTTCCGGTTCACTTAGGCGGCTTCAAGAGGTCAATGGAATGACGAGTCGACTGACTCACCTGCTGCGGCTGGACGGCTATTTTGGCGTGATGGCCTGGGTGCTTGCGGCGTTGCTGTTCATCAATCGCTTGAGCAGCATGGTCAAGCTGTTCATGGCCTTGTATCTGCGTCAGGAACTGGGGCTGGCGATTGAAACCGTGGGCTGGCTGCTGTCCGGTTACGGCGCGGGGCTGTTGATCGGTTCGATGGTCGGTGGGTTGCTCAGTGATCGCTTTCCCACGGCGCGGCTCACGGCGGCGCTGTTTTTCCTGTCGGTATGGACCTTGATCCTGTTGGGGTTGGTCACCGACGTGCCGTGGCTTGCGGCGTTATTGCTGTTGAGCGGTGTGCTCGACGGGGCGATCCGCACCCTGCATCAACGGTTGATCATGGAGTATTGCGAGGTTGCGCAGCGTTCGCGTGCGCAAGCTTTGAGCCGGGTCGCGAGAAATCTCGGGATGGCCGCTGCCGGGGTGGCTGGCGGGGTGTTGGCGCAGACGGATTTTCGCTCGGTGTTTTTCGCCAGTGCGGCGATGACGCTACTGGCGTTGCTCTGGTTTGTCCGCACGACCTGGCGTCGACCGGTGCTGATCGTTGAGGCGTCAGCCGACGCGGGCTCTGGCTCATCCTCTGCGTATCGCGACAAGGCGTTTCTCTGGTTACTGGCGGCGGCGGTCTTGCTCGGCATGGCGTTCGATACCGTCTACAGCACGCTGGGCAACTATCTGCGTGACTACTACCACTTGAGCACAGAAGCCATCGGCTGGCAGTTCGCGCTCAACGCGATACTGATCGTGGCCCTGCAGATTCCGCTGTCCCATTGGGGCGAACGGTGGGGCATGCGGCGGCAACTGGTGGCCGGCAGTCTGTTGCTGGCTATCGGGCTGGGCATGTTGCCGTTGGGCTCCGGACTGTTTTTCGTCTGCCTGTCGACGGTGGTCTGGACACTGGGCGAAGCGCTGTTCATGCCGCCGCTCAATGTGTTGGTCATGCAGCATGCACAGAGTGGCAAAAGCGGGCAGTACTTCGGTCTGTTTTTCATGAGCTGGAGTGCGAGCGCACTGGTATCACCGGTGCTGAGCGGTCAAATGTACGGATACTTTGGCGGGCACAGTGTCTGGCTGGTCAGTGCGACGCTGGCGCTGTTGGCCATCCCGCTGATTTATCAGGCCACTCGCACACGCGTCTCGGACGCGCCTTAAGGGCAGGCCGGCGTCCTCTAGCGGCTCCGGCTATTGGCGTTATTCGAAACCAGTCTTTGTGCCGAGGGTATTTCTGCCGGCTGATTAGTGTCTTGTCTGGTGAACCCGGCGGATCGGAACTAGATTTCATTCATCGCCGGATCGGCATGTTTGTCTCACCCGCAGAGGATGGAATCGATCATGAAAAACAGATTGCTACGCGTTTTGCTGCTGTTGAAAGTGATGGTGATGTTCTCCCTCGGCACGGCGACGGCTTGGGCCGAGTGCGAGGATCATGATGCCCAGGCCTTCAGCGGGCAGGTGGGGCACAGCGGGCTGATGCTGGCCAAGTCTGATTCTGAGGGCGGTGATAAAGGCCAGGGCGGCAGCGAAGGCGATGATGATTCGAGCACCGACGAGCCGGATACCGACGACGGTGACGAAGGCGACAGCCAGACGTAAATTGCAGACAAAAGAAAACCCCTTCTTCCTCGACTGATGCGCAATCGAAGCGGAAGGGGTTTGGTTAACACTTTGACTCTAAGTCCAACACAATCTCTGTGGGAGCGGGCTCGCATTTGCCTCTGGATTTGCGGATGCCGCGCCGTCGCCGCTGGGTTTTGCTGACGCGTACAGACCTGCAACTCAAATCCCCTGTGGGAGCGGGCTTGCTCGCGAAAGCGGTGTGTCAGTCGACACAAATATTGACTGAACCACCGCCTTCGCGAGCAAGCCCGCTCCCACCGTTTTTTGCATTTACCTCTGGATTTGCTTACGCCGCGCCGTCGAGGAACTGCTCGGCGTAGTGGCACGCCACCTGCCGGTTGTCGAGCTCGCGCAGGGCTGGCTCTTCAGTGCTGCAACGCTCGGTCGCATACGGGCAACGCTTGTGGAACGCGCAGCCTGCGGGCGGGTTGAGCGGGTTGGGCAATTCGCCGACGATCTTGATTTTCGGCTTGTCCGGATCCGGGTGAATCGTCGGGGTCGCCGACAGCAGCGCCTGGGTGTAAGGGTGCAGAGGACGATCATAGATGGCGTTTTTCGGACCCATTTCCACCGGGCGACCGAGGTACATCACCATCACGTCATCGGCCACGTGTTGCACCACCGCCAGGTTGTGCGAGATGAACACGTAGGCGGTGTTGAACTCCTGCTGAAGATCCATGAACAGGTTCAGCACCTGCGCCTGAATCGAAACGTCCAGCGCCGAAGTCGGTTCGTCCGCCACCAGCACTTTGGGTTGCAGCATCATTGCTCGGGCCAGGGCGATCCGCTGGCGCTGACCGCCGGAAAACATGTGCGGATAACGCTGGTAGTGCTCGGGACGCAAGCCGACCTGCTTCATCATCGCCTGGACTTTCTCGCGACGTTCGGCGGCGGACAGGTTGGTGTTGATCAGCAGCGGCTCGCCGAGCTGATCACCGACTTTCTGCCGTGGGTTCAACGACGCGTACGGGCTCTGGAACACCATCTGCACGTCTTTGCGCAGTTGCTTGCGCTGGGCCTTGTCGGCACCGGCCACTTCCTGGCCGGCGATTTTCAAGGAGCCGGACGACGGCTCTTCAATCAGGGTCAGGGCGCGGGCGAGGGTGGACTTGCCACAGCCCGACTCGCCGACAACCGCGAGGGTCTTGCCGGCTTCCAGTTCGAACGACACGCCGTTAAGCGCGCGCACGGTCGCATGGCCCTTGAACAGGCCACGGGAGACTTCGTAGTGACGGGTCAGGTCGCGGGCGGTAAGTACGACGGCCATTACGCCACCTCCTGGTTCAGCGGGTAGAAGCAGCGGGCGAGGCTGTGGCTTTTCGGGTCAAGGGTCGGACGCTGCGCGCGGCAGCTTTCCTGCACGTACGGGCAGCGCGGCGACAGCAGGCAACCCTGCGGACGGTCGTAACGGCCCGGGACGATGCCCGGCAGCGTCGCCAGACGCTCGGCGCCCTGGCTGTGCTCCGGAATCGCCTTGAGCAGCGCTTCGCTGTACGGGTGCGCCGGGATGTCGAACAGTTGTGGCACCTGACCGACTTCAACGGCTTGGCCGGCATACATCACGCACACGCGCTGGGCGGTTTCAGCCACGACCGCGAGGTCGTGGGTGATCAGCACCAGGCCCATGTCCTGTTCTTTCTGCAACGCCAGCAGCAGATCCATGATCTGCGCCTGAATGGTTACATCGAGTGCCGTGGTCGGTTCGTCGGCGATCAGCAGTTTCGGCTCGCCGGCAATCGCCATGGCGATGGCGACGCGCTGGCTCATACCGCCGGACAGTTGATGCGGGTAGGCGTCCATACGGCTGGCGGCGCCCGGGATTTCCACTTTTTCCAGCAGTTCGATGGCACGTTTACGCGCTTGCTTGCCGGACATTTTCAGGTGCAGGCGCAGCACTTCTTCGATCTGGAAACCGACGGTGTAGCTCGGGTTCAGTGCGGTCATCGGGTCCTGGAACACCATCGCCAGGTCTTTGCCGACGATCTGCCGGCGCTGGCGGTTGCTCAGGGTGAGCATGTTCTTGCCGTCGAAATTCAGGGCGTCGGCCGTGACGATCCCCGGGTGCTCGATCAGGCCCATCAGGGCCATCATGGTCACGGATTTACCCGAACCGGACTCGCCCACGATCGCCAGTACTTCGCCCTTGTCGACTTTGAGGTCGAGGCCGTCGACAACCGGCACGGCGGTTTTGTCGCCGAAGCGAACGTTGAGATTCTTGATTTCTAGCAGTGACATGGGAATCTCCTCAGGCGGCGTTCTTGAGTTTCGGGTCCAGCGCATCGCGCAGACCGTCGCCCATCAGGTTGATTGCCAGCACGCTGAGCAAAATGGTCAAACCAGGCAGGCTCACCACCCACCAGGCGCGTTCGATGTAGTCGCGAGCCGAGGCCAGCATGGTGCC
This sequence comes from Pseudomonas baetica, assembly GCF_019733355.1. Classification (GTDB taxonomy): domain Bacteria; phylum Pseudomonadota; class Gammaproteobacteria; order Pseudomonadales; family Pseudomonadaceae; genus Aquipseudomonas; species Aquipseudomonas baetica_A. Next base: position 263,501 of record NZ_JAIHLQ010000004.1, on the reverse strand, counting down.
CCACTCAGGGGTTGGCGGTTGTACGCCAAGGCCGAGGAAGCCCAGGGCGGCGGCATCGAGAATCGCCGAGGAGAAGCTCAGGGTCGCTTGTACGATCAGCGGTGCCATGCAGTTGGGCAGCACGGTGATGAACATCAGGCGTGGCAGCCCGGCACCGGCCAGGCGCGCGGCGGTCACGTAGTCGCGGTTCAGTTCGCCCATGACGGCGGCACGGGTCAGACGCACGTAGGACGGCAGCGATACCACAGCAATCGCAATCACGGTGTTGATCAGGCCAGGGCCGAGGATGGCGACAATCGCCACCGCCAGCAGCAAGGACGGCAGGGCCAGCATGATGTCCATCAAACGCATGATGGTCGGGCCGAGGACTTTGGGGAAGAAACCGGCGAACAGACCCAGCAGGATGCCCGGGATCAACGACATCACGACCGAAGACAAACCGATCAGCAGCGACAGGCGCGAACCCTGGATCAGACGCGACAGCAGGTCGCGACCCAGTTCATCGGTGCCGAGCAGGAACTGAATCTGCCCGCCTTCGAGCCACGACGGTGGCGTCAGCAGGAAGTCACGGTATTGCTCGCTCGGGTTATGCGGTGCGACCCACGGCGCGAACAGCGCGCAGAAGACGATCAGCAGCATGAACAGCAAACCGGCAACTGCGCCCTTGTTCTTGGAGAAGGCTTGCCAGAATTCTTTGTACGGTGACGGGTACAGCAGGCTTTGATCCACGTCGGACGCGGCGGTGGCTGCTGAGGAAGTTGGAGTGCTCATGGGTAATTGACCTCAGCGCTGATGACGGATGCGTGGGTTGGCAAAGCCGTAGAGGATGTCCACTACGAAGTTGACCAGAATCACCAGGCAGGCGATTAACAGGATGCCGTTTTGCACAACCGGGTAGTCCCGGGCGCCGATGGCTTCGATCAGCCATTTACCGATGCCGGGCCAGGAGAAGATGGTTTCGGTCAGAACTGCACCGGCCAGCAGCGTGCCGACTTGCAGGCCGACCACGGTCAGGACCGGAATCAGCGCGTTACGCAAACCGTGGACGAACACCACGCGTGCCGGCGACAGGCCTTTGGCCCTGGCGGTACGGATGTAGTCTTCACGCAGGACTTCGAGCATCGAGGAGCGGGTCATTCGCGCGATCACTGCCAGCGGAATGGTCCCCAGCACGATGGCCGGCAGGATCAGGTGATGCAGCGCGTCGAAGAATGCGCCGACGTCATCGGCCAGCAGCGTGTCGATCAACATGAAGCCGGTGCGCGGCTCGATGTCGTAAAGCAGGTCGATTCGCCCGGACACCGGTGTCCAGCCCAGGCTCACCGAGAAGAACATGATCAGGATCAGGCCCCACCAGAAGATCGGCATCGAATACCCCGCCAGGGAGATGCCCATCACCCCATGGTCGAACAGGGATCCTCGCTTGAGTGCCGCAATCACCCCGGCCAAAAGGCCCAGAATGCCGGCGAACAGCAGGGCGGCCATGGACAGTTCCAGGGTCGCCGGGAAAAGGGAGGTGAACTCGGTCCAGACGCTGGTGCGCGTACGCAGGGATTCGCCGAGATCGCCGTGAGCCAGTTTGCCGATGTAGTCCAGATACTGGGCATACAGCGGTTTGTTCAGACCTAGGCGTTCCATTGCCTGAGCGTGCATTTCGGGATCGACCCGACGTTCGCCCATCATCACTTCCACGGGGTCGCCCGGAATCATGCGAATCAACGCGAAAGTCAGCAAGGTGATGCCGAAAAACGTGGGGATCAACAACCCCAGTCGGCGGGCAATAAAACTAAACATCTTGTGTGGTACCTCATCAGCCGGTTAGGCGTACCCGGCTTCCCTGGGGGCAGGGAGGCCGGGCGTTTCTTATCTACTTCACCTGGGTGGTGGCGAAGTTATTAGTTGTCAGAGGGCTGATGTGGTAGCCCTCTACGTTGTTGCGCATTGCAGTGAACATCCGGGTGTGGGCCATGCTGATCCACGGTTGGTCCTGATTAAACAGGACCTGGGCTTGCTCGTAGAGTTTCGCGCGTTCGGCCGGATCTACTTTAGCCCGTGCTTCATCCAGCAGAGCCTGGAATTTCTCGTTGCACCAGCGCGCGTAGTTCTCGCCATTCTTGGCCGCCTCGCAGCTGAGCATAGGCGTCAGGAAGTTGTCCGGGTCGCCATTGTCGCCCGCCCATCCGGCCGAGACCATGTCGTGCTCACCGGCCTTGGCGCGTTTGAGCATTTCGCCCCATTCCATCACGCGGATGTCGATCTTGATCCCGACTTTCGCCAGGTCAGCCTGCATCATCTGCGCGCCGAGCATCGGGTTGGGGTTGGTCGGGCCGCCGCCGTTGCGGGTAAACAGGGTAAACGTGGTGCCTTCTGGAACACCGGCTTCCTTGAGCAGGGCGCGAGCCTTGTCGAGATCGCGAGGCGGGTTCTTCAAGTCATGGTTGTAGCCCAGCAGCGTTGGCGGGTACGGGTTGACTGCGACGGTGGCGTTACCTTTGCCAAACAGCGCGTTGACGTAGGCTTCCTTGTCGAAGGCGATGTCGATCGCTTTGCGCACCCGCACGTCGCTCATGTATTTGTGCTGGGTGTTCATGGCGACATACGACACGGTCATCGCGTCGAGTTCGGCGACTTTCAGGTTGCTGTCTTTCTTGATGCTCGGGATGTCATCCGGCTTCGGATACAGCGCAATCTGGCACTCGTTGGCCTTGAGTTTTTGCAGGCGCACGTTGTTGTCGGTGGCAATCGCCAGAATCAGCGCATCGGCCGGTGGCTTGCCACGGAAATAGTCCGGGTTGGCCTTGAACCGTACTTGAGCGTCCTTGGCGTAACGCTGGAAGATGAACGGGCCGGTGCCGATCGGCTTGCTGTTCAGGTCGCCGGTCTTGTTGGCCTTGAGCAACTGGTCGGCGTATTCGGCCGAGTAGATCGAGGAGAACGCCATGGCCAGGTCGGCCAGGAACGGCGCTTCGCGGCGGGTCAGGGTGAACTTGACCGTGTTGTCGTCGACTTTTTCTACGCTTTTGAGCAGTTCCTTGAAGCCCATGCTCTCAAAGTATGGGAAGCCCACGCTCGACAGTTTGTGCCACGGGTGATTCGGGTCCAGCTGACGCTGGAAGCTCCAGACCACGTCGTCGGCGTTCATGTCGCGAGTCGGCTTGAAGTAATCGGTGGTGTGAAACTTGACGCCTTTGCGCAGGTGAAACGTGTAGGTCAGACCGTCATCGCTGATGTCCCAGGAGTCGGCCAGCGCCGGTATCACTTCGGTGGTGCCGGGCTTGAAGTCCGCCAGCCGGTTGAAGATGGTTTCGGCCACCGCGTCGGCTGTGACTGCAGTTGTGTACTGGACCATGTCGAAGCCTTCCGGACTGGCTTCGGTGCAGACCACCAAGGGTTTGGCCGAGACGCCGATGGCGGCGCTCAACAACGCGGCAGCAACGGCCGCACGTAGGGGAAGCATTTTCATCGATAACCCTCTGCAATCGGTTGAAGACAAAAAACCGAACGGCCGACTCTTCATGAGTCAGCCGTCGGTTAGCGTTTTTACAGGATGTTGAATGGGATGGTGGTCACGAGACGGAACTCGTTGATGTTGCCGTCAGCCTGGTGCTCGCTGGCGCGGTGAGTGGTGTACGTCGCACGAATAGCGGTGGCCTTGAGCGGGCCGCTCTGCACGGCGTAAGAAGCACCGACGCCGTATTCATAGTGGCTCTCGCCATTCATCAGGCTCAGGTCGCCGCGCTTGGCTCCTGGATCGGTGTAAGCCGTGCCACGGTAGTGAGTGCCGTCGATGCCCCAGCCGCGCGCCTGGTAGATGTTGAACTTCAGGCCAGGTACGCCGTATTCAGCCATGTTCAAGCCGTAAGCGATCTGGAAGGATTTCTCGTTCGGGCCGTTGAAGTCCGACAGCAAGGAGTTGGCCAGGTAGATGCCGTTGGTTTCGTGCAGGTAGTCGAAGTACTCGTTACCGTTCACTTCCTGGTACGAGAAGGTCAGGCTGTGTGCCTGGTGAGTCAGACCAAGCGACAGCGAGTAGGTGTCGTTGTCGATGTTGCCCATCAACTTTTTGCCTTCGTCGACAGTCTTGTAGTAGTTCAGACCGGTGGTCAGGCTCAGGACCTGGCTGTCACCCAGTTCGTGGGTGGCGCCGAAGTAGTACTGGTTCCAGAAGTCTTCAACGTTCGCGACATACAGGCTGGTTTTCAGGCTCTTGAGCGGCTGGTAGTTCAAACCGGCTGTGTAAACCTTGTCGGTTTCAACACCAGTGGCCGAGTACTCGGAACGGAATTTCGACAGGCTCTGTTCGGTACGTGGCGAGACGCGGTCGAAACCGGCCAGGTCAAACGACAGGTTGCTGAATTCTTCGCTGTGCAGGCTGATACCTTCGAAGCTCGAAGGCAGCGGACGGTTGCCGATGACATCGACGATCGGCGTGCTGAAATTCTGGCGACCGGCGGTCAGGGTGGTGTTCGATACGCGGAACTTGACGTTGGCCAGACCCAGTTTGCTCCACTGGCCGACAGCGTCGCCGTCGGAGTCGGCGAGGGTGCGGTTGGAGCCGCCAGCGATGTCCTTACGGTCACGATCCAGAACGATGGCGTTGTAGGCGGCCACTTCAGTGCTCACGCCAACGGTGCCTTGGGTGAAGCCCGAGGTGTAGTTAACGATGGTGCCCTGAACCCAGTTGATACGACGCGGGGTTTTGGTTCTGACCTGTGGCGTGGTGTTCTTGTCGCTGTTCTTCACGTAGCTGAAACTGTCGTCACGACGCTTCAGTTCATTGGCATAAAAGTTACGGGTTGTGCCGCCCAGGCTCTGTCCATCAATAAAGCCTTTGGCCTCGCTTTGGGCGCTACTGCCGGCCAGGGTAGTCGGGACGAACTCCTGACTGACAGGTTCTGCATACGCCGTGGCGGTGATGCTGCTGATGGCCAAAGCCAGTATCGCGGTGCTGCTCAGTTTCATGGGTGAAGCTCCTTTACTTTCTTTTTATACCGGTCTTTTTTTGGTCGTCCGGCTATTTGGTTTAGAACTCAATCACACATCGCAAACGTTTGCCAAAGGCCAGATTGGCGAATTTCGGCAAAGCGCTTGCGTGAGGGGGATAGACGGCCCCCCTCAGCATTGCGGCTAATCGGTTGGGTTAATCGATACTGACGCCCGAGAACACGTTGCGACCGAAGGGGCTCACCTTGAACCCTTCAACCCGCGTGCTTAACGGTTGGTTGACCGTCGAGTGGGCGACAGGCGTGATCGGCACTTGCTGCTTGAGCAACTGCTGCGCCTGTTTGTAAAGCGCGGTGCGCTGGTCGCGGTCGGTGACGACCTTGGCCTCTTTGATCAGCTTGTCGTAAGCCGGATCGCACCACATCGAGTAGTTGTTGCCACCAATGGCATCGCAGCTGTACAGCGTGCCGAGCCAGTTGTCCGGGTCACCGTTGTCACCGGTCCAGCCGATCAGGCTGACGTCGTGTTCGCCATTCTTGGTGCGCTTGATGTACTCGCCCCATTCATAGCTGACGATCTTCACTTTCAGACCGATCTTGGCCCAGTCAGCCTGGAGCATTTCGGCCATCAGTTTGGCGTTCGGGTTATACGGACGCTGTACCGGCATCGCCCACAGGGTGATCTCGGTGCCTTCTTTTACGCCGGCAGCCTTGAGCAGCTCTTTGGCTTTTTCCGGGTTGTAGGCAGCGTCTTTGATCGTATCGTCGTAAGACCACTGGGTCGGTGGCATGGCGTTGACCGCCAGCTGGCCGGCGCCTTGGTAAACGGCGTTGAGAATCCCCTGTTTATTCACCGCCATGTCCAGCGCCTGACGCACTTCGAGCTGGTCGAACGGTTTGTGGCGCACGTTGTAGGCGATGTAGCCGAGGTTGAAACCCGGCTTGGAGATCAGTTGCAGTTTTGGATCGCTCTTCAGCGCCTCGACATCGGCCGGGCGTGGATGCAGGGTGATCTGGCATTCGCCAGCCTTGAGCTTTTGCACGCGCACCGAGGCGTCGGTGTTGATCGCGAAAATCAGGTTATCGAGCTTTACCCGGCTCGGGTCCCAGTATTGTTTATTAGCTGTGTAACGGATGTTCGAGTCTTTCTGGTAGCTCTTGAACACGAACGGGCCGGTGCCGATCGGCTTTTGGTTGATGTCGCTCGGCTTGCCTTCGGCCAACAGCTTGTCGGCGTATTCGGCGGACAGAATGGCGGCGAAGCTCATTGCGATGTTCTGGATGAACGCGGCGTCAACGCTGTTGAGCGTGAACTCCACGGTCAGTGGCCCGGTCTTTTCGACCTTGGCAATGTTCTTGTTCAGGCTCATCCCGTTGAAATACGGGAACTCGGTCGGATAAGCCTTACGGAAGGGCTGTTGTGCATCGAGCATGCGATTAAACGTGAACAACACGTCGTCGGCGTTGAAATCGCGGGTCGGCTTGAAGTAAGGCGTTGTATGAAATTTCACACCTTCACGTAGGTGAAAGGTGTACTTGAGACCATCCTCGGAAATATCCCACTTGGTAGCCAGACCTGGGACGACATTGGTCGCGCCTTTTTCGAACTCGACCAAACGGTTATACAGCGGCTCGGCGGCGTCGTTATCGGTGGCCGTCGTGTATTGCGCGGTATCAAAACCCGCCGGGCTGCCTTCGGAGCAGAACACCAGGCTTTTGGGGGCGGCGAAACTGGCGGACGTGGCGGCCAACAGGCCGGCGCCCAGCAAAGCGGAAAAAACCAAGGTATGGCGCATGACGCTCCCTCTTTTTTAGTGTTTTTCGATGCGCTGCGATCCCATCCGGGGACGTTGTGGCTGCATCAAGCTCAAACCAGTGCGGACAGCAAACCGTTAGCCCACACAGTCACTGGTCAGAACCCGACGGTAGGGGCCGTGGGTCTGGCAGTAAATGCGTTGAGTCCTAAAGACTCGTAGGAAAAGGCAACACAGCCTGTACCACTCTGGTAAGACCAGGCGGAAATGGTTGTAGGCAAATTCCTAGCTGATCGGCAGAAAAAAACAGCGGCGACGCTGGAAACGTCGCCGCTGTGTCTTTTTATTTGCTGACGCTGACGCCGTAGAAGGAATTCAAGCCGAATGGGCTGATCTTGAAATCCTGCACGTTGGCGCGCATGGGTTGGTACACCGTCGAGTGAGCGATAGGTGTCATTGGGACTGCATCTTTGAGGACGTGTTGCGCCTCTTTGTACAGTTCGGTGCGCTTGGCCTGGTCGGTTGTGCGCTTGGCTTCCTTGACGAGGCCGTCGAACTTCTTGTCGCACCACTTGGAGAAGTTGTTGCCGCTGAGCGAGTCGCAACCGAACAGCACGTTCAGCCAGTTGTCCGGATCACCATTGTCACCGCTCCAGCCAATGATCATGGCCTGGTTCTCGCCACCTTTGGAGCGCTTGATGTACTCGCCCCATTCGTAGCTCTGGATCTTGACGTTCAGACCGATCTTCTTCCAGTCCGACTGCAGCATCTCAGCCATCAGTTTGGCGTTCGGGTTGTACGGACGTTGTACCGGCATTGCCCACAACACGATCTCGGTACCTTCCTTGACGCCGGCTTCCTTGAGCAGCTCTTTGGCTTTCTCAGGGTCGTACTTGGCGTCCTTGATGGTGGTGTCGTAAGACCACTGGGTCGGTGGCATGGCGTTGACGGCCAACTGGCCAGCGCCCTGGTAAACCGAGTCGATGATCTGCGGCTTGTTCACCGACATGTCCAGCGCCTGGCGCACACGCAGGTCAGCCAGAGGGTTTGGCTCGTTGCTGCCTTTGACCTTGTCCATCACGTTGTAGGCGATGTAGCCCAGGTTGAAGCCGGCCTGGTCAGGCATTTTCAGCGACTTGTCTTCTTTGAGGGCTTTCAGGTCGGCTGGACGCGGGAACAGGGTGATCTGGCACTCGTTCTTTTTCAGCTTCTGAATACGTACCGACGGGTCGGTGGTGATGGCGAAGATCAGGTTGTCGATCTTCACATCGTCAGGCTTCCAGTAGTCCTTGTTCCCGGTGTAGCGGATGTTGGAGTCTTTCTGGTAGCTCTTGAACACGAAAGGCCCAGTGCCGATCGGCTTCTGGTTGATGTCGGCAGCCTTGCCTTCCTTGAGCAGCTTGGCAGCGTACTCGGCGGACTGGATCGAAGCGAAGCTCATGGCCATGTTCTGGATGAACGCAGCATCCACTTCTTTGAGCGTGAACTTGACGGTGTGGTCGTCGACTTTATCGATCTTGGTGATGTTGGTGTCCATCCCCATGTCGGTGAAGTACGGGAATTCAGTCGGGTACGCCTTACGGAACGGGTCATCCTTGTTAATCATGCGATTGAAGGTGAACAGCACGTCGTCGGCGTTGAACTCACGAGTCGGCTTGAAATACGGGGTGGTGTGGAACTTGACGCCTTCACGCAGGTGGAAGGTGTACGTCAGGCCGTCATCGGAAATGTCCCACTTGGTCGCCAGGCCAGGAATAACGGCGGTGCCGCCGCGCTCGAACTGGGTCAGGCGGTTGAACATGGTTTCGGCTGAGGCGTCGAAGTCGGTTCCGGTGGTGTATTGGCCTGGGTCGAATCCGGCCGGGCTCCCTTCGGAGCAGAACACCAGGTTAGTCGCAGCGGATGCGAATGGTGCGGAGGCTAACAAGCCTGCGCCGACTAAAAACGGAATGACCGCGTGTTTAAGCATGTTGGCCTCATGATTTGTTGTCATTTTTTAGTTGTGAGGTACGACCTCGTGAGTCGTGCCTGCGGATACTTATGCAGGGGCCATACCCATTGCAAGATGCAGAGCGACTGTCGGCCTTAAACCGTGGCACGAACGTACCTTAATGTCGCATATGTGTAAAAGTTGACGCATTTGACCGTTTGCGGGCGATTTTTTCGGTGCAAACGAAGCCCCAAAATGGTGCGCTGGTCACGTTGTGCGCGCCGCCTTGGGGCTTGGTGTTACTTATTTATACCCACACCATAGAAGGGTGTAAGGCCGAATGGGCTAATGCGCAAGTCAGTGACTTCCTTGCGCAGCGGTTGGAACACCGTCGAGTTGGCAATCGGTGTGATCGGTACCTGTTGTTTAAGAATTTGCTGGGCCTATTGATACAGTTTTACCCGTTGCGACTTGTCGGTGGACACCTTGGCTTGCTGCACGAGTTTGTCGTAGGCCGGGTCACCGTTGTCATCTGTCCAGCCGTAGATCATCGCGTCGTGTTCGCCATTTTTGGCGCGCTTGATGTTCTCACCCCATTCATAGCTGACGATGTTGGCCTTGATCCCGATCTTGTCCCAATCCTGCTGGATCATCTGCGCCGACATTCCTTGAGTTTCTGCAGGCGCACGGCGGCGTCCGGGGTGATTGAGAAGATCAGGTTGTCGAGCTTCACGTCCTCGGTTTTCCAGTAGGCCTTGTTCCTTCGCTGTGGGATTGATCCGGGCGCATCGCCTGCGGTTTGCTGCGCTGCACCTCCTCTCGATGTGCTTGGCTTCGCCAAGCGGTCGCTGCGCTCCCACCCCCGGATCAATCCCTCCACTCAGCCTGCCGACGGGCCTTTTAAGATCAAGAGCGGTACTCGAGCTTGCGCTCATTGTGTTGAGTGGGGCGGCATGCGCCGCGTGCGGGGTGTGCTTGTCTCCGCTGTAGGCTGCGATCTTTTGCTGTTGCTGTGGGAGCGGCTAGCGATGGCGGCCTGACAACCGACCCATTTCTGGCAGGTGTACTCCGTGCAAACTGTGGGAGCGGGCTTGCTCGCGAAGAGGCCCGTCCAGTCACCCGATTACTTTGGTGTGTTTAGAGATGTGTGAAATCACCAGAACCTTCCCACAAGGTTTTCAGGTTGTCCGTCGGACGTGCGATCTCTAGGCTTTGGTTGTCGCTGAAGGTTCAGCGATCGGGTGTGAGAACCCATAGGAACTGTTAATCCAACATCAGTACCACCATAATTGCCGCCGGCATTTCTGCTGTCTGCAATGTTCTATGGCGGCTGTGTGCGGGCGGACTTCGGTCCGGCCGGGCTTGTTCCTACCGGTTTCTCACCCCGCACACTGCTGCCACCACTCCGTCGCGTGAGAAACGGCAAGTGATTGGCTATTGATTAGGAACATTCCAATGACCAAGCCTGTACCCGATCCACCCGAAGATAAACCAACCCCGCTCGAAGAAGCCCTGCGCGCCGATGACCTCGCCCGAAACCGCGAAGCGATCAAGCGCGCCCTCGATTTCTATCTCTGTCCCGAAACCAGAAAACCGCGCCAACCGAGCACGATGTTTATGGTCTGTCCCAACGTCGACACCGAAAGCCTGCTGGCTCACGCCTGTGAATCACTGGCCTCGGCCAGTGCCGCAGCCAGCAACTTCGCCAATGAGCTTGGCGGCACGCAGCGCAATACGGTGCTGGGTATTCAGCAGATCATCATGCTGGCCGAACTGGCGGTGAACCGGGCGCTGGATCGGGTTGATCCGCAGGCTTGAGACCGCGTTATCGTTCATCGCTGGCAAGCCAGCTCCCACAGGTTTTTGTGCTGATTTTGAAATCGACGCATGACCTTGTGGGAGCTGGCTTGCCAGCGATGGCGGCGGAGCATTCACCACAAAATCCAGGCACAAAAAAACCGGCGATCATTGTCTGATCGCCGGTTTTTCATTCAGCCCACATTACATCACGGCATCAGCACTTCAATCGAACCATCCGCGGTCATGCTGACCTGGCTGGTACCTGCTTCAACTTCCGGCGTCACTGGCGCTGAATCCATGCCCGCTGCTTTCATCATCATCGGGCCGCGCAGGTACGGTTGTGGGTAGCCGTTGCTGTTGAGGTTCAGGTTGACGATTTTGTAGCCCTTGCCGCCGAGTGCGTCGGTGGCCAGTTGGGCGCGGGCCTTGAAGGCGGTGACGGCTTCTTTGAGCAGGGCGTCTTCGCTGGCTTTGCGGGTCGGGTCGGCGATGGCGAAGTCCATGCCGCCCATTTTCAGGTCGGTCAGCAGTTCGCCGGTGAGTTTGGACAGGGCAGCGAAGTCGGCGCTTTCCAGGCGCAGTTCGGCGCGTTCACGCCAGCCGGTGATTTTCTGGCCTTTGGTGTCGTAGATCGGGTAGCTGTTGCGGCTGCCCTGGCGCAGGGTGATGTCTTTGACTTGCTTGGCTTGGGCCAGAGCCTTGTTCATGGTGGTGCTGACGTCGGCGGCGAGTTTGGCCGGGTCGGTGTTTTGCTCTTCCGTGTAGAGGGTCACGATCATGAGGTCGCGGGCCACTTCCTGGCTGACTTCGGCGCGCAGGGAAATCTGGTTGTAGTGCAGCTCATCGGCGGCCAGGGCCGGGAGGCTGGCGATGCTGCCGACGGTCAGGGCGAGAAGGGCGGCGCGGCGGCGAAATGTGTGCATGAAGGCTCCTTGATGAGGGCGCAGGGGTTGGTTCGGGCCTGCGTGAAACCATCAGACTGTAGCTTCTGCGCTCCGGTTCGCCCAGTTACAACTTCTATACAGATGCCCGGGGCTGCTGCGCAGCCATTCGCGAGCAGGCTCGCTCCCACCTTTGAAATGCATTCCTCTATGGGAGCGAGCCTGCTCGCGAAGGCGTTTTTATAGCCGCCGAACATGTTTTCGCCATGTGGTCGTTTGCCGCACTTTCGCCTCTCGAGGGCGCGGCTTGGTTATACTCCGTGCGATCCGCCTGGAGCGCTCATCAGGAGAGCTCATGCTCGCCCCCGTACAACTGACTTCCGCCACTCGCCAGAACCTCTGGCGGCTGACTTTCATCCGCACGCTGGTGCTCGCCGCGCAGGCCGGGTCCGTAGGCTTGGCCTATTGGCTGCAACTGTTGCCGTTGCCGTGGGTGCAACTGGCGATGACGCTTGGCTGTTCGACGCTGCTCTGCGTTTTCACCGCTGTGCGCTTGCGTACTTCGTGGCCGGTGACCGAACTCGAATACGCTCTGCAATTGGCCTGTGATCTGGTGATCCACAGTGCGCTGCTGTATTTCTCCGGTGGTTCGACCAACCCGTTCGTTTCCTATTATCTGGTGCCGCTGACCATTGCTGCGGTGACGCTGCCCTGGCGCTATTCGGTGGTCCTGTCCGGTATCGCACTGGCGCTGTACACCCTGATGCTGACGCGGTTCTACCCGCTGGAAACCTTGCCGATCGCCCGGGAGAACCTGCAGGTCTATGGCATGTGGCTGAGCTTCGCGCTCGCGGCGGCGGTGATCACGTTCTTTGCTGCGCGCATGGCCGAGGAGTTGCGTCGTCAGGAGGAGTTGCGTGCGATTCGTCGCGAGGAAGGTCTGCGCGACCAGCAATTGCTCGCCGTTGCCACCCAGGCCGCCGGCGCCGCTCACGAATTGGGTACGCCGCTGGCGACCATGAGCGTATTGCTCAAAGAGATGCAGCAGGATCATCCCGACCCGATGCTGCAAGACGATCTGAAGGTGCTGCAGGACCAGGTCAAGCTCTGCAAGGAAACCCTGCAACAGTTGGTGCGCGCCGCGGAGGCCAATCGGCGCCTGGCCGTCGAGATGCAGGACGTCACGGTCTGGCTCGACGAAGCGCTGAACCGCTGGCACTTGATGCGTCCGGAGGCCAGTTATCGCTTCCAGCGTCTCGGCCAGGGTGCGGTGCCGCGCATGGCACCGCCGCCGGATCTGACCCAGGCACTGTTGAATCTGCTCAACAATGCCGCCGACGCCTGCCCGGAGAACCTTCAGGTGACGCTGGATTGGGACGCGGAAAACTTGACCATCAGCATTCGGGACCATGGCGCCGGTGTGCCGCTGGCCATCGCCGAGCAGATTGGCAAACCGTTTTTTACCACCAAGGGCAAAGGTTTCGGCCTGGGCCTGTTTTTGAGCAAGGCCAGCGTGACACGCGCCGGCGGCTCAGTGAAACTCTATAGTCATGAGGAAGGCGGCACGCTCACCGAGCTGCGCCTGCCTCACGGTGCCCGAGGAGAGCAAAATGAGTGACGAAATCCAAGTGGAAGGCGAAGAACTGCCGCATTTGCTGCTGGTCGACGACGACGCGACTTTCACCCGAGTCATGGCGCGCGCCATGGCCCGCCGCGGCTTTCGCGTCAGCACTGCCGGTTCCGCCGAGGAAGGCCTGACCATTGCCCAGGCTGACCTGCCGGACTACGCCGCGCTCGATCTGAAAATGGACGGCGACTCCGGGCTGGTATTGCTGCCGAAGTTGCTGGAGCTGGACCCGGAAATGCGCGTGGTGATCCTCACCGGTTATTCGAGCATTGCCACGGCGGTCGAAGCGATCAAGCGCGGCGCCTGCAACTACCTTTGCAAGCCGGCCGATGCCGACGACGTACTCGCCGCGCTGCTCTCCGAACACGCCGACCTCGACAGTCTGGTGCCGGAAAACCCGATGTCGGTCGATCGCCTGCAGTGGGAACACATTCAGCGCGTACTCACCGAGCACGAAGGCAACATCTCCGCCACGGCTCGCGCCTTGGGCATGCACCGCCGCACCCTGCAGCGCAAACTGCAGAAGCGCCCGGTTCGTCGCTGAACCTGCGCTGAACGACTATCGGCAGCCCTCGCGATAAAACGCACCGATCATTTATGATCGGTGCGTGTCTGTTCTCTTCCATATCGAGCCTTATCCATGAATCCGAACGCTGAACATTCCGCGGTCAACGATGCTGTGCGCGGCCAGTTTTTTCGCAAAGTGTGGGCGATGATCACGCCTTACTGGCGCAGTGAAGAGAAGGTAAAGGCCTGGACGCTGCTGATTGCGGTGATAGCGCTCTCGCTGCTCAGCGTAGGGATCTCGGTGTGGTTCAACACCTGGTACAAGGATTTTTACAACGCTTTGCAAAAGAAGGACGAAGCGGCGTTCTGGCATCTGATTCTGTACTTCTGTGTGATCGCGGCCGTGGCGATTGTCGGTGCCGTGTACAGGCAATATCTGACGCAGATGCTGACGATCCGCTGGCGGGCGTGGCTGACCGAAAAGCATTTCTCGCGCTGGCTCGCCGACAAGAATTATTACCAACTGGAGCAGGGCGGTTACACCGATAACCCGGACCAGCGGATTTCCGAAGACCTCAACAATTTCACGTCCAACACCCTTGAACTGGGTATCGGGCTGTTGCGCAATATCGTCAGTCTGGTGTCGTTCTCGATCATTTTGTGGGGCGTATCGGGCAGCATCGAAATCTATGGCATCACCATTCCCGGCTACATGTTCTGGTGCGTGCTGGTTTACGCCGTGGTGGGTAGCTGGCTGACGCATTTGATCGGTCGTCGCTTGATCGGTCTGAACAACCAGCAACAACGCTTTGAAGCTGACCTGCGTTTTTCCATGGTACGGATTCGCGAGAATGCCGAAAGTATCGCGTTGTACAACGGCGAACCGAACGAGAACCGTCGCTTGAGCAGCCGTTTCGGGATGGTCTGGCATAACTTCTGGGACATCATGAAAGTGTCCAAGCGCCTGACGTTTTTCACCGCCGGTTACAGCCAGGCCGCGATTATCTTCCCGTTCATCGTTGCTTCGCCGCGTTACCTCGCCGGCAAGATCGAACTGGGCGAGTTGATGCAGATCAGCTCGGCATTCGGCAACGTTCAAGAGAGTTTCAGCTGGTTTATCAACGCGTACCAGAGCCTCGCCTCCTGGCGCGCCACCTGTGATCGTTTGCTGAGTTTCCGGCAGGCGATGACCGACAACGAAGACCGCCCGCCGGCCATTGATGTGCAAAATCAAGGCAGTGAGCTGAAGGTGCATGACCTGGGGCTGGATCTGGCCGACGGTCGTCATCTGTTGACCAGTGCCGACATGACCGTTGAACCGGGCGAGCGCGTCATGCTCAGTGGCCGTTCCGGCAGTGGCAAGTCCACGCTGTTGCGCGCGATGGGGCATTTGTGGCCGGCGGGGCACGGCAATATTCGTCTGCCAGCGGCGCGTTATCTGTTCCTGCCGCAGAAACCCTATCTGCCCATCGGCACCCTGCGCGAAGCGCTGAGTTATCCACAGCCGGGCGATACCTATACGCCGCAGCGTTATGCACAAGTGCTGGAAACCTGTCGGTTGCCGCATCTGGTAGCCCGTGTAGATGAAGCCAATCACTGGCAGCGCATGTTGTCGCCGGGCGAGCAACAGCGCTTGGCCTTCGCCCGCGCGCTGCTCTACGCACCACAATGGCTGTACATGGATGAAGCCACGTCGGCGATGGATGAAGAAGACGAAGCGACGCTGTATCAGGCGCTGATCGATCAATTGCCGGGGTTGAGCATCGTCAGCGTCGGCCATCGCAGCAGCCTGAAACGATTCCACCCACGGCATGTGCGGATCGACGGCGGCCATTTGGTTGAGCAAACCGTAACGGCATGATCACGACACAAATCCCGTGGGAACTGGCAAGCCAACGCCCACAGGATTTGTGGTGTTAACGGAAAGTGATCGTACAACCCGCTTGAGCTATGATGCCAACCAAGCCGAATTTTCGAGACCCGATACAAACCATGGAAAACCTGATCGACACCCCGCGCCTTCCGCGCAAGCGCCGCAGCCTCGCACAGGAATTAGTGACGGTGCTGAGCGAGCAGATCCGTGATGGCCTGCTCAAGCGCGGCGACAAGTTGCCCACCGAGTCGGCGATCATGGAAGCCCATGGCGTCAGCCGCACCGTGGTGCGTGAGGCGATTTCCCGACTGCAAGCGGCCGGGCAAGTGGAAACCCGTCATGGCATCGGCACTTTTGTACTCGATACGCCGAGCCCCAGCGGCTTCCGTATCGACCCGGCCACGGTCGTCACCCTGCGTGATGTGCTGGCTATTCTTGAATTACGCATCAGCCTTGAAGTGGAGTCCGCCGGCCTCGCTGCACAACGCCGCAGCCCCGAGCAACTGGCGACCATGCGCGCCGCCCTCGATGCGCTGAACGATAGCGTGTCCCATGCCAGTGATGCCGTCGCGTCGGACTTTGCCTTCCACCTCGAAATAGCCTTGTCCACCGGCAACCGCTACTTCACCGACATCATGACCCACCTGGGCACCAGCATCATCCCGCGCACGCGGCTGAATTCGGCGCGTCTGGCCCATGATGATCAACAGCACTACATGAATCGCCTGAGCCGCGAGCACGAAGAAATTTATGAGGCGATCGCCCGCCAGGATTCCGATGCGGCCCGTGCGGCCATGCGTCTGCACCTGACCAATAGCCGTGAAAGACTGCGCCAGGCCCATGAAGAGGCGCAGGCGCAGGGGTGATTGCTGTTTAGCGTTCGAGATTCACATGCAGAATGTCGGAGCTCCCGAGATTCTGCCCTCCTCTTGCCACGGTGTAGTGCAGATCGGCAGTGGCTTTTGGAACGAGTTTTTTCTCAAAAACATCTTTGGGAACAGCGAGCACGAGGGGCTTTCCGGCCTGCAAGTCAGTCACTGTGATTTCGGTTTCAAAGCTGTTACCGGTAGACGTTTTTACGTGTAGCGCAACTACGTCGCCGGCAGCCTGGTTTGCGTAAGCGTTTACCACACCGTGGGCTTTTTCCTGCAATTTGCCAACGTGTAGTACCCCGTTCACGGCTTCCTGGAGCTCTGGAGCAGCCAACACTTTTACGTGTGCAGTCATGATCAAATTCCTTTTCACTGTCCCTTCAAACCGTTGAATGAGCGCAAGTTACGGCTTGGCGCTGTCGGAGCCGGTTCGTTAACTCCTCAGCCATTAAGGCCGAGATCCGAAATGGCTGGCACCTGTAAGAAATACCAGTCCCGACGAACGGTCTATGTCTTTTGAGCGGCGCGCCCGATCAACAGGCACGCCCGGACATCAGGCTTCGATACGCAGCATCAACGGGGCCGAAAACGGCTCCATGCTCGATTCATCCTGAAACTTGTAGCGCAGTTCGATTTCGCAATTCACGTACGTCTTCAGCACTTCCTTTGGAATCTGCAATTCGATGCCCGTCAGTTTTTCCATCTCGTCCTCGGCGTCATCCCAGGCGCCGGTGTCGACTTCTTCGCCAGCCCATTCAGGCTCTTCGGGATCTTCGCCGAGAATGGCGTAGACGCTCCAGTTGGCTGCAAAGTCGCTGGAGTCCGGGACTTCAATGATCAGGTGATCGCTCAGTTCCGATAGGTTCACGGTTGCCGTTTCAGATGAATGAGGCAGAAATTGCGCAAGTGTGGGTGGGACAAAAATCATGAGGGGCGCTCTCCGTGCGTAGTGGGCCGTGATCCATTCACGGCGGTTCTGCACGGTAAGAGACTTTTGCTGGGCGTGTTTTAAACCGTTCATTTCCAGCCATTTCAAAGCCCCCCTGCGGCAGTCCCTACAGGGGGGGCGGATGTTGTCAGTGGCGCGGCAGAATTGAACGGTCGACCCTTACAGCGAGGAGGCCGGCAATGGGGTTGGCATCAAAGGTTGCATAACCTTGGGCATCCACCGTCGCCCGGGCAATTGGCAGGCCTTTGGCCAATAACTCCAGAGGCGCGCCCTTCAGTGATTGGCCCGAGGCCAGTTCCAGTTTCAGTTTGATCGTCATGGTCAATCTCCTTGATTGGTGTTGCCGCTGGGGTGGTAATCCTTGAGCAGCAGGTACGTGCTCCAACCCCACCAGTCGTCGACGGTCGCGGTGTCATTGAGGTTGTTTACATCCTTGCGCCGCAGCACCTTGCTGCCCTGTGTGCGAAACAGCGCCGAGAAATTGTTTGCCGGGTTCAACACAGCCGTCAGATCCGGCAGCCGTTGCAGTGCAGAAAACGTGGACGGAACGGGCATTTTTCCGCTGAGATACGCCGCAAACACTTCGTCCGCCGAGGCTTGCACCGCTTGATTGACCTGCTGGCGGTTGTCGGCGTCGGTGGCTTCGAAGTAGCGCTTGTCGCCGAACGCACGCCATTGATCGCCATAAGCGTTGCGCACGCTGAGGCCGAATTTGCTGTCCTCGTCGTGCATGAAACGCGTAATCAATGAACCCAGATCGCTCGGCGTGACCGCAGCAGCCAACGCCTTGCGTGGCACACGCAGGTGGCCGGAGGAAAACAGGTCGGCGAGGAAGTGGTCGGCAAACGCGTTCATCGCGTAAGCCCGTTCCAGTTGCGGCTCATCGTGATTGGCGTGGGCGGCCATGGCGGTTTGCAAGGCCGCAGTGTGGCCGGCGATGTAGGCCAGTTTTGCCCATTCGCCGAAATGATCAGCATTGTTCGCCGCCAGTTTCAGATAGCGCCCCAGTGGAAACAGCGCCGAGATAAAACTGCCGCCGCCGGTGATTCTGTTCCACTCTTCGGACAACGTATCTCCTAGCGCGTCATAGGCCTCGTGAGGATGTTTACCGTCCTTTATTGCCTGTTTAACCGCGTCGATCTCTTTTTGCATGACCGCGAGAATCTGTGTTGCTTCGGCCCTTGAAGCGGCAGTGACCGCGAGAGAATTGAACGCCGCGTTGAAGCGTTGCAGGCGGTCGACCGGTGTTGCGCCTTCGTTGATCGGCTGATCGACGATGCCGTAGAAGTCGCCGCCCAGCGCCAGCACTTGGCCGTAGGTGAGCACCAAGCCATTGGGCAGATGCAATGGCACGTTTTGCGCGAGGATCGGTTGGGCATCTTCGTTGAAGCGCAGCAGTGTGTTGTCGCCGATGGCCGTGTGTTCAGCGCCCTCGAACCGTGCTTGCAGCTTGCCCTTCAAGGCTTGATCGGGGAGGGCGGTGGCAGGCTCTACATCGCTGTGGGCATCGGCGATGTGCAGCACCAGATGCGGATTTTCGGTGCTGATGTCGATGCCGGATTGAGTAAACAGATCATCAAAACGGGCAGTGACCGGTTTGGGTTTTTCCTGGGGTTTCGTTTGTAGACCGGACATTTCTATCTCCTTGATATGTCGTCGGCAGGTTTTATTTGACTGTATGGATATACAGTAAAACTAACTTTAGTCGAGAAAACTCCTACGTCAAGAATCGATCTTGTCCGACAAAAAAACGTGCCCTGCGATGAAATGCAGTTGACGGTTATTTTTTAAGTTGTACGATGACCTACAACCTCGGCGAAGGCTGAACGGTCCAACCAAAACAATATTGCTACCCAGGGTGTTCGAATAATGAATCCACAAGAACTGAAGTCCATCCTCTCCACCGGTCTGCTGTCCTTCCCGGTCACCGATTTCAACGCGCAGGGTGATTTCAACCGCGCGGGCTATATCAAGCGTCTGGAATGGCTGGCCCCTTATGGCGCCTCGGCATTGTTTGCTGCCGGCGGCACCGGTGAGTTCTTCTCCCTGGCCGCCAGCGAATATTCGGAAATCATCAAGACTGCCGTCGACACCTGCGCGACCAGCGTGCCAATCCTCGCTGGCGTTGGCGGTTCGACCCGTCAGGCCATCGAATACGCACAAGAAGCCGAGCGTCTGGGCGCCAAAGGCCTTTTGCTGCTGCCGCACTACCTGACCGAAGCGAGCCAGGACGGGGTTGCCGCCCACGTTGAAGCGGTGTGCAAATCGGTCAACATCGGGGTGGTCGTCTACAACCGTAACGTCTGCCGCCTGACTGCGCCGTTGCTGGAACGTCTGGCCGAGCGCTGCCCGAATCTGATTGGTTACAAGGACGGTCTGGGTGATATCGAGTTGATGGTGTCGATTCGTCGCCGCCTCGGTGATCGCTTCAGCTACCTGGGTGGTCTGCCGACTGCCGAAGTCTACGCCGCTGCCTACAAGGCGCTGGGCGTGCCGGTTTACTCGTCGGCGGTGTTCAACTTCATTCCGAAAACCGCGATGGACTTCTACCACGCGATTGCCCGCGAAGATCACGCCACCGTCGGCAAGATCATTGACGACTTCTTCCTGCCGTACCTGGACATCCGCAACCGCAAGGCTGGTTATGCCGTGAGCATCGTCAAGGCAGGCGCCAAAATCGCCGGCTATGACGCAGGCCCGGTGCGGGCACCGCTGACCGATCTGACGGGCGAAGAGTACGAAATGCTCGCCGCGCTGATCGACAAGCAAGGTGCGCAATAACACCTGAAAAATGCGAGGCCGCTGAGCAATCAGCGGCTTTTTGCGTGAAGGCTTTTAGTTTTGAGGGCTGCTCTGTGACCAATGCAAAACGCTACGACAACTACATCAACGGTGAATGGGTTGCCGGTGCCGACTACTCGGCCAACATCAACCCGTCCGAGCTGAACGACACCATTGGCGATTACGCCAAGGCTGACCTGACTCAGGTTCACGCCGCCATCGACGCCGCTCGCGCCGCTTTCCCGGCGTGGTCGACCTCGGGGATTCAGGCCCGTCACGATTCGCTGGATAAAGTCGGCACTGAAATTCTCGCCCGCCGCGAAGAACTCGGCACCCTGCTGGCCCGGGAAGAGGGCAAGACCCTGCCCGAAGCCATCGGCGAAGTGACCCGCGCCGGCAATATCTTCAAATTCTTCGCCGGTGAATGCCTGCGTCTGTCCGGCGACTATGTGCCCTCGGTGCGCCCGGGCGTCAACGTCGAAGTCACCCGCGAAGCGCTGGGTGTGGTCGGTCTGATCACACCGTGGAACTTCCCGATTGCGATCCCTGCGTGGAAAATCGCCCCGGCCCTGGCCTACGGCAACTGCGTGGTGCTGAAACCGGCGGATCTGGTGCCGGGCTGCGCCTGGGCGCTGGCCGAAATCATCTCCCGCGCCGGTTTCCCGGCCGGTGTGTTCAACCTGGTGATGGGCAGCGGTCGTGTGGTGGGCGAAGCACTGGTCAACAGCCCGAAAGTCGATGGCATCAGCTTCACCGGCTCGGTTGGCGTCGGGCGGCAGATCGCCGTCAACTGCGTGTCGCGTCAGGCCAAGGTTCAGCTGGAAATGGGCGGCAAGAATCCGCAGATCATTCTCGACGACGCCGACCTCAAGCAAGCGGTCGAGTTGTCGGTGCAGAGCGCGTTCTACTCCACCGGCCAACGTTGCACCGCATCGAGCCGCTTGATCGTTACCGCCGGGATTCACGACAAGTTCGTGGAAGCCATGGCCGAGCGCATGAAGTCGATCAAGGTCGGCCACGCGCTGAAAACCGGCACCGATATTGGCCCCGTCGTCTCGCAAGCGCAGCTTGAACAGGACATGAAGTACATCGACATCGGCCAATCCGAAGGCGCGCGTCTGGTCAGCGGCGGTGGTTTGGTGACGTGCGATACCGAAGGCTACTTCCTCGCCCCGACGCTGTTTGCCGACAGTGAAGCGTCGATGCGTATCAGCCGTGAAGAGATTTTCGGCCCGGTGGCCAACATCGTGCGCGTGGCTGATTACGATGTTGCGCTGGCGATGGCCAATGACACTGAATTCGGTCTGTCGGCGGGCATCGCCACCACGTCGCTCAAGTACGCGAACCATTTCAAGCGCCACTCCCAGGCCGGGATGGTGATGGTCAACCTGCCGACAGCGGGCGTGGATTACCACGTTCCGTTCGGTGGGCGTAAAGGTTCATCCTATGGATCTCGTGAGCAAGGCCGCTATGCGCAAGAGTTTTACACGGTCGTGAAGACCAGCTACATCGGCTCCTGATCTGTGGGAGCTTGCCGGCAAGCGATGGCATCACTGCGGTGTAATTGAAAAACCGAGGTGATTGCATCGCCGGCAGGCCCGCTCCCACAAAAGCAACACCAAAGAAGATTCACCCGCGCATAAAAATAATCAGTGGGAGTACATCTACATGCAATCGTCCAAGCCGACTCGCGTCCGCTATCTGATCCTGCTCATGCTGTTTCTGGTGACCACGATCAACTATGCCGACCGCGCGACTATCGCCATTGCCGGTTCCAGCCTGCAAAAAGACCTCGGTATCGACGCGGTCACCCTCGGTTACATCTTCTCTGCATTCGGTTGGGCCTACGTGGCCGGGCAAATCCCCGGCGGCTGGCTGCTCGATCGCTTCGGCTCAAAAAAAGTCTATGCCCTGAGCATCTTCACCTGGTCGCTGTTCACCGTGCTGCAAGGCTTTGTCGGTGAGTTCGGCATGTCCACGGCCATCGTCGCGCTGTTCATGTTGCGCTTTTTGGTCGGGCTGGCTGAGGCGCCATCGTTCCCCGGCAACGCACGGATTGTGGCGGCGTGGTTCCCGACCGCTGAACGCGGCACTGCTTCGGCGATCTTCAACTCGGCGCAATACTTTGCCACGGTGCTGTTCGCGCCGCTGATGGGCTGGATCGTCTATTCATACGGCTGGGAGCACGTGTTCATTGTGATGGGCGTGTTCGGCATCGTCTTCTCGCTGATCTGGCTGAAGGTTATCCACAGCCCGCGCCAACACCCGATGGCCAACGAAGCGGAAGTAAAGTTCATCGCCGACAACGGCGGCATGGTCGATATGGATCAGAACAAAGGCAAAAAGGCTGATGGCCCGAAGTGGGACTACATCCGCCAATTGCTGACCAACCGCATGATGCTCGGCGTGTACCTGGGCCAGTACTGCATCAACGGCATCACGTACTTCTTCCTGACCTGGTTCCCGGTGTATCTGGTGCAAGAGCGTGGCATGACCATTCTCAAGGCCGGTTTCATTGCGTCGTTGCCAGCAATCTGTGGTTTTATCGGCGGCGTGCTGGGCGGGGTGATTTCCGATCACCTGCTGCGCAAGGGGCATTCACTGACGTTCGCCCGCAAGGCGCCAATCATTGCCGGCCTGTTGGTTTCCAGCAGCATCGTCGCTTGCAACTATGTTGATGTTGAATGGATGGTCGTTGGCTTCATGGCGCTGGCCTTCTTCGGTAAGGGCGTTGGCGCACTGGGCTGGGCGGTGGTGTCCGACACGTCGCCAAAACAGATCGCCGGTCTGAGCGGTGGCCTGTTCAACACCTTCGGCAACATTGCTTCGATCACCACGCCGATCGTGATCGGCTACATCATCAGCTCCACCGGTTCGTTCAAATGGGCGCTGGTGTTCGTCGGTGCCAACGCCTTGGTGGCGGTGTTCAGCTATCTGGTCATCGTCGGCCCGATCAAACGTGTGGTGCTCAAAGAGCCACCCACCCAGGGTGGTTCCGAAACCACGGGTAAATTGTCTCAAGCGCATTCCTGAGGAGCGGCGTCATGCAGTTGATTGAACATTCCGACTCGCCGCGCTACATCCGCCTGCACGAGCGGGACAATGTAGTGATTGTGGTCAATGACCAAGGGGTACCGGCCGGTACTGAATTTCCGGATGGCCTGGTGACGGTAGATTTTGTGCCGCAGAGCCACAAGGTCACGCTGCAGGACATTCCCGAGGGCGGGCAAGTGATTCGCTACGGCCAGATCATTGGCTACGCATTGCAGCCGATCCCCCGTGGCAGTTGGGTCAAGGAAGATCAACTGCGCATGCCGACTGCGCCGCCGCTGGACAGTTTGCCGCTGTCCACCGAGGTGCCGGACGCTCAGGCGCCGCTGGAAGGTTTCACTTTCGAGGGGTATCGCAACGCTGACGGCACCGTCGGCACGCGCAATATCCTCGGGATCACCACCACCGTGCAGTGCGTGACCGGCGTGCTTGATCACGCGGTGAAACGCATCAAGGATGAGCTGCTGCCCAAGTACCCGCACGTCGATGACGTGGTCGCACTGACCCACAGTTACGGCTGCGGCGTGGCGATCACTGCCACCGACGCGTACATCCCGATTCGCACGGTGCGCAATCTGGCGCGCAACCCGAACCTGGGGGGCGAGGCGTTGGTGATCAGCCTGGGTTGCGAGAAATTGCAGGCCGGGCAGGTGATGCATGAGGACGATGCGTCGGTGGATCTCAGCGAGCCGTGGCTGTATCGCTTGCAGGATTCCAGTCACGGTTTCACCGAAATGATCGAGCAGATCATGGCGCTGGCCGAAGTCCGTCTGAAGAAGCTCGATCAGCGCCGCCGGGAAACCGTGCCGGCGTCCGAGCTGATTCTCGGCATGCAGTGCGGCGGCAGCGATGCGTTCTCCGGCATCACCGCTAACCCGGCGCTGGGGTATGCCTCGGACTTGCTGTTGCGGGCGGGGGCGACGGTGATGTTTTCTGAAGTCACCGAAGTGCGCGATGCGATTTATCTGCTGACGTCTCGGGCCAAGACCAAGGCGATCGCCGAGGAACTGGTCCGCGAGATGGACTGGTACGACCGGTATCTGGCCAAGGGTGAAGCAGATCGCAGCGCCAATACCACGCCGGGCAACAAGAAGGGCGGGTTGTCGAACATTGTCGAGAAGTCCTTGGGCTCGATCGTCAAATCCGGCAGCAGCGCGATCAATGGCGTGCTTGGCCCGGGTGAGCGCTTCAAGCACAAGGGTTTGATTTTCTGTGCGACCCCGGCCAGCGATTTTGTCTGCGGCACATTGCAGTTGGCGGCAGGGATGAACCTGCATGTGTTCACCACTGGGCGCGGCACGCCTTATGGGCTGGCGATGGCGCCGGTGGTGAAGGTCTCGACGCGTACCGAGTTGGCGCAGCGCTGGCCTGACCTCATCGACATCGACGCCGGGCGGATTGCCACCGGGCGAGCGACGATCGAGGAACTGGGTTGGGAGTTGTTCCACTACTACCTGGATGTGGCGAGCGGCAAGCAGCAAACGTGGGCGGAGAAACACAAGCTGCACAACGACATTACGTTGTTCAATCCGGCGCCGATTACCTGAGACCGCGTCATCGTTCTTTGCGAGCAAGCCCGCTCCCACAGGGAAACGCAGTTCAAATGTGGGAGCGGGCTTGCTCGCGAAGAGTGACTCACAGACGCCGGAGAACTTGTGGCTTATCATTAGCCCCCTAACGACGCTCACCCAAGGCTCTGCGGCATGCTGGCTATTTTCCTCGAAACCCTGAACATCACCGCGCCGGTGTTTGCCATGCTGTTTCTCGGTGTGCTGCTCAAGCGCATCGACTGGATCAACGACAACTTCATCCATACAGCGTCGGCACTGGTGTTCAATGTTTCCATGCCGGCGTTGCTGTTCCTCGGCATTCTGCATGCTGACCTGCACGCCGCATTGCAACCGGCGTTGCTGATTTACTTCTCGCTCGCCACCCTTGTCTGCTTCGCCATTGCCTGGGGCTGGGCGATTTTCAGATGCCCGCGCGAAGATCGCGGCATCTATACCCAAGGCGCGTTTCGCGGCAATAACGGCGTCATCGGTCTGGCGCTCGCCGCCAGCATGTACGGCGACTACGGGATTTCCGTCGGGGCGATTCTCGCCGCGCTGGTGATTCTGTTTTACAACACGCTCTCGACCATTGTGCTGGCGGTGTACAGCCCGGTGATCAAGTCCGATCCATGGAGCATCTGTAAAAGCGTGTTCAGCAATCCGCTGATCATCAGCGTGATTGCGGCGGCACCGTTTGCCTATTTCAAGATCAGTCTGCCGGGATGGCTGGAAACCTCGGGTCAGTATCTGGCGCAGACCACCTTGCCGCTGGCGTTGATCTGTATTGGCGGCACGCTATCGCTGGCGGCGTTGCGCAAGAGCGGCAGCATGGCGCTGAGTTCGAGTCTGGTGAAAATGATCAGTCTGCCACTGCTGGCAACGGTCGGTGCCTGGCTGTGGGGTTTTCGCGGGCCGGAGTTGGGGATTCTGTTTCTCTATTTTGGCAGCCCGACGGCGGCGGCCAGTTTTGTCATGGCCCGGGCGGCGCAGGGCAATCATGAACTCGCGGCGGCGATTATCGTGCTGACCACGTTGATGGCCGCGGTGACCACCAATCTCGGGATCTTCATCTTGCAGTGGGGTGGGTGGATCTGACCTGAGATTCAAGGGGTGTTGAGCAACATAGAATCTCCCACATTTGCACTGCATGCCCCTGTGGGAGCGGGCTTGCTCGCGAAGACGTCAGTCCAGTCACTCAGGTTTCCGGTAACTGTCGATCACTTCCTGCGCCGCCCGAAACGCATCAATCGCCGCCGGCACGCCGGCATACACCGCGCAATGCAGCAACGCCTCGCGTATCTCTTCCACTGTGCAGCCATTGTTCAACGCGCCGCGTACGTGACCTTTCAACTCTTGTGGGCACTTCAGTGCAGTCAACGCGGCCAGCGTAATCAAGCTGCGGGTTTTCAGCGGCAGCCCTTCGCGATTCCACACGCCACCCCAGGCATGCTCATTGACGAAATCCTGCAACGGTTGGGTGAACTCGGTGGCGTTGCCCAGCGCGCGATCAACGAACGCATCGCCCATTACCTGGCGGCGTATTTCAACCCCGGATTGCTTCGAATCGGTCACGGCACATCCCTCTTGTGGTGTTGGCGGCGCCAGGCGCGTATCGACGTGAACAGCAGAAACGTCAGCAGCGTCGGCAAGACATAAAACAGCATCAGCCGCTCGAGTTTGCCGGCCAGCGGCATGCCAGTGGTGAACGACACCACGTGCAGTCCGTACGCCAGATACAAGCCGAGCAGCAACAGACCTTCGGCGCGGGTCACCCGGTAGCCGGAATAGAACACTGGCAGGCTCAGCACGGCGACGCCGAGCATCACCGGCAGGTCGAAATCCAGCGCGTTGGGTGAGACCGACAACGGTGTCGGTGCGATCAATGCGGTGATGCCAAGCACGCCAAGCAAGTTGAACAGGTTGGCGCCGATCACGTTGCCTACGGCGATGTCCCGTTGCCCGCGCAATGCCGCGATCAGCGACGTGGCGAGTTCCGGCAGCGAGGTGCCTACGGCAACCACCGTCAGACCAATGACACGTTCGGAAAAACCAAGATCGGTCGCCACCACAACAGCAGCGCCCAACAGCAGGTGCCCGGCGAACACCAGCATCGCCAGACCGACGAGGATCATCAGCGAACTGCCGATCCAGGACGTCTGCGTTGCTTCGCCGTGTTCCGAGTGCGGTCGTGTCGAATGCCGTGACTGGCGCAGCAGTAAACCCAGGTAAAGCGCCAGTGCGGTCAGTAGCAGGAAACCGTCGAAACGACCGATTTCCTCATTCCAGGCCAGGACGAACACCAGCAGACAGGCGCCGATCATCAGCGGAATGTCCAGGCGCACCAGTTGTCGCGACACGCGCAGCGGAATGATCAGCGCCGACAAACCGAGGGTCACGAGGATGTTGAAGATGCTGCTGCCGACCACACTGCCGACGGCAATGTCAGGGTTGTGTGCCAGCGCGGCTTGCAGGCTCACCGCCATCTGCGGTGCGCTGCTGCTCAGGGCAACAAGGGTCAGACCGATGATCAGTGGCCGTACATTCAGCCGCGCGGCCAGGCGCACGGCTGCACGCACCATCAGTTCGGCGCCGAAGATCAGCAGGCACAGCCCGGCAAGCAGTTCGATCACGCTGATCAGTGGTAGATCGGTCAGTCCGAAAATGGTCGGCACTCCATCAGTCGTCGAGGGCCTGCACGCGAACCCGTGCGGTGCCGCTGCGCAGCATACCGAGTTGTTCGGCCGCCTCGCGAGACACATCGATCAACCGCCCACGGGTATGCGGGCCGCGATCATTGATGCGCACTACGACTGATTCATCGTTTTTCAGGTTGGTGACCTTCACCCGCGTGCCGAAGGGGAGCTGGCGATGGGCGGCGGTCAGGGAGTTCTGGTTGAACGGCTCGCCACTGGCGGTCCGTTTACCGTGGTGCCTGGCACCGTAATAGGAGGCGACGCCGGTCTGGTCGTAACCGTGCGGGTCGATGATGTCGGTGCTGGCGCAACCGGCCAGTAAAGAGAGCAGGGCGCAGGCGCCGAGCAGGTGTTTCATTCGAAAGCTCCCAATTAACAATGTGGGAGCGAGCCTGCTCGCGAAGAGGCCATCACATTCAATATCTCTATTGGATGTCATGACGCTTTCGCGAGCAGGCTCGCTCCCACAGGGATCGGAGCCAGGCTTTGGCTCTGGCTCCATTGTGGTCAGCCTTCGAGCTTGCTTTTCAGCAGTTCGTTCACTTGCTGCGGGTTGGCCTTGCCCTTGGAGGCTTTCATGGCCTGACCGACGAAGAAGCCGAACATCTTGCCGCGCTTGGCTTCGTCTGCCGCGCGGTATTGCTCGACCTGCTCGGCGTTGGCCGCGAGCATTTCGTCCAGCACTGCCGAGATCGCGCCGCTGTCGGTCACTTGCTTGAGGCCGCGCTTTTCGATGATCTCGTCAGCGCTGCCTTCACCGTTGGCCATCGCTTCGAACACTACCTTGGCGATTTTGCCGGAGATGGTGTTGTCCTTGATGCGCTGCAACATGCCGCCCAACAGCTCAGCGGAAACCGGCGACTCGTCGATGTCCAGGCCTTGTTTGTTGAGCAGGCTGCCCAACTCGACCATCACCCAGTTCGCCGCCAGTTTGGCGTCGCCGCCGATGGCTGCAACTTTCTCGAAGTAGTCCGCTTGCTCACGGCTGGTGGCCAGCACGTTGGCGTCGTAGGCCGACAGACCGAACTGGCTCTGGAAGCGCTCGCGTTTTTGCGGTGGCAGTTCCGGCAGGGTGGCGCGCACCTCGCCGAGGAACGACTCTTCGATGATCACCGGCAGCAGATCCGGATCGGGGAAGTAACGGTAGTCGTTGGCTTCCTCTTTCGAACGCATCGGACGGGTCTCGTCCTTGTTCGGATCGTACAGGCGGGTCTGCTGGATCACTTTGCCGCCGTCTTCGATCAGCTCGATCTGACGCTGGATCTCGGAGTTGATCGCCTTCTCGATAAAACGGAACGAGTTGACGTTCTTGATCTCGCAGCGCGTGCCGAACTCAACCTGACCTTTCGGACGGATCGACACGTTGCAGTCGCAACGCAGCGAACCTTCGGCCATGTTGCCGTCGCAGATGCCCAGATAACGCACCAGCGCGTGGATCGCCTTGACGTAAGCCACGGCTTCCTTGGCGCTGCGCATGTCCGGCTCGGAAACGATTTCCAGCAGCGGCGTGCCGGCACGGTTCAGGTCGATACCGGTGGCACCGTTGAACTCTTCGTGCAGGCTCTTGCCGGCGTCTTCTTCCAGGTGCGCGCGGGTGATGCCGACACGTTTGACCGTGCCGTCTTCCAGCGCGATGTCCAGATGGCCCTTGCCGACGATCGGCAATTCCATCTGGCTGATCTGGTAGCCCTTCGGCAGGTCAGGGTAGAAGTAGTTTTTACGCGCGAACACGTTGTGCTGACCGATCTCGGCGTCAATCGCCAGACCAAACATCACGGCCATGCGCACGGCTTCCTGGTTCAGCACCGGCAATACGCCGGGCATGCCCAGGTCGATCAGGCTGGCCTGCGTGTTCGGCTCGGAGCCAAACGTGGTGGAACTACCGGAAAAGATTTTCGACCGGGTAGTGAGCTGAGTGTGAATCTCCAGCCCGATCACGACTTCCCATTGCATGTGTGTCTCCTCAGAAGCCGGTTGGGGTGCGAGTGTGCCAGTCGGTGTTCAACTGATACTGGTGCGCAACGTTGAGCAAACGGCCTTCCTGGAAATACGGCGCGAGCAACTGCACGCCCACCGGCAGACCGTCGACAAAACCGGCTGGCATCGACAGGCCCGGCAGGCCCGCGAGGTTGGCGGTGATGGTGTAGACGTCTTCCAGATAAGCCGCGACCGGGTCGCTGTTCTTGGCGCCAAGCTTCCAGGCCGGGTTCGGCGTGGTTGGGCCGAGGATGATGTCGACCTCGTTGAAGGCCGCCATGAAATCGTTCTTCACCAGGCGACGGATCTTCTGCGCTTTGAGGTAGTAGGCGTCGTAGTAACCGGCGGACAGCGCGTAGGCACCGACCATGATCCGGCGCTGCACTTCGGTACCGAAACCTTCGCCACGGGAGCGCTTGTACAGATCGATCAGGTCTTTCGGGTGTTCGCAACGGTGGCCGAAACGCACGCCGTCGAAACGCGACAGGTTGGAGGAGGCCTCTGCCGGCGCGATCACGTAGTACGCAGGAATCGCGTGCTGCATGTTCGGCAGGCTGATTTCCTTGATCACGGCACCGAGCTTCTGCAGCTCTTTAATGCTGTTCTGGATCAGCTCGGCGATGCGCGGGTCGAGACCGGCGCTGAAGTATTCCTTCGGCACGCCGATGCGCAGGCCTTGCAGCGACGTATTGAGGCTGGCGGAGTAATCCGGCACGGGCTCATCGATGCTGGTGGAGTCGTTCTGATC
This sequence comes from Pseudomonas baetica, assembly GCF_019733355.1. Taxonomy (GTDB): domain Bacteria; phylum Pseudomonadota; class Gammaproteobacteria; order Pseudomonadales; family Pseudomonadaceae; genus Aquipseudomonas; species Aquipseudomonas baetica_A. The sequence goes on along the minus strand of NZ_JAIHLQ010000004.1, from coordinate 233,565 downwards.
GAAGCCGGCCATACCTTGCAACAGAATTGCGCAGTCTTCGGCAGTGCGCGCCAACGGGCCGCCCTGATCGAGGCTGGAAGCGTAAGCGATCATGCCCCAGCGCGAAACGCGGCCGTAGGTCGGCTTCAGGCCCGTGAGGTTGGTGAATGCGGCTGGCTGACGGATCGAACCACCCGTGTCAGTGGCAGTCGCCGCTGGCAACAGACGAGCGGCAACCGCCGCCGCCGAACCACCGGACGAACCGCCCGGCACGTGTTCCAGGTTCCACGGGTTTTTCACCGCGCCGTACCAGCTCGACTCGTTGGCCGAACCCATGGCGAATTCGTCCATGTTGGTCTTGCCCAGGGTCACGGCGCCGGCAGCCGCCAGTTTCGCAACCACGGTGGCGTCATACGGGGCCTTGAAGTTGTCGAGCATCTTCGAGCCGCAGCTGGTGCGAATGCCTTGGGTGCAGAACAGGTCTTTGTGGGCGATCGGCGCGCCGAGCAGGGCGCCGCTCTCACCGTTGGCCCGTCGCATATCGGCGGCTTTCGCCTGCTCGAGGGCCAGCTCTTCGGTGAGGCTGATGAAACTGTTGAGCTGCGGATCGAGCTGGGTGATACGCGCCAGCAGGACTTTGGTCAGCTCTTCGGAGGAAAACTTTTTATCGGCGAGACCGCGGGCGATCTCGGCCAGAGTCATTTGATGCATTGCAGGCTCTTTCCCTTTAGTCGATGACTTTCGGAACCAGATACAGGCCGTTTTCGACCGCTGGTGCGATGGACTGATAGGCCTCGCGATGATTGCTTTCAGTCACGACGTCGGCGCGCAAGCGCTGACTGGCTTCCAGCGGGTGGGCCAAAGGCTCGATACCGTCGGTATTGACGGCCTGCATTTCGTCGACCAGCCCGAGAATGCTGTTGAGGGCGGAAGTAATGTGCGGAAGATCGGCATCATTAAGGCCAAGACAGGCCAGATGAGCGATTTTTTCCACGTCGGAGCGTTCTAGCGCCATCGGGATTCTCCAGTGGAAAACAGAACGGACGGCGTCCGTGTGTTAGATTGTCGGAACACTACCGCACTTCTACGGTCATAAGGCCGCGATTGTGGGGCTTGGTGCACAGAAAAGCGGCCAATTTAACATATTGGCGCCTTGCCCAAAATCCCTGTCGTTGTTAGAGTTTGCCGCACTTTTTTACCCACGCGTTGCCTAGGGTCCCTTTCCCATGTTCAAGAAACTGCGTGGCATGTTTTCCAGCGATCTCTCCATTGACCTGGGCACTGCCAACACCCTTATTTACGTGCGCGAGCGCGGTATCGTCCTGAATGAACCATCGGTTGTGGCCATTCGGACACACGGTAACCAGAAAAGTGTCGTTGCTGTCGGCACCGAGGCCAAGCGCATGCTCGGCCGTACACCGGGCAACATTGCTGCCATTCGTCCGATGAAGGACGGCGTAATTGCCGACTTCAGCGTCTGCGAAAAGATGCTGCAATACTTTATCAACAAGGTTCACGAAAACAGCTTTCTGCAGCCTAGCCCTCGTGTACTGATCTGCGTTCCATGCAAATCCACCCAGGTTGAGCGTCGCGCCATCCGTGAATCGGCCCTTGGCGCCGGTGCCCGTGAAGTGTTCCTGATCGAAGAGCCAATGGCCGCTGCGATCGGTGCCGGCCTGCCGGTAGAAGAGGCTCGCGGCTCGATGGTCGTGGATATCGGTGGTGGTACCACTGAAATCGCACTGATCTCCCTGAACGGTGTGGTCTATGCCGAATCCGTGCGCGTTGGCGGCGACCGCTTCGACGAAGCGATCATCACCTACGTGCGCCGAAACTACGGCAGCCTGATCGGTGAATCCACCGCTGAGCGCATCAAACAGGAAATCGGTACGGCCTACCCGGGTGGCGAAATTCGCGAAGTCGATGTTCGCGGTCGCAACCTGGCCGAAGGCGTTCCACGCGCATTCACCCTGAACTCCAATGAAGTGCTGGAAGCTCTGCAAGAGTCCCTGGCAACCATCGTTCAGGCGGTGAAAAGCGCTCTGGAGCAATCGCCGCCGGAACTGGCTTCCGACATCGCCGAGCGCGGCCTGGTGCTGACCGGTGGTGGCGCGCTGCTGCGTGACCTCGACAAGTTGCTGGCTCAGGAAACCGGTCTGCCGGTGATCGTTGCCGAAGATCCGCTGACCTGTGTTGCTCGCGGCGGTGGCCGTGCATTGGAAATGATGGATAAGCACACCATGGATCTGCTCTCCAGCGAATAAGTCGCGGATTGCAATACGTGGGTGAGCGCGCAGGCAGCACTTTGCAGTGCTGCCTGTTGGCGTTTATCTTCTGTCAGTCTTCATCCAGGCCGGTTTGATGCCGTATGAATAAACAGAACATTTGCCTGGGAGGAGCGGCTTATTAAACCGCTTTTCGCCAAGGGCCCTTCGTTGGGCGTTCGCCTGCTGGTGCTGGCCGTGCTCTCGGTCGCACTGATGGTGGTCGATGCGCGTTTCAGTCTGCTCAAGCCTGCACGCAGCCAGATGTCGCTGGTGCTGATGGACGCTTACTGGATCACTGACCTGCCCGGTCGCTTGTGGGAAGGTGTCGCCAGCCAGTTCGGCAGCCGCACCGAGCTTGTCGCCGAAAACGAAAAACTCAAAACCGAAAACCTGCTGCTGCAGGGGCGCATGCAAAAGCTAGCGGCCCTCACCGAGCAGAACGTTCGGCTGCGCGAGTTGCTCAATTCCTCCGCGCTGGTCAACGAAAAGGTCGAAGTGGCCGAGTTGATCGGCATGGACCCCAATCCCTTCACCCATCGCATCATCATCAATAAAGGTGAGCGCGACGGTGTGGTCCTCGGTCAGCCGGTGCTCGATGCGCGCGGTCTGATGGGGCAGGTGGTCGAGTTGATGCCTTACACCTCCCGTGTATTGCTGTTGACCGACACCACTCACAGCATCCCCGTGCAGGTAAACCGTAACGGTCTGCGGGCGATTGCCAGCGGCACCGGCAACCCTGAACGCCTGGAACTGCGTCATGTGGCGGATACCGCCGACATCAAGGAAGGCGATCTGCTGGTCAGTTCCGGTCTCGGCCAGCGCTTCCCGGCAGGCTATCCGGTCGCAACCGTGAAAGAAGTGATTCACGATTCCGGCCAGCCGTTTGCCATCGTCCGTGCGGTACCGACGGCAGCGCTCAATCGTAGCCGCTACATGCTGCTGGTATTCAGCGACAATCGCACCGCCGAAGAGCGCGCCAACGATGCAGCGCAAGCGCAGGAGGATCTGGATGCGCAGGGCGGTGGCCCGATGATGCCGGCGACTGTGCCCAAAACCGCACCCGCGGCGGCTGCAACGCCTGCCGCCACACCTGCAACGCCCGCCGCTGCCGGTGCTACCCCCGTGAAACCACCTGCGAACAAACCGCCCGCCGCTGCAAAACCACCGGCGAACCAGCCTGCTGCCCGGCCAGCGGCTAAACCGCCTGTCGCCGCGCCGGCCACCACCGGGAGACAAGAGTAATGGTCGGGGCTACCGCATCGCGAAACGGCTGGATCGTCTGGCTGACATTTCTCATCGGCATGCTGCTCAGCGTGTCGCCGCTGCCGCAATTCATGGAAATTCTTCGCCCGCTGTGGCTGGCCTTGCTCCTGACATTCTGGGCGCTGTACATGCCGCATATGGTCGGCATGGTCACCGCGTTCTGTCTGGGGTTGGGTGAAGACGTGCTCTACGGCACGTTGCTTGGGCAAAACGCACTCATCCTCACGTTGATCACTTTCCTGGTGTTGTCATTGCAACAGCGCCTGCGAATGTTCCCGATGTGGCAGCAGTGTCTGGTTATTCTGGTGATTTTCGGCCTCGCGCAACTCGTACAGTTGTGGCTCAGCGCTTTGACTGGCAACCGTCAGCCGACCCTGGCGCTGCTGCTGCCGGCACTGGTCAGTGCCTTGCTTTGGCCTTGGGTCAGCTTTGCTTTGCGTGGGTTGAGCCGGCGCTACAAAATCAATTGATCCGGTGAAGCAAGGCACTGAACAGGGAGATGTTTTGATGAAGCCGCTTTACCTCGCCTCTGGATCGCCGCGTCGGCGTGAGTTGCTCACGCAGATCGGCGTTGCGTTCTGCGCCATCAGCGCAGACATTGATGAAACCCCTCTCCCTGAAGAATCGCCCTCGGCATACGTTGAGCGCCTGGCACGCGGCAAGGCCGAGGCCGGGCGCCGTATGCTCGCGTCCGACCAGGCATGCTGTGTCCTGGGGGCCGACACCGCCGTGGTATTCAACGGCAAAATTCTCGGCAAACCGGTGGACGAAGCCGACGCATGCGCCATGCTGATGCTGTTGTCCGGCAAGGAGCATGAAGTGCTGACCGCTATCGCGGTGCTTGAAGACCAGCATTGCGAGTCGCGGGTGGTGCGCAGTCTGGTGCGGTTCCGCCCGATCAGCAGTGAAGAGGCTACTGCCTACTGGGCCAGCGGTGAACCCCGGGACAAGGCCGGCGGTTACGGTATTCAGGGGCTCGGCGCGGTGTTTGTCGCGGGGCTCAATGGCAGCTATTCGGCGGTGGTCGGGTTGCCTGTTTGCGAAACCGCAGAACTGTTGGGCCATTTCGGCATACCCTGTTGGCAAAACCTGAACGCGCAATGAGCGTCGTATGAATTCAGATGCGGCCATTATCGTGAACATGCCTGAACGAGATCCTGCCATGAGTGAAGAGATTCTGATCAACATCACGCCGATGGAGTCGCGCGTGGCGGTGGTCGAAAACGGTGTGCTGCAAGAAGTCCATGTCGAGCGCACGCAAAAACGCGGGATCGTCGGCAACATCTATAAAGGCAAGATTGTCCGGGTGCTGCCGGGTATGCAGGCAGCATTTGTCGACATCGGTCTTGATCGTGCCGCTTTCATTCACGCGGCCGAAATTTCTTTGCGCGAAGGCCCTGCGGTGGAAAGCATCAGCGCGCTGGTGCACGAAGGCCAGAGCCTGGTAGTGCAAGTCACCAAGGACCCGATCGGCTCCAAGGGTGCGCGGTTGACCACGCAACTGTCGATTCCGTCGCGCTATCTGGTGTACATGCCGCGCACCGCTCACGTCGGTATTTCCCTGAAAATCGAAGACGAGGCCGAGCGCGAGCGGCTCAAGCAGGTGGTCAGCGACTGCGTGGCCAAAGAAGGCATCAAAGAGGCCGGCGGCTTCATTCTGCGTACCGCCGCCGAAGGTGCCGGGGCCGATGAGATTCTCATGGACATTCGCTACCTGCGACGCCTGTGGGATCAGATCAACGAGCAGATCAAAACCATCGCAGCGCCAAGCGTGATCTACGAAGACCTCGGTCTGGCCCTGCGCACGTTGCGTGATCTGGTTAACCCGAAGATCGAGAAAATCCGCATCGATTCTCGGGAAACCTTCCAGAAAACCACGCAATTCGTCGCCGAACTCATGCCGGAAATCGCCGATCGTCTGGAACACTATCCGGGCGAGCGACCGATTTTCGATCTGTACGGTGTCGAAGACGAAATCCAGAAAGCCCTTGAACGCAAGGTTCCGCTGAAGTCCGGCGGTTACTTGGTAGTCGATCCGGCCGAGGCCATGACCACCATCGACGTCAACACGGGCGCGTTCGTCGGCCATCGCAATCTCGAAGAAACCATCTTCAAGACCAATCTCGAAGCGGCCACCGCGATTGCCCGGCAGATGCGCCTGCGCAATATGGGCGGGATCATCATCATTGACTTCATCGACATGGAAGATGAAGAGCACCAGCGCCAGGTATTGCGCACGCTGGAGAAACAACTGGAGCGTGATCACGCCAAGACCAACATCATCGGCATCACCGAGTTGGGTCTGGTGCAGATGACTCGCAAGCGCACCCGCGAAAGTCTTGAGCAAGTGCTGTGCGAACCGTGCAGCAGTTGTCAGGGGCGCGGCAAGTTAAAGACGCCGGAGACCATCTGTTACGAGATTTTCCGCGAGATCCTTCGTGAAGCCCGGGCCTATCAGGCCGAGGGTTATCGCGTGTTGGCGAACCAGAAAGTGGTGGATCGTTTGCTTGATGAAGAATCAGGTAACGTCGCCGAGCTTGAAGGGTTTATCGGCCGCACCATACGCTTCCAGGTGGAAACCATGTATTCCCAGGAACAATACGACGTGGTGCTGCTCTGAAACCTTGCATCACCCTTTTTCAACAGCGGCTGGCCTCAGCTTTTCGCAGTTTTTTTGCCATGGGAGCCAACTGACATGGACCGTCTGACACGTATTCTGGCCGCACTCACCCGATGGGGGCTGAGCCTGTGCGCGTTGGTTCTGGTGTTGATGGCGTTGTATGTCAGCCTTGGCCGCGAACTGACGCCGCTGGTGGCCGAGTACCGCGCCGAGATCGAAGATAAAGCCAGCGCTGCCCTCGGTATGCCGCTTCAGATCGGTGAACTGGAGGGCAATTGGAGGGGATTTGCGCCGATCCTGCTGGCCCATGACGTGATGGTCGGCGAGGGCGCCAATGCCTTGCGCCTCGATCGGGTACGGGCAGTGCCGGATCTTTGGGCCAGCCTGTTGGCTCGCGAAGTGCGTATCGCCCATCTGGAACTCAATGGTCTGAAAATCAGCCTCAAGGAAGCGCAGGACGGCAGCTGGGCGCTGGAAGGCTTGCCGGTGCAGAAGGATCAGCCACTGGATGCGGAGCAACTGTTCAATCGCTCGCAAATGATTCGGCAGTTGTCTGTCCTCGATAGCCAAGTGACCCTGCAGCCCCTGGATCACGCGCCGATGACCCTCACCTATGTTGGTCTCAATCTGAAAACCGGTGCCAGTCATCAACGCCTCGACGCACGCTTGACCTTACCTGATGGCCAACCGGTCGCGCTGAGCCTGCGCACGCGGATTCGCGCCGGCCAATGGCAGGACAGCGCCTTGGAAGGCTACGTCAGTCTGCCGCAAAGTGACTGGTCGAAGTGGCTACCCGAGCGCCTGACCCAGCAATGGAATTTCTCCGAGATCAAGGCCGGCGGCGAGCTATGGGTGAACTGGGCTAAAGGCACTTTGCAAAGTGCGGCGCTGCGTTTGAATGCCCCGCAACTGAGCGGCGCTTACGCCGAGCGCAAGCCGATCCAGATCAACAATCTGGCGCTCAATGCCTACTACGAAAACAGCGCCGATGGCGCAACCGTCACCCTCGATTCGCTGGCGATGAACTTCGGTGAAACCCGCTGGGAATCTCACGTGCAGCTCCAGCAGACGCGCGCTACCGACAAGGTCGACGAACGCTGGCATTTGCAGGCCGATCGTCTCGATTTGACGCCGATCACACCGCTCCTCAATGCATTGGGCCCGCTACCGCAGGGGGTTGCCACGGTGGTCGAGCGCCTGAAAGTGACCGGCGGGCTACGCAACGTGCTGCTGGATTTGCGTCCGAATGCCACTGACGGCACAAAGTTCGGCTTCGCTGCCAACCTCGACAGCATCGGTTTCGACGCCTATCACGGTGCGCCGGCGGCAAGAAATGTCAGCGGTAGCCTGACGGGCAACCTCGACGGTGGCGAGTTGCGCATGGACAGCAAGGATTTCGTCCTGCACCTCGATCCGATTTTCGCCAAACCCTGGCAATACATTCAGGCCAACGCCCGGCTGACCTGGAAGCTCGACAAGGAAGGTTTCACCCTGATCGCGCCGTACCTGAAGGTACTGGGCGAAGAAGGCAAGATTGCCGGCGACTTCCTGATCCGCCTGCATTTTGATCACAGCCAGGAAGACTACATGGACCTGCGGGTCGGTCTGGTCGATGGCGATGGTCGCTACACCGCCAAGTACTTGCCGCAAGTCCTCAGCCCGGCGCTCGACGAGTGGTTGCGCACGGCAATCCTGAAAGGCGCGGTGGATCAGGGCTTCTTCCAGTATCAAGGTTCTCTGAGCAAGAACGCAGGGGACGCCGACCGCAGCATCAGTCTGTTCTTCAGGGTGCATGACGCCGAACTGGCCTTCCAGCCGGGCTGGCCGCATGTGAGCAAGGTCAGTGGCGATGTGTTCATTGAGGACAGTGGTGTGCGAATTCTGGCCAGCAAGGGCCAATTACTCGACACCCAGATCAGCGACGTTTTCGTCAATATTCCCCATGTGCCTGCTGGGCAACATACGCATATGTTCCTTGATGGGGCATTTGCCGGCGGTTTGGGTGACGGACTGAAGATTCTTCAAGACGCACCGATTGGCACGGGTGAAACGTTCGCCGGCTGGGAAGGTGCGGGCGACCTGCAGGGCAAACTCAAACTGGATATCCCGCTGGACAAGGGCGGCGATCAGCCGAAAATCCTGGTCGACTTCAAGACTGCCAATGCGCGGCTGAAACTGGCCGAGCCGAAGCTGGAACTGACTCAACTCAAGGGTGATTTCCGTTTCGACAGCGCCAAAGGCCTCAGTGGTCAGAACATTGCGGCGCGAGCGTTCGATAAACCGGTCACCGCGCAAATTTTTGCCGACGGTAGTCCCGGCAAGCTCAAAACCCGGGTCGCGGCATCGGGGCAGGTCGAGGTCAAGAAACTCACTGACTGGCTGGGTGTGACACAGCCGTTGCCAGTGTCCGGGACGATTCCCTATCAGTTGCAACTGAACCTGGACGGTGCCAACAGCCAGTTGATGGTCAGTTCCGGCATGAAAGGCGTCGCGGTCGATCTGCCGGCACCGTTCGGCATGGCGGCGGATGTCGGTCGTGACACGGTGTTGCGCATGACCCTGCAGGGGCAGGAGCGGCGTTACTGGGTCAATTACGATCAATTGGCCAATTTCACCTTTACAGCGCCGCCGACCCAATTCGCCGAGGGTCGCGGTGAACTGTTCCTCGGTGCAGGCGAAGCCGTGCTGCCGAGCGCCAAGGGCTTGCGAATTCGTGGTGTGCTGTCGGAACTTGATATCGCGCCGTGGCAGGATCTGCTCAATAAGTACGCCGGGCAGGACCCGGGTGGCAGCGCCAAGCAACTGCTCAGTAGCGCTGACTTCAAGGTCGGCAAGTTGACGGCGTTCGGTACCACGCTGGATCAGGCCTCGGTGCAGGTCGATCGTAAATCCGCGGCGTGGAACCTGGCGCTCGACAGTCAGCAGGTCAAAGGCTCTGCCAGCCTTGCCGACGCGAAAAACACACCGATTGGGGTGAACCTTCAATATGTGCGTTTGCCGGCACCGGATCCGGAGGAGCAGGCCGACGAGAATTCTCCAGATCCGCTGGCGTCGGTTGACCCTGCGAAAATCCCCGCGCTGGATATCACCATCAATCAACTGTTCCTGGGCCAGGACTTGGTCGGTGGCTGGTCGCTCAAGGTGCGACCGACCGGCAAAGGCATCGTCCTGAATAACCTCGACATGGGCCTCAAAGGCATCCTGTTGCAGGGCAATGGCGGTTGGGAGGGGGCGCCGGGTGCGACCAAAAGCTGGTTCAAAGGCCGGATTAGCGGCAAGAACCTTGCCGATGTCCTCAAGGGCTGGGGCTTTGCGCCGAGCGTGACCAGCGAAGAATTCCATATGGATGTCGATGGCCGCTGGCCGGGCTCGCCCGCGTGGCTGGCGACCAAGCGTTTTTCCGGCACCCTTGATGCATCGCTGAACAAGGGCCAGTTTGTCGAAGTGGAGGGCGGTACCCAGGCATTGCGCGTGTTCGGTTTGCTCAACTTCAATGCCATCGGCCGGCGTTTACGTCTGGATTTCTCCGATCTGTTCGGCAAAGGTTTGAGCTACGACCGGGTCAAAGGTCTGTTGGTGGCGAACAACGGTGTGTATGTGACCCGCGAGCCCATACGTCTGACCGGGCCTTCGAGCAACTTCGAACTGGACGGTACGCTGGATCTGGTCGCCGATCAGGTTGACGCCAAATTGCTGGTGACATTGCCTGTGACCAACAACCTGCCGATTGCCGCGCTGATCGTTGGCGCACCGGCGATCGGTGGTGCTCTGTTCCTGATCGACAAGCTGATCGGTGATCGTGTGGCGCGCTTTGCCAGTGTGAAATACACCGTCAAAGGGCCATGGAAAGAGCCCAAAATCACTTTCGACAAGCCTTTTTGAACAGCCAGCCCCTGAACCGATGGAGTAGCATGGCCGCCTACCTCTTGCGGAGTTCGCCATGTCTTTAGCGGTGATTCAAATGGTTAGCCAGAGTGACGTGCTGGCCAATCTGGCCCAGGCCCGGCGCCTGCTTGAGCAGGCGGCGGCCGGTGGCGCGAAGCTGGCCGTGTTGCCGGAAAACTTCGCCGCCATGGGCCGTCGCGACATCGCCGACATCGGTCGAGCCGAAGCATTGGGCGAAGGGCCTATCCTGCCGTGGTTGAAACAGACCGCCCGTGACCTCAGGTTATGGATAGTGGCCGGTACGTTGCCGTTGCCGCCATTGGATCAGCCAGAGGCCAAGCCACATGCCTGCTCGCTGCTGGTCAATGATCAGGGCGAAATCGTTGCACGGTATGACAAGTTGCATCTGTTCGATGTCGATGTAGCGGACAATCGCGGCCGTTACCGCGAATCCGATGACTATGCTTATGGCCGTGGCGTGGTGGTGGCGGAAACGCCGGTCGGCCGTGTCGGTCTGACGGTGTGTTACGACCTGCGCTTCCCGGAGCTGTACAGCGAATTGCGCGCGGCCGGTGCCGAGTTGATTACCGTACCGTCAGCCTTCACCGCGGTGACCGGTGCGGCGCATTGGGATGTGCTGATTCGCGCGCGGGCCATCGAGACTCAATGTTATGTGCTGGCGGCAGCGCAGGGCGGGATACATCCGGGACCGCGGGAAACCTTCGGTCACGCGGCGATCATCGACCCGTGGGGCCGAGTGCTGGCGCATCAGGATCAAGGCGAAGCGGTGTTGTTGGCCGAACGCGATAGCGATGAACAAGCGTCCATCAGGGCGCGGATGCCGGTGACGAGTCATCGGCGGTTTTTCTCGCAGGGCGCACAGCGGCCTGCCTCAGAACACGAATTTAAGGCGTAAACCTATGAGCGAGTTGTTGTCCTCAGTCAGTGATCACCTGTTGGCGCCCGGCGGCGTGACGATCGAGAGCCTGCAAGGCGTGCTCGGCGATCTGGCCGGCCCGGGCATCGATGCCGCCGACCTGTATTTTCAGGGTCAGATCTCCGAGTCTTGGGCGCTGGAAGATGGCATCGTCAAGGAAGGCAGCTTCAACCTCGATCAGGGTGTGGGTGTGCGGGCGCAGTCCGGTGAGAAAACCGGTTTCGCCTACAGCAACGCGATCACCCTTGAAGCCCTCGGCGCTGCGGCGCGTGCGGCTCGTTCGATCTCCCGCGCCGGGCAGAACGGCACGGTGCAGGCATTCACCACCCAAGACGTTGCGCAACTGTATGCGCCGGACAATCCGCTGGAAGTGCTGAGCCGTGCCGAGAAGGTCGAACTGCTCAAACGCATCGACGTCGCCACTCGCGCCCTCGACCCGCGTATCCAGCAAGTCAGCGTGAGCATGGCCGGGGTCTGGGAACGCATTCTGGTGGCGTCCACCGACGGTGGCCTGGCGGCGGATGTGCGGCCGCTGGTGCGTTTCAACGTCAGTGTGATCGTTGAGCAAAATGGCCGTCGCGAGCGTGGCGGACATGGCGGCGGCGGGCGTACCGACTACCGTTATTTCCTCGCCGAAGACCGCGCCATGGGCTATGCCCGTGAAGCGCTGCGTCAGGCGCTGGTGAACCTCGAAGCGATTCCGGCGCCGGCCGGCACTTTGCCGGTGGTGTTGGGTTCGGGCTGGTCTGGCGTGCTGCTGCACGAAGCGGTCGGCCACGGTCTGGAAGGCGACTTCAACCGTAAGGGCAGCTCGGCTTACAGCGGTCGCATGGGCGAAATGGTTGCTTCCAAGCTCTGCACCATCGTCGATGACGGTACCTTGAGCGGCCGTCGTGGCTCGCTGAGCGTCGACGACGAAGGCACGCCGACCGAGTGCACCACGCTGATCGAAAACGGCGTACTCAAGGGTTACATGCAGGACAAGCTCAATGCACGCCTGATGGGCGTGGCCCGCACCGGTAACGGGCGTCGTGAGTCCTATGCACATCTGCCGATGCCACGGATGACCAACACCTACATGCTGGGCGGCGAAAGCGACCCGGCAGAAATCATCGCTTCGGTGAAGAAAGGCATCTACTGCGCCAACCTCGGCGGCGGTCAGGTCGACATCACCAGTGGCAAGTTCGTGTTCTCCACCAGCGAGGCTTATCTGATCGAAGACGGCAAGATCACCGCGCCGGTCAAAGGTGCGACGTTGATCGGTAACGGCCCTGAGGCGATGAGCCGGGTGTCGATGGTCGGTAACGACCTGGCGCTGGACAGCGGTGTGGGGACGTGTGGCAAGGATGGACAGTCGGTGCCGGTCGGTGTTGGACAGCCAACGCTGAAAATCGATGCGATCACCGTGGGTGGCACGGGCGCATAAGAAGGGGTAAAGCTGCGGGTGGCGCACAGGGCGACCACCCGATGACGAATATCAACGCAGACCGCGTTGAGTCTCGTCCAGCTCACGGATGTATTTGAAGATTTTACGGCTGGAAGCAGGAGGTTTGTTTTGCGCAACCTCGTGCTGAGCCTGACGGATCAGGGAACGCAGTTGCTGGCGATCGGCGTCCGGGTAGTCGACGACGAATTTCTCCAGCACGGCATCGTCGCCCGCGATCAGGCGATCACGCCAGCGTTCGAGATTGTGGAAACGCTCGTTGTACTGACGAGTCGAGGCATCGAGTTGATCGAGCAAAGTCAGAATCGCGTCAGTGTCCTGATCGCGCATCAGTTTGCCGATGAACTGCAAATGCCGCTTACGCGCGATATTCGCGGTGTGCTTGGGCGCATCGGCCAAGGCCCGGCGCATGGCGTCGGTCAGCGGCAGTTTTGCGATCAAGTCAGGCTTGAGTGTTGTAAGGCGCTCGCCGAGGTCAACCAGAGCATGCAGCTCGCGTTTGACCTGAGATTTGCTTTTTTCTCCCGTATCGAGGGAGTCGTCGTAAGAATCAACCATGGTGGCAGTCCGCAAAGAAACGCCGCCATGATAACCAGTCGGGGGCCGCTTGTCCGGCCCGGTCGCTCGATGGCCCCAGCCGAAAGCAGAATTTGAGTGGAGATGAGCATGAGTGCAGTTCAAAGCGTCGGCCCGCAGGCATTGCCGGCACTGCAGGAACAAGTCGAGCAGATCATCGCCGAAGCCAAGCGTCAGGGCGCCAGTGCCTGTGAAGTGGCGGTGTCGCTGGAGCAGGGCCTTTCGACATCGGTACGCCAGCGCGAAGTCGAAACGGTCGAGTTCAACCGCGATCAGGGCTTTGGCATCACGCTGTACGTCGGTCAGCGCAAGGGCTCTGCCAGCACGTCCGCCACGGGGCCTGACGCGATTCGCGAAACCGTTGCCGCCGCACTGGCCATTGCCAAGCACACGTCCGAGGACGAAGCTTCTGGCCTCGCTGATGCTGCGCTGATGGCCAAGGATCAGCAGGATTTCGATCTGTTCCACGAATGGGATATCACGCCGGAGCAGGCCATCGAGAAGGCTTTGATCTGTGAGGCGGCGGCATTTGATGCTGATGCTCGGATCAAGAACGCCGATGGCACCACCCTCAGCACTCATCAAGGCTGCCGCGTTTACGGCAACAGCCACGGTTTCATTGGTGGCTACGCGTCGACGCGACACAGCCTGAGTTGCGTGATGATCGCCGAGGCCGACGGCCAGATGCAGCGCGATTACTGGTATGACGTGAACCGTCAGGGCACTTTGCTGGCGGATCCGGTAAGCATCGGCCAGCGCGCTGCACAACGTGCGGCGAGCCGTCTGGGTGCGCGTCCGGTGCCGACTTGCGAAGTGCCGGTGCTGTTTTCTGCAGAACTGGCAGGCGGTTTGTTTGGCAGTTTCTTGTCGGCGGTATCCGGCGGCAGTCTGTATCGCAAATCGTCGTTCCTGGAAGGCACGCTGGGGCAGAAGCTGTTCCCGGAATGGCTGACCATCGACGAACGTCCGCATCTGATGCGTGCCATGGGCAGCGCCTGGTATGACGGTGATGGCCTGGCGACTTATGCCAAACCGTTTGTCGAAAAAGGTGAATTGGTGTCGTACATCCTTGGCACCTATTCCGGTCGCAAGCTCGGTATGCCGAGTACTGCCAACGCTGGCGGCGTACACAACCTGTTTGTCACCCATGGCGATGAGGATCAGGCCGCACTGCTGCGACGCATGGGGCGTGGGCTGTTGGTCACCGAGTTGATGGGCCATGGTTTGAATATGGTTACGGGTGACTATTCGCGCGGGGCGGCGGGGTTCTGGGTCGAGAACGGCGAAATCCAGTTCGCGGTGCAGGAAGTGACTATCGCCGGCAACATGCGCGATATGTTCAAGCAGATCGTCGCGGTCGGTAACGATCTGGAACTGCGCAGCAACATTCGCACAGGTTCCGTGTTGATCGAGCGGATGACGGTGGCGGGCAGCTAAGCCCCGCGCGCGACACAAAAAAGGCGCGCCATCCGATTGGGTGGCGCGCCTTTTTTATGCCCTGGAGCTGCCGAGGCTGCGATTTTTTGATTGTTTGACGATCAGCCGCCTTCGTCGAAGAAGTTGTTGATCAACTCCACCAACGCATCCAGCGCTTCTTGTTCCTGATGTCCTTCAGTACTCAAATAGATTTTTGTGCCCTTGCCGGCAGCCAGCATCATCATCGCCATGATGCTTTTACCATCCACCACCGTTTCTGGCGTGCGGCCTACTCTGATCGTGCAATCCGGATACTGGCCTGCAATCCCGACGAACTTGGCCGACGCCCGGGCGTGCAAGCCCAGTTTGTTGATGATTTCGATTTCCAGAGCAGGCATCGCGGTGTGAATCCTTTAAGTGAGGTCGCGGTGGCGAACCTGGACGTTCTTCAGGGTTTTGTGCAGGGCCTGACCCAGGCGTTCGGTCAGGTAGACGGAGCGGTGATGCCCGCCGGTGCAGCCAATGGCAATGGTGACGTAGGCGCGATTGCTCGCGGCGAAACGCGGCAGCCATTTGTGCAGGTAGGCGTAAATGTCCTGGAACATTTCCTCGACTTCCGGCTGCGCCGCCAGGTATTCGGCCACCGGCGCATCGAGCCCTGATTGCGCGCGCAGTTCTGGCTTCCAGTACGGGTTGGGCAGGCAGCGCACGTCGAACACCACGTCTGCGTCGACCGGCATGCCGCGTTTGAAGCCGAATGACTCAACGAGAAATGCTGTTCCGGGTTCAGGCTGATTGAGCAGGCGCAACTTGATGGTGTCGCGCAACTGGTACAGGTTCAGGTGGGTGGTGTTGATCTTCAGATCGGCCAGATCGGCGATTGGGCCGAGCAGAGCGGTTTCATCGCTGATCGCTTCGGCCAGTGAGCGGTTGGCGGTGCTCAGTGGATGGCGCCGACGGGTTTCCGAAAAACGCTTGAGCAGGGTTTCTTCGTCGGCGTCCAGATAAAGCACATCGCACTGGATGTGGCGGCTGCGGACTTCTTCCAGCAACTCGGGGAAGCGCGAGAGATGGCTCGGCAGGTTGCGCGCATCGATCGACACTGCCACCAGCGGTTGTGCCAATTCAGTGTGTATCAGTGCGCGTTCAGCCAGTTCTGGCAACAAGCCTGCCGGCAGGTTGTCGATGCAGTAGTAACCGCTGTCCTCAAGGACATTCAGTGCGGTGCTTTTGCCCGAGCCGGAGCGGCCACTGACGATGATCAAGCGCATGATTAATGCCCGCTTTGTTCGTCCACGACGACCTGGTACAAGGCTTCGTTGCTCGAAGCACTGCGCAATTTATCGCGCACATCCTTGCGGTCCAGCATGCTGGCAATCTGGCGCAGCAATTCCAGGTGCGCATCGGTGGCAGCTTCGGGTACCAGTAGCACGAACAACAGATCAACCGGCGCACCATCGATGGCGTCGAAGTCGATCGGCGCTTCAAGGTGCATCAAGGCGCTGATTGGCGACTCGCAACCCTTGAGGCGACAGTGAGGAATGGCGATGCCGTTGCCAAAACCGGTGGAACCGAGTTTTTCACGGGCAATCAGGGCCTCGAAGACATCTTGCATCTCCAGCGCCGGCACTTCGCGAGCGATCAGGTTGGCAATTTGTTCGAGGGCTTTCTTTTTACTGCCGCCCGGCACGTTCACAAGAGAACGGCCGGGGGTCAGGATATTTTCAAGTCGGATCATGGAGTGGGGGGTTATCGACCGGTAGCGCCCTGGAGCAGGCTCTGGGTCTTTTCCTTATGCTTTTTGAGTTGTTTATCCAGCTTGTCGGTCAGGGCGTCGATCGCGGCGTACATATCGGTATGTTCCGCGTTGGCGACCACTTCACTGCCGGGAATATGCAAGGTGGCTTCGATTTTCTGCTTGAGCTTTTCGACGCACATCGTGACTTGTACGTTGGTGATCTTGTCGAAATGGCGCTCCAATCGTTCGAGTTTCTCGTTGATGTAGGTGCGCAGAGGTTCGGTCACTTCCAGTTGGTGTCCACTGATGTTGACTTGCATACAGCTTCTCCTTCGTTGCCAGTGCATAAAGCGGCAGGCTGGATAGCCTGCCACTGGAACGCTGTAACGTGGCTTACATCAACCGCTTGCGTTCGCTCGAAGGCGCGATCCCAAGGGATTCGCGGTACTTGGCGACGGTGCGGCGAGCCACCTGAATGCCTTGTGCCTCCAGTAAACCAGCGATCTTGCTGTCACTCAACGGCTTTTTCTGATTTTCCGCAGCAACCAGTTTTTTGATGATCGCGCGGATCGCCGTGGACGAGCATTCACCGCCTTCGGAGGTGCTGACGTGGCTTGAGAAAAAGTATTTCAATTCATAGATACCGCGCGGGGTATGCATGAACTTCTGTGTGGTCACTCGGGAAATCGTCGATTCGTGCATGCCAACCGCTTCGGCGATGTCATGCAGAACCAGTGGCTTCATGGCTTCGTCCCCGTATTCCAGAAAGCCGCGCTGATGTTCGACGATCTGGGTGGCCACTTTCATCAAGGTTTCGTTGCGGCTTTGCAGGCTCTTGATGAACCAGCGGGCTTCCTGCAACTGGTTGCGCATGAAGGTGTTGTCGGCGCTGGTGTCGGCGCGGCGTACGAAGCCGGCGTACTGGGCGTTGACCCGCAGGCGGGGCACTGATTCCTGATTCAGTTCGACCAGCCAGCGTTCATTGTCCTTGCGCACAATGACGTCAGGGACGACGTATTCGGCTTCACTGGATTCGATCTGAGAGCCCGGACGCGGGTTGAGGCTCTGCACCAGTTCGATGACTTGACGCAGTTCATCTTCCTTGAGTTTCATGCGCCGCATCAACTGGTTGTAATCGCGGCTGCCGAGCAAGTCGATGTAGTCGGTGACCAGACGTTTCGCTTCAGTCAGCCATGGTGTCTTCGCCGACAACTGGCGCAGTTGCAGCAACAGGCATTCGCCGAGGTTGCGGGCGCCGATGCCAGCGGGTTCAAACTGCTGAATGCGGTGCAGAACGGCTTCGATTTCGTCCAGCTCGATGTCCAGTTCCGGGTCGAACGCTTCGAGGATTTCTTCGAGGGTTTCGTCCAGGTAGCCCTGGTTGTTTATGCAGTCGACCAGGGTGACGGCGATCAGTCGGTCGGTGTCTGACATCGGGGCGAGATTGAGCTGCCACAGCAGGTGGCTTTGCAGACTTTCACCAGCGGAGGTGCGGGTGGTGAAGTCCCATTCGTCGTCATCGCTGCTGGGCAGGCTGCTGGCGCTGGTCTGATAGACGTCCTCCCAGGCCGTGTCGACCGGAAGCTCGTTGGGGATACGCTCGCTCCATTCGCCATCTTCCAGATTGTCCACCGTCGGAGCGGTTTCCTGATAGGACGGTTCCTGAATTTCGGTGTTGGGCTTCTGCTCGGCGTTGTCGGCCAGAGGGTCTGAGTTGTCGAAGTCGTCGCCTTCTTCCTGGCGCTCGAGCATCGGATTGGATTCCAGGGCCTCCTGGATTTCCTGTTGCAGATCCAGGGTCGACAATTGGAGCAGACGGATGGCCTGTTGCAGCTGAGGTGTCATCGTCAGCTGCTGGCCCATTCTCAAGACTAGCGATGGTTTCATGGCAGGGGCTTAACACCTTATTCGCCGGCGCACATGCGCCATCCACTACAGAGCGCCGAAGCGCCAAACTTAAGCAAATTATATGCCTGAAACTGAAGTGTTTGCCTAGAGCGTTGTAACAATTAAAGCGTATTAAATCCTGCTTGAATCGATACAGCGCCCGCGCGTCTCTCCGGGCGCTGTCGCGTTTACAGGCGGAACTCGTGACCCAGATACACTTCCTTGACCAGATCGTTGGCCAGGATGGTTTCTGCGTCGCCTTCGGCAATCAACTGGCCGTCGTTGACGATGTAAGCGGTTTCACAGATATCCAGCGTCTCACGCACGTTGTGGTCGGTGATCAGTACACCGATGCCCTTGGCCTTGAGGTGGTGGATGATCTGCTTGATGTCGCCGACCGAGATCGGGTCGACACCGGCGAACGGTTCGTCGAGCAGGATGAATTTCGGTGCGGTTGCCAGGGCGCGCGCGATTTCCACTCGGCGGCGTTCACCACCGGACAGGCTCATGCCCAGGTTGTCGCGGATGTGGCTGATGTGAAATTCCTGCAGCAGGCTTTCCAGCTCCTTGCGACGACCGGCCTTGTCGAGCTCCTGACGGGTCTCGAGGATGGCCATGATGTTGTCGGCCACCGACAGCTTGCGGAAGATCGAGGCCTCTTGCGGTAGATAGCCGATACCAGCCTTTGCGCGACCGTGCATTGGCTGGTGGCTGACGTCCAGATCGTCGATCAGCACGCGGCCCTGATCGGCCTGTACCAGGCCGACAATCATGTAGAAGCATGTGGTCTTGCCGGCACCGTTCGGGCCGAGCAGGCCAACAATCTGGCCGCTGTCGATCGACAGGCTGACGTCACGCACGACCTGGCGGCTTTTATAGGCCTTGGCCAGGTGCTGAGCTTTCAGAGTTGCCATTACTGGGTTTTCTCGTCGGTTTTCTTCTTCGGCTGGATCACCATGTCGATGCGTGGACGCGACTCGGTGACCTTGCTGCCGGTAGCGCGACCGGCACTGGCCAGTTTCTTCACCGTGTCGTAGACGATTTTCTCGCCTTGGGTGATGTTGTCGTCCTTGTCGACAACCTTGGCCTTGTCGATCAGCACGACGCGGTTCTGCGCTGCATGGTACTGGATCGTTACGCCCCAGCCTTGAACGGGTTTCTTGTCGCCGGCGGTTTGCAGTTGCTCGAAGTAGGCAAGGTTGCCCACCGAGGTCACCACGTCGATGTCACCGGCCGGAGTGCGAGTGATGGTCACGGTGTTGCCGGTAACCTTCATCGAGCCCTGAGTGATGATCACGTCGCCTTTATAGGTGGCAACGCCATTCTTGTCGTCCAGTTGGGCATCGTCGGCCTGAATGCGGATCGGCTGCTCTTGATCGTTCGGCAGAGCCCAGGCGCTCACGCTTCCCAGTGCTGCGCCCAGACTGAGCAAAATAGGGAGGGTTTTAACGAGCCTCATACTGTCCTCTTACGTTCGATAGCAGGTGTATCCTGCTTTCCTTCAGATACGCTTTCATTCCCACGCCAGTCGATACACCCCCAGCGCCGTCGATTCTAACGGGTTGCGCGGTCTGCGCATATTGCTGCTGCGGGAACACCGTCATGCGAGTCGACGTGATCAGGGTGTCGCGGTTCTTTTCATCGGTGCGCTTGACGCGTACCGAGTCGATCAACTCGACTTCGGTGCCGCCCGAGTTCACTTCGCCGCGCTCACTGGTCACGTGCCATGGGAACGCTGTCCCGCGGTACATGCTCAGGTCGGGCTTGGTCACCAGTGTGATGTCGGTCGCCTTGACGTGTTCGGCCTTGTCGGACGTCATTTCATACTGCACTTTGCCGTCCGGAAGGTATTGCAAGGTATGCGTGTTGGTCGCATACCAGTCGATAGGGGCGTCTACCGACGAGGTTGGAGGTTTGTCGAGAAAGCGTTCCGGGCTGATGTTCCAGTAGCCGACCGCCGCGAATATCGCGGCTATACAGGCGAAGAGCAGGAAGTTACGAAATTTTTTGCTGAACATTTTTTGGCTCACAGGTACGCGGCGTTGGCCGCATCAAGGCGGCCCTGGGCGCGCAGGATCAATTCGCAGAATTCACGGGCGGCACCTTCGCCGCCGCGGGCCCGGGTCACGCCATGGGCGTGTTCGCGGACGAAATCAGCGGCGTTGGCCACGGCCATGCCCAAGCCTACGCGGCGGATCACCGGCAGGTCGGGCAGGTCGTCACCGAGGTAGGCGACCTGTTCATAGCTTAGGCCCAGTTGCTCAAGTAGACCGTCCAGAACCACCAATTTGTCTTCGCGGCCCTGAAACAGGTGCGCGATGCCGAGGTTTTTCGCTCGGCGCTCGACCACGGGCGTTTTACGGCCGCTGATGATGGCGGTCTGCACGCCAGCGTTCATCAGCATTTTGATGCCTTGACCGTCGAGGGTGTTGAACGTCTTGAACTCGCTGCCGTCTTCAAGGAAGTACAGGCGTCCGTCGGTAAGGACGCCGTCGACGTCGAAAACCGCCAGTTTGATCGCTTTTGCGCGTTGCAGCAGATCGGTGCTCATTACATCACTCCTGCGCGCAGCAGGTCGGAGAGGTTGAAGGCGCCGACCGGGCGATCTTCCTCATCGACAACTACCAGCGCGTTGATTCGGTGGTCTTCCATGATTTTCAGGGCTTCGGCGGCGAGCATTTCGGGCCGGGCGGTCTTGCCGTGGGCCGTCATCACCTGGTCGATGGTCGCGCTGCGGATGTCGATGCTGCGATCCAGCGTGCGGCGCAAATCGCCATCGGTGAAGATCCCGGCGAGCTTGCCGTCGGCTTCAAGAATCACGGTCATGCCCAGACCCTTGCGGGTCATTTCCATCAGAGCGTCCTTGAGCAGAGTGCCGCGTTGCACTTTCGGCAGCTCTTGCCCGCTGTGCATGACGTTTTCCACTTTCAGCAGCAGACGACGACCCAGCGCACCGCCCGGGTGAGAGAAAGCAAAATCTTCAGCGGTAAAGCCGCGCGCTTCCAGCAATGCAACGGCCAGGGCGTCACCCATGACCAGTGCCGCGGTGGTCGAGGAGGTCGGCGCCAGGTTCAGCGGGCAGGCTTCGTGCTCGACGTGAACGTTGAGGTTGACTTCGGCGGCTTTGGCCAGCGGCGAAGCCGGATTGCCGGTCACGCTGATCAACTGGATGCCCAGACGCTTGATCAAGGGCAGCAGGGTGACAATTTCGTTGGTCGAGCCGGAGTTCGAGAGGGCCAGGATCACGTCATCGCGAGTGATCATGCCCATGTCGCCGTGGCTGGCTTCGGCCGGGTGTACGAAAAAAGCGGGGGTGCCGGTGCTGGCCAGGGTCGCAGCAATCTTGTTGCCGACGTGCCCGGACTTGCCCATGCCGACCACCACCACACGGCCTTTGCTGGCCAGAATCATCTCGCAGGCGCGTACGAAATCGGCGTCGATATGGGGCAACAAGCCTTCTACGGCTTCCATTTCGAGGCGGATGGTGCGTTGTGCCGATTGAATCAGGTCGCTGGATTGGCTCATGTCAGAAATCGTATAGCCCGATGAAAAGGCGGCGATTATAGCGGTTATGTTGCAAAGCCTCACGCAAGTTCGTCGTGCTTTATCATTCCTCGTTACCAAAACCCGGCAAAACGGCCTCCAGTCCCCCCTTTATCGCTGAACACAGCCCGGCACAGGCCTTGGGCGCTTGGCCTTTGCAGTGATATAGTTCGCCGCCAGTTCGGCCTGCCCGGGATGTAAGTGCTTTTTAAAGAGAGCCAGGCGTCCGAGTGAGAGGCTGCATCGCAAGGAGTTTAGATGAGTGCCGATAACGCCTACGCGGTCGAGCTGAAGGGAGTCTCCTTCAAGCGCGGTGCGCGCAGCATTTTCAATAACGTCGATATCCGCATCCCGCGCGGCAAGGTCACCGGCATCATGGGGCCTTCCGGGTGTGGCAAGACCACCCTGTTGCGGTTGATGGGCGCACAGTTGCGTCCTTCCAGTGGCGAAGTCTGGGTGAACGGTCAGAACCTGCCGCAGCTTTCGCGCAGCGATCTGTTCGATGCACGCAAGCACATGGGCGTGCTGTTTCAGAGCGGTGCGCTGTTCACCGATCTCGATGTTTTCGAGAACGTCGCTTTTCCCCTGCGCGTTCATACCCAATTGCCGGAAGAAATGATCCGCGACATCGTCCTGCTCAAGCTGCAGGCCGTTGGCCTGCGCGGCGCCATCGATTTGATGCCCGACGAACTGTCCGGCGGCATGAAGCGTCGCGTGGCTCTGGCGAGGGCAATTGCGCTCGATCCACAGATCCTCATGTATGACGAACCGTTTGTTGGTCAGGACCCAATCGCCATGGGTGTGTTGGTGCGTCTGATCCGTCTGCTCAATGATGCGCTGGGGATCACCAGTATCGTGGTGTCCCACGATCTGGCTGAAACCGCGAGCATTGCCGACTACCTCTATATAGTCGGCGACGGTCAGGTACTGGGGCAGGGCACGCCGGATGAACTGATGAACTCGGACGAACCGCGTATTCGTCAGTTCATGACGGGCGACCCTGACGGCCCGGTTCCGTACCACTTTCCAGCGACGGATTACCGCGCAGATCTTCTGGGGAAGCGCTGATGCGCAGAATTTCATTAATAGAACGCGTACGCCGGTTTGGCGAAGCGGCGATCGACGCTATTGCGGTGTTTGGTCGTGCAACGCTGTTCCTGTTTCACGCCTTGATCGGTCGTGGTGGCATCAGCGGCGGTTTTGGTCTGTTGGTCAAACAGTTGCATTCGGTGGGCGTCATGTCGCTGGTGATCATCGTGGTCTCCGGTATCTTTATCGGCATGGTGCTGGCATTACAGGGCTTCAGTATTCTGTCGAGCTACGGTTCGGAGCAGGCGGTAGGGCAGATGGTTGCTTTGACCCTGCTGCGTGAACTGGGCCCGGTGGTGACGGCGCTGTTGTTTGCCGGGCGTGCCGGTTCGGCATTGACCGCGGAAATCGGCAACATGAAATCCACCGAACAGCTTTCCAGCCTGGAAATGATCGGTGTCGACCCGCTCAAATACATTATCGCGCCGCGTCTGTGGGCGGGTTTCATCTCCCTGCCGGTGCTGGCGATGATTTTTAGTGTGGTGGGCATCTGGGGCGGCTCGTGGGTGGCTGTCGACTGGCTGGGCGTGTATGAAGGCTCCTATTGGGCGAACATGCAGAACAGCGTGAACTTCACCAGTGATGTGCTCAACGGTGTCATCAAAAGTATCGTTTTCGCCTTCGTAGTGACCTGGATCGCCGTATTCCAAGGCTATGACTGTGAGCCCACTTCAGAGGGGATCAGTCGTGCCACCACCAAGACCGTGGTGTTTGCCTCGCTGGCAGTGCTCGGCCTGGACTTTATTCTGACCGCTTTGATGTTTGGAGATTTCTGATGCAAAACCGCACCCTGGAAATCGGTGTCGGCCTGTTCCTGCTGGCAGGGATCCTGGCTTTGCTGCTGCTTGCTTTGCGGGTCAGTGGCCTGTCTCCGACTTCGACCACCGACACCTATAAACTTTATGCCTACTTTGACAATATCGCCGGTTTGACGGTCAGAGCCAAAGTGACCATGGCCGGCGTAACAATCGGTAAGGTCACGGCAATCGATCTGGATCGCGACAGCTTCACCGGTCGGGTGACCCTGCAAGTGGATAAGAAAGTCGACAATCTGCCGACCGATTCCACAGCGTCTATCCTGACCGCTGGTCTGCTGGGCGAGAAGTACATCGGTATCAGTGTGGGCGGGGAAGACGCCCGTCTGAAGGATGGTGGAACCATTCACGACACGCAGTCGTCACTGGTACTGGAAGACCTGATCGGTAAATTCCTGCTCAATACCGTTAGCAAAGACGCCAAATGAGGAGCTTTTGAATGATCTCTACCTTGCGACGTGGACTGTTGGTGCTGCTTGCGACATTGCCATTGATGGGCACTGCTGTGGCGGCGCAGTCGGCGCACGATCTGGTTCAGGACACCACGAACCGGATGTTGGCTGACCTGGCGGCCAATAAAGAAAAGTACAAACAGGATCCGCAGGATTTCTATACCGCGCTGAACAACATTGTCGGCCCTGTGGTGGATGCCGAAGGCATTTCCAAAAGCATCATGACGGTCAAGTATTCGCGCAAGGCGACACCGGCACAGATGCAGACATTCCAGGAAAACTTCAAGAAAGGCCTGTTCCAGTTCTATGGCAACGCCTTGCTTGAGTACAACAACCAGGGCATCACCGTTGATCCGGCCAAGGACGAGTCGGGCGATCGCACCAGCGTCGGCATGACCGTCAAGGGCAGCAACGGCGCGATCTATCCCGTGCAGTACACGCTCGAGAAGATCAACGGCGAGTGGAAGCTGCGCAATGTGATCATCAACGGTATCAACATCGGCAAGCTGTTCCGTGATCAGTTCTCTGATGCGATGCAGCGCAATGGCAACAACCTGGACGCGACCATCAACGGTTGGGCCGGTGAAGTCGCCAAAGCCAAAGAAGAAACCGACAAAGCTGCCGTGAAGCCAGCGCAATGAAAGAGGCGGCAGTGCGTATGAGTGATGTCGATGAGCTTTTGCTCAGCGGAGTGCTGGACTACCGCACCGGGCCTGATCTGCGCAAGGAAGGTGAGGCGCTGATCAAGTCCAGCAAGGCTTCGTCGCTGGTCATCGACTGCTCGGGCGTAAAGAAGTCCAGCAGCATCGGTTTGTCGTTGCTGCTGTGCTTCATGCGCGATGCTCAAGCGGCCGGCAAGGCTGTCAGCATCAGGGCGATGCCCGACGACATGCGCGAAATCGCTCAGGTCAGCGAGCTGACCGAAGTGCTGGCGCTACACTGAATTCGCATCGATAAAGAAGCCCCCCGTCAGAGTCCTGCCATGCGGGGTTCGCAGGCGCGGGGCTTTTTTGTATGATGTCCGACCCGTGCGCACAGGGCGCCGATTGAGGTTGAGCATGCAGGCCGTAGAAGTGAAGAGCTTCCTTGAAGGAAAGCTGCCCGGAACGTTGGTAGAAGTTGAGGGCGAAGGCTGCAATTTCCAGCTGAACGTGATTAGCGATGAACTGGCGGCGTTGAGCCCGGTGAAGCGTCAGCAGCAGATCTATGCCCATTTGAACCCATGGATCACCGATGGCAGCATCCATGCGGTCACTATGAAATTTTTCAGCAGCGCGGCCTGGGCCGAGCGCACCTGAGCCTAAGGGCGTCGAGATTCTTATGGATAAACTGATTATTACCGGCGGCGTTCGTCTTGATGGCGAAATCCGCATCTCCGGGGCAAAGAACTCCGCCCTGCCGATCCTGGCAGCCACCCTGCTGTGCGATGGCCCGGTGACGGTTGGCAACCTGCCTCACCTGCACGACATCACCACGATGATCGAGCTGTTCGGTCGCATGGGCATTGAGCCTGTGATCGACGAGAAACTCAGCGTCGAAATCGACCCGCGCACCATCAAGACCCTGATCGCTCCGTACGAACTGGTGAAAACCATGCGTGCGTCGATCCTGGTACTGGGCCCGATGGTTGCCCGTTTCGGTGAAGCCGAAGTCGCACTGCCTGGCGGTTGCGCCATCGGCTCGCGTCCGGTCGACCTGCACATCCGTGGCCTCGAAGCCATGGGCGCGGTAATCGACGTCGAAGGCGGCTACATCAAGGCCAAGGCGCCTGAAGGCGGCTTGCGCGGCGCGAGCTTTTTCTTCGATACCGTGAGTGTGACCGGTACCGAAAACATCATGATGGCTGCTGCTCTGGCAAAGGGCCGCAGCGTGCTGCAGAACGCGGCGCGTGAGCCTGAAGTGGTTGACCTGGCGAACTTCCTCAACGCCATGGGCGCCAAGGTTTCCGGTGCCGGCACTGACACCATCACCATTGATGGCGTTGAGCGTCTGGGGTCGTGCTTCTACAAAGTCATGCCTGACCGTATCGAAACCGGCACCTATCTGGTGGCCGCTGCAGTGACCGGCGGTCGTGTGAAGGTCAAGGATACCGATCCGACCATCCTCGAAGCGGTTTTGGAAAAACTCCGTGAAGCCGGCGCAGAGGTCACCAGCGGTGAAGACTGGATCGAGCTGAACATGCATGGCAAGCGCCCGAAAGCGGTCAACGTGCGCACTGCGCCGTACCCGGCGTTCCCGACTGACATGCAGGCACAGTTCATCTCGCTCAACGCCATTGCCGAAGGCACTGGCGCAGTGATCGAGACGATCTTCGAAAACCGCTTCATGCACGTCTACGAACTGCACCGCATGGGCGCCAAGATCCAGGTCGAAGGCAACACCGCCATCGTCACCGGTACTGAAGTCCTCAAAGGCGCGCCAGTGATGGCAACCGACCTGCGTGCTTCGGCCAGCCTGGTGATTTCGGCGCTCGTTGCCGAAGGCGATACCCTGATCGACCGCATCTACCACATCGACCGTGGTTACGAGTGCATCGAAGAAAAACTGCAGATGCTGGGCGCCAAGATCCGTCGCGTTCCGGGCTAATAGCTGCTGCATGGGCACAAGGATGTGCCCGTTGAATTCGTTTTGAATCGAGCCGGTATCGGCTCGATGTGTGTCCGGCGCCGATTGTGACCGGACATGAGTACCTTGATAAGGACTGACGTTTCCCATGTTGACCATCGCACTGTCCAAGGGCCGCATCCTTGACGACACCCTGCCGCTTCTCGCTGAAGCGGGCATCGTGCCGACCGAGAATCCGGACAAGAGCCGCAAGCTGATCATCCCCACGACGCAGGCAGACGTACGCCTGCTCATCGTGCGCGCCACCGACGTGCCGACCTATGTCGAGCATGGCGCGGCCGACCTCGGCGTGGCCGGTAAAGACGTGTTGATGGAATACACCGGCCAGGGCCTGTACGAGCCACTGGACCTGCAGATCGCCCAGTGCAAACTGATGACCGCCGGCAAGATCGGCGCGGTCGAGCCCAAGGGCCGTCTGCGCGTGGCGACCAAGTTCGTCAACGTCGCCAAGCGTTACTACGCCGAGCAGGGCCGTCAGGTCGACATCATCAAGCTTTACGGCTCGATGGAACTCGCGCCGTTGATCGGTCTGGCCGACAAGATCATCGACGTGGTCGACACCG
This sequence comes from Pseudomonas baetica, assembly GCF_019733355.1. Lineage (GTDB taxonomy): Bacteria > Pseudomonadota > Gammaproteobacteria > Pseudomonadales > Pseudomonadaceae > Aquipseudomonas > Aquipseudomonas baetica_A. Next base: position 206,466 of record NZ_JAIHLQ010000004.1, on the reverse strand, counting down.
GTAACACCCTGCGCGCCAATGGCCTGGAACCTCAGGAGCTGATCGCCACGATCAGCTCGCGCCTGGTGGTCAACAAGGCTTCGATGAAAATGCAACACGCCCGCATCCAGGCGTTGATCGACACCCTGCGCAACGCAGTGGAGTCTCGACACCGCGGCTGATTTACTTGCGCGACCCCAGGTCGCGCCGTCTATCCGCCTCATAGCCAGAATTCTCAGGTGCCCAAGCGGATCGAATGGTAGTTTCGGGCGCCTGAGTTTTTGCCATTCCTATGAGGCTCTCGCTATGACCGCACCGACTGCAATTCGCCGACTCAACGCTGCTGACCCGGATTTCGCGCATCATCTGGATCATCTGCTGAGCTGGGAAAGTGTGTCTGACGACTCGGTCAATCAGCGCGTGCTGGACATTATCAAGGCTGTGCGCGAGCGCGGTGACGCAGCGCTGGTCGAGTTCACCCAGAAGTTCGACGGTCTGGAAGTGGCCTCGATGGCTGACCTGATCCTGCCGCGCGAGCGCCTGGAACTTGCCCTGACCCGCATCACCGTGCCGCAACGCGAAGCCTTGGAAAAAGCCGCAGCTCGGGTGCGCAGCTACCACGAAAAACAGAAGCAGGATTCCTGGAGCTACACCGAGGCCGACGGCACGGTGCTGGGCCAGAAGGTCACGCCGCTCGATCGCGCAGGGCTGTACGTGCCGGGCGGCAAGGCGTCGTACCCGTCGTCGGTGTTGATGAACGCGATTCCGGCCAAGGTCGCCGGTGTGACCGAAGTGGTCATGGTCGTGCCGACTCCGCGTGGTGAAATCAATGAACTGGTACTGGCGGCGGCGTGCATCGCTGGTGTCGACCGGGTGTTCACCATTGGTGGCGCGCAGGCGGTTGCCGCCCTGGCTTACGGTACCGAAAGCGTGCCGCAGGTCGACAAAGTGGTCGGCCCGGGCAACATCTATGTAGCGACAGCCAAGCGCCACGTTTTTGGTCAGGTCGGTATCGACATGATCGCCGGCCCTTCGGAAATTCTCGTCGTGTGCGACGGTCAGACCGATCCTGACTGGATCGCCATGGATCTGTTCTCCCAGGCTGAACACGATGAAGACGCTCAGGCGATTCTGGTCAGCCCCGACGCCGAGTTTCTCGACAAGGTTGCCGCGAGCATCGACAAACTGCTGCCGACCATGGATCGCGCGACCATCATCGAAACCTCGATCAATGGTCGCGGTGCGCTGATTCATGTGCGTGACATGGCGCAGGCGATCGAAGTCGCCAACCGCATCGCTCCGGAGCATCTGGAGTTGTCGGTCGCTGACCCGCAAGCCTGGCTGCCGCAGATCCGCCACGCGGGTGCGATCTTCATGGGCCGTCACACCAGCGAAGCCCTGGGCGACTACTGCGCGGGCCCCAATCATGTATTGCCGACATCCGGCACTGCACGTTTCTCCTCGCCGCTGGGCGTGTATGACTTCCAGAAACGTTCGTCGATCATCTTCTGTTCCGAGGACGGTGCTTCGCAGCTGGGTAAAACCGCATCCGTGCTGGCCCGTGGCGAATCGCTGAGTGCCCACGCGCGCAGCGCCGAATACCGCATCAAAGACGAATCGAAGGGGAACTGAACATGAGTAAATTCTGGAGCCCGTTCGTCAAGGATCTGGTGCCGTATGTACCGGGCGAACAGCCGAAACTGACCAAACTGGTCAAGCTCAATACCAATGAAAACCCTTATGGCCCGTCGCCAAAAGCCCTGGCGGCGATGCAGACCGAGCTCAACGACAACCTGCGTCTGTACCCGGACCCGAACAGCGACTTGCTGAAAAACGCGGTTGCTAACTACTACGGCGTGCAGAGCAATCAGGTGTTCCTGGGCAACGGCTCGGATGAAGTGCTTGCGCACATCTTCCACGGCCTGTTGCAACACGAGCAGCCGTTGTTGTTTCCGGACATCAGTTACAGCTTTTATCCGGTGTATTGCGGTCTGTACGGCATCAAGTTTGATGCGGTACCGCTTGATGCGCAGTTCCAGATCAACCCGGCGGACTACGCCAAGCCGAACGGCGGGATCATTTTCCCTAATCCGAACGCCCCCACCGGTTGCCTGCTGGCGCTGGACGCGGTTGAGCAGATTCTCAAGGCCAGCCCGGATTCGGTGGTAGTGGTCGATGAGGCTTATATCGATTTTGGCGGCGAGACGGTCATCAGCCTGGTGGATCGCTATCCGAACCTGCTGGTGACGCAGACCCTGTCCAAATCCCGTTCACTGGCGGGCCTGCGGGTCGGTTTGGCGGTGGGGCATCCAGACTTGATCGAGGCGCTGGAGCGTATCAAGAACAGCTTCAACTCCTATCCATTGGATCGTCTGGCGAATGTCGGTGCCGCGGCGGCGTTCGAGGATCGTGAGTACTTCGACAAGACTTGCCGTCTGGTCATCGAGAGCCGTGAATGGGTGATTGCGCAGTTGCAGGCCAAGGGCTTTGAGGTGCTACCGTCGGCGGCGAACTTCATCTTCGCCCGGCATCCGCAACATGACGCCGCAGGGCTGGCGGCCAAATTGCGTGAGCAAGGCGTGATCGTGCGGCACTTCAAGCAGGCGCGGATTGCGCAGTTCCTGCGGATTTCGATCGGCACGCCGGAGCAGAATCAGGCGTTGATCGACGGGCTCGGCGACCTCTAAACCGCTTTCGCGAGCAAGCCCGCTCCCACAGTGGATTTGTGCACGACACAGATCAAATGTGGGAGCGGTCTTGCTTGCGAATGCAGCGCCGCGAATCCTGAGCCTTACTCGTGATGTGGCTCCCCCAAAAACGTCAGCGAACTGAACAACCCTCGACTGTTCACATCAACACTGTCCTTCACCGGCACCTCAACCTGCGCGGCAATCACATTCAACCCCTCATTTCGTACCAACACCTGCGCGCGCCCGTCCTTGTCGGTCTCGGTGCTCAGCGTATTCGGCGCGCTCCGATAATCGCCGATCAACTTCACGCCCGCTGCCGGTTTGCCATCGAGCAAAACCCGTACCGGCAATGAATTCCCCGGCCCGACGGTTAGCGGATCGACCTCCGGCAAAATCAGCAGTTTGATCTGATCGAGCTTGGGCAACTTCGCTCCCGGTTGATAAATCGCCAGGCTGTATTTGAACGTCTGCGTCGCTTCGATTGCACCGGGCACTTTGCTGCGACCTTCGTTGATCCACTTCTTGTCAGCCGTTTGCGACCACATCCCGTTGTTCAGCGCCACCGCCATGACCGCCGGCGTTTTCAGCGGTTTCAGGCGGGCGTGATCGGCAAGGCGCTCGACGCTGACCGGGATCATCTTGCCGCCCGCGTCATAGGCCCACGCGCCGCTGATTTTCTGGGCCTTGAAGGCATTGTCTTCGGCGCCGTGGCCGTAGATCACTTCGATGTTGCCGCGACGTTGTTCTGTCCACAGGCCATGGGCTGTGGCTTGTGTGGCGAACAGCGCGGCGAGGATCAGGAAGGTTTTACGGTATTGCATGGTGACGTCCTTTTACAGGTTGAGTGTCAGGCTGACGGTGAAATTGCGCGGTTCGCCGGGGTTGACCCAGTAGTTGCTGTACGAGCGCTCGTCGTATTTTTCGTCGAACAGATTGTTCAGGTTCAGGCCAACGGTGACGTTGTCGCTGGCCTTGTAATGGGCCAGCAGGTCGACGGTGTGATAGGCCGGTAATTCGAAGTCACTGCCCGACTCACCCGAACGGTCACCGACATACGTAAACGCTGCGCCGACGTCCGAGCCGCGCAGGTGACCATCCTGAAATTCGTAAACACCGAGCAAACTGCCGCTGCGCTTGGCCACGCCGAGAATTCGGCTGCCAGTGGCAATCACCGCGTCGCCCTTGGTCACTTCGGCGTCGATGTAGGCAAATGCCCCGATCACCCTTACGGCATCGGTGACTTGCCCGGTCACTTGCAGGTCGAAGCCACGACTACGCGCCTTGCCCATCGCACGGCGGGTGTCGGTGCCCGGGTCGAGGGCAAGGACGTTTTCCTTGTCGATGTGGAAGAAGGCGAGGGTGCTGCTCAGGCGTTCGTCGAACAGTTCGTTCTTGATGCCGATTTCGTAGCCAACGCCTTCTTCCGGGGCGAAGGATTTGCCGGCGGCGTCGAGGCCATTGTTCGGTTTGAATGACGTCGAGGCGTTGGCGAACAGGCCGGTATTGGGCGTTAACTGATAGAGCAGACCGGCGCGCTGGGTGAGGGCATCGTGACTTTGGCGGCTGCTGGCATTGCGGGTTTTATCGTCGATGCGTTGGTCGAAATGTTCGAAACGCGCGCCGATCATCCCGCGCAGTTTGTCCGTGAAGACGATTTGATCCTGCAGGTTCAGTGCGTGGCTTTCGACGTGTTCGAAGAAGTCTGTGCCCGAGCGTGCGCCATCGGGTTTTGGCTGACCGTAGATCGGCCGGTAGATGTCGATGGCGTAAGGGCTGCCGGCGAAGGTCGTGACTCGTTCGTTCTTGCGATAGTTTTCGTATTCGGTGCCGATCAGCAGTTCGTGCTGCCAGGGGCCGAGGTCGAACAGGCCGCGCAGTTCCAGTTGGGTGATGCTGTCATGCCAGCGATTGTCGCGCTCGCGGTAACGGCGGTTGACGGTGTGGCCGTCGGCATTCAGCGCACGACTTTCAGAGGCGAAGCCCCAGAGTTTGCCTTCCTTGTAGTGGCTGGCCAGGCGTAGTTTCCAGCTGTCATTGAGGTGATGTTCAAGCGTCGCCTGCAGCAGGTTGTTGTGGTTGTCGATGTTGCCGTCGTTCGGTTCGCCGAGGAAGGTCGCGCGCGAGACGCCACTCCATTTATTGTTCGGCGCAACAATGCCGCGATCGAAGGTGGAGCTATGACGGACGATTTCGCTTTCTACTAACAGCGATGTGTCCGGGTTCAGTTGCCAACTGATCGAAGGCGCGACGAATACACGCTGGCTGTCGACGTGATCTCGAAAGCTGTGGTTGTCCTCGATGGCGAGGTTGATTCGCGCGAGCACGTCACCTTCTGCATCGAGCGGCGTGTTGACGTCCAGCGCGGTGCGATAGCGATCCCAACTGCCGGCGCTGGTTTGCAGGGTGGTGAAGGCTTCGGGTTGTGGTTTCTTGGTGACGATGTTCACCGTGCCGCCAGGGTCGCCGCGGCCGTACAGGCTGGCGGCCGGGCCCTTGAGCACTTCGATGCGCTCGAGATTGGCGACGTCGGGCGTGGTCGTATAGCCGCGATTGGCGCTGAAGCCGTCCTTATAGAACTCCGAAGTGGTGAAACCGCGCACGCTGTATTCGTAGAGGGTCAGGCCGCCGAAGTTGTTTTGCTTCGACACGCCGCCGGCGAAATCCAGTGCGCGCTCTACGCTGGTGCTGCCCAGATCCTTGAGCACGCTGGCGGGCACCACGCTGATGGCTTGGGGGATGTCGCGGATCGCGGTATCGGTTTTGGTCGCGCTGGAGGAGCGTGTGGCGCGGTAGCCCTTAACCGGGCCGGTGGGGGATTCGTAATCGGAGGTGACGCTGATGGCGTCGAGTTCGAGCGGTATTTGATCTTCGGCGAAGACCGGATCGCCCAATAAACCCAAGGGCAGACCGAGAGTCAGGCCCAGTAGAGAGGCCTTTGTTCGAGACGACATGTTATGTTGTTCCAATCGTTAAATTGAAACAACATAACATGCCTTTTGAGAATATCTGTTATTCGCGCCATCGGCGCGAACAAAGTCTTACTGTTCTTTTTCCTGCACCGGTGCTGGTGGTGGGCGCAGGCCGATTTCTGCGGTGAGCTTGAGTTCTTTGCCGTTACGCATCACCTGAATCGTCACCTTGTCGGTGGGTTTGATCCGCGCGACCTGGTTCATCGAGCGACGACCATCGCCGGCCGGTTCGCCATCGATACTCAGAATCACGTCACCCAGTTGCAGGCCGGCTTTCTGCGCCGGACCGTCACGGAAGATACCGGCGACAACAATCCCCGGGCGCCCCGACAAGCCAAACGACTCGGCCAGTTCCTGAGTCAGGGGCTGCACTTCAATACCCAGCCAGCCACGAATCACCTGGCCGTGCTCGATAATCGACTTCATCACTTCCATCGCCAGTTTCACCGGGATGGCAAAACCGATGCCCTGCGAGCCGCCGGACTTGGAGAAGATTGCCGTGTTGATGCCAGTGAGGTTGCCGTTGGCGTCGACCAGCGCGCCGCCGGAGTTGCCCGGGTTGATCGCCGCGTCGGTCTGGATGAAGTCTTCGTAGTTGTTCAGGCCCAACTGGTTACGCCCGGTGGCGCTGATGATGCCCATGGTCACGGTCTGGCCGACGCCGAACGGGTTGCCGATGGCCAGCGCGACATCGCCGATGCGAATATTGTCGGAGCGCCCGACGGTAATCGACGGCAGGTTTTTCAAGTCAATCTTCAATACGGCGAGGTCGGTTTCCGGGTCGCTGCCGATCACCCGAGCGAGGGTTTCACGACCGTCCTTGAGCGCCACGACGATCTGATCGGCACCGCTGGTGACGTGGTTGTTGGTCAGAATGTAGCCTTCCGGGCTCATGATCACGCCGGAGCCGAGGCTCGATTCCATGCGCTTCTGCTTGGGCGAGTTGTCACCGAAGAAGCGGCGGAACTGCGGATCCTCAAACAATGGATGCGCCGGTTTGTTGATGACTTTGGTGGTGTACAGATTGACCACTGACGGTGCGGCAGTGGTCACCGCGTCCGCATAGGACACCGGCCCCTGTTGCACGCTGGTGGTCTGCGGGGCCTGTTGCAGGTTGACGTCGAGGCTCGGCAGCCCGACCCATTGCGGGTAACGCTGAATAATCAACAGAGCGATAAGCACACCGGCCAACAGCGGCCAGCCCATAAAACGTAGCGCCTTGAACATTAAGCACGTCCTGGAAAAGTTGCAGGCGGGGTCAGACCGCCCATAATGTCGCGCATTATACGAGGCCGCGCGCGCCTCTGAACGGGATATTTAGGAGTCTTTCATGGCCGTCGCCCTCAGCACCCTCGTCGAAGAAGCCGATCGTTACCTGGGCAGTGCAAAAATCGCCGACTATTGCCCCAACGGGTTGCAGGTCGAGGGCCGTCCGCAGGTGATGCGCATCGTCAGCGGCGTCACCGCCAGCCAGGCGTTGCTCGATGCCGCCGTCGAGGCCGAGGCCGATCTGGTGCTGGTGCATCACGGTTATTTCTGGAAGGGCGAAAACCCGTGCATCACCGGCATGAAGCAGCGTCGACTCAAGACATTGCTCAAGCACGACATCAGCCTGCTCGCCTATCACTTGCCGCTGGACCTCCACCCGGACGTGGGCAATAACGTGCAACTGGCGCGTCAACTGGACATCACCGTTGAAGGCCCGCTGGATCCGGATAATCTGAAAATCGTCGGTCTGGTCGGCTCGCTGAGCGAACCTGTCACCCCGCGTGATTTCGCCCGCAAGGTGCAGGAAGTCATGGGCCGTGAGCCGTTGCTGGTCGAAGGCAGCGCGATGATCCGTCGGGTTGGCTGGTGCACTGGCGGCGGCCAGGGTTATATCGATCAGGGTGTGGCGGCGGGCGTCGATCTGTTCCTGAGTGGCGAAGCATCCGAGCAGACTTTTCACAGTGCCCGGGAAAACGACATCAGCTTCATCGCCGCCGGCCACCATGCCACCGAGCGTTATGGTGTGCAGGCGCTGGGCGATTATCTGGCAAAGCGTTTTGCTGTCGAACACATCTTCATCGATTGCCCGAACCCGATTTGACGTATCACATCGATCCAAGGTGGGAGGGGGCTTGCTCCCGAATGCGGTGTGTCATTCAAAAATGATTTCGACTGATCCTGCGCTTTCTCGAGCAAGCCCGCTCCCACAGGAGGGCGCTTCCTGCCCAAACGAGTGGGCATATTCATATGCTCTTTCGATCTAGTTGGCGTCCTGATTAGAAGAAGCTCGCTGTGCTAGGATTCCCCGCTCGAACACGGCCCGCTGGCCGTTCATAAGAAAGCTTTCGTGAGTAGCCATGGTCGACAAACTGACGCATCTGAAACAGCTGGAGGCGGAAAGCATCCACATCATCCGCGAGGTGGCCGCCGAGTTCGATAACCCGGTGATGCTGTACTCCATCGGTAAAGACTCCGCCGTGATGCTGCACCTGGCACGCAAGGCGTTCTTCCCGGGCAAACTGCCGTTTCCGGTGATGCACGTCGACACCCGCTGGAAATTCCAGGAAATGTACAAGTTCCGCGACAAAATGGTCGAAGAGCTGGGCCTGGACCTGATCACGCACATCAACCCGGATGGCGTGGCGCAGAACATCAACCCGTTCACCCACGGCAGCGCCAAACACACCGACATCATGAAAACCGAGGGCCTGAAACAGGCGCTCGACAAGCATGGTTTCGACGCAGCGTTCGGCGGTGCCCGTCGCGATGAAGAAAAATCCCGCGCCAAAGAGCGCGTGTACTCTTTCCGTGACAGCAAGCACCGCTGGGACCCGAAAAACCAGCGTCCAGAGCTGTGGAACGTCTACAACGGCAAGGTCAACAAGGGCGAATCCATTCGTGTGTTCCCGTTGTCGAACTGGACCGAACTGGACATCTGGCAGTACATCTACCTCGAAGGCATCCCGATTGTGCCGCTGTACTTTGCCGCCGAGCGCGAAGTGATCGAGAAGAACGGCACGCTGATCATGATCGACGACGACCGAATCCTCGAGCACCTGTCCGATGAGGACAAAGCGCGCATCGTCAAAAAGAAAGTGCGTTTCCGTACCCTTGGCTGCTACCCGTTGACGGGCGCGGTGGAGTCCGAGGCTGAAAGCCTGACGGACATCATTCAGGAAATGCTCCTGACGCGAACTTCCGAGCGCCAGGGCCGTGTCATCGACCACGATGGCGCCGGCTCCATGGAAGACAAGAAACGTCAGGGTTATTTCTAAGGGGTTGTCATGTCGCACGTATCTGATTTGATCAGCGAGGACATCCTCGCCTACCTGGGCCAGCACGAACGTAAAGAACTGCTGCGCTTTTTGACCTGCGGTAACGTCGATGACGGCAAGAGCACCCTGATCGGGCGCCTGCTGCACGACTCCAAGATGATCTACGAAGATCACCTGGAAGCCATCACCCGCGATTCGAAGAAAGTCGGCACCACCGGTGACGATATCGACCTGGCATTGCTGGTCGACGGTCTGCAGGCCGAGCGTGAGCAGGGCATCACCATTGATGTCGCCTACCGCTATTTCTCCACCGCCAAGCGCAAATTCATCATCGCCGACACCCCCGGCCATGAGCAGTACACCCGCAACATGGCCACTGGTGCGTCCACCTGTGACCTGGCGATCATCCTGGTCGACGCCCGTTACGGCGTGCAGACCCAGACCCGTCGCCACAGCTTCATCGCCTCGCTGCTGGGCATCAAGCACATCGTTGTCGCCATCAACAAGATGGACCTCAAGGATTTCGATGAGGGTGTGTTCGAGTCGATCAAGGCCGACTACCTGAAGTTCGCCGAAGGCTTGAAGATGAAGCCGACCAGCATGCACTTCGTGCCGATGTCGGCTCTGAAGGGCGACAACGTGGTGAACAAGTCCGAGCGTTCGCCGTGGTACACCGGCCAGTCGCTGATGGAAATTCTCGAGACCGTGGAAGTGGCGGGCGACCGTAACTTCACCGATCTGCGTTTCCCGGTGCAGTACGTCAACCGTCCGAACCTGAACTTCCGTGGTTTCGCCGGCACGCTCGCCAGCGGCATCGTGCACAAGGGCGACGAAGTCGTGGTGTTGCCGTCGGGCAAGAGCAGCCGCGTGAAATCCATCGTCACCTTCGAAGGTGAGTTGGAACACGCAGGTCCCGGTCAGGCCGTGACGCTGACCATGGAAGACGAAATCGACATCTCCCGCGGCGATTTGCTGGTGCATGCCGACAACGTGCCGCCGGTCACCGACAGCTTCGAAGCGATGCTGGTGTGGATGGCTGAAGAGCCGATGCTGCCGGGCAAGAAATACGACATCAAACGCGCCACCAGTTACGTGCCGGGCTCCATCGCCAGCATCGTCAACAAAGTGGATGTGAACACCCTCGAAGAAGGTCCGGCGAGCGCGTTGCAGCTCAACGAAATCGGTAAGGTGAGGATCGCGCTTGACGCGCCGATCGCCCTCGACGGTTACGAGAGCAACCGCACCACTGGCGCCTTCATCATCATCGACCGCTTGACCAACGGCACCGTCGGCGCCGGCATGATCGTCGCGCAGCCCGTGACTCACGGCACCGCGACGCACCACGGCAAACTGGCCCATGTTGCTACCGAAGAGCGCGCTCAGCGTTTCGGCCAGCAACCGGCCACCGTGTTGTTCAGCGGTTTGTCGGGCGCGGGCAAGAGCACGCTGGCGTACGCCGTTGAGCGCAAGCTGTTCGACATGGGGCGTGCGGTATTCGTGCTGGATGGCCAAAATCTGCGTCACGACCTCAACAAAGGTCTGCCGCATGATCGCGTCGGTCGCACCGAAAACTGGCGTCGTGCCGCGCATGTTGCGCGTCAGTTCAACGAAGCGGGTCTGCTGACGCTGGCGGCATTCGTGGCACCCAGCGAAGAGGGGCGTGAGCAGGCCAAGGACCTGATCGGCAAGGAACGTCTGCTGACGGTCTACGTCCAGGCCTCGCCGACTGTGTGCGCCGAGCGTGATCCGCAAGGGTTGTATGCTGCCGGTGGCGACAACATTCCGGGCGAATCCTTCCCGTATGACGTGCCGCTCAATGCTGATCTGGTGATCGACACCCAGTCGCTGTCGCTGGAAGAAAGCGTCAAGCAAGTGCTGGATCTGCTGCGTCAGCGTGGTGCGATCTAAGCGTTAGCTGCAAACCAAAAAGCCCGCCGATGAGCAATCATCGGCGGGCTTTTTATTTCGGGCCAACTCGGTCAACTGTGGGAGCGGGCTTGCTCGCGAAAGCGGTGGATCAGCCAGCATCAGCTTTGAATGGTAAACCGTATTCGCGAGCAAGCCCGCTCCCACAGGAATCAATGGCGGTCTGGATATTCGCGGTGCATCTGTTCCAACAGCGCATCCTTGTCCAGCCATAGCTGATTGATCCAGCCTTGAAACTGCAGGCGATATTCGCCGTCCTGGTCGTAGTTCTTGCCGATGAATTGCGGCGGGATCTTCAGCGCTTCAAAGTGCACCACGACATCCCGCACATTCCCACACAGCAGGTCCCAGAAACCCGGACGTCCGGCCGGATAGTGGATCGTCACGTTGACGATCGACTCCAGTTGTTCACCCATTGCGTCCAGTACAAAGGCAATGCCCCCGGCCTTGGGCTTGAGCAGGTATTTGAACGGCGATTGCTGTTGAGCATGCTTGCCTTCAGTGAAGCGCGTGCCTTCGACGAAGTTGAAAATCCCCACCGGATTGTTGCGAAATTTCGCGCAGGTCTTGCGGGTGGTTTCCAGATCTTTGCCTTTCTTCTCCGGGTGCTTGGCAAGGTAAGCCTTGGAGTAGCGCTTCATGAACGGAAAGCCCAGCGCCCACCAGGCCAGACCGATCACCGGCACCCAGATCAGCTCCTGCTTGAGGAAGAACTTCAGTGGCTGGATGCGCCGGTTGAGGACGTATTGCAGCACCAGAATATCGACCCAGCTCTGGTGGTTGCTGGTGATCAGGTACGAGTGTTGATAGTCAAGACCTTGCAGGCCGCTAAGTTGCCAGCGCGTGCGGCGCACCAGGTTCATCCAGCCTTTGTTGTTGCTGATCCAGGCTTCGTGGGTGTGGCGCATCAGCCAGCCGGCGATGCGCTGAGCGACGGCGAACGGCAAGGCCTTGACCAGCGCCACGCAGAACAGAAACGAGCACAGCACAATGGTATTGAGCGCCAACAGCAGCGAGGCGATCACGCCGCGCAGTGGTGCAGGTAGAAAGTCCAGCATTTACACATCCATAGGTCGGTTGGCGGCTTGGATCGCCGTGAGGGCGATGGTGTAGACGATGTCGTCGACCTGTGCACCGCGTGGCAAGTCGTTCACCGGTTTGCGCAGGCCTTGCAGCATCGGGCCGAGGCTGACGCAATCGGCGCTGCGCTGTACGGCTTTGTGGGTGGTGTTGCCGGTGTTCAGGTCAGGGAACACGAACACCGTGGCGCGACCGGCGACCGGACTGTTGGGCGCCAGTTGCCGTGCCACGTTCTCGTTGGCGGCAGCGTCGTATTGCAATGGGCCGTCGATCAGCAGCGAGTGCTGTTGCTCATGGGCGAGCAGGGTGGCTTCGCGGACTTTCTCGACTTCCTCGCCTGTGGCCGATTCGCCACTGGAGTAACTGATCATCGCCACGCGCGGGGTGATGCCGAACGCGGCGGCAGAGTCAGCGCTTTGCAGGGCAATCTCGGCCAGTTCGGCGGCGCTTGGGTGCGGGTTCATCACGCAGTCGCCGTAGACCAGTACTTCTTCGGGGAACAGCATGAAGAACACCGACGACACCAGCGTGCAGCCCGGCGCGGTTTTAATCAGTTGCAAGGCTGGGCGGATGGTATTGGCGGTGGTGTTGATGACACCGGAAACCAGCCCGTCGACTTCATCCAGTGCCAGCATCATGGTGCCGATCACCACGGTGTCTTCCAATTGTTGTTCGGCCATCGGCGCGTTGAGGCTTTTGGTCTTGCGCAGGGCGACCATCGGCTCGACATAGCGCTCGCGGATCAGGTCCGGATCGAGGATTTCCAGCCCTGGCGGCAAGACGATGCCTTGGGCACGGGCCACGGCTTCGACGTCTTCGGGTTTGGCCAGCAACACGCAACGGGCGATGCCGCGCTCCTGGCAGATCGCCGCTGCCTGCACGGTGAACGGCTCGCTACCCTCGGGCAGGACGATGCGCTTGTTGGCGGCTTGGGCGCGCTGGATCAATTGATAGCGGAACACCGCCGGCGACAGGCGCATTTCCCGTGGCGTGCCACAGCGTTGGTGCAGCCAGTTGGCATCGAGATGGCTGGCGACGAAATCGGTGATGATTTCCGCACGCTCGCGGTCATCGATGGGGATTTCCTTGTTCAGGCCATTGAGCAGGTTGGCGGTGTCGTAGGAGCCGCTGCTCACCGACAACACCGGCAGACCGGCCTGCAAGGCGCCACGGCACAAGTCCATGATGCGCGGATCGGGCAGGGTGTCGCTGGTCAGCAGCAGGCCGGCCAGTGGCACGCCGTTGATCGCCGCGAGGCTGACGGCGAGGATGATGTCGTCGCGGTCGCCCGGCGTCACCACCAGCACGCCGGGCTTGAGCAGCTCGACGGTGTTGCGCATGGTCCGCGCGCAAATGATGATTTTGCTCATGCGCCGGGTTTCGTAGTCGCCGGCGTTGAGCACTTGCGCGCCCATCAGGTCGGCCACGTCACGGGTGCGTGGTGCGTTGAGTTCGGGCTGGAACGGGATGCAGCCGAGCAAGCGGAAATCGCCGTTGCGCAGTAATGGCGAGTGCTCCTTCAGACGTGCGGCGAAGGCCTCCATGCTCTCGTCGGTCTTGACCTTGTTGAGGATCACGCCGAGAACCTTCGGGTCCTTCGGGCCGCCGAATAATTGCGCCTGCAATTCGACGCGGCCGGAGAGTTCGGCGAGCACTTCGTTTTCCGGTGCCGACACCAGAATCACCTCGGCATCGAGGCTTTTGGCCAGGTGCAAATTCACCCGCGCGGCGTAACTGGCGCTGCGGGTCGGCACCATGCCTTCCACGACCAGCACGTCCTTGCCGACGGCTGCCTGCTGATAAAGGGTGATGATTTCTTCGAGCAGCTCATCGAGCTGGCCGTCGCCGAGCATCCGCTCAACGTGGGCCAGGCCCAACGGTTGTGGCGGTTTCAGACCATGGGTGCGGGCCACCAGTTCGGTGGAGCGCTCAGGGCCGGTGTCGCCCGGATGCGGCTGGGCAATCGGCTTGAAGAAACCGACTTTCAACCCGGCTCGCTCAAGCATGCGCACCAGCCCGAGGCTTATGGAGGTCAGACCCACACCAAAATCGGTGGGCGCGATAAAAAAAGTTTGCATGCGAATTCTCTAAGGGTGCATGGCAATGGCGATCATCTATCTCTGACGATCTGCCGAATTTCAGTCGCCAAGGTTATCGCTAACCGAGCCTTGTGCGCACCAACCGCAGGCAAAGGGTTGGCCTATTTTTTCAATACGTTGCGCCGGGTCCAGCACCCACGCCCGCGATTGCCAGGGTGGCTGGTGACGCAGGTGCTGAGTGTGGCCACAGGAAAGCTCGGCCACCCAGTGATCCTCTTTGTCCTGATGGAAGCCAGTAATCGTCGAATCCCGTTTGTCCGGGTTGTGTTCGCTTTCGCGCGATTGCTTCGCTAAACTTCGCCTTTCTAAATTCTTATGCAAAAGGTCTCGCCCCATGCTGATCGCCGCCAATAAGGCTGTCTCCATCGACTATACCCTGACCAACGACGCTGGTGAGGTCATCGACAGCTCCGCCGGCGGCGCTCCGCTGGTCTACCTGCAAGGCGCAGGCAACATCATCCCGGGCCTGGAAAAAGCCCTGGAAGGCAAAGCTGTTGGTGACGAGCTGGAAGTTTCCGTTGAGCCGGAAGACGCTTACGGCGAATACGCGGCCGAACTGGTCAGCACTCTGAGCCGCAGCATGTTCGAAGGTGTTGACGAACTGGAAGTCGGCATGCAGTTCCACGCATCGGCGCCGGACGGCCAAATGCAGATCGTGACCATCCGTGACCTGGACGGCGACGATGTGACTGTTGACGGCAACCACCCACTGGCCGGTCAGCGCCTGAACTTCAAAGTGAAGATCGTTGCTATCCGTGACGCCAGCCAGGAAGAAGTCGCTCATGGTCACGTCCATGGCGAAGGCGGCCATCAGCACTGATTTTCTGCGCTAAGCTTTCGAGAACTGGAGAGGCGCCTGCGGGCGCCTTTTTAGTCCGCGGCTGTCCTTGGTAGCTTCGCCAAGTGGCCGTTTCGAGTAGAACACGGGAATCCTGGAGTTCGTCATGAGTGCTTTTCACGACCTTAAGTTGACAGCCCTGGATGGTCAGGAGCTACCGCTGGCGCCCTTCAAGGGCCACGTCGTGCTGGTGGTCAACGTCGCCTCCAAATGCGGCTTGACCCCACAGTACGCGGCGCTGGAAAACCTTTATCAGCAGTTCAAAAGCAAAGGCTTCAGTGTGTTGGGCCTGCCGTGCAACCAGTTTGCCGGTCAGGAACCAGGCACCGAACAGGAAATTCAGGAATTCTGCAGCCTCAACTATGGCGTGACATTTCCGTTGTCGAGCAAGCTCGAAGTCAACGGTCACGATCGTCACCAGCTCTACCGTTTGCTGGCGGGCGAGGGGGCGGAATTTCCCGGTGACATCACCTGGAATTTCGAGAAGTTCCTGCTCGGCAAGGACGGCCGGGTGTTGGCCCGGTTCTCGCCACGCACGGCGCCAGACGATCCGACCATTGTTCATGCGATTGAAAAAGCGCTGAGCTGAAACCTGAAAATCGCAGCCATCGCGCTGCGATTTTTTTGCCTGCCTTTTGACCCTTAATCATTCAGATCAATAGTGCTTCCGCGCTGGCGTCACTATTCATATTATCGCCATCATATGGGTTATGCCCTGTCGATAATGTTTTCGTGGAGCCTTGTGATGCCCGTTCAAGCCCTGTTCAAACCGTTCCACCTCGGTGCCCTCGAACTGCCGACCCGCGTGGTCATGGCGCCAATGACCCGTTCGTTTTCTCCGGGCGGCGTACCGAACTCTAAAGTCATCGAGTATTACCGCCGTCGCGCAGCCGCTGGTGTCGGCCTGATCATCACCGAAGGCACCACCGTCGGCCACAAGGCCTCGAACGGCTATCCGAACGTGCCGCACTTTTACGGTGAGGCCGCGTTGGCCGGCTGGAAAAAAGTCGTCGACGCCGTCCACGCTGAAGGCGGCAAGATTGTTCCGCAACTGTGGCACGTCGGCAGCGTACGTCGTATCGGCACCGAGCCGGACGCCAGCGTGCCGGGTTACGGTCCGTCGGAAAAACTCAAGGACGGTCAGGTCGTGGTTCACGGCATGAGCAAACAAGACATTCAGGACGTGATCGCCGCTTTCGCTCAGGCGGCCAAAGATGCACAAAGCATCGGCATGGATGGCGTGGAAATCCACGGCGCCCACGGCTATCTGGTCGACCAGTTCTTTTGGGAAGGCAGTAACCAGCGCACCGACGAATACGGTGGCAGCCTGGCCAACCGTTCGCGTTTCGCTATCGAACTTATTCAGGCAGTACGCGCGGCGGTCGGCGAAGGTTTCCCGATCATCTTCCGTTTCTCGCAGTGGAAGCAGCAGGATTACACCGCACGTCTGGTGCAAACCCCGCAAGCGTTGGGCGAGTTTCTCAAGCCATTGTCCGAGGCAGGCGTGGATATTTTCCACTGCTCGACCCGGCGTTTCTGGGAACCGGAGTTCGACGGGTCCGAGCTCAACCTGGCAGGCTGGACGCGTAAGCTAACGGGTAAACCGACCATCACTGTCGGCAGCGTCGGGCTCGATGGCGAATTCCTGCAGTTCATGGTCAACACCGACAAGGTCGCCCAACCGGCCAGTCTGGAGAACCTGTTGGAGCGTTTGAATAAAGAGGAATTTGATCTGGTGGCAGTAGGCCGTGCGCTGCTGGTGGATCCGGACTGGGCGCAGAAAGTGCGCGAAGGACGTGAGCAGGACATTCTGCCGTTCAGCCGTGAGGCGTTGATGACGCTGGTTTAACGGGCGCCTTCATAGGCCCCTTCGCGAGCAAGCCCGCTCCCACAATTGAAATGCATTCCAATGTGGGAGCGGGCTTGCGCGCGAAGACGGCTCAAAGCCAGCGGTAATCAAGGCAATGTCTGCGCATTCGGCACCACCTGCTCCCCGACACATGCCCCACGCAAATGGCTTTCAAACTGTTCGATCACCGCCGCCCATCCCTGGCGACTTGCATGTTGCCGCGCATTCAGGCGCACGCAACGCAATGTCTCATGCACCTCCAGCAACCACGCCGCCGCATCACAGAACGCCTCTTCATCGCCCGGCATCGCCAGTACGCCGTTATAGCCATGGCGAATATGCTGCGCCGCCGCTGCCTGATCGTAAGCCACCACGCCAAGCCCTGAAGCCAGCGCTTCGAGCACCACATTGCCAAAGGTTTCCGTAAGGCTCGGAAACAGGAACACATCACCGGACGCATAGTGCGCCGCCAACGCTTCACCGCGCTGCGCCCCACAGAAAATCGCCTCGGGCAGATCTTTTTCCAGGGCCATACGTTGCGGCCCGTCGCCGACCACGATCAGCTTCAGATTGCGCTGTGGATAAGTGCTGCGCAGCTTTTCAAAGCAGCGTTTGAGCAAACCGAGGTTTTTTTCTGGCGCGAGTCTTCCTACATGAATCACAGCAATGTCGCGCTCACCCAGCCCCCATTGCTCACGCAAAGCGTTCATGCGTTTGGTTGGGTGGAACAACTGGCTGTCCACGCCTCTGGACAACAACGCCAATCGCTCGAAATGCCGGCGCTCCAGCTCCAGTCGCTGGCTGACACTGGGCACCAGCGTCAGCGCCGAACGATTGTGAAAC
This sequence comes from Pseudomonas baetica, assembly GCF_019733355.1. GTDB lineage: Bacteria > Pseudomonadota > Gammaproteobacteria > Pseudomonadales > Pseudomonadaceae > Aquipseudomonas > Aquipseudomonas baetica_A. The sequence continues at coordinate 188,930 of NZ_JAIHLQ010000004.1, read as the reverse complement.
CAGCGCAGGTAATGCGTCAGCATCCGGGTCAGCAGACCGAGGCCGTACTGGCTGGTGTATTGCTGGAAATTGGTGTGGAAACCGCTGACCACCGAGATCCCCAGGCGCCGCGCTGCACGCAACGCCGACAACCCGAGCGGGCCTTCAGTGGCGATGTACAGCACGTCAGGACGCTGGTGCTTCCAGCGCCGCAGCAGTTTGTGCATCGACGACTGGCCCCATTGCAGCCCCGGATAACCCGGCAACGGCCAGCCACGACACAACAACACTGCATCGTCGTCACTGCGCTGCGGATCACCGCCCTGACGCGGCCGCACCAAGTCAACTTGATGGCCGCGCGCGCGCAATCCATCGCACAAGCGACCAAGGGTATTGGCCACCCCGTTGATTTCCGGTGGGAAGGTTTCGCTGATCAGTGTGATGTGTAGAGCTGTCGTCATGACCTCAGTGTCGGCTGAGGCCATGTCGCGCTTGTGACGGTCGGATGATGGATTTGTGACGGGGTCAGCGTTGGGTTACAAGGTTCTCGGCACCACGCTCACGCACCCAGAACAGTGTCGCCCCGGCCACAGCGGCCGGCATCATCAGGACATTCACCACCGGGATCAGCAACACCAGATAAACAATCCCGCCAAAACTCATGCTCTGCCAGCGTTTCTGCCGCAGCCAGGCGAGCATCTCGTTCCAGCCCAGTTTGTGGTTATCCGCCGGGTAGTCGATGTACTGGATAGCCATCATCCACACGCCGAACAGCAACCACAGCGGGGCGGCGACGATGTTCACCACCGGGATGAACGAGAGGATGAACAGACCAATGGCCCGCGGCAGGAAGTAGCCGAGCTTGCGCATTTCCCGGGCGAGGGTGCGCGGGATCATCGCGATCAATTCGCCCCAGCTGAACGCCGGGAAGTCATCGCTACCGCGCACGACCACTTCGACTTTTTCCGCGAGGAAGCCGTTGAAGGGCGCGGCGATGATATTGGCCAGCATGGTGAAGGTGAAGAACACCATCAAAGCCACCAACACCACGAACAGTGGCCACAGAATGTAACTGAGGAAACTCAGCCACTGGGGCAGTGACGGCATCAGCGTATCGACCCATAGGCTGAACTGATGGCCGGCCAGATAGATCAATCCGACGAACAGCACCAGGTTGATTGCCAGCGGCAACAACACGAACAGGCGCAGGCCCGGGCTGAGAACCAGTTTGAGGCCTTCGCGCAGGTATTGCGGGCCGGACAGAACAGGGGCGGGCATAAGGGGCTCCGAGCAAGGGAAAACGCGCCGACCTTACCGACTTTGCAAGATGTGCGAAAGCGCGGCAGAGCGATCGACATTCACTGTAACAAAGACGTCCATCTCGTCAGTGGGTCGGCATAGAGACCACCTATGAGCTGGATTGTTAAACCGTATTTCCTTAATCTTGCCCCCCTCGATACGCTGCACCCAACTTTTTACAGGACTGTCGAGCTCAAGCCTTCCCCAAGGTTTCCACGGTCCTTTTTTATTCCCGCCGGCAGTCCGGCGATCCGTGCCAGCTTTTCGGCCCGGTCTACAGGAGCAGGTCATGTCTGAAGTCCGTCATTCGCGAGTGATTATTCTCGGTTCCGGCCCTGCCGGTTACAGCGCTGCGGTATACGCGGCCCGTGCCAACCTCAAGCCACTGCTGATCACCGGCATGCAGGCCGGCGGTCAACTGACCACCACCACCGAAGTCGACAACTGGCCGGGCGACGTCCACGGCCTGACCGGTCCTGTGTTGATGGAGCGGATGCGCGAGCACGCCGAGCGTTTTGAAACCGAGGTCGTGTTCGACCACATCAACGCCGTTGATTTCGCTTCCAAGCCCTACAGCCTGACCGGCGACAGTGCGACCTACACTTGCGACGCCCTGATCATCGCCACCGGCGCCAGCGCTCGTTACCTGGGCCTGCCGTCGGAAGAAGCGTTCATGGGCAAAGGCGTTTCGGCCTGCGCGACCTGCGACGGTTTCTTCTACCGCAACAAGCCTGTTGCAGTGGTTGGCGGCGGCAACACCGCTGTTGAAGAGGCGCTGTACCTGGCCAACATCGCCAGCACTGTGACCCTGATCCACCGTCGCGAAACCTTCCGCGCCGAGAAGATCCTGATCGACAAGCTCAACGCCCGTGTGGCCGAAGGCAAGATCATCCTCAAGTTGAACGCCAACCTCGACGAAGTGCTGGGCGACAACATGGGCGTGACCGGTGCGCGTCTGAAGAACAACGATGGCAGCTTCGACGAGATCAAAGTCGACGGCGTGTTTATCGCCATCGGCCACACGCCGAACACTTCGCTGTTCGAAGGCCAGTTGACCCTCAAAGACGGTTATCTGGTAGTGCAGGGCGGCCGTGATGGCAACGCCACCGCAACTAGCGTCGAAGGTGTCTTTGCCGCTGGTGACGTGGCTGACCACGTTTACCGTCAAGCCATCACCTCGGCCGGCGCCGGCTGCATGGCGGCACTGGACACCGAGCGTTACCTGGACGGTCTGCAGAACGCTTCGTTCTAAGATCGCGGGCACAAAAAAAACCGGCTTCGGCCGGTTTTTTTGTGCCCGTTACTCACAGGCGCCACAGTCCAAAGGTGGGAGTGGGCTTGCTCGCGAAGGCGTCGTTTCAGGCGATATTTTGGGTGACTGGCACACCGATTTCGCGAGCAAGCCCGCTCCCATAAGGGGACCGGGGTGGCAACGCAGGATCAGCGGCGGCTCAGCGGCTGTTTTTCGAACTTCACACCGGCCAGACCATTTTTGATCAGCGCACGAATATTGCCGTGATCACTGCCCTCAGGCGTGGCCACCACTGAGCGGTAATGTTCGCCGAATGCCAGCAGTGCTTCTTCATCGCTAAAGCCTTCCAGCATTGCCAGACCCAGGGTCTTGCATGAGCCTTCGTTCTGCCCGGCGGCGTTTTCTACGCCACCGTTGTTGAACGCCTGAGGCTGGTAGTCGTAACCGGCGGCGATGAAGGCCAAGGTGTCGGCAAAAAGGTGCTCGCCGCTCTTGAGGCTGGTGCGCAGGGTGTTCAGATCACTCATGAGGTTTTCCTTTGGCGAACGCCGCTTGTTGTTCGGCGTTGGCCTCTTGCTGAAATTGAGCTTTCCATTCGGCGTACGGCATGCCGTAAACCACTTCGCGGGCGTCATCGAGGCTGACCTCGATCTGGCGCTCGTCGGCTTCGGCCTTGTACCACTTCGACAGGCAGTTGCGGCAGAACCCGGCAAGATTCATCAGGTCGATGTTCTGCACGTCCTTGCGGCTGTCCAGGTGGGCGACCAGCCGGCGGAAGGCGGCGGCTTCGAGTTCGAGGCGTTGTTGCTCAGTCATAAAAGTCTCTGCGAGACAGCTTCGAGCGGCGAGCTGCGAGCTGCAAGATTTCAATGGTGGGGTGCCGTAGCTTATCGCTTGCAGCGCTAAGCTTGAAGCTCAGCGGCTGGCCGCGAGCGTTATTGACACCGACTCGGCAAAGCGCAATGCATGCGGCTTGTCGACTTCGACTTCGGCATACAGCACCGAGCCGTTGGTCATCACCAGATCCAGCAATTCCTGGGTCAGACGCTCGAGCAGCGCGAAGCGGTTGCCCTCGACGTGGGCGATGATCGCCTTGGTGATGGTGCGGTAGTTCAGCGCATGATCGATGTCGTTGTCGCGCACCGCTTCCTGCGCCGCGTACAGGATAGTGAGGTTGATCAGCACATCCTGCTTGTTGAGGATTTCGTCCTCGTTGATCCCGATAAAGGTGCGCAAGCGCAGATCCTTGACCCGGATGCGCGCCATTCCCGGTTGAAGTTGTGCCATTTACTTGCTCCGTCCAATCAATTGCAGGAACTCCTGGCGGGTGTTGCTCGACTCACGAAAGGCGCCGAGCATGACCGAGGTGTTCATGGTCGAATTCTGTTTCTCGACACCGCGCATCATCATGCACATGTGTCTGGCCTCAATGACCACGGCGACGCCGGCGGCATCGGTGACTTGTTGCACCGCATCGGCAACCTGTCGGGTGAGGTTTTCCTGAATTTGCAGGCGCCGGGCGAACATGTCCACCAGTCGCCCGATCTTCGACAACCCCAGCACCTTGCCCGTCGGAATATAAGCCACATGGGCCTTGCCGATGAAGGGCAGGAGGTGATGTTCGCACAATGAGTACAGCTCGATGTCGGCGACGATGATCATCTCGTCGCTGTCCGAGGCAAACAGCGCGCCATTGACGATCTCATCGACGCTCTGCTCGTAGCCGTGACACAGGTATTGCAGCGCCTTGGCTGCGCGTAGCGGCGTGTCTCGCAGTCCTTCGCGGTCGGGATCTTCACCAAGACCGATCAGTATGTCGCGGTAATGCTCGGGCAGGGAGCGGGTCATGCAACATCCTCGCGGGCGGTATTATTTGACGTGCCGTCCGCCGTTGACGGTCAGGGTCGTGCCGGTGACATACGGGTTGTCGAGCAGGTAGCGCAGGCTCTGATAGATCACTTCACTGCCGGGTTCGATACCCAGCGCGGATTTGGCCAGCGCTTTGGCGCGGTACGCCGCGTCGTCATCGGGATTGAACAATAGCAGGGCAGGGGCGATGCCGTTGACCTTGATCGCTGGCGCATAGCGAGCGGCGAACGACAAGGTCAGGCTGTCGAGCCCGGCCTTTGTGGCGCAGTAACCGATGTGCTTGCTGCTGCCCTTGCGGGTGACATCATCGCTGATGTGGATGATGTCCGCAGGCGTCGATTGCGTGAGCAGGTCGGCGCAATGCAGGTTGATCAGATAGGGCGCGAGCATGTGCACGTTGAACATGCGTGTGAGCGCTTCAGCTTCGTTGTCCGGGGTTTCGGCCAGCCATTCGGAGGCGTTGTGTACGATTGCCCGCAGGCTGTCGGTGTGGGTTTTCAGTTCGGCGATGAAGGCGAGTATGCCGGCTTCGCTGGAAAAGTCCGCAAACACGCCGGTGGCGCCCAGATCACGCAGCACTTGCACGCCAGGACGTTCGCTGCGGTAACTGAAGATCACAGCGTGGCCGTCTGCAAGCAAACGCTGCGCGCAATGCAGGGCGACACGCTGGCCGGCGCCGGTGATGAGGATCGGGGCGGAGGTTGTGGTCATGTACGGCTCGCGTCGCGGTTGAAGTAAAAACTATAACAGCGACACGAGCGACCCACCTATTGCAGAACCGACTTCAGGTGGGTTCGAGCAAGCCCGCTCCCCCAGAGGGATCAGCGATTTTGGGCGCAAGGGGTAACCGGCAAGGGGCGCGCTGGCGTGCGGTTCAACCAATTTGCCAGTAATCGGGTCGACAATGGAATAAAGAAATAAACCATCAGCGGCGTCAGGCATGCCGTGCTGATCAGCATCCGCGGCAGCAGGCTCATTTCACTGAGCAGCGGACCGAGGACAAAGTTGAACAGCAGCGATACCGGGAAGAACGCCAGCCAGATCGCGACAGCCTGTTTCCAGCGTGGCGGGCGCTGGCCGATCGCATCGGCGCCGAACCAGCCCTCAATGCCGCTGACGCGATGCTCCTTCGGGTGCGCAAACAGGTCGCTGCCACGATCCAGCCAGGCAGTACGCGAGGCCGAATGCTCCCACGCATGCAGTGTGTGCTCATCGGCAAACCGGAAAATGATTTGAAACTCGTTATCGCCGGGCGGTGGAGCGAGCACACCGGAGCCGAGATAACCGGGGAAGTCGGTGGCCAGTTGTTCACCTTCGCGCAGCCAGGCGATCAGATCCTGATAGCGTCCATCGGCGACGCGACGCGCAACCATCAGCGTGACGGGGGAAGTAGACATTGTATATCTCCGTATTTCGAGTGCGCCGCTCCGGGTAGGAGTTTCGCCTGACGCAGGGCCGGGGGTAGTGGCCAGCGTTTTACAGTATGCAAGGAATATTCCGGATTTTACCGATTTAACCAGCGACTTTGGTCGCTGTTCATCGCTTGAATCTTAATGCCCCATCAAGGTTAGAATGGGATCCAATTCGCCAACAAGGAAGTTGATTGTCTTATGTCTGTCATCACGGACAAAAGCCCTGCTTCGCAGGCATCCATTGCGCTGGGATGTGAAGATCTGTTCCCCATACGTGAAGTCGCACGATTGACCGGCGTTAACCCGGTCACGTTGCGTGCATGGGAGCGGCGCTATGGTTTGATTCAACCTACACGCACCGAAAGTGGGCATCGCTTGTATTCGATGGCCGATATCGAGCGCGTTCGCAGCATTCTCGACTGGATCGATCGTGGTGTGTCCGTCAGCAAAGTCGGCAAGATTCTGGCCAAGACCGAGCCGTTGAAAGTGCTGGCGCACATCATCCCCGACGATCGGGTGCAGGCCGATTATCTGCAATGGCAGGTGCAACTGCAGGATGCGATCAGTTCGTTCGATGATCAGCAACTGGATCTGGTCTACGGTCAGATCTTTTCTTCTTATGCGTTGCCCGTCGTGTTCCAGGACATTCTGATGCCCTTGTGGCTGCAACTGCTGCAGCGACAAGATGCTTTCGGGCAAACCAGCGAATGGCTGTTCTTCGATGGATTTCTCAGAGCTCGGGTATTGCAGCGGATCGTCATGCTGCGCGGCTCGAAACCGCGCAGGGTGATTGTCAGTGCCTTGGCCGGACAATGCCGAGAGCTGGAACCGCTGGTGACGGCACTGTTCCTGAGTGGTAGTGGCGCAGGGGTCCGCGTGCTGACCACCGGCCAGCCGTTCGATGAACTCACCCTGGTCTGCGAAAGGACCCGGCCTGAGGTACTGGTATTGTTTTCCAACCACGCGCCGAGTGCCGACCTTCCACGGCGCTTGAGCCGGCTGGCGTTGAGCCTTGATTGTCAGGTGTTGCTGGCGGGGGATGCCTCCGATCTGGCGCAGGAGAGCCTGGCCGGAACTTCAATCGGTTGCATTGGTAATGAAGGGGCGACGATGCGTCAGCGTCTGAAGCAGTTTATGGCGGGCACGCTGGATACCTGAAGGTCAGGTTTTAAAGGCTCAGGTGTGCAGGGCCGGGTGTGTCAGGCGATGTTGTTGCAGGATGAACTGGCGCAGACGTTCGGTTTCATCGGCATCGGTCTGGCTCAGTTCGTAGGCGAAGAAACCTTGCTCGGTTTCTCGTTCGAAATGGCCACGCAATGAAATCCGCTCATAACCCGATGGGCTGAACCACAGAGCGAAATGCTTGGGCGGTTTGGTTTTGTTGCGCACTTCCAGCAATACGCCTTTGTGCGAGATCTCGTGTACCCACAGCGGGCCCGGCTGGCCTCTGGCGTTCTCCAGTGCCACCGGTTCTTCAAGAGCCAGTCGCCATGGGCGAACCATCGGGCCGTCTTCGTAAATGCTCGGTACGCCGAGGCGCAGATGCAGCGCGTGAAACTCGTCCTCCACCAAATGCAGCGGGAAGGTCATCTGCTGATTTTCGAAGTTGGCCTGGATGGTGACCTGTTCGTGAGCGGCCAGACGCGTGAGCAAGTCACGGATCTGCGAACCACCATTCACCAGCAGGCTCGACGTCGCATCCCGCACATTCAATTGCGGGTTGTGTTGCATGGTCTGGATGAAATCCAGCTCATCCTGAGTGAGGAGGGCGTCGCGTTGCATGGCGGACTCGAAAGGAATAGTTACAAAGTCTTTGGTGATTGTAGTTAATGACAATTGGTTCGCTGTTTTGTTTTAACCGTTTGTCGCTTTCAGTTCAGCCAGTTCGGCTTTGAGTGCGGCGACCTGGGCTTCCAATTGCGCAACGCGTTGCTGGGCCTTGACCTGAACCGTCACATCTTTTTGAACACCGACGAAATAGGTTTGTCCGTCATCGGCGTTTTTCACCGTTGAAAGCGACAGTTCATTCCAGAACGGTGTGCCGTCCTTGCGATAGTTGCGCAGGATTTCCCGGCAAGATCCGCTATTGCGCAGCGCTTCGCGAATCAGTGTCAGGTTTTCCTGATCCCTGTCTCCGGATTGCAGAAAGCGACAGTCTTGATAGAGGATTTCCTCGCTGGCGTAACCGGTCAAGCGCTCGAAGGCCGGGTTGACGTAAATCAGGATGTTGTCCTGATCGCCTTCCTTTTCCGCGACCACAATTCCATCGTTCGATGCGTTGATCACCATTTGCAGCAGGCTGGCGTTGATCATCTTTGAATCCTTTCAGAGGTGTCAGTGGCGGGCATTCTAGAAGATCGGCGGAGGCTGTCTATAGGTCATTAGCGCTTATTGGGAGTTAATCGCAACTTCGCCGTTCAGGCTGTTAATATCGACGCTCTTTTTTTCAGCTCCAGGATCAGATTGATGAAAGTCGCCATCCTCTCCGGTTCGGTCTACGGCACCGCCGAAGAAGTCGCCCGCCACGCCCAGAATCTGCTGAAAGCCGCCGGCTTTGAAACCTTCTACAACTCGCGCGCCAGCTTGACGGACATTCAGTCTTTTGGCCCTGAAGCGCTGCTGGCGGTGACCTCGACCACCGGCATGGGCGAGTTGCCGGACAACCTGCAGCCTTTGTATTCGACCCTTCGTGATCTACTACCCGCTGCCTGGCGCGGTTTGCCGGGGGCGGTGATTGCGCTGGGCGACGCCAGTTACGGCGACACCTTCTGCGGCGGCGGCGAGCAGATGCGCGAACTGTTCGGCGAACTGGGCGTGCGCGAAGTGCAGGACATGCTGCGCATCGACGCCAGCGAAAGCGTGACACCGGAAACTGACGCCGAGCCTTGGCTGGCTGATTTCATCGGCGCGCTCAAGGGCTGACCGGCCGCTCGCGCAGCAGAGACAACCAGGCTTGCGCAGCTTTCGACAGATAGGCGCCCTGACGCCAGATGAAAACGATATCCCAGCGAAGAGAGTCCGGTGCTTTCAGGGTCAGGCGCACGACGCCTGGCCGCACCAGCCCACGCGCGACCACGCTGGGCAGCAACACCACGCCTTGCCCGGCGGCCACCAGTGACACCAGAAAATCCGCCTGACCACTGCGCCCGCCTTCCTTCGGTGTGAAGCCCATCTGCTGGCACGCCTGGAGCAAGCGATCATTGAGCACAAAACTGCGTTGATACAGCAGAAACGGCGTATCGGCCAACTCTTCCAGACCGATTTCGCCTCGCTCAGCCAACGGATGATCCATCGGCAACAGAGCATCGAGCTTCTCATCGCAGAACGGCTGATAGTCGAACTGCGCATCCTTGGGCAACAAACTGCCGCCCAATTCCAGTTCTGCGCTCAACACGGCTTGCTCAATATGGCGGCTACCGCCTTCAAGCAATTGGATCTTGATATTCGGATAGCGCCGACGGTATTCGGCAAACAGCCCGGCGAATAACGTGTCACTGCCCAACAGCGGCAGGCCCAGGCGCAATTCGCCGCGGGCCAGATGGCTGAGGTCGTCGAGTTCGCTGAGCAATTCATTGCGCAAGCGCAGCATGCCTTCGGCTCGTTGCAACACCACGCTGCCGGCGGCGGTCAGGCGCAACTGCGAACCCAGCCGTTCGAGCAACGGGGTGCCCAGGCTTAGTTCGAGTTGTGCGACTTGTTTGCTCACGGCTGATTGGCTGATGTGCAGGGTTTTCGCGGCCTGGGTAAAGCCACCCTGATGCATGACTTCGACAAAACTGCGCAGTTGTTTGAATTCCATGGCCTGATTCCTTTTTGGAATGGCTTCGAGTCTAACAATTCGCTTCTGGGATGGGGGCTCGGTTCGTAAAATAAGCCCCTGTCAGGAGCAAAACCATGAACGCCGCACCCTTAAAGTATCTCTCCCGTCTTAGTGCCGAACTGGCCGTGTTACTCGGTCTCTACTTGCTTGGCTGCCAACTCGCCGCTTGGCTGGCGTGGCCGATTCCCGGTGGCGTGATCGGCATGGCGCTGTTGCTGCTGGCGTTCGCCTTTGGCTGGGTCAAACCGAAGTCATTGCAGTTAGGCGCGGGGCTGCTGATGGCGGAGATGCTGCTGTTCTTCATCCCGGCGCTGATGAGCCTGCTTGATTATGGTGCGCTGCTGCGCAATGACGGTTGGCGGATTCTGTTGGTGATCGCCGCCAGCACGTTGATGGTCATGCTGGTGACGGCGTTCACCGTTGAATGGGCCGTGCGCCTGAGGCGGTCCCATGAAGCTTGAACTGATGCCAGTGTTCTGGCTCGCATTCACCCTGCTGGCGTACCTGTTCAGCCGCTGGATTTATCGGCGCACCGGCCGTTACCTGCTGTCGCCGCTGATTCTGGTGCCAACGCTGTTGTTGGCGCTGGCCGTGCCGCTGCACACCGCTTACGCCGAGTATTCCAGCAACACCCATTGGTTGATGCGGGTGCTCGGCCCGGTGACAGTCGCCTTCGCCGTGCCGATCTGGCAGCAGCGGCATCTGTTGATGCGGCACTGGCCTGCATTGATGCTCGGCATGGTTGCCGGCAGCACGGCATCAATCGCCACCTCGTTCGGACTGGCCAAGGCCCTGGCACTGGACAGTTCGGTGACGATGTCGCTGGTGCCGCGCTCGATCACCACGCCATTCGCCATGCCGCTGGCTCATGATCTCGGCGGCGTACCGGAATTGACGGCGGTGTTCGTGATGTTTACCGGGGTGTTTGGCGCGATGCTCGGCGGCGTTCTTTTGAAGTGGTTGCCAGTGCGCAGTGCCTTGGCCCGTGGCGCCCTGTTCGGTGTCGGTGCCCATGGCGCCGGTGTCAGCCGCGCCCATGAAGTGGGCGGTGAGGAGGGCTCGGTGGCGGGGCTGGTGATGGTCCTCACCGGGTTGCTCAATCTGTTCGCGGCCCCTTTGTTGGCGTCGTTGCTTTGACACGGATCCAAGCTGTTTGCCGGGCTGACTCGTTCAGTCATCAAGCTGGCTGCCAATGCAACTACGCGATGGCCTGCGCCTGACTAGACTGCTCACACGTGCAGAACAATAAGAACGCAGAGGTGCATACAGTGAGCGTAGCCCCCGTCCAATCGTCCCTAAATGTCAAAGATCAGGTCAGCGCTGCGGAATGGCAGACCCGAGTCGATCTCGCCGCCTGCTATCGTCTGGTCGCGCTGCATGGCTGGGATGATCTGATCTTCACGCACATTTCGGCCAAGGTGCCGGGCACCGAAGATTTCCTGATCAATCCGTTTGGCCTGATGTTCCACGAGATCACCGCATCAAGCCTGGTGAAAGTCGATCAGGCCGGCAACAAACTCATGGACAGTCCTTACGAAATCAACCCCGCCGGTTACACCATCCACAGCGCCGTGCACGAAGTTCGACACGATGTGGTTTGCGTGCTGCATACGCACACGGCCTCGGGGGTTGCGGTGTCGGCGCAAAAGCAGGGTGTGCTGCCAATCAGTCAGCAATCGCTGTTTGTCCTGTCCAGCCTCGCTTATCACGCCTATGAAGGCGTGGCCCTCAATCACGAGGAGAAGGCGCGCTTGCAGGCCGACCTCGGCGATAACCATTTCCTCATGCTGCACAACCACGGTCTGCTGACCTGTGGTGGCACTATCGCTGACACTTTTCTGATGATGTTCACCTTCCAGCGTGCCTGCGACATTCAGGTGATGGCGCAGACCGGCGGCGCTGAACTCATTGCCATCGAACCGCAGGTTCTGGCGGGCGCCAAAGCGATGATCGCCGGCGTCACCAAAAGTGCTCAAGGCATGGGCGGCGCGCTGGCGTGGCCGGCATTGCTGCGCAAACTCGATAAACAGAACCCTGGATATCAACTCTGATGCCTCTTGCCGAGATTCCGTTGTGTGTCTGGCGCAAGCGCAGCCAGACCTTTGTTTTTGGTGGTCAGTCGATCCGTTACTGGACGGCGGGGCAGGGTGAGCCGCTGCTGCTGATCCATGGTTTCCCGACCGCCAGTTGGGATTGGCATTACCTGTGGCAGCCACTGGCTCAACGGTATCGCGTGATCGCCTGTGACATGCTCGGTTTCGGCGACTCGGCCAAACCGGTCAATCACCGCTATAGCCTGCTGGAACAAGCCGATCTGCAACAGGCGTTGCTCGCGCATCTGCAGGTCGAGCAGCCGGTACACCTCCTCGCTCATGACTATGGCGACAGCGTCGCGCAGGAACTGCTCGCCCGGCATTACGAGGCGCACATCAAGGTCGCCAGTTGCGTGTTCCTCAACGGTGGACTGTTCCCGGAAACCCACCGCCCGGTGTTGATGCAAAAACTGCTGCTCAGCCCTTTAGGCTGGATGATCGGTCGCGCTTTCACCCGAGACGCGCTGGTGAAAAGTTTCGGACAGATTTTCGGCCCGCAGACCCGGCCAAGCGAGAGCGAACTGGATGATTTCTGGAGTCTGATCGACACCCATCAAGGCCCGCGCATCATGCACAAGCTGATTGGCTACATCCCCGAGCGTCGCGTGCAGCGCGACCGTTGGGTGGCGGCCATGCAGCGTGGCGAAATCCCGTTGCGGGTGATCGATGGCGAAGTCGATCCGATCTCCGGTGCGCACATGGTCGAGCGGTACCGGGAGTTGATTGCAGACGCGGACACCGTGCTGTTGCCGGGTATTGGTCACTATCCGCAGACCGAAGCGCCGGTGCAGGTGCTCACGCATTACCTGGCGTTCCGCGACCGTTTGGTGCTGCCGCCGCGCAAAGTGGCGTGCTCCTGAAAGATCAATGGATCGCCGCCAGCGATCTATTGATCTTGCTTGGCATCATCCCCTCACCTTATCGCGCACCATTCAGCCTCAGCCGTGTTCGTTGTGACCCAAAGCCCCGTGCCTGACACTCGGGCTCTCTGTCCTTTGGCCTGCTGGAGTTGCCCTGATGAATGAGTCTGTGCGTTTCGAAGATAAAGTCGTAATCGTCACCGGAGCCGGTGGCGGTCTTGGACGGGCGCATGCACTGCTGTTCGCCAAACAGGGCGCCAAAGTGCTGGTCAATGACCTCGGTGGCTCGACCCAGGGCGAAGGCGCCAATGCTAGCGCCGCCGACCGCGTGGTGGCGGAAATTCGTGAGGCCGGCGGCATCGCCGAAGCCAACCACGACTCGGTCACTGACGGCGACAAACTGGTGCAGAACGCCCTCGACGTCTTTGGCCGCGTCGACGTGGTGGTCAACAACGCCGGGATCCTGCGCGACAAGACCTTCCACAAAATGGACGATGCCGACTGGGATCTGGTTTACCGCGTCCATGTCGAAGGCGCCTACAAAGTCACCCGCGCCGCGTGGCCGCACCTGCGTGAACAAAACTACGGTCGAGTGATTTTCACCGCGTCGACTTCAGGCATCTATGGCAACTTCGGCCAGTCCAACTACGGCATGGCCAAACTTGGCCTGTACGGCTTGACACGCACCCTTGCCATCGAGGGCCGCAAGAACAACATTCTGGTCAACGCCATCGCCCCGACTGGCGGCACGCGCATGACCGAAGGCCTGATCCCGCCGCAAGTATTCGAGCAACTGAAGCCGGAACTGGTCAGTCCGTTGGTGGTGTATCTGGCCAGTGAACAGTGCCAGGAGACTTCCGGGCTGTTTGAGGTCGGTGGTGGCTGGATGGGCAAGGTGCGGTGGGAGCGCAGTTTGGGGGCCGGGTTTGATCCGCGTGTTGGATTTTCGCCGGACGATGTCGCGGCGCACTGGCAGCAGATTTGCGATTTTGAAGGCGCGGCGCACCCCAAGGACAACATTGAGGCGCTGAAGGAAATGATGGCGAATTTGCAGAAATATTCGCTCTGAACCCTGCGCAACAATCGGCAGGGCTGCGTCATCCCTGCCATCTCCCCGCTAAAACCCGTCACCCATAAAAAAGGCCGCTGCAAACGCAGCGGCCAAGGTAAGACGTTGGATCAAGGAGCTACAAATCAACGTCAGTGAACACCGGGGCGATCAACCGAAGACCTTCGGCTGATCTGAAATCTGTCAGCAATGGCTTGAGTGGTTAAGGCGCCAAGGCCGAGTGCTTTGCGGCGTGTCCCGTGAAAGCCCGCTCAGAATACGGATTTGAGTCTGTAGGAAAAATAGCGATTGCGGACATGAACTGTTACGGGGCATGTAACAGTCATCCCGCACCAACGGCACCATGCGCGGCACTGATGATCCTTCATCCAGCCGACACATGGACGACGCCAAGCCTTAACCCGCAAGGGTATTCATCCTTTCGAGCGACAACGCGAATACCTCCTTGGTGCGCTTATCGACCCGGTCAACCGGCAGTAGGGTGGGGCCTTCTGTCACTCACCGGGGAAGACGCATGAAAACAAGAACAATGCGCGCCATCTTCACACCGCAGGCGCTGGCAGCCGCGGTGGCTATGGGCTGCTGTGCCCAGGCGCACGCGGTTTCGTTCAACATCGGGGAAATCGAGGGCACCTTCGACTCGTCACTGTCGGTCGGTGCGAGCTGGGGCATGCGCGATGCTGACAAGTCGCTGGTCGGCACGGTCAACGGTGGTACCGGGCAATCTTCGACGGGTGATGACGGACGCCTGAACTTCAAGAAGGGCGAAACCTTTTCGAAAATCTTCAAAGGCATTCACGACCTCGAACTGAAGTACGGCGACACCGGGGTGTTTGTGCGTGGCAAATACTGGTACGACTTCGAACTCAAGGATGAAGACCGCGAGTTCAAACAGATCAGCGACAAGGGGCGCAAGGAGGGCGCCAAGTCTTCCGGCGCGCAGATTCTCGATGCGTTCGTCTATCACAACTACTCCATCGCTGACTTGCCGGGCACCGTGCGTGCCGGCAAGCAAGTGGTGAGCTGGGGCGAAAGTACCTTTATCGGCAACTCGATCAACAGCATCAACCCGATCGACGTGTCGGCGTTCCGTCGTCCTGGCGCCGAGATCAAGGAAGGTCTGATCCCGGTGAACATGCTGTTCGGCTCGCAAAGCCTGACGGACAAGCTCTCTGTCGAAGGTTTCTACCAACTGGAATGGGACCAGACCGTTCTCGACAACTGCGGTACGTTCTTCGGCGTCGATGTGGCGGCGGACGGTTGCAACAACGGGTATACCGTCGGCAGCCCCGCGATTGCGCCGTTTGTGCCGTTGACCAAGGCCTTCGGTCAGGGCATTGAGGTGACTCGCGAAGGCGTCGTGGTGCCCCGGGGCGGCGATCGCGATGCAAGGGATTCCGGGCAGTGGGGCACGGCGTTGCGCTGGCTCGGCGACGACACCGAATACGGCCTCTATTTCATGAACTACCACAGCCGCACACCGACGGTGGGCACCACCACGGCCGGGCGTTCGACGCTTGCCGCGTTGCCGGGCATGGTCGGCATCGCCAATGGTCTGGCCCCCGGCAGCGGCTCGGGACTGGCGCAAAGCGTGATGCTGGGACGCGGTCAGTATTACCTCCAATACCCGGAAGACATTCGTCTGTACGGCGCCAGTTTCTCTACCACACTGCCCACCGGCACCGCGTGGACCGGCGAGATCAGCTACCGGCCAAACGCTCCGGTGCAGGTCAACACCAACGACCTGACCTTGGCGTTGCTCAACCCGATTGCCGGGGGCGCTGCTTCGCCACTGTCGACTTCGCCCGGTGCTGACAACAAGGGGTATCGCCGCAAGGAAATCACCCAGATCCAAAGCACCCTCACGCACTTCTTTGATCAGGTATTAGGTGCCCAGCGCCTGACCGTCGTCGGTGAAGCGGCGGTGGTGCGGGTCGGCGGTCTGGAGTCGCGCAGCAAGCTGCGTTACGGCCGCGACTCGGTCTACGGCCAATACGGTTTCGGCGGCGACACCGATGGCTTCGTCACGTCGACTTCGTGGGGCTACCGCGCCCGGGCGATTCTCGACTACGCCAACGTGATTGGCGGGGTCAACCTCAAGCCGAACCTGTCGTGGTCGCATGACGTCGCCGGTTACGGCCCCAATGGCCTGTTCAACGAAGGCGCCAAAGCGATCAGCGTCGGCGTCGATGCCGACTACCGCAACACCTACACCGCGAGCCTCAGTTACACCGACTTCTTTGGTGGCGATTACAACGTCCTCGAAGACCGTGACTTCGTCGCCCTGAGCTTCGGCGTGAACTTCTGATCTGCCCGAGAAGGATGAATGCAATGCGCAAAATGATTCTGCAATGTGGTGTCCTGGCCCTGAGCCTGCTGACGGCCAACGTGATGGCGGCAGTGTCACCGCAAGAAGCCAACAAGCTTGGCACCAGCCTCACGCCGCTGGGCGCCGAGAAGGCCGGTAACGCCGATGGCTCGATTCCGGCATGGACCGGTGGCATCCCGAAAAACGCCGGGGCGGTCGACAGCAAAGGGTTCCTGGCCGACCCGTTCGCCAATGAAAAACCGTTGTTCACCATCACCGCCGCCAATGTCGACCAGTACAAGGACAAACTCTCCGACGGTCAGGTGGCGATGTTCAAACGCTACCCGCAAACCTACAAGATCCCGGTTTACCCGACCCACCGCACCGTCGCCGTGCCGCCTGAGATCTATGAGTCAGCCAAACGCAGTGCGCTGAACGTGACCACGATCAATGACGGCAACGGCCTGGCCAATTTCACCGGCAACCGCTACTACGCCTTCCCGATTCCGAAGAACGGCGTTGAAGTGTTGTGGAACCACATCACCCGTTACCACGGCGGGAATCTGCGTCGGATCATCACTCAGGTCACACCACAAACCAACGGCAGCTACACGCCGATCCGCTTCGAAGAAGAGATCGCCGTGCCGCAACTGATGAAAGATCTCGACCCGGAAAAAGCCGCCAACGTCCTGACCTTTTTCAAGCAGTCAGTCACCGCGCCGGCACGTCTGGCCGGCAACGTGCTGCTGGTTCACGAGACGCTCGATCAGGTGAAGGAACCGCGTCTGGCGTGGGTCTATAACGCCGGCCAGCGCCGGGTACGCCGCGCGCCGCAAGTGGCCTATGACGGCCCGGGCACCGCCGCGGACGGTCTGCGCACCTCCGACAACTTCGACATGTTCTCCGGCGCTCCGGATCGTTATGACTGGAAACTGGTCGGCAAGAAGGAAATGTACATTCCGTACAACAGCTACAAACTCGATTCGCCGAAACTCAAGTACGACGACATCGTCAAGGCAGGCCACATCAATCAGGATCTGACCCGCTATGAACTGCATCGCGTGTGGGAGGTGATCGGTACGGTCAAACCGAACGAGCGGCACATTTACGCCAAGCGTCACATGTACATCGATGAGGACAGTTGGCAGGTAGCGCTGGTCGATCACTACGACGGTCGCGGCCAACTGTGGCGCGTCGCCGAAGGGCACGCTCAGTACTACTACGATCACCAGGCACAGGCCTACACCCTGGAAGCGCTCTACGACATCATTGCCGGCCGGTACATTGCCTTGGGGATGAAGAACGAAGAAAAGCACAGTTTCGAATTCGGCTTCGAAGCCAAGGCTGCCGACTACACGCCATCGGCCCTGCGCGCAGCGGGTGTGCGGTAACGTTTGGGATACAACGGCTGTACAAAAGGCGACCGCGCGGTCGCCTTTTTTATGGCTGCCAATCAGCGCGCTGAATATTTATCAACAAGCTGACAGCAGAGGGCTAGGGTGGCTGCAAAACAATAAGAAGGCTCACCCGATGACCGCCATGACGCCGTGTCTGGATCGCCCCGGTTTCCTGCCCAGACTGTCTTCCCATCACCAGCCACGCTTGCGATTGAGCGAACCACTGCTTGAGTCGATGGCGCGGGTCAGGCTCATTTGTGCGCCCGCCGGCAGTGGCAAAAGCGCGCTGCTTACCGAATGCCTGCTTCAGGCACCCACTGCCCATGCGGTGTTGTGGTTGCCGCTGGCCGGGGCGCAACTCGGTACCGGCGAATTGTGCCGGCGACTGACGCAGGTGCTGGGACTGGCCGAAACAGACGAGTCAGGCTTGATCGCGGCATTGGCTCACTGGGCGACACCGACCTGGCTATTCATTGACGATTACTGCCGTCTGCCGGATCCGTCGCTTGATGCCTTGCTCGACCGTTTGCTGACAATCAGCAGCCCGGCATTAACCTGGTGGATCGGCACTCGCCGGCGTCCGCAATGCAACTGGCCGCGGTTGCTGCTGGACGACGAATTGTATGAATGCGAAAGCCCGACGCTGGCGCTGACCCAGGACGAGATCGCCCAGGCACTGAAACATTTGTCAGCCGAGCAGGCCGCCAATGTGGCTGGACGGATTGTTCATCGCACCGGTGGCTGGTGCGCCGGAGTGCGAATGACGTTGCTGCAAAAATGCGACTGGTCGCAAAGCACCCAACCGCAGCAACGTGTGGAAACCTTGCTTGATTATCTGCAGCACGAACTGTTCAGCGGTTTGACGCCGGAGCTGGCGGAAGTCTGGCGGGTACTGGCGAATCTGCCGCGTTTCAACGCTGAACTGTGTGAGCACTTGTTCGGTGCCGGTGAGGGGGCTGATTACCTGCGAACGCTGCAAACGCTGGGTTGCTTTATCGAGCCATGGAATGAATCGTCGCAGTGGCTACAGATCTTCGCGCCTTTGGCGCAGGTGATGCGCGATGAACATTGGCCCGCGTCCCGTTCATGGCATCGTCGGGCCTGCCAATGGTTCGCCGCTACCGGGGATTGGCGTTCGGCTTTCGAGCAGGCGTTGCTTGCCGAGGAATTCGAAACGGCAGTGAGCCTGTTGCAGCATTTCAACTTCGAGCATCTTTTTGAAGAGCAAACTGTGGTGCTGTTGTTGCGCCTGCATGAATCTCAGGGCGAAGGATTGACCTTGGGATCACCGCAGTTGGTCGGGCTGATCAGCGCAGCGCTGTTGTTTGCCGGCCGGTTCGAACAGGCCACGCAGTGCATCGCGCACCTGGCGAGGTTCATGCCGCAACCTTCGGCGGCGCTGGAACGACAACTGATTGCGCGCTGGCAAACCTTGAATGGCTGGCTGCTGCATCTGGAAGGGCAGATGACTTGCGCTCAGAGTCATTTTTCCGAGGCGCTGGATTCGCTCGACGACGACCACTGGATGGCGCGGGTGATGTGTTTGTCGGGGGTGACGCAACAGGCGCTCTTGAGAGGGGAACTGGATGTGGCCTACGCCCACAATCGGCAGGCGCTGTGTCTGGCGCGGGCGCAAAACTCGCTGGTTTTCGAGGCGCTGCTTGAACTCGATCATGCACAAATACTGGAGCAGCGTGGCGCGGCGGCGCGGGCCGAATGTCTGTTGGCCGGAGTGCACGCTCTGCTCGGCAGACGATCGGATCGACCGACGCCGCTATTGGGCAGGATTGCACTGCGTCGGGGGCGTCTGGCCCTCAGTCAGGGGCAGGATGCCCTGGCGGCCGTTTTTTTTCAGTCCGGCCTCGACGATTGCAAGCGTAACCATGACAAGCGGGTCTTGTATGGCTATCTGGGGCAGGCACAACTGGCGGCCAATCAGGCGGATTTTGAAGGTGCATTTGTCTGGTTGCGCGATGCACAGCGGCTGATGCAGCAGCGGCAGATTCCGGAGACTGTCTATCGTGGGGTGTTGTTGCAGATCAGCAGTCTGTTGTGGCTTCAGCAAGGGCGTGCCGAACTGGCCAACGAGGCGATGGCGCGTCTGCTGCGTCACTATCAAGGGGCCGGTGCATTGCAGGCACCGCCGGCGACCATCGAGTTGATTCCACGGGTTGAATACCTGCTGATCCTGGCGCAAACAGGTCTGCGCATCGCCAATAATCCGATCATCCGCCTTCAGCAGTTATTGGCGGACGCGAAGCAGTGCAGAATGGTCGCCCTCGAAACTGACTTGCTCCTGGCGTTGGCCGAAGTTGCCTTTCTGCAGTGCGATCAGGCCGGCGCACAACACTATTTGCAGCTGGGCCTTGAATGGGTCGCTCATCACGGCCTGCACCAGGCGTTGCGTGAACTGGAATTGCGCCAGCCGAACCTGGTGCAGGCACTGAATAACAAGATCGCTGAAGATGCAGCCACGCAGACATTAAGCAACTACGGCGTGCTGAGCCAGCGAGAACTTGAAGTTTTACGACTGATTGCCAAAGGCTATTCCAATCAACAGATTGCAGATGAACTGTTTATTTCGCTACATACCGTAAAGACTCATGCCAGGCGTATACACGGAAAGTTGGGTGTCGAACGAAGAACTCAAGCGGTGGCAAGTGCAAAGCTGTTGGGTCTCGATCTAAGTTGAATTTGTGACAGCCACGTGGAGGATTATTTATTTTGGCGTTTGTCTGAGATGTTTTATGACGTTTGAAAACTTGCAGTAACGGCTGTTGGATTTTTTTCGCTGTTTATATTCGATAACTTGCTCGCAATCGAAGTGGCGCAGTGTCATTTCTTGATCGTTGACCAAGGAGTTAGGTATGAGCGTTATCAATGGCTTTTCAGAAGTTCGACCCGCATGGCTGTCAGGTGCCAGTGAACAAAATAAGCAGCGTCATGACCATTTGCTACAGCAAGTGCGCGCTGAGGAAACCCGGCGTGATCAGTTTCTGGATAAGGCAGCATCGCTGAAAGCCTATGCTGCTGTACGAAGTAAAGAGTGGATCAACAGTGCATTGGGTGTTTCGGTTGATCCTGAAACTATCAAGGTCACCTGTCGCTATGCCATCAAGGTCGGAGCGCGCACCCTGGTTCAGGAAGACAAGCGCACGTTTGTGGAACTGGCGCTGTTCGGCGTACATGATCGCAATCAACGCTTCGAGATGGCTTTTGAAGGGCCGGTTCCTTCCGGCTTGACACCTGTGCGCGTAGAAAACTGGCTGGCGTCTGTCAACATCCGCTCGGATTTCTGGGACACGCGCCGTAAAGCCTTTAACGATTACGACGTGCAGATGGCGCTTCTGGAGGTCTTGGGGGCGCGCATCGCCTACAGCACTTTTTGCGCTGCCGTGCAGGGGCATCTCAATCAGCCAAACATGGCGATGGTCGAACGTTTTATGCAAGGAGACCGGAGTATTTCGGCATCGGCCTTCGTGATGAATGGCTTCCGGTTCGGTTTCCGCGATCTGATGGTTTTCCAGCAAAAGGCCAATCCCCACGGCAACTGCGTCTTGTACGCCCCAGGCTCGCCGGAAGAGCGCGACTGGTATCAATTTCCCAACAGTCGTGAACTTGAATTTCATGTGGCTGGCTGGGTGAGAACAGCCGAAGGGCAGAGCTATCTGGCGGCGCAAACCCAACCTGCGGAAAGGGCGTCACTGGCCAAATACATGGCCACGCTGCGGCAGCTTCCGAGTGCCTGGAAAGGGGTAACGTTTTCCGAATGGCCGGACGCACCGGAAGGCATTCTTGTCGAGGCAATCTTCCATCAGATCGCCTGGGACCTGGCACAGGAAACGCTCGCGCATCCTGCCGCCTATCGAAGCGCCCCTGATGAAATGCGCCAGTCGTTTGCCCGCTTGAATACGGAGTTGAAAGCGCTCTACACCATCGGCACTCGCGAAGCGGGCATCCTGACCTATGAGCGCTTCTGTTACGACCTGATCAAGCAACGTATCGAAGATCTTTTAAAGACCATCGGAAAAACGGTGCAGGTAAACCCGGACGAGATCTTCCTTGATCTGAGTGAAAACGAGACGATTACGCTCACCCAGTTGATCATCAAGGAAACGCAGTTTTATGCCCATGATCGTGGCGGCGAAGTGATTGGGATTTATCCGCGCTTTCGTGTAGGCGCGAAGCATCCAGCACTGCCCGACCTGGACATACGTCAACTGGCCAGTTGGTCGAGAACGTTGCGCCCGGGAGAGAAGTACATCGCCATGCTGCGTGCCGATTATTTAAACAAACAGCACCCCGATTATGAATTAAAGAAAGAAGTTCACTTCAAGTCCCGACAGGCTGAAATGCAACGTTCGGTGTTGTCGAGTTTTTATGCCGGTGCTATCACCCTCACGTTGGCTGAGCAATTGCGCACGTTGATCCTGAACTTCGATAAAGGGACGCCTGCTTCTTTTCCGCCTTTCGGAGAAGTGCCTTCGACCGTGCAGTTCAGTGCAGTCTTCAAGTTTCATGTAAAACGGTGTCTGGTTGAGGGTGTGTATGTTTTCAGGCTGGTACAGGGCGGCAAAGTCAGTGAAATTCTTTATACGCCTGACGCGCCGGACGGCGTCTACTTGCGACCGTTGAGCGGGTTTTTCGAGGCGATCAAGGAACACGGGCTGGGTCAGTACTTCTACGACCGGGTCAAGTACGTCGATCAACGGATCATGGGGACGTTCATCAATAACATTGAATTCAACAATGTTTCTGAAAAACTTCCCGTGCTTGAGCTCAACAGCCGCGTGCTGTCGTTGCGCGCGAGTTATAACGAACGTATCGAACGGATCATTGCTGATATTAACGCGCAAACCACCAGTCTGAACGAAATCATTGGCAAATTGGCCTATGACTCGGTGGCGTTGGCTGCGAGTGTCGTCAGTTTGGTAATCCCGCCCGTTGGATTCGCACTCTCCGTGGTGCAAATCACCAAAAACGTACTGGAAGGCGCCGAGTCCTACCGATATGGCGATCGAGAGACGGCCTTCAACAGTTTCAAGGAGGCTCTACTGGACCTGGCGTCTTTGATTCCTGGAGGCAAGGAAGCAACCAAGGCGCAGAAGACGCTGATTCAACTCATGGGTGACGGCAAGGCAATCGTCGGCCTGATTGGATCGGCGACCGGCCAGACCCTCGGCCATGAACGTCTTCTGGCGATAATTGAAGAAATTCTCCAGGAGGAGCCAGCGGGGGACAGCAAAACCGTATTGCTGTAACACCCTGTTAGCGAATTGCCGGCGCCTCTGCGTCGAACCCCATCCGCCAACTCACGGCCCGCGTCGCAGCCAACAACCGCTGCGCCGCCGGGCCGTTTTCGTCGGCGTGAAACAGTGAGGTCGGGCCGACGATGGTCATCACGGCGGCGATCTGTCCGACAGCGTTGAATACCGGAGCGGACAACGCATCCACCCCCGGCATCAGCAAGCCATGCACATGATGCAGACCACGTTCGCGGATCTGCTCGCACAGTGTTGCGTATGTTTTTTCGTCCTTCAGTGGATGATCCACAGCGGCCACTTCCTGATCACGCAACTCATCGGTTTCCCGGTGGGGCAGATAGGCACTGAACACCAACCCCGTTGAAGAGCTGAGCAGCGGCAGCACTGAACCCAATTGCGTCACCACCGTCACCGCACGCACCGCCGGCTCGATGTGCACCACGGTGGCCCCCTGATTACCCCACACCGCGAGGAAACAGGTTTCGTTGAGTTCGTCGCGCAATTCGGCCAATGGCAGGGCCGCGACTTTCAGCACATCCATACTGTTGAGTGCGGCCAGACCCACGCGCAGCGCTTCGCGGCCGAGGCCGTAATGGTTGGTGGCGGGGTTCTGTTCGGCAAATCCCGAGGCGATCAACGCTTGCAGGTAGCGGTGCACCTTGCTTGCGGGCATTTGTACGTGCTCGGCCAGGCGCGACAAGGAAGTGGCGGGCGACAACTCGGCCAGGGCCTTGAGGATGTCGGTGCCGACTTCGGCGGAGCGGACTTTCTGTTTGCCGTGACTGTCGCTGGTTTTTTCCATGATGCTGCCGGGTTCCGGAACGAATGGGCGTCTTTATAGCTTGACGCTGGATAGCGAGCAAATTACGTTATGCGTAATCGAATTACGATAATAACAACCCCGGCGTGCCGAAACCTCTGAGCCAGAGCGATGGGCCATGCCGACTCCCTGTTCAGGAGGCTCCATGAACCTCGATTCAACCGCGTCGACGCTGGCTTATCAGTCCGGTTTCGGCAACGAATTCAGCACTCAAGCGTTGCCCGGCGCGCTGCCCGTCGGCCAGAACTCCCCGCAAAAAGCCCCCTACGGCCTCTACACCGAATTGTTTTCCGGTACTGCGTTCACCATGACCCGCAGTGAAGCCCGGCGTACCTGGATGTACCGCATTCAGCCATCGGCCAATCACCCGGCGTTCGTCAAACTTGAACGGCAACTGGCTGGTGGGCCGTTAGGCGAGGTGACCCCCAATCGTCTGCGCTGGAACCCGTTGGATATCCCGAGCGAACCGACCGATTTCATCGACGGTCTGGTGAGCATGGCCGCCAACGCCGGCGCCGATAAACCCGCTGGCATCAGCATCTACAACTACGCCGCCAACCGCTCAATGGAGCGTGTGTTCTTCAACGCCGACGGCGAACTGCTGCTGGTGCCGCAACTCGGTCGCCTGCGCATAGCAACCGAACTGGGTGTGCTGGAAGTGGCGCCGCTGGAAATCGCCGTGCTGCCACGCGGTCTGAAATTCCGCGTCGAACTGCTTGACCCGCAAGCACGCGGCTACATCGCCGAGAACCACGGCGCGCCGCTGCGCCTGCCGGATCTGGGGCCAATCGGTAGCAATGGCTTGGCCAACCCACGGGATTTCCTGACCCCGGTCGCTGCTTACGAAAATCTGCAACAACCGACCACGCTGGTGCAGAAATTTCTTGGGCAGTTGTGGGCCACCGAACTCAATCATTCGCCACTGAACGTGGTCGCCTGGCACGGTAACAACGTGCCGTACAAATACGATCTGCGCCGCTTCAACACCATCGGCACGGTCAGTTTCGATCATCCCGATCCGTCGATCTTCACCGTACTGACCTCGCCGACCAGCGTGCACGGTCTGGCCAACCTCGACTTCGTGATCTTCCCGCCTCGCTGGATGGTGGCCGAGAACACCTTCCGTCCGCCGTGGTTCCACCGCAACCTGATGAATGAATTCATGGGCCTGATCCAGGGCGAATACGACGCCAAGGCTGAAGGCTTCGTGCCTGGCGGCGCCTCGCTGCACAGTTGCATGAGCGCCCACGGCCCGGACGGTGAGACCTGCACCAAGGCCATCAACGCCGAACTCAAACCGGCGAAAATCGATAACACCATGGCCTTCATGTTCGAGACCAGTCAGGTGCTGCGCCCAAGCCGCTTCGCCCTCGACTGCCCACAACTGCAACCCAATTACGACGCCTGCTGGGCCACACTGCCCGCCACGTTCGACCCGACCCGGAGATAACCCATGACTCAGAATTCCATCACCCGCAGTTGGGTTGCTTCGGCCAACGGCCACGCCGATTTTCCGCTGCAGAACCTGCCGCTCGGCGTGTTCAGTGTCAACGGTTTGGTGCCGCGCGCTGGCGTCGCGATCGGCGATCACGTCTTCGATCTGCAAGTGGCGCTTGAGGCCGGTCTGTTCGACGGTGCAGCGCGAAGTGCCGTCGAAGCCATGAAGGGCGGTTTGCTCAATGCGTTCTTCGAACTCGGTCGCCCGGCTCGCGCGGCGCTGCGCCAGCGTCTGCTTGAATTGTTTGAAGAAGGCAGCACCGAGCGCGGCAATATCGAAGCCCAAGGGGCAAAACTACTGCCTTTGGCCGTGGACTGCCAGATGCATCTGCCGGCGCGCATCAGCGACTACACCGACTTCTACGTCGGCATCGAACACGCGCAGAACGTCGGCAAACTGTTCCGCCCCGACAACCCTCTGCTGCCCAACTACAAGCACGTACCGATCGGCTACCACGGTCGCGCCTCGACGGTGCGCGCCTCCGGCACCGACGTGCGCCGCCCCAAAGGCCAGACGCTGCCCGCCGGTCAAACCGAACCGACTTTTGGCCCGTGCGCTCGCTTGGACTATGAACTGGAACTGGGGATCTGGATCGGTCAGGGCAATGAGATGGGCGATTCGATTGCCATCGGTGATGCGGCTGAGCACATCGCCGGTTTCTGCCTGCTCAACGACTGGTCGGCTCGCGACATTCAGGCGTGGGAATATCAGCCGCTGGGCCCGTTCCTGTCCAAGAGCTTCATCACCAGCGTCTCGCCGTGGGTGGTGACCGCCGAAGCGCTGGCGCCGTTCCGCACCGCGCAACCTGCGCGCCCGCAAGGTGATCCGCAGCCGCTGCCTTACCTGCTCGACAAACGCGATCAGGACGCTGGCGCCTTCGACATCGAGCTGCAAGTGTTGCTGCTTACCGAAGCCATGCGCGAGCAAAACCTGCCGGCCCATCGCCTGACACTGAGCAACACCCGCTACATGTACTGGACCGTCGCGCAAATGGTTGCGCACCACAGCGTCAACGGTTGCCAGTTGCAGGCCGGTGACCTGTTCGGCTCTGGCACTTTGTCCGGTCCTGAAAACGGTCAGTTCGGCAGCCTGCTGGAAATCACCGAGGGCGGCAAAAAGCCGATAGAACTGGCGTCCGGTGAAGTGCGCAAATTTCTTGAGGACGGCGACGAAATCATCCTGCGTGCGCGCTGCGTCCGTGACGGTTTTGCTTCCATCGGCTTCGGCGAATGCCGCGGTAAAGTGCTGCCGGCGCGCTGACAGGAGCGGCTCATGGATCTCTATACCTATTACCGTTCGACCTCGTCGTATCGGGTGCGGATCGCGCTGGCGCTCAAGGGGCTCGACTATCAGGCACTGCCGGTCAACCTGATTGCACCGCCCGGTGGCGAGCATCGGCAAGCGGCGTATCTGGCGATCAATCCGCAGGGGCGGGTGCCGGCGTTGCGTACTGACGAAGGCGAACTGCTGATTCAGTCGCCGGCGATCATCGAGTATCTGGAAGAGCGTTATCCACAGTGGCCTCTTTTGCCCGAAGACCTTGCTACCCGTGCGCATGTGCGCGGCGTGGCGGCGGTGATCGGCTGCGATGTGCATCCGCTGCACAACGTCAGCGTGCTTAATCGTCTACGTCAGTTGGGGCACGATGAGCCGCAAGTGGTGGAGTGGATCAGTCACTGGATCGGGCAGGGGCTGGCGACGGTGGAACAGTTGATCGGTGACAGCGGTTTCTGTTTCGGTGAGTGGCCATGCGTGGCGGACGTCTACCTGATCCCGCAGTTGTATGCCGCGCAGCGGTTCAATGTTTCGCTGCAGGCTTATCCGCGGATTCGCCGCGTGGCGGCATTGGCCGCTGAACATCCGGCGTTCATCAAGGCGCATCCCGCCAACCAGCCAGATACACCGTAAATTCCTGTGGGAGCGGGCTTGCTCGCGAAAGCACCGTGTCAGACACAGAGATTTTGACTGATACACCGCATCCGCGAGCAATCCCGCTCCCACAAGGGATCAGTGGACGACGGAATTGGGTGGGAGATGCCCAAGCCGTTCCGTCAGGCGCAAGCGCTGAATCGGGTCATCACTGAGCAGTAGCGCATGCTCCAGATCGAAGCGTTCGGCATTTGGGCAGTCGAGCCGCTGATAAAGACTGGCGCGCGCCAGGTAATCGGCGGCGTTGGCGTCGCCCAGCTCAAGCACGCGTTCGGCGTCGATCAGGGCCGCGATAAAGTCATCGTGGGACAGGTACAACTGGCGCAGGTTGCGCGACAGGCGTTGAAGCATCTGCACCGGCGTGGCAGTCAGCAGATGGTCGGCGTTGAGCTTCATGTTCGGGCCGTATTGGCGCTGCAACAGTTCTCGACAGTCGTTGGGGTACAGGCGTCGACCACCGCAGGGGTCAAGCAAGTGATCGGCACCGGGTACCCGGAGCAGGAAGTGCCCGGGGAAGTTAACCCCGACCAGTGGAATTTCCAGCGCGCGCGCCAGTTCCAGCGCAATCAACGCCAACACCAAAGGCTGGCCGCGACGGGTTTGCAGCACTTTGTGCAATAACGCGGCCTGTGGGCGCAGCGGGAGGAAGTCGTCCTGAGCGAAGCCGAGCTCCGTCATCCGCCGTAATAGCGGCTGCGCCAGTTCGCTGACCGGCAACATCGGCAAGCCATAGCTGACCCGCTGCTGCAATTCCTTGAAGTCCTGCATAAGCGCCTCGGGATTGACGGTTTTATCGTGCTCGGCCGCGATCCACAGCGCGGCGTCGAACAGCGCAGGCGGTGAACGGTGCAGACACTCGAAAAAACGTTGGCGCGCACTCATCAGAATCTCCGGGTAATGCCCCGTTTTAGCCCCGTCCATGCCATTCGTCCAGTGCCTGGCTGCGCCAGTCTGGATATATGCCGCAAACCCATTGTCCGCACGGGCGCTTATTCCGGTGCGCTGCAGCAATTTTCGGGCGCAAGCCTATACTGGCGTTCTACAAGAAGTGATTCGGGAGCCCAACGATGTTTGCGCTCATGCAAAGCACTCGCCTGGAATCGCTGCACCTTAGCGTTGACCCGGTCTCCGGGTTGAAGGCGGTCATTGCCATCCATAACAGTCGCCTCGGGCCGGCCCTTGGCGGATGTCGTTATCTTGCCTATCCCAATGACGAATCAGCCGTCGAAGACGCCATTCGTCTCGCTCAGGGCATGAGCTACAAAGCTGCGCTGGCCGGGCTGCCGCAGGGCGGTGGTGTGGCGGTGATTGTGCGCCCGGTGCATGTGGAAAATCGCGGGACGTTATTTGAAGCCTTCGGCCGCTGCATTGATCAACTCGACGGTCGCTACATCACCGCCATCGACAGTGGTACTTGCGTGGCGGACATGGATTGCATCGCCCAGCAGACCCAACACGTCACCAGCACCACCTCGGCCGGCGACCCGGCGCCACACGCGGCAATGGGCGTGTTCGCCGGGATTCGTGCCACCGCCATGGCGCGATTGGGCTGCGATAACCTCGAAGGTCTGCGCGTTGCGATTCAGGGCTTGGGCAATGTCGGTTACGCACTGGCCGAGCAGCTTCACGCGGCGGGCGCCGAACTGCTGGTCAGCGACATCGACCACGGCAAGGTGCAACTGGCGATGGAGCAACTCAACGCCCATCCAGTCGCCAACGATGCGCTGCTCTGCACGCCTTGCGACATTCTGGCGCCGTGTGGGCTGGGCGGTGTGCTCAACAGTCACACGGTCACGCAACTGCGTTGCTCGGCAGTGGCGGGATCGGCGAATAATCAGCTGACGCATCTGGACGTGGCGGATCAACTGGAGCGGCGCGGGATTCTGTATGCCCCCGATTACGTGATCAATGCCGGCGGCCTGATCTACGTTTCACTGAAGCATCGCGGCGAAGAGTTGCCGACGATCACTGCGCATCTGTCGAAAATCAGCTCGCGGCTGACTGAAGTGTTTGCCCATGCCCAGGCGGAAAAACGCTCACCGGCGAGGGTGGCCGATGAGTTGGCGGAGAAAGTGTTGTATCGCTGAGTTTCATCGGCATGAAAAAGGCCCTGAGCCATTCGACTCAGGGCCTATTCAATTCGGGCATTGATTACTTCGCAGCTTTCACCGCTTTTGCCGGTTTCAAGGGCGCTTCGGCAGATTCCTCGGCCTCGGCTTTCTCGACCGGCTCAGCCGGTGCATTGATCAGCTCCGAGAGTGCATCAGGCTGGCTCTTGAACGCCCGGGCGAACACATCGCGGTTCTTCGCCATGTAGATCCCGGCTTCTTCCACTTGCTGCTCAGTCATGGACGGAACGGCTTTTTGCAACACATCGGCCAGATATTCGGCCAGTTCGAGCATTTTGTCATGACGGTCAGCTTCGGCTTTATCCATGAACAAGCGCTCCAGATCTCGGCTGCTGCGGTATACCACTTCGACGGCCATTCACCACCTCACATGCCTTCACGTTAAGTTGTCTTCACGACTACTGTATCCATATACAGCGAAAAGGATAAGCGAATCCCTGCGCTATGGGTAGTGGCTTTTCAATGTAGACCGGATTCAGGGTTTGTCAGCCTTGCGCAGGCACTGCGACGAAACGCCACGGCGCGCGCTTCGTGGCACCTCGCCATGATGGCGTGGCCTCTTTTCTGCATGAAACCCAAAGCATGCAGAAAAACGTCATGTCCAACACGCATCATCCGCTCGAATCGGGCTAAGGAACATCATCGTGAAAATCAACTGGGCCGAGAAACTGCGGCAAAACGTGCATCAACTGGCCGAGTCCCTGGGCAATTTGTTCGTCGAAACTTTCCACTACCTGGCGCTGTTCGCCATCGGTGCGGTGACGGCGTGGGCGGCGGTGATGGAGTTTCTCGGGATGCTCGAAGAGGGGCATATCAAGATTGATGACATTCTGTTGCTGTTCATCTATCTGGAACTGGGCGCGATGGTCGGGATTTACTTCAAGACCAACCACACGATACTAACATTCGAAATAAAATCAAAAACCAGCCATAACGGGCTTTTGGATGCTTGACTATGTGCTTTGCGTTTCCTCGTCTTGATGTTGCATCTGATTGGAGCGGTAGAAAATGGATAACCTGAATTGGGCTGATAAACTCCGCAAAAAACTTCATTGCTCGGCTGACTCTCTGGGGAATTTGTGTGTTGAGGCCTTCCACTATCTAGCTTTATTTGGCATTGGAGCGATCACCGCCTACGCTGCAGTTGTCACCTTTATTAGGATGCTAGGCGAGGGCAGTATCAGCGTTGACGACATTCTTTTGCTATTCATTTACCTAGAGTTAGGGGCAATGGTAGGTATTTATTTTAAAACAAATCATATGCCAATCAGGTTTCTTCTTTATGTTGCTATTACTGCTTTGACAAGATTGTTGATTGGCGATGTATCACATCATAAAGAACCAGATGCTGGCTTGTTGTATGTATGTGGTGGGATTCTACTATTGGCTTTTTCTATTTTTGTGGTTCGCTTCGCATCCTATAAATACCCTTCGACGAAATCTATTGACGCCAGTGGGAAAGAGATAACTTAAGCTAGAGACTAGCTGCTTGAATGCAATATGTTCTGTTTTTTTGTGGTTTTGAAAGCAGAGGGTTTTGTGAGTAAAAATAATATTTTATTATTAGTGTAATATTAAATTAGTGTTTTTTTTGCCAGTGGTTTCTTGAGGCGAAGTTGTACTTTTAGGTGGTATTTTAATTGTGGTTTTTGGATTATTTTGAAGTTTTGTGATGCTAGGGTTTGTGTTGAATGTGATTGAAGATTGATCTTTGAGAGCTAGGGGAGGTTAGCCTGTCCCCTAGCACTTAAAATTGTGTCGCCGGTGTATATTTTTTTGTTTATGATATTTTTCACAAGTGAAAACGGGTTGATGTTTTTTTTAATTCAAGGTGAGGTTAAGTAACCATTTTAATATATGCCGGAAAGCTGTAGATATGATCTTCTGTTTCCGTCGTTATTTTTGTCCCACATTCTTGCTAAGGAAAAGCGGATTTTAGTTCCCGCCGGTATTGTGTCTGGCATTTCGTTTATGTTTTTAAATCCCACATATTTAACGCGTTTTCTGCTGAAGATATTTGTACTGTCTACGAAGTAATCGTTCTCTTTTTTTAGATTGTTATTTAATGTTGCAATTTGAACACTGTAATTGACATTTTTCTCTTCACTTATGTAGCCGCTATCGTTTTCCCAGTTAAGGTTTCCATCAAATAAATCACTGAGGCTAACATTTTTTAATGAGAGGGAGAGCGTTAGCTGGTTGAAGTAATCTATATTACACCAATCGATGAACTGATAATTGTATACTGCGACATCCTCTGTGTGTGGAGGGCTAATTATGTAGCGGGTTTGGTAATTTATTCTATATGCTTGGCCAACTTCATACGGATAGTTAGCGTTTAGTGATTTAGCGTGCGAGTCAAGTAGCCTTATCATCCGATGTTTTGAAGTGTCGTATCCACCTACGCAAACATTGGAGCCAGACATCCTTGTTTTTGATAAAATTACAACATCGGACTCAATAACCAAAACTATTCTCCTTATCGGTATGGTTTTCTTGAACGCAGTGGGGCCTTCTCATTTGAAAATAAGTCATGTGACGAGCTATTGCTAATTGCTCTATTGATAACGCTTCTCTGATCTTCCAGTTCTCCATGTTTGCCTATGTGGATCATAGGTATATCAATGTCTTTTAGTACTTCGCCAATTAATTTACTTCGATGACAGTCGCAAGGGTCTATTTCACTGCACATACATGCGATACGTATTTTTTTTTCGTAAGCAGTTTTAATTCGAGCTATGCCTTCTTTGAAAAAATCTTGCTGTTTTGTTTTTTCATAGTTTACATGTCCATCCGTGTCATAGCAGGATTCATCTTTGGGAAGGCCGCCCAAATTTTCGCCCATGAAAACATAGCGTATATTTTCAGCTTTTAAGTGATTATCTAGTCTTTCTTTGTTGTACTGAGGGTGAAATCTTGATCTCGGTTTTGTCCGAACGTCAATGACATAAGATATTTCATTGTCTTTGAGGAGGGATATCAATTCTTCTATGCTTCTGCCCCCATGACCGATGCTATAGATTGCAAAGTTTCCCATGCTAGCGATACCTCTGTACCAATTTTGTCGTAAGATGTTTATAGCATGCTTTTAGATTGGGTTTGAAGTGGGCGATAGACTTAAATTCTAAGTTTTTCCATTTTTGAAAGTACCCGTCGCATGTTAATTTAAAATCCAGAGAGGAAATCGCTTGAAGCCTCACGTTTCAGTGAGTGAGCGTGTTTGGTCGAGATTTTTGCACTTTCCATATTATAAGTTGATGAGTTGAAATGTGGGGAGATTGGTACTAAGCAATGGCGTCATTGTTTTTTATAAATTGCTGACATTTTTACATGAGCCTGTTGTGTTTGCTTTTCAAATATTGCGTGTGCCAAATATATAAGTGTTCAGCCCCGCTACTTCCAGACTTACGCGGATATAGCAGGGCGTTAGGTTGCTTGTAAACTAAGTGTCCCAGTCGCGTGCTCTAGCTTTGTTTTTTCCTTCGAGATTTTTTATAAGGGTGGAGTTGATATGAATTACGCTCAGTATTGCAGATATTTGTAGTCCGCTAAAAAATACAATCAGAAATTGCATCGCAGCTAGAGAGAGTTCTTGAGTTTTTAAGCCGAACCCATCATAGAAACTCACAAATAACATTCCTAAAAGAGCGAATGCCATAGATAAGGCGGATTGAATGATCACCCCTACAATAATTTTCAGTCTTGTGGTGTCGCCACCACTAGAACTGAAATCCGCATTAACAAGATTTTCGCCTTTTAATACTCTCAGGACATTAGGATATAGAAAGGCAATCCAAATACTCATTATGGTGAATACAGCTCCTGACACGCCCACTAGTAGGCCTAGAGTAGCTGGTATTGTTTCAGCTTTGAGATGCCATCCAAAAAATATTGATGCAATGGATGGTAAAATGCAAAGTAATATTATAACCATTAGGCTATCGCTATATCTGACAGTTCGGTTTCTTCGATTGTTGACGGCTTCTCGTTGATGCGAGATATTACTTCCAGATAATTTGAACGGTTACCAGCTATGGTGCTGTATAGCTGAGTTGCAGAATAGGTTTCGCCGCTTTTAGGAAGCATGATTCGCTCGACTAGCCTATGTTTTTTTATGGACGTCTTGTTGTCGTTTTCATCAATGAATATTACGTCAGCCCAACCATCTTCCGTGAAGTCGGAAGAGTACTTCATGAAGTCTTGCATTTGCTCATATGTAGGTGTGGCCTCTAGCTTTACTTCAACTCTTCTTTTTCCATCATCGCCATCTTCGTCAGAGAGTTCTGGTCCGAAAAACCGCCCCATAATATTCTGGATAAAGTCGAAAATTTCGCTATTTGCTTTATCCAACGTTAGCATTGATTTGTGAGTTTTTTGAGACTCCTGTTGGGCCGGTTGTGAGCTGACAATAACCTCATTTCTGAGAAGTACGTGCTTGGTTGTTTCACAAATTTTCTTCAGATACGCTTCGCTTGTCTTGAATTCTTTTATCTTTTTTGAAAATCTATATAGCAAGCTATAATCTTCTGGAGCGTCTTTTGAGCTGAAATAAATGGTTGTCGCAGATTCGCCGGGTTGACGTTTGTTGTGGTTAGCTATTTTTAATCGATATCTTACGCAGTAGTTAATCCATTTTTGCATTAGGTCTGAGTCGCATTTCGAGTCTTCGAATTTTACTGAAATTACTAAATTTGAATTGGGTATTATCCAGTAGTAACAAGGATGCCCCCAGACAACATCATCCCCAGTATCCATGGAGTTGTTACTGATGTATCCGATAGGTTCTCCTTGTTCATTTAATCGAAGTCCCCGATAACTCTTGGAATCACTAGGGTCATGTTTCCATAGCGTTAAAAGAAAATCGCCATTATCGAATTCATGAATTTCTCGGCAGTAACACATTACTGATGCGTCACCAGACTCGCCATGTTCAGCCCAAGGTGAAGTTTCCTTAAAACGTCTAGAGTTAACCCAGTCTTTGATGCTTTTTAGGACCGATGATGTATCTAGTCCAAAGCTTTCGGATTTTATTTCACCTTGAGTTTTTTTCTGAATTTTATAAAGACCGCTTTCTGTGATTTCAAAAAAATTTAAGTACCCATAGTTTGTATCTTTTTTAATAAATGACATCCGTTTCTCTCTAAACAAGAATGAATTAAACCCAAATGCAAATTTAGCGAAATGCATATTTTAATGGCCTTGAGCCATGATAGGTCGAAGCAGACGAATGTCAATTGGCCGACAATGTGGCTTGGGTTTTCACGAAATTTTGAGTGATTGGGCTCGGCTTCAGTCAAGACCAACCACATGCCAGTGCGCTTCCTGATCTATGTGGCTATCACCGCGCTGACCCGTCTGCTGATCTCCAACGTCTCGCACCACAACCCGCCGGACATGGGCATCATCTACCTGTGCGGCGGGATTCTGCTGCTGGCGTTTTCGATTCTGGTGGTGCGTTACGCCTCGTCGCAATTTCCTTCGGTGAAAATCGACAAGCCGCAACGCAAGCTCGGAGCAGGTTCCGGTGAACACCCTGAGATCGAGAAGGGCGAGCTTTAAAGCCCGGCAGCCTGCCGAGGCTCACCGCTGATTCGCTGCGGTGGCGGGGTCAGGCCGTCGCCGCTGGTCATCGCTTCAAGGATCGCCATGGCACTGTGGCCTTGTTCGATGGCGATGCCGAATTGGATGCTTTGCACCAGACGCTTGAGGCGTTTGGGGTCGTTGCGCTGTTCGGTGCTGATCATGCGTTTGGCCACGATGCGGCCGCTGTTGGACAGGGTCAGCATAATGCTGCCGTCCAGGCCCTGAATGCTCAGGTTGATCTGATAGTCCGGCGCGAAGGCATCGGTAATGATCTGAAAAGGATTGTCCATGATGCGTCACCGCCTGATTGAACGTGCAGTTGTTGACCGGCCGCGATCGGGTTGGTTCGCCCATCCAGACCACCGGCCATTCCGTGGCCATATCGCCATATCGCTTTATGCAAGTGCTGTAGCAAGGGCTATGCCGGAATAATTGTCGAACAATGAACACGGACAAAAACAAGGCGAGCCACTGGCTCGCCTTGTTCATTTGCGTCCTGTTTCAGGGCAGGAACGCGTCGATGATCGCTGACAGTGCAATCAGGCTGATCAGCATTCCACCCAGTTCACCGCCAGGCCGCCCCGTGAAGTCTCTTTGTATTTGTCGTGCATGTCGGCGCCGGTATCGCGCATGGTGCGGATCACCCGGTCGAGGGAAATGAAGTGGTTGCCGTCACCGCGCAGGGCCATTTGCGTGGCGTTGATCGCCTTCACTGCGGCGATGGCGTTGCGCTCGATACAGGGCACTTGCACCAGCCCGCCGACCGGATCGCAGGTCAGGCCCAGGTTGTGTTCGAGGCCGATCTCGGCGGCGTTCTCCAGTTGCTCCGGGGTGGCGCCGAGCACGTCGGCCAGGCCGGCAGCGGCCATCGCGCAGGCGGAACCGACCTCGCCCTGACAGCCGACTTCGGCGCCGGAAATCGAGGCGTTTTTCTTACACAGAATGCCGACAGCGGCGGCGCTCAGGAAGAAAACGACGACGTCATCGTCGGACGCGTCCGGATTGAATTTCATGTAGTAGTGCAGAACCGCAGGAATGATCCCGGCGGCGCCGTTGGTCGGTGCGGTGACCATGCGCCCGCCCGCAGCGTTTTCTTCGTTGACGGCGAGGGCGAATAGGTTGACCCACTCCATCGCCGACAGCGTCGAGCTGATGACATTCGGTTTGCCGATTTCCAGCAGACTACGGTGCAGTTTTGCCGCGCGGCGCGGCACATTGAGACCGCCGGGCAACAGGCCTTCGTGGCGCAGGCCTTGTTCGACGCACTCGCGCATCACCGACCAGATGTGCAGCAGACCCTGCCGAATTTCGGTGTCGCTGCGCCAGGCCCGTTCATTGGCCATCATCAGCTCGCAAACCCGCAGCTTGTGCTGCTTGCACAGCGACAACAGTTCGGCGGCGCTGGAAAAGTCGTACGGCAATACCACGTCGCTGGCCGGCGCCACGCCGGATTCGGCTTCTGCCGCTTCGATGATGAAACCGCCACCGACCGAGTAGTACGTTTGCGTAAACAGTGCAGCGCTTTCGCCAAAGGCTGTCAGGGACATGGCGTTGGGATGGTAGGGCAGGCTCTCGTCGAGCAGCAGGAGATCGCGTTGCCAGTTGAAGGCAATTGACCGCTGTCCGGCGAGGGACAGTTGGCCGGTCTCGCGCAGTTGCTGGATGCGTGGGTCGATGGTCGCCGGATCAATGCTGTCCGGCCACTCGCCCATCAGGCCCATGATCGTGGCGCGGTCGGTGGCGTGGCCGACGCCTGTGGCGGACAACGAACCATACAAGCGGATTTCCACGCGTTGCACATCGTTGAGCAAATGCTCGTCGATCAGCGCTTGAGTGAAGGTTGCAGCAGCGCGCATCGGGCCGACGGTGTGGGAACTGGACGGACCGATGCCGACTTTGAATAGATCGAAAACACTGATAGCCATGCTAAAGCCTTACAAGCAATGCTGTAGGAATCGCCGCCATTTTTTGTAGGCCAAGCGCAAGGTCGGCGATACTGCCTACCTCGGTCTTGTGTGACCAACGAAATTTCCTAAGACAGCCTTTAGCAGGACTAAACGATGAGTCGTCAATTGCATGCCCAGACTTACGTCTGGCTGCAGGTGTTTTCCTGTGCCGCGCGGCACCTGTCCTTCACCCGCTGTGCAGAAGAACTGCACATCACGCCGGGGGCGGTCAGCCAGCAAATTCGTCAACTGGAGGAGCGTCTTGGTTTTCGCCTGTTTCATCGTCGTGCGCGAGGGGTGGAACTGAGCGCGGAAGGGCAGCGGTTGGCGATGACGGTCAACGAGGCCTACGGCAGCATCGATGCCGAATTGCGGCGCCTGGATGCGGGGATGATCAGTGGGGTTTTGCGGCTGCGTTCGATTCCGTCGTTCCTCAGCAAATGGCTGACGCCGCGCCTACCTCGGCTGCAGCAACGATACCCGGACATCCAGTTGCGTCTGGTGGCTGAGGACAGCAGTGTGCCGCTGCACGAGGGCGATTTCGATCTGGCGATCGATCTGAACGACGGCAGTTACCCGGGATTGTTATCCACAGCCTTGCTCGATGAGCAGATTTTCCCGGTGTGCGCGCCGAGCCTGCTGCGCGGGCGTCCGCCGCTGCATGGGCCGGCGGATCTGGTGCATTTTCCATTGCTGCACGACATCACCGCCTGGCGCGGCAGTTATGAATATGCGGAATGGGAGTTTTATTTGAACGCGATCGGCTTCGAGGGGGCGGACGTGCGACGAGGGCATACCTTCAATCGCAACCACCTGACCATCGAAGCGGCTATCGCCGGTATGGGGGTGGCAATTGCCCGGCGCACGCTGCTCAACGATGAGCTGGAGCGGGGCACGTTGATGGTGCCGTTCGGGCTGTCGGTGCCCAATCACAAACGTTACATGTTGCTGTATGCGCCGGGGGCGTTGAGCCATCCGGGCGTGCGTGCAGTGCATGATTGGCTGGTGGAGGAGGCGGGGATTTTTCGCAGTTTGCACCCGTTGAACGACGGGCAATTGTGAGTAAATCTTGCAGGATGACAAGTCGACCCAACTCCCGACATTACCAGTGACTTACTCGGTTGTCCGGCTTTTTTTGCGAATGAATATTTTTCTTTTTTCAGGGGTTGAAATGTTCGTCAGTCGGGCCGATTGTTGTAATCAAGGGGTCACGAAATCCTGATCAAGGCCTCTTGCGAGCTAGCTGAAATAAGGGATGAACTATGCAAATCCAAGTCAACAGCGATAACCATATTCAAAGCAGTAAACGACTGGAGGAGTGGGTACGTACAACCATTGAGAGCACGCTCGACCGTTATGAAGAAGACCTGACCCGTGTCGAAGTCCATCTGAGCGACGAGAACGGTGACAAACCTGGTCCCCATGACATGCGCTGCCAACTGGAGGCGCGGCCAAAAGGCCATCAACCGATTTCCGTCACCCATAAAGCCGATACGCTGGAACAAGCGATCGATGGTGCAGCCGAAAAACTGGAGCATGCGCTGGATCACCTTTTCGGCAAACTGCGGGGCAAACCACGCGCTGCTGTGGTGCCATTTAGCAAGGCGAATGACGCACTGCTGGAGGAAGAATTTCTTGAGAATGAACAGGCAGCGATCAACAGTTGATACGCTGATTTTTTAAGCCATCCCCAGAAAACGGGCCTGCGAAAGCAGGCCCGTTTTGTTTTCAGCGCATTTTGCCAAGGCAAGCCACGGCCCGGCTTGCCAATTGAACGGGTAAAACCCTGCGCCGGCAATCAGATGCTTTTGCGTATGAGAATATTTATCATTAGTATTGCTCGCCTGTTGGTTCGGCTTGTCGGCCGAGCGTTTTCCGTTTCAGGGTCGAAACATGAAAGGCAAACTTGCCACTCTCCCCATGTCCTATCGTCTGGCCGTTACCTCACGGGTGTTGGCCGCGGTGTTCGGTGGCTATCTGGTTGCGGCGCTGGCCAGCGTGACCTTGACGATGTGGCTGCCACTGAGCCGTGCTGAAGCCGTGGTCACCGGCATGACCCTCTCGTTTCTGGTCTATCTGGTCGCTGTGCTCTGGTGCTTTGCCTGTCGCACGGCGTGGTCGGCATGGGTTGGCTTGCTGGTGCCGAGCGTGATTCTGGCGACCATTTCCGGCGCGGCACGCGGGTTGGGTTTTGCATGAAAGAGGGTTTTCGTCAGGCCATGGCCTGGCTGCACACGTGGGCCGGACTGCTGTTCGGCTGGCTGTTGTTCGCGATTTTTCTGACGGGAACCCTGGCTTATTTCAAGGATGAAATCAGTCACTGGATGCAGCCGGAAATCCCCGCGCGGCCAATCAATGCCGAGGCAAGCCTGAGCCTGGCCCAGGATTATCTGCAACAACACGCTGCGGGTGCCTCACGTTGGCTGATCGACTTGCCCGATGCTCGCGATCCCGGCTTGACCGTGCGCTGGCAGCAGGCACCTGCGAAGCCTGGCGAGCGCGGCCGCTTCGAATCCAAAACCCTCGACGCGCAAACCGGCACCGAAGTGCTGGGCCGCCAAAGCATGGGCGGCGAGTTCTTCTACCGTTTCCACTTCCAGCTACAAATGCCATACCCGTGGGGCCGCTGGCTGGCGACGATCGCCGCGATGGTGATGTTCGTCGCGTTGATCACCGGGATCATCACCCACAAGAAAATTTTCAAGGACTTCTTCACGTTTCGCCCGCGCAAGGGCCAGCGTTCCTGGCTCGACGGACATAACGCCGTGGGCGTGCTGGTGTTGCCGTTTCACTTGATGATCACCTACAGCAGCCTGGTGATTTTCATGTCGATGGTCATGCCGGCGAGCATTCTGGCTTCTTACGGCGGCGACGTGCGGTCGTTTTACGATGAGGTGTTTCCCGCCTCGAAGGCGCCGGAACGGGCCAATGTCCCTGCTGCACTGGCACCGCTGGCACCCTTGTTGGCCAAGGCCAGTGCGCAATGGTCCGGTGGCCGCACCACGCGGCTAACGGTGAGTAACCCAGGGGATGAGAATGCCTCTGTGGTGCTCTCGCGCGCCGGTGACCGAGTGGTGCACGATTTCGGCAGCGCAGTGACCTTCAATGGCGTTACCGGAAAAATGCTCGGGCGCACACCGGCGCAACCCATGGCGATGGAGGTGAGCGGCACTTTCTATGGTTTGCACATGGGCCATTTTGCCGGGCCGGTGCTGCGCTGGCTGTATTTCATTTGTGGTTTGGCCGGCACGGCGATGATCGGCACTGGGCTGGTGATCTGGCTCGGCAAGCGCCAGCTCAAACACGCCAAAAGCGGTGTAATGCCGTTCGAGTTGCGGCTGGTTGAAGTGCTGAACGTTGCCAGCATGGCCGGGTTGCTGACGGCGGTTGCGGTGTACTTTCTGGCCAATCGGCTGTTGCCAGTGGCTCTGACCGGGCGGGCAGATTGGGAAGTGAATGCGTTTTTCATCGCTTGGGGGTTGAGCGTGGCGCATGCGTTATTGCGTGTCGGGCGCAAGGCATGGATCGATCAGCTCGTGCTCGGTGCTGCACTGTTTATGGCGGTGCCGCTGATCAATGCGCTGACCACGCCGTGGAATCTCGGCGTAACGCTGAGGCAGGGCGATTGGGCAATGGCCGGGTTTGATCTGACGTGTCTCGCCGCCGGTTTCTTCCTGGCTTGGGCTGCATGGAAAATGCAGCGCGCCGGCAACACCGCCAGCGTTAAAAAAACACGCCGCGAAACGTCTCGACCTATCACGCTTGAACAAGGGGCGAACTGATGCTGCTGGCGCTGTTGCTGTGTTACGCCGGGTTCACGGCGCTTTGCCTGTCGATGCCTCGACATCACGATGAACTGCTCGGCCACAAACCCTCTGCCCGACGCCGTCGTGGCCTGATGCTGGCGGGAGGGTTGCTGTTGTGTGTATCGCTATGGGCGGCGGTGACGGCCAACGGCTGGAGTTTCGGTCTGGTCGACTGGGTCGCGGTGTTGATGATCAGTGCGTTGACGCTGGTGCTGTTGCTGCCGTATCGACCGCGACTCGCAATGGCGCTGGCCGGGATGAGCCTGTTGGCCAGTCCGGTTGCCGCATGGGCGCAGGGCTGACGTGTTGATCGGTCTGCCCCCGGAATCTCGCGACGACGAGCCGCGTGGGGCGCGTGCACATTTTCTTCAAGTGTTCCTGTCCCAGCGCTCGCAAATGGAAGCGCTGGTCACTCGCCGTGTCGGTTGCCGGGCGACGGCAGCCGACCTGGTTCAGGATCTGTTTCTGCGTTTCTGGCGGCGTCCGCTGGTGCAGGTGGAAGAACTCAGCACCTACCTGTTGCGCTGCGCCGGCAACATTGCCATTGACCATCTGCGCAGTGAAGGCACGCGGGTGCGCGTCAACGAGGGCTGGCAACCTGAAGAGCCGGACAGCCGGGGCAGCGAACCGCAAGCCGCGCTAGAAGCGGGCAATGATCTGCGTCATGTCGAAGCGGCGTTGCGCGCTTTGCCCGAGCGCACCCGGCAAATCTTTTTGCTCAATCGCATTCACGGGCGCAAGTACGCGCAAATCGCCAAGGCCATGGGCCTGTCCCAAAGTGCCGTAGAAAAACATATGATGCGCGCCCTCGAGGCCTGCAAGGCCAGCCTGCGCGAACCCGCGCCACGCCTGCCAGGGAAAGCACCGTGAACCTTTCAGACCCCGTCATCCCGACCCTTGCGCAGGAACAGGCCGCGTTTGCCTGGCTGAGCCTGTTGCATGATCGGCCTAGCGCTGGCGATCAACTCACTTTCAGCCAATGGCTGCGCGCTGATCCCGCCCACGCCGAGGCCTATGCGCAGGCACAGATTGTCTGGGAATTGAGCGAAGGGCCCGCGCGAACATTGGCCGATGAGCAGGCGTTGGCGCTACAGGGCTACCTCAATGCGATGGATCGCCCGCGCCGTTCGCTGCTTTTGCGTGGGGGCGGGGCTTTGGC
Source organism: Pseudomonas baetica (assembly GCF_019733355.1). Taxonomy (GTDB): domain Bacteria; phylum Pseudomonadota; class Gammaproteobacteria; order Pseudomonadales; family Pseudomonadaceae; genus Aquipseudomonas; species Aquipseudomonas baetica_A. The sequence continues at coordinate 147,438 of NZ_JAIHLQ010000004.1, read as the reverse complement.
GATGGCCGCGTGCCTGCTGTTGATGGTGAGCCTCGGTACGGGGTGGCAGCCGCAGCGCTGGATCGATGATCTGGGCGCTGACTATGTGTCGGCGCCCGGTGAGATTCGCACCGTGACCCTGGCCGATCAATCGCAAGTGACCCTTGATGCCGACAGCGCCATCGCGGTGGACTTCAGCCATGGCGAGCGTCATGTGCAATTGCGTCGCGGCGCCGGTTTTTTCAGCGTCATGCACACTGGCGAGCCGTTCGTGGTCGAGGCCCAGAAGGGCGAGGCGCGGGTGCTCGGCACGCAATTTGAAGTGCGTCTGCAACCCCATGGCGCGCAGGTCACGGTGTTGTCCGGGCGGGTCGGGGTGACGGCAGATCGCGATGGCGAGCAGCAGATTCTTACGGCCGGCCAGCAAGTGGCTTACGGTGAAGGTGCTGCGCAAAAACGCCACGCCGTGGATAGCGAGGCGCAGCTTGCCTGGCGTCAGGGCTGGCTGACTTATTACAAGTCGACGCTGGGCGATGTGGTGGCGGATCTGCGTCGCTATTACCCCGGACGAATTGTGTTGCTCAACGATGAGCTGGCGGCGCGCAAGGTCAGTGGCAGTTTTCCGAGCCGGGATCCGCAGGCTGTGCTGAGTTCGCTGCAAGGGGTGTTGGGGTTTGAGCAGCATCAGGTGCTCGGGCAGCTGATCATTCTGCGTTGAGGTCACTGGCCTCTTCGGGAGCAAGCCCCCTTCCCACAATTTGAAATGTGGTGCCCTTGTGGGAGGGGCTTGCTCCCGAGGGCGTCGGCACATACAACACATCGTCCAAAAATATTTTCAAAATTGTGGTGAGGTAAACCCGAGCCCCATTCGTGTAGTGACTGAAACTGCGAGTCATTCGCATCCGTTGCGGTTCTACACAGGTCATTGAGCAATGAAGTCCAGGGCAAAGTCGGGTTCGGTCAAACAGTGGTTCGGTGCGTCGGCGTTGAGTTTTTCGGCATTGGCGTTGTTGCCGATGAGCGTGGCGCTCGCCGCTGAAACCGCCAGCAGTCAGGCGCAAAAGCAGTTCAGTTTCTCCCTGGCCGCCCAACCGCTGCCGCAAGCCCTGAGCGATTTCAGCCGTGTCACCGGGCAGAGTGTGGTTTACACCGATGAAGCGCCCTACGGCCTGAACGCTCCGGCGGTCAACGGCCAGATGAGTGCCGAGCAAGCCTTGCAGCAAATGCTCACCGGTTCCGGCTTGAACTGGCGCCGCACCGACAGCCACACCCTGGTGCTTGAACCGCAACCCACTGCCGGTGCGTTGAACCTCGGCGCCACCACGATCACGTCGGTGCGCGACGAGTCGATGAGCTACCAGCCGCCGCAAACCAGTTCGGTGATGCGTTCTTCGGCGTCGCTTCAGGAAATCCCTCAGACCGTCAACGTCATCCCGGCCCAGGTCATTCGCGATCAGGCGCCGCGCAATCTCGACGATGCGCTGGCCAACGTCAGTGGCATCACCCAGGGCAACACCTTGGGCAGCACTCAGGACTCAGTGATGACCCGCGGTTTCGGTGACAACCGCAACGGCTCGATCATGCGCGACGGCATGCCGTTGGTGCAGGGCCGAGGCATGAACGCCACCGTGGACCGGGTTGAAGTGCTCAAGGGGCCGGCGTCATTGCTCTACGGGATTCAGGACCCGGGCGGTGTGGTCAACATGGTCAGCAAGAAGCCTGAGCTGACTCAGTACAACGCCCTGACCCTGCGCGGCTCGACCTACGGCGAAGGCAAGAATGGCAGCGGCGGCACCTTCGACAGCACGGGTGCGCTGGGCGAGTCCGGCCTGGCGTATCGTCTGGTGATCGATCACGAAGACGAGGATTACTGGCGCAACTTCGGCACCCACCGCGAAACCCTGATTGCCCCGTCGCTCGCCTGGTTCGGCGAACGGACCAAGCTGTCCTTCGGCTACGAGCATCGTGAATTTCTCACGCCGTTCGATCGTGGCACGGTCATCGATCCACGCACCAACCACCCGCTGAACATCTCGCGCAAGGAGCGTCTCGACGAGCCGTTCAACGATATGGAAGGGCGTTCGGACTTGTATCACTTCGAAGCCGATCACGAACTCAACGACGACTGGAAAGCCCACTTTGGCTACAGCTGGAACCGCGAAACCTACGACGCCAGCCAAGTCCGCGTCACAGCGATCGACACCAACAAAGGCACGCTGACCCGCAACATGGATGGCACGCGCAACGCGATCACCACCGACCGTTTCACCACGGCCAGCCTTGAAGGCAAGGTCAACGTGCGGGGCATGCAGCATGACCTGGTGTTCGGCGTCGACGACGAGTACCGCAAGATCTACCGCGCCGACCTGATCCGCCAGAAAAGCCTGAGCACCTTCAGCTACGTCAACCCGGTGTATGGCCGTGAAGTCGAAGGCACCACGGTCAGCGCGGCGGACAGCGCGCAGACCGATCTGCTGCGCAGCGACTCGGTGTTTTTGCAGGACTCTATCCACCTTGATGACCAGTGGATTCTGGTCGCCGGCGCACGTTTTCAGGCGTACGACCAGTACGCCGGCAAAGGCGTGCCGTTCAAGGCCAATACCGACAGCAATGGCCAGAAATGGGTGCCGCGTGCGGGTCTGGTGTATCGCTACACCGATGAGCTGTCGTTCTACGGCAGCTACACCGAATCGTTCAAACCCAACTCGACCATCGCCCCGCTGAGCGGCAGCAGCACCGTGCTCGACGGCAGCATTGCGCCGGAAGAGGCCAAGTCGTGGGAGCTGGGCGCACGGCTGGATATGCCGGGGCGCGTCACCGGCAACATCGCGCTGTTCGATATCAAAAAACGCAACGTGCTGGTCGCCAACTCTGAAGGCCCGACGACGATTTACAGCGCTGCCGGTGAAGTACGTTCGCGGGGTCTTGAAATGGATTTGACCGGCCAACTCAGCGACCGCTGGAGCTTGATCGGCAGCTATGCCTACACCGATGCTGAAGTGACCGAGGACCCGACCTACAAGGGCAAACGCCTGCAGAACGTGGCGAAAAACAGCGGCTCATTGTCGGCGGTGTATGACTTCGGCAGTGTGATCGGTGGTGATCAGTTGCGCGTGGGGGCGGGGGCTCGTTATGTCGGCGAGCGAGCGGGTAACGCGGTGAATGATTTCGACCTGCCGAGTTACACCGTGGCCGATGCTTTCGCGACTTACGACACCAAAGTGGAAGGGCAGAAGGTCAAGTTCCAACTCAATGTGAAGAACCTGTTTGATCGCACGTATTACACGTCGGCGGCGAGCCGGTTCTTTGTGTCGATGGGGGATTCGCGGCAGGTATCGTTGTCGAGCACCCTGCAGTTCTGACCTGAAACCGCGTCATCGTTCTTCGCGAGCAAGCCCGCTCCCACAGGAGGGAATGCCTTCCAAATGTGAGGGCAAGGCAGATTTCACAGGGGAATGCCTTCTAACTGTGAGGGCAAGCCAGATTTCACAGGGGAATGCTTTCCAAATGTGAGGGCAAGGCAGATTTCACAGGGGAATGCTTTCTAACTGTGGGAGCGGGCTTGCTCGCGAAGGGGCCATGACAGTCGATAAAGAACTCGGCACTAACGCAAAAACGCCTGCCGATACTCCCCGGGCGTCCCGCCCAAAACCTGCTTGAACCGATTGGCGAAGTGACTGGCGCTGGCAAACCCGCATGCCAGCGCAATCTCACCCAACGGCAACGTCGTACTGCGCAGCCATTCCCGCGCCCGGCTCAGACGTCGCGCCAACACGTACTGATGCGGCGGCAGTCCGAAACTCACGCGAAACATCCGTGCAAAGTGGTACTCCGACAGGGCACACAACCCGGCCAATTGCCCAAGGCTGATGGGCTCGGCCAACTGCGCATCAATGAACTCCACCAATTGTCGGCGCTGGTGCGGCGCCAGCCCGCCCTTGAGGCGCAAGCCCTGACGAACACCGACCTGACTGAGCAAGGTGTGGCTGATCAATTCATGGGCAAGGCTGCTGGTCAGCAAACGTTCGGCGGGTTCGTCCCAGTTCAGCGTCAGTAACTGCCGGAAACGCTGCGCCTGCTGTGGGTCTTCAAGAAAGGTCTGCTCGCACAACTGCATCTGTCGCGGTTCGCGATCAAGCAAGGTGACGCAACCAAGGGCAAATTGTTCGGCGCTGAAATACAAGTGTGCCAAGCGAATATCGCCGTTGATGACCCAGCCCGATTCGTGATCGGCCGGCAGGATGCACAACTTGTCCGGCCCACCCTTGTGCCCCGGCTGACCGCGTCGAAACGTGCCCGTACCGCCGGCGATATAGCACGACAGGGTGTGATGGCTCGGTGCTTCGTATTCCTGAGCGTCGTGGTGATTGGTCCACAGGGCCGCAGACAAGCCGTCACCGAGCTCGGCGCTGTGCACCAGGCGAGAGTTCGGCGAGCGCTTAAGCGCCTGGAAGACTTGCAGGTTATCGATGGCGGACATGATCGGTTCTCTTCAACGCCTTGCATCGTACTCCGTAGCCGTCTCGCTGCCAGCCGGCCGCCCGACAAAAGCGCAAGTTTATGCAAGCGCTGGTCACCTGCCGCAACTGACACTCAAGGCCTGTCTAGGAGTGTTTGCCATGAACCTGTCGTTGTATCTGCTGACCGTGCTGATCTGGGGCACTACCTGGATTGCCTTGAAATGGCAATTGGGTGTGGTGGCTATCCCGGTGTCGATCGTCTACCGTTTTGGACTCGCCGCGCTGGTGTTGTTCGTGCTGTTGCTGTTGAGTCGTCGACTGCAACCCATGAACCGGCGCGGCCACCTGATCTGCGTGGCCCAGGGCTTGTGTCTGTTCTGCATCAATTTCATGTGCTTTCTCACCGCCAGTCAGTGGATTCCCAGCGGCTTGGTGGCGGTGGTGTTTTCTACCGCCACGCTATGGAACGCGCTCAATGCAAGGGTGTTTTTCGGTCAGCGTATTGCCCGAAACGTACTGATGGGCGGTGCGTTGGGCCTATTCGGGTTGGGCATGTTGTTCTGGCCGGAGTTGGCCGGTCATCACGCCAGCCCGCAAACCTTGCTGGGTCTGGGGTTGGCGCTGTGTGGGACCTTGTGCTTTTCGGCGGGTAACATGCTGTCGAGCCTGCAACAAAAGGCCGGTCTCAAACCGCTGACCACCAACGCCTGGGGCATGGCGTATGGCGCGGCGATGTTGTCGGTGTGGTGCCTGGTCAAAGGCATTCCATTCAACATGGACGGGTCGCCGCGTTATGTGGGGGCGCTGCTGTATCTGGTGATACCGGGTTCGGTCATCGGCTTTACCGCGTACCTGACGCTGGTCGGGCGTATGGGGCCGGAGCGCGCCGCGTACTGTACGGTGCTGTTCCCGGTGGTGGCGCTGAATGTCTCAGCATTTGCCGAAGGGTATCAGTGGACGGCTCCGGCGCTGTTCGGGCTGGTGTTAGTGATGCTGGGCAACGTGTTGGTGTTTCGCAAACCGAAAGCGATGGCGCCGCCGATGTCGGGAAAGTTGGTTTGAAATAAAACGAGCGCTGAACTTCAGCGCTCGACTTTCAAGGTGATGTAAATCATGACAGGGAAGATGAAGTCAACGATATGCCGTGCCCAGTCCTTGGCATTCCATGATTGCGAAGTGTCCATGTCAAACCATTCCACCCCCACGGTTTGCAGGCACACGTAATAAATGAATATTGCCGCGAGGATGCCCATGATCGAGAACTTTTTTGCCTCGTGGAATATTTCGGCGGAGGCGTTGATATTGCGATAGAGCTGATAGGTGCCTATCAGGCACAACACTGTATACGTGACTTCCAGGGTGATAATGAACCAGTAGATCCGGTGATGAATCATCGGCGACTCGATGGATCGATACTTGATGGTTTCACTGGCAGTGGTGGTGTCCATGCTCAGGATATGCGCCACGTAAGTGTAGTTTGAGTCATAGTCGGTGAAGTTGTGAATCATCACCAGTAGGCCAAAGAAACTGATGTAAGCCATCAATATAACTTTGCTGTAACGGATAAGTCTGTCGGTGGTCAGGGCGTTCAAGGTTTTAGCTCTCCATTGCATTGTCGATTATTCGACAATTCGGAGAGCTTATAATTTTGTTGTTTAATTAGGTTTGTTGTTCAATTTCAAGTTGTGTATTAAACCAACTAACGGGCAAGTGCCATGGCGCACTTGCCCGTTTTTTCAGCCGCACCAAACTTGCGGGTTTACCAGGTCTTGCGGGCGTTCGCCGAGCAACGCGCTGCGCAAGTTGGCCAAGGCGCGATTGGCCATGGCTTCGCGGGTTTCATTCGTTGCCGAGCCGATGTGCGGCAGGGTCACGGCATTTTTCAATTGGAACAGGGGCGACTCGGCCAGCGGTTCTTTCTCGTAGACGTCCAGGCCGGCACCCCGGATGCGGTTGTTTTGCAGGGCTTCGATCAGTGCCGGTTCGTCGACTACCGGGCCACGGGAGATGTTGACCAGAATCGCGCTTGGCTTCATCAGGCCCAGTTCGCGATGGCTGATCAGGTGGCGGGTCTTGTCACTGAGCGGAACGACCAGGCAGACGAAATCGGCTTCGGCCAGCAGTTGATCGAGGCTGCGAAATTGTGCGCCGAGTGCTTGTTCAAGTTCGCTCTTGCGGCTGTTGCCGCTGTAGAGGATCGGCATGTTGAAACCGAAGCGGCCACGGCGGGCGATAGCGGCGCCGATGTTGCCCATGCCGACGATGCCAAGGGTTTTGCCATGCACGTCGCAGCCAAACAGCGGGGCGCCGACGCTGGCTTGCCATTGCCCGGCCTTGGTCCAGGCGTCGAGTTCGGCGACGCGGCGGGCGCTGCTCATGATCAACGCGAAGGCGAGGTCGGCGGTGCTTTCAGTGAGCACGTCGGGGGTGTTGGTGAGCATGATCCCGCGTTCGTTGAAGTAGTCGAGGTCGTAGTTGTCGTAGCCGACGGAGACGCTGGAGACCACTTCGAGTTTGGCGGCGGTTTCAAGTTGGGCGCGGCCGAGTTTGCGGCCGACGCCGATGAGGCCGTGGGCGTGTGGCAGGGCTTCGTTGAATTGGGTGTTGATGTCGCCGTTTTTCGGGTTGGGGACGATGACGTCGAAGTCTTGTTGCAGGCGTTCGATCATGGGCGGTGTGATGCGGCTGAAGGCCAGGACTGTTTTTTTCATGCTTGGGGCTCGTCGTCGGGCTTTATTGCCAAGCACGCTAACATTTCTGTTTTGGGTTGTCTTGGCAGCCTCTGGGCCGACCATGCTCTTGGGGTTTGGGGTGTATATCCGTTTTTTGGGGTGTGGCGGCTGGCGGTTTCGCCCTGACGGCGACTCCCTTTGGCAAACGCCCCAAAGGAAGCAAAGGTCTGTGCCCTGACGTTCGGTCCGCTCGCTGGGGCTCGGGGTTCCTTCGTTCCGGGGTTCATCCGGGGCATCGCCTTCGGTTTGCTTCGCTGCACCTCCTCTCGATGTTTCCCCCCGGATGAACCCCGGAACGAAGCCTGCCGATGGGCCTTGAGATCAAGATCAAGAGCTGCAGCCGAGCTTGCGCTCATCCTGTTGAGTGGTGGTGGGGGTTGCCTTTTTTCTGGGGGCTGGTTGGGTGGCGATGTGGTGGGTGTACTCGGTTCAAACTGTGGGAGCGGGCTTGCTCGCGAAGGCGGCGTGTCATTGGGCGATGATGTTTGCTGACGCACCGCTTTCGCGAGCAAGCCCGCTCCCACAAGGGGGCTTAGGTGTTGGCGGCAGGTTGTTCGACGTTATCCAGCACGCGGTTCACCGCCAGTTCCGCGAGCATGATGATTTGCTGGATCGCCAGAATGATAGTGCGCTGCGGCAGGTCGATGTAGGCGGCGATGTCGCTGGACATGAGGCTGGCTTGCGCCAGTGATTCGCAGGCGTGGACGAGGAGGCTTTCGTTGTCTTGGCCCGGCGCGACCTGAAACATGGTGCTGGGTTTGTGGAAGCGCAGGGTCAGGGCGTTGGGTTTGAGGTAGTGGTCGAGCGCTCGCTCGGCGGCTTCGTGGAATTTCTTCGAATCAGGCGATTCGTAGGGAGAGGTGTTATCCGCTCCGGGCGGATTCGGGCTGTGCTTTTTCATGACAAAGATCCTTTAGATGGAAATGGAGCTGCCATGTTTCGTTTTCCAGGCGAAAGGGTGGCAGCTGTACGCGGACTGGAAAAACCGGCAAAGGATCAAACCCGGCAGACCCGAAGGTCTCCCACGTACAGCCGCCATAACTCAAAAACCGGCGTTGAAAAAGCGCGGCATTATGTCATGTGCTGTGATCCTGCGGGTTTTCCAGACCCGGTCGCTGATTCGTCAGCGACACCCAAAGCCTATCCACCGCACTTGCGACGGACAACCTGCAAAACACGTCGGAAACTTCCGCGAAAAGCCCGAAATGTAGGCGCTGCCGTAGGCTGCGATCTTTTGATTTTTAAACATCAAGGTCAAAAGATCGCAGCCTACGGCAGCGCCTGCAGGTTTCGTGGTGTGTTGAAAATCAGTTGGCGACGCGGGCGCCGGCGAGGCTGCCGCTGAGTTCGTAGGCGGCCAGTTCTGCCTGGTGTGCAGCGAGGATTTCCGGCAACGAGCCGCGCAGGTATTCGACCCACGTCTTGATCTTCGCATCCAGGTATTGCCGCGACGGGTAGATCGCGTACAGGTTCAGTTCCTGCGAGCGGTAGTTCGGCATGACCCGCACCAGTGTGCCGTTGCGCAAGCCTTCGATGGCGGCGTACACCGGCAAAACACCCAGGCCCATGCCGCTGATGATCGCGGTTTTCATGGCGTCGGCGGAGTTCACCAGGAACGGGGAGCTGTTGATGGTGACCATTTCCTGGCCTTCGGGGCCGTCGAAGGCCCATTTTTCCAGAGGGATTACCGGGCTGACCAGGCGCAGACAGGCGTGGTTGAGCAGGTCGTTGGGCTTTTGTGCGCAGCCGTTGGCTTTCACATAGGCCGGTGAGGCGCAGACGATGCTGTAGGTGATGCCCAGGCGTTGCGAGACGAAGCCGGAGTCCGGTAACTCGCGGGCCAGCACGATGGAGACGTCGTAGCCTTCATCGAGCAGGTCCGGCACGCGGTTGGCCATGGTCAGGTCGAAGGTGACGTCTGGGTGGGTCTTACGATAGCGGGCGATGGCGTCGATGACGAAGTGCTGGCCGATGCCGGTCATGGTGTGCACTTTCAACTGCCCGGCAGGGCGCGCGTGGGCTTCGCTGGCTTCGGCCTCTGCCTCTTCGACGTAGGCCAGAATCTGCTCGCAGCGCAGCAGGTAACGCTTGCCGGCTTCGGTCAGGGCGATGCGCCGTGTCGTGCGGTTGAGCAGGCGGGTTTGCAGGTGGGCTTCCAGGTTGGAGACCGCGCGCGAGACGTTGGCCGTGGTGGTGTCGAGTTGCACGGCGGCGGCGGTGAAGCTGCCTGCTTCGGCCACACAACTGAAGGCGCGCATGTTTTGCAAAGTGTCCATGGGGTGCTCTCAAGGGAGATGGCAAATTGTGACACGAAGTTTCGGGGGCTGAGACCCCCGACCAACGGATTATCTCGTTAACGGTAACAAAGATTCACAGGAATCCCAGCTTATCGCCGTCAAGACGCCCCCCTAGAATTGCGCCGTTCCCTACACACGTCCCCGCCATATCCCTTTCTCAGGAATTCGCAGCTGTGCCGCGTCGCATCAACAGAGCGCTTTTGCCGCTCAGTGTTCTGGTTTTTTCCCTGACTCTCGGCGGCTGCATCGGTACCGAAGGAATTGCCCCTCAGGGCGAAGCGTTGGAGGCCAATACGCTGGCCACCGACGAGGCCATCGCCCACGCCGCCCGTGACGCCAACTGGCCCACCGCGCAATGGTGGCAAGCCTACGGCGACCCGCAACTCAATCGCTGGATCGACCTCGCCGTGCAGGGTAGCCCGAGCATGGCCATGGCCGCTGCGCGGGTGCGTCAGGCCAAAGCCCTGGCCGGTGTCGCGCAAGCGGCCGAGTCGTTGCAGATCAATGGCGAGTCGACCCTCAAGCGTCACAACTGGCCAACCGATCAGTTCTACGGCCCCGGTGATCTGGCCAACTCGACCACTTGGGACAACAGCGCCGCGCTGGGTTTCAGCTACGCGCTCGACCTCTGGGGCCGCGAGAGTAACGCCAGCGAGCGTGCTGTGGATCTGGCGCACATGAGCGCCGCCGAGGCGCGACTGGCGCAGTTGGCGTTGCAGAACAACATCGTGCGCGCCTACATCCAAATGTCGCTGCATTACGCCCAGCGCGACATCGTCGTCGCCACGCTCAAGCAGCAACAGCAGATTCTCGATCTGGCGCACAAGCGTTTGGACGGTGGGATCGGCACGCACTTCGAAGTCAGTCAGGCCCAAACGCCGTTGCCGGAAACCCATCGACAACTCGATGCACTGGACGAGGAAATTGCCCTGAGCCGCAATCAACTGGCCGCATTGGCGGGCAAGGGGCCGGGCGAGGGCGCGCAGTTGCAGCGTCCGACCTTGTCCCTCGGCGCTGCACTGAAATTGCCCAGCGCGCTGCCCGCCCAATTGCTGGGTCAGCGTCCGGACGTGGTTGCCAGTCGCTGGCAAGTGGCGGCGCAGGCGCGGGGGATCGATGTGGCGCACGCCGGGTTTTATCCCAACGTCGACCTGGTCGGCAGCCTCGGTTACATGGCCACTGGCGGCAGTGCGCTGGGGTTCTTGACCGGCAAGAAGCTCAACTACAACGTCGGCCCGGCGATCTCTTTACCGATCTTCGACGCAGGACGACTGCGTGCCGAATTGGGAGAAGCGTCGGCCGGTTACGACATCGCCGTGGCGCACTACAACCAGACGCTGATCAATGCGCTGAAGAACATCTCCGATCAGTTGATCCGCCGCGAGTCGATGGACAAGCAGCAAGGGTTCGCCGCCGAGTCGGTGGCCGCTGCGCAGAAAACGTACGACATCGCGATGATCGCGTATCAACGGGGCCTCACCGATTACCTCAACGTGCTGAACGCGCAGACGCTGCTGTTCAAACAGCAGCAGGTGCAACAGCAGGTGCAGGCGGCGCGGCTGAGTGCGCATGCGGAGTTGGTCACAGCGCTCGGTGGCGGATTGGGCGCCGGCAATGACGTGCCCACTGCCGAACAAACCCAAGCCCCGAAAACCCCGGCCCTTTTGCGGTGAGCCCAACACCTGTTGCGGGAGCGAGCCTGCTCGCGATGAGGGCACATCAGTTGGCATTTTGGTCGGCTGCTACAGCGCTATCGCTAGCAGGCTAGCCCCCACAGATTTTGCGACCTGACTGAATTTCATTGAGCACAAATAAATGACGCCCTTGCCCGCACCGCTGCGCTGGCTCTACTCCCTGGAATGGCGCCGGGGTTTGTTCGACTGGGCGCGCAGCGATGGCGTGACCTGGGTCTACATCTTCAAGGTGCTGCTCGCCGCCTTCCTGACCTTGTGGCTGGCGATGCGTCTGGAGCTGCCGCAGCCGCGCACGGCGATGATCACGGTGTTCATCGTCATGCAGCCGCAGAGCGGTCATGTATTTGCCAAGAGTTTCTATCGCTTTCTCGGCACCCTCGCCGGGTCGGCGATGATGGTCACGCTGATTGCGTTGTTTGCGCAGAACACCGAACTGTTCCTCGGTTCGCTGGCGATCTGGGTGGGCATCTGCTCGGCCGGTGCCGCACGCTGCCGTAACTTCCGTGCTTACGGTTTTGTGCTGGCCGGCTACACCGCTGCGATGGTCGGTTTGCCGGCGTTGGCGCACCCGGACGGTGCGTTCATGGCGGCAGTATGGCGGGTGCTGGAAATCTCCCTGGGGATTGTCTGCTCGACCGTGATCAGCGCCGCGATTGTGCCGCAGACCGCCAGCGCCGCTATGCGCAACGCGTTATATCAGCGTTTCGGTGTGTTTGCCTTGTTCGTCACCGATGGCCTGCGCGGGCGCAGCAAAGCGCAAGGTTTCGAAGCCAGCAACGTACGGTTCATTGCCGAAGCGGTGGGCCTGGAAGGGCTGCGCAGCGTGACTGTGTTCGAAGACCCGCACATGCGTCGGCGCAATGGTCGGCTGAGCCGTTTGAACAGTGAATTCATGGGTATTACCACCCGTTTCAATGCGCTGCATCAGTTGCTCGAACGCTTGCGTGGCAATGACGAAGAACACGTCGTGGCGGCGATCAAACCCGGTTTGCAGGATCTGGCCGAAGTGCTCGATGGCTTCAGTGGCCGTGCCTTGACCAGCCCCGATGCGGCACGGCTGGTCGCGGCGCTGGCGATCTACAAAGAAGGCTTGCCGGCGCGGGTGCGCAGCTTGCGGGCAATCTTTCAGGAGTGCGAGCCGAGCGACGCCGAGCAACTGGATTTTCACACCGCGTACGAGTTGCTCTATCGCTTCGTCGATGACCTGCACAGTTATGCACAGACCCACGCCTCGCTCGCCGATCACAGTCACGAACGCGAGCGCTGGGACGAGCCGTTCACCCCGCAAACCAACTGGTGGGCAGCGGCGGCGTCGGGCATTCGCGCCTCGTTTATTTTGATCGTGCTGGGCAGTTATTGGGTCGCCACTGCGTGGCCGAGTGGCGCGACGATGACGCTGATCGCCGCTGCCACCGTGGGCCTGTCCGCTGCCACGCCAAACCCGAAACGCATGGCTTTTCAAATGGCTTGCGGCACCTTCCTTGGCGCGCTGATCGGCTTCGTCGAAATGTTTTTCATCTTCCCGTGGATCGACGGTTTCCCGTTGCTGTGCGTGATGCTCGCGCCGGTGATCGTGCTGGGCTCGTTCCTCACCTCGCGGCCGCAGTACGCCGGTGTCGGTCTCGGTCTGTTGATCTTCTTCAGCACCGGTTCGGTGCCGGACAACCTGACCGTCTACAACCCGTACACCTTCATCAACGACTACATCGCCATGGTGATGGGCATGCTGGTCTGTGCGGCGGCTGGCGCGATTATCCTGCCGCCCAACAGCCGCTGGTTGTGGCAGCGCCTGGAACAGGATCTGCGTGGCCAGGTGGTCTATGCGATCAGCGGCAAGCTCAAAGGCCTGGCGTCGAGTTTCGAGAGCCGTACCCGCGATTTGTTGCATCAGGCCTATGGCCTGGCGGCGGGCCAGCCGAACGTGCAAAAGAACCTGTTGCGCTGGATGTTCGTGGTGCTCGAAGTCGGTCACGCGATCATTGAGTTGCGCAAGGAACAGGCGATTTTGCCGGTGCATCCGGCCTATGCCGAATCGCAGCCGTGGCGTCAGGCGATCCGCGTCATGGGCCGGGCGTTGGTGCGGCTGTTCTTGCAGCCCAACCCAAGCAATCTGGAGCGCGCACTGGTGGCGGTCGATCACGCGATCAGCCGGGTCGCGGCCACCGATGAGCCGTTCGCACCGCACTTCGACACCTCCGCGCTGCGCCGGGTGAAGAGCTATCTGCACTTCATTCGCACCTCATTGCTCGACCCGCAATCACCGCTTGCTGCGCTCACGCAAGCCAAGCCTGAAGGACTTGCCCATGCCCCGTGAAATCGCTTTCCACGGCGTGTACATGCCGACCATGACCCTGATGTTTTTCATCGCTGCAGCGCTGGCCTGGGCGCTGGATCGGTTTCTCGCCGGGTTCGATCTGTACCGCTTCTTTTGGCACCCGGCGCTGCTGCGCCTGAGTCTGTTTACCTGTCTGTTCGGCGCCTTGGCGCTGACGGTTTACCGTTGATTCTCTATCTCTGAAGAAGGCATTGATGAAAAAGTTTTTCAGTCTGCTCGCGACCCTGTTGGTGCTGGCCGTCGCGCTGTGGATCGGCCGAACCCTGTGGGTGCATTACATGAACACGCCGTGGACGCGGGATGGGCGGGTTCGTGCGGACATCATCAACGTCGCCGCCGATGTCACCGGTGAAGTGATCGACGTGCCGGTGCGCGACAATCAGTTGGTGAAGAAGGGCGACTTGCTGATGCAGATCGATCCCGAGCACTACCGCATTGCGGTGAAACAGGCGCAGTCGCTGGTGGCTTCACGCAAGTCCACCTGGGAGATGCGCAAGGTCAACGCCCACCGCCGCGCCGACCTCGACAACCTGGTGATCTCCAAGGAAAACCGCGACGACGCGAGCAACATCGCCGACGCTGCACTGGCCGACTACCAACACGCCCAAGCGCAACTGGAAGCCGCTGAACTCAACCTCAAACGCACCGAAGTGCGCGCAGCGGTGGACGGCTATGTGACCAACCTCAACGTTCATCGCGGCGACTACGCACGCATCGGCGAGGCGAAAATGGCCGTGGTCGACATGAACTCGTTCTGGGTTTACGGCTTCTTTGAAGAGACCAAACTTCCCCACGTACGCGTCGGCGATAAGGCCGACATGCAACTGATGAGCGGCGAGGTATTGAAGGGGCATGTGGAAAGTATCTCGCGCGGCATCTACGACCGCGACAACCCGCAAAGTCGCGAGCTGATTGCCGATGTAAATCCGACCTTCAACTGGGTGCGACTGGCCCAGCGCGTGCCGGTACGGATTCACATTGACGAGGTCCCGGAGGGCGTACTGCTGGCGGCGGGGATGACTTGTACGGTGGTGGTGAAGCAGGACGCTGTGGATAACGGATAGACCGCGTGGCTGCCATCGCCAGCAGGCTCCCACAGAGGTTCTTCGGTGTGACAGAGACCTGTGTGGGAGTGAGCCTGCTCGCGACTGAGCTTATCGGTAGAACGTGTTGACTACCCGCAGTCCAGACTCGATGGCTTCGTCCACCGACAATGCTTGATCTTCCATGAGGGCGACGATCCGCGGGTCTGTTGCGATATTCGCGTCAGGCTTTTTCAACTGAGCGGCGCGGTTCAGTACGATGTAGGCCACAACGTCGCCACGGTTTTTGGTGAAGGGCTGCTCGATAGCAGTGCGCATGGTTTGCTTCACATAGTCGTAACGCTCGACAGATGACATGCCCTTGAAGGTGTCCGGATAGTTCTGATAGATATCGGCGGAGTAACGTCCGACGTCTTCTTCGCGTGCTTCAGCGAACAATGTTTTCTTGCTGGTGACCTGGGTGACAAGTTCGCTGTAAAGCTTGTCGCCTTCAGCGATCTGAGCGGCGTTCATCTTGGCTTTCAGGTCAGCGCCCGCCGTGGTGTCTTCGGCTTTGGCCATGATCCTGGTCCAGGCGTAGGCGGCGCTCAGGTTACCCAGCTCCTCGTATTGCTCGATCAATATCTGCTGGGATTCGGCATAGCCATGCAGCGAGGAACGCTCCAGCCAGCGAGTGGCGAGCGCAGCATCTTGCTGGGTCCCGACTTTGCCGTATTTGTAGCTCTCGTACATACCGTATTCCGCGCACCAGTCGTTCTGCGTCGCTGCGTAAGCCATGTAGTTGAAGGCTTCGGTGTTACGTTGGTCGGCGGTCAGGGTTGAGTCATAGCGGGTGGTCATCGACAGGTAGCAAAACGCGCGAGTGTGCTTGGGGGCGGCCATGACCATGCAGGTTTTGGCGTCCTTGTACTCTCCGTTTTCGTACAACCGGTAGCCGACGCCATACAGAATGTCGCTGTCCATCTGCGCGTTGCAATGCTCGTTGGCGGTCACGACCGGCAGCACGTTTTGCAGGGTCAGTTTGGGCAGCGTGTCATTGAGGGGCCGTTCTTTGGTCGCGCAGCCTGCCAGCACCGTGAACAATGCCAGAGGCAATACGTTGAAGAGTTTCAAGGGATGTTTCCTGATCTGAATTGAAGCGTGTGAGCAGAGCTCGCGTCAGGCAGGTCAACAAAGCAGCGACCGCTTCGGGCGGAAACAGTCGGGGAGGGGGAGATCAGTGTTCAGCAATTCCCTTGCTTCGATGCTTGCCCCAGCGACTCCATGCGCTATCGGGTTTCGGGTTCACATGAAGCGTCGGGCACTTCATGCGCGGCGCATTCTACGTAGATCGACCGGTTTGGCCATTTCATCAGTTGTAATCAAAAGTTTCCGCGCAAGCCGAACCGCTTCATCAACGCCGACTCCAGCAACCCCTTGGGCAACAACGTTGCCAGCAACGGTAACGCCCGGCTGCCATTGCCGAGACGGATCAGGCGTGGCGGCTTGCTCTGCTGCACGGCCTTGAGGACCCCGGCGGCAAACTCACTGGCCGGTGTCGGCTTGTCCTGCGAGGCCTTGGCCCGCGCGCGAATGCCTTCACGCAGGGGAAACCATGGCGATTGCTCGTTGATCAACTGCTCAGCCTCATGCCCGGCGTTTTTGGCGAAGCTCGATTGAATGGCGCCGGGCTGGACTTCCATCACGCGAATGCCCAACGGTGCCAACTCCATGCGCAGCGCATCGCTCAAGGCATGCACCGCCGCTTTCGAGGCGCAGTAGGCGCCGGCGAACGGTGTGACCAAAACACCGGAAACGCTGCCGATATTTACCACCAATCCGTTGCCCCGGCGCAGGACGGGGAACAGTGCGCGGGTGACACCGATAATGGAGAAAACATTGGTTTCGAACTGGCGCTGCATGGCGGGCACACCGCCGTCGAGCAACGGGCCCATGGCACCGTACCCGGCGTTGTTGATGAGTACGTCGAGGCTGCCGTGTTGCTGGTTGATCCGTTCGCCGAGTTGTTCCAGTGCCGCGCCATCGTTGACGTCCAGTTGAATCGCGGTAAACCCGGCAGCCGCCAGTGCGGCGATGTCTTCAGGCTTGCGTGCAGTGGCCCAGACTTCAAAACCTGCGCTTTTGAACGCATCGGCGAGGGCACGGCCGATGCCGCTGGAACAACCGGTAATCAACGCAACGGGCATGGCGCATTCCTTGTGCAAAAAAGTGGGGAAGGGGATCAGTCGGAGAAACTGCCCTGCAATCGCTCGGCGCGAAACTCCAGGGTTTGCGGGCGATAACCGGAGCGCAGGGGCGGCATCGGCAGGCAGTCTTCCCAATCAGCGCCGGCCTGTAACTCGCCGGGGCCGCGATAACGCGGGGCGGTGTATTGATTGTCGGCCAGATTCACGGTGTCGCCGGGTGCATAGGCACCGATGCGCCAGCGCAGGTCGGTCAGTGGCACATCGTTGCCGTTGTTCATCTTCAGTTGCAACGGCCGATCCGCGGGGCATTGTTCCGGTGCGTAGCTGATGCGCATCTCCAGGCGAGCCAATTGCTTGACCTCGCGGTTGTCCTGCCACACGACCCCCATCGCCACCAACCCCAAGCCGATAGCCGCCGCTACGGAGACGGGCAGGGCCTTGGCCGGATAGCGCAACAACAGGATCAACCAGGTGATGATCAGCAAGATGCCGATGAACATGTTTGAACGCTCCTTGAACACGTGCTCACCATCCTACCGAAGGGGCGCGGGAATGGACATTCGGCTGTTAAACCGGGCACCGTCGGTCGGGACTGTAATTTCTGACAGTTGGCAGGGCCGCTAGCCGCTGCTCTGATGTTCGAGGCAAAGGGATGCCGTCGCGGCGCGGGGCTCAATGATGGGGATGCACAGTAAAACACCTAGGCTTTCGGTCACCGATTCGCGGGGGCTGGCGATTCGTGCGGTGGAGTATTGGCGCGCCGAAACAGCCCGCCCCGCCGAGCCCCGCATCACACGAACCGTGCTTGACGCCGCCGGGCGCGCGGTCAGGCAGTGGGATCCGCGCCTGTGGGCGCTGCAGATGACTGATCCGTTGGCGCCGGCCAATCTGACCACGGTGTATTCGTTGAACGACAACGTACTGCGCTCGGACAGTGTCGATGCCGGAATGCAGATCGAGCTGCTCGGTCTGGGTGGGCAAGTGCTCTGCGGCTGGGATGGTCGCGGCACGTCTCGCGAGGTGGCCTATGACCTGCTGCTGCGCCCGGTGGCGCTATTTGAAACAGGTGCGACGCAGCCTCGGCAGTGTGTCGAGCGTTTGACCTATGGCCAGCCCGACAGCGGGGACCCGGCGCTCAATCAGTTCGGCCAGTTGATCCGTCACGATGACCCGGCGGGCAGCGAGCTGTTCGACGAATTCGCGCTCGGTGGCCAATGTACCGCAGGCACTCGGCGCTTCCTGCGGGCGCTCGTCGACCCTGACTGGCCCGAGCCGTTTGAGGAGCGCGAAGTGCTGCTTGAGCCCGGAGCGGGCGCCACGACCCGATGGCGCTTCTCGGCGTTGCAGTCCTTGCTCGAACAGGTTGATGCACGGGGTAATCGACAGACCTTCGAGTTGACGCTTCATGGCCGCCTGCGCATGGCTTGCTTGCAACTGGAAAATCAAACCGCTGCACAGACACTGGTCAGTGAAATTCGCTACAACGCCGCGGATCAGGTCGAACATGAACTGGCGGGCAACGGCGTCCGCACGACACTGGCCTATCGACCGCAAGACAATCGCCTGAGGTTGCGCCACAGCGAGAAGGCCGACGCGACGATCCTGCAGCGTCTGCTCTACGACTATGACCCGATGGGCAACGTGCTGAGCATCGAAGATCAGGCGTTGCCCGTGCGTTACTTCGCCAACCAGCGTATCGAGCCGATCAGCCGTTTCAGCTACGACAGCCTGAACCAGTTGAGTGAAGCCCGCGGCTGGGAGGCCGGCGCTGCGGAGGGCGGGCCGACAGCGATCGCCAATTACTCACAAAGCTATCGGTATGACGCTGGCGGCAATCTGCTCAAATTGATTCACGTAGGTGCACAAAACCCGGGCCATGACCTGCAAGCCGCCCGCTACAGCAATCGCTGTCTGCCCTGGCGCAATGGCGTGCCGCCCGATGAGGCGCAAATCGCCTTGGCATTCGATACCAGAGGCAATTTGTTGGAGCTGGAGCCGGGCCGTCGGCTGATGTGGAATCTGCGTGATCAGTTGCACTCGGTGACCCCGGTTCAGCGTGCATCCGGGCTGCATGATCAGGAAGTGTATGTCTGCGACGGCAATGCCCGGCGGGTGCGCAAGTTGCGCTCGTTGCAAACCAACGCTCGCACGGTGGTCGCCGAGGTGCGTTATTTACCGGGGCTGGAGTTACGCAGCGACAGTGGCACCGGCGAGCAATTGCAGATCATCACGGTGCAGACCGGACTCAACCGTGTGCGCGTGTTGCATTGGCAGAGCGCGCCGCCTGCCGGTATCAACGACCAATATCGCTACAGCTTCACTGATCATCTGCGCTCGGTTGGTCTGGAGTTGGCCGCTGACGGCGGGATTGTCAGTCGCGAACATTTTTATCCCTTCGGTGAAACGGCCTGGTGTGAAGAGGGTGAGACCCGTTACAAGAACATTCGCTATTCGGGCAAGGAGCGCGATGCCACCGGTTTGTATGACTTCGGCCATCGCTATTACATCCCGTGGTTGCAGCGCTGGTTGAATCCGGACCCCGCCGGGGCCATCGATGGCCATAACCGCTACCGGGCGATGCGCAACAGTCCTGTGGTCTATCGAGACAGCGACGGACGCAAGCCAGAGAAGAAACTCGATGATCGGGTCTATCACGTTCTAGCCGAGAAAAAACTGGTCAACCCGATCCAGGCTGCCGGCATGCAACCGGTGCGCAATTATTTTGAGAGCAATCCGGACCCGAAAGTGCAGGACTACCGACGGCAAATTCCCGTTGAACTGGCAAAGCTGGGGGCCAAAAGCGGCGCGCTGCTCAATACCCATGAGGCCCACGTCAGGGCCGCCGTGATAACCGAAACTTCTCCGCCGTCGGGCCCCGTGATGTATCACGGCGGCGAAGTGCTTTCAGCGGGACTCAGTACGGTTCTTGGCGAAAAGGTTGCGAGTCGGGTCATGGGCCCGATGTCGGATGTCTTCAACAGCCCTGTCGAAGACCCGAAGGTGCTGGAGGCTCGCCGGGATGCCGTGGCCTGGTCGATTAAAACCGGAGGGCAACTCCTGATGCATGCCTCGCATCCAGCGGCACAGATTGTCGGGGCCGTGGGGGTGGCGATGGGCACTGTGATGCGAACGTCGGAGGCGCAGACGCGTGTGCAATACAAGTTGTTGAGTGCGCCCGTCAATGTGCCAGTGTCAGCCGCTGCGAATACACCAAGGATGTCTTTCCAGCCGTTCCTGCAGACCCCTGCCAGCGTGCAGCGCTCACTGTTCACAGAGCAATCGGCAGCGCCCAGTTCTTTCGTCCAGCAGGCGTTTCATGCCGGCTTCGTGCAGGCACCTACGCAAGTTGCACAGGCGTCAGACTATCTGGAGACCGAAGACCAGGAGTTGAATTGGTCTCGTCGAGGTTGAAGCCAGGTCTAGAGAAAACACGCTGTTGTCCAGCCTGCTGTGGGGCAGTAACCGGACTTCAAACAAGGAGGGATAAATGACGTCAGATGAACTGTCTGTCCATGCTCATACTCCAGGCCTGACCGCTTTCGATCCGCGTGGGCTGACGGTTCGTACCGTGGGTTACTGGCGTGATGGAAGCCAGCCTGCGCAGCCACGGATCAACCGTATGAGCCATGATTCAGCGGGGCGAATGGTCGCGCAACGGGACCCGCGTTTGTGGCATACGGCGCAGGCGAATCTGGTGACGGCGTATTCGTTGTCCGCCAGGGTCATCGGCACGAACAGTGTCGATGCCGGATGGCGGGTCAGTCTGTCGGGTGAGGGCGAACAGTTGCTGGAGCAGTGGGATGGCCGCGGCACTCGGCGGCAGATCCGTTACGACGATCAACTGCGGCCGGTGGAAATTATCGAGAACGAGGCGTCTATCGAGCAGCTTGCGTATGGCAACGAGGCCTCCAGCAAGCACAATCAATGTGGGCGATTGATTCGTCATGATGATCCAGCGGGCATTCTCCTGTTCAACGACTACAGTATGGCCGGCGCGGTGCTGGAGGAAGAACGACGGTTCAGCGGTGAGCCGGTTCCAGGTTACGTCACCCGATCACGATTGACGCCGCTAGGCGATCTGCAATCGCGCACGGATGCCGGGGCTAACGTGCAGCGCTTCAGCCACACCCTTGAAGGACGGCTGCGCGCCGTGGATTTATGTCTGAGCGGCACCGCGCAATAGCTGCCGATGGTCAGCGCCATCCGTTACAACGCGCAAGGTCAGATCGAAGAAGAAGTAGCGGGCAATGGTGTGGTTACCACGCTTGAGTACGACGTTGAAGATGGACGTCTGAGCCGTTTGTTTTCCCTCCTCGGGCAGCAGGCGCCAGTGCAGGATTTGCAATATGCCTACGATCCACTCGGCAACGTATTGAGCATTGAAGACGCGGCGCTGCCAATTCGCTATTTCGCCAATCAACGTATCGAGCCGATCAGCCGCTATCGCTATGACAGTCAGTCGCAACTGACTGAGGCGACGGGTTGGGAGTCAGGATCAATCAGGCATGCGCCTTCATCCGAACGTTTGAAAACCCTCTCCAACTATCGTCAGACCTATCGTTTTGATGCCGGCAATAATTTGCTCGAAATGACCCATGTCGGTGTGGAGAACCCTGGCCACCGACTGGTCGCGGATGCCGGTAGCAATCGCTGCCTATCCGTGCGCGAAGGCGTGGAGCCGGGCGAAGCGGACTTTCGCAAAGGCTTCGACGCCAATGGCAATTTGCGGTGCCTGCAGCCCGGGTGTTTGTTGAGTTGGGATCTACGCAATCAACTGAGCGAGGTGCGACCTGTCGAACGCGTCGAAGGGCCTGCGGACAGTGAGTGCTACGTCTACGGGGCCGATGGCAGGCGTGTGCGCAAGATCCGCTCGCTGCAAACCCGTGCGCAAACCAACCTCATCGAAACCCGTTATCTGCCAGGCCTGGAAATCCGTACCCACAGCGGCACGCGGGAAGTACTGCATGTGATTGACGTCCAGACCGGGCGCGCCAGTGTGCGGGTATTGCACTGGGAGGCAGGTCGGCCGCAGGACATTGCCAACAATCAACAGCGCTACAGCCTGAGCGATCATCTGGGTTCAAGCACGCTGGAGCTGGATCAGGATGCCAGCGTTATCACCCGGGAATGTTATTACCCGTTTGGTGGCACCGCATGGACGGATGGCGATGCGGTTCAGGTCAGTTATAAAACGATCAGGTATTCGGGCAAGGAGCGAGATGCGACAGGGTTTTACTACTATGGATTGCGTTACTACTTACCCGAATGGCAGCGGTGGTTGAACCCTGACCCGGCAGGCGCAGCCGATGGTCTGAATTTATATGGCATGGTCCGAAACAGGCCCATGAGTTTGACGGATGGCGACGGCAGACAAAGCAACTTCAAGGATTTGTTCAAACCTGAGCAGGGCGACTTGATTTTCGGCTTGGCGAAGGTCCTTGAAAAAGGCTATTTGGGTTGGTGGGCGGTGTTGAGCAATCGCGGAGACTACCTCGCAAAATATTTGAATGGTGATGATATTGCTGAACTGGAAAATGACTTGGATGTCAGGCGCCAAAGCTACAGCTCTATTCGTGACGCAAGCCGATTCATGAACCCCGTCCTGCCGGCAGGTAACACCGGTAGTCGACCGACATTCTGGGAAGGGCAGTACTCATCCATTGCGCAATTGGTGTTCATGAGGGAAGAGGCCTATTACCAGAAAATAAGAAACAGGTATTCGGGTTGGAAGTCCACGGCCGCTAACAGGCGTTTTTCAGAGCGCTATGCCACTGAACTGGCTGGCGGTCGCTACTCGGTACGCAAAACGTTTGAAAAGTACCTTGATGCAGACGACAAGTTTCCTCACAAGCTGATCAGTCGAGCCAGTAAAGCCGGACTGGCAACCCTACTGAATTCTGAAAGCACTGACGTCATTCACTTCATGCTGGATGAACTGGATATGGATCAAGTCGTGATGAAGACGCGACCCTCCGCAACCTCATCGGAGTTGCGTTATCTCTTCAGAAACCGCGAAAAACTTGCAGATAAAGTGTTGTTCTATCGAAACAACACGCTTGTTGACTCTCCTTGGCGAAGCGATCGTGCAGGGTGGGAACGTTATAGACCCGCGCGGGAAGAGCAAGCGGTCAAGACTGCCCAGTCCTCTGGGTGAAAGGCTGCCTGAATGTAGAAACCTGCAAAAAAGCCCCCGCCCAACCCACTGCGGATAGGGGACGCAGTGGGCTGGACGAGGGCTTTTTATTGCAGGTCGATCACTGCGCGATGGTTTTCACCGACACGCCGCGTTCGATCGGGGTCGAGCGACCGTAGATATCTTCGAAACGCTCGATGTCGTCTTCACCCAGGTAGCTGCCCGATTGCACTTCGATGATCTCCAGCGGGATCTTGCCCGGGTTGCGCAGGCGGTGCACCGAGGCAATCGGGATGTAGGTCGACTGGTTTTCGCAGAGCAGGAACACGTTGTCATCGCAGGTCACTTCGGCGGTGCCGCTGACCACGATCCAGTGCTCGGCGCGGTGGTGGTGCATCTGCAGCGACAGGCACGCGCCCGGTTTCACCGAGATGTGCTTGACCTGGAAACGCCCGCCCATGTCCACCGAGTCGTAAGAACCCCACGGACGATAGACCTCGCAGTGGTTCTGGGTTTCGCTGCGGCCCTGTTCGTTGAGGGTTGCGACCATCTGTTTGACGCCCTGAACCTTGTCCTTGTGGGCGATCATCATCGCGTCCTTGGTTTCGACCACGACGATGTTTTCCAGACCGATCACCGACACCAGTTTGCCGTTGCCGTGGATCATGCAGTTCTTGCTGTCCTGAATGACCACGTCGCCTTTGCTGACGTTGCCGTTGGCGTCCTTTTCGTTGACTTCCCACAGCGACGACCAGCAACCGACATCGCTCCAGCCCGCCATCAGCGGCACCACGCAGGCGCGCTGGGTTTTCTCCATGACGGAGTAGTCGATGGAGTTGTCCGGGCAGCAGGCGAAGGTGGCTTCGTCCAGCGTGACGGTGTCGGCGTCTTGCTCGCTGCGCTCAAGGGTCAGCAGGCAGGTGTCGTAGATGTCCGGGTCGTGCTTTTTCAGTTCTTCGAGGAAGCGGCTGGCGCGGAACAGGAACATGCCGCTGTTCCAGTAGTAACCGCCGGACTCGACGTACTCGGTAGCGCGTTTCACATCGGGTTTTTCGACAAAGTGCGAAACGCGGCTGACGCCTTCTGGCAACAACGAATCGTTGGTGGACTTGATGTAGCCGTAACCGGTTTCCGGTTTCGTTGCGGGTACGCCGAACAACACCATTTCACCGTTTTCGGCGGCGACGGTGGCCAGAGCCAGTGCGCGTTGCAGGGCTTTCTGATCTTCCAGAACGTGGTCGGCCGGCAGCACCAGCATCAGTTCGTCGCGACCTTCATTGACCAGCATCATCGCGGTCAACGCCACGGCCGGCGCGGTGTTGCGGCCGAACGGTTCCATCAGGATGCGTTGGCATTCCAGGTTACGGTTGCTCAACTGCTCGTTGACGATGAAGCGGTGATCCTTGTTGCAGACCACGATTGGCGTGTCCATGCCTTCGAACACCAGGCGTTCCAGGGTTTGCTGGAACAGCGTGTGTTCGCCGGTCAGGGCGAGGAATTGCTTAGGGAACTGTTTACGCGAAAGCGGCCAAAGACGTGAACCGCTACCACCTGACAAGATCACCGGAATCATATTGTTTACTCCATAAAATCGATTGGGTTAGAGCCACGAACCTGTGTCGTTTCACTCTTGTTTTTGTCTCGTATCCGAACTGACAACCCGTTCAAAGGGTGGGAGGGGGCTTGCTCCCGAAGGCGGTGTATCAGTCGACATATCGGTTGAATGTCAGACCGCTTTCGGGAGCAAGCCCCCTCCCACAGTGGGGACGGGGTCAGGCAGGAAAAATTGTTAGCGCGTCGACACCGGGCGTTTCACCCAGACTGGCGACAGGTTGCTGCCGTTACCGGTGACGTACAGCACCGCGGCTTCACCGCGTTCCAGCGCGACCGGTTTCACGTCGCTGACTTTTTTGTCGCCCTCAAACAGCGCCAGGCTGACTTTCACCGGGTTGATTTCACGTTCGCCACGGCCCTTGGCGGCGACGCTCTTGACCACTTCGGTCTTGCCGTCGGCGGTCTTCAGGGTCAGCGGTTTGTCGCTGAGGTTCTGCACGCGCACCAGGGATTTCTGCTTGTTTTTGAACGGCGGTTCTTCGATCAGTTGCGGCGCGCCGGAAGCGTTGTTGACCAGGGTGTAGTAGTGGTCACCGGCGAGTTTGACCGGCAGGGTCTGGCTGCCGACCTTGGCGCTGTAGTCGCCGCCCGGCATGAAGCTGAAGTCGCTGCTGGCCAGAGGCGCAACGTCGCTCAGGTTGGTGCTGCCAACGGTGGCGCTGACTTCAGCGTTGCTGGCGTTATAGATGCGCACGAAGCTCGAACCTTTCGGTGCGGTCGGGCCGTAGAGCGCAGCGTCGCCACCGGCGAAAGCCTGAACCGACAGCACGCTCAAACCCGCAACCAGTGCAATGCGTTTTGCGAGACGACGAGGAGTAGTCGTGAAAGTCATGGTGTACCTCTCTTTCAGTTTTGCGCCCGGTCGGGCGTCTCGGATTGAGTGTTTACAGCTACGTTTTGTTGGCGCACGCCGGCTTGTTTAAGCTCTGCGACCCACTGCGGGTCGGCGTCGCCGATTTCGTTGTTCACAGGCAGATAACGTTCAGGAAACTCCCAGATCAGCACCTGTGGCGGGCTGTTCTTGAAGTCATCGCTTTTCAGGTAGCTGAGCATCGGTCGAATCGGGCCGTGGCCGTCTTCGGCGTAGCTCACCACGTCGCTGTGCAGCGCTTGTTTGAGTGCACCGACGAAGTTCCAGTTGGGGTTGGCGCTGTAGCTGGTGCCGATCAGTGCCACCGGTACTTCGCTGTTGGCGAACAGCGCGTCGTCACCGGCCGGCTGATCACCCGCGGCCACGGTGTTGCGCTTTTGCAGCGGCTCTTGCGCCGGCATCAGGTTTTCGAACAGCGGGTCCAGCGGCAGGAACAGGCGCAGGTCGCCCTTGTGCGTGACCTTCTCGGCCGGCGTGGTGACAAAGCGCTGCGGCTCGCCGCTGAGCGGGAACTTGTCGGCGATGGTTTTCGCCAGGGTGTTGGCCGCAACCTCGGCGCCCTCAGGCGTCCAGTGCGTGTCGGTGCGCAGGAACACTTGCTGACCGTTCTGCTTGGCCTGTTGCAATGGCTTGAGCAGGTCAGGGGCGAGGATCTTGTCCGCCGCCACGCGGGCGTGGAAATCCTCATAGAGGTTGGCGTGGATGCTCGCCGGTTTCACTTCACCCAGGTGCTCCGGGTACAGGCGAACCTTGGCCGGCACAATCGCCATCACCAGTTTCACGCCTTTGGCTTTCAAGGTCTGGCGCACGCCTTCGACCAGCGCGTAGTTGCCTTGCAGGTTCAACTCTTCGTTGACGATCGGGTTGAACTCCTCATCGCTGTACAACCACTGATCGCGACCGAGCACCACGCCCGGACGACCTTCGTTGAACAGTTTGAAATCCAGCGCGGCCCAGAGATTGGTGCCCAGACGCTTGATTGGAAACGCGTCGTCGTAGTGGGTTTCCACGGCTTTGGTCCAGCGGCCGTTGAGCACTGTCGCGTCGGCGTTGGTGCTGAAGCCGAAGAAGCTGCGCACCGAACACAGACCGAGCACCAGCAGAGTCACCAGGAACAGGGCGATGTAGAAAATGCGTAATGAGCGGGTCATGTCAGATCCCTCAGAACTGGAAGTAAAGGAACGGCGAGAAGCTTTGCGCCGAGAGTTTGAGAATCGAGGCGATGAACAGCAGCAGGATCAAGCCGCGCATCACGTAGCGTGACCAGTCCGCCGTCCAGTAGGCCGCTTGCACCTGGGCTTCAACGCCGACGGTGTAGCCAGGCTCGTGGATGCTCGCCGGGTTTTCGCCGGGGGCGGCCTTGATCATTCCTGGGGTCGCAGCGGCCGGGCCGTCGGTTTCGACGTTGACCGCTGGCTTGGTTTTGACCGGAGGCTGGTTGGTGTACAGATCACGCAGACCGAAGAACGCCAGCGTCACGTAAGCCACCACCAGCGTCGCCACTTGCAGGCCGGTGAGGCTGGCCTGATTGAGTTCCGACAGCGACCAGTCGCCGAAGCTGAACATCGCGCCGTACATGCGCCCGGCAACGTGCAGGTTCTCGGCACGGAAGATCACCCAGCCCATCACCACCAGCAGGAAGGTCAGCGCCCAGCGGATCGGGTTGAGGCTGCGCGGCGAGGTATTCAGGCCCAGCGCTTTTTCAATCGCCAGCCACATGCCGTGCCAGGCGCCCCAAACGATGTAAGTGATGTTCGCGCCGTGCCACAGACCGCCCAAAAGCATGGTCAGGAACAGGTTGCGATAGGTCATCAGCGTGCCTTTACGGTTACCGCCGAGCGTGATGTAGAGATAGTCACGCAGCCACGTCGACAGGCTGATGTGCCAGCGGCGCCAGAACTCGGTGATCGACTGGCTGATGTACGGCTGCTTGAAGTTTTCCATGAAGCGGAAACCCATCATCAAGCCCAGACCGATGGCCATGTCGCTGTAACCGGAGAAGTCGAAATACAGCTGCGCGGTGTAGGCCAGTGCACCCAGCCAGGCATCGCCCGTGGTCGGGTTTTGCAGGGCGAAGCAATGGTCGGCCACCACCGCGAGGGTGTCGGCGATGAAGACCTTCTTGATGAAACCCTGCATGAACCGCGTGCAGCCCTCGGAGAATTTGTCGAGGGTGTGGGTGCGGTTGTTGAACTGGTCGGCCAGGTCACGAAAACGCAACACCGGGCCGGCGATCAGGTGCGGGAAGATCGCCACGAACGCGGCAAAGTCGATCAGATTGCGGGTGGCCGGGGTGTCGCCGCGATACACATCGATGATGTAGCTGATCGACTCGAAGATGTAGAACGAGATACCGATCGGCAGCAGTACGTGGGTCAGGATGAACGGCTCAAGACCCACCGAGGTCATCATCGCGTTGATGCTGTCGACGCCGAAGTTGGCGTACTTGAAGTAGCCGAGGATGCACAGATCCACCGCGACGCCGGCCAGCAGCCAGCGCTGGGCCGGTTTGGTGCGCACACCAGCGGCACCGACCTTGAGGCCGATCCAGTAGTTCCACAGCGTTACCGCTGCGAACAGGGCGAGGAAGTCCACCCGCCACCAGGCATAGAACACGTAGCTGGCGATCAGCAGCAGCAGGTTGCGATAGCGTTGCCCGCTCAGGTAGTACAAGCCGAGAAAGATCGGCAAGAACAGAAACAGGAACACGTTGGATGAAAATACCATCCCGATCTCTCCATGTTTGAACCAACAGTCAAGGGCCAAAGCCCCCCCAAACCCCCCGTGAAAATTCAGGGGGCGACATCACTTCACTGTGGGAGCGGGCTTGCTCGCGAAGGCGGTGTGTCAGTCGACATTATTTTTGAATGTCAGACCGCATTCGCGAGCAAGCCCGCTCCCACAGGGGATTGCATTCATTCTTACGAGCCTTTGTTGCCCTTTTCATGCGCCGGGTCGTAGACCTTGGTCAGGTCGCCACCCAGGCGGAAGGTCTTGAATGGTTGCATCCCGTGCTTCTTCTCCAGCACATCCGCCGAGCAGGTGTAGAGGGTGCAGAACGGTTCGAGCCAGGCGAATTTCATGTCCTCTTTCAGGTCGGTCATGTCCTGTTTTTTGCCGTTCTTCTTCTCGAATTCATCCGGGTTTTTCACCCCGGACAGCACGCGATCAGCCAAGCGTTTCAGTGCGCCATTGTTTTCCTGGCGCAGATCGACACCGTTGACCTGGGCGAAACTGGCGATCATCGCCAGCGGCGGCAGGGCATAGTTGTGGTAGGCGAGGGCGCGTTGCTGGCGCTTGAGTTCGTTCGGCAGGTAGCCGTCGGCGTCGATCTGATTGGCGCCGACCTTGTATTCCTTCACTGCCCAATCGAACAGGTCGCGGCGGTTGGTCGCGACCGACGTCGCCATCACCGACCACGCCGCCCAGTAAGAGTGGTTGTTGGTTTTTTCCAGCGGCAGATTGTCCCAGTCGCTGACGACCTGATCGGCCATTTTGCTGAACCAGGCTTCGATCACCTGCGCTTGCTGCTGATGCTCCGCCAGTGGATGCGAGTCGGAGAATTTCAGGCGAATGTACGAAGAGGCCATGCTGCCCAGCGCCCATTTGCGCATCGATTTGCCGGTGTGGTTGAAGTCTTTCGACATCAAGGCGTCGGACTTGGCCCACGCAGCCAACCAGTCCAGCGTGCAATCGAGCTGCTCCGGGCGACCATCACGCATGAACTGCATGACGCGTTTGGCGGTGCCGCGCTCCAGCGTGGTGATGTCTTTGGTGGTGTCGCGGAAGGCCTTTTCCGATTGCACATTGAGCGTCGCGCGGGCCTTGTCCGAGCCTTCGTATTTGCTGCGAAATTGCAGCGGGCCGGTGTACGGCGTCGGCATCGCATCGCAGCCTTCGCTTTTGTCGCTGGTCTTGAATTTATCCACAGGGGCGAAGTAGCCCTGAGGTGGACGCAGTGGCGCGGCGGCCTGAGTCGCCCCGGCGAACATCGCCAGGGTGAGCAGGGATGGCGCAAGCAGGTGTTTGATCGTTCGATTTCGCATAGCAGACCTCATTGCCCGACCTGAGCGGTGTGTTGCCCAGCGCCCGGGAATACGTTGCGTTTGCAGATTTTCGCTTCGACTTTCTGTGGCGCGGTGCCCGCTTCCGGGCCCTGAACTTCGACTGCCAGCAGGTTTTGCGAGCCCCAGTCTTCGTCGGTGCGCAACTCAAAGGCGAAACGACCGTCGGTGTCGGAGGTTTCCGGTTTCTCGATCTTGATGTCCTCGTGGCGACCGTTCATGTACCAGAGGGTGGCTTGCAGGGTTTTCACCGAGGTGTCGGCGAAACGGATGTCGACCTGATGACTGCTGTTTTGCAGGTTCATGTTCTTGCTGTTGACCAGCAATTCTTGTTTGCTGCCCGGTTTCAGCGTGGTGCTGGCGCTCATCTGAGCGTCTTTGCCTTCGCAGCCGTTATCCAGCAGCGCCATCATCTGGCGGTAGATGGTTTCCTGATCGAGGCGATACAGCGGCGAGAACTCCCAAATGAGAATTTTCGGCGGGCTCTTCTGGAATTCGTCGCTGCCCAGGTACTGCAACATCGAACCTTCCAGACCGCCGCCGGGGAAGGCAACGTTGAGAATGTCGGCACCGATGTCTTCTTGCAGGAAACCGGCGAAGTTGTAGTTCTTGCCGCTGTGAGACGTACCGACCAAGGTGATTTGCGGGTTGCCGGAATCGCCGAACAGATCGCCGTCAGCGGCCTCGCCTTTCGGTTCGGTGGTGAACTGATCCATGTACTGGATCGCGTAACTGGTGCCGCACAGTTGCCCGGCCATGTTATGCAAAGTGCCGGTTTTGCCCATACGACCAGACCGCTTGGTCTCGAACTCACGCTTGGGAATGTCGGCGAAGGCCGGGATCTGCTTGACCTTCTCGGCGACGATTTTTGCCGTGCGCTGCGCGCCGTACGGAGTCCAGTGCTGGTCGCCACGGAAATAGAAATCGTGGGCGGGCAGGGTGTCCGGCAGCGATTCGTTGGTCAGCGGTGACAGGTCCGGCACCACGTAGCCCATCTGCGCAAAACGGCCGAGCATGGTCTTGTAGTTGCCCAAAGCCTTCTCGTAATCAAACGCGGCTTTTTCCTGCGGGTTGAGTTTGTTGCGGTTCACCAGGCCCCGGGTCGGTTGATAGACGATCACCAGTTCCACGCCTTTGCTCTTGAACGCATCGTGCAACTGTTGCAGGCGTTTGTAGCCGGCAGGGGTGGTGTTGAATTCGGTGCGCAGGTCTTCCTGAGTCCGGAACAGCCAGTCGCCCTGCGCCTGCACCAGGGTGGTGAAGTTCTGCTGATAGCGCGTGGTGTAGTTCTTCGCGTCATGGGCGGCCGGGCACAGGTTGCAGCATGGCTCGGCGGTGAACTTGGGCGGGGTGACACCGGCAGCCTCGTCGGCGCGAGCGCCATTGCTGGCGGCCAGAATGCCCACGGTCAGGGCCGACAGGCTGAGTAATCTGATCAAGTGTGGGTGCATAAAATTATCCTCAGTCCTGCAGTTCGGTCTGGCGTTCGACAGGGTCGATCAGCACGGCTTTCTGCTGGCGTACCAGCAGGTCGAGAATTTCATCCTGGCGCTCGCCGAGGATGCCGTTGAAGCTGATGCCGCTGGATTTGGTCGGCGCCAGCATCGACACGCGATACAGCTCGACACTCAAGGGCGAATCGATCGACAGCGGGCCGCTGCCGTTGGCCGCGAGTTCACCGCCCACCACGATCAGCGAAACCTGGGCGTCGAACGGGTCGAGCTTGATGTCACGGTCGGTGTCGGTCAGGTCTTTGATGTGGCCGTAGACGCCGGTCAGGCCGTTGGCCATGGCGATGTTTTCGTAGAGGCGGATGTTCACGCTGTTACGAATGCGGATGCCGTGGCGCTTGTTGCTGATGACCTTGTTGCCCCACAGCAGGTTGTCGGCGGACTCGTAGAGGGTGATGCCGTCGGTGTGGTTCTTGTAGATCTCGTTGTAGGCCACGATGTTGTTGACGCTGTTACGGTCGATCACCAGGCCCGAGAGGTGGTTGTCGTAGCTTTTGTTGTTGAAGATGAAGCTGTCATTGACCTCACGGGAAATGATGATCCCGTGCTTCTTCTTCGTGCCGTGAACGGTGTTCTGGGCAATGATCAGGCCGTGCGAGCGGTCATGCGGGTCGATGCCGTAGACGATGTTGTCTTTGTAGGTGTTGCCCTTGACCACGAAGTCGCGGGTCTCGTAGCAGTAGAAGCCGTACCACATGTCCGAGAACTCGGAACCGACGATCCAGCCGGTGGGCTCGGGACGCTTGAGTACCTTGGCCATGTTCGGCGTGTACTGGGAAATGCTCACCCCGTACGACTTACTGTTGGCGTAGCCGAAACTGGCCATTTTGCTGTTGACGATGTAGGTCTCGGTGCCACCCCAGGCGAGCAGGAACGGCCGGAATTCCTTCGGCGAACGGAAGGTCGCCGGGCCGTTGTCCTTCTCGCGCCAGCCCGTGACTTTGGTGTCACGCACAAACAACTGACCGTCGTTGACCAGGAACGAACCGGCCTCTTGCGACAGGCGCAGCTCTTGGGTCTGGCCGTCGATTTCGAGGATGCCTTTACGGCCAACCACGATCGGCAATTTGGCCAGATACACACCCGGTGAGGTTTCGCTGAAGTACTGCTTGGGCAGCTTCTGCGCCAACTCTTTGAGGTTCATGTAGCCGTCGTCGACGAAGATCGCCTGCGGGATGCCGTGCTGACGCACCACCCATTCAGCCATTTTGTTGTCGCCGCCGATGAAGTCCTTCAGGGCGTCTTCCTGCATCATCCGGCGCACGCTGATCTTGCCCGGTTTGCTACGGACGATTTTCGCGGCGGCGGCTTCGGCGGTGTAACCGGAGAGGTCGGGCAGTGTCGGCTTGGCCAGTTCCAGTTCCTCGGTCGGCGCGCTGCTGACGGTATAGGTCTTGGCTTGCTGCAACTCTTTGGCAACGGTTACAGGCTTTGCCGGCACACCGGTGGCGAAGGCGCCAGCGGAGGCCAGCAGCATGGCGCCGGCCAATAGGCTGAGCGAGCCTTTCCTAGCGTTATTCATGTCGGGCACTCCCTTCGCGGTTTGCATCAGAAGCGCCAGATCACGTCGATGAACGCGCGGTGCATGTACGAATCAACTTGCTTGCCGTAGGCGTCGCCCGGCTTGAACACGCCACCACGCAAACGCACCAGCGCCGAAGGCTCGTCGATCGACTGGCTCAACGCCGCCGGCAACAGGCCTTGCTTGAAGTACTTGGTGACGACCAGATCCATCTCCTGACCCAGATCCTTGTTGCCGTCCTGCAGTGGCAAAGAGGTGCTGGAAAGGATCGCGCCAGTGACGTCGTCGGTGTTGTTTTCCACGGCGTTGATGCCGTTGCTGCCGACCGGTTTGCTACCGTCGACGCGCCAGAACTTGTGGTAGATCAGGCTGGCGTCGTACTCGTCGTTAAGCATCCATGAACCGAACAGGGTGGCGGTCTGCATGTTGTTCATTTCGCCACGGAAGGCTTCGCCGAAACGGTGAACGCGCGAACGGGTACCGGTGTAGTTCGAGCGGTTGCTTTCCAGACCGGTCTGTTCGTAATCGGCGCTGGCGCGGGCATAGGCGGCGCCGACCTGCCACTGCGGATCGAGGCGCAGACGCACGCCGACGTCGGTGGCCCAGCCATTCACATCATCGCTGCGTTTGGCTTGCGCCGGGCGCGAACCATCAGCGTTCAGCGCGTTGACCGTGTCGCGGTCGCCGCTCATGCCGGTGATGCTGCCCCAGTAGTTGACGGTGTTGGTGTTGCGCCAGTTGTAGGCGTCGCTGTCGGCGGTGAGGCCGAGCCAGCTGATGTCGCCGTTCTCTTTCTTGTCCAGCGAGTCGCGGGGCACGCCCGGTTCGGCGTAATCGAGCTTGCCGTCGTCGTGGGTGTGGTGACCGCGAATGCCGACCCATTGCCCCGGTGTCCACTGGTAAGCGGCATCGGCGTAGGCGTGCAGGCGATCCTTGTCTTTGGGCGCCAGCTCTTTGAGGTCGGTGCGGTATTCGCTGAAGCGTTCGGCAACACCGGCGTTGGCACGCAACAGGGTGGTGTCGAAGGTCCAGTTCAGCGCTTCGATGTTGGTGTCGCGCCATTGGCCGTCGTCATTGCGCAGGCGCTGGCGACCGAACTTGAGCATCTCGCCCGGGTAAGGGGTGAGGCCGCTGTAGCCGACCCAGAATTCACGCATCGCCAAGTAGTTTTTCTTGGTCTTGCGGTCACTGTTGTCGGTGGTCTGCGTACCTTCGCTGCCGGACTGCTGCAGGGTGTCGGTCTCGATGATGTCGGTCGAGGTCACGGCCTGGCCCATGGCGTAGGCGCTCCACGCGCCGCTTTCGCCGTAGACCCACGGACGCAGGTCGAGGCCGACACCGTTGACGTCGCCGCCACTGGCGGTGCCGAGGTCGCGGTCGTCTTCGGACTGGCCGGTGATTTTCACTTCGAGGCCGAAGTTTTTGCTTTCAGTCATCGCTGCCAGTGTCGGGCAAGACCAGATCAGCGCGAAAGTGAGGCCAATGCCGGCCTTCACGAATGGATTGAGCTTCATAGTTTTTCCTCGCCGTCTTCTTCTTGCAGGGCGTGCAGTTGCAGCGTGTTCGTGTTCAGGGCACCACGGCTGGCCTGCTCTTGCTGCAGCAGGCGTTGGGCTTGGGCCAGACGCTCGGGCGGCAATTGCGCCGCGAGGGTGGCTGCCAGTTCATTGGCTTGCGGGGTGTTTTGCGCCTTGGCCAATTGGCTGAAAACATAGGCGTTGACCGGGTCGGGCTGGGTGCCTTTGCCTTGGGAGAACAGTTGGGCGATGGCGAAGTCGGCACTGTTCTGGCCGTTGCGCGCAGCGGTCAGCAAGTGGTCGAGAGCCTTCTGCGGATAGACCTTGCCCAGGTAACCACGGCGATAGATCTGGCCGAGGTAGTAATCGGCGGCGACTTCGCGGCCGACGGCTTTCTGGAAATGTTCCTCGGCGACTTTCGCATCGGGCGGGACCATTTTGCCTTCGTAGTAGAGCTTGCCCAGCAACAGTTCGGCACGCGGTTGGTCGGCGGCGCGGCCGTTATCCAGGTACTGCATCATCTGATCGATGTCGCCCAGTTCCGGGAAGTCGTAGAGCAATTGCGCAAGCGTCACCCACGATGCCGGGTAGCCCGGAGCAATCGGTTCGAGCAACGACTGCGCGGTTTTTTCGTCGGTCTTGCCCAGGGTCGAATCGGCCAGTACACGGGCGACCGAATCGACGCGTTGAGCGGTGACGGTGCCACGGCTGTAACCGGCCTGCATCTGCTTGATCAGCTCGGCCTGTTGTTCAGGCTGGGCACGTTTCTGATAGACCGTGGCCAGTTCGACGTAGCAGATGTCGGTGGTGTTGAGCGCGGCTTTGCAGATCCTTTCCACGTCATCCAGATGCTGGTCGTAAGTGCCTTGGGTGCGATAGAGCAGCACTTGGGCCAGACCCGCCTCCGGGTAACCGGATTGGCGCCACTGATCGATCTGCTGCTGAGCGTTGATGTTCGGAAAACTGTGCGGGTATTGCAGGTACAGCATCGCCAGTGGGATCAACGTGTTGCCTTCGCCTTGGGCGGCAGCCTTTTTCAGCAGGCTTTCGGCTTCCTGACGCTCGGCTTCGGTGGAACCGGGTTTGGCCACCAGCAAGCGGCCGAGTCGCGCCTGAGCTCGCGATGAAACACTGGCGGCGGCGCGGTAAGTCGCTTCGGCCTGCTTCATTTGCTCGGGGTCGTGGCTGTCGACTTGAATATCAGCCAGGCCCACTTGCGCTTCGCTGTAACCCAGATCGGCCAGTTGCTGATAGTTCTGCGCAGCGGTGGCGGTGTCGCCACGCTTGAGTGCTTCGTTGGCCAGGCGCTGATCGGGCAGGCCGGCGCAACCGGCCAGGCTGACCGCCAATGCCAAGGCACACACTGATCCTTTGTGGGAGCTGGCTTGCCAGCGATTAGCCGGGGTCGCGCTCGACCGACTCGGTGTTTCAGCAAGACCACATTGATCCGATCGCTGGCAAGCCAGCTCCCACAGGGATCGTGGCGTTCTGAAAAGACTGGTGATAGTCACAGGCATGTCCTCGACTTAAAGACCGGCAGCCATGGCTTTGTCGATCAGCCAGTTCAGGTTCGGGCCACGGTCGCTGTTCACTTCCACCGGGCGGCCGGCGAAGCGGCTGTCGAGCGGCTCGTCAGGCTGGATCTGCACGCGGATGTCGGAGGACAGGTCAGCGCTTTTCAGGCTGGTGCTGCTGACGATCTTGCCGGTGCGGGCCTTGTCTTCGCCGGCGATCTGGAAGCTCACCGGGGTGCCCGGACGCACGTCGCCGAACTGGCGATAGGAGAACCGCGCATCAACGGTGGCCTGGGTGTTGCGCGGCACCAGTTGGAAGATCACGTCGCCCTTGCTCGCGTATTGACCGTCGGCCACCAGTTGCTGAGCCACGGTGCAATCGCACGGCGAAGTCAGGGTGCCGGTCATTTGCTTGCCGAACAGTTCCTCGACCTTGGCCGGGGTCAGTTGGTCTTCTTCCAGATGACCCTTGAGCACGTCGAGCATGCTGGTGCTGAAGGTCGCCAGCGGTGCGCCTTTGGCGGCGACGCCGTCGGACTTGACCAGACTCTGCACGGTGCCGTCACGCGGCATGGTGATGTTCATGCCCGGTACGCTGACCAGGCCAGCCTGCGCGTGGCTGACGAAGTACATGCCGTACACCGATTTGAAAATGAAACCGGCGGCGACCAGGCCGACGACAAAAACACCGGCGCTGAACGTCACGGCCTTCAAACGGCCGAACGGCGTCATGCCGTGGCCGCCGTCCTTGACCTTGCGGGCCTTGGTGAAGTTGTCGCGCTGCAGGGTCGCCAGCACTTCGCCCATGCTGACGATGTCGCCGGCCAGGTGCGAAGTGATCAAGTGACGCAGGGTGGAAATATCCTGCGGCTCAAGGTTCTGAAACTGGCAGCCAACGCGGCCACTCGGGCGGTCGTAAGAGCGCACCTGCAGTTCGACGTCCATGGCCAGGCCGAGGTTGTCGATGACAAATTGCAGGCGGGCCTTGTACACCTCGCCGAGAGTCAGCGGCAGTTGCCCGGCGTTGAACGCCAGGCCGCCGGCCGAGAGGTCCAGGACCCGCGTTTCAACGGGCGCCCGGTCAGGGCCGAAGAAACGCAGTTTGGCCGGGATTTTTACGCGGGCGTGCTGACGCTGGGCTTCGGATTCATGCACTACATTGGCGTTGACGGCGGTATTCATAGGGGCGATTTCCTTGTTAATTCAAGAGGGGCGGGTCAGACCATCATCAGCAGCACGGCGACGAAAATGCTGCCGGCGGAGAAGGTCATGGTCCGAGACGACCAGGTGTTGAACCAACGTTGAAAGCTGGCGAGATCACGGGTCAGGGACGTGGGCTGGCGAGTCCAGGACTGTTGGTCGAGGCGGAAGAACACGTAGATCTTCACCAGCGCACCGACGATCTGGTTGTAATAAAGAATCGCCGGGTAGGCCGGGCCGATCCGGTGACCGGAGCAGGACAACAGCAAGGTCAGAATCAGGCGGGTGATGCCGATCCACAGCAGGTAAACCAGAATGAATGCGGTGCCGTACTTGAAGCTGGCGATGATCGCCACGGTCAGGCCGAGCAAGGACGTCCACATCGATACGCGCTGATCAAACAGCACCACCGACGTGAAGGCGCCGAGGCGTTTCACACCCAGACCCAACGCGCGGGAGTTCTGCCGCAGGTTGTTTCCGTACCAGCGGAACATCAGTTTGCGGCTGGCCTTGATGAAGCTCTTTTCCGGCGGATGTTCAACGGTGTTGATCGCCGCGTCAGGCACGTAAAAGGTGTCGTAACCCAGACGCATCAGGCTGAACCAGCTCGACTTGTCGTCGCCGGTCAAAAACTTGAAACGACCCAGGCGCCAGTGCTGCAGCGAGTCGCTCTCCACGTCGGCGATGAATTCCGGGTTGGTCACCACGGTGGCGCGGAACACCGACATGCGCCCGGTCATGGTCAGCACGCGCTTGGACAGGGCCATCGAGCACATGTTGATGTGACGCTGGGCGAAGCGCAGCTTGTGCCATTCGCTCATGATGTAGCCGCCGCGCACTTCGCAGAATTCGTTGGTGGTCAGGCCGCCGACGTTGCCGAACAACTGGAACCACGGCACGGTCTTGCGCACGGTGCCTTCGCCGAGCACGGTGTCGCCATCGATCACGGCGACCACGGCGCGGTCATCCGGCAGGTGACGGGAGATCGCGCGGAAACCGTAGGCCAGGCCATCACGTTTGCCGGTGCCGGGAATGCGCACGAAGTCGAGCTTGACGCGTTCGGGCGGATTCATCCGCGCCCACAACGCTTTCACCAACAGCTCATCGGACATTTCGACGATCGAGCAGACCACAGTGGTCGGCAGTTCGCAGTCGATGGCTTCGCGGATCACCGAGCTGTAGACCTGCGCGGTGGTGAGCGCGTCGATACGGAAACTGGTGACCATCAGAAACACATGCGAGGGGTCCGCTGCTTTACCCAGCTTGCGCACTTTACGGCGCAGGTGCGGATAGACGATGTAGAGAAAAATCATGCCGCGCACAAAGTGCGTTGCACCCATCGAGTAGCGCCAGATACCCACGGCGCCAATCAGGAAAATGAAGTCCTTCGACTCGGAGTCGAATGTGGACGTGGGCAGCATCAAGGCCAGGCCCATCAGCAGGCTCAAATAGAAAAGCCAGCCGGCGGATTGCAGAAAAAAATGTTTGAGCTTGGTCATCAACGTCATCCGAAGGTATTAGAGGCTTCGAGCTGCAAGCCTCGAGCTGCTAGCTGCAGCTCGAGGCTTGTCGCTTGGCGCTGCGTTACCAGCAAATACCTTCGGTGCGCGTACCGGCGTCGGTGGCTTTGGCCATGAAGCCGACCAGGTCGATGACCTGTTTGCCGTGCGGTGCTTGCTGGGCCAGCGCGCGGAATTTCTCGTCGCGGTTGCCGAGGATGATCACGTCGGAGTTGTTGATCACCGAATCGAAGTCCGCGTTGAGCAGGGACGACACATGCGGGATTTTCGATTCGATGTAGTCCTTGTTCGCGCCGTGAACACGGGCGTACTCGACGTTGCTGTCGTAGATGCTC
Organism: Pseudomonas baetica; assembly: GCF_019733355.1. GTDB lineage: Bacteria > Pseudomonadota > Gammaproteobacteria > Pseudomonadales > Pseudomonadaceae > Aquipseudomonas > Aquipseudomonas baetica_A. The sequence continues at coordinate 108,911 of NZ_JAIHLQ010000004.1, read as the reverse complement.
AGGTCGTAACCCTTGCCGATCAGCATTTCTGCCAGCTCAACCAGCGGGCTCTCGCGCAGGTCGTCGGTGCCGGCCTTGAAGCTCAAACCGAGGAGGGCGACTTTGCGTTTGTCATGGCTTTCAACAATGTCGAAGGCGTTTTGCACTTGCGATTCGTTACTGCGCATCAGCGAGTTGAGCAGCGGCGCTTCGACGTCCAGGGAACCGGCACGGTAGGTCAGCGCGCGGACGTCTTTTGGCAGGCACGAGCCGCCGAACGCGAAGCCCGGACGCATGTAGTACTGGGACAGGTTGAGGGTCTTGTCCTGGCAGACCACGTCCATCACTTCACGGCCATCGACGCCGACGGCTTTGGCGATGTTGCCGATCTCGTTGGCGAAGGTCACTTTGGTCGCGTGCCAGACGTTGCAGGTGTACTTGATCATCTCGGCGACAGCGATGTCCTTGCGGATGATTGGCGCGTCGAGTTCTTCATACAGCGCTTGCAGAACGTCGCCCGAAGCCTTGTCGAACTCGCCGATGACGGTCATCGGTGGCAGGTCGTAGTCGGCGATGGCGGTGGATTCACGCAGGAACTCAGGGTTGACCGCGACGCCGAAATCAACGCCGGCCTTCTTGCCGGAGCAGTCTTCCAGGATCGGAATCACCACGTTGGCAACGGTGCCCGGCAGTACGGTGCTGCGCACGACGATGGTGTGGCGGGTGGTTTTTTCACGCAGGACAAAACCGATCTCGCGGCACACCGCTTCGATGTAGTTCAGTTCCAGATCGCCGTTCTTCTTGCTCGGCGTGCCGACGCAAATCATCGACAGATCGGTGTCACGAATCGCCTCGGCGAAGTTGGTCGTGCCACGCAGACGACCGGTCTGGACACCCTGTGCCAGAAGTTCGCCCAGGCCCGGTTCAACAATGGGGGATTTGCCAGCGTTGATCATGTCGATCTTGTCTTTGGCAACATCGACGCCAACCACGTCATGGCCCCGTGCAGACAGGCAACCGGCACACACTGCGCCAACGTAACCCAAACCAAATATGCTGATGCGCATCGCAATTACCTCTGTATATATCAGGCCGTTAGAGGGCCGGAGTTAATGGTGTTCAGCGTTCATTAGTGCACTCGAAAGTGCGGCATACAGGCGCCACAATGCCGTGTGCAGGCATAATAAGTTTCGAGTGTCTAAATAAGTGCACTCAAGATGTGCGCAACCAGGCCTTGTTGTTATGACGTGCCCTGTTTTGCAGCCAATCTTCATGTTTGAAGATCTTGGTGCAGTCGTTTTTACGCGCTTGATCTCAGGTTTAAGCCTTGTGTATCAAGCGGTTGGGTGCTCAGGCGAGCACGTTTATAGGGGCGCGGCCATGGCCTTGTAGGGGATATTAATGGTGCCTATCTCCTGTCCATCAAGTTGCTTTCAGACTAGTTAGTCATCTAGGCAAGTTGCTGTGACAACTTGGTTACATGGCTATCTGCCTAGCGTAAGTTATCTCGTACAAACTCGGCGAGAATGGTTACCGGTGGTATGAGCTATGCATTTGGACATAGTTCCAGCCCGCTCATCGCGAAATCTGAAATTTCTTGAAATATTGTCAAAGATGGCACTAGTCTCAATTTGATAGCACTTTCGTTTTCGACCTTTATTAACAGGCGAATAATCACGTTAGATAGTTTTGTGCCACTACTGCGAAAAAATTTACGTGCCACTACTGAAAAAAATGATCAGTGTCGAGTGAAAGTAATATTAGAAAAGAGGGTGTTGATTTTATGGCGCCATTAAAATGGCGATATCGAGGGAGGGATTTTTGACATCGTGCTCAATGCACGACTCTTTATGGAAAGCGTCGTGCATTGAGCATGCTTTATTCGGGGGCGTGGTCGCGCAAGAACACCAGAGTGTCCGGTTTCGACTGCTCGGTACTGTAGCGATAACCCTGCACATCGAATTGCTTGAGCAGGGCAGGGTCGTTGATGCGTTCCTGGATCACGAAGCGGCTCATCAGGCCTCGGGCCTTTTTCGCGTAGAAGCTGATGATCTTGTACTGGCCGTTCTTCTGGTCCTTGAACTCGGTGTTGATGATCCGCGCGTTCAGGGCGCTGCGTTTGACCGCTGAGAAGTACTCGTTGGACGCCAGGTTGAGCAGCACGTCGTCACCCTGATCGGCCAGTGCCTCGTTCAGCCACTCGCTGATGCGTGTGCCCCAGAAGGCATACAAGTCCTTGCCACGGGCATTGGCCAGTTTGGTGCCCATTTCCAGACGATACGGTTGCATCAGGTCCAGCGGGCGCAGCAGGCCATAAAGGCCGGAGAGCATGCGCAGATGCTTTTGCGCGTAGTCGAAGTTGGCTTCGCTGAAGGACTGCGCGTCGAGACCGGTGTACACGTCGCCCTTGAACGCGAGTAGGGCTTGCTTGGCGTTTTCCGGGGTGAAGGCGGGCGTCCAGCTGCCGAAGCGCGCGGCGTTGAGGCCACCGATCTTGTCGGAGACGTGCATCAACTCGCTGATTTGCGCTGGCGACAACTCGCGCAACTGCTGGATCAGCTCCTGAGAATGGTCGAGGTATTGCGGCTGGGTAAAGCGTTGGGTCGCCGGCGGTGTTTCGTAATCGAGGGTCTTGGCGGGGGAAATCACCATCAGCATGAAGTCGTCTCCTTTAATCGTGGGGGCGATTCTAGGGGGTTGGGGCGGATGACTCCAGCTATCAAGTCCATAGGTGATCGACGGCCTGACACAATCTCCATGTGGGAGGGGGCTTGCTCCCGAAGGGGCCGTATCAGCCTACCTATCTGTTGGATGACACACCGCATTCGCGAGCAAGCCCGCTCCCACAAGGGGAGCGGTGTTGCTGAGGGAACTGTGTGGGATCAGCTATAGTGCCGCGCGGGTTTTGTTATGGAGACACCTCTTTGCGTATTGTTCTTTTATTCACCGCGTGGCTATTGAGCTTCGGTGCCGTCGCGGCGCCGGGAGATGCGGCGACGCTGGATCGCAGCACCTGGCCTGAGCAATTGAGCAGCCCGACCCTGTTCGACGTTGCTTCGCGTGCGGAAATCCTTATGTTCGCTCGCGGCTTGCTCGGCACCGAGTCTATGGACGAAGCTGCACTGGCTCAGCGCCTGGGACTGCGTACGGTCAATATCGACGCGATCAACAGCCTGCGCCAGCGTCTCTGGCAACGCTTGCTGAGCAGCTATAACTACGCCCAGCAAAGCTGCGATCAGGATGCCTCGTTCTGCTTCCTCGTTGAGGACTTGCCGACGTTGCGCGAGCAGGCCGCCAAGTTTGTGGTCAGTGACGACAGCTTTTACACCAAGTGGGCAGAGCCGAGCCGGATCTTCCATTTGCAGTATCTGAACGAGTTGATGCGAAAGGCTGCGCTGTCACCGCAGACCAGCAACGAATTCGATCGTTTTGGCGACTACGAGCGCAATGGCGACGAGATGCACGACCGACTGTTTCTGCTGACGTTCGACAGCGCTGCCAATGTGCAACCGGACAACACCGACTGGCTCACCGAGTACCTGCGCAAGGCAAACTTGAGCGGTACTTTCTTCATGCTCGGCAAGGATATTCAGGCGCGGCTGGCCGATCGTTCGGTGAGCAGCCTGCAAGCGGCGTTCTCTCAACAGTGCGTAGGCGTGCAGGGTTGGGAGTTTCGTTCCCATAGCTACTGGCAGGACTGGCAGGATTCGGTGCGCCGCAGCGCCGATCTGGTGAGGAACAAATTGCCGGAAAACTACGTGCCGCTGTTCCGTCCACCGGAAGGTCAGCGTCGCAGCGATGCACAAGGGTTCTTCAATAGCCAGGGCCTGCAAGTGGCACTGTGGGACATCGATGCGCAGGACGGTGCGGGCAAGCTCAAGGGCAATCCAAGCGCGCAGCGAGTGCTGACCCTGATGTTGTTGTGGCGGCACGGGGTGATCAATTTCAACATGAAACAGGATGCGGTGAAGACCTCGCTACCGTGGCTGATCACGCAAACCGCGCAAAGCGGCATTGGTTGGGAAGACTGTCAGGACGGGTTTCGCTGAAAAATGGAAAAAGCCCGGAAATATTGGGCTTGGGGTGATTTTTTTCGAGGAATCGATGCAGGCGGACTTCCGACTCTAACGGTGTCGACAGAGTCCGCCAAGGGCTTTTCGTCACTTTGCAAAATAAACTTAAAAAAACCGTCAAAGTGCTTTTTTATGTCATGGGTTTTGGAGTATTACGAAGACAGACCGCCGAAACCTGCAACACAGGTGGCGTCTTCCAAGACCCATTTTGTGTGCAGTTCATCTGCTCCTCACCAAGAGCTTCGCAGGTGAATTCGGTAGTCACTTCGAGGCGCAGCACCGCCCAGGTATTGCGTCGAATGGCTCCCACAAAGGTGACCGAGTATGGATGATCACGGACGTAGCCCTTCTTCCAACCAGCCAATCCTTTATGTACTCGATACCAACGTATTGATTCACGATCCAAATGCCCTGCTTAATTTCGAAGAACATCACGTCGCCATCCCGATGACCGTGCTGGAAGAGCTCGACAAGCTCAAGAGCGGGCATCACAGCGTGGCCGCCGAATGCCGTCAGGCCATCCGGCTGATCGACAAGACCCTGGGCGATGCTTCCCCCGAAGACGTTGAACTGGGTGTGCCGATCCAGCGCGGCAAGGGCGGGCCGAAGGGCTTGCTGTCAATTCTGATGAGCAAGCACGCCGAGCCGCATCTGATTCTGCCCGAGCACCTGAACGACAACAAAATCATCAACCAGTTGATCGACCTGCACGCGCGCGATCCGAAGAAACCTGTGGTGCTGGTCACCAAAGACATCAACATGCGCCTCAAGGCGCGCGCCTGCGGGATTGCGGCCGAAGACTACAGCACCGACCAACTGGTCGATGACGTCTCCCTGCTGCCCAACGGCTATCACAACATGACCGGCTCTTTCTGGGACCGCGTGAGCAAGGTCGACACCCGCCAGGACCATGGCCGCACCTGGCATCAGGTGCAACTGATCGACAACCTGCCGGCGGTCCACATCAACGAGTTCATCATTGACGAACAGGGCTTTGTCGGCTGGATCAAGGAAATCCAGGAAGACAAATTGCTGATCCTCGACCTGCATCAGGAACCGCTGCTCCATCAAGAGGCTTGGGGGCTCAAGCCACGGGATATCTATCAGAGTCTGGCGCTGTATGCGTTGCTGGATCCGGACATTCATCTGGTCAACCTGTCCGGGGCTGCCGGTTCGGGTAAAACCATTCTGGCGCTGGCGGCTGCGATCGAGCAGACCATGGTCAGCAAGCGCTATCGCCGCATTATCGCGACCCGCAGCGTGCAAGGGCTGGATCAGGAAATCGGCTTCCTGCCCGGCACCGAAGCGGAAAAAATGGAGCCTTGGCTGGGCGCCATCACCGACAACCTCGAAGCCTTGCACATGGATGACGAAAACACCCACGGCAGCGTCGACTACATCCTCAGCAAAGTGCCGTTGCAATTCAAATCGCTTAACTACATTCGCGGTCGCAGCTTCCAGCAAAGCCTGATCCTGATCGACGAATGCCAGAACCTCACGCCGCACCAGATGAAAACCATCATCACCCGAGCCGGCGCCGGTTCCAAAGTGGTGTGCCTGGGCAACCTGGCACAGATCGACACCCCTTACCTGTCCGCGACCAGCTCCGGGCTGACGTACCTGACCGAACGCTTCAAAGACTTCCCCAACGGTGTGCACATCACCCTGCAAGGGGTGCCTCGCTCGATCCTGGCCGAATACGCCGAATCGCACCTGTAACCCTGCAAACAAAACCGGGCGGCCCAACAGCCGCCCGGTTTTTTTACGCCTGAACACAAAACCAAATGTGGGAGCGAGCCTGCTCGCGAATGCGCTGTATCAGTCACTATCAATGTTGCCTGGCACACCGCTTTCGCGAGCAGGCTCGCTCCCACAAGGGATTTGCGCCGTAGCCGTAATCAAGCGTGCGGAAATTTGACTCGCAGGTTTACAATCCCCGCTCCTGATCAGGAGTAATCCCGTGCTGACTCATCTCGATTCCCAAGGTCGCGCCAACATGGTCGACGTCACCGAAAAAGCCGTGACGTTCCGTGAAGCAACGGCCCAAGCGCTGGTGCGCATGCTCCCCGAAACCCTGCAAATGATCGTCAGCGGCGGTCACCCCAAGGGTGATGTGTTCGCCGTGGCGCGTATTGCCGGCATTCAGGCGGCGAAGAAAACCAGCGATCTGATTCCCCTCTGCCACCCGCTGATGCTGACCGGCGTCAAAGTCGAGCTCAGCGCTGAAGGCGATGACGCGGTGCGCATCGTTGCCCGTTGCAAGCTCTCCGGCCAGACTGGTGTCGAGATGGAAGCGCTGACCGCTGCCAGCGTCGCCGCCCTGACCATCTACGACATGTGCAAAGCGGTGGATCGCGGCATGACCATCGAAAGCGTGCGCCTGCTGGAGAAAGTCGGCGGCAAGAGCGGGCATTTCCAGGCGGAGCAGCCATGAACCTGACCGTGAAGTTTTTTGCCCGATACCGTGAAGCGCTGGGTATGGACTCGCTGCAGGTCGAAGGTGATTTCGCCACGGTCGATGACGTGCGTGCGTTGTTGGTCCAGCGTCACGGCGCCGACGTGTTGGGCGAGCAGAACCTGATGTGTGCGCGCAACGAAGACCTCTGCCAGCTCGACGAACCGGTGGTCGATGGCGACGAAGTAGCTTTTTTTCCCACCGTGACCGGGGGCTGAGCCATGGCCATTCGTGTGCAGGCCACGCCATTCGATCCGGGTGCTGAAGTCAACGCGATGCACGCGGCCAATGTCGGCGTGGGGGCGGTGGTGAGTTTTGTCGGCTACGTGCGCGACTTCAATGATGGCCTCGATGTCGCCGGCATGTTCCTCGAACACTATCCCGGCATGACCGAAAAGGCCCTTGGCAAAATTGCCGTCGAAGCCGAACAGCGCTGGCCGCTGTTGAAGCTGGAGGTGCTGCATCGCATTGGCGCACTGGAGCCGGGTGAGCCGATTGTGTTCGTCGGCGCTGCCAGCGCCCACCGCCAGGCGGCGTTCGACGCCTGCGCTTTCGTCATGGATTACCTGAAAACCCGTGCGCCATTCTGGAAGAAAGAAAACACCAGTGATGGCTCGCGCTGGGTTGAGGGGCGTGACAGTGATCATGCCGCCGCAGGTCGCTGGAAGGTTTAAACCGGCGTCACCCTCAAGTCAGTCTTCGCGAGCAAGCCCGCTCCCACATTGGAATGCGTTCCTTTGTGGGAGCGGGCTTGCTCGCGAAAGGGCCCTCAGTCTTACCGCATAAACATCCTGAATCACCCGACCACCGGCCGCTACGATCTGCACACACCCGATTGACGCTGTATACATTAAAGTCCAGTATGGAATTATAAGTACAACAAAGGCATTCCCCTGTTTCAACTCTTTCTTCTGTCTTGCCAAACCAACAACAACCCGCGAGAGAACGAATATGAAGAAGCTCCCCCTCATCACCGGTCTGGCGTTCAGCCTGCTGGCGTGCAGTAACGTATTCGCTGCCGAGAAAACCCTGCGCATCGGCATCGAAGCCGCTTACCCACCCTTCGCCTCGAAAACCGACAAAGGTGAAATCGTTGGTTTCGACTACGACATCGGCAACGCCCTGTGTGCGCAGATGAAGGCCAAGTGCGTGTGGGTTGAAGGTGAGTTCGACGGTCTGATTCCTTCCCTCAAGGTGAAGAAAATCGACATGGCGCTGTCTTCCATGACCATCAACGAAGATCGCAAAAAATCGGTGGATTTCAGCCACAAGTACTACTTCACATCATCGCGTCTGGTGATGAAGGACGGCGCCACCGTCGATGACCAGTACGCAAGCCTCAAGGGCAAAAACGTCGGCGTACAGCGCGCAACCACCACCGACCGTTACGCGACCGAGGTGTTTGAACCCAAGGGCATCAACGTCAAGCGCTACAGCAACAACGAAGAAATCTACATGGACCTGGCGGCCGGGCGCCTCGACGCAATTTTTGCTGACACCATTCCGCTGAGTGACTTTCTGTCGATGCCGCGTGGCAAGGGTTATGCGTTTGTCGGGCCGGAACTGAAAGATCCGAAGTATGTGGGCGAGGGGGCGGGGATTGCAGTGCGCAAGGGCAACGGCGAGTTGGTCAGCCAGTTGAATACGGCCATCGACGGGATTCGCGCAAGTGGCGAGTACCAGAAGATTTCCGAGAAGTATTTCAAGTCCGATATCTACGGCGACTGATAATCCGCCTTAGGGAGCCCCCTCCCACAGTGATGGCGTCGTACATGAAACCGGTGTACGGCTCGGTCACTGTGGGAGCGAGCTTGAACTTGCGAAAAGGCCGCTAGTGTCTCCGCAAATTTCTAGCCCTTTAATTCCTTCAAATGCTTGTACACCGTCGCCCGCCCCATGTTCAGCACATTGGCCACATAGTTCGAGGCGCTCTTGCCCTTGAACGCGCCTTCGGCGTGCAACGCCAGCACCAGTTCGCGTTTGTGATCGCGGGTCAGCAGATTCAGGCTCAGTTGCCGTTCGCGCAGCCAGGCATGCAGGAAGGTGTTGATGCGCTCCTGCCAGTCATCGCGAAACAGTGAGTCTGGTTGTGGGATCAGTTTGCTCGGCGACAGAAAAAGGTCCAGCGCGGCCTTGGCGTTCTCGAACAGCGAAATATTCAGATTGATGCACAGCACCGCCAGCGGATGGCCTTCGCTGTTACGCAGTACGGTGCTCAGGCTGCGAATCTTCTGACCGTCCCAATTTAACTTTTCGTACGGGCCGATATTCCGCTCGCTGACCTCCTCGCTGAGCATGTCCTCCAGGGATGAGTCGTCGCCGATTTCCCGTTTCGACAGGTTGTTGGCGATGTAGTCGACTTTCTGCGTGCGCAGGTCGTGCAGCACCACCTCGGCGTGCGGGAAGAACAGGGTGGCGATGGCGTCGGCGATGGCACGGAAGTTATCCAGTGCCGGGTCGAGTTCGGTGGCGGTCATGACAGTGGAGCTCCAGGCAGCGTCAGCGCCCCCGTAAACAGGAGGCGCTGCGAGTTTGCCGCAATCGGTGGAGCGCGTCATCCGGGGCGATGCTCAGACAGCCGGGCAGGGGAGAGCATGGCGCTATTCAGACCGAATTGATGCAGTTGCTCGGGCAATGGCTGACCGCGCACCAGCGCCGCACTGGCCTGCCCCATCGCCGGCGACGTCTGAATGCCGTAACCGCCCTGTCCCGCGACCCAGAACAGCCCCGGTACATGTTGATCGAAACCGCTGAGCAGGTCGCCGTCCGCGACGAAACTGCGCAGACCGGCCCAGGTGCGAGTCGGCCGGCGGATGGTCAGGGTGGTCGCCTCTTCGATCTGGTAGATGCCCATCGCGATGTCCAGTTCTTCCGGCTGTACGTCGTGTGCTTCGACCGGATCGGCGTTGGCGGGTGACCCGAGAAACATTCCGGCGTCGGGTTTCATGTAGAAGGATTCGTCGAGACTGACCAGCATGGGCCAGTGATGAATGTCGACGCCTTCGGGTCCGGCAAAGATGAACGCGGCGCGTCGCTTCGGTTGCAGGCCCAGCGGTTTTGCCCCGGCCAATGCGCCGATTTTGTCGGCCCAGGCGCCGGCGGCGTTGATGATCACTGGCGCGCTGAACGTCTGACCATTGGTTTGCACCTGCCAGAGTCCGTCGGCATCGCGGCTCAGACTGAGCACTTCGCAATCGGTGAGCACTTCGCCATTGTTCCGGCGGATACCGCGCAGATAGCCCTGATGCAGCGCGTCAGTATCGATGTCGCTGGCGCTCGGATCGTAGATCGCGCCGTGGACTTTTTCTCGGCGCAGTATCGGCAGCCGTGCACACGCTTCGTCGGCGCTGAGCAGTTGCATCTGCGGCACTGTAGCTTTTGCGCTGAGGTACTGGTTGCTCAGTTCGGCGGCGTCACCGGTGAAATCAACGGTCATTTCGCCGCGTGGCGTGAGCAATGGATGCTCGCAGAAACCGGCGGGCGGGTGGTCGAAAAACGCGCGGCTGGCTTGCGTCAGTGCGCGTACTTGCGGCGTGCCGTAAGCGGCGGTGAACAGTGCCGCGGAGCGTCCGGTGGAGTGATAGGCCGGGTGCGATTCACGTTCGAGCACAATCACTTTGGCGTGCGGCGATAGCCAGAAACCGGTGGAGGCGCCGGCAATCCCGCCGCCGATGATGATGAAATCTGCCTGGCTCATGAATGTCTCCAGTAAGGCGCAATATCGGGAAGTTCGACGATTTCCCCGTGGGATCGGGCTTGCTCGCGAAAGCGGTGTGTCAGACGACACCAACGGTGTTTGATACTCCCTCTTCGCGAGCAAGCCTGCTCCCACAGGGGAGCGAGGTGTCAGTGCTGCTGGTGGTAAACCGCATTGGCCAGGGCGATGTCTTCCAGACCCAGGCCGATTGAACGGAAAAATACGTGACGTTCGTAACCGGGACGCTGCACTTTTTCACTGAGCAGATCTGCCAGATCGCCGATGATCGAGCTTTTGTCCCAGCCATGCTGTTCAGCGGCAATCAACATCTCACCCGCCGAACCCGGCGTCGTCAGCCGATAGTCGCAGAACACCTGCATACCGTTGAGGCTCTGCGGCGGTATTTCGTGGGCGCGCGGGGCGTTGGTGCTGATCGAGGTGATGAGTGCCGGCTTGCACAAGGTTGCCGGGTCGATCACGGGGCCAGCGGACGAGGTGCAGAGCATGATCACATCCGCATCGGCGATGGCGGCTTCAACGTTGTCGGCGATCTTCAGGGTTGGGGCAAGGGCCTTCAACACTGCCTGTGTTTCAGGATCTTCACGCAGGCTCGGCGAGTAAAGGCTGATGCTCTGCCAGTCGCGCAACGATTTGACGTAATGCAGATGCGCCTGGGCGACCTTGCCGCTGCCGATAATCGCCAGACGCTGCGCATCCAGCGGGGCGAGCGCATCGACGGCGACGGCGGTGGTCGCGGCCGTGCGTGCGGTGGTCAGTTCGCCGGCATCGCAAAGCAGCAACGGTTGACCGGTTTTCATCGACATCAGCAGCGTCCACGCGGTAACCAGCGGGCCTTGCTCGCGAACGATGTAAGGCGAAGTCTTCACACCGTACACGCCGTCCTCGGCCAGCACGCCCAGATAGTTGATGAAGTCTCCGGCGCCCTGCGGGAATTCCACCTGTTGCTGCGGCGGTTGCACCGCATGGCCAGCAGCGAGATCGCGGAACAGCTTGCGCAGAATCTGCGGTACATCGATGCGGGCCAGCAGTTCCTGAGCCTGGGCTTGGTCGATCACGTAAGGCGTACTGGACATATCAGGCTCCGGAGACAAAATTTAAACTAATTTGTCCATTATGGACTTTTAGTTTTGTCGAGCAAGCGCCTGTTGAAAAAAATCAGGCGTAAAAAAAGCGCAGTCCGTTACCGGCTGCGCTTCTCTTTATAGCGTCGCTTACTGTGGACGCTTGCGCTCAACGGCGCGCAACAGATGTGTTGGCGGCGTTTCACAACTGATCTTGCGGCCCTGCTTTTCTTCGATGGACGGCAACTGGTAGGAATCGTCCTCGCCGGCGAAGCTGATCGACACACCATCGGCGCCAGCGCGACCGGTACGGCCGATACGGTGCACGTAGTCGTCTGGAACTTCCGGCAGGGTGAAGTTGATCACATGGCTGATACCGTCGATGTGGATACCGCGACCGGCAACATCGGTGGCCACCAGCACGCGAATCTTGCCTTCGCGAAAGCCTTCCAGGGTCTTGATGCGTTTGTGTTGCGGTACGTCGCCGGACAGTTGCGCGGCATTGATGCCGTCTCGCACCAGACGTTCTTCAATGCGCCGCACTTCGTCCTTGCGGTTGGCAAACACGATCACGCGTTCCCAGCCGTTATCGTTGACCAGGTTGAAGAGCAGTTTGTACTTGTCGGCGCCAGCCACCGCATAGATGTGCTGTTCGACGTTTTCGTTGGCGACGTTCTGCGACTCGATCTCGACGATCGACGGGTCGGTGGTCCACTGCTTGGCCAGGTTCATCACGTCTTCGGTGAAGGTCGCGGAGAACAGCAGCGTCTGGCGTTCGCTTTTCGGTGGCGTCTGGCGAATGATCTGGCGTACTTGCGGGATGAAGCCCATGTCGAGCATGCGGTCGGCTTCGTCCAGCACCATCACTTCGACCATGTCCAGATGCACGTCGCCGCGCTGGTTGAAGTCAAGCAGACGGCCCGGTGTGGCGACGAGAATGTCGCAATGGCGCGCTTCGAGGTGTTTGAGTTGCTTGTCGAAATCCATGCCGCCCACAAACGTCATCACGTTCAGACCGGTGTATTTGGTCAGGTCGGCGGCGTCCTTGGCGATCTGCACCACCAGCTCGCGGGTCGGCGCGATGATCAGCGCGCGGGGTTCGCCCATGTAGCGCTCTTTCGGCGGCGGCGTCTGCAACAGCTGAGTGATGATCGAGATCAAAAACGCGGCCGTCTTGCCGGTGCCGGTCTGGGCGCGACCGATGGCGTCTTTGCCTGCGAGGGTGAAGCCCAGCACTTGCGCCTGAATCGGCGTGCAATACGGGAAGCCCAGGTCCTGGATGGCGTGCATCAGTTCCGGGGACAGCTTGAAATCGTGGAAGCGGGTTTTGCCTTCCTGTGGCTCGACGGCGAAGTCTTCGAGTTTCCACGGGATGACCGGTGCCTTGGGCTTGGGCTCGCGACGCGGTTTGGCCGGTTTCGGCGTTTCGCTCATTGCCGGCGTTGCGGCAACGGGTACGGTCGGGGCAGGTTTTGACGCTTGCTTGGCTGCCGCTACAAAAGCATGGCGGTCGGCCGCAGGCGCATCGGCGCGATGACCGGGGGCGCTCGAGGGCGCACTGGGAACTGGCGCGAGCTGCTCAGCCTCGCTTTTACCGAACATTTTCTTGAGTGCTTTGAGCACGGTCATCTCATCAATTGGTTAAGGAATGTACGCCGGCCAGTGTAATGCAAGAATCGGGCGCGGCGTAGTGGGATGATCAAAGGGCGGGGCTGGCGCGCAAAATCAGCGCAGGCGTTCACTCAACCAAACGCCGATGTCGCGAATTTCTTCGGGTAACACTTCGTGCTCCATTGGGTATTCCTGCCATGTCACGGTGACACCATGCTGCTTTAAATACTCAAACGCGCTACGGCCCATCGAGTTCTGCACCACACCGTCGAATTGACCGTGCAGGCAAAGCGCTGGAATGCGCTGCTGGCTGGCGGACAACTCCAGTGCATCGCTGAACGTTGGCGCATACGTCGACAGCGCCAGCACCCCGCCCAATGGTCCCTGCCATTTCAAAAACGCGGTGTGTAAAACCACGGCGCCGCCCTGGGAAAAACCGGCAAGAAAAATCCGCGAGGCGTCTATTCCGCTGGCTCGCTCGTTTTCTATCAGTTCGATGATGCGTTCGGCGGACGCTTCCAGTTCATCGCGGTCGATCGCTCGCGCCGGGCTCATGGCTTTGATGTCGTACCAGCTCGGCATGGCATATCCACCATTAATGGTGACTGGCCGGGTCGGCGCCTGAGGCAGCACGAAGCGCGTGCTCAAGAGGCTTTCCTGCAGCGCTTCAGCCACGGGCAGAAAGTCGTAGCGATCGGCGCCGAGGCCGTGCAGCCAGATCACGCAGGCATCTGCGGGCTTAACAGGCTGAAGAATCAAGGGCTCGGTCATGGCTGCTCCAATTGTGTGCGGGCGCTCTCATTGAGTGCGTGATTTGCGTGCGCGCCCGGTTGATCCGTTAAGAAGATGTCGCAAGGCTACAAGTTTTGCTATTGACCTGTCGCTCAATCGCTTCAGCGGCTGGTGTGGTACGGGCTTTGCTTTGAGGTAGTCGTGCAATCGATCTCGCGTCTGGCGGTAACACTATCAGTGAACGCCTGATGACGGGATAGCAAAGAATCCGGTGATGGATGTTCGCCAATGGCCGCTTCGGGCTTAGCGAACGTGAAAGGGCTACAGCCCGTTCGGCCGACTGGTGAGAAGTGAGTTGTCCATGATGTGGATTTTCTCCTACTAGACTCATAGCGAAGGTCATACGTCGGTTGACCCTAAAAAAAGCCAACACGGGTCAACAACGCCTCAAAAGGGTGCGACAGGACTCAAGCTCCGACACAACAAGAGCAAAACTGGAGGTTTGAATGAAGATGTTGAAATCCACTCTGGCGATCGTGACTGCAGCAACAGTTCTCGGCGTCAGCGGGTTCGCTCAGGCGGGTGCAACTCTGGATGCCGTGCAGAAGAAAGGTTTCGTGCAGTGTGGCGTGAGTGACGGTCTGCCGGGCTTCTCGGTGCCGGACTCTACCGGCAAGATCCTCGGGATCGACGCTGACGTCTGCCGTGCTGTGGCCGCTGCCGTATTCGGCGACGCGACCAAGGTCAAGTTCAGTCAGTTGAATGCCAAGGAGCGCTTCACCGCGCTGCAATCCGGCGAGATCGACGTTCTGTCGCGCAACACCACCATGACCAGCTCGCGTGACGCCGGCATGGGTCTGAAGTTTCCTGGTTTCATCACTTATTACGACGGTGTCGGCTTCTTGGTTAACAAGAAGCTGGGCGTGAAAAGTGCCAAGGAACTGGACGGTGCGACGATCTGTATTCAAGCCGGTACCACCACCGAGCTGAACGTTTCCGATTACTTCCGTGGCAATGGCCTGAAGTACACCCCGATCACTTTCGACACCTCCGATGAAAGCGCCAAATCGCTGGAATCCGGTCGTTGCGACGTGCTGACCTCCGACAAATCGCAGCTGTATGCACAACGCACCAAGCTGGCCTCGCCGAAGGATTACGTGGTTCTGCCGGAAACCATTTCCAAAGAGCCTCTGGGTCCGGTCGTGCGTAACGGTGACGACGAATGGCTGGCCATCGTTCGTTGGGTTGGCTATGCAATGCTCAACGCCGAAGAAGCCGGTATCACTTCGAAAAACGTTGAAGCTGAAGCCAAATCCACCAAGAACCCGGACGTTGCTCGTCTGCTGGGCGCTGACGGTGAATACGGCAAAGACCTGAAACTGCCCAAAGACTGGGTTGTGCAAATCGTCAAGCAAGTCGGTAACTACGGCGAGATCTTCGAGAAAAACCTCGGCAAGAGCACTCCGCTGGAAATCGACCGCGGCCTGAACGCCCTGTGGACCAACGGCGGCATTCAATACGCACCACCAGTGCGCTGATGGTTCTATCACCCGGTGGGCCAACCACCGGGTGATGTTCTGTTCCATTCTTTGCGGGGCACTTCATGCAAAATTCAATCGGCGCACCAAAGCAGAGGTTCAGCCTCAGCGATCCACGTGTGCGTGCGTGGCTGTTTCAGATCATCACGGTTGTCGCGGTGGTCAGTATGGGTTGGTATCTGTTCGATAACACGCAAACCAACCTTCAACACCGGGGCATTACTTCCGGTTTCAGCTTTCTGGAGCGCAGTGCCGGGTTCGGCATCGCACAACACCTGATCGACTACACAGAATCGGACAGCTATGCCCGAGTCTTTGTCATCGGCCTGCTCAACACCTTGCTGGTGACCATCATCGGCGTGATCCTGGCGACGATCCTCGGCTTCATCGTCGGTGTGTCGCGGCTGTCCAAGAACTGGATCATCAACAAACTGGCGACGGTTTATGTTGAGGTTTTCCGTAACATCCCGCCTCTGCTGCAAATCCTGTTCTGGTACTTCGCGGTGTTCCTGACCATGCCAGGGCCGCGCAACAGTCATAACTTCGGTGACACCTTCTTTGTCAGCAGTCGCGGCTTGAATATGCCTGCGGCGTTGGCGGCGGACGGGTTCTGGCCGTTTGTGGTCAGCGTCGTCGTGGCCATCGTTGCTGTCGTGCTGATGTGCCGCTGGGCCAACAAGCGCTTCGAAGCGACCGGTGTGCCGTTCCACAAGTTCTGGACCGGGGTGGCGCTGTTTGTCGTGATTCCTGCGTTGTGCGCACTGATCTTCGGCGCGCCGCTGCGTTGGGAATTCCCCCACCTGCAAGGTTTCAACTTTGTCGATGGCTGGGTGCTTATTCCTGAGCTGTTGGCCTTGACCCTGGCCCTGACGGTCTACACGGCGGCGTTTATTGCCGAGATCGTGCGTTCGGGTATCGCCTCTGTCAGCCACGGGCAAACCGAAGCGGCGCACTCTCTGGGTTTGCGAAACGGCCCAACCCTGCGCAAGGTGATTATCCCGCAGGCTTTGCGCGTGATCATTCCACCGCTGACCAGCCAATACCTGAACCTGGCGAAGAACTCTTCGCTGGCGGCCGGTATCGGTTATCCGGAAATGGTTTCGCTGTTCGCCGGCACCGTGCTCAACCAGACCGGTCAGGCGATCGAAGTCATTGCCATCACCATGAGCGTGTACCTGGCGATCAGTATCAGCATTTCCCTGCTGATGAACTGGTACAACAAGCGCATTGCGCTGATCGAGCGGTAAGGAAAAGCGCATGAGTACTCATACTTTCAAACCCGACATGCCTCCACCGAGCAGTAGCATCGGTGTGATTGCATGGATGCGCGCGAACATGTTCTCCAGCTGGCTCAACACCCTGCTGACCCTGTTTGCGTTCTATCTGATCTATCTGGTGGTTCCTCCGATTCTCAGTTGGGCGATTCTCGATGCCAACTGGGTCGGCACCACTCGCGCCGATTGCACCAAGGATGGCGCCTGCTGGGTGTTCATTCAGCAGCGCTTTGGCCAGTTCATGTATGGCTATTACCCGACGGCCTTGCGCTGGCGGGTGGATCTGACGGTGTGGCTAGCGGTCATTGGCGCGGCACCGCTGTTCATCTCGCGTTTTCCGCGTAAAGCGGTGTACGGGCTGAGCTTTCTGGTGTTGTACCCGATCATTGCCTACTTTCTGCTGCACGGCGGGCTCTTCGGCCTGACCAACGTCCCGACGCCTAAGTGGGGTGGTCTGATGCTGACGTTGGTGATCGCCACCGTCGGTATTGCCGGTGCGTTGCCGCTGGGGATCATTCTGGCACTGGGTCGTCGTTCGAACATGCCGGCGATTCGTGTGGTCTGCGTGACCTTCATCGAGTTCTGGCGCGGCGTGCCGTTGATCACGGTGCTGTTCATGTCTTCGGTGATGCTGCCGCTGTTCCTGCCCGAAGGCATGAACTTCGACAAGCTGCTGCGGGCGCTGATCGGCGTGATCCTGTTCCAGTCGGCCTACGTCGCTGAAGTGGTGCGCGGCGGTCTGCAAGCGATCCCCAAAGGTCAGTACGAAGCGGCTTCGGCGATGGGACTCGGTTATTGGCGTGCGATGGGCCTGGTGATCCTGCCCCAAGCCCTGAAAATGGTGATTCCCGGCATCGTCAACACCTTCATCGCGCTGTTCAAGGACACCAGCCTTGTGATCATCATCGGCCTCTTTGACCTGCTCAACAGCGTCAAGCAAGCCGCTGCAGATCCAAAATGGCTGGGCATGGCCACCGAAGGCTACGTGTTCGCCGCCCTGGTGTTCTGGATTTTCTGTTTTGGTATGTCGCGCTATTCCATGCATCTGGAACGCAAGCTCGACACTGGCCACAAGCGTTAGGAGTTGTGTAATGACTGAAGCAAGCAAAAAGCCTGTGAGCCCTGAAGGCATCATTCAGATGCAGGGCGTCAACAAGTGGTACGGCCAGTTCCACGTGCTCAAGGACATCAACCTCAACGTCAAGCAGGGCGAGCGTATCGTCCTGTGCGGCCCGTCGGGTTCCGGCAAGTCGACCACCATTCGTTGCCTCAATCGCCTGGAAGAACACCAGCAGGGCCGCATCGTTGTCGATGGCGTGGAGCTGACCAACGACCTCAAGCAGATCGAAGCGATCCGCCGTGAAGTGGGCATGGTGTTCCAGCACTTCAACCTGTTCCCGCACCTGACCATTTTGCAGAACTGCACCTTGGCGCCGATGTGGGTACGCAAGATGCCCAAGCGCAAGGCCGAAGAAATCGCCATGCATTATCTGGAGCGCGTACGCATTCCGGAGCAGGCGCATAAATTTCCGGGGCAACTGTCCGGCGGTCAGCAACAGCGTGTGGCCATTGCCCGGGCGCTGTGCATGAAGCCGAAAATCATGCTGTTCGACGAACCGACCTCGGCGCTCGATCCGGAGATGGTGAAAGAGGTTCTGGACACCATGATCGGGCTCGCTGAAGACGGCATGACCATGCTTTGCGTGACCCATGAAATGGGCTTCGCCCGCACCGTGGCCAATCGCGTGATCTTCATGGACAAGGGCGAGATCGTAGAGCAGGCTGCGCCGAATGACTTCTTCGATAATCCGCAGAATGAGCGGACGAAGTTGTTCTTGAGTCAGATTTTGCATTGATGGTTTGTGCGTAAAAACAACCCGGCCTAGTGCCGGGTTGTTTTTTTGTGGCTCAGGATGCGGCGAGAGGTTCCTGCTCTTTGTGCTCAGTGAACTTGAAAGCGCCTCTCAAATCAGTACCTTGGGCCAAAATTCTCGCATCGGCGAGCAAGTGTGGATAGCGATCCAGCAGGCGCATGAGCAGTATCAATGCTTTCGGTGGAAGTACCTCGCCGCGCTCGTATCGTGAAAAAGCGTTGTGTCCGCCCCCTGAAAGCAATTGCACCGTTTCCTTTTGCGTCAGGTGCAATTTACGACGGATTTTTTTCATTTCGTTACCTACCATTTTTCGACAGGCGATAACGAGTTCATCGCATGCGTCTGAATATCGCTGTCCGCACTCTTTATCCAGTTCGATCTCACCGCACTTCTGGCACTCCCAGCCCGACAAATCGTCGATCCGCCGCTCCATTCCCTTAGCGCGCACGGTTTCGCCTCGACCGTTGAAACGCACCATGCCTTCAGGGGCGCCACAACTGACACACTGTTGCGTGTTCATGAATGGTTCTCCTTGAAAGAGATCACGGGTGGGCGCCTGTCGCAGTGATATGACACCTTGATGTAGATCTCCAAACCATGTGATTGGATGTGATAGACGTCTTGCCAAATACGGTGATCGTCATAAGTCGTCATTGATTTGTAAAACATGCTGCGCTGCAGTTTGAGAACGATTTCTTGCATCTCCTCAAGAGACAGTCCGAGTGCAGTCCCCGTCTTTTTCGCCGTGTGCGTGAATGCCCTCCAGCCGAGTCTCCTGACCAAAACCCTGTCCCTGAAATTACCCTTAAAGGGTAATTTTGACCAATCGAAAATGCCGCTCCATGTGTCTCCGATTGACCCTAGGTGGTTGCCGTCCCACAAGGGTCTGACTAACATGTCAGAAAATTCATCCTATGATTGGATGAAAGGGCGAATCCTATGTCAGATATTTCTCCACTCATCAAACGATCCCTGGTCGATCAGGCCCTGGATCAGCTTCGCCAGCGTATCAACAGCGGCGTCTGGCAGGTCGGCGAGCGTCTGCCCACCGAGCCTGAGCTGTGCGCCGAACTGGGCGTCAGCCGCAACACCGTGCGCGAAGCCATGCGTGTACTGGCGTTTTCCGGGCTGATCGAGATTCGTCAGGGTGACGGCAGTTATTTGCGCGCGGTGGTCGATCCGCTGGATACGCTCAAGGCGCTGTCGCGCTGCTCGCCGGAGCAGGCCCGGGAAACCCGGCACATCCTTGAGGTCGAGGCCATTGGTCTGGCGGCGCTGCGCCGCACCGACGAAGACCTCGTCGCTTTGCGCGAGGCGCTGGGCACCAGCGGCAGCCATTACCACGGCGATCTCGACACCTACATCGCCTGCGACCTGGTGTTCCATCGTCGGCTGGTGGACGCCGCGCACAACCCGACTCTGAGCGAGTTGTATCGCTATTTTTCCAGCATCGTCGGCGCGCAATTGCGCCAGACCCTGAACATCGTCCCGCGTCGTCAGGAGGTGTTCGACCTGCACATCGAGTTGCTCGATGCGGTCGAACAACGCGACCCGGAACGGGCCAAAGCTTTGTCCAGGCAGTTGATCAATGAACCTTGAAACCGAGAAGTCCATGTCCCGCAGTGAGATATCCACAGCCTCCAAGCGCACGGCAGAGCTTGAAGAACTGCTGATCGACGCCGAGGCCGATGACGAGCAGGTGCAACAAAATCACCCCTTGGTACGTCGGCCGTGGCTGTTGCTGATGAGCCTGATTCTGGTCGCGCTGAACCTGCGTCCGGCGCTGTCGAGCATGGCGCCGTTGCTCAGCGATGTTTCCAAAAGCCTCGGGCTGTCGGCGGCGCAGGCGGGTTTGCTGACAACGTTGCCGGTGCTCTGCCTCGGTTTGTTCGCACCGTTGGCGCCGATTCTGGCGCGCCGGTTTGGTGCCGAACGGGTGGTGCTGGGCATTCTGCTGACGCTCGCGGCCGGCATTATCCTGCGCAGCAACTTTGGTGAGATCGGCCTGTTCGCTGGCAGCGTCTTGGGTGGCGCGAGCATCGGCATCATCGGCGTTTTGCTGCCCGGGATCGTCAAACGCGACTTCGCCAAACACGCTGGAACCATGACCGGTGTCTATACCATGGCCTTGTGCCTGGGCGCAGCGATGGCGGCAGGTTCGAGCGTGCCGCTGAGCGAACACTTCGGTCACAGCTGGGCCATGGGCCTGGGCTTCTGGGTGATTCCGGCGCTGGTCGCGGCGGTTTTCTGGTTGCCGCAAGTCGGGCGCAAACACGGTGCGCACAACGTCGCCTACCGCGTGCGTGGTTTGCTGCGTGACCCGCTGGCCTGGCAGGTGACTTTGTACATGGGCCTGCAATCGTCGCTGGCCTACATCGTTTTCGGATGGTTGCCTTCGATCCTCATTGGTCGTGGGCTGACACCGACTCAGGCCGGCCTGGTGCTGTCTGGCTCGGTGATCATCCAGCTCGCCAGTTCGCTGGCCGCGCCGTGGCTGGCGACCCGTGGCAAGGATCAGCGCCTGGCAATCGTGGTGGTGATGGCGCTGACCCTCGGCGGTCTGTTCGGTTGCCTTTATGCGCCGATCGAAGGCCTGTGGGGCTGGGCGATTCTGCTGGGGCTGGGGCAGGGCGGTACGTTCAGTCTGGCTTTGACTTTGATCGTGTTGCGCTCGCGGGATGCTCATGTAGCGGCGAATCTGTCGAGCATGTCCCAGGGCTTCGGCTACACGCTGGCGTCGATGGGGCCGTTCGCGGTCGGTGTGGTGCATGACTTGACCGGTGGCTGGAATGCGCTGGGCTGGATTTTCGGCATCATCGGCTGTGGCGCGATCCTCGCCGGCCTGGGTGCAGGGCGTGCGTTGTATGTGCAGGTCACAAGCGAAAAAATCTGAATGCGCTGATTTCAGATGTGGGAGCGAGCAGGCTCGCTCCCACATAGGTTTTGTGTGCTGCGGGTATTCGGTTTGCGAATGCCGATAGTGTTTGCGCGGTTTGCGGATTATCGTGCTGGCAATCTGTCCATTTTTTGGAGTTTGCCCATGAGTGAAGCCCACGCCGCGCTGATCACCCGGTTCTACCAGGCCTTTCAGAACCTTGATGCCGACGCCATGGCCGCGTGTTACACCGATGACGTCGTGTTCAGCGATCCGGCCTTCGGTGAGCTGCGCGGACGCGATGCCGGCGACATGTGGCGCATGCTCACCACGCGGGCCAAGGACTTCTCCCTGACCTTCGATAATGTCCGCGCCGATGAGCGCAGCGGTGGCGCGCACTGGGTCGCGACCTATCTGTTCAGCCAGACCGGCAATGTCGTGGTCAATGACATCCAGGCGCGCTTCGTGTTCCGCGACGGCAAGATCTGTGAACACCACGATCATTTCGACCTGTGGCGCTGGTCACGTCAGGCCTTGGGTTTCAAAGGCTTGCTCCTGGGCTGGACGCCGCTGGTGAGCAATGCCGTACGTGCTCAGGCCCTTAAGGGACTGAAGGTATTTCAGGCTGGTCGCTGATAAGATTGCGGCCTGTTTCCTACACGCCTTGATCCCGAAGTGACCAGCCTTAGCGAAAAATCTGTCGATGTTGTCGAGCCGGTGAGCAAGTCCTGGTTCGTCTACCTCGTTCGTGCGGCCAACGGTTCGCTGTATTGCGGGATCAGCGATGATCCCGTGCGCCGTTTTGCCAAGCATCAAAGTGGCAAGGGCGCGCGGTTCTTCCTCTCCAGCCCGGCCATGGCCTTGGTCTACACCGAACTTTGCCGAGACAAGAGCGATGCGCTGCGCCAGGAGCGGTTGATCAAAAAACTCAAAAAGAGCGCCAAGGAATGCCTGGTGGCGTCTTATCAATCTGACTGATTGGTTCCTATCAGCCAGATCTGTAGGCTGCCAAGCCAATGCGCGCTAAGCTGCCGACTCACTATCTGAGCGGCGGAGCCGAGCATGCCCGAGTTGATTCTGCATCATTACCCGACCTCACCATTTGCTGAAAAGGCCCGCCTGCTGTTGGGTTTCAAAGGCTTGTCGTGGCGCTCTGTGCATATTTCACCGGTGATGCCCAAGCCGGACCTGACCGCCCTGACCGGTGGTTACCGCAAAACGCCGGTGTTGCAGATCGGTGCCGACATCTACTGCGACACGTCACTGATTGCTCGCCGTTTAGAGCAGGAAAAAGCCTTGCCGGCATTTTTCCCTGAAGGTCAGGAAATGATTACCGCCAGTTTCGCTGCATGGGCGGATTCGGTGGTATTCCAACATGCGGTCAGCCTGGTGTTTCAACCTGAATCGGTAGCGGTGCGTTTCGGCAAACTGCCGCCGGAAGCAATCAAGGCCTTCCTCGCCGACCGCGCCGGGTTGTTCAGCGGTGGCAGTGCTACGCGTTTGTCCACCGAACTGGCCAAACACCAATGGCCGACGATCATGGCACGCCTGGAGCAGCAGTTGCAGCGTGAGCAGGGTGACTATCTGTTTGGTGAGCCATCGATCGCCGACTTCGCTCTGGCGCACTCGATGTGGTTCCTCAAGGCGACGCCTGTCACCGCGCCGCTGGTGGATGAGTATCCGGCTGTGTCTGCGTGGGTGGGCCGCGTATTGGGCTTTGGTCATGGCGCCGCGAGCGAGATGACGGCCGAGGAGGCGCTGGAGGTGGCACGTAGCTCGACGCCGCAAGCGTTGCCGAATGAGCAATTCGAAGATCCGAACGGCTTCAAGGCCGGACAGCAAGTGGCAATTGCCGCGACGGATTACGGGGTTGATCCAGTGGTTGGGGAATTGTTGTTTGCAGGCAGTGAAGAGCTGATCCTTCGTCGCGAAGACCCACGCGGTGGTGTGGTGCATGTGCACTTCCCACGCTTCGGTTTCCGTCTCGAAGCACGCTGATTAATCCGGTCATCTGCAAAACCCGTGGGAGCGCGATAGCTCCCACATTTATTTCAGGGCGGCGAGGATCTCATCCGGATCAAACCCGCGAATCAACGTGCCATTCACGTCGATCAATGGAATCCCGCGTCCGCCCAATGCCTCGTACGCCTTGCGCGCCTCGGCATCCTTCTCGATATCGAATTCCTTGAAAGGAATGCCCTTGCTGTCGAGAAAGCGCTTGGTCTGCTTGCAGTAGCCGCACCAGTCGGTCGCGTATAGCACGACACTGGCCTGCGCGCGGGTCTGCTCGGAAACCATCTGCGACGGATTGAACACCCGCTCGATCTTGCCCCAGTTCTGATAGACCACTACCACGAGCAGTACCAGCGCGACCTTCTTCAGCACATTGGCGAGCATCAGTTGCGGCGCTTCAACTGATCGGTAAGCGACGTCGGCAGGCCTTTGATCACCAAGGTGCCGGCCTCCTCGTCGTATTCGATCTTCGAACCCAGCAGGTGCGCGTCAAAACTGATCGACAGGCCCTCGGCGCGGCCGGTGAAGCGGCGGAATTGATTCAAGGTGCGTTTGTCTGCCGGAATCTCTGGCGAGAGGCCGTAGTCCTTGTTGCGGATGTGATCGTAAAAGGCTTTCGGACGCTCTTCGTCGATCAGTTCGGACAACTCTTCCAGGCCCATCGGTTCGCCGAGCTTGGCCTGGCTGCTGGCGTAATCCACCAATGTCTTGGTTTTCTCCCGGGCGGAATCTTCCGGCAGGTCTTCGCTCTCGACGAAGTCGCTGAACGCCTTGAGCAGAGTGCGGGTTTCGCCCGGGCCATCGACGCCTTCCTGGCAGCCAATGAAGTCGCGGAAGTACTCCGATACCTTCTTGCCGTTTTTACCTTTGATGAACGAGATGTACTGCTTGGACTGTTTGTTGTTCTGCCACTCGGAGACGTTGATCCGCGCCGCCAGGTGCAGTTGACCGAGGTCGAGGTGGCGCGACGGCGTCACGTCCAGCTCATCGGTCACCGCCACGCCTTCGCTGTGGTGCAGCAGGGCGATGGCCAGGTAGTCGGTCATGCCTTGCTGGTAGTGGGCGAACAGCACGTGGCCGCCGACTGACAGGTTGGACTCTTCCATCAGCTTTTGCAGATGCTCGACCGCGACTTTGCTGAACGCGGTGAAGTCATGAGCGCCCTCCATGTATTCCTTCAGCCAGCCGCTGAACGGGAATGCACCGGATTCCGGGTGGAACAGGCCCCAGGCTTTGCCCTGTTTGGCGTTATAGCTCTCGTTGAGGTCGGCGAGCATGTTCTCGATGGCCGCGGACTCAGCCAGTTCAGAGTCACGGGCGTGCAGAACTGCGGGCGTGCCGTCGGGTTTTTTGTCGATCAGGTGGACGATGCAATGACGGATCGGCATGGGCTTCTCGGCTGTTGGAAGGGAGGAGGGCAGGCTCCCCCGAAAAAGCGCCCAGTGTACCGCAACCACTGGTTTTGGCGCGGGTTGAAGGGCAAAACCGGGGGGCTCGAAGGCGCTTATGCAGTTTTTTACCGATTTAGAGCAATAAAGCTGACCAAATGGGTAGCTAGAGGCGGATATTTCCCCGCCTCTGTGCTAGTTTTGCCCGGTCTTACGCGAAGTCACTGCGTTAAGCGTGCATTCAGCATTTGTCAGGTCGAACCAAACCCTGATTTCGGTATCTATAACCCCGACTCGTCGTGGTTATCGCCGAGGGTGCCAGATCCAGAAGATCGGGCTCGATGGCTGACACTGCACTCTGCAATCCATATGAATTTGATAGGGAAGGAACACTACATGGCTCTTACTAAAGACCAACTGATCGCCGACATCGCTGAAGCTATCGACGCGCCGAAAACCACCGCGCGTAACGCTCTGGACCAGCTGGGCCAAATCGTTGCTGATCAGCTGGAAAACGGCGGCGAAATCACCTTGCCAGGTATCGGCAAGCTGAAAGTGACCGAGCGTCCTGCCCGCACTGGCCGTAACCCTTCGACTGGCGCTGCCATCGAAATCCCTGCCAAGAAAGTGATCAAGCTGGTTGTGGCCAAAGGCCTGACCGACGCTGTGAACAAGTAAGACGCAGCGATAAAAAAACCGTGCACCGGAGCAATCCGGGCACGGTTTTTTTGTGTCTGCGATTTGGCGGCGCCACGCAATCCAATGTGGGAGCGAGCCTGCTCGCGAAAGCGCTGTGCCAGTCAATATTGAAGTTAACTGACACGCCGCCTTCGCGAGCAGGCTCGCTCCCACAATTGACCTGCGTCGGTCTATGCAATGTTTAGCGCGTCCAGCGCTCGCGGCGCCAGATCTGCTGCTCGGACTTGGTCTGGAAGGTCCAGGCGACGAAGCGGCTCTGTTTCTGCCCCTGAGACATCTCCACCACCTGGCTTTCCAGCACACCGGCCTTTTTCAGCGCGGTTTCGATGGCGGGCAGGTTCGAGGCTTTCGACACCAGCGTGCTGAACCACAGCACTTTGTGCTGGAAGTTCGCGCTCTCGGCGATCAGTTGCGTCACGAAGCGTGCTTCGCCGCCCTCACACCACAACTCCGCCGACTGGCCGCCGAAGTTCAGCACCGGCAATTTGCGTTTCGGATCAGCGCGGCCCAGCGCACGCCATTTGCGCTCGCTGCCCTTGGTCGCTTCATCCATTGAGGCGTGGAACGGCGGGTTGCACATGGTCAGGTCAAAGCGCTCACCTGGCTCCAGCAGACCAATCAGGATGTGCTTGCGGTTTTCCTGCTGACGCAGTTGGATCACCTTGTTCAGGTCGTTTGACTGAACAATGGCTCTGGCGGCGGCCACGGCGGTCGGGTCGATCTCCGAGCCGAGGAAGTGCCAGCGGTATTCGCTATTGCCGATCAGCGGATAAACGCAGTTGGCGCCCATGCCGATGTCCAGCACGTTGACGATCGCACCGCGCGGCACTTTGCCGTCGTTCATGCTGGCCAGCAGGTCAGCGAGAAAATGCACGTAATCGGCACGGCCCGGCACGGGTGGGCAGAGGTAGTCCGCCGGAATGTCCCAATGCTGGATGCCGTAGAACGACTTGAGCAGCGCCCGGTTGAACACGCGCACCGCATCGGGATTGGC
Organism: Pseudomonas baetica; assembly: GCF_019733355.1. Taxonomy (GTDB): domain Bacteria; phylum Pseudomonadota; class Gammaproteobacteria; order Pseudomonadales; family Pseudomonadaceae; genus Aquipseudomonas; species Aquipseudomonas baetica_A. The sequence goes on along the minus strand of NZ_JAIHLQ010000004.1, from coordinate 82,627 downwards.
GAAGTCGATGCTTTCCTTGCCGTACGGGTTGATGATCACGAACTTCGCCAGTTCCGGCGTGGTTTTGATCAGCGCCGGGAAGTCGTAACGACCCTGATGGCGATTGCGCGGGTGCAGGCTGGCCTTTTCACGCGGCTCAACGGCTTTGGCCGGGGTCGCGGAGTCAGGCTTCTTGCGCGCAGGTTTGGGGGTGCGAGGGGCGTTCATGGGCGTGGTCGATTCGGGTATGGCTGAAAGTGGCGGCTATTGTCCCACATCGGCTCGGTATTGATGACAAAAGTGCGGACAATGCCGATCAACTGTGGGAGGGGGCTTGCTCCCGAAGGCGGTATGTCAGTCCATAAATAGGTTGGATGTGAAATTGCTTTCGCGAGCAAGACCGCTCCCACAGAGGGGGTATCGTGCTGCAGAAATAAAAAAGGGAGGCCAATGTGGCCTCCCTTTTTCATTGTGATTTGCCGTTACAGGCTGGCAATCCGCGCGTGTTGCTCGGCCAGTTTGCCCAGGGCCTGTTCGGCCTCGGCCAGTTTGGCGCGTTCCTTCTCGATGACTTCGGCCGGGGCCTTGTCGACGAAACCGGCGTTTGACAGCTTGCCGCCAACCCGCTGGACTTCGCCCTGCAGGCGCAGGATTTCCTTGTCCAGGCGCGCCAGTTCAGCAGCCTTGTCGATCAGGCCGGCCATTGGCACCAGCACTTCCATCTCGCCGACCAGTGCGGTGGCGGACAGCGGTGCTTCTTCGCCAGCGGCCAGGACGGTGATCGATTCCAGGCGCGCCAGCTTCTTCAGCAGCGCTTCGTTCTCGGTCAAACGGCGCTGGTCTTCGGCGCTGACGTTCTTCAGGTAGATCGGCAGTGGCTTGCCCGGGCCGATGTTCATTTCGCCGCGGATGTTACGCGTGCCGAGCATCAGTTCCTTGAGCCACTCGATGTCGCTCTCGGCAGCCGGATCGATGCGCTCTTCATTGGCCACTGGCCAAGGTTGCAGCATGATCGTCTTGCCCTGAATACCGGCCAGCGGTGCGATGCGCTGCCAGATTTCTTCAGTGATGAACGGCATGAACGGGTGCGCCAGACGCAGCGCCACTTCCAGTACGCGCACCAGCGTGCGACGGGTGCCGCGCTGACGTTCAACCGGGGCGTTTTCGTCCCACAGCACAGGCTTGGACAATTCCAGATACCAGTCGCAGTACTGGTTCCAGATGAACTCGTACAGCGCTTGCGCGGCGAGGTCGAAACGGAATTGATCCAGTTGGCGGGTGACTTCGGCTTCGGTGCGTTGCAGTTGCGAGATGATCCAGCGATCCGCCAGCGACAGCTCGTAGGCCTCGCCGTTCTGGCCGCAGTCTTCGCCCTTGTCCAGAACATAACGCGCGGCGTTCCAGATCTTGTTGCAGAAGTTGCGATAGCCTTCGACGCGGCCCATGTCGAACTTGATGTCTCGACCGGTCGAGGCCAGCGAGCAGAAGGTGAAGCGCAGGGCGTCGGTGCCATAGCTGGCGATGCCGTCGGCGAACTCGTCGCGGGTCTGCTTCTCGATCTTCTTCGCCAGTTTTGGCTGCATCAGGCCCGAGGTGCGTTTCTGCACCAGCGTTTCCAGGTCGATGCCATCGATGATGTCCAGCGGGTCAAGGACGTTGCCCTTGGACTTGGACATCTTCTGGCCCTGGCCATCACGCACCAGACCATGCACATAAACGGTCTTGAACGGCACTTGCGGCGTGCCGTCCTCGTTCTTCATCAAGTGCATGGTCATCATGATCATCCGGGCAACCCAGAAGAAAATGATGTCGAAGCCCGTCACCAGTACGTCGGTGGAGTGGAATTTCTTCAGGAATTCGGTCTGCTCAGGCCAGCCCAGCGTGGAGAACGTCCACAGACCGGAACTGAACCAGGTGTCGAGCACGTCGTTGTCCTGTTGCAACGCCACGTCCGGGCCAAGGTTGTGCTTGGCGCGCACTTCGGCTTCGTCGCGGCCGACGTAGACCTTGCCCGATTCGTCGTACCAGGCTGGAATGCGGTGGCCCCACCACAGCTGACGGCTGATGCACCAGTCCTGGATGTCGCGCATCCAGGAGAAGTACATGTTTTCGTACTGTTTCGGCACGAACTGGATGCGACCGTCTTCAACGGCAGCAATCGCAGGTTCAGCCAAAGGTTTGGTGGAGACGTACCACTGGTCGGTCAGCCACGGCTCGATGATCGTGCCGGAGCGGTCGCCTTTCGGCACTTTCAGGTTGTGGTCGTCGACGCTGACCAGCAGGCCGGCGGCGTCGAACGCAGCAACGATTTGTTTGCGCGCTTCGAAACGGTCGAGACCGGCGTATTCAGCCGGGATCTTGCCGTCGATGCTGTCGTTCAGCGTGCCGTCGAGGTTGAACACCTGACAGGCCGGCAGTACGGCGGCGTTCTTGTCGAAGATGTTCAGCAGCGGCAGGTTGTGGCGCTTGCCGACTTCGTAGTCGTTGAAATCGTGAGCCGGGGTGATTTTCACGCAACCGGTGCCGAATTCAGGGTCGCAGTAATCGTCGGCGATGATCGGGATACGGCGGCCAACCAGTGGCAGCTCGACAAACTTGCCGATCAGGGCTTTGTAGCGTTCGTCGTTCGGGTTTACGGCCACGGCGGAGTCGCCGAGCATGGTTTCCGGACGGGTGGTCGCGACGATCAGGAAATCGTTGCCTTCAGCGGTTTTCGCGCCGTCGGCCAGCGGGTACTTGAGGTTCCACAGGAAACCTTTCTCGTCGTGGTTTTCCACTTCGAGGTCGGAAATCGCCGTGTGCAGCTTGGTATCCCAGTTGACCAGACGCTTGCCACGATAGATCAAGCCGTCTTCGTGCAGGCGTACGAAGGCTTCTTTAACGGCTTCCGAGAGGCCGTCATCCATGGTGAAGCGCTCACGGCTCCAGTCCACGGATGAACCGAGGCGGCGGATCTGACGGCTGATGTTGCCGCCCGACTGATCCTTCCACTCCCAGACTTTCTCGAGGAATTTGTCCCGGCCCAGATCGTGGCGATTCTGGCCCTGGGCTTCAAGTTGACGCTCCACCAGCATCTGCGTGGCGATACCGGCGTGGTCGGTGCCCGGCTGCCACAGGGTGTTGCGACCCTGCATGCGGCGGAAACGGATCAGGGCGTCCATGATCGCGTTGTTGAAACCGTGCCCCATGTGCAGGCTGCCGGTGACGTTCGGCGGCGGGATCATGATGGTGTAGGAATCGCCCGCGCCTTGCGGTGCGAAATAGTTCTCGGACTCCCAGGTGTTGTACCAGGAAGTTTCAATGGCGTGCGGCTGGTAGGTCTTATCCATGCGCGGCGGGACCCTATTGGCATTTATTCAGGAAAAGCCGGGAAGTATAGCGGGGCATGGGGCCGAGGGCGAGCGGGGGGAGGGGCCGCTGGAGATCTAAACTGTCGGAGCCAGCCTGCTGGCGATGGCATCACTGCGGTTCTGCGGGAAAACCTCGGTGTTGCCATCGCCAGCAGGCTGGCTCCCTCAGGGGGTGGTGGGCGTTATTCGTACTGGCTAAGCAACCGTTCCATCCGTGCATCGAGGCGGCGTTTGATTTCGGTTTCGATGTGGGGCGCGAAGTCGTCGATCACGTCTTGCATGATCAACTGTGCGGCGGCGCGCAGTTCGCTGTCCAGGTGCAGCAGCGCATCCGGGCCTTTGTCGATGGTCGCCGAAGGTTGCGCGGCAGGTGTCGCAGAGGGAGCGGGTGGGGGTTCGACGGCTGGCGGCTCGGTGCCGGCTGAGTCGAACAGCATCGGAATCTGTTCCTGTTCACCGTCGTCGACCGTGTCGGTCAGCAGCGGCGGTTGCAGGTTGTCATCGCCGAGCAACTGGCGGATCGATTCAAGATCGTCCAGCAAGTGTGCGGACTTTTGCTGCGGTTTCGGAGTGTCCATCGGAATGCTCAGAGTCGCTGTAAACGGTGATCTTGCAGAGGATAGCCCTGTTCGCGGTAGAAACGGAAACTCTCCCGCGCAGCCGCTCGTATGGTTGGATCTTCTACCACCACTTCCGCCACCCGGGCGAATTTGCTGGCGAAAGTCGGGACTTTCAGGTCGAGGTTGACCAGCAGATCCTGATGCTCGCCGCAGTCAGCGCCCAGTCCCAGCACGATCAAACCGTCTGGTTCGCTGTCGGCCGGGCCGTGGGGCACGAAGGTTTCGCCCTTGAACGCCCACAAGCGAGCATCTAGATCGTCACGCTGAGCGGCATCGCTGCAATGCAGGTAGATGCGGTGGCCCATGCGCCAGGCTTTTTCAGTGAGCTTGCAGGCAAAGTCCAGGCGTGCCGAGGGATCGGCGCTGGGCAGGATATAAAAGTCGACTTTGGTCATTGCGGTTCCAGAGCGGCAAACGGCGTCACCCTAAAGTGACGCCGCCGCCCGTCAGCGGTTTCAGGCTTTGGCGCGATCGAGCAGGTACTGGGTCAGCAGTGGCACCGGACGGCCGGTGGCGCCCTTGTCCTTGCCGCCGCTGGTCCATGCGGTGCCGGCGATGTCCAGGTGCGCCCAGTTGAGGTTCTTGGTGAAGCGCGACAGGAAGCAAGCTGCTGTGATGGTGCCGGCCTTCGGGCCGCCAATGTTGGCGATGTCGGCGAACGGGCTGTCCAGTTGCTCTTGATACTCATCGAACAGCGGCAGTTGCCAGGCACGGTCGTCGGCCGTTTTGCCGGCGCTGAGCAGTTGCTCGATCAGTTCGTCGTTGTTGCCCAGCAGGCCGGAAGTGTGTGCACCCAGTGCCACGACGCAGGCGCCGGTCAGGGTGGCGATGTCGATCACCGCTTGCGGCTTGAAGCGCTCGGAGTAGGTCAGGGCGTCGCACAGCACCAGACGGCCTTCGGCGTCGGTGTTGAGGATTTCCACGGTCTGGCCGCTCATGGTGGTGACGATGTCGCCCGGACGCGAGGCATTGCCGCTCGGCATGTTTTCGGCGCAGGCGAGGATGCACACCAGGTTGATCGGCAGCTTCAACTCGAGCACGGCGCGCACGGTACCGAAGACGCTGGCAGCACCGCCCATGTCGTACTTCATTTCGTCCATGCCGGCGCCCGGCTTCAGGCTGATACCGCCGGTGTCGAAGGTGATGCCTTTGCCGACCAGTGCGTATGGCTTCTCGGATTTCTTGCCACCGTTGTATTGCATGACGATCAGGCGCGGCGGTTGGGCGCTGCCCTGGCCGACGGCGTAGAACGAACCCATGCCCAGCGCCTTGATCTTCTTCTCGTCGAGGACTTCGACTTTCAGATCCTTGAACGCTTTGCCCAGATCCTTGGCTTGCTCGCCGAGGAACGTCGGGTGGCAGATGTTCGGCGGCAGGTTGCCCAGATTACGGGTAAAGGCCATGCCGTTCGCGATTGCAGTCGCGTGAGTCACGGCGCGCTGCACTTCGGCCTGGGCAGCCTTGATGGTCAGCAGGGTGATTTTCTTCAGGGCGCGCGGTTCGGCTTTCTGGCTCTTGAACTGGTCGAAGGTGTATTCGCCGTCCAGCAGGGTTTCTGCCAGCAGACGGGTTTTGCCGTAGCTGTCGCGGTTTTTGACAATGATTTCATCCAGCGCCAGTACGGCATCACTGCCGCCCAGGCCCTTCAGCGTGTTGAGGATGCCGGCAACGATTTTGCGCAGCGGGCGGTCGCCCAGTTCTTCATCCTTGCCCACACCGACCAGCAGCACGCGCTCGGCTTTGAGGTTCGGCAGGCTGTGCAGCAGCAGGCTTTGGCCGACTTTGCCGGCCAGATCGCCACGCTTGAGTACGGCGCTGATCGCGCCGCCGCTCAGTTCATCGAGCTGCTTGGCGGCGACGCCGAGCTTGCGGCCTTCACCGACGGCAACCACCAGGGTGGCGGTTTTCAACGTTTCTGGGCTAACGCTTTTTACAACCAGTTCCATGTCCGGATCCCTGAATGAATGATCAACACACAGGCGTTCGACGGTGTTCGCAGTCGCCTGCTTATAGATAGAAGAGGCGCAGGCCAAGGCCTGCGACAAGGGCCGCAGTTTGAACCTCGCTCACCGCGCCTGACAACCCTCGGTTGTACGATCTTCAACCGATTGCACCCACGGATGAGTGTGCGCAGTGACAGGCGCCCTCAATCACAGGATAATGCCGCATCTTTTTTCGACGGCTCTGCCTTGCGGGCCGGTTGATGTGTTTGCTTGTTTGGCCGCCTTAGCCTGACAACCCTGGAGTGTCTGGTTTGATCGTCTTCCGTTATCTGTCCCGCGAAGTCCTGTTGACCCTCAGCGCTGTGAGTGCTGTGCTGCTGGTCATCATCATGAGCGGTCGCTTCATCAAATACCTCGCTCAGGCCGCTGCCGGCCAGCTCGATCCGGGTTCTCTGTTCCTGATCATGGGCTATCGTCTGCCGGGGTTCATGCAACTGATTCTGCCGCTGGGCCTGTTCCTCGGGATCCTGCTGGCCTACGGTCGCCTGTACCTCGAAAGCGAAATGACCGTGCTCTCGGCCACCGGCATGAGCCAGCAGAAGCTGTTTCGCATCACGCTGTTTCCGGCCACCCTGGTTGCACTGGTCGTGGCATGGCTGAGCCTGGGCCTGGCCCCGCAAGGTGCCAACCAGTTCCAGTTGCTGCTCAACAAGCAGGACGCGCTCACCGAATTCGATACGCTCGAGCCAGGTCGCTTCCAGGCTCTGCGTGATGGCACCCGCGTGACCTACACCGAAACGCTGAGCGATGACCGCGTCAATCTGGGCAGCGTGTTTATCTCGCAGAAGAACCTCGGCGCCGATCAGAAGGATCGCGGGATTTCCGTACTGGTGGCCGAGAAGGGGCGTCAGGAAGTTCGTCCTGACGGCAATCGCTATCTGATTCTCGAAGACGGCTATCGTTATGACGGCAGCCCAGGGCTGGCCGATTACCGCGCCATCCATTACGAAACCTATGGCGTTTTGCTGCCCAAGCCGGACGTCAGCGAAGAAGTCACTGACCGCGATGCGATGCCGACATCGACCTTGCTGGGCAATGATGACATCCGCTCCAAAACCGAACTGCAATGGCGTCTGTCCCTGCCGTTGCTGGTGTTTATCGTGACCCTGATGGCGGTGCCGCTGTCGCGAGTCAATCCGCGTCAAGGGCGTTTCCTCAAGTTGCTGCCGGCGATTCTTCTTTATATGGCTTACCTGACCATCCTGATTGCCGCCCGCGGCGCCCTTGAAAAAGGCAAGATTCCACCCGCCCTCGGCCTGTGGTGGGTGCATGCGATCTTCCTGTTCATCGGTATCGGCCTGCTGTACTGGGAGCCGCTGCGCCTGAAGATGGCCAGCCGTCGCGCCGCTGCACTGGAGGTGGCCCGTGGTTAAACTCGACCGCTATATCGGCAGCAGCGTCTTCATGGCGATCATCGCCGTGCTGGCAATCATTCTCGGTCTGGCGACCCTGTTCGCCTTTATCGATGAGATGGGCGACGTCAGCGATACCTACACCCTGGTTGATGTCCTGGGGTTCGTTTTGCTGACCGCGCCACGCCGGCTCTATGAAATGCTGCCGATGGCAGCGTTGATTGGTTGCCTGATCGGCCTCGGCAGTCTGGCCAGCAGCAGTGAACTGACCGTGATGCGCGCTGCCGGCGTGTCCATCGGCCGGATCGTCTGGGCGGTGATGAAGCCGATGCTGGTGCTGATGCTGGCCGGCGTGCTGATCGGTGAGTACGTTGCCCCTGCCACCGAAAGCATGGCCCAGGCCAACCGCTCGCTGGCTCAGGGCAGTGGCGACGCGCAAAGCGCCAAGCACGGTATGTGGCACCGCCAGGGTGAAGAGTTCATTCACATCAACGCCGTTCAACCCAATGGCCTGTTGTATGGCGTGACGCGCTATCGCTTTGACAAAGAGCGCCATCTGCTGAGTTCGAGCTTCGCCAAAAAGGCCGAGTTCGATAAAGATCACTGGGAACTCACCGACGTTGCAACCACCGTTTTCCATGACCGCAGCACCGAGGTTGTAAACACGCCCACTGAGCGTTGGGACGTGTCCCTGAGCCCGCAATTGCTGAGCACAGTGGTCATGGCTCCGGAATCGCTGTCAATCACCGGCCTGTGGGGTTACATCCACTATCTGGCGGAGCAGGGCCTGAGCAACGGCCGTTACTGGCTGGCATTTTGGGTCAAGGTGTTGCAGCCATTGGTCACCGCCGCACTGGTATTGATGGCCATTTCCTTTATCTTCGGCCCGCTGCGTTCGGTGACCTTGGGTCAGCGTGTCTTCACTGGCGTGCTGGTCGGCTTCACCTTTCGCATCGTTCAGGATTTGCTCGGCCCATCGAGCCTGGTATTCGGTTTCTCACCGCTGTTCGCGGTGCTGGTGCCGGCCGGAGTCTGTGCGCTGGCCGGTGTCTGGCTGCTGCGACGAGCGGGTTGATGAACAAGCTTTCATCCGCCGTTTAACCCTGAAAACGCCTCGATCAACCGATCGGGGCGTTTTTGTATGCAATCCGGGTGACAGGTGAACGTGACGCTTGCGCCGTGTATCAGGTACAATTCCCGGCTATTTTTCGGCGGGCCAAGCCTGCAGCCTTTTTGAGTGTTGATCCGTGAGTGATTTGAGTCATATCCGCAATTTCTCCATCATCGCCCACATTGACCATGGCAAGTCGACGCTGGCCGATCGCTTCATCCAGATGTGCGGCGGCCTGGCCGAGCGTGAAATGGAAGCCCAGGTACTGGATTCCATGGATCTGGAGCGTGAACGCGGGATCACCATCAAGGCCCACAGCGTTACCCTCTATTACAAAGCCAAAGATGGCGTCACCTACCAACTGAACTTCATTGACACCCCGGGCCACGTCGACTTCACCTATGAAGTCAGCCGTTCCCTGGCTGCGTGTGAAGGTGCCTTGCTGGTGGTCGATGCCGGTCAAGGTGTTGAAGCCCAGTCCGTGGCCAACTGCTACACCGCGATCGAGCAGGGCCTTGAGGTCATGCCGGTCCTGAACAAGATCGACCTGCCGCAGGCCGAACCGGACCGCGTCAAGGACGAGATCGAGAAGATCATCGGCATCGACGCCGCCGACGCCGTCACCTGCAGCGCCAAGACCGGCCTGGGTGTCGACGAAGTGCTCGAGCGTCTGGTGCACACTATTCCTGCGCCGACCGGCAACATCGAAGATCCGCTGCAAGCGTTGATCATCGATTCCTGGTTCGACAACTATCTGGGCGTTGTCTCCCTGGTTCGCGTGCGCCACGGCCGTGTGAAGAAGGGCGACAAGATCCTGGTGAAATCCACCGGCAAGATCCACCTGGTCGACAGCGTCGGCGTGTTCAATCCGAAACACACCGCCACGGTTGACCTGAAGGCCGGTGAAGTGGGCTTCATCATCGCCAGCATCAAGGACATCCACGGTGCTCCGGTCGGTGACACCCTGACCCTCAGCTCCACCCCGGATGTTCCGGTACTGCCGGGCTTCAAACGCATCCAGCCACAGGTTTACGCCGGTCTGTTCCCGGTCAGCTCCGACGATTTCGAAGATTTCCGCGAAGCGCTGCAGAAGCTGACCCTCAACGACTCGTCGCTGCAATACACCCCGGAAAGCTCCGACGCACTGGGCTTCGGCTTCCGTTGCGGCTTCCTCGGCATGCTGCACATGGAAATCATCCAGGAGCGCCTGGAGCGCGAATACGACCTGGACCTGATCACCACGGCGCCGACGGTAATCTTCGAACTGGTGCTCAAAACCGGCGAAACGATTTACGTCGACAACCCGTCCAAGCTTCCGGATGTCTCGGCCATCGAAGACATGCGCGAGCCGATCGTGCGTGCCAACATCCTGGTTCCGCAAGAACACCTGGGCAACGTCATCACCCTGTGCATCGAGAAACGCGGCGTACAGGTCGACATGCTGTTCCTCGGCAATCAGGTGCAAGTCACTTACGACCTGCCGATGAACGAAGTGGTACTGGACTTCTTCGACCGTCTCAAATCCACCAGCCGCGGCTATGCTTCGCTGGACTACCATTTCGATCGTTACCAATCGGCTAATCTGGTGAAACTGGACGTGCTGATCAACGGCGACAAGGTCGATGCTCTGGCGTTGATCGTGCACCGTGACAACTCGCACTACAAAGGTCGCCAGTTGACCGAGAAGATGAAAGAACTGATTCCGCGACAGATGTTCGACGTGGCCATCCAGGCCGCCATTGGCGGTCAGATCGTTGCACGGACAACCGTCAAGGCGCTCAGAAAGAACGTATTGGCCAAATGCTACGGTGGTGACGTCAGCCGTAAGAAGAAACTGCTCGAGAAGCAAAAGGCCGGTAAGAAACGCATGAAGCAGGTCGGCAACGTGGAAATTCCACAAGAAGCCTTCCTCGCCGTGCTCAGGTTGGAATAGTCAGGTCCTATGTCACTAAATTTCCCGCTGTTGCTGGTCATCGCCGTGTTCGTCTGCGGCCTGTTGGCGTTGCTTGATCTGTTGATCCTCGCGCCGCGTCGGCGCGCTGCCATTGCCTCTTATCAAGGCAGTGTCAGCCAACCCGATGTGGTGGTGGTTGAGAAACTGAACAAAGAGCCGCTGCTGGTGGAATACGGCAAGTCGTTCTTCCCGGTGTTGTTCATCGTGCTGGTGCTGCGTTCGTTCCTGGTGGAGCCGTTCCAGATCCCGTCCGGTTCGATGAAGCCGACCCTGGATGTCGGCGACTTCATTCTGGTGAACAAGTTTTCTTACGGGATCCGCCTGCCGGTGATCGACAAGAAAATCATCGAAGTCGGTGATCCGCAGCGGGGCGACGTGATGGTGTTTCGCTACCCAAGCGACCCGAGCGTCAACTACATCAAGCGTGTAGTCGGCCTGCCGGGCGACACAGTGCGTTACACCGCTGACAAGCGTCTGTTCGTCAATGGCGAATCGATTGCCGAGCAGTTGGTCGGCTCCGAGCCGGGCACCTTGGGCAGCGCTGAGCTCTATCAGGAAAAACTCGGCGCCGCCGAGCACTTGATCCGCAAGGAAATGAGCCGCTACCGCGCGACCCCGGATCATTCGTGGACCGTGCCGGCCGGGCACTACTTCATGATGGGCGACAACCGCGACAACTCGAACGACAGTCGCTACTGGGATGATCCAAACATTCCCAAGGACATGTTGGGCATGGTTCCCGACCAGAATATCGTCGGCAAGGCCTTTGCAGTCTGGATGAGCTGGCCGGAACCGAAACTCAGCCACCTGCCGAATTTCTCGCGGGTTGGCCTGATCAAGTAATCACACACGGCGCTGTTGACCACAGCGCCGAATGCATTTCTGGAGTCGACACAATCGGCTTCGCAATAGCCAGGATGTAATTTTTGAACACAGCGTTAATTGTCCCAGGCCTGCGCCGTACCCCGGCGATGGCGGTGGAATCCAGCTTTGATCTCAGCGTGGGTAAACCGTGAGCGCCTCATTAAGCCGTCTCGAGCGTCAGCTCGGTTACACCTTCAAGGATCAGGAGCTGATGCTCCTGGCCCTCACACACCGCAGTTTCGCCGGGCGTAACAACGAACGCCTGGAATTCCTCGGTGATGCCATCCTCAACTTCGTTGCGGGCGAGGCGCTGTTCGATCGCTTCCCGCTCGCCCGTGAAGGCCAGTTATCGCGTTTGCGCGCACGCTTGGTGAAAGGTGAGACGCTGGCCGTGCTGGCTCGCGGTTTCGACCTGGGTGATTATCTGCGTCTGGGTTCCGGCGAGTTGAAAAGTGGCGGTTTCCGTCGCGAATCGATTCTGGCCGATGCCCTCGAAGCCTTGATCGGTGCGATTTACCTCGACGCCGGCATGGACATGGCTCGCGAGCGCGTACTGGCCTGGCTGGCGGGTGAGTTCGAAGGTCTGACCCTGGTCGACACCAACAAGGATCCGAAGACCCGCCTGCAGGAATTCCTGCAATCACGCGGTTGCGACCTGCCTCGTTACGAGGTGGTGGATATCCAGGGCGAGCCGCACTGCCGAACCTTCTTCGTCGAGTGCGAAGTTGTCTTACTGAATGAAAAAAGCCGAGGTCAGGGTGTGAGCCGTCGTATTGCCGAACAGGTAGCGGCCGCCGCAGCACTGATTGCCCTGGGCGTGGAGAATGGCAATGACTGATACAAACGCAACTCGCTGTGGCTACGTTGCCATCGTCGGCCGTCCCAACGTGGGCAAGTCCACGCTGCTGAACCACATTCTTGGTCAGAAGCTGGCGATCACCTCGCGCAAGCCACAAACCACTCGTCACAACATGCTCGGGATCAAGACCGAGGGTGGCGTGCAGGCGATCTACGTCGACACCCCCGGCATGCACAAGGGTGGCGAAAAGGCGCTGAACCGTTACATGAACAAGACCGCTTCGGCGGCGTTGAAAGACGTCGACGTGGTGATCTTCGTGGTCGATCGCACCAAGTGGACCGAAGAAGACCAGATGGTGCTGGAGCGTGTGCAATACGTGACCGGCCCGCTGATCGTCGCACTGAACAAGACCGACCGTATCGAAGACAAAGCCGAGCTGATGCCGCACCTGAGCTGGTTGCAGGAACAGCTGCCGAACGCGCAGATCATCCCGATTTCGGCGCAGCACGGGCATAACCTCGACGCGCTGGAAAAGGTGATTGCCGATCACCTGCCGGAAAACGATCACTTCTTCCCCGAAGACCAGATCACTGACCGCAGTAGCCGTTTTCTTGCCGCTGAACTGGTGCGCGAGAAAATCATGCGCCAGATGGGCGCTGAGCTGCCATACCAGATCACCGTCGAAATCGAAGAGTTCAAGCAGCAGGGCAAGACCCTGCACATCCATGCGCTGATCCTCGTCGAACGTGACGGCCAGAAGAAGATCATCATTGGCGACAAGGGCGAGCGCATCAAACGCATCGGCACCGAAGCGCGCAAGGACATGGAGTTGTTGTTCGACTCCAAGATCATGCTCAACCTGTGGGTCAAGGTGAAGGGCGGCTGGTCCGACGACGAGCGTGCGCTGCGTTCGCTGGGTTACGGCGACCTGTAATACCGGTTTTCTGATACTCCAGAGAACCCCCCTGTGGGAGCGGGCTTGCTCGCGAATGCGCAGTGTCAGTCGACATACACTTCGACTGATTCACCGCTTTCGCGAGCAAGCCCGCTCCCACAGTAGTTTTGGGTTGTGAGTAAAACCGCGTTTCTTCATCGAGAATTCCATGTCGCAAACCCCACCTCCTGCCCAACGCGCCTACGTCCTGCATTCGCGCGCCTACCGCGAAACCAGCGCGTTGGTGGACTTCCTCACGCCGCAAGGTCGGCTGCGAGCGGTGCTGCGCAGTGCGCGGGGCAAGGCCGGGACGTTGGCGCGGCCGTTCGTGGCGCTGGAAGTCGAGTTTCGCGGCAAGGGCGAGTTGAAGAATGTCGGGCGCATGGAAAGTGCCGGCACTTGCGCCTGGCTCAATGGCGAGGCGCTGTTCAGCGGTCTTTACCTCAACGAGCTATTGATCCGCCTGCTGCCTGCCGAAGATCCGCACCCGGCGGTGTTCGATCACTACGCAGCAACCCTGCTGGCTCTGGCCGAAGGCCGGCCGCTGGAACCGTTGTTGCGCTCTTTCGAATGGCGTCTGCTCGATGACCTCGGTTACGGCTTTTCCATGAATACCGATATTCACGGCGAGCCTGTTGCGCCCGATGGTCTCTACCGTCTGCAAGTGGACGCCGGCCTTGAGCGCGTTTACTTGCTGCAACCCGGCCTGTTCAACGGCGTTGAATTACTCGCCATGGCCGAAGCCGACTGGTCGGCTCCCGGCGCACTCTCCGCCGCCAAGCGTTTGATGCGTCAGGCCTTGGCCGTTCACCTCGGCGGTCGCCCTCTGGTCAGTCGCGAGCTGTTTCGCAAGCCCTAGCCCCGTGTATGCTGTGCGCCGAATCTTTCCATTCAGGAGCGCATCCGTGACCACCAGCAATCGCATTCTTCTTGGCGTGAACATCGACCACGTCGCCACCCTGCGTCAGGCCCGTGGCACGCGTTACCCGGATCCGGTCAAGGCTGCGCTGGACGCGGAAGAGGCGGGCGCCGATGGCATCACGGTGCATCTGCGCGAAGACCGTCGGCACATTCAGGAGCGCGACGTACTGTTGCTCAAGGACGTGCTGCAAACCCGCATGAACTTCGAAATGGGCGTCACCGAAGAAATGATGGCGTTTGCCGAACGCATCCGTCCTGCGCACATCTGCCTGGTCCCGGAAACCCGTCAGGAGCTGACCACCGAAGGCGGTCTGGATGTGGCAGGGCAGGAAGAACGCATCAAAGCGGCGGTTGAGCGTCTGTCGAAGATCGGCAGCGAGGTGTCGCTGTTCATCGATGCCGACGAGCGTCAGATTGCGGCCTCCAAGCGCGTCGGTGCGCCGGCCATTGAGCTGCACACCGGGCGTTATGCCGATGCCGAAACCCCGACCGACGTCGCTGAAGAACTGAAGCGAGTGGCGGACGGTGTGGCGTTTGGTCTGGCTCAGGGGCTGATCGTCAATGCCGGTCATGGTCTGCATTACCACAACGTTGAGGCCGTGGCCGCGATCAAGGGCATCAACGAGCTGAACATCGGCCATGCGCTGGTGGCGCATGCGTTGTTCGTTGGCTTCAAGTCTGCCGTCTCTGAAATGAAAGCGCTGATTCTGGCGGCTGCAAAAGCTTAAGCCTCATCGCAAAACCAATGTGGGAGCCAGCAGGCTGGCTCCCACATTTGATTGAAGGTATCTGGGCTAGAGCGGGGCTGGCTCTTGAGTCGGTTTGGACTTGTCGATCCCCGGTACATGCAGGTTGCCTTCAGCCACCTGATCACCTTCAAGCTGCGGCTGGGTCACCCAAGTGAGGATGTCGTAGTAGCGACGAATGTTTGCGACAAAATGCACCGGCTCGCCGCCCCGGGCGTAGCCATAGCGGGTCTTGCTGTACCACTGCTTCTGCGCGAGGCGCGGCAGCATTTTCTTCACATCCAGCCACTTGTTCGGGTTCAGGCCTTCTTTGGAGGCCAGTTTGCGGGCGTCATCCAGATGACCGCTGCCGACGTTGTACGCCGCCAGGGCAAACCAGGTGCGATCCGGCTCCTGAATCGAATCGTCGAGCTGATCCTTCATGTTAGCCAGGTACTTCGCGCCGCCCATGATGCTCTGCTTCGGATCGAGTCGGTTGGACACACCCATGGCCTGAGCGGTGTTCTGGGTCAGCATCATCAGCCCGCGTACGCCGGTTTTCGAGGTGACCGTCGGTTGCCACAGTGATTCCTGATAACCGATGGCCGCGAGCAGGCGCCAGTCGACTTTCTCTTTCTTGGCATAGGTCTTGAAGTGCTGTTCGTATTTGGGCAGGCGTTGCTGCAAGTGCTGGGCGAACGTGGTGGCGCCCATGTAGCCGAGGACGTCGACATGCCCGTAATAGCGGTCTTTGAGGCGTTGCAGGGTGCCGTTCTTCTGCACCTTGTCCAGATAGCTGTTGATCTCGTTGAGCAGGCTGTTGTCTTCTCCCGGTGCGACGGCCCAACTCTGGCTGCGCGCATCGCCGAGGTCGAAGGCCACGCGGATGTTGGTGAAGTACACCTGGTTCATTGCCACTTCGTTGGAGTCGACCAGGGTCAGGTCGATCTGGCCTTCATCAACCATGCGCAACAGGTCGACCACTTCAACCGCGTCGGACTCTTCGTATTCGATGGCGGGGTATTTCTGTTTCAGTTCGGCCAGTTGCTCGGCGTGGGTGCTGCCCTTGAGCACCATGATCTTCTTGCCCACCAGGTCACCGGCGTCGGTGGGCCGTGACTGGCCGTTGCGATAGATGATCTGTGGGGTGACTTCGAGGTAGGCGTGGGAAAACCTCACCTGTTTCTTGCGCTGGTCACTGCTGACCAGCCCGGCGGCAGCCAGGACCGGGCCGTTCGGTTTGCCGATCTGGTCGAAGAGGTCGTCAAGGTTGTCGGCAGTCTCGATTTTAAGCTCGACACCCAAATCTTCGGCAAAGCGCTTCACCAGCTCGTATTCGAAGCCGGTTTCACCGCTGCGATCCTGAAAGTAGGTGGCGGGGCTGTTTCGGGTAATCACCCGCAGCACACCATCCTCCTTTACGCGCTCGAGTGTGTTGGGTTTATCAACACAGCCACCGAGCAACAGGAAGAGTCCGGTTGCGATCAGCCATTTGGCGTACCGCGGACGCAAAGCCTTTGGGAAAAACATTTGCGCAGTATACGCAAAGGACCGCGGGCGCCATATCTCGACAGTGCAGGGCTTGTCTGCTAGCGATCACAAAACCGAGCGAAACCCCACAGAAACGGGCCTGCCGGGCATTTTGTTACAGCAAAAATAAGCCGTTGTCGCGGGCTGGGTAAATTTGACTTGCGAATCAGAAACACAGATCGACGTCCGGGTGCAACCGTGCGTAGCGTTTCGGGTGATGTTGAGGGCGGTTTAGGCTAGAATGCACGGCCTCAAAGCACACCCCTTCCCGAGGCTGTCCCGAAGATGTTGATCCTGCGCGGCGCTCCTGCCCTTTCTGCCTTTCGCCACAGCAAACTCCTTGAGCAACTGAGCCAGAAGGTTCCGGCTGTCAGTGGCTTGTATGCTGAATTCGCTCACTTCGCCGAAGTCACCGGCGTCCTGACCGGCGACGAACAGCAGGTGCTTGCGCGCCTTCTGAAGTACGGTCCAAGTGTTCCGGTTCAAGAGCCGACCGGCCGTCTGTTCCTGGTGTTGCCGCGTTTTGGCACCATCTCGCCATGGTCGAGCAAGGCCAGCGACATCGCTCGTAACTGCGGTCTGAGCAAGATCCAGCGCCTGGAGCGCGGCATCGCGTTCTACGTGGCCGGTCAGTTCAGCGACGCCCAAGCACAGCAGATTGCCGATGTCCTGCATGACCGCATGACCCAGATCGTTCTGGCCAACCTCGAACAGGCTGCCGGCCTGTTCAGCCACGCCGAGCCGAAGCCGCTGACCGCGATCGACATCCTCGGCGGCGGTCGCGCCGCGCTGGAAAAAGCCAACACCGAGCTGGGCCTGGCCTTGGCCGAAGACGAGATCGACTACCTGGTCGACGCCTTCAACGGTTTGCAGCGCAACCCGCACGACATCGAACTGATGATGTTCGCCCAGGCCAACTCCGAGCACTGCCGCCACAAGATCTTCAACGCCAGTTGGGATATTGATGGTCAGAGCCAGGAAAAAAGCCTGTTCGGCATGATCAAGAACACCTACGTGATGCACAGCGAAGGCGTTCTGTCGGCTTATAAGGACAACGCCTCGGTGATCGTCGGCAACGTTGCCGGCCGTTTCTTTCCGAACCCTGAGACCCGCCAGTACGGCGCGGTGCAGGAGCCGGTGCACATCCTGATGAAGGTTGAAACCCACAACCACCCAACCGCGATTGCCCCGTTCCCGGGCGCATCCACCGGTTCCGGTGGCGAGATCCGTGACGAAGGTGCAACCGGTCGTGGCGCCAAGCCTAAGGCTGGCCTGACCGGTTTCACCGTGTCGAACCTGCAAATCCCGGGCTTCGAACAGCCGTGGGAAGTGCCGTACGGCAAGCCTGAGCGCATCGTCACCGCGCTGGACATCATGATCGAAGGCCCGCTCGGCGGCGCCGCGTTCAACAACGAATTCGGTCGTCCGGCCCTGACCGGTTATTTCCGTACCTTTGAACAAGCGATCACCACCCCGCACGGTGACGAAGTTCGCGGTTACCACAAGCCGATCATGCTCGCTGGCGGCATGGGCAACATCCGCGAAGAACACGTCAAGAAAGGCGAGATCGTCGTCGGTTCCAAACTGATCGTACTCGGCGGCCCAGCGATGCTGATCGGTCTGGGTGGCGGTGCGGCTTCCTCCATGGCCACGGGCACCAGCTCGGCGGATCTGGACTTCGCTTCCGTACAGCGTGAAAACCCTGAGATGGAGCGTCGCTGCCAGGAAGTCATCGACCGTTGCTGGCAACTGGGCGACAAGAACCCGATCAGCTTCATCCACGACGTGGGGGCGGGCGGTCTGTCCAACGCCTTCCCGGAACTGGTCAACGACGGCGACCGCGGTGGCCGTTTCGAACTTCGCAACATTCCAAACGACGAGCCGGGCATGGCCCCGCACGAAATCTGGAGTAATGAATCCCAGGAACGCTACGTGCTGGCCGTTGGCCCGGAAGACTTCGAGCGCTTCCAGGCGATCTGCGAACGCGAGCGTTGCCCATTCGCGGTAGTCGGTGAAGCCACCGCCGAGCCGCAGCTTACTGTCACGGATAGCCACTTCGGCAATAACCCGGTGGACATGCCACTGGAAGTGTTGCTGGGCAAAGCCCCGCGCATGCACCGTTCGGTGGTGCGTGAAGCCGAGCTGGGCGATGACTTCGATCCGTCGAACCTCGACATCACCGAGTCCATCGAACGTGTTCTGCATCACCCGGCCGTGGCGAGCAAAAGCTTCCTGATCACCATCGGTGACCGCACCATCACCGGCCTCGTGGCCCGTGACCAAATGGTCGGTCCATGGCAGGTTCCGGTCGCCGACGTGGCCGTTACCGCCACCAGTTTCGACGTCTACACCGGTGAAGCCATGGCGATGGGCGAGCGGACTCCGCTGGCGCTGCTGGACGCTCCGGCGTCGGGCCGCATGGCCATCGGCGAAACCCTGACCAACATTGCCGCTTCGCGCATCAACAAGCTCTCCGACATCAAACTGTCGGCGAACTGGATGTCCGCTGCCGGTCACCCGGGTGAAGACGCACGTCTGTACGACACCGTGAAAGCGGTCGGTATGGAACTGTGCCCTGAGCTGGGTATCACCATTCCGGTGGGCAAGGACTCGATGTCCATGGCCACCCGTTGGAACGACAACGGCGAAGAAAAAACCGTGACCTCGCCGATGTCGCTGATCGTGACCGGTTTCGCGCCAGTGGCTGACATCCGTCAGACCCTGACCCCGGAACTGCGCATGGACAAGGGCACCACCGACCTGATCCTGATCGACCTCGGTCGCGGGCAGAATCGCATGGGTGCTTCGATCCTTGCGCAAGTACACGGCAAGCTCGGCAAGCACGCGCCGGACGTCGATGACGCCGAAGACCTGAAAGCCTTCTTCGCCGTGATCCAGGGCCTCAACGCCGACGGTCACCTGCTGGCTTACCACGACCGTTCCGACGGTGGTCTGCTGACTTCTGTGGTGGAAATGGCCTTCGCTGGCCACTGCGGTCTGAGTCTTAACCTGGACAGCGTTGCCGAAAGCTCCGCTGAAATCGCCGCCATCCTGTTCAACGAAGAACTGGGTGCCGTGATTCAGGTTCGTCAGGACGCCACGCCAGACATCCTCGCGCAGTTCAGCGCGGCCGGTCTGGGCGACTGTGTTTCGGTGATCGGTCAGCCGATCAACAATGGCCAGATCAACATCACCTTCAACGGTGACACCGTGTTCGAAGGCCAGCGTCGTCTGCTGCAACGTCAGTGGGCCGAGACCAGCTACCAGATCCAGCGTCTGCGTGACAACGCCGACTGCGCCGAACAAGAGTTCGACGTGCTGCTGGAAGAAGACAACCCGGGCCTGAGCGTCAAGCTGAGCTACGACGTCAACCAGGATGTCGCCGCGCCTTACATCAAAAAAGGCATCCGCCCACAGGTTGCCGTACTGCGTGAGCAGGGCGTCAACGGTCAGGTTGAAATGGCGGCAGCGTTCGACCGCGCCGGTTTCAACGCGATCGACGTGCACATGAGCGACATTCTGGCCGGCCGTGTCGACCTGAACGAGTTCAAAGGTCTGGTGGCGTGCGGTGGTTTCTCCTACGGCGACGTACTGGGTGCCGGTGAAGGCTGGGCCAAGTCGGCGCTGTTCAACAGCCGCGCCCGCGATGCGTTCCAGGGCTTCTTCGAACGCAACGACAGCTTCACCCTCGGCGTGTGCAACGGTTGCCAGATGATGTCCAACCTGCACGAACTGATCCCGGGCAGCGAGTTCTGGCCGCACTTCGTGCGCAACCGCTCCGAGCAGTTCGAAGCGCGCGTGGCGATGGTTCAGGTTCAGGAGTCGAACTCGATCTTCCTGCAGGGCATGGCCGGTTCGCGTATGCCGATCGCCATTGCTCACGGTGAAGGTCACGCCGAGTTTTCCAGCGAAGAAGCACTGCTGGAAGCGGATCTGTCGGGTTGTGTGGCGATGCGTTTTGTCGACAACCATGGCAAGGTCACCGAGCGCTATCCGGCTAACCCGAACGGTTCGCCGCGCGGGATTACCGGTCTCACCAGCCGTGATGGCCGCGTGACGATCATGATGCCGCACCCGGAGCGTGTGTTCCGTGCAGTGCAGAACTCGTGGCGTTCGGAAGACTGGAACGAAGACGCGCCTTGGATGCGTATGTTCCGTAATGCTCGTGTGTGGGTTAACTAAGGTCCGTGTACAAGCTGGCGTTTTTTGTTCCTGACAGTCATGTCGAGGTGGTCAAGGAAGCCGTATTCGCTGCCGGTGGTGGGCGGATCGGGGACTATGACCACTGTGCTTGGCAGGTGCTCGGTTTGGGCCAGTTTCGACCTTTGGACGGCAGCCAGCCGTTTATTGGGCAAGCAGGGCAGGTCGAGCAGGTTGAGGAATGGAAGGTTGAGCTTGTGGTGGCGGATGAGTTGATTCGCTCTGTAGTGGCGGCTTTGAAGTTGAGCCACCCGTACGAGACACCGGCTTATGAAGTGTGGCGGCTGGAAGATTTCTGATAGCCGCTTATTACAAGAAACCCGCAGATGAGTGATTGTCTGCGGGTTTTTTGTTGCCCCCGATTTTTTGCGCGATGGGGTTCCTATGTGGGAGCGGGCTTGCTCGCGAAGGCGTCGGCTCAGGCAATGATGTTCTGGCTGACTGAGTACATATCCATTGCTGTGGTCACGGCGGCTTAGGGTTCCGCCCTTACGGCGGGTCACCTTTTCCAAACGCCGAAAAGGTAACCCAAAAGGCTTGCCCCAACGTTCGGCCCACTCGCTAAGGCTCGGGGTTCCTTCGCTCCGGGATCCATCCGGG
This sequence comes from Pseudomonas baetica, assembly GCF_019733355.1. Lineage (GTDB taxonomy): Bacteria > Pseudomonadota > Gammaproteobacteria > Pseudomonadales > Pseudomonadaceae > Aquipseudomonas > Aquipseudomonas baetica_A. Next base: position 61,685 of record NZ_JAIHLQ010000004.1, on the reverse strand, counting down.
GCATCGCCTCCGGTTTGCTTCGCTGCACCTCCTCTCGATGTTCTCCCCGGATGAATCCCTGCGCTCAGCCTGCCGACGGGGCCTGTGGATCAAGATCAAGATCAAGATCAAGAGCTGCAGCCGAGCTAACGCTCATCCTGTTGAGTGTGTGGGGCGAAGCGGGCGAGGGGGCGCTGCTTTTGCTTTTCTGTGTGGTTTGTCAGCGATGGCGGTTAACTATTCAGCAGGCTTCGCATTTTGGCTGTCCAGGTACTCTTCCAGGCTTAAACCATCATCCTGATCTCTGTTGAATGCATCCCAAACCGTCTCTCTGAGTAACTTGCTGTAGCCCTTGGTGCCTTTTGTGAATTCCTCGAGAGAAACGCTTCCGTCCTGGTTTGCGTCAAGGTCTCTGTAGGTTTTGATCAGGTGTTCTCGTTGTTCTGCGTCTGTCATTTTCTCTGTCATGTCATAGCCATCCTTGATGAGTTGAGCGTTGAGTTATCGAGGCTACGACATAAAACGGCCTGATTCAGTCAACGTAATAAGGTCGACCGAGGCGGTCAACTGTCAGACCTGACAGTTGACAGTGCCGGCAATGTGGGGGCGATTTCATTCCTGAATGCACCGGCTCACGTGTGTAGCTGCCGAAGGCTGCGATCTGTTGATCCTGCTTTTGATGTTGAAACGTCAAAGTCAAAAGATCGCAGCCTTCGGCAGCGCCTACACGAGGGAGGCGATTGGCGTTGTTTAATCGGATGTGAGATCGCCAGAACCTTCCCACAAGGTTTTCAGGTTGTCCGTCGGACGTCGGGTCTCTAGTCTTTGGCTGTCACCGCAAATCGGTGATCGGGTGTGAGAACCCGGGCAAGAAGTGTTATTCCAGCATCGGTACGTCATAATCGCCGCCAGCTTATTGCTGCCTGCAATCAATTTATGGCGGCTGTGTGCGGGCAGACTTCGGTCTGGCCGGAAGTTCTGCTCCTTGCCCGGTTTCTCACCCCGCACATAGCTGCCACCATTTCGCCGCGTGAGAAACGGCAATTGGATGGCTCCGATCATTAAGGAGTTTTTCAATGACCAAGCCCGTACCCGACCCACCCGAAACCAAAACCCCACTCGAAGAAGCCCTCCGCGCTGAAGACCTGGCCCGAAACCGCGAAGCCATCAAACGCGCCCTCGACTTCTACCTGTGCCCCGAACCCGCAAAGCCACGCCGACCGAGCACCATGTTCATGGTCTGCCCAGAGGTCGATACCGAAAGCCTGCTCGCTCACGCCTGCGAATCGTTAGCCTCGGCAAGCACTGCCGCCAGCCACTTCGCCGATGAGCTAAGCGGTTCGCAGCGCAGCACGGCGTTAGGCATCCAGCAAATCGTCATGCTCGCCGAACTGGCGGTAAACCGGGCACTGGATCGGGTAGACCCGCAAACCTGATTGATCAGGTTTACCGTGTCATCGTTCTTCGCGAGCAAGCCCGCTCCCACAGTTTTGATTGAGTAGAGGCTCGACGGGCGTCATCGCTGGCAAGCCAGCTCCCCATCTGGAATGCAATCACCTTGTGGGAGCGGGCTTGCTCGCGAAGAGGACCGCTCAGACGCTGTAGATTTAAACCTTTGCACCGACCTCACTGCGATTGACCAACGCCTCAAGCGCTCCACTCAAACTCGCTGCTTTATCCCCCACCAACAAATGCCAGACCCCGCCTTCCAACTGGCTGACACCCTGACAACCCAGCTCTTTCAACTGCGCCTCCGACAGGGCCTTGCCATCGGCCAGCAGCAGTCGAATTCGGCTCATGGCAATGCAATCGAGTTGCAGCACGTTGTCGCCGCCGCCCAGCGCATTCAGCCACTGCTGAGCTTCCGAACCCGCGACCACAAGCGCTTTCGGCTCTTCGGCAACCACCGCAGGCGTCGCCACCAGAGCACGCCCCAACGCCGGCATCGCCAGTCGAATTTCATCAGCAATGCTGTCGGCCATCGGCCCTACGACAACTTGCAAACTGCCACCCTTGCCCGGGCGCACAACGGCCATCGCACCCAACGCTTTCAGATCGGCATCGGATGCTTTGTTGCGATCCACCATCTCCAAGCGCAGACGGGTCGTGCAGGCACCGACAGTCACAAGGTTCTCTGCACCACCGAGTGCCTTGATGTAAGCCCCGGCGCGTTCGTTTTCGGCTAACACGGTTTTTTCAGCCGTCGCCACGTCCTCACGCCCCGGCGTTTTCAGGTTGAAACGACGAATGCAGAAATCAAACACCACGTAATACACGACGGCATATGCCAGCCCGACCGGAACCACCAACCAGCCATTGGTCGACCGGCCCCAGCCCAGCACCATGTCGATAAAACCGCCGGAGAAGGTGAAGCCCAAATGGATGTTCAGCGCATTGGTGATTGCCATCGACAACCCGGTCAGCAGCGCATGCAGCAGATACAGCAACGGCGCCAGAAACATGAAGGCGAATTCAATCGGCTCGGTCACGCCTGTCAGGAATGACGTCAGCGCCATCGACAGGAAGATCCCGCCCATGACCTTGCGCCGTTCCGGCAGGGCGTTGCGGTACATCGCCAGGCACGCGGCGGGCAGGCCGAAGATCATCATCGGGAACATGCCGGTCATGAATTGGCCACCCTTTGGATCGCCGGCGAAGTAACGCGACAGATCGCCGGTCACCAGTGCGCCAGTAGTGGGGTCGGTAAAGTTGCCGAACACGAACCACGCCATGTTGTTGAGGATGTGGTGCAGGCCGGTGACGATCAGCAGGCGGTTGAACACGCCGAAGACGAAGGCGCCGAAGCTGCCGCTTTCCATCATCAGGCTGCCGAAGCTGTTGATGCCTTGCTGGATCGGCGGCCAGATATAGCCGAACACCACGCCCAGGCCAACCGCCGCAAACCCGGTGACAATCGGCACGAAACGCCGGCCACCGAAGAACGCCAGGTACTCCGGCAGTTTGATGTCCTTGAAGCGGTTGTACAGCGCGCCGGCCATCAGGCCGCTGACGATCCCGGCGAGCATGCCCATGTTGATGCTCGCATCGAGCACTTTGAGGGTGGAGATCATCACCAGATAACCGATCACCCCGGCCAGGCCAGCGGTGCCGTTGTTGTCCTTGGCGAAACCGACGGCGATGCCGATGGCGAAGATCATCGCCAGGTTGGCGAAAATCACCTGGCCGGCGTCGTGGATGATCGCGATGTTCAGCAGGTCGGTATCACCCAGGCGCAGCAGCAGCCCGGCAATCGGCAGGATCGCGATCGGCAACATCAGCGCGCGGCCGAGGCGTTGCAGGCCTTCGATGAAGAGTTGGTACATGGGGTTCTCCCTGCTCTTTTATAGAGAGCTTTTTTGTTAGCGCAGAGGCCAATGTTGATGACAGGCGTGACGCACGGCCGAGGCGCTGCTCAGCTTGAGCAAGTCGCGGGCGAGGCGTTGGCATTCGGCTTCGTGCAACTGGCGCACGCGATCCTTGATTTCACCGATCTGCACCGGGCTCACCGAGAGTTCGGTAACGCCGAGGCCGATCAGCACTGGTGTCGCTAACGGGTCCGAGGCGAGGGCGCCGCACACACCGACCCAACGTTTGTGCACCGCCGCGCCTTCGCAGGTCATGGCGATCAGGCGCAGCAGCGCCGGGTGCAAGGCATCGACCCGTGCGGCGAGGCCGGCGTGGTCGCGGTCCATGGCCAAGGTGTATTGGGAGAGATCGTTGGTACCGATGGACAGGAAGTCCGCGTGTTCGGCCAGTTGTTCGGCTTGCAATGCGGCGGCGGGGACTTCGATCATCACGCCGATTTCCGGGCGTTGAGTGATGTTCAGTTCCAGACACAAGGCATCGACCCGCTGACGGATATGCAGCAACTCATCGACTTCGGTGACCATCGGCAACAGGATCCGGCAACGCTGCAACGGGCTGACTTGCAGCAGCGCGCGCAGTTGCTGATCGAGGATTTCCGGGCGGGCCTGGGCCAGACGAATGCCGCGCAAACCGAGCACCGGGTTGGCTTCGGCGGGCAGCGGCAGATAGTCGAGTTGCTTGTCGCCGCCGACGTCGATGGTGCGGATGATCACTGACTTATCGCCCATGGCATCAATGACGGCTTGATAGGCGGCGCGCTGTTCTTCGACGTCAGGCGCAGTCTGGCGGTCAACGAACAGAAACTCGGTGCGCAACAGACCGACACCGTCGGCGCCGTTGGCAAACGCATCCGCCGCTTCATGGCTGGACGCAACATTGGCGACCACTTCGATGGTCACGCCATTGCGGGTTTCGGCGGGCAGATGAGCCTTGGCTTGTTGCGCATCGCGGCGTTGTTGGCGGTCGATTTGCGCTTGCTGGACGTCGGCCAGACGTTCAGTGCCGGGCGTCAGTTCGAGGCGCCCGCCGTCGGCGTCGAGGACCACTGCTTGGCCTGGCGGCTGATCGAGCAGAGCCGCACCCAACGCCACCATGCACGGCAGACCTTTGCCCCGCGCCAGAATCGCGACGTGCGACGTCGCACCGCCCTCGGCCATGCACAATCCGGCGACACCTTGAGCGCTGAGTTGCAGCAAGTCCGATGGGGTCAGTTCATGGGCGGCGACGATAGCACCGGTCGGCACCTCGTAATGCCAGGCTTCGCCAAGCAGGGCGCGTAGCACGCGTTGCTTGAGGTCGCGCAGGTCGTTGGCGCGCTCGGCCAGCAGCGCGCTGCCGGTTTTCTGGAGCACGTCGCACTGGATGTCGATCGACTGACTCCACGCATGGGTGGCGGCCGTGCCTTGCTCGATGGATTGTCGTGCGGCGTCGAGCAGGGCCGGGTCTTCGAGCAAGGCCAGATGCGCGGCGAAAATCGCTTCTTCGTCGGCGCTCCTGTGTTGTTTCGCTTGGGCGAGGGTGCTGCCGATTTCGCCGCGCACCTGATCCAGCGCCGCTTCAAGTGTTTGCTGTTGCGCCAGCGGATCATGATTGCCCGCGTCCGCCGGCAAACTGATCGCATTCAAATGAAACAACGGCCCGCCCACCAACCCCGGTGCGGCGCACACACCGTGCAACACATCCGCCTCGGCCGGGCGCTTGAGCGGTGCAACGCTGATCGGCGCGGCGACGTGATGATCATTCGGTAGCGCGGTGGCCAATGCCGTGAGCAACGCTTGCAGGGCGGCTTCGGCGTCCGAACCCTGACAACTGACTTGCACCTCATCCTGTTCGCCGACCGCCAATCCCATCAACCCGATCAGGCTGTTGCACGGCGCCGATTTACCGGCGAAGTGCAGCTGCGACTGGCTCTTGAAACCCAGCGCAGTCTGGCGAATCAGCGCTGCCGGCCGGGCGTGCAGACCGCCGCGATGAGCGACTTGCACATGGCCCTGAACCTCTGGCCCGCCAACGTCTTCAGTATTCGCCGCCGAGTTGTTGCGCGAGATGATGTGCAGCAACGGCTCGCCGACTTTCACCGTTTTGAGGGTGATCGGGCGCACCTGGAAGTCTTGACTGTTGGTCAGAATCAACAGGCTCACCAGACTTTTGCATTGCTGGCCGACCTTGTCGACGTCATAGCGCAACAGCGGTTGCCCCTTGCTGACTCGCGTGCCTTCCTTGACCAGCATCGAGAAGCCTTCGCCGTTCAGTTCAACGGTGTCGAGGCCCAGGTGCAGGAGGATTTGCGCGCCGTTGTCGGCACGCACGGTGAGGGCATGGCCGGTGCGGGCGACGTGGATGATCACCCCGGCGCATGGCGAATACAGGGTGTCATTGATCGGGTCGATGGCAATACCATCGCCCATCGCGCCACTGGCGAACACCGCGTCCGGGACTTTGGCGAGCGTGAGCACCGGGCCGCTGAGCGGGGCGCTGAGGGTCAGCTCTTTATTGTTGTTGTGCATGGCTCGGTCTCATCAGGTGTGCAGTCAGTCGGACTTAGTGCGTACGGGTCACTTTGCTCAAGTGGCGCGGTTGATCCGGGTCCATGCCACGGGCCACGGCGAGTCCGGCAGCCATCACGTAGAAACTCTGGATCGCCAGGATCGGGTCGAGGGCCGGGTGTTCGGCGCGGGTCAGGGTCAGGTCGCGTTCGGTGACGTCATCCGGCGCTGCCAGCAATACGCGAGCGCCGCGTTGACGCATCTCTGCCGCCAGGCTCAGCAGGCCGGCCTGCTCGGCACCGCGTGGGGCGAAGACCAGCAACGGATAGTGTTCGTCGATCAGCGCCATCGGGCCATGACGGACTTCGGCGCTGCTGAACGCTTCGGCCTGGATCGCCGAGGTTTCCTTGAATTTCAGCGCGGCTTCCTGGGCGATGGCGAAACCGGCACCACGACCGATGACCATCAGGCGTTCGCAATCGCGCAGTACGTCGATGGCCGCGCTCCAGTCCTGTTGCGCCGCGTCGCGCAGGCCTTCAGGCAGGGCGTTATGCGCCTCGAGCAATTCGTTGTCCTCTTTCCAGTGCGCGATCAAACGGGCGCTGGCGCTGAGGGTGGCGATGAAACTCTTGGTCGCGGCGACGCTGCTTTCGGTGCCGGCGAGCAGCGGCACGCTGAATTCACACGCGGCTTCCAGTGGCGAATCGGCGGCGTTGACCATCGAAACGCTCAGCGCTCCACGCTTGCGCAACAAGCGCAGGCTGTTGACCAGATCAGGGCTCTGACCCGATTGCGAGAAGGCAAAGGCCACTTGTCCGCTGACCTTCAACGGCGCTTGTTGCATGGTCACCACCGACATCGGCAACGATGCCACCGGCACGCCCAATTGCTGCATGGTCAGGTAGGCGAAGTAGCTCGCCGCGTGGTCGGAGCTGCCCCGGGCGACGGTCATCACCACTTGCGGCGGCTGACGGCGCAGGCGCCCGGCGATCTCGATCAATTGTGGGTCGAGCTGTTGCAGTTGGGCTTGCACGGCCTCAAACGAGGACAGCGCCTCTTCAAGCATTTTTGAAGTCAATGTCTTCTCCTTCGACCATGACGGCGGTCAGTGTGAGTGAGCGATCCAACCGCACGCAGTCGGCCCAGGCGCCGGGTTCAAGGCGCCCGCGTTCGTTGATGCCGAGGTAGTCGGCGGGAAATTGAGACAGACGCTGCGACGCTTCACTGATCGGCAAACCGATCTTCACCAGGTTGCGCAGGGCTTGGTCCATCGTCAGGGTGCTGCCGGCCAGGGTGCCGTCGGGCAGTCGCACGCCGCCCAGGCATTTGGTCACGGTGTGGCTGCCAAGTTTGTATTCACCGTCGGGCATGCCGGCCGCTGCGGTCGAGTCGGTGACGCAATACAGGCACGGGATTGAGCGCAGGGCCACGCGGATGGCACCGGGGTGTACGTGGAGCAAATCCGGAATCAGCTCGGCGTATTTGGCGTGGGCCAGTGCCGCGCCGACGATCCCCGGTTCGCGGTGATGCAGCGGGCTCATGGCGTTGTACAAATGGGTGAAGCTGGTCGCGCCGGCCTCCAGCGCGGCGACGCCTTCCTCGTAACTGCCCAGGGTATGGCCGATCTGCATGCGGATGCCACGGTTGCTGAGCTCACGGATCAAACCGTCGTGGCCGGCAATTTCCGGGGCAATGGTGATCACCCGGATCGGCGCCAGAGCCAGGTATTCCTCGACTTCGGCCATCAACGCGGTGTGGGCGAAGTTCGGTTGGGCGCCGAGTTTGCCGGGGTTGATGTACGGGCCTTCAAGGTGAACGCCGAGCACCCGGGCGCTGTTGGCCGGGCGCTGTTCGCAGAACTCGCCGACGGCTTTGAGCACGCTGGAAATCTCGGCGCTGGGTGCGGTCATGGTGGTGGCCAGCAGCGAAGTGGTACCGAAACGCACATGGGTCTTGGTGATCGTCTCGAAGGCGCTGGCACCTTCCATGATGTCTTTGCCGCCGCCACCGTGAACGTGCAGGTCGATGAAGCCCGGGAGCAGATAAGGCAGGTCGTTATCAGCCGGATCGCAGGGCACGCCTTCGATCGACACGATTTTGCCGTGTTCGTGGATCAGCCGGCCGCGAACCCAGCCGTGGGCGGTGAGGATGTTGTCTTCGGACATTTCGGTTCTCGCTGTTTGACGTCTGCGCCCGTTTAACGGCGCAGCTCTGCAACAAAGTCGTAGTAGTCGTTGCGGCAATAGGTGTCGGTGACTTCGATCGGCGTGTTGTCTTCCAGATAGCCGACCCGGGTCATCAGCAACATGGCGGTGCCGGGGGCGATGCCGACCAGTGCGGCGAACTCGTCCGAGGCGTTGATGGCCTGGATGTGCTGCAAGGCGCGCACGATCGGTTTGCCGATGCCGTCGAGGTATTCGTAGAGCGAATCACCGACCAGTTGTGGCTTGGGCATGATCGCGGCGGGCAGAGTGCTCATCTCGATGGCCATCACGGTGTCGTCGGCTTTGCGCAGGCGTTTCATGCGCGCGACTTTGTCGTTCGGCGACAGGCTCAGGCGGATCAGTTCTTCGTGGGTCGGCAGGGTGATGTCCCGCTCCAGCCATTGCGAACTGGGCACGAAGCCCTTGAGGCGCAGCATCTCGCTGAAGCCCGACAGACGTGAGAGGGGTTGTTCCAGGCGCGGGGTGATGAAGGTGCCGGAGCCTTGTAGGCGACGGATCAAACCTTGATCGAGCAACACTTCCAGCGCTTTGCGTGCAGTCACGCGGGAGATGCCCAACTGTTCGCTGAGATTGCGCTCGGACGGCATCGCCTGTTCGGCTTTCCACTGCCCGGCATGAATCGCCGCTTCCAGATTGCGCGCCAGTTGCAGGTACAGCGGCGTCGGCTGAGAGTCGTCGGGACGTAGGGCGTGGAGGTCGTTCATTCAGGTCATTTCCGGCGCGAGTATAGGATTGTTGTGGCTCGCTTGTTGGGCGCAAATTAATACCACTTGAATACCATGTCAACGCAGGGAAATGGCGATTGGCCCAATGAAATGGAAGGTTGTGGAGGGGAGTGTCTTAAGTGGTATTAGAGGTGGGTTGTAAAAAGCAAAAGATCGCCGTCTGCGGCCGCTCCTGTCGTTGAAAGTGGTATCAACCCTGTAGGCTCTGCCGCAGACGGCGATCTTTTGATTTATTTTTTTGCAGGTGACCAGTGGTGGGTCGTTACGGGCGGATCTCGATCATCGTGCCGTCCGGCACCAGGCCCCAGACTTCGCGCATGTCCATGTTGCGCATGGCGATGCAGCCGTCGGTCCAGTCCAGCGTGTGGAACAGATCCTCGGGGGTGTCCTCGGTGTCGGGTGTGCCGTGGATCATGATCATCCCGCCGGGGGCGACCCCTTCACGTCGGGCTCGCGCCGAATCGCTGATGTTCGGGTAGGAAATGTGCATCGCCAGGTTGAATCGGTCGCTGACCTTTCGCCAGTCAATCCAATAGAAACCTTCCGGCGTGCGTTTATCGCCTTCAATCAGTTTCGGACCTTTTTTCGCGCCCTTGCCCAGGGAAACCCGGTAGGTCTTGAGTGGCTTGCCGTCGGCGATCAACTGCAACTGATGAGCCGATTTGAGCACCAGCACTTTTTCGATCAGAGGGGTATTGGACGGCGATACGGTGGTCACGAATGACGCTTGCGAGACCGTGACGAACGACAGGCAGAACAGGGCAAGCAACCAGCGCATTGAAACGATTCCCCAGGGAGTGATGCAGATATTCATAGATGCTTTTATGTGATGACCGGCTGAGCGAGTGGCGGGATCGATTCCGAGCGAACCGGGTAGGTCTCGGCACGCCGATCAGCGAAGAAGCATTCTAAGGTACGGCCCACCGTGCGGAAAGCCAGCTCGTCCCATGGAATGTCGGCTTCGTCGAATAGTTGCACTTCGAGGCTCTCGGGGCCGGCGGCAAAGTCCAGGTCGACCAGCTCTGCGCGAAAGAACACATGCACCTGGCTGATGTGCGGCACATCGATCAGCGTATAGATGCTCAGGTTACGCAGCCGGGCGCAGGCTTCCTCGGCGGTTTCGCGGGTCGCGGCCTGTTCGAGGGTTTCGCCGTTTTCCATGAAGCCGGCAGGCAGTGTCCAGTAGCCGAGGCGCGGCTCGATGGCGCGGCGGCAGAGCAGCACTTGGGTGCCCCAGGTCGCGACGCATCCAGCGACGATATTGGGGTTCTGATAGTGAATGGTCTGACAGCTATCACAGACAAATCGCAGCCGCGAATCGCCTTCGGGAATGCGCTGGGTCACCGGGTTACCGCACTGGCTGCAAAATTTCATGCTGAGGTTCCTGAATGCTGCGCCTATCTTGGCGTGCAGCGGTGCCGGTCGGCAAGTTGTCGTTTCGCGACACAGCAAGATTCGGGGGCTTGGGCGCTCGCATTGATTGGTGCATGATGCTGGGCAAGGCACAGATCGAGAACACTCATGCTGGACGAGCTACTGCATCGGGTAAGCAACCACACACCGCGCACGCTGGAGACCGACTCGCGTTTTCCCGAGGCCGCCGTTCTGGTGCCGATCACTCGCAGTGACGAGCCGGAACTGGTGCTGACCCTGCGCGCCAGCGGCCTCTCGACCCACGGCGGCGAAGTCGCCTTTCCCGGCGGGCGCCGCGACCCCGAAGACCCTGATCTGATCTTCACCGCCCTGCGCGAAGCCGAAGAAGAGATCGGCCTGCCGCCGGGCCTGGTCGAGGTTATCGGCCCGCTCAGCCCGTTGATTTCTCTGCACGGCATCAAGGTCACTCCGTATGTCGGCGTGGTTCCCGATTTTGTCGAGTATCTGGCCAACGACGCCGAGATCGCCGCCGTCTTCAGCGTGCCGCTGGAATTCTTCCGCAAAGACCCGCGCGAACACACCCACCGCATCGACTACCAGGGCCGCAGTTGGTACGTGCCGAGTTATCGATTTGGTGAATACAAAATCTGGGGGCTGACGGCGATCATGATCGTCGAGTTGATCAATCTGCTCTATGACGCGAAGATCAGCCTGCATCAGCCGCCTAAAAGCTTCATCAACACCTGAAGCCATCGCAGCAATGGCCGCTCACCGTGAGCCCTGAGGACAACAAGATGAAATACCGCTTGGGCGACGCCCGTGTCGAAACCCATCCACAGAGCTGGGTCGCCCCCAATGCCGTGCTGGTGGGCAAGGTCAAACTCGAAGAGGGCGCCAACGTCTGGTTCAACGCCGTACTGCGCGGCGACAACGAACTGATCCTGATCGGCAAGAACAGCAACGTTCAGGACGGCACGGTGATGCACACCGACATGGGCTATCCGCTGACCATCGGCACCGGCGTGACCATCGGCCACAACGCCATGCTCCATGGCTGCACCGTTGGCGATTACAGCCTGATCGGCATCAATGCGGTGATTCTGAACGGCGCGAAGATCGGCAAGAATTGCATCATTGGCGCCAATTCGCTGATCGGCGAAGGCAAGGAAATCCCTGACGGTTCGCTGGTGATGGGCTCGCCGGGCAAGGTCGTGCGTGAGCTGACCGAGCCGCAGAAAAAGATGCTCGAAGCCAGCGCCGCGCACTATGTGCATAACGCGCAGCGCTACGCCCGTGATCTGGTTGAGCAGGAAGAATGAATACGCCTGAAAGACCCGTCGCTTCGCCCTGCGTGAGCATTTGTGCGCTGGATGAGGATGATGTTTGCACCGGGTGTCAGCGCACGGTCGAGGAGATTACGCGCTGGAGCCGGATGAGCAACGACGAGCGCCGTGTTGTGCTGGGGTTGTGTCATGAGCGGGCGAAGGCGAGTGGGCTGGTGTGGATGATCCCTGGGAAATCCGGCTTCTGACACGGCGCCTTCGCGAGCAAGCCCGTTTGTATGGATCTATTGCATACACAAAATCTGTGTTCACTGTAGATCCAATGTGGGAGCGGGCTTGCTCGCGAAGAGGCCGGCAACGCCACGACTTCTTATTGGCCCAAAACAATCCCTGAAGTAACCTGTGCGCCAATTTATCAGGTCGCCCCCATGATTTTCCTCATCGCCTACATCAGCAGCGTCGTGCTGATCAACTTCGCCTTCTCCACCGCGCCGCACCTGGACGTCATCTGGTCGGCTTGGGGCGGCTTGGTGTTCGTGTTGCGTGACATGGTGCAAACCCGCTTCGGCCATGGCGCGATCGTGGCTATGTTGGCGGCGCTGGTGTTGTCCTACGTGACGTCTGATCCGTCCATCGCATTGGCCAGCGCTGTCGCGTTCGGGGTCTCCGAGTGCATCGACTGGCTGGTGTTCAGCATCACCAAACGGCCGTTGCGCGACCGTTTGTGGATCAGTTCGGCGCTGAGCATTCCCCTCGATACCTTCATCTTCTTCGGCATGATCGACGCCTTGACACCGCCCGTGATCATCACCGCTCTGGCCTCGAAGTTTGCTGGCGTGACGGCCGTCTGGCTGATCATGGCCTGGCGTGATCGCAAGCAGGCCGTCGCCAGCTAAAGCCAAACCCGCGGGTTCATGTAAAATGCCGCGCTTTCTCCCCATGGAAAGTGCGCTCGGCGTTGCTTTCCTCGATGATCCGCTTCTTTGAGGACCTGAGATGACCCGTATCGGAACTCCATTGTCGCCAACCGCGACCCGCGTATTGCTGTGTGGCTGTGGTGAGTTGGGCAAGGAAGTGGTGATCGAACTGCAACGCCTGGGCGTTGAAGTGATTGCCGTCGACCGCTACGCCAACGCGCCGGCCATGCAAGTCGCTCATCGCAGCCATGTGATCAACATGCTCGACGGCGCCGCTCTGCGCGCCGTAATCGAAGCCGAGAAACCGCACTTCATCGTGCCGGAAATCGAAGCCATCGCCACCGCGACGCTGGTCGAACTGGAAGCCGAAGGCTTCACCGTGATCCCGACCGCCCGCGCCGCGCAACTGACCATGAACCGCGAGGGCATTCGTCGTCTGGCCGCTGAAGAGCTGGATCTGCCGACCTCGCCGTACCACTTCGCCGATACCTTCGAGGACTACAGCAAAGCCGTTGAGGATTTGGGTTTCCCATGCGTCGTCAAACCGGTGATGAGTTCGTCGGGCAAGGGCCAGAGCCTGCTGCGCAGCAACGATGACGTGCAGAAAGCCTGGGACTACGCGCAAGAGGGCGGTCGTGCCGGCAAAGGTCGGGTGATCATCGAAGGCTTCATCGATTTCGACTACGAAATCACCTTGCTGACCGTGCGCCACATCGGTGGCACCACGTTCTGTGCGCCGGTCGGCCACCGTCAGGAGAAGGGCGACTATCAGGAGTCGTGGCAGCCACAAGCCATGAGTCCGATTGCGCTGGCAGAATCCGAGCGTGTTGCCAAAGCGGTAACAGAGGCACTGGGTGGCCGTGGTCTGTTTGGCGTTGAGTTGTTCATCAAAGGTGATCAGGTGTGGTTCAGCGAAGTCTCGCCGCGTCCGCACGATACCGGTCTGGTGACCTTGATTTCTCAGGATCTCTCGCAATTCGCCCTGCACGCGCGGGCGATTTTGGGTCTGCCCGTACCGCTGATCCGTCAGTTCGGGCCATCGGCTTCGGCGGTGATTCTGGTGGAAGGTCAGTCGACTCAAACCGCGTTCGCCAACCTGGGCGCTGCGCTGAGCGAGCCGGACACAGCGCTGCGTCTGTTTGGCAAGCCTGAAGTCAATGGTCAGCGCCGCATGGGCGTGGCGCTGGCGCGGGATGAGTCGATCGAGGCTGCTCGTGCCAAGGCGACCCGTGCTGCTCAGGCTGTTGTTGTAGATCTCTAAGACCGGGGCGCGGCATTCGCGAGCAGGCTCGCTCCCACAGTTTCGGCTGTATTCACAAATTTTGTGTACTGCACGGACCCTGTGGGAGCGGGCTTGCTCGCGAAGCTTTTGATCTTCGGTCAGGCAACCTGATTCAGATCGTTATTCCTCGTTTCCTTCAGGCACAGCACCGCAATCAAACTCAGCACTGCCGCGCCCGACACATACCCGCCGACATAGCTCAACCCACCCATCGCCACCAGTTTCTGCGCAAAGAACGGCGCCGCCGAGGCCCCGACAATGCCGCCCAGGTTGTACGCTGCCGACGCGCCGGTATAGCGCACATGAGTCGGAAACAGTTCCGGCAACAACGCCCCCATCGGCGCGAACGTTACGCCCATCAAGAACAACTCGATGCACAGAAACAGCGCCACGCCCCAGGTCGAACCCTGAGTCAGCAACGGCTCCATCAGAAACCCCGACAGAATGGCCAGCACGCCGCCGATGATCAGCACCGGTTTGCGTCCGTAACGGTCACTGGCCCAGGCCGACAACGGCGTGGCGGCGGCCATGAACAGCACGGCAAAACACAGCAGCCCAAGGAACGTTTCGCGACTGTAGCCCAATGTGGATACGCCGTAGCTCAGGGAAAACACCGTCGAGATGTAGAACAGCGCATAGCAAACCACCATCGCCATCGCCCCCAGCAGTGTTGGCACCCAATACTGGCTGCACAGCTCGACCAGCGGCATTTTCACCCGTTCCTGGCGGGCGATGGCGTTGGCGAATACCGGGGTTTCATGGAGTTTCAGGCGCACATACAGGCCAACCATCACCAGCAGGGCGCTGAGCAGGAACGGAATGCGCCAGCCCCAACGGCTGAATTGCTCGTCGCTGAGGGTCATGGCCAGCGTGAGGAACAAGCCGTTGGCGGCGAGAAAACCAATGGAAGGGCCGAGTTGCGGAAACATGCCGAACCACGCGCGCTTGTCTTTCGGTGCGTTTTCGGTGGCCAGCAGGGCGGCACCGCCCCATTCGCCGCCCAGTCCAAGACCCTGACCGAAACGCAGCACACACAGCAGAATGGGCGCCCAGGCCCCGATGCTGTCGTAACCCGGCAGCACGCCGATCAGCGTCGTACAAACACCCATCAGCAGCAGCGAAGCGACCAGTGTCGACTTACGCCCGATGCGGTCACCGAAGTGGCCAAACAACGCCGAACCCAGCGGTCGGGCGAGGAAAGCGATGCCGAAGGTGAGGAAGGCTGACAACATCTGTGCGGTGCCGGAGGTCTGCGGAAAGAACACCGGCCCGATCACCAGTGCGGCAGCCGTGGCGTAAACGTAGAAGTCGTAGAACTCGATGGCGGTGCCGATGAAACTCGCCGTCGCCACGCGGGTGGCGGAATTGGTCGGTTGGGCAGGCGCGGTGTCGCTGTAAGCGGTACGGGTCGTCATGCGGTGATCCCTGACAGTCATGAGCTCCGGTGGAGCGAATTATTATGGTCGAGCACCCTGGGATGTGGGATGAGGCGCGAGCGCTGTTTCAGGTAGGAACAGTCGCCGGGGTGATGCGCAAAAGGTCGAGACCTGTGCAGTGCCGGGTAAGCACATGGGTCGTCGGCGCTTGGGTAAGCGGCTCGATTATAGGAAGGGGGCTAACGATTGAACAAGCGCAAAAAAATGCGCGATAGGCGCTCTCGCCGGCTGCGATCTGTTGATCTTTATCGGGTCGGCAAAAGCGCAGGGGTAGAAGTGGTATGCCAGATCAACACCTTGCTCACCCGGTTCTCTTCAGTCTCAAGAATTTCCAGTCGATAGCGCCCGATCTTCAAGCAAACCGCGCTCTCAGGAATGGTTTCCAGCGCTTCGGTCACCAAGCCGTTGAGGGTTTTCGGGCCATCGCTGGGCAAATGGCAGCCCAGGCATTTGTTGAGTTCCCGGATGGAGGCCGTGCCGTCGATCACCATGCGGCCATCGGCCTGCGGGTGAATATGCGGATTGTCGAGGCTGTGCTCGCTTTCGAATTCGCCGACGATCTCTTCGAGAATGTCTTCCAGCGTGACGATGCCGAGCACTTCGCCGTACTCGTCCACCACCATGCCCAGGCGACGTTGCTGCTTGTGGAAATTGAGCAGTTGCAGTTGCAGTGGCGTGCTTTCCGGCACGAAGTACGGCTCGTAACTGGCCGCCAGCAGGGCTTCGCGGGTCAGGCTGTCGTTGTTCAGCAGGTGGCTGATCTGCCGGGTATTGAGCACCGCTTCGACCTGATTGATGTCGCTGTGGAACACCGGCAGGCGTGTGCGTTTGTTGTGGCGCAGTTGTTCGATGATCTCTTCGATCGGATCGTCGAGGTTGATACCGTCGACGTCACTGCGTGGCACCAGAATGTCGTTGACCGTAATGTTGTCCAGCGCGTGGATACCCGACGTCGGGTGCGTACGAGCCGGATGTTCGGGATCGTCGTGACGATCGGCCGGTGCATCGTCTTCACTCTGCTGCACCACTTGGGGTTTGCGCACGAACGGACTCAGCAGCAAATGGCTGAGGCGACTGAAAAGCCAGGCAAACGGATAAACAATTTTCAGCGGCACGGCCAATAGCGTGTTGCCGAGGGTCAGCACGGCTTCCGGATAACGCCGGGCGACGGTGCGTGGGAAATAATCGGCGAAGACCAGCAAGATGGCGCCCGCACCGAGGCATGCCGCCCAAGGGCCGTTTTCTTCACAGAGGAAAATCGCCAGCAACGTCGCGATCACGACCGCGAGCGCACGGCAGAGGGTGTTGCACAGAATCAGGCTGTCGAGCGGGAAGCTCAGCTTCGCCAGCGGTTTATCGCTGGCGCGCGAGGCGGTGCGTTGTGCGAGCAGGTGTTGCTGCGCGATTTCGACGGCGGTAAACAGCCCCGACCATAAAATCAGCAGGACAAATACCGCAAGCATCGGCCCTATGGGCAAACCGTCCATTTATGCCGCCCGTCAGATATGCAGGATGTATTCACGAACCAGTTTGCTGCCGAAATACGCCAACATCAGCAGACAGAAACCGGCGAGCGTCCAGCGAATCGCTTTGTGTCCGCGCCAGCCGAGACGGTTGCGGCCCCAAAGCAGCACGCTGAACACCACCCAGGCCAGACACGCCAGCAGCGTTTTGTGAACCAGATGCTGGGCGAACAGGTTCTCGACGAACAGCCAGCCAGAGATCAACGACAGCGAGAGCAGCGTCCAGCCGGCCCAAAGGAAACCGAACAGCAGGCTTTCCATGGTTTGTAGTGGCGGGAAGTTCTTGATCAGGCCGGAGGGATGCTTGTGCTTGAGTTGGTGGTCTTGCACCAGCACCAACAAGGACTGGAACACCGCGATGGTGAACATGCCGTAGGCGAGGATCGACAACAGGATGTGGGCGAGAATGCCCGGCTCCTCATCAATGATCTGCACGGTGCCGGCCGGCGCGAACTGCGCCAGCAACACCGTGATCGCACCCAGCGGGAACAGCAGGACCAGCAGGTTCTCCACCGGGATTCGCGAACAGGCAATCAGGGTCAGGGCGATCACCGCCGCCGCGATCAGGCTGGAGGCGCTGAAAAAGTCCAGGCCCAGGCCGATCGGGGTCAGCAGGTGAGTGAGCAGGCTGGCGCTATGGGCCAGCACGGCGAAGACGCCGAGCGTAACCAGCAGGCGCTTGTTCGCCTTGGCGCCGGTGGCCAGACGGGTGCTCTGATAAAGGGTCGCAGCGGCATATATAAGGGCGGCGGCGAGGGTGGTCAGCAAACTGGGTGACAAGGGGAGCATAAATCCTGATCGGTAAGCCCGAAAGGGGCTGAGTTTGGCATAGAACCGCCATGGCACGAAAGACTCAGGAAGCTGACAGCGAGGTGTCCGCCAGACGCAGTCTTCGCTATAATCCGCGACCTGCCCACGCCGCAGGCTCGCCGAGCACATGTTGATTCCGGTCTGGGCCGCCATTATCCCGGTCTACACAGGGCCTGAAAGGATCGCGCAATGTTTGAAAACTTAACCGACCGTCTCTCGCAGACGCTGCGCCATGTCACCGGCAAGGCGAAGCTGACCGAAGACAATATCAAAGACACCCTGCGTGAAGTGCGCATGGCGTTGCTCGAAGCCGACGTCGCCCTGCCGGTGGTCAAGGACTTCGTCAATTCGGTCAAGGAGCGCGCTGTCGGCACCGAGGTGTCGCGCAGCCTGACGCCGGGCCAGGCATTCGTGAAGATCGTCCAGGCTGAACTCGAAAGCCTGATGGGCGCGGCGAACGAGGACTTGAACCTCAGCGCCGTACCGCCAGCCGTCGTGCTGATGGCCGGTCTGCAGGGCGCCGGTAAAACCACCACCGCCGGCAAACTGGCGCGCTTCCTCAAAGAGCGCAAAAAGAAGTCGGTCATGGTCGTGTCGGCGGACGTTTATCGTCCTGCGGCTATTAAACAGCTGGAAACCCTGGCGAACGACATCGGCGTGACGTTCTTCCCGTCCGATCTGAGCCAGAAGCCGGTCGACATCGCAAACGCGGCTATTAAAGAAGCAAAACTGAAATTCATCGACGTGGTCATCGTCGATACCGCCGGTCGTCTGCACATCGACGAAGAGATGATGGGCGAGATCAAGGCGCTGCACGCCGCGATCAACCCGGTCGAAACCCTGTTCGTGGTCGATGCCATGACCGGGCAGGACGCGGCCAACACGGCCAAGGCCTTCGGTGATGCGCTGCCGCTGACCGGTGTGATCCTGACCAAGGTCGACGGCGACGCGCGTGGCGGTGCCGCCCTGTCGGTGCGAGCGATCACCGGCAAACCGATCAAGTTCATCGGTATGGGCGAGAAGAGCGAAGCGCTCGAGCCGTTCCATCCCGAGCGTATTGCTTCGCGGATCCTCGGTATGGGTGACGTGCTCAGCCTGATCGAACAGGCTGAGCAGACCCTCGACAAGGAAAAGGCCGACAAACTGGCCAAGAAGCTGAAGAAGGGCAAGGGCTTCGACCTCGAAGACTTCCGTGATCAGTTGCAACAGATGAAGAACATGGGCGGCCTTGGCGGCCTCATGGACAAACTGCCGAGCATCGGCGGCGTCAACCTGTCTCAGATGGGCAATGCCCAGAATGCCGCAGAGAAGCAATTCAAACAGATGGAAGCCATCATCAGCTCCATGACCCCGGCCGAGCGCCGCGACCCTGAGTTGATCAGCGGCTCGCGCAAGCGCCGGATCGCTATGGGTTCGGGCACTCAGGTGCAGGACATCGGTCGCTTGATCAAGCAGCACAAGCAGATGCAGAAGATGATGAAAAAATTCACCGCCAAAGGCGGAATGGCAAAAATGATGCGCGGCATGGGCGGTATGTTGCCCGGCGGCGGCATGCCGAAAATGTAAGGTGTCCCGTCTGCCACTCGCCGAAAGTGAGCGACATGGGTGAGACAGGACACTAAACTTCGCCGGTCGTCGCACCGGCGCAAACCCCGCAAGGATGCGGGATCAACAGCAAACCCGCACTCGGCGGGAGCTGACTGGCCGTTTTCATCGACGGCTCTATATGCAAATCTGCACGGCATGCCATAGGCGCCGGAAAAAGTCATTTGCAAAAGTCCGGATATTCCTTAGAATATGCGGCCTTTCGGGCACCCATGCCCGCTGTGCATTTAGATTTGCAGCACCGACTACAGGAACGATGTTCACATGCTAACAATCCGTCTTGCCCTTGGCGGCTCCAAAAAGCGCCCGTTTTACCACCTGACCGTAACCGACTCCCGCAACCCGCGTGACGGTTCCCACAAAGAACAGGTTGGTTTCTTCAACCCTGTTGCCCGTGGTCAGGAAACTCGTCTGTCCGTGAACCAAGAGCGCGTAGCCTACTGGCTGAGCGTTGGTGCACAACCTTCTGAGCGCGTTGCTCAGTTGTTGAAGGAATCTGCCAAGGCTGCGGCCTGAGCAATATGAACGCGACGCCTGCTGTTGCCGATGATTTGATCGTTATTGGCAAAATTTATTCTGTTCACGGCGTTCGCGGCGAAGTGAAGGTTTATTCCTTTACTGATCCGACTGAAAACCTGTTGCAGTACAAAACCTGGACGCTCAAGCGCGAAGGCAATGTCAAACAGGTCGAGCTGGTCAGTGGGCGCGGGAGCGATAAGTTCCTGGTCGCAAAGCTCAAGGGTCTTGATGATCGTGAAGAAGCTCGTCTTCTGGCCGGTTATGAGATCTGCGTGCCGCGCAACCTGTTCGCTGAATTGACCGAAGGCGAGTACTACTGGTACCAGCTGGAAGGTCTGAAGGTCATCGATCAACTGGGGCAATTGCTCGGGAAAGTCGATCATCTTCTGGAAACCGGCGCCAATGATGTAATGGTAGTCAAGCCTTGCGCTGGCAGCCTGGATGATCGCGAACGCCTGTTGCCCTATACGGAGCAATGCGTGTTGGCAGTCGACCTCGCCGCGGGTGAGATGAAGGTGGATTGGGACGCGGACTTCTAAGCGTGGCTAACTTGCGCGTAGAAGTGATCAGTTTGTTTCCCGAGATGTTTTCCGCCATCGGCGACTACGGCATCACCAGTCGAGCGGTCAAACAGGGGCTCTTGCAGCTGACCTGTTGGAACCCGCGGGATTACACGACGGATCGGCATCACACTGTGGACGATCGCCCGTTTGGCGGTGGTCCGGGCATGGTGATGAAGATCAAGCCCCTGGAGGATGCTCTGGTTCAGGCCAAGGCAGCAGCCGGGGAGGCGGCGAAGGTGATTTACCTGTCCCCCCAAGGCCGTCAACTGACTCAGTCGGCGGTACGCGAGTTGGCACAATCGGATGCATTGATCCTGATTGCCGGCCGCTATGAAGGCATTGACGAGCGCTTTATTGAGGCTCATGTCGATGAAGAGTGGTCGATTGGCGACTATGTACTGTCTGGCGGTGAGCTGCCGGCCATGGTCCTGATCGATGCGGTTACACGACTGCTGCCTGGAGCTTTAGGGCATGCGGATTCCGCTGAGGAAGATTCCTTTACGGATGGTCTGCTGGATTGCCCGCACTACACTCGACCTGAGGTGTATGCGGATCAGCGTGTTCCCGACGTGTTGCTGAGTGGCAATCACGCGCATATCCGGCGTTGGCGTTTACAGCAGTCCCTTGGTAGGACCTATGAACGACGCGCCGATCTTCTGGAAAGCCGCTCGCTTTCTGGAGAAGAGAAGAAGCTGCTCGAGGAATACATCCGCGAGCGGGACGATAGTTAACAACGTATCGATGGTAGATCAGTTGATTTACCTTAGGAGCACAGCATGACCAACAAAATCATCCTTGCACTCGAAGCAGAGCAGATGACCAAAGAAATCCCTACCTTTGCCCCAGGCGACACCATTGTCGTTCAGGTGAAAGTGAAGGAAGGCGATCGTTCCCGTCTGCAAGCGTTCGAAGGCGTTGTAATCGCCAAGCGTAACCGCGGCGTGAACAGTGCGTTCACCGTACGTAAAATCTCCAACGGTGTTGGCGTAGAACGTACTTTCCAGACCTACTCCCCGCAGATCGACAGCATGGCTGTTAAACGTCGCGGTGACGTACGTAAAGCCAAGCTGTACTACCTGCGCGACCTGTCGGGTAAAGCAGCTCGCATCAAGGAAAAACTGGCTTAAGTCCAGCTTCCGATGCAGAAAAAAGCAGCCTACGGGCTGCTTTTTTGTTGCCTGCAATTTATCCACAGCATTTTTAGTTCAGGCCATAACCATGACCCCCCGTGATCAGGAAATCGAACGCCGTACCGAGCTCTCGGTGACCCGTGTAACCAAAGCCGTGTTCCCGCCGACCACGAACCACCACAACACCCTGTTCGGCGGCACCGCACTGGCGTGGATGGACGAGGTGTCGTTCATCACCGCCACGCGTTTTTGCCGTTTGCCGCTGGTGACGGTGTCTACTGACCGCATCGACTTCAATCATGCAATCCCGGCCGGTTCCATCGTCGAACTGGTAGGGCGAGTGATCAAGGTCGGTAACACCAGCCTCAAGGTCGAGGTGGAAGTGTTTGTGGAAAGCATGAGCTGCGACGGGCGCGAGAAGGCGATCCATGGGCAGTTCAGCTTTGTCGCCATCGATGATGACAAGCGACCGGTGCCGGTGCTGCCGGGGTTTGCGGCCTGATCCAACTCCGAGTCGTGCCATTCGCGAGCAAGCCCACTCCCACAGAAGACCTCGACCCGGTGTGGGGCAAGCCCGTTCTCTCATGAGACCTCGATCCAGTGTGGGAGCGGGCTTGCTCGCGCATGCGTCAGGTCAGGCGCCGCTGGTTAAAGGCTGGATCAACGCCAGCAGCGTCCACCCCGATCCCGGCTTCAAAGCGGTCTCCGGCGTCACCACATGCACCCATCCGCTGTCATCGCGCATGAACAACAACGTGGCGCGATTGCCATGCAGCGCACGGTAATCCTCCCAGCCAAAGCCGTCCGTCAGCGTCGTGCTATACAGCTCGGCACCCTGACCCATCTGGCCGGCCAGTTTGGCGTAGGTCAGTGCCTCGCTGCCCAGTTGATTGCCGCGATGCTCAAGACTGGCGCGGTGCTTGTCGCTGCGACGGCTTTCCTGACCGCTGGCCAGGCCAAACAGGCGCTGATGCCCGAAGTCATGGCGAAAGCGCATGGCTGCCAGCGTGTTGAGTTCGCCCGACGGCGACAGCGCCAGCAAATGCCCCAGGCCAACCAGATCCAGATGCGCATCGGCATGCTGCGAAGCCGGATTACCGAAGTACGTCGGCAAACCCTCCATGCGCGCTGCACGAATGTTTTCCCAGCTTGAATCGGTCAGCAACACTCGGCTACCCAATTGTTGCAACGACTTGCCCAAAGCCCGGGCCGGCCCATTGGCGCCGACGATCAGGAAACCACTGGGCGCCGGCTCCGCGACGTTGAGCAAACGCGCCAACGGTCGCGCCGTTGCGCTTTGCAGCACGACGGTGCCGATGATCACCGCGAAGGTCAGTGGCACCAGCAACAGCGCACCTTCATGTCCGGCTTCATCCAGGCGAATCGCGAAAATCGCCGACACTGCCGCCGCGACAATCCCGCGCGGGGCGATCCAGCACAGCAATGCCCGCTCACGCCAGTTCAGGCTAGACCCCGCGGTGCTCAGCACAACGTTCAAAGGTCTGGCGATCAACTGGATGACCAGCAGCAGAATCAGCACCAACGGCCCGAGCCCAATCAAGGCGTTCAAGTCCAGCCGTGCGGCGAGAAGAATGAACAACCCGGAAATCAGCAACACGCTGAGGTTTTCCTTGAAGTGCAGGATGTGCCGCACATCCACGCCTTTCATGTTGGCCAGCCACATGCCCATCAGTGTCACCGCCAGCAGGCCGGACTCATGCATCACCTCGTTGGAGACAATGAAAATTCCCAGCACCGCCGCCAGCGAAGCGAGGTTGTGCAGGTACTCCGGCAGCCATTGCCGCCGAATGACCGTGCCGAGCAACCAGCCTCCGGCCACCCCGAACGCCGCGCCGCAGGCAATCACCCCGCCAAAGGTGAACAGGCTCTGCTTGAGGCCATGGCCTTCGGCACTGGCAATGATGAAGCTGTAGACCACCACGGCGAGCAGGGCGCCGATCGGATCAATGACGATGCCTTCCCAGCGCAGAATGTTGGCGATCGAGGCTTTGGGCCGCACCACTCGCAGCATTGGCACAATCACCGTGGGGCCCGTGACCAGCGTCAGGCTGCCGAAGAGGATCGCCAGCATCCAGTCGAAGCCGAGCAAAAAGTGAGTGGCGACCGCAATGACAATCCAGGTCGAGAGGGCGCCGAGGGTCACCAGTCGATGGACGACGCTGCCGATTTCCTTCCATTCCGACAGGTGCAGCGTCAGGCTGCCCTCGAACAGGATCAGCGCCACGGCCAGCGATACCAGTGGCATCAGCAGCGGCCCGAACATTTCTTGCGGATCGAGCCACCCCAATACCGGGCCGACCAGAATGCCGGTCAGCAACAGAAACAGAATCGCCGGCAGCTTCAGGCGCCACGCCAGCCATTGGCAACCTAGCGCCGCTGCGCCTATCCCGCCAAATGCCAATAGAATTTGCTGCTCGTTCATTGATGCTCCCTGTTCCTTGAAATTGCGGGCTATGAAAGACTAGCGCCCATTCCTACCGTTCACTCTACATTTGCGCGCAGTCGTTGAACTGTGTGCCTTGAGCGCCCATGCCTGCCATCGACCATCCACTGATTGACCAATTCCTCGACGCCTTGTGGCTGGAGAAGGGCCTGTCCGACAACACCCGTGGCGCCTATCGTAGCGACCTTGCGCTGTTCAATGGCTGGTTGCAGGAGAAAAACCTGGAGCTGATCAATGCCGGCCGTGAATTGATTCTCGATCACCTGGCCTGGCGTCTGGAGCAAAACTACAAACCGCGATCCACTGCGAGATTTCTCTCCGGCGTCCGTGGGTTTTATCGTTATCTGCTGCGCGAAAAGCTGATCACAGTCGATCCGACATTGCGCGTCGACATGCCGCAACTCGGCAGGCCGCTGCCCAAATCCTTGTCGGAAGCCGACGTTGAGGCATTGCTCAAAGCGCCGGATCTGAGCGAAGCCATCGGTCAGCGTGACCGTGCCATGCTGGAAGTCCTGTATGCCTGCGGCCTGCGGGTAACCGAGCTGATCAGCCTGACCCTGGAACAGGTCAACTTGCGCCAAGGCGTATTAAGGGTGATGGGCAAGGGCAGCAAAGAGCGGCTGGTGCCGATGGGCGAGGAGGCGATTGTCTGGGTCGAGCGCTATATGCGCGATGGTCGTGCAGAACTGCTCGGCGGGCGCCCCAGCGATGTGCTGTTTCCCAGCCTGCGCGGCGAACAGATGACCCGGCAGACGTTCTGGCACCGAATCAAACATCAGGCCAAGGTCGCCGGGATCGGCAAATCGCTGTCGCCGCACACCTTGCGGCACGCGTTCGCCACGCACTTGCTCAACCACGGCGCCGATTTGCGCGTGGTGCAGATGTTGCTCGGTCACAGTGATCTGTCGACCACCCAGATCTACACTCATGTGGCGCGGGCGCGGTTGCAGGATCTGCATGCCAAACACCACCCGCGTGGCTGAACAAACAATCCATGTGGGAGCGATTGCATCCGCCTGTGCGTCTGGCGACAGGCGCATTCGGCCACCGTGACCTTATGTGTTAGGCTTTGCCGGTTTGCACGATGGACGGTTATGACCCGGTGTTCCGGCCCGGGCGTTCTGACCGTTCCATTTGTCCGCCCTCAGGAGTTCTCATGCGTCTGACCCAGATTTTCGCCGCCGCCGCCATTGCGTTGGTCAGCACCTTTGCCGTCGCCGATGATGCGGCTGACAAAGCCATTCGTAAAAGCCTGGAAAACCTCCAGCTCGATGTTCCGGTAGACAGCATTTCCGCGAGCCCGCTGCCTGGCATGTATGAAGTCAAGCTCAAGGGCAGCCGTGTGCTGTACGCCAGTGCCGATGGCCAGTACATCGTTCAGGGCTACCTGTTTCAGCTCAAGGACGGCAAACCGGTCAACCTGACCGAGAAGACCGAGCGTCTGGGCATCTCCAAGCTGATCAACGCCATCCCGGTGGCTGAAACCGTGGTTTACCCGGCCGTGGGCGAGACCAAATCGCACATCACCGTGTTCACTGACACCACTTGCCCTTACTGCCACAAACTGCACGCCGAAGTGCCCGAGCTGAACAAGCGCGGCATCGAAGTGCGTTATGTCGCGTTCCCGCGTCAGGGCCTTGGCTCGCCGGGTGATGAGCAACTGCAAGCCGTGTGGTGCTCCAAAGACAAGAAAGCGGCCATGGACAAAATGGTCGATGGCAAGGAAATCAAGGCCGCCAAGTGCGAGAACCCGGTTTCCAGACAGTTCGCCCTCGGTCAGTCGATCGGCGTGAACGGCACACCGGCCATCGTTTTGGCCAATGGACAAGTCATTCCGGGCTATCAGCCTGCGCCACAAGTCGCCAAACTGGCGCTGGGCGCGAAGTAATTCGCATCGTCACGGTCAGCCTTTGACGATCATGGTCCGGTAGCCGCATCGCCGGGCCATTAATAGAGAGCCGCGAGCACGCGGTTGTTTTCCGGCCGACCCTGAGTCGGCCGTTTTATGGGGAGTTCACAGTGAATCCGGTCAAAGTAGGCATCTGTGGGTTAGGGACCGTCGGTGGCGGTACCTTCAACGTACTTCAGCGCAACGCCGAGGAAATTGCTCGTCGTGCCGGGCGTGGGATCGAAGTGGCACAAATTGCCATGCGCACGCCAAAGCCTCAGTTCCAGACGACCGGTATTGCGATTACCAACGATGTCTTCGAAGTGGCCACGAACCCTGAGATCGACATCGTCATAGAGCTGATGGGCGGCTATACCGTTGCCCGCGAGCTGGTACTCAAGGCCATCGAGAATGGCAAGCATGTGGTCACCGCGAACAAGGCACTGATTGCCGTTCACGGTAATGAAATTTTCGCCAGGGCACGTGAGAAAGGCGTGATCGTGGCGTTTGAAGCCGCGGTGGCCGGTGGCATTCCGGTGATCAAGGCGATCCGTGAAGGCCTGTCCGCCAACCGCATCAACTGGGTGGCCGGGATCATCAACGGCACCGGCAACTTCATCCTCACCGAAATGCGCGAGAAGGGTCGTACGTTTGAAGACGTATTGGCCGAAGCTCAGGCGCTGGGTTACGCCGAAGCCGATCCGACCTTCGACGTCGAAGGCATCGACGCCGCGCACAAGCTGACGATCCTGGCTTCCATTGCGTTTGGCATTCCGCTGCAGTTCGACAAGGCTTACACCGAAGGCATTACCAAGCTGACCACCGCTGACGTCAACTACGCCGAAGCACTGGGCTACCGCATCAAGCACCTCGGCGTGGCGCGCAGTACGGCTGCGGGCATCGAGTTGCGTGTACACCCGACGCTGATCCCGGCCGATCGCCTGATCGCCAACGTCAACGGCGTGATGAACGCGGTGATGGTCAACGGTGATGCTGCCGGTTCGACCTTGTTCTACGGCGCCGGTGCCGGCATGGAGCCAACGGCGTCTTCGGTCATCGCCGATCTGGTGGACGTGGTTCGCGCCATGACCAGCGACCCGGAGAACCGCGTCCCGCATCTGGCCTTCCAGCCAGACTCGCTGTCGGCCCATCCGATCCTGCCGATCGAAGCCTGTGAAAGCGCTTACTACTTGCGCATACAAGCCAAGGATCACCCGGGCGTACTGGCTCAGGTGGCGAGCATTTTGTCGGAGCGTGGCATCAACATCGAGTCGATCATGCAGAAGGAAGTCGAAGAGCAGGACGGTCTGGTGCCGATGATCCTGCTGACCCACCGCGTGGTCGAGCAGCGCATCAATGATGCGATCGCAGCCCTGGAAGCCCTGGCCGGCGTCAACGGTCCGGTTATGCGGATCCGCGTCGAACACTTGAATTAACAGCAGCAGCAAGCTTCAAACTTCAAGCTGCAAGTAAAAGCAGAGGCGCTTTTCACTTGTAGCTTGAAGCTCACAGCTTGTAGCCCAAACCGAAGGTTTGCCCTTATGCGTTACATCAGTACCCGCGGCCAGGCACCGGCCCTGAATTTCGAAGACGTCCTGCTGGCTGGTCTTGCCACCGACGGTGGTCTGTACGTCCCGGAAAACCTGCCACGTTTTACCCAGGAAGAAATCGCTTCCTGGGCTGGCCTGCCGTATCACGAGCTGGCCTTTCGCGTCATGCGCCCGTTTGTGACCGGCAGCATTCCTGACGCCGATTTCAAAAGGATTCTTGAAGAAACCTACGGTGTGTTCTCGCACAGCGCCGTCGCACCGCTGCGTCAGCTCAACGGCAACGAATGGGTAATGGAGCTGTTCCACGGCCCGACCCTGGCGTTCAAAGACTTCGCCTTGCAACTGCTCGGTCGTCTGCTCGACTACGTGCTTGAAAAGCGCGGCGAGCGTGTAGTCATCGTCGGCGCCACCTCCGGTGACACCGGTTCGGCCGCCATCGAAGGCTGCAAACACTGCGAAAACGTCGACATCTTCATCCTGCACCCGCACAACCGTGTGTCCGAAGTGCAGCGTCGCCAGATGACCACGATTTTCGGTGAGAACATCCATAACATCGCCATCGAAGGCAACTTCGATGACTGCCAGGAAATGGTCAAAGCCAGTTTCGCCGATCAGAGCTTCCTCAAGGGCACGCGCCTGGTGGCGGTGAACTCGATCAACTGGGCGCGGATCATGGCCCAGATCGTTTACTACTTTCACGCTGCCCTGCAGTTGGGTGGCCCTGCGCGTTCGGTATCGTTCTCGGTGCCGACCGGCAACTTCGGCGACATCTTCGCCGGTTACCTGGCGCGCAACATGGGCCTGCCGATCAATCAGTTGATCGTCGCCACCAACCGCAATGACATCCTGCACCGCTTCATGAGCGGCAATCAGTACGTCAAGGAAACCCTGCACGCCACGTTGTCGCCGTCGATGGACATCATGGTGTCGTCGAACTTCGAACGCCTGCTGTTCGACCTGCACGGTCGCAACGGTGCAGCGATTGCCGGTTTGATGGATTCGTTCAAGCAGGGCGGTGGTTTCAGCGTCGAGCAAGAGCGTTGGACCGAAGCACGCAAACTGTTCGATTCGCTGGCCGTGGACGATGCCCAAACCTGCGAAACCATCGCCGAAGTCTATGCGCAGACCGGCGAACTGCTGGACCCGCACACCGCCATTGGCGTGAAGGCCGCACGCGAATGCCGTCGCAGCCTCGACATCCCGATGGTGATCCTGGGCACGGCGCATCCGGTGAAATTCCCGGACGCGGTGGAGAAAGCGGGTGTAGGAAAAGCGCTTGAACTACCTGCACACCTTTCTGATTTATTTGAGCGAAACGAGCGCTGCACCGTTCTGCCAAACGAGCTGAAAGCCGTGCAGGCCTTTGTCAGCCAGCATGGCAACCGCGGCAAGCCGCTTTAAACCTGCAAAGCTGTCACATTTTGAAGCCCGTCTCCTGACGGGCTTTTTTGTTTCTGCTGCCACACTGCTCGGGTTTTCACCCTCGAAGGACGGGTGAGTCGATCACGAAGGAAGTGGCAATGCTGTTTTATAGAGGTTTGAAACCGGCACTGGGCTGGTTGTGCTTGTTCGGATTGCTGGGAGTGATGCACGGCAGTGTGGCCGCGCAATTGGCGCTGCATGATGATGACGTGGGCCTCAACGTTCAGCCCATCGAACTGGATGCACATGAGCGCCAGTGGATTCGCGACAACCCCACGGTGACGGTCGCGTCGGTGCAGTACCCGTTGTATCTGTTCCAGGATGAGCATGGTCAGTGGAGCGGCTTGAACAACGATGTGCTCAAACGCGTCACGGCGATGACCGGGCTGCAGTTTGTGCATCATGAGTCGTTTTCCACGGATCACATGCTTGAGCGCCTCGAGAGCGGGGCGGCGGACATCAGCACAACGCTGGCCGTAAGCGACGAACGCAAGGCGTTTCTTGATTTCAGTCACGCATTCGGCGGCGCGGGCTGGGTATTTGTCGGGCGCGCCGGAGTGCCCTCGGTAGAGTCCCTGGAGCAACTGGCCAAGCGAGTGGTGGTGCTGCCCGCCAGGCATGCACTGGAAGACGTGATCCGACGTGATTACCCTTCAATCGAAATCCGCTCGGTCAAAACCTACGCCGAAGCACGGGCATTGGTCGAGAGCGGCGAGGCCTACGCGACGATCGAAAACGAGATCGGTGCACAGCTCTATCCGTTGGGGTTGCTCAAGGTCGGTGCACTGGTGGAAGGCAAATGGGAGGCTGATCATCTGGCGGTACGCAAGGGCATGCCGGAACTTTTGAGTATTCTCAACAAGGCATTGGAGGCGTTCCCCCCTGCCGAGTTACGCGCCATTCGCCTCAAATGGCTGGAGGGCATTTCGCCGGCGCCCATACCGTCGGTGTGGCAGCGGATGATCAAATGGGGCTGCTGGGCGATGGGGGGGCTGGGTGTTTTCGGCCTGCTGTCGCTGGTATGGAATCGGCGCCTGACGGCGGTGATCAAACAGCGAAGCGAGGCGGAAAAGGTGCTGGGCGATCAACTGGCGTTTCAGCGCGCGCTGATTGATTCCATGCCTGATCCGATGTTTGTCCGAGATCTGCACGGGCGACTGATCATGTGCAACCGCAGCTACGAGGAGGCTCTTTCGGTTCGGCTGGATCAGGTGCAGGGGCGTTTGCTGATCGAGATCGATGTGTTGCCCGAAGCGACCGCCCTGATGCTGCACGACGAGTTCATGGTGCAACTGAGCACACGCAAGTCGCGCTTCAGTAAACGCCAACTGCAATTCAAGAATGGCCTGCGCGAGGTCTATCAGTGGACCGTGCCGTTCTACAGTGCCGACGGCCAGTTGCGTGGGCTGCTGGGCGGCTGGACTGACATCACTCAGCGTAGGACGGACAGCGGGTGCCGATGTCTGCAGTGAAGATGGGAAACTTCCTATAAGACGCGGCTACTTTTCCTATGGGAGGCTTAAGACGGCTGCCCTAGAGTGAGCGACAACTGCGGTGAGAGTCCGCGATTGTCGTTCCGGAGGTCGCCCATGCGCTCGCTCAAAGTTCTGATTCTTGAACCCAATCCGTTTCAGTTGATGGCATTGCATCAAATGCTTAATGCCATCGGCATCTATGACGTACTGACCGCACCGTCCCTGGCGTCGGCCCTGTGTTCACTGGGCCACCGCGGCGTGGTCGATATTGCCATTTGCGATCCGCAACTCAAGGGCGGCGATGGCCTGGCTCTGATTCAGCATTTGGCGGTACAGCGTGAAGCCCGTGCGCTGATCCTGCTGGGGGCGGTCGCGCCGAGTCTGCTGAGCGATCTCGAGCCGTTGCTGCGCGAGCATCGGTTGCGATTATTGGGGCGCTTGCAAACGCCGGTCTCGGCAGTGCTGATGAGAGGTTTGCTGGATGGCTACCTGATCGCTGCTTCGCAGCCTGTCGGGGTCTGAAGGGCACGGTTATTTTTCTGTCATCTTCACCGTGCATGCTCTGACAGACCGGTGACGCTGGAGTGCTTGCGACCGGCATGCAGAACTTTCTTCTCGGGCCGGTGGTCATTTACTGTGGACACGCCCCAGACACAATGTTTTCGGACTATTGAGTGGAGATCGAGATGGAAAGTATCAGTCTATTGCTCGGTGAGGCTCTGAGCCCGTATCAGGTTTCGTTGTCTCCAAGCGGTGCCCAGGGTGAATGCCTGGTGACCTTGAAGAACAGCAGCGGCGCCATTGTCGTGGAACGCCCATTCAATCAGGCACAACTGACCGACAAGCGTCAGTTGACTGATGTCGTCGATGGCTTGCACCGTGACGTCCTGATTGCCGAAGGGCGACTGGAGCCCTGCGTGATCGCGGCCTTGCGCAATGCGGCGCTGGACAAGCGTGCGGCGCTCTGAAAATGAAACGTCTCTTGTGGGAAACTTCCTGCATCTCTGTCAGTCAGACCTCGTAACAGCAGGATCAAGCATTGTGCTCCGGTGTTTGTCGCTTGCTGCTACTGGTCTTTATTACGGGCCACGTTTAACCCCGAGTCGTCTCCCCACTTCTCGGGGTTTCTTTTGTCCGCCGTTTACTGCGCGGCCTGCTGTTCGAAGAACAGCCGTGCCTGTTCCAGATAATCGGCCTGTTGCTTGGGGTCAAGCCACGCGGCGTACAGCCGATTGAGATGTTCGTGGGGCAGGGTGCGCAGCAGTTGGTTGATCTCGCTGATGGCCTGACGCCCCATCGTGGTGTCGGAACAGGCGACATAACCTGAGAGATATTTTCCGGCGCCCTGGATCGGATAAAACTCCAGCTCATCTTCGGCAATCTGCGCCTGTTTCGCCTGATAGCGGATTTCCGGCCAGTAACCCAGCACCACCTGCAACCGGCCAAGACGCTGCATCGACAGCAGATTGGCCAGCGCATCATTGCCGTAATGCGCAGTCAGCGCGCCGCTGGGCGCTTGATGCAGGATAGTGTCGAGAAACTCGCCGTAGCTGCGTTCGGCGACAACGCCGACCTTCCTGTTGCCATTAGCGAGCAGCGCAGACAGATCAACCTCGCCATTCACCAGATAGGGTTCAAGCACCGCCCGATCCTGCTGACGGACCACCAGACCATTACTCACCGCGCGAATCGCAGGGATCGAATACGCAACCGACTGCGCGCGTACCTGGTTCCATATCAGCGCGGGGTCACAGGCGAAAGGGTTGTCATGGAGCATCTGCAAGCCACGGGCGCGATTGACCCGCATCAGCGTATGTTCGTATTGCGGCATGCCAGCGATCAGCATCGGCAGCAACTGATCGATCACCCCCTGGCCCTTTTTCGGACCTTCGAAAATGGTCATCGGTGGCAAGTCGCGCAGTAACCAGATCAGCGTAGGTTTTGCCTGCGCCCAAGCGGGCAGGGTCAGTAGAAACAACAGACCGAACAGGCGCCAGGTCCATCCGTGGTGGGAGCGGTTGGCGTCCGATGCCTGTCGGTGCTTCAGCTTAAATGGCTCCGTCTTCGCGCAGTTGGATAATCTGTTTTTCGTCATAGCCAAGATCGTGGAGTACCTGCGCATTGTGTTCACCGAGCTGCGGTCCGACCCATTCGGAGGAGCCCGGTGTCTCTGAGAGTTTGGGCACGATACCCGGCATCTTGAAGGGTTTGCCGTCCGGCAGCTTGGCAGACAGGAACATTTCCCGAGCCAGGTACTGCGGATCACTGAACATGTCTTCGGCACTGAAGATCCGGCTGACCGGTACGTCAGCCTGATTGAGCAGGTCGAGCACCGCTTGCAGCGGCAGCGAATTGACCCAGCGATCGATCACGCCATACAACTCGTCGCGGCGATTGTCGCGACCGTCGTTGCTGGCCAGTGTCGGGTCATTGGCCAGATCTTCACGGCCGATGATCAGCATGAAGCGCTTGAAGATTGCATCGCCATTGGCGCCGATCTGCACATGCTTGCCGTCGGCGCTGGTGTGGATCGACGACGGCGTGATGCCGGGCATGATGTTGCCGGTGCGTTCACGGATAAAACCGAACACATCGAACTCCGGCACCATGCTTTCCATCATGGCGAAGATCGCTTCGTACAGCGCCACATCGACCACTTGGCCGAGCCCGCCGTTGACCTCACGATGACGCAGCGCCATCAGCGCGCCGATCACGCCCCACAGCGCGGCAATCGAGTCGCCGATGGAGATGCCGGTACGCACCGGCGGCCGATCCTCGAAACCGGTGATGTAGCGCAACCCCCCCATGGATTCGCCGACAGCGCCGAACCCCGGCTGATCCTTCATCGGCCCGGTCTGGCCGAAGCCGGAGAGGCGCACCATCACCAGTTTCGGGTTCAACGCGTGTAGGGTTTCCCAGCTCAGACCGAGTTTTTCCAACACCCCGGGGCGAAAGT
This sequence comes from Pseudomonas baetica, assembly GCF_019733355.1. GTDB lineage: Bacteria > Pseudomonadota > Gammaproteobacteria > Pseudomonadales > Pseudomonadaceae > Aquipseudomonas > Aquipseudomonas baetica_A. Next base: position 28,707 of record NZ_JAIHLQ010000004.1, on the reverse strand, counting down.
TCTCGATCAGGATGTCGGCTTCACTGAGCAGTTTTTTCAGGATCGCCAAGCCATCGGGATGCTTGAGGTTGAGCGTCAGCGACTTCTTGTTGCGCGCCTGAACGAACCACCACAACGAGGTGCCCTCGTACAATTTTCGCCATTTGCGCAACGGATCACCGCCGTCCGGCGATTCGATCTTGATGACTTCGGCACCGAACTCGCCGCAAATGCGCGAGGCAAACGGCCCGGCAATCAATGTACCCAGTTCGATGACTTTCACGCCGCTGAGCGGCTTGTTGGTAAACGGCATGCTGAATCCTGTAGGACAAGGTTGAGCGGATACAGCGTTTTAGCATAGCCGGCTGTCAGGCGCCGCAGGTTGATCGCCATCAATTCGATGATTGCCTACCGCATCGGTTAGACTTGCCGACTTTCCTCGTATCAAGAAGCCCGTTCATGGCCCAGCCTTCGACCACTTACAAGTTTGAACTGAACCTCACCGACCTCGACCGCAGCGTCTACGAGAGCGTCAAGCAGACCATCGCCCGTCACCCTTCGGAAACCGAAGAGCGCATGACTGTGCGGCTGCTGGCCTACGCCCTCTGGTACAACGAGCAGTTGTCGTTTGGCCGTGGTCTGTCAGACGTGGATGAACCTGCGCTGTGGGAAAAGAGCCTGGACGATCGTGTTCTGCACTGGATCGAAGTCGGCCAGCCCGACGCCGACCGTTTGACCTGGTGCTCGCGTCGCACTGAACGTACCAGCCTGCTGGCCTACGGCAGCCTGCGCGTGTGGGAAACCAAGGTGATCCCGGCGATCAAGAACCTTAAAAACGTCAACATTGCCGCCGTCCCGCAAGAAGTGCTGGAAACCCTGGCCAAGGACATGCCCCGCGTCATCAAGTGGGACGTGATGATCAGCGAAGGGACGATCTTCGTCACCGACGATCGCGGTCAACACGAAGTCCAGTTGCAATGGCTGCAAGGTGAGCGCGGCTGATCCTGCGTTGTCATCTGATTAATCCCACGTATTCAAGAGAAGTCTCCGTTACCCCATGCGTATCGAACCTCGTCAACTGCCTGCCACTCTGCCCTTTCTCGGTGACCTGCCGCCGCTGCTGACCCGCTTGTATGCGGCGCGGGGCGTGCAATCCGAGGCGCAACTGGACAAGAGCCTGGCGCGGTTGATTCCGTTCCAGCAACTCAAGGGCATCGATGCGGCAGTCGATCTGCTGGTGACAGCGCTGGAGCAACGCCAGCGCATCCTCATCGTCGGTGATTTCGACGCGGACGGCGCCACGGCCAGCACGGTGGGTATGCTCGGGTTGCGACTGCTGGGCGCCGCTCACGTCGATTACCTGGTCCCCAACCGCTTTGAATACGGTTACGGCCTGACCCCGGAAATCGTCGAAGTTGCCATGACTCGCGAACCGCAGTTGCTGATCACCGTCGACAACGGCATTTCCAGCGTTGAAGGCGTTGCCGCTGCCAAGCGTCATGGGCTCAAAGTGCTGATCACCGATCACCACTTGCCCGGCGATGAACTGCCGCAGGCCGATGCGCTGGTCAATCCCAACCAGCCAGGCTGCGAGTTCCCGAGCAAGGCGCTGGCCGGTGTCGGGGTGATTTTCTATGTGTTGATGGCGTTGCGCGCGCGCCTGCGCAGCGTCGGCTGGTACGAAAGCAAGCCGCAGCCGAACATCGGCGAATTGCTTGATCTGGTCGCGTTGGGCAGCGTCGCCGACGTGGTGCCGCTGGACGCCAACAACCGGATTCTGGTGCATCAGGGGCTGGAGCGGATTCGTGCCGGGCGTGCGCGGCCGGGTATCAAAGCGATCCTCGAAGTGGCCAAGCGTGACGCGGCTCGCATCACCTCCACGGATCTGGGTTTCATCGTCGGCCCGCGCCTGAACGCCGCCGGGCGCTTGGATGACATGAGCCTGGGCATCGAATGCCTGCTCACCGCCGACGCCAACATGGCCCGCGAAATGGCCGCGCAACTGGACGGCATGAACCAGGATCGCAAAACCATCGAGCAAGGCATGCAGCGCGAAGCGCTGGCCCAGTTGAAGGACTTGCCCGTTGAATCAATGCCGTTCGGTCTGTGCCTGTTTGATCCGGAGTGGCACCAGGGCGTCATCGGCATCCTCGCCTCACGGATGAAAGAGCGTTATTTCCGTCCGACCATCGCCTTCGCTGAGGCTGGCGATGGTTTGCTCAAGGGCTCGGGACGTTCAGTGCAAGGCTTCCATATTCGTGATGCCTTGAGCGTGGTCGCGGCGCAGCATCCGAACCTGATTGCCAAATACGGTGGCCACGCAATGGCAGCCGGCCTGACCTTGCCGCAGGAGAATTTTCCGTTGTTCGCCGAGGCATTTGACGCCGAAGTGCGTAGGCAACTTCGCGAAGAAGACCTCACCGGGCGCATGTTGTCGGACGGCACGCTGGCGGTTGAAGAATTCCACCTTGAGTTGGCCCGCGCCCTGCGCCATGCCGGGCCTTGGGGCCAGCACTTTCCGGAGCCGCTGTTTCACGGTGTATTCCAGTTGGTCGAGCAGCGGGTCGTCGGTGAGCGACACTTGAAAGTGGTACTGAAAAGCGAGTGCGGCTCGGTGAAACTCGACGGCATCGCCTTCGGTATCGACCGCGACATCTGGCCGAATCCGACGATCAAATGGGTCGAACTGGCTTACAAGCTCGACGTTAACGAGTTTCGTGGTAATGAGACCGTGCAACTGATGATTGCCCACATCGAACCGCGCTGACCCCGTCGCGAGCAAACTCGCTCCCACAGGCCCGGTGTTGTCCTGGTGGGAGCGAGCTTGCTCGCGAAGGCGGACTTTCCCACACAGAATGACTCTGAACCCTCCCTCATCCCCGGTTGTCGACTAGGCTCTAAGCACTGCTTGATTGGCCTTGTGACGTCTTGTCGAATTTTTTGCCCGCGGGGGCGGGTGCTGCACCTTTTCCTGTCACTCGACGACTATTCAAACAGAACCCTGGAGCCTGCCCACTGATTTGAGAGGTGCCCCATGAGTCTGCTGCTTGAACCCTTTACTCTGCGCCAACTGACCCTGCCCAATCGCATCGCCGTGTCGCCCATGTGCCAATACTCCAGCGTCGACGGTCTGGCCAACGACTGGCATTTGGTGCACCTCGGCAGTCGCGCCGTGGGTGGTGCCGGCCTGGTGTTCACCGAAGCCACGGCGGTGACGGCCGACGGTCGGATCACCGCCCAAGACCTTGGTTTGTGGAATGACGAACAGATCGAACCACTGCAACGCATCACTCGTTTCATCACCTCGCAGGGCGCAGTCGCCGGCATTCAACTGGCCCACGCCGGGCGCAAGGCCAGCACCCATCGACCATGGATCGGCCAGCACGGCAGCGTCAAACCGGATGATGGCGGCTGGACACCGGTCGGGCCGTCGCCGATTGCCTTTGATCCGCAGCACACGCAACCCAAACAGCTCGATGAAGGGCAGATCGCCGAGGTTATCCAAGCCTTTGTCGACGCAGCGAAACGCTCGCTGACGGCGGGTTTCAGTGTGGTTGAGGTTCACGCGGCGCACGGTTATCTGCTGCACCAGTTTCTGTCGCCGCTGAGTAATCAACGGCGGGATCAGTACGGAGGCTCGTTCGAAAACCGGATTCGTCTGGTGCTGCAAGTCACCGAAGCAGTGAGGAACGTTTGGCCGGAGCAGTTGCCGGTGTTCGTCCGTGTGTCGGCCACCGACTGGGTTGAGGACGGCTGGAACCCTGACGAAACCGTTGAGCTGGCGCGGCGTCTGAAAGCATTGGGTGTGGACCTGATCGACGTTTCCTCGGGTGGCACGGCAGCCAACGCCGAGATTCCTGTCGGGCCGGGTTATCAGACGCGCTTCGCCGAACGCGTGCGTAAAGAGTCAGCCATCGCCACTGGCACTGTGGGAATGATTACCGAACCTGCGCAGGCCGAGCACATTCTGCGTACCTGCCAGGCCGACATCATCTTCCTCGCCCGCGAGTTGCTGCGTGATCCGTACTGGCCGTTGCACGCCGATGATGATCTGGGCGGACGCAAAGCGGTGTGGCCGGCGCAGTATCAGCGTGCGACCCATCGTGATCAGCCGATTCATGAGTCTGATTTGCGCGATTGAATGACGCGCTGAAATGCAAAAAGCCCCGGCCAGTGATGGTCGGGGCTTTGTTTTTTCTGTAGATGGCTGTTTTGCCTGTGCTGGCGCCTTCGCGAGCAAGCTTGCTCCCTCGGTTGATCTCGGTCGATTGTCGAATGTGTGACCGACACCGGTCCAACGCGGGAGCGGGCTTACCCGCGAAGAGGCCCGAAAAGGCACCTCAATCCATCAAGGATACTTACGCTTGTCCGGCGCCGGCGGGAAGTACTGGTACAGCCAGGTCTCACTCAACGTGCGGTCATTGGTGCGAATGAACAACCGAAACTCCACGGGCTCCACGCCGTCATTGGTCGGGTACCAGTCGAACAGGATCCGGTAACCCTTGATGTCATCCAGCACCAGCACGCTGAAGTCCTGCACCTTGCCGTTGGAGCAGGTGATCACCGGTTCGATCCCGGTGCCCTGCGGCAGGCGATCCAGACCGCCACCAGTGAAATCCACGGCGAAGCGGCGCGCCCAGACCGGCGGATAATGCTCGCCCGGTGCCCAGCCTTCAGTGAAGCCGCCCATCCCGGAACGGGTCGCCTGCACTCGCGCCAACGGCGTGCTGACCGGTGGCAGGGCACTCCAGTAGAGCTTGTAGCCATAGTTCAGCGAATCACCGGCGGCCACCGGTTTCTTCGGCGTCCAGAACGCGACGATGTTGTCGAGGGTCTCGCCGGTGGTAGGAATTTCCAACAGATCGATAGAGCCTTCGCCCCACGCGGTCGTCGGTTCGACCCACAGGCTCGGACGTTTGCTGTACCAGTCGACGGTGTCCTGATAGTTGGCGAATTCATGGTCGGTTTGTACCAGACCAAAACCTTTAGGGTCCGTGTCGGCAAATGCGTTGAACTGCAGCGTCGCCGGGTTGTTCAGCGGACGGCAGACCCACTCGCCGTTGCCGCGCCACATCGCCAGGCGATCCGAATCATGGATTTGCGGGTGGATGGTGTCGCACATGCGGCGCTCGTGGGTGCCGCAACTGAACATGCTGGTCATCGGCGAAATGCCCAGTTGTTCGATGGCCGTGCGTGCATTGATGTGCGCGTCGATTTCCATCACCACGCGTTCGGCCTGGCAATCGATGTCGAAGCGATAGGCGCCGGTCGCGCTCGGCGAGTCGAGCAGGGCATAAACCACAAAACGCGTGGCGTTATGATCCGGCGTCTCGAACCAGAACTGGGTGAAGTCAGGGAATTCTTCGCGCTTCTTGGCATAGGTGTCGATCGCCAGACCACGCGCCGAGAGGCCATATTGGCCAGAGGCATCCACCGCACGAAAGTAACTGGCACCGAGGAACGACACCACGTCATGACGATCCAGTTCCGGCGCCTTGAACAGCTTGAAACCGGCAAAACCCAAATCGCCCTTGAGTTGCTGAGTGTCGACCGAAGTGTTTTCGTAGTTGAACAGCGCCGGGCGGAAATGCACCTCGCGGGCGGTACGGGTCTTCGGATCAACGCTGTACATGCGCACCGGTTGGCGAAAACCCATGCCGACGTGGAAGAACTGCACGTCCAGTTGACCCTTGTTCTCCTTCCACAACGAATGCTCGCCGTCGTAGCGGATCGCGTTGAAGTTTTGCGGGGTCATGGTCGCCAGCGTCGGCGGCAGCACCTGTTTGGTGTCCTGATAGGCACTGCCGGCCAGTTGTTTGGCCTTGCGCTTCAGGGCTTCGAAATCGAAGGCTTGTGCGTCGCCATCAGCGACGTCACCGTTGGCGGCCCAGGCATTCGCCGCCAGCAGGCCTGAGGCTGAAAGACCGGTGTAAGCCGCAATGGCCATGGACGCTTTGAGCAAATTCCTGCGGTGCATAAATACAACCTGTCGTGTGCAATCCCGCGCCGTTCCTGGCACGTGCTGGATCAGAAAGTACGGTTCGGACAAGCCTTCGGCCAAACGCAACGGACTATAAACAGATGCCGGCTAGCTTAAACCGTTCGATTGTCGAGCAAAAATGATTGATTACGAGGCTCAGTCTGGCAATGAAACAAGACATGTCGGTATTTTTTCCGACGGCACTTTCTGATTTACAGGGCATATCTGCTTTTTTCGACTAATTACTCTAAAAAGCCCTTTTCAGCGCCGATTAAATTTCTATGCTATGGACATGACCGGTCGCGAACCTTCAGACCGGTGGGGCACACGACGCTGCTGAAAGGGGCAGGGCGATGTGGTGGTTGAGCAGTTCTTTGACGTATTAGAGAAGGACATCGTCCATGGCAAAAATACAAGGCATCACCGACATGTTGGGCATCTTTCCCTGCCTCGGCAGCGGTCGCAAAAGGCGTAGGCTCAGCTCTGATGAGTTGAAACTGTTGGAGCGTTATCGGGAGCTCTCGGAGAGCGACCGGATCGCGATGCGGTATCTGGTGGATGCGATGAGGAGTGTTTCGCGGTTTTAATCCTGGGAAAGCGACTGTGCGAGCCATTTGGCTTTCACGGTGTGCAGATCAATCAACTTGCGGAGTAAACCTGTGGCGAGGGGAGCAAGCGCCCTCGCCACAGTTTTTTGGATGGACTTCAGCTACAGGTTCCCAAAACCGGATACGGCTGCTGGCCGTGCATCAACTCCGGCACGTCACGCCATTTGACCCACGCCTGCTGTTGCCAGTGAAGCAGAGGGACGGTGACCCCAGCCCAGTTAACCGAACTCAGGCTTGGGCAGTTATCCACAGGTACCGCGTGGTTTCGCGCAACATCGGAATCACTTCATGGCTCAGCCATTGGCGCAGATTGCGGTTTTCCGGCACGAAGTGATGGACGAGCAGGGCGTACAGGCCGGACTCGCTGACCGTCGCGCAATCGACGATTTCGCCGTCCTTGCGCATGAGGACGTTGCGACGCTGGTCGGGATCGAGTTTCAGAGTGAGGCGTTCGTTCAGCGGATAGCCCATCAGGCGACCGAGATCCTGAACACAGAACCAGGCTTCGTGGTCTTGCATGAATGCGTGGAGGAAGCGGTTGTGGCGGGTGAAGACGGTGGGGGTGAAGAAAGCGGAGCTTTCAGAAGGAGTTTGTACGTGGTCAGGCATTTTTCGACTCCAATATTGAGAATAGAGCCGCCACTCAAATGAGTGCGGTCACGCCGTGTTGATATTTATTCCGGCTCCGACACCGGGCTGCTGATTTCGCTGCCGAGAGAAAGCCTATCGGCTAGCCACCCAAGACGCCAAGTCGGCTCTGTCGACACCTGCCGTAGGAAAGCGGGCTTGTCTCTGAAGGCGGCGCCTGTAGGAAATGCCTGATTTTGCAGTGCCACCAGCAACCGACCGCCTAAGCCGTAGCTTTTCCCTTATCTATTCGGATCCACGGAATGAACTGCAGGTTTCTTCGTGTTGATCGAGTTTTCGGTTTCCAATTTCCGCTTGTTCAGGAGCTGGCAAAATGTTTTCAAGGAGGCACACCCGAAAAGTGACCGATGAGTTATGCAATCAATTGCATCAAACAAAGGCGAGCGAAATTGCGTTCAAAAACAGCGTCAGAAAGCGCATTCGAAAAAAAATAGGTGCTTCCAAGGCTGCAGATCATCTGACAACTCGTCGGTGTGGGTGACGTAGTGAATTTCAGAGACTATATTGTCGATTAATTAATCAACATTTGAGCGCCGAACCGTAGCTCGAATCGAGGAAGAAATGCTCAAAGATCTCGACAAAGAGACTCCTGAAGGGTCTGAAGATGAAGGCCGTGGGCTGGTCGTTGTGACCGGTTCAGAGGGCCGTCCTCATGTCGAATATGTTCACAAGATGATTGGGCCAGTCTCCGTGGCAGGGATTTCATCAGGTGCGATTCTCCATTCGCAGCTTGGTCCATCTTTAGATCATGCGATCGCCAAAATTTCAGCAACGGCTACCCTCACTGCTGCTGCGGAGGCGATTTTTTGTCAGATAAATTCTGATGCCAAGCAGAGCGCAACCGCTTGGGTGATCGCTTCTTCGCATAGTGGCCCGCTTCCAATTGCTTCTGAAGGCTCGCAGCGTATTAGGCGATCTGCTAGTGAAATGCTGAAAGACCCTAAAAAAGTCCGTGCATTCTTTGCTCGTGTAAATGGAGAAGCTACGGCGAACTGATGTATAGCATTTCCCCGTCCTTTGTACTTGGTTTCCATGGATGCGAGCGAGAAGTTGGCGAGCGCGTGCTGGCTGGTGAACAATCTCTCTATGACAGCACCAACGACTATGACTGGCTCGGTGGAGGCGTCTACTTTTGGGAAAATAATCCTCAAAGGGCGCTTAGCTTCGCGACCAACGCTCAGAAAAGGGAAAAGATCAAACAGCCTTTTGTGTTGGGAGCTGTTATTGATTTGGGCCGATGTTTGGATTTCACGACGCAGAGTGCGTTACTCGAAATTCGGGAGAGTTACGTAGGCCTTGAAAATGCCTCCAAGCAAGAAGGCGGACAACCTCTCAAGGTAAATACCCATTATTTACGACGTCTTGACTGCCAAGTCATCGAAGCACTGCATGTGTTTCGTGAGATGGCGGGGATGGAGCCTTATGACTCCGTACGCTCTCCGTTTTGGGAAGGGCAGCCTTTATATGCTGGGACGGATTTCATGCACGAAACTCATATTCAGCTCGCTATCAGGTCAATCCAGAGTGTGAAGGGATGGTTTCGAGTACTGGATGTAAAAGGCAAACCTGTAGATTTTGTGCAAACAGTGTAGGTATTGAGTTCAGCTTGTCCAGACCGCTGAGTTCTAATTGAGTAGCCCTGCACACATTAATGCGAGCAGGGCAACTGATCGCGTTATACGAGCGTTAGCGACTCACCTTCCAGGCATCCCCAGCCGGCGCCTTCCCATGGTCATACGGCTTGCCAATCCACATGTAAACCAATCCCAAACCAATCACGATCGCGGTGCTCAGCACCATCGCATAGTTCACATACCAAGCCGCATCCGGCGTGCGTGGCCAGGCCATGTTGATGATCGCGCCAACGCCATACACCAGTGCGCCGATATTCACCGGCCAGCCCCACGCGCCGAGGGTGAATTTGCCGCTGGGTTTCCAGCCTTTCATCCGCGCATACAGGGCGGCCAGCACGATCATCTGGAACGCGAGGTAGATGCCGATGGCGGCGAAGCTGACGATGGTGGCCACGGCGTCTTGCAGGAAGAAGCCGAGGACGATGATCAGGGCGGGCAGGACGCCGGCCACGAACAGTGCAGCCACCGGCACCTGGGTCGTAGGAGAAAGCTTTTTCAGCAGTCGGCTGCCGATGACCATTTCATCGCGAGCGTAGGAGTACAGCAGGCGACTCGCTGCGGCCTGTAGGCTGATGACGCAGGAGATGAAGGAAATCATCACCACGCCCATCACCACTTTCGAACCGACCGGGCCGAAGGCGTTGCTTAGGATGGTGGTGACCGGGTCTTTGTCGGTGCCATTGATCACCGCTTGCATGTCCGGTACGGCGAGGATCAGCGCCAGGCAGGCGAACATTGCTGCGATGCCGCCGATGTAGATGGTCATGCGCATGGCCACCGGGATTTTCTTGCTCGGGTTCGGGGTTTCTTCGGCGACGTCGCCGCAGGCCTCGAAGCCGTAGTAGAGGAACATCCCCGCCAGCGATGCAGTGAGGAAGGCTGGCAGGTACGAGCCGTCGACGCTGATGTCGAAGGTGTTGAACAGCACGCTGAGCGGCTGGTGGCGTTCGAAGATCAGCAGGTACACGCCGACGATCACCGCGCCGACCAGTTCGCAGAGGAAGCCGAACATGGCGATGCGCGCCAGCACTTTGGTGCCGCTGAGGTTGACCAGTGTGGCGAACAGGGTCAGCACCAGAGCGATGACGATGTTGGTGTTGTTGTTTGGCTCAAAGCCCATCATGGCGGCCAGGTACGGGCCGGCGCCGACCGCCACGGCGGCAATGGTCACGCACAGGGCGATGGAGTAGATCCAGCCGACCATCCACGCCCATTTCTTGCCCACCAAGCGGCGCGCCCATGGATAGACGCCGCCAGAGATCGGGAACTGCGACACCACTTCGCCGAAGATCAGGCACACCAGCAACTGACCGCAACCGACCAGCAAGTAGGCCCAGAACATCGGTGGCCCGCCTGCGGCCAGACACAGACCGAACAGGGTATAAACCCCTACGACCGGTGACAGATAAGTGAAGCCCAGGGCGAAGTTTTCCCACAGGCTCATGCTGCGATTGAAGTTGGAGGTGTAGCCCAGTTGGCGCAGTTGTTCGGCATCGCTGTCGGCAACGGCGGCTGAGAGATCGGGTGATGCACTCATGTGTGTTTGCTCCGTGAAATCGGCAGATTTCGGATGGCCGAGGCCGTGGCGGGGCTTTGGGAGCGCCGCCCGGTTCGGTAGTTATTGTTTTGGAGTCCTGGTGGTGCGTAGAGCCGGTTTCTGCCTTGAAGCCGGGGTGACGCCATCGCCAGCAGGCTCACTCCCACATTTGGAATGCGTTCCCTGTGGGAGTGGGCTTGCTCACGAAGCTTTTGATCTTTAATGCTTGAACATCACATGCCGAACCGTGGTGTAGTCCTCCAGCCCATACATGGACATGTCCTTGCCGTAGCCAGACAATTTCTGACCGCCGTGAGGCATTTCGCTGACCAGCATGAAATGCGTGTTGACCCAGGTGCAGCCGTACTGCAACCGCGCGGACATCCGATGCGCGCGTCCTACATCCGCAGTCCACACAGAGGACGCCAAGCCGTAGTCCGAATCGTTGGCCCACTCCAGCGCCTGCGCTTCATCAGTGAACTTGGTCACCGACACCACCGGCCCGAACACTTCGCGGCGAACGATTTCGTCGTCCTGCTGCGCATCGGCCAGCACGGTGGGTTCGAAGAAGAAGCCATTGCCGTCCACAGACTTGCCACCCGTGATCAAACGGATGTGCGGTTGCGCGACGGCACGCTCGACGAAACCGGCGACGCGGTCGCGATGTTGCGCAGTGATCAGCGGCCCCAGTTCGGTGGACGGATCATCCTGCAAACCGTACTTGATGCTGCTGACGGCCGCGCCGAGCTTCTCCACAAACTTGTCATAAATGCCTTGCTGCGCGTAGATCCGGCAGGCCGCGGTGCAGTCCTGCCCGGCGTTGTAAAAGCCGAACGTACGGATGCCTTCAACCGCCGCATCGATATCGGCGTCGTCGAAGATGATCACCGGCGCCTTGCCGCCCAGTTCCATGTGCAGGCGTTTGACGCTGTCGGCGGTGCTGGAAATGATGTTGGCACCCGTGGCGATGGAACCAGTCAACGAAACCATGCGCACTTTCGGGTGCGTGACCAAAGGACTGCCAACGGTAGGCCCACGACCAAACACCAGATTGAGTACGCCGGCCGGGAAAATGTCCGACGCCAGTTCGGCCAAGCGTAACGCGGTCAGCGGGGTTTGTTCCGACGGCTTGAGCACCACGGTGTTACCGGCGGCCAGTGCCGGGGCGATTTTCCAGGCGACCATCATCAACGGGTAGTTCCACGGCGCGATGGAGGCGATTACGCCGACCGGGTCGCGACGGATCATTGAGGTGTGGCCGGGCAGGTATTCACCGCCGGCCGATCCGCTCATGCAACGACTGGCGCCGGCAAAGAAACGGAACACGTCGGCAATCGCCGGGATCTCGTCATTCAGCGCGGCGCTGTAGGGTTTGCCGCAGTTGTCGGATTCGAGTTTCGCCAACTCTTCGCCGTGGGCTTCGATGGCGTCAGCGAGTTTGAGCAGCAGCAAGGAGCGGTCTTTCGGCGCGGTTTGCGACCACTCGGCAAAGGCGTTGTCGGCGGCACGCACGGCAGCATCGACCTGGGCTTCGCTGGCTTCGTTGATCTCCACCAGCACTTCACCGAGCGAAGGGTTGAGCACAGGTTGCGCCGGGCCTTCGCCGTTGACCAGTTGGCCGTTGATCAAGAGTTTGGTTTGCATGTTTTTGTCCTCTTTGAAGCCATTGTTATTTTTCAGAAGAAACCGGGTTCAACGGTGGGAGCGGGCTTGCTCGCGAAAGCAGTAAGGCAGCCAACATCAATGTTGAATGTGCTGGCCTCTTCGCGAGCAAGCCCGCACCCACAGGGGGTGGACGTTTACTTGCCGCCACTCCCCGCCACGCTTTCGCCACCTCGGGTCAGGTAATAGGCACCCAGGATCGGCAGCATGGTCACCATCATCACCAGCATGGCGACGACGTTGGTCACTGGCACATCCCGTGGCCGGCTCAGTTGATTGAGCAACCACAACGGCAGCGTGCGTTCATGCCCTGCGGTGAACGTGGTGACGATGATTTCGTCGAACGACAGCGCAAACGCGAGCATGCCGCCGGCCAGCAACGCCGAGCCGAGGTTCGGCAGGATGATGTAGCGGAAGGTCTGCCAACCGTCGGCGCCCAGATCCATCGAGGCCTCGATCAAGCTGTGCGAAGTCCGGCGCAGGCGGGCAATGACGTTGTTGTAGACGATCACCACGCAGAAGGTCGCGTGGCCGACGATGATGGTGAACATCCCAGGCTCAATGCCCAGCGTTTTGAACGTCGCTAGCAACGCGATCCCGGTGATGATCCCCGGCAGCGCAATCGGCAGGATCAGCATCAGCGAGATGCCCTGTTTGCCGAAGAAATCACGCCGGTACAGCGCCGCTGAAGCCAGCGTGCCAAGCACCATCGCGATCAACGTGGCGATGGCGGCAATCTGCAGCGATAGCTTGATGGCCTCCAGCACGTCCGGCCGCGAAAACGCCACGCTGAACCAGTGCAGGGTGAAGCCCTTAGGTGGAAAGCTGAACGCGGCCTCTTCGGTGTTGAAGGCGTAAAGGAAGATGATCAGGATCGGGAAGTGCAGAAACACCAACCCGCCCCAGGCGGCGATGCGCAGACCCAGTGAAGCGCGCTCAGAGTGCATCGAAGGCCCCCAGTCGTTTGACGATGGACAGGTAAACCGCAATCAGAACGATGGGCACCAGAGTGAACGCCGCTGCCATCGGCATATTGCCAATCGCGCCTTGCTGCGCATAAACCATGCTGCCGATGAAGTAGCCCGGCGGGCCCACCAGTTGCGGCACGATGAAATCGCCCAGCGTCAGCGAAAACGTAAAGATCGAACCCGCCGCAATCCCCGGAATCGACAGCGGCAAAATCACTTGCATAAACGTCTGGCGCGGTTTGGCGCCAAGGTCGGCAGACGCTTGCAACAGCGACGGCGGCAGACGTTCCAGCGAGGCCTGAATCGGCAGGATCATGAACGGCAGCCAGATGTAGACGAAGACCATGAACCGCCCCAGGTGCGAGGTCGACAGGGTGCTGCCGCCCACGCCCGGTATGCCCAGAATGAACTGCAACACCGGTTCCAGCCCCAAGTGCTGAACGAACCACTGCGCCACGCCACCCTTGGCCAGCAGCAGCGTCCATGCGTAGGCCTTGACGATGTAACTGGCCCACATCGGCATCATCACCGCGATGTAAAAAAACGCTTTGGTCTTGCCCGTGGTGTAACGCGCCATGTAGTAGGCAATCGGGAACGCGACGAGGGCGCTGGCCATCGACACGGCAATGGCCATGCTCAACGTGCGCAGAATGATGTCGAAGTTCGATGGCCGCAACAGCGCCGCAAAATTCGCCAGCGTCAGGTCCGGCGTCACCGCCATGGTGAAGTCGTCAAAGGTATAGAAACCCTGCCACAGCAGCACCAGCAGCGAGCCTAGATAGATCGCGCCGAACCACAGCAGCGGTGGCACCAGCAACATCAACAGGTACAGATTCGGCTTGCGATAGAGCAGGTTGGAAAACCTGCGCAACGGTGGCGATGGAGTCGTCGCGAGCGTGCTCATCTCACACCCCGCTCGCAACGGTGTCGTGCAGCGTAATCATCGCTTCACGCGCCCAACGCGCACTCAAGCGCTGGCCGGTCTGGTGCTGCGCGCTGCTGTCGATCCACTGATTATTGGCGTGGCTGATGCTCAGGGTCTGGCCGTTTTCCAGCGTCAGTTCATAACGGGTCGCGCTGCCTTGATACTGGATGTCGTGGAGCAAACCGCTGACTTCTATTTCGTGACTGGCCAGCGGGCCCTCGGCGAAACGCACGTGTTCCGGACGGATCGAAAACGGCTGCGGGTTGCCGCTGAGCTGGCGCGCCAGATCGCCACGAATCACGTTCGAGGTGCCAACGAATTCGGCGACAAACGTGGTGGTCGGTTTCATGTACAGATTGCGCGGCGTGTCGACCTGCTCGATGCGGCCCTTGTTGAACACGGCGACGCGGTCGGACATTGACAGGGCTTCAGTCTGATCGTGGGTCACGAAGATGAAGGTGATGCCGAGTTGGCGTTGCAGCTTTTTCAATTCGCTTTGCATCTGTTCGCGCAGTTTCAGGTCGAGTGCGCCGAGTGGCTCATCAAGCAACAGCACGCGAGGGCGATTGACCAAGGCGCGGGCCAGGGCGACACGCTGTCGTTGACCACCGGACAACTGCACCGGTTTACGCGCGCCGTAGCCGCCGAGGGCGACCATGTCCAAGGTTTCTTCGGCGCGCTTATGGCGCTCGGCTTTGCCTACGCCTTTGACCTTCAAACCGTAGGCAACGTTATCCAGCACGTTCATGTGCGGGAACAGTGCGTAATCCTGAAATACAGTGTTTACATCACGTTGATACGGCGGCAGACCGGCCGCTTCGGCGCCGTGGATGCAGATCGAACCGGCGCTCGGTTGCTCGAACCCGGCGATCAGGCGCAGGCAGGTGGTTTTGCCCGAGCCGGAGGGGCCGAGCATGGAAAAGAACTCGCCGTCCTGGATATCGATGGAAACCCGGTCAACGGCCTTCACTTCGCCGAACTGCCGGGAAACGTTGGTGAACTGGACTGCAAGTGTCATGGTGCGGTGCTCCAAAAAGGCGAAAGCCGTCGCAGCGGCCCTGCCTGGACTTCTGAAAAAGCTGAAACGTTTTGCGGTTTGCTGGTGTTGGTGATCCCGATGTGGGAGCGGGCTTGCTCGCGAACGCGGTCTATCATTCGGCATGGGTGCTGGCTGACACACCGCTTTCGCGAGCAAGTCGCACCGCCGCTCCCACAGGGGGCGCGGCGTCAATTCAAAGACTAGCGACCGCCCATGATCGCGATGTAATCCTGCGTCCAGCGGCTATACGGCACGAACTTGCCGCCTTCAGCTTGCGGAGTTTTCCAGAAGGCGATTTTGTCGAACTGGTCGAAACCGTTGGTCTTGCAACCTTCGGCGCCGAGCAATTCGCTCTCCTTGCACGCCGCTGGCACCGCCGGCAACGAGCCGAACCACGCCGCCACATCACCCTGGACTTTGGGCTTCAGCGACCAGTCCATCCACTTGTATGCACAGTTGGGATGTTTGGCCTCGGCGTGCAACATGGTGGTGTCGGCCCAACCGGTGGCGCCTTCTTTCGGAATGGTCGAAGCGATTGGCTGCTTCTCGTTCACCAGGCTGTTGACCTGATACGGCCAGGCGCCCGACGCGACCACGCCTTCGTTTTTGAAATCGCTCATCTGCACCGTGGTGTCATGCCAGTAGCGGTGGATCAGCGGCTGCTGCGCCCGCAGTAAATCCAGCACGGCTTTGTACTGCGCCTCGGTCAGTTGATACGGATCCTTGATGCCCAGTTCAGGCCGGGTCGATTTCAGATACAGCGCCGCATCGGCGATGTAGATCGGGCCGTCATAGGCCTGCACACGACCCTTGTTCGGCTTGCCGTCGGGCAAATCCTGCGCGGCGAACAGCACATTCCAACTGGTTGGCGCAGTCTTGAACACGTTGGTGTTGTACATCAGCACGTTCGGGCCCCACTGATACGGGGTGCCGTAGGTCTGTTTATTGACCACGTACCACGGCGCATCTTTGAGGCGTGGGTCGAGGGTCTTCCAGTTCGGGATCAACGCGGTGTTGATCGGTTGCACACGCTTGCCGACGATCAATCGCAGCGAAGCATCGCCCGACGCGGTGACCAGGTCGTAACCGCCCTTGGCCATCAGGCTGACCATTTCGTCAGAGGTCGCGGCGGTCTTCACGTTGACCTTGCAGCCGGTTTCCTGCTCGAAACCGCTCACCCAGTCGTAGGCCTTGTCGCTTTCGCCACGTTCGATGTAGCCCGGCCAGGCGACGATATCCAACTGCCCTTCGCCGGCGCCGACAGCCTTCAGCGGTTCTGCCGCTTGCAGGCTGGCGCTGGCCAGCAGGGCCGTGGTGATTGCACTGAGCAGTGCGGTCTTGTGCACGAACATGGTTGAACCCTCTTCTTTAAATTATGGTCGGGGCAGTTGTGAACGCGGTGAAGCATGCCGTTGGTGGCTTGTTATTAGCGTAGTCAGAGATGCTGGCCGTGGCGGGCCATGATGTGCCGCACCACGCTGTAGTCCTGAAGCGAATCACTGGATAAGTCTTTGCCATAACCTGAACGTTTCAGCCCGCCGTGGGGCATTTCGCTGACGAGCATGAAATGGCTGTTGATCCAGGTGCAGCCGTATTGCAGGCGGGCGGCAACCTGCATCGCCTTGTCCAGATTCTGTGTCCACACCGACGAGGCGAGGCCGTATTCGGAGTCGTTGGCCCAATCGACGGCCTGCGAGAGTTCGTCGAAACGGGTCACGGTGACGACCGGGCCGAACACTTCGCGCTGGACGATCTCATCGCTCTGTTTGCAGCCGGCCAGCAGCGTCGGTTGATAGTAGAAACCGGCGCCGGAATGCACGGCCGCACCGGTCACGCGTTCGATGTGCGGCTGGCCAAGGGCGCGCTCGACGAAACTGGCGACGCGGTCACGCTGGCGGGTGCTGATCAACGGGCCGATCTCGTTGTCGGCATCGCGTTTGCCAGCGAAGCGCAGGCTGCTGACGGCGGCACCGAGTTCGGCGACCAATTTGTCGTGAATGCCGGCCTGCGAGTAGATCCGGCAGGCGGCAGTGCAGTCCTGCCCGGCGTTGTAATAACCGTAGGTGCGCACGCCCTCGACGACAGCTTTCAGATCAGCGTCGTTGCACACGATTACCGGGGCTTTGCCGCCAAGTTCGAGGTGAGTGCGTTTCAGGGTTTTCGCGGCGGCCTGGAGGATTTTCTGGCCGGTGACGATATCGCCGGTCAGCGATACCATGCGGATTTTCGGGTGACTGACCAAATGGCTGCCGACGCCTTCGCCACCGCCGCAGATGATGTTGATCACCCCACGCGGGAGGATTTCGGCGAGCGCAGGCGCCAGTGCGAGGATCGACAGCGGCGTGTGTTCGGACGGCTTGAACACCAGCGTGTTGCCGGCAGCGAGGGCCGGGGCGATTTTCCACGCGGCCATCATGATCGGGTAGTTCCACGGCGCAATCGACGCCACCACGCCAATCGGATCGCGACGCACCATGCTGGTGTAGCCGGGGAGGTATTCACCGCTGAGCTGGCCGGTCTGGCAACGCACGGCGCCGGCGAAGAAACGGAACACATCGACGGTCGCGGTCAAATCGTCCTGACGCGCCAGGTGCAATGGCTTGCCGCAGTTCAGCGATTCGAGGCGGGCGAGGTGATCGGCGTGTTTTTCGACGGCGTTGGCGATGTCGAGCAACAGGTTGGAACGTTGCTGCGGCGTCGTGCGCGACCATTGGGCAAAGGCCTGGTGGGCGGCGAGGATCGCCGCTTCGACCTGCTCGGTGCTGGCCTCGGCAATGTGCGTGAGAATTTCACCGGTGGCCGGGTTGAGGATCGGCTCGACAAAACCTTCCCCGGCGACCAGTTGGCCGTCGATCAACAACGCGGTACACATCGGGGTCTGCGCGCCAGCCATTTTCCGCGATCTCTTTTCTTGTGTGGTCATTGTTGCTCCCTGTGTCACCGGGAGCCGACCGTCTTATAGATGCAGCAAGACTAGTGCGCGGCTCCGGGGTCGACAAATTCTAAATACTGAAGGTGGCATTCGATTAAATAGATGGCTTGCGCCCGCCGTGGGGTTGTTCGCGAGCGACGGTCAGGAATGGGTCGACCAATGCTGGGCGCGCAGTGCCACGGCGCCAGGCCAGGCCGACGTCGAGGGTCTGGTTGAGGTCGGCGATGGGGCGGGCTTCGATGATGTCGCCCTCCAGCGACCACGGGCGATAGGTCATGTCCGGCTGGATCGACACGCCCAGGCCCGCTGCGACCAGACTTCGCACGGCCTCGGTCGATGCGGTTCTCAGAGTGATCTTCGGTTGCAGTCCGGCGCCCTGCCATAGACGTTGAGCGTTGCTATCCATTTCGTCGACGTTCAGTTGAATCAACGGCTCGCGAGCGACGTCGGCGAGATTGATGCTGTCGTGTTCCAAAAGCGGATGCTGCGCTGGCAGCCACAAACGGTGGGGCGAATGGGTCAGCACCTCAGTCTGCAAGGCATGACGGTCTTCGAGGTTGGAGAGTATCAACACCCCGACATCGATCTCGCCGCTGACCAGCAAGTGCTCAATGTAGGGGCGTTCGTCCTCCATCACTCTTATTTCAACGTTGGGATAGGCACGCTGGAATCGGGTTAACAAATCCGCCAGGTAATAACCGGCGACCAGACTGGTCACACCGACGATCAACTGCCCGGCGACCTGATCGGTGCTTTGCTGGAGGCTGCGTTTGGCATTGTCCACAGTCGCCAGAATCAGGTGAGCCTGGCGTAGGAATTGATGACCCTGATGTGTCAGCGTCATGCCCTTGGCGTGTCGGCTGAACAGGCTAACGCCGATTTCCTCTTCCAGTTGCTGGATCGCCAGGGTCAGGGTCGATTGGGAAATGAACGCCGTTTGCGCGGCGGCGGAGATCGAGCCGGTTTCGGCCACGGCGATGAAGTGACGGATCTGACGCAAGGTCATCATGGGAAGGGTACCCGGTGGGCGGTTTTTATAGATGAGTTTGAGTGTATATCTATTTAATCGATGAGCTGATCTCCAGAGGACTCAACAAAGGGACTGTTTCCGTCCGTCAGGAATGACCGTCCACCTGTAATTTCTGACAGTTGTCAGTATTGCTTTATCGGCGCCCACTCTCCAGCACGCGTATTTGGCATTCAAACTGCGAGAAGGAGAATCAAATGGCCAATCCCCCAGCCGGACAATCAGATAGCCCTCAAGTCGTTGCCCCAACGTGGCTCCCGCAAAATGACATGCAGATTTCGGGTGTCATGGGGGCGGACAACACGGTGCTGACGCTGGATCCGCCTGATCTGCCCGAAGCAACTAGACCGGTCACAGGCGCGCATCTTGGAGTCCCGCTGCGCATTTATGATTTGGCGCCGAAAGGCGTCAAAGTCGTGTTCGGCCCATATCTGGATCAGGATTCGGGCGATACGGTGTATTTGAATTTGAACGGTCAACCCGGCATTGACAGTGTGCAAACGCAAGCCGTGGACGATGAAGTGACACTGTACATTCCAAAGAAAATGCTGCTCGCCGATGTAGTCAACCGTCTCACCTGTACAGTGAGACGCAGCAGTAACAACATGGGAACCTCCGAGCCACCTTTGGAGTTGTTGTACAACAAGATTCGTCCCGGCAATCAAGACACCAGCCCGGGCGACGGTGAGCATTCCGAGCTTGAATTGATACTGTCTGATGCGTTGCTCAACGGTGTGGGTGCGGATTTTCCTGCCGCGGGTGCACAGGTGTGCGTGTCTTACCCGTTTTGTCGGGCGCATGATCGCATTCGGTTGAACCTCAGCGGCCATGACGTCTACCACAAGGTCACCGAGCAGGAGGCGCCGGATCCGGGTTCCAACGAGCCGGTCAAAGTCTGTTTTAACGTCACCCGTGCAGACTTGGAGAAGGCCAAGGATCATCCGAAATTCAAAATCTCTTATACGGTCACCGATCAGCTCGGAAACAATCCTGACCCGGATTCACTCTTCTCTGCCGTGCAAATCATCGATGTTGATTTGGACGGCAAACGATTGCCGAAGGCGTTGCTGCGCGAAATCCTCAATGACCCCGACGATTTGCCTTACATCGACCTTGAGAAACTCGGTGCCAATCCTTTGCTGGTTATCGTACTCACCAGCGATCCGCGCTTCCTCGCTGGGGATGACATCTATGCCACGTACACGGCCAAAGTTGCAGGCAAGCCGGATGTGGTTGCAAAGGTGACGGGAACTGTCACGCAAGACGAGTTCGGGCAGAAGCAACCTTGCATCATTGAGGTCGCCAACGAAAAAGTTATCGCCAATAGCGACGTATCGGTGATTTACACGCTGATCAGAGAGGGAGGCTCTGTCGGCGATTCGAGGGTGACCACTGCGCAAGTAAAAGGCGAGGGGTTGCCAACGCTGCGACCACCCCAGTTACTCAAGTCCGTCAACCGAGTGCTCGACCCCCTGGACTCCGTCAACCTGCAAGGCGCCACGGGTCGGGTTGAAGTGTTGGGTTATCGCAACGGCGACACAGTGCGACTGGTTGTCGAGGGTGCCCCTGGGGCTGGATCGCCAACCTTCGAGTCTAAGCCGCTGAATGCCAACAGTCGTGCCAGTTTTCTGCTGGCAAAAGCGTTTATCGCCGCCAATCTCGGTAAACCGGTAAAACTTGGTTTCGAGCACCTTCGCGATGGCAAGCCGATCCAGAAATCGACGATCCTTGCCGCCAACATCGGGTCAATTGCGCACTATCATCCCGATCTGCCAACACCGACTGTTGGAGGTGTGAATAGCACTGATCTGGACGTCACGCAGCTTGACGCACTGACGCCTTTGAATGTTAGCGAGTGGCCCCAACAGGTTTTAAACCAATGGGTCTTGATCCGCTACAGCGGGATCGACAGTGATGGCAAAGATACGGTTTTCGAAGAAAAAGTAATCAATGCCGCATCGTCAGGCCTGAGTCGACCGGTACCGTTGGATTGGTTTTTTACACTGCGTGAAAGGAGCCAATTGTCGATCGACATAAGCGTGAATTTTTGTGGCGAGGCAGACGAGAGCATGGCTGTGAAGTTTCCGCCGAGAAACTACACGGTCAAGACATTGTTGGTGGAGGATTTTGAAGATGAGCTTTCGCGGATGATCATCCGGGCAGGTGAAGTTCTTGTGACGCCGGTCCTCACATTCAAACTTCTAAGTACGGCGGTTTTTCCAACGAGGCCGGACGTGTTTACAAGCGCTCAAATAGGCAGTGGTGAACCTGGAAAACAGCTCCACTGGTATGTTGTGGCGCAAGAAAAGGCAGAGATTACGTTCGTTCGCCCATGCCAAAAGGTGAGCTTTCGGTTTTATGGAAACCAGCCACAGACTTCCTATGGTGAAGTTCATTTTTATGGTGCTGGCGGTTATCTCGGGCAAGACAGGCTCGACAGACCATACAGAACTATCGAATTCTCAGGGTTGAATATTGTGAGGTTGGAGCTTGTCGCGAAAGGTAATGTTGCTTGGGTGTTCGACGATTTTGTATTGATGCCTTAGCGATCTCAGGGGCAGTCCATGTTTATAAACGTGGCCCGTCCCTTTCCCGGTTACTCTGAATATAATTCCGTCCTGCCCGCTCTATTACGCTCTATGAATGTCATCAAAATCATCGGCCTTCGGCGTGGCCTGGATGCCTTTGGCTTCCTGAGCACGATAGTAGGCTTCGATGCTTAGAGACGGATCAATGCGAGCCTTGATGATGCAAGGCTGTTTTTGCCAAGGATATTGCTGCAACTGTTGGGTCAACTGCTTGAGGCCTGTTGCCAGCCAGCCCTTTTCCGACTGGTCGCGCCAGCGTCGTGGGTTACGGCCGGTTTTGACGTCGTAGGCGGCGGTTACCGGGTCCAGGTGACGACTTTGCTCAAGCACCGGCAGGTCCGGCAGCGGTTGTGTGACGTCCATGTAACGTTGCAGGCAATCCCAGAAGGCCAGCGCATTCGGCTGGTCGAGGCCCAGGGCGTGGACTTTGGTTGCCAGACAAATCTTGTTGTCGGTGTAGCGGTGATGAAGCCACAGGGCATAGTCATGGGAACCATAACCGCTGGGTAGCAGTTGCAGTACCGGGTCAAACTCTTCAAAAGGTGCAACAAAGAGTCGGCGGAAACGTCGCTTGAAGCGAAGCATTCCGTCGAGGCGATTGAACTCGCTTCCGTCGTGGGTGCTGATTTTGCTGTGAAACCAGAGTAAACCGTCGGATCCGACACTAGCCATGAGGTAGAGGAACGCCCCTAACCATAGGGAAACCTGCATGCTGTCACTGCCAAAAAGTGACCCTTGCTTCCATAAGACAATGCCGGCACAAATGAAAAATCCAATGATCTGGATCTTATGTGCCAACTTATTGCCATTCAAAAATAACGCCATTGACACAATCATGAAAGCCACTGTTGCTACGCAACCTAGCAGTGTCAGAAAAGTATTAAAGTCTTTACGCCCTGTATCTGGGATAAATTCGAGTAAAATTCCTATTCCCCAGACAGCCCATATAAAAGAAATACACACTATCTTCAATATGAACAATAAATATGGAATTTTGGTTGCGTTCTGAAAGCGCCAGCGGCTTTCGTCGCAATACACCTCCTCCTTATCCCCTTTTTCCTGCTGGCGCTGGTAAATCGTTTGCTCTTCACCTTGCAACTGGTTTGTAACCTCCATTGCCGGCTCTAGGTTGGCGTAATAACCAAAGGCAAGGTGGGTATCAAAGGTGCTTGAACGATTGACATCTTCCGGCCATTTTGGGGGGGGCAGAGGAGTATCGCTGTTGCTGCGGTAGGCACTGGCAGCGTACAAGGTGTCCATTTGTGCTGTCATACAGAGAACTCAGTGATTTCTATTTGCCAATAGGGCGGAGCGGCATCCGGTAGCAGGTTATCTGGTGGCAAACGACGATTGGCCGAGGTGAAGGCTGACCAGCTTTTAGGGCTTGGTTGAGGCAACACCAACCGTTCGCTTGCTTGGTCGGCACTTAGTTCAAATTGAGCACTCACTTTCAGACCCTGAGTTACGCGCACACTGTAGCGATCCAGAGGGCTGAGTTGAGCAACGGGTAGGCTGGCGGGAAGAACATAGAGCACGCTAGTGGCATCCAGTGAAAGCGCCGCTAGCTTGGGGGCCGCAACAGGGATCCGGTCATAACGTTTGATATCGAAGGCGACGTTTATACGCAGGCTGCTTTGGAACTCTTGGGCGATCAACTGAAATTGCTGGTCATTCTCGAACATCGACAGCAGTGGAGAACTGAGAACGATGGCCCAATCCTGATCGACTAGAGTCTGTTTTCCGGGCATGACACATTGCTGCCCAGAATCTGTCAGTGGCGCACGATCGCTATCAGCTTGTTGCAATGCCTTGATATGCGCCGCAGGCGCTTTTTTTCGCCAGTCGGCCAACCTCTGTACGAATATTTGCGGTTTTCCGATAATGCCGAGCAATTGCTGGTAGGCGATCTGCGGGTCTTTCAAGTGATTGAAGCGTTGGCCTTTGCCTAGGGCCTGATCCAACACTCCTGCTTCTGCAAACTGGAGACCAAATGGACCTTTCTTCACTACAATTTCCATGTCGCTGTCGGTCAATAGATTGGCTGCGATAGTACCACCTATAGTCAGAGCCATGCCGACTACCAAAGCATAGGGATTAAGAATTATTCCAACACCATAAGCTGCCCATAGTCCACTTCCGACTGCGGCCACACCATAGGCGGCAGCGGCATCAGTATCTCCTTGTTTCAGAGATCGGTAGCTATCCCAGCCACTCAGTATTGCTCCTCCTAGAGTCGCAACGCCTCCTAAGGTACGGAGTAACGGTAGTTTCGGACTACCGGTTTGTAGTTCAAGTTTTTTTGCCCAGCGAATAGAGATTTTTTCTACCTTTATGCGAGGAGCAAGTAACTGCTTTTCAATGGCTGAACCAAAAAGTAGTTTGCTATGACTGCCGAGTGCGGCGGCCAAATCAAGTAAAGCGCTTATAATGCCCGCGCGACCTCGTAAAGTTTCACCGCCGGCATCGAGATCCCCCAGCGCTTTAACCTGAGCCCACAGATTATAAGCCGCAAACGCCACCATCAACGTCGGTACAGCCTTATTCTTCTCCATCGTCTCGGTCACGGCCCCGAAACGAACCCGGAATGTACTGTAGTTGGCCAAGTCTGAATTCCCTTTAGGGATAGCAATGACCGTGACATCGCGCAACGTGGGGCGTCTTGCGCCCGAGCCGCGTGGGCTGGTACTGCCCACGGTTGTGCCGGATTGGTCATGCAGCGTGGCATAACGGTAGCTTTTACGGGTCAGGGCCTGCCGTTCAACGTCGGTGAGTCCGCCGCGCAGTCCTGCACCTTCGACCCCGACAACCACGTAGTTCTGAGCCAGAGCCTGGCCCTGAGGCATTAACTTGATCTCGGCCATTTTTGGCGAGAGCGCAGCCAGCGTCACGAATGTGGGGGAGAACAATCGATCAAGCTGGATTTTCGACGCATCCTGAGACAGACGACCGATCTGGGCCACGACACTGGCACCGAAGTTGTCGAGCAAATCGGCGAGAAAATACGCGAAGCCTTTTCCGGCGCTGGGTTGATCCACTTCACCCGTCAGCGATGCCGTCAGCATCAACGTACTCAAACCCATTGCCTCCGGCTTTGGCGCTTGACCGCTGTCACGTAGGGTTTTCAGACGTTTAACAAGGTCGGGTAGCTGATCGGCGGTTTTTGCCAGCATCAGGGCGCCCAGTGGGTGCTGCCCCTGGAGTAGACCTTCTACAAGACGATTGATAGGGCCGGTCAGTTCCGGATAGCCTTTGCCGGTGTACATGGCGTCACTGCGGCTGGGTACCTGGTTTAGCGCATCGAGTGCTTCGGTCAGCAGGCTGTAAGGTT
Organism: Pseudomonas baetica; assembly: GCF_019733355.1. Classification (GTDB taxonomy): domain Bacteria; phylum Pseudomonadota; class Gammaproteobacteria; order Pseudomonadales; family Pseudomonadaceae; genus Aquipseudomonas; species Aquipseudomonas baetica_A. Next base: position 3,852 of record NZ_JAIHLQ010000004.1, on the reverse strand, counting down.
CCAACAGTGCTTCGTTCCGACTGTAGCTCCAGTCGAGCAGCACCGGATGCAGTTTTTTGTCCAGCAGGTCTACAAGGGTTGATAACAGTTTCGCCAGTTTTTCACGACTCTTCTCACGAGCTTTTTCGAAGACGGCTTTCTGAAGTTTAGGCAGGTCGACCTCGTCGCTGAGTTTGGCGAGTGGACCGGCGAGTGTGCTGTAAAGCACCTGTGCATAGCGCCCGTGAGGTTCGTGAGGAACCAGCGCATTCAGGGTCTGCAGGTAATCAACGCAATCACGAATTTGAGAGGTTGTGTGACGCAAGGCGAACAATGGGTCATCGAGAATCATGCCCACCAAATGCGGATAGTCACGCAATTTGTTCTGGGCCAACACGTCTGCCCCGGCTTCTACATTGGGAAGTGCTGTCGGCGGTGGGCGCTTGAGTTTTAGCGCCAGTTCCTGCTTGCGTTGTTGCAGTTTCAGAATCAACGCATCTGTTTTGAATGCAGCAAACTCCGGGGTGAAATCCGCAGGATCTTCCAGGGCGCTTTCGATGTTGAAGTCGCGCGCCCGCAAACCTTTGACTAGGCCCTTTAAAGGTGTCGCCGGATAAATCAACGAAGCCTTCCAAATCTGTGTTTCACCCGCAGTCGCGGCCCAGGCCGGCGCCATGTTTTGACTGCGAGCCTTGATCCGTCCCGAGTCCTTTTCAAGCCACTCGATGTATTCCCAGGTCCACGGCAATTCGCTATAGGCCATGCTGAGTTGGTCGCCAACGAACCGACCCTGTAGAAACATAGGGACCAGAATCAGATATTGTTTGATGCACACCGGTTCGCGTTTGTCTGCATCGCCTTTTTTCTCGGCAACCTTGCGCCAGTGGGCCACGTCGACTTCGAACAGTTGACCTTTACCGTCGGTTTCCAGTTCGCGCCACAGCTTGTTTTTCAGGAACACATAGATACGGCCGGGACGGGGTAGAGCGCCCTGCAGCGTGTCGTTGAGTTTGTCATGGCCCGGCAGCCGCGCGAGCGGAGTGACGGCAAGTAATGTGTTGTGTTGGTACTTTTCTTCTTCTTCAGTGGTCTTGGCGTCGACCATGATCGGAATCTGTAACTTGCCGCCATCGGTACGTTCTACGTTAAGCGCCAGTCGCGATCTTTGATCGTTCTCGTAGTCAGTTTTCTTGCGCGTCCCTTCAGTGATGGACTTGTCCTTGAACTCACTCATGCCTTGTCCTCTGGCCCCAACAATTGCAATTGACTGCCCAAATCCGGGTCTCCCCACACGTCTACGATGAGCGCCTCTTTGCCTTTCTCGCTGGTTTTTCTTGGTGCGGCCGTGTTGACCGGTGCGTTGCCCAGCGTTTGCCCGACCGGTGCGGTATCGGCCGGCTTGGGCGGTACAGGAAGTACCGCAGCAGCGCCAGTACCGCTTCCGGGGCTGCCGCCGGAGTTGATGTTGATCACCGGGCCGCTCATGGTAACGCCAGCGGCGTCGATCTTGATAAAGCTGCCCCCTCCGATCAGCGTCAGCTCAGCTCCCGCTTCCAGCACGACCTTGATGCCGCTATCAAGATGGATTTCCTGCCCCGCATCAATGAACTGCCCAGTGCCAATCTTGATGTGCTGATTCACCCCAACCGTCAGGTGATCATTGGCCTGCGCCTCAACCTTGCGATCTTCATAAACGGTGTGGTGTTCTTCGGCCTTGAACTCGGTGTAGCTGTTCTGCTCAACCGTGTCGTGGCGCTCGTTGCCAACCCGAATCTTCTGGTCGTGCTCAACGTTCTCGTCCCAATCCCGCTGGGCATGCAGGTAGATCTGTTCCTGGCCTTTTTTGTCTTCGATGCGCAGTTCGTTGTAGCCACCGCCGCCCATGGAACTCAGGGTTTTGAAGGTGCTGCGGGTCTTGTTCGCCGGCAGGGCGTAGGGGACGGTGTTTTCCTTGTGGTACAGGCAGCCGCTGACCAGTGGTTGGTCGGGGTCGCCTTCGAGGAAGGTGACGAGGACTTCCATGCCGATGCGCGGGATGGCGATGCCGCCGTATTGGGCGCCGGCCCAGGCGCTGGAGACGCGTAGCCAGCAACTGGTCTTGTCGTCGGCCTGGCCTTCGCGGTCCCAGTGGAACTGGACCTTGACGCGGCCGTATTGGTCGCAGTGGATTTCTTCGCCTTTGGGGCCGGTGACCACGGCGCTTTGGCTGCCGAGGATGCGCGGTTTCGGGTGGCGCAGGGGCGGGCGGTTGGGCACGTCCCACGGGGTGGCCTGGAAGCGGTTGCGGTAGCCCTGGTGGAAATCGTCTTTGAGTGCGGTGGTGTCGCTGGTTACCGACTCTTCCAACACTTGCGGCTGTTTGCCTTCGTGCAGCACTTCGGTCAGCAGCCACAGGTCGTTCCACTTGGCTTTTGGGTGCTCGGTCAGGGCCAGAAAATGGCCGCTGACCAGCAACGGCTGATCGCTTTTGCCTTCGGCGAGCTGGAAGTCGCTGCGGTGGCGTTCGAGGGCGCGTTTGGCCAGGTGTTTGCCGCGCTCGCGATCAACGAAACGGCCCGGATAGTCGTAGTCTTCGAGGTCGGGCAGGGCATCGCCACGGTTTTCGCTTTCCAGCGTCAGGCGTGGTTTTTCGAAGTCGTAATCGCGGCGTGTGGTGCGGCTGGTGCGGGTTTCCAGGCGCAGGTCGAAACGCTTGATCACCGGGTTGCTGGCGACCATGCCGGAGTCTTGCTGATAGGCCACGGGTTGGAGTTTCGGGAACACCGTCTGGTCATCGCCGAAGATCAGTTTGTGCGCCGTGGCGCTGTGCTGGAAGTGGTAATGGATACCTTCTTCTTCGCACAGGCGCTGGATGAAGTGCAGATCCGACTCGTCGTATTGCACGCAATAAATGCGCTCGGGGTAAATCGAGTGGGTCTGGAAGGCGTAGGCGTTGCTCTGGATGCCGTGTTCTTCGAGGACCATGCCGATGATTTTCGGCACGGTGAGGTTCTGGAAGATGCGCTGGTTGATCCGGTGCGCCAGGTACGCCAGTTGCGGGCGCAGGGTCACCGAATAACGGGTCAGGCGCTTGCCCGAGTCACCTTGCGCGGCGCGGTAGATCTGGCCGTGGATGCCGCTGCCGTCGGGCGACAGTTGCAGGAAGGCCGGTTTGTGCAGCAGGGTCTCGAGGTCCAGCGACGGTTTTTCACTGACCAGTTCCACCTCAAAGACAAAGGGCTGGCTGATGGCTTCCCGGCCGGTGAGGGTAAACACCTGAAAATCGGCGGAGAGCCCTTCGATGGTCAGGGCAAAGTGGGTTTCATTGGCCGGCGCGAACATCCCTTGTTCCTCGTGCTGTACAGCGGCGCTCGTCGACGGCCGCAAAAGCGGGTCAACGTACGCGAAATTCTGGAGGGGCGTAAACAACATCGACCAGCAGAGCTGGCCGATGCTTGTAACGATCAGCCGTAATTAAACGACTGGAGCACGCCAGTCATCGGAACCCGAAGTACCGGATACTTCGTGGGTCCAGGTGATTTTGCGGTAGGTGAACTGCACTTCTTCCAGGTGGGTGAAGTGCGAGTTGCCTGGATCCTGGCAGTTGTGCATTTTGTTGTTGATGGCGACGATGATCGCGTCTTCCAGTTTGGTGGTGTAGTAGTGCTCTTGAGTACCTTGAGCCGAAGTACGGAACCACTGGATAACGATTTCGCTCATGCGCTCGCCGGAAGTCAGAGCGGCTTGCAGCAGAGGCGAAGCCTTGTCGTAGACCTTGGTGATCACAACTGGCTTGTGAACGCGCTGACCGGTTGGCTGACCGGATTGCGGGTCACGCGGGATGATCACGTCGTGGCTGAACGCCTGAACCATGACCTGGTCTTCGTGACCTTC
>NZ_JAIHLQ010000049.1 GCF_019733355.1 Pseudomonas baetica | reverse complement strand
CACATCAACCTAACCGGCGATTACGTCTGGCGGCAGAGCCGCAGACTGGAAGACGGGAAGTTTCGGCCCTTACGGATGCCCGGAAAACCTTAGCGTACGATTTTTTCCGAATTCTGCGGGCTCCCCTATATCGGCTGCATCCTGGGGGGTTTCTGCGACGAAGATGGGGTTTCTCCGTGCTAGATCCTCGGAGAGACGGCCCGTCAGGCCGATACTGCCGAATATCCAAAGAGTAGGAACACCGGAGTGATTGCGCTGCTCAGTACGCTCGTATGTCCGCTGCGCTGACTGAGGCGAAATCTGCACTTCTATTGCTAGGCGCGGAGCAAAGGCAGAGTCGCCAACCAGAATGTCAGCTCGCCAATCGTCTACACCATCTTCAAGCTCGGCGCGAATGCCTAGATCGACCAGCGCTTTGTAGATGGCTACCTTCATGGCGATATGTTCTGGGCTTTCAGTGCTGGTATAGCCCTCTGGGCTCTCTCCAGGGAAGTGGGAAAAGTATCTGGTGATGCCGCCATCCCATCTGAGGGTTTTGGCCTGTGCAGGAAGTTTCGTATCCGGCATGAGCACCTGCCGGCCTTTGGACAGCTTCACGACTTCCTTCCAGTCTTCATCGCTAAGCAACGAGGCCACAGTGCGGCGGCCGTTCACTAAGCCCACGCAAGCCAAGTCAACCTCCATGTCCCAATGACGCAGTTGAAATTCAGAGCGCCTAGATTTGATCCTTCGCTACCTGAACCTGCTGTCAGGAACGAAGCGAAGCAAGCAGCACTGGAGGATACTAACTTGGTAACGCACCATTTACGACAGCCCAGCCTGCGACAGTTTTTATTTCGTAGGACCACCGAAATAACAGAAGTCAATTCATAATCAGACTTAAAACGAAACATCATAGCAGGGGTCGATCTGCTTTTTTGGCGCACCTCCTACCATCTCCAAAACCCTAATTCCCTCGGAATTGCTGGGCCTGAACCTACCCACCAACCTGATTAACCGCTTTTCCTTTCTTTCCTTTGCCTGGCTTTCGCCAGGCCCTTTTCTTTCTGCTTCTCCCCCAGCTTTTCCTGTGCGGCGTGCACCTGGGCCGGCCGGGTAGGACGCTTTTAAAGGAAGAGCGTTTCACAGGAGATGTAACAGGTAGTTCGAGGGGTGCCATAGGAAAATAGGGCCGCTTTGCTATGATGTTATTTATTTAGTGGTAACGCTTTGGGTGGCACTGTCGCCAGGTGTAGCCACGAAATAAAGTCTGTCGCAGAGCATTTGAATGCTGTCGCTGAAATCCGCCGCTTACCCTATAAATCAGAGCCGTAGGTGCGTTGAATGGCGCGATGCATTGGGTGCCTCAACACCGGTTTCCGACAGACTTTATTTAGTAGGTCACACGGCAAGGCGTGGTTCAGGGGGCCGAGAATGCTATGTACCCTGGGTTAAGGTTTGGGCTGAACTATTCGTCGTCGGGCTCTGTGTAGGCTTCTGCCAGAAGGGCCTGGGCGTGACCTTCCAGGAAGTCGAAAACCTCCTCTTGGATATACCCGTTGTATTGCTTGCGCCGACCCTTTGATACGACCCCGTTCTGGTCTAAGCACTGCATAATCAGCTTACTCAAGAGGTTGCCGCGCACGTCATAGTTGTCATTAACCACCTTGAGCAAGGTGTCGTATCGTTGCAAATACTCAGTTTCTTCCCTAAGTTCGACTTCCAATGCCCGCTTGGCCATTTCCAGCGTGAAGGCCACACACTCAGTCGCATCCCAGTAGCGATATAGGCTTGGGTCGCCGGTGAAGTTAAGCGACATGTTGTCGGCATCGATCCAACGAACGTCCCAGAATTGCCGTGCAGGTTTTGAGAAGCTCTGCAGAGCTTCTAGATAGCGTTGCTCCTCTCGTTTCATGGCCACGGAGACAGGAAGTAACAAGCCGTTCTCCAGCGCACCACTGCAGCACAATGCCTGGTGTATCAAGAAGCGCGACAGTCGCCCATTCCCATCCATGAAGGGGTGCAAGAAGACGAACCCGAATGAGGCAATGCCGGCGGCCACCAGCGGGTCAAGCTCCAAGGGTGCACGGTTTGCGAAGGCCATGAGTTCGAACATCAGCTCCCGGCAAAGATCTGGAGGGGGGGGGATATAGGTGACCCCCGCCGCTCCTCGAAAGGAGTTGGTCAGGTGGTTTTGTTCATGCCGGAAGGCCACCGCCCATTCGAGCGGTTGGGAAATCGCATTGTTTTGCAAAGAAACCAAGTAGTCTTCGGTAAGCGGCTGGCGGTCATGTGCCTGGCGCAGTAATTGAACAAAACGCTCTGACTTCTGCTGGCTTGGTGCTTCCTTTTCAATCGCAAATGAAGAATCTGTTTCGCTCAGGTACGCCCAGTTTATGGCGCGATCCATCATTTCCTTAGGCAAGGAGGCAATGAACTCTTTCGAACGGCCGAGAATGTCGTATTCAAGCAGGGCCTGAACCTCAGGCGTGCGTTCTACCGTCGCGCAATATTGGAGCGTCCCAAGACCATTGAAGTCCACGCGCCAGCGGTTGTTTCGCACCGATGGGCCCGTGATGTACCGCTCTGGATCAAACAGCAGGACGCCAGGGCCCCGAGGCTTGTCCGTGTAGTCCAGTAATAAGTCGGAATAGGCTTCCCAGAGGAAGCAGACTTTGCGCAGATAGCCGCTGCTGGGAGATTGGGTTATGGCCTCGACAAGGATTCGAGCTTCAATGCGAGGCAGAGCCTGCGCCAAAATAGAGAGGTTGACGCCCTCATGTTTGAGCGCAAAGATGATGTGGGCGAGAAAATCCCCAGCCTCCGGCGCAACCGCCTGCGGTACTGCAAGCGCGCCGTTGATCCGCTCAATGCGGGTGACGGGTTGAACGAGTGCTGGGTTCTTTACCCCGATAGCCTTCAGCCTCATCTCATTGATCAAATGGGCGTAACCCACCATATTTCCCATTATTCCCCCTGTCTTTGGCTAGATTTTTTTAACAGAGCCAGAATTTTCTTAAAATATGCCCAGATCACTCAGAAAATATTAACCGAAAATGGGCGCAGAACCACGTTTTTTAGGTCTTTCGCATATCGGCGCGACGGGAATCTGTGTAGTGGTCGTCGTGTGTTTACCTGTCGGCTGTATTACGGCAACGATTTAAGCATGGCAGCCTGACATCAGCGAAAAGAGGGCTGGTAACGTGTTTTGTTTCGCGTCCTGCCAGGCCCAAGTCTCGGTTGCTCGGCTAAGCAACTTTCACAGCGTTGATGTGCAGGACATAAGCGCCGGAGCGCAGTCCCATGATTGGAACCTCCGCAGCCGGAGTTTGCAGTCACACCCGGCGCAGCGTGGCGGCTCAATCCTCACTCAGTCACTGGCGCTGCCCCCGAATTGACTCAGTGGCCGATGCCAAGCTGACACTGCCCGATTCAGTGAGTCGGACATATGCTGACAGGGATAGTCCGGATGGCTCGCTTTGGGAGCGGTCGAGCGTCGAGTGGTTGGTCTGGCCTAAACCCGGACGTTGTGCCCTAGAAATTTCAGGGACTTGGCCATCCTGCTGTTGATTGGAGGCGCCTCGTGAGGCTTGACCATCCCGACAAGCTCCAATGAGCAGAACTTCCCAATTTTGGACAGTCTGTAGTTCTCAGACCACAGCAAGTCACAGATCCTGACGGCAAAGTCGTCCTTCCCATATAGGAGATGTGTAAGGCTTGCTTTCACCCGGGTGACGTCGCCGCCGTTGTCCTTCCAAAAGACCACAGGTAGCTGAGCCAAGCCCCCGCGGGTAAACCGTAGTAACTCCGAGAAGGCATGCACCTGCAGCAGTCCCTCTGTAAGCAGCTCCTGACTGCTTTGACCTATAGCCTCAGGTGATCCAAACACCTGGTGCAGAAGGTTTTGTGAACTTACGTAGCCGGACTCAATACGGGGATCCCTCGTATCTACCCACGCTTGAGAGATCGACGCCAATTTTGTAAGCCGCGCCGCCGGGTCCAGCTCCGGCGCTTCCTTCCAGGTTTCATCATCGAGAATCAGAGTAAGGCGACACCAGTTTAGGAACCTGTTGGTTTCAGCCGAAATATCCAAACTAGCGAGCTCAGGTCGACGATACCCACCACTCTCCAAGAATGAGGCAACCTCACGAAACGCGGGCATGTACTGGCTGTAAATGAGCTTTTGCATGTCAGCCAGGAATAGGCGCTGTGGTGATTTCTTTTCACTACCTACCAAAACGTTGGTAGGCGTGACGGGGGCCAGGCCCTTGTCGAACAGGGCGTCTGCAGAGGGCAACTTCTTTGTCGATTCCCAGATAATTCGAAACTTGCTGAGCTCTGCCGGCGTCAATATGGCTGCATCATCCCAAAGCTCGGCGAAATGCAGTAGCAGCGCAGCTATGCGAGCCTCGTCGTGGGGCTGATCCAGCGTGATCGTTGCTTCGCGGTTTTGGACCAGTCCTCCCTGAGTGAGATTCGCTGATCCAAGCATTGCCTGATTGTCATCTCCAATGAAAACCTTTGAGTGGAAGCCATCTGTGAAGTAATGCACCGTACAGTTGGGTTCGGCGACAACCTTCGCCAGTTCGCCTGGATGAGTTGCCGAGTTGAGGCCAACTAGAAGCTGTACGGTCGCACCGCGGCGCGCGGCCTTGATAATCTCATCAGATCGATTGAAATACGGCGCAGCGAGCCTTAGCACTGAAGCGGATTCAAGTAGGAGACTATAGGCCGAAAGGACGTAGTCCTTGGAAGGCCCATTGGTGTGGACGGGAAAGGTGGGCATGCCGAAAACCTAGCTGCTGTGAACAGCCAGTTTACATGGGCCGCTAGTTACCGCAGAAAAACGAAGTCAGGACCCTCCGTAAGCTGGAGGGGGTGCTATCCAGCAGGGCTAGGACTAAATTCAATAATTGATGGCTCGCATATCTGACTAGATCGAGTGAGAGGCGACATGAGCCTGAAAAGTGAAGACCCATGCGCCAATGGACATTTAGGTGGCCTGTCAGAGGGCCTTCGTTGAGATAGTGCTCTCAACACCCTTGGTGTTGGAGGCTTCGGGGTAACAGTCACGCATGGCCTGATTCATAGCTGCCGACGTGCTCTTAGTTCCCAGTGTCTGGGCCAATGCAGCACACATTGAGGCTTTGCCAGCTGGTGTCAGGTATTGGCTGAGCTGGATGCCCGGGGCAGTAATTTCAGAAAGCTCTTCCTTGGTAGCTGCAACAGCCTTTACTGTGGCTACCTTTGCAACAGGGGCCTCCTGGTGCAGCATCACCGTAGTGAGCGACTCGGCGCTGGAATACAGAGACATGGCCAAGGCAACAGGTTGAGCGAGAGCTCCGATCATCGATACTAACATTGGCATTCCTTTAGGCTGGGCACCAAGCCCGCATATTGATTGAGCCACAGTCCAGCAATGGCTATTTATGACGGTTCGCTTGAGGCCGGCGGTAACGAGTTCCCGCACGGAGAGACAAGCGCTTCAGGCGATGCTGAAGGTCTTAGAGGAGAATAACCGGGCAAATTTAGCCAGCAACCCGAAACACCCCAACCAAATTCGAGATTGAGGTTTGGGTTGCGGACAGCTGGGTTAGCTTGAGAATCTCGGGGAGCCGTAGGCCACAATCCGACAGCACGCGAGGTCCGATGATCATTGCATTCCAGCCATACCTAGAGCGCCGGCGTAATCAGAAATCAACGACACCATTGAGTTCGATTGATTCACAGAGTGCTGAGCCAAAATCCGATGTTGCACTAGTCGACTCGGATCAGTTCAGGACGCCATTTGATGATGCTCCAGAGTCGTATAGAGACGGGTTCAAGTCTCTTTGGGTACGGGTGCACAAAACCATTGGACCTAGGGATTGCTCACCGAACGAAACTGAACGGCGTTTAGGTATGGTTTCAAACCAAGCCCTTTACATGATGGAGGACTGGCCTGAGGGGCTGAAGTCCTTCATATGGAAAAAATACGGCGAAGGCTGCGTCCCATACTGCGACCTGATTGAACTGATCTTGATTATTGATAGCCTTGCTGCGTCGGTTACGCCAAGGCCACGCGATCCATTCTGAGGTGCCGTAGCAAAGCCCGTGCGACGCGGGTTGCAGCCAATTGATCTACACTGTGTGTACGACATTTCCTACGAATAATAGGTATATTGTTTGTAGGAGCCGAACCTTCAGCCTTGACCAATACCTAAGCCACAGCACGGCTGGTAATCACCTCACTGAAGAATTTTTAGTTTTGACGGAATACCACCAAAAACTGTGGATGTGTGGCCATTTGCCGTGCCCAATTCGCGGCGCGCACTGTTATGCCATCACTTTCGGTCGTATTATGTGTGCATTGACGTTCACAGGTGTCCATATGCAGGTGTCCATATGAACGATGGCCAGAAAAATTAGCGACCAGGACGGCTGCATGACGAACGAGCATTCCGATCGAGCTATACCCCAACACGATCGGTCGACAAATGAGCAGGATCGTTTTTTAGATTATTGTCAGCGCAACGAAATTCTAATCAAGGTCTACCTCGACTCAGGTCGAGCGTTGCAGGGGAAGATCGTGGATCACGACCGGAAGTGCATTCTCCTAGGCGCAACGCGCGTAGAGAAAATCCCTAAGATGATCCCGAAGTCCTACATTGCTCTCGTTCGCGCAGAAGAAATATTGCCACTTTTCCTTGAGTACAAAGGGAGAGGGAATCACATCACCCGTAAAAAAGCGCGCAAGAAAAAGAAAGCCGAGATGCTTGCAAGCGCACAGGTGGGCACTGCACCAATTCGCAAACCAAGACCTGCCCTTTGCGGGAAAGCCAGTCCAACACCAACAGTCCCGAAAAAGGCACCGGGCGCAGTGGAGGTGACGGTGAAGAAGACTATGAGGTCGAAGATGGTCGCCCCAAAAGATAAACCGTCGACGCCATCTGAAGTAAAGGGCGACGACGGTAATTGATGCTTCGATCAGTTACTAGATGAGCACTCCAGGTGTGGCCCGGTGTAGGCGATCACTACCTTGCCATCGATGATATCAAAGTGAATTCGCATACCCTCAAGACCAGCGCCATTGCCAGCCTTGAGGTGACGTTCGAAGAAATGGATCTCGCCCTGATATTCAAATTCGCGCTGCGCCCGCAGACGGCGATGCGAGCTAACAGTTTCAGATTCGTTTGCTGAGTACGAGTTGCCGAGAATGGCCCGTGCCGTCGAGTCGGGATTGCCGGCCATAAGCGAATCGTAATACGGAAATACCATCGTGGTGATAACGTCCAGCATGCGCCCGGTCTGCTGGAAAGACGCCGCCTCTTTGGCAGACTTCCAAGCAGAATCCAGCACCACAACGCGCCCTTCAGAAACAGATTCGATGAACATGAGTACGTCCGTGGGCGTAATCGAGTCACGCATAGCTACGCGACGCATCATGTCCATGTTCAAAGCCAACGGTTCAGGCCGGTGAACGGGCAGACCCAGGTTTTCCTTGAAAAGCCGCAGGTTGTAGAGCTCAACACGCATCTCGTTGCTGTCGATGTCCTTCTGCTCAAGCAGGCCCTTAAGAGTCTCAATTTGGGTTTGAAGGTCTTCAACCTCTGGTGAGGTCGCTGTAGGAGCTGCAGGCTGCTTGTGGAGCTTCTCGACGACCGCCAAGGAAGCGGCGTGCTTGTTTGGACCAGGCGAACCTTTACGCAGCAAACGATCCCACTCCTCATAGAACCGCTGCCAGGTGCGTACCAGTGGTGAAAGACTTTCGACCTCGGTTTTGAACCAATTACGGTTGGCCATGATCTCTTCGCTGCCGGCCTGAGCCAGGCTGGCGATCTTGATCATCGCGCTCGCGGTAAGGTTCGCGCCCAACGTTGAGATCTGTGACTCCAACTCGCGGGCCTTGGCTAACTGCTTATCTGCGCGTTTTGTGAAAGCTTCGACATCCATATGCGCATGGTTGAACTGGATAAGCCCCCGAAGCAATTGGACGGCTTCACAGGTGTGACCTTTAGGCTGCTCAATTGCCCGGCCGATGAGGTCCCTCGGGAGAGCCTTGTGATCAAAGGGCACCTCCATCGATCCTGCATGCTTTTGCAATGACTCAGTGAGCGCGTTCCATCGAGGGAGTGCAAAGTCATCACAGAATTGCTTGTATACAATAGTCAGCACGTTTTCGCCGGGACTTAAGGCTAAAGCTGCTGCTTCGGCGGCATTGAGCAAGGCTGGGAGTGGTTGCTTTCGACCTGCGCTCGAACTGTAGTGGAACGTCACAACCTCTTGGACGAGGCTTGCAAACCCGTTCTCAGACATTTGCTCAGCAAGCGGCACAGCAGGGTCCATTGGACCCCGCTTGGCGATCAACCGTTCTTCCTTGGCCGCTTGCTCAGGGAACACTTTAAGAATCGACTCACAGGTTCCTAGGATCACCCCAGAAAACGGCGATGGCAGTGCATTGAGCAAGACAGACAAAGCCATATCAATGCGAAAGCGATCGGTCTGATTAAGCTTCTGAGAGCTATCTGCAAGCCGATCCTTCAGTGCTCCCAGGTATAAAAGCGGCAGTGCAAGCTCACGGTAAAATACGCCTGCCTGGAAAAGGCTGCGCATGATCGGGAAGCATCTTTCAATATGGCTGACAAGATCAGTAGCAGCGGAGGTTTGTGCCATGGTGCGCAGTTGATCGCGGGCCTTATTACCAAGCAGCTGACCGAGGTTGAACTCAAGCTTGGAGCCTAAGTCAATGCGATCGAACTCATCCCCCATAACCTCGGCCACAATGTGCCGGTGCTCGGCAACGCCCAGAAAACTAAGCATTATCGTTGCCGGGGGCACACTCCGCCCTTTGGGCAGGTTGAAAGTGGCTAGGCCCCGAACGTTATTGAGCTTCGGGCTACGTAACCGCATCAAAACATCGGTAACGTCAGCGATGGCCTTTGGAGAGCCATACCAAGTGGTCCAGGCTGCCTGATTTACCATTGGTTGCCGGAATGCTGGTGGCACTATGTAGCTGAGACGGAGCCTTCCGTCACTCTCTTGGGAGTCTCCGCTACCGTTAATCTGATCAGAAATCGAGATGTCGGTAACACAAAGCTCGGTATTAGCAGTTGAAACAGTTTCTACGGCAGCGTCCATGATTGGTCCTTGGTTAGGAAGGGGAGAAGCCCAACCTAACGCCAGACTTCTGGATTCCCAGGCGTATGGGCCATTTAGAACTGAGCGTACGAAGAGCCGTAAGCTTGCTTATTCGTCGGCCGGTCGTAGTAAGGGGAGGAGGTGACCGAGTCGCTGTCGGAATCAGCATCCGACATTACAAGGTCGTCATCACCGTCCTCGTCGATGCACATGTCTTCCATAAAGGAGATATCGTCGGATTCGGCGGCGGAATCGACAGACTCAGGGAAGATGAAGGGCAGTTGCCAGTGTTTGGCAAATCCTGTGAGGAACCTAGTGGTGACGTTGAGGGTCTGGGCAGCTGCCTGGATCGGCGCTTTGTCCGCAGCGAGCTTCTCAGCTCGGCAATAGAACTCGTTTTTCACATCCAGCGAAGGGCCGCCAACGAATGTGATTTGCTCATTGTATGCGTAGGTTTTGAGGAAGCGATGGCTGACCTTAAGGATGTCAGCTGCTTCTGCAACGGTGAACAGTTCAGAAAGTTCGACACAACGGGCGAGGAACGCATTTTGACCATTGACCCAGGCGCGGCGGCTTTTGAGCTCCAGACCGGGATTGATGGCTAGGTCACCGGGCTTAACAAATGGGGTAGGGGCTTGGACCTGACGGGTCTCATAGTGGATCAGATAGTGATCCCAGAGCTTTTTGACTTTACGCTTCTCTGCAGGGGTGCGGCTTTCACGATCGGCAAACGTCACCCCGCGCTGTATTGAGTGTGTCCTCAGAAATCCGGTACTGACACGAAGAAGTCGGGCCGTCTCCTTTATAGAGAAGGTTTCAGATAGCTTGACGACTTTCTCGTGGAAATCGTTCAAGGCTGCCGTTTCGGCTGCCTTAGCCTTATCAGCCAATTTCGGATTCAGGTCCAGAATCTGATTGTGCACTGCTCACCCCCTACATTTATTTGTGAGGGGGCTGTCCATTGACTGGACTCGGCCTTATAGCAGACAAGACAGGGACGGAGGCCGCGCCCAAAAAATGGGTACGACCTTCCCTAGCGAGTAGCGGGGAAATATTTCCCAGCCGTCGGTGCCGTCAACTACAGGCAGAGAGACCAGGTCTCCCCCTCTACACGTGTGTCTGACGGCGGGATAATTCCCAGCACGCCAAACTTTATGAGCCAATTTATTGGCTTCGGGGAGTGATAGTACATTGACACCTTCGTCTGTGAAACCCTTCACAGAGCATTCAGTCCCAATCTGAGGAAATTAATTTTTTATCCTCAAAAAAAACGTATATAAAACAGTGGTTTGAAAATTCCCTGAGAGTTCAGTTTGTCTGACGAACGGTAGTGTGCTAACTAAGCACCCGTTTTGGAGACGTATCAGGGTTGCTACAAAGGCGTTCTGCGGATGAGGATTTTGTCCACCCATTTTGACTGGTCGAAATGATTTTGGTCGTTATGCTCTTTTCCGCAGCCAGCATCCGAAGCAAATTTTAGCCCTTACGGACGCCGGACCCCCCACACATTGCAAGGATTCAACAAGTGAGCCAACACACACTGAGCAAGACCTTCCTGGCCCTGGCCATCACCGCTGCAAGCGCCAGCGCACTGGCTGTTCCTGCCGACCTGAACAAGGATGTTAGTGGAGCCAGCGAGGTGGCTTACTCTCGAGTCAGTTACAACAATGTAACCCTATCCGGCAACGCAACCCGCGAAGCGGATCAAGATGGAACCGGCTTCAAAGGTGCAACCATTACCGGCGACCTGACCAATAACGCGAATGTAACCGCTCACGGTCAATTCGTTGATGCTCTGGACTTGGATTCCTCGGACGACGGCGATGCAGTACCTACCACTGTCGGTGGCAACCTCACCAACAACGGGAACTTCGACCTCTCCGGCGTGGCACCAGTAGGTATCGTTACTGACGGCGCTACGATCGGCGGCAATTTTGTCAACAATGGCAACATGTCCCTGGTCGGCGCTGACAACACCATCGACAGCGACACCCCTCGCGCTATCGAACTGGGCAATACCCAGATCGGCGGCGATGTGATCAATACTGGCAACCTTTCGGTGAGTGGCACGGGCTCGAAAGGCATTTACGCCTTCACATCCACCGGTACAAGCAATCTGGGCACCATCGGTAAAGACGTCATCAACAAAGGCAATATCGCCGTGTCTGGTAATGATTCGGCCGGCATCAGCCTAGACAAGATCAACTTCGGCCATGACGTCATCAACGAAGGCACTATCGCAGGCAGCGGCAGCAACACTTCCGGCATCGTCATCAAGAGCCTGAACTTTAACGCCCTGAACAACATCGGCACCATCCAGGTCTCTGGTGACAACGCGGTGGGCATCCGCGTAGTCGACTCACTGGCCCCGGAAGTGAAGACTGCCACCAACGGCATCATCAACACCGGCAACATCATTTCGACTGGTACCGGGATCAGCGTGGAAAGCGTCAACTACGATCCTTCCGAGGGCGGTGATGACAATGCGAATAATCTGTTTGTAATTCACCAGAACGGCGGATCGATCGTCGGCGGCGAGAAATCCATCAACGGTAACTTCCAAACCCGCCTCGAGTGGACTGCCGGCACTATCACCGGCAACATGGAAGGTCTGAACCTCATCCAGGTCGATGGCAATGGCACCTTCAATGGCCAAGAGATCGAAGCTTTCCTGGTCGATGTGAACTCGGGCACCCTTTACCTGGCTTCTACCAGTACCAGCTTTACTGGTGATCTGAACGTAGCCTCGGCGGGTACGCTGCAACTTCGCGTTAGCGATCAAACCAACCCGGCAACTCCAATCCTGAATGTGGCCGGTAACGCTACCTTCGCCAGTGGCAGCAAAATCGGTGTTACCGCTAACCCGGGTGACTTCACCGGCAACAGCCAAGGCACCACCTACACTCTGGTGAAAGCCGGTACGCTGACCGACAACGGTCTGTCCGTGGTGAGCAGCTCCGCACTACTGAACATCACCGGCTTCAACGTTAGCGGCGACCAAGTGACCGCAACCGTTACCGGCAAGTCTGGTTCGACTGTTGCCGACCTGATCGCCAAGATGGGCGCTTCGGGCAATGCATCCCGCGCAATCCGCCCTTTCACTGACAGCGTTCTGAGCAAGCTGGATGCAAACGACAAGGTCTTCAAAGCCTTCGCCAATGCTGATGAACAGCAGCTGGCTCGCCTGGCTGAGCAATTGTCCCCGAACGTGAACGGTGGCTCGACTCAAGCTGCACTGGGCGGCCAATCTCTGGTTTCCAACGCTTTGAACGGCCGCAATGCTGAAGTTCGCGGCATGTCCTCCGGTGACGTGCTGAAAGATACCGGCGTATGGGTCAAAGGACTGTACTCGGATGCAGACCAAGGCTCGCGTGATGGTGTTGCAGGCTACAACGCTTACAGCAGCGGTATCGTCATCGGTGCTGACGGCAAGCTGACCCCGGACCTGACCTTGGGTCTTGCCTACAGCTACATCAACTCGAAAGTGAACGGCCTGTACAACCAGACCGACGTCGATGCATACGCTTTGACTGCCTACGGCAGCTGGAACCAAGGCCCTGCGTTCGTAGACGGTAGCGTGACCATCGGTAAGAACGAAAACACCAGCAAGCGTGACATCGCAGACACCGTTGCAAAAGGCGACTACGACAGTGACCTTTTCGGTATCAACGTACTGGGCGGTTACGGCTTCAACTTCGACAACGGCTTCCTCGTCGAACCACGTGCTGCTCTGCGCTACAGCAACCTGAAGATCGATGGTTACACCGAGAAAAACTCCAGTGCTGCTCTCAGCGTCGGTGGCCAGCGTATCGAAGTAGGTGAGATCGGCGGCGGCGTTCGTGTCGCCAAGGACTTCAGCTTCATGAACGGTACGCTGAAGCCTTCGGCGACGGCCATGGCTTACCACGACTTCATCGGAGACAAGGCGAACACCACCAGCACTTACACACTGGGCGGCTCTCCATTCGTGTCCTCGGGCGCGTCTAGCGCTCGCAACAGCCTCGAGCTGGGCCTGGGCGCTGACTACTCGATCGGTGCGGTTACGGTAGGCGCGAGCTACTCCTACCTCAAGAAAACCGACTTCAATGCCGATACCTTCACAGTCAAGGCCAGATTCGATTTCTGAATAAATTCAGGATGTTAGAAGGAGCGGCCAGCATTGCTGGCCGTTATTCTTTTGGATGCACTTGCCGATAGCCTCCTTGAGGGACGCTATCGAGAGATGCATTAGAGAGAGGCTGAAATGCTTAAGACTATGATCACCAGCATCGCCCTAGCCAGTGCTGCTTTGCTGGGAGGCTGTGCATCACCGGTAAACCTTGCCCAGTTTTCGACAGGCTCCTTGAGAGGAGCCGTGCTACAGACACCTACATTTCCTATTCAGGGAATGGTTCCCGCACCGGGGACTTACAAGCACCTACGTGTGTACATAGAGGGGGACGGCCACGCCTGGGCAACATCCTCCCAACCGAGCACTGATCCAACCCCACACTCTTCACTCATGCTTCAGTTTGCAGCTGAGGATTTAACATCCGCGGCGTACTTGGCCAGGCCATGTCAGTTTGTAAGGTCCAGCGCCTGCACCCTTGATGTCTGGACTGGATCACGCTTCGGTAAGCCAGCCATCGACTCTATGGATTCAGCCCTAACTGCCTTGAAACGTCGCTTCAATGTAGAGACTTTTGAACTGGTTGGGCACTCGGGCGGTGGTGAGGTCGCGCTCGTGCTGGCCGGTATGCGCGATGATGTTGACCAGGTGCAGACCATTGCCGGCAACGTAGACCCGGTATTTTGGACAAAGCTCCACAAGCTGAGCCCACTCAAAGCCCCCATCACCCCTTTGGCGTACAAAGCACGGCTTGCTCAGATTCCCCAAAGACACATTGTTGGTTCCAACGACCCAGTGGTTCCCCCTTCAGTCGCGCAGGCCTACAGCGCTCAGCTTGACGGCTCTTGCGTGGAAATCGTTGTCGTCGACGCAACACACAATGATGGATACGGGACCCTGTGGAATCGCTTTTCTACCACCCCGTTGCTTTGTAAGTCGCGGTAAATAGCCGGCTTCGGCCGGAAGCAAGGAATGCTGTTATGCCTGGAATGCCCAAGGGACATCAGAAGCTGAGCTTGGCCGGCAAAAAAGAAGAGCTGCAACTGCTTCTGGCCTCATCTCAGGGTTCATGTGCGGTACCAACGCTCGCTTTTGGCTCTCATGACCCTAGGGTCGTGTCGCTTTTCGATTGCGACTCCTGTTCAAGTGGCGCGATCCTCACCGAGGTAGAGCGCCCGGGCAAGCGAAAGCGTTGGCAGGTCGTCTGCAGTGAGTGCACAAAAACCAGTGGGGAAGCCTCAAAAAACCCGTGGACAGCCTCCCTGCTGTGGAACGGCGTAAATCTCTCAAGTTGCCATTACTGCGAACTGCCGCTGTTCGGCCTGGCAGGCATGTCGCCGAAAGAAGCTCATGACCACATAAAATCCATCCGCGGCATCCTGGTTCTAAGGATCTCACTTTGTGATACCGAGCTTCAGCTGTTCAGAACCGGAGAAAGCACAAGCAAGCCCGGCACTGGGTATGTAGAGCGGCTTGATGCCTACCTCAAGTGGGCGATGCTCGCACACAGATTAATCAAGGCTTGCAAGGGTCGAACGAGCAACACGATTTCGTAGCATGTGTTTGGTTTGCTAGTGACAGATCTGGGACCTAGCATTGGGTCTGAATGGGCACAACCCCAAAACATAGGAACCCAGCCATGCTAGTCGCGTCCAAGAGCGGTTTGATTTCAGTCGTTGATCTGATTGAAGACACCAAAAAAACCTGGGTCGTCATGGATGAAAAGGTCAAAAAAACCATAAGCAAAACTGACGCGAGTACACGGGGATTTAATCTGATGTCTGATGCGTTGAAGTGGGTCGGGGCCGACCTGGAGCTCATTCAAACCTTCCTAGCAATTGAAGCCAAATATGCTGAAGTGGCAACAAAGCATTGATACCGCGCATAGATAGGCACGATTGGTTAAAAGTTGGCTCACCGGTGTTCTGGGGGGCGTCAGCCTTCACCTTGGCCGGGATTGCCGCTGTTGCCATTTTGCCAGCTGCGACCTGGTCATCTGCGGGGCTTGCATCATTGGGCCTCCTATCTGCTATTTCAGGTGTTATTTTCCTGATGAGGCGAACTGAGCCGCTTCACCCTGCCATGAGGCAGACTCTCGGGGTATTCCTAATCGTTTACGGCGCCTGTGCAATTGGTGGTGGGCTCGCCGGTCACGAGGCCCCTACAACGCCGCTCAGGAGCTTGCAGCCACCAGCACAAACACATGAATCGCTATGGAAGCTTGCAAACAGCGAAGGGGAAGGGCGGATCCTGATTGCGGCGGCCGTTGCGGCACGACAGAAGAGCCTGATCCTTTGGACCGCGCCTGGCTGTACTGCATGTTCTTCAGTTTTGGATTTGACAGTTTTGAATCCGAGCGTAAACCCCAAACTTGCTGGCTACAGGCTTATTCGTATCGAAACCCTCGACGCGTCTACCGACAGCCTTCGTGAGCAGTTTGGAGTGAATGAAACACCAGCCCTCACTCTCATGCTAGGTGATGAGACTGTGCCAGCGTATGGGCGGATCGGAAGAGAAATAGATGCGCCGTCAGTGATGGATCTATTAGATACCCAGGGGCAGGCGGAAGACGCCGCTCGTTAAGAATTAGGCCGTATAAAGTGTCCAGTATGGGAGTTTGCAATGACACGCATCGCAAGGATGAACATGATCATCAGTGGCCTGGGACATCTGGCCATGATGGCTTGTCTCATTTATTTCAGCGCTACGCTGACCAATTTCTTGATAGCCATTGTTGTGGTGAGCACTGTTGAAGCTGTCCTTATTCATCTGTACAGAAAATACCGCTTGAGATCGAGAAAACCTGTTTTAAAAGGCTAATGGGCGGCTTTGGAACTGACGACTTAAAGAGGAATCACTTTGAAGGAAATACAGGGCAAGCAAATTGGGTAGCTCATTTCACCACCGTTGATTTTTATTGGTTGGTGCTGCCTTTCATTCCTGTGGCGCGGCTATGTACCTAAAGAAATTTTCTGGCCAGTAACCGTTTGTACAGCTAGTTGCATGGCTATTTGCACTTGGCTGATTTTGTTCACTCGGAAAGCTGTACGAAATCGGGTGTATCTGAACGTAAAACCTAACGTGATCGAAATCGAAGGTGCCGAGCACTTCAGTGGCAAATTCTCGTCAGACTTACGATTTATCATCAGTTCCGATGCTTTTCAGAAAACGCTCGTGGATGTTGTCCTGCGCGAGTCGTACACCCGAGGCCGTTTTATGTTTCCGCGCGAAGCTGCTTACGTCCGAATCTGGCCAGGGGTTACCGGGATTACGGATCTGGAGGTTGAGGCTATCAACAAGGCCTTAGCTGAAGAGTTCGTTGAGTTTGAAGTCGAAATTGTTAAGGACGCTGATGCTCAACATGCTTATGCAACGGCGGTGCAGGCATAGCTGCCAAGCAGTCGAAAGTAGCCTGATGTACATATGCAAAGAAAGCCGACATCTAGTCGGCTTTTTTGAAGTGGCTGGTTTAGCCTGAGAGGTCTTCAGGGCTGAAGCGAACTCTGCGTTCTTGGTAGAGGCGCTTGTACGTACCGTCGGTGACCTGGGTCATTTCAGGCAGTTGCTTGACAGCCAGGATGGCAGAAGTGGCAGAGGAGTCGAATGCCTTGTCACCACTCGATTTGACCACCTTTGCCGACTCAATATGACCCTTACGCCCCATCTTGATCACGATCTCGACGGCCATACCGTTCCGGGCGCTTTCAGGCCGCTTCCAGTTTGAGATGATCTTCGATACGAGAATCCCGTCCACACTCTCCAGCACCTTGGGCTCTTCGACTACAACGGGGGCTTTGATCTGATCAAGGACAGGGTGGGGTTTTAAACCCATTGTTGGGGTTTGGAAAGCCGCAAGGATTGTGTCCCCAGCATTTCCGATACTCGCCTGAGGAGCTCCACTTTCACGCACCGGGGGCTCTTCGATCCGAGAGTCTGTAGCTTTGAAGACTTTTACGCCGGCAGGAGTCGGGGCAGCCGGCCCTAGAGGGATTTCGGGCTTTGCGATACCCACCGGGATATCGTGCAGCGATTCCCGTACAGCAACCTTAGGAGTCGGGTGGAGTTCGGTTACGGCTTTTGCCGCATCTGGCTGGTCAATGCTCGTATCGGCTTGACTTGATGCAACAGACTGGACCTCATCTTGGGGTGCCTGCTCTTGTGGCGTGGAAATCTCACTTGGGCGCCCCAGGAGCGGCAGCATGGCAATCTGGTTATCTTTTAGTTGCGAAACAAGCGAGTTCAATTTCCCGATCTCCCGCTGGCTCTCTTCATGCTGGGTCTTCATCTCGGTGCGTGCAGAGTTGACCATGATCAGCGCTGTGGCAGACATGGTTGCTAGGACCAATGAAATTGTCGACGCTAGGAGCGCCAGATGCTTTTCAGTCACCACTCATCCCTCTTGTTGGTGCGGATAGGGTAACGGCTTATAAGGGAATTCAAAGCCAAAACAGGGTGCCCGAATCCAGTAGGGATGATGGTTTTTCAGTATGCAGTTCGAAGTGGCAGAAACGGGCACAGTCGTTATATTGAAGACACTCCTAAACCGGACCAGGAACCGAAATGGTCAAGATATTTGTCGACTCCCGGGAAATTCCATCGCGCATCCCCGAAGCCCTTCGTGAGCTGGGTGCTGAAATCGCAACCGGGAATCTCGAAACTGGCGATTACGTTTTGGAAGCGAACCTAGTGGTCGAGCGCAAGACGGCTGCGGATTTCTGCGCCAGCATCATAGATAGCCGGTTTATCAACCAGGCCAACAAGATGGGGCTGAACTTCAAGAAAGTCATTTGGTTGATAGAAGGCGACATTTTTGCCGTCAGATCGCAGATCCACCCTGACGCACTAGATGGTGCGTTGAGCTACCTTGCAGTGGTTTTGGGTCAAACTGTCATCTGGTACAAAAGCCCGAAGCGGGCTGCGGGGATAATTTATAGAATGGCGAAACACGCCCAGACAGGGCTGGGGTATGAACCTCCCATGCGCAAAGGGAAAGTACCGGCGGGTATTGGCCAGGCACTATTCGATCTAGAGGGGAAGTGCGGTTGTGGTCCTGTAGCCGCCCGAAAACTGCTCAATCATTTCCGCTCTGTTTTCAGGGTCAACAACGCCTCGATAGATGAGCTGTGCGCGGTAAAAGGTATAGGGCCAAAAAAGGCTCAAGCAATTTTCGAAGGGATTCACTACGAACTGCCCGAAGGGGTGTCTGCTGACGATCAGCCAACCCTGCTGGCTGACCAGCCTGCACCTAAGTCACTGGTTTAATCATATGAAAATTTCAAACTTGGTTAAGACCCTTCGCAAGTTTGATGCAGATAGCTGCATTTTTGTGACCCTTGGAGAGGACGGTGAGCCGTACTGTGTATCGATCGAAAGCATCAGACTGGTCGCGGATGCCAGTTCAAAAGCCGGGATCTCAGTGCTCATTCGCGCTTTTGAGATACAGCACGGGAAATGTGCGAGCTCGCTTGATGACCCAGAATGGTTTCTCCGGGATTCGAAAGAAGAATACGATCTGACAAGTGCAGTTATCGAGGCGCTGACGGGATATAGCGCTGATGCAGAGGTATTTGTTGAGCTAGGCCCAGACCATAAACCTTATCAAGTGAAAATTGAGGCTGTCTCGGGCTTTGATGACTCAGCGCTTGAGGATGAGTGTAGTGAGTCTGAAGACTGTACTTCTGTTGGAATACGAGCATACGAGATACCCGCGAACTTCGTTCCCACAGCTGCATAAGGAAGGCCCGCTAATTTAGGGGCCTTCTTGTCTTTCCCTACCTCAATTGCTTACGCGCCGGCTTCGAACTTCACTGTGCGCTGGCGAAGATATTTCACGTATATCGCACGATTCACCGTGGCCATTTCAGGAATTTTGGCCAAATCAGCAGCAGCCTTTATCACTGAGTCGTCCACGTCCTTCGAACCGCTGGAAGTCGGCACCAGTGCGTTGGTAATGGTGCCGTCTGGAGCGAATTGGACTAGAACCTCTACTGACACGGGAGAAGTGGCTGACTCAGGACGCATCCATCGACTCTGAAGGCGAGCGACAAGCATCTTGTCGAAATTCTCAACGCCCTTCTTCTCTGCTTCTTCTACCTGCTTCTGAGCGTCAGCCTTCGCAGCCTCAATTTTGGCCACAGCGGCCTCTTGCTCAGCATCGAGCGCGGCTTTTGCTGTGCGGTAGGACTGTGACTGTTCGATCGACTGCTGCAGGCTGGCAATGCTCTTTTCGGAGGCAAGCTGTTTTTGCTGGATGGCTGCTTGGCTGATCTTAACCTCGGCCGCGTCACTGCTGGCCTGCACTGACTTAGCCTCGATGTTGAGGATCCGCTCACGTTGACTTTGCCAGGCATCATCCACCGCATTCGCAGCACTCATAGCCTTGAAGGAAGCATAGAACGCGATGACTACCAGGACCATCAGAACGACGATGGTGATAAGTGCGCCGGCGACGAGTGTCGTCCGCTTAACGTTAACGGTTGAGGCGTCGCCCTCAACCTGGCTAAGATTTTTAATTAGGGCTCGCATAGCGCTCCATCACTTCAGGGATTCACGCCTTCAGGCGGCTAGGCGGGCTGCCTAGCGCTGGATATTCTCCCCGTGATCCAGTGATGACTCCATTCAAAAGGGGGTCACCAAATTCACGTCTCGGGTCGTGGGGATGTATAAGCGGAGAGGGAGGTCAGCGGGATAACTTGAACAGCCGTGGTGCTTTTATCCAAACTCCAGCGCTGATACCCATAGCAACCCCTATCGTAGTAGGGATTGAGGCATCTGATGCCAGAGCGCATAGGGCAGCCAGAATTCCGTAAGTCGCAGCTATGGCTACCCTCGCGAAGGAATTCTGTTTGCGGACATGGGCTTTCATTCGAAGGAACCTTAATAGGAATGGGTGGGGCTAAGAGTAGGCGAGCTTGTAGTGCGGATTTGACGATCGCGAATTCGCTGGCAGCCTGGCTGCTTTCAGCAACTGAATGAGTTGGTATGGATGAATAGCTTAACGAACGGTGATGAAATGACTACTCAAACCCAGGCTTCGGAATTGCATGAACTCGATGAAGCCTGACCGGCCGCAAATGTGGCAAGGCTATTTCAGGCTAGCTTGGTAGAGAGGCATCACTTTAGGAATTGCAGCTTCGAGCAGCTTCATCCGATCGCCATCGCTCGGGTGAGTGCTCAGGAAATTCGGGGTGGACGAACCCTTGCTAACGGCTGCCATCTTCTTCCAAAGGGTGATTGCTGCGCGAGGGTCAAAACCAGCACGAGCTGCCAACTCCAAACCGATTAAGTCGGCTTCTTCCTCGTCGCGTCGACTAAATGGCAAACCTACCCCGGTGCTCAGCGCCTTAGTGATAGCGCTCTTACCTAACGAACCAGCACCCAGGACATTCGCTCCAACTCCTCCTGCAAGTTCAAAGACAGCATTCTGCGATGCCTGCTCCCGTCCATGCTCACGTATTGCATGCCCAATTTCATGCGCTAGGGCAATCGAAAGCTCGTCATCAGTGAGATTGAGCCTTTTGATCAGGCCGCTATAGACAATGATCTTTCCGCCTGGCCCGCAGTTCGCGTTCACAACGTCGGCATCGATGACGTTAACGAACCATCCCCACTTTTCAGCATCCGGGCGGAAGACGTGTGTTTGCATAACCAGCCGTACAGCAATCTGCTGGACATGTTTGCCAAGTGGAGAGTTCGTGATCAGGACTCCCGACGCCTCGGCCTTTTTCACCCCGGCCCGGTAAGACAGGGCATATGACGTGTCGACATCATTCTGAGAAAGGCCGGCAAACATGTATTGAGTTCGATCCACGCCTACTACGCCTGGATTGGTTGTCTGAATGCCGCTGCAACCCGCCAGAAGGGCAAGCGAGCCAGCTAGGCCGAGCATCAATATCCTTTTCACTTCACACTCCCGCGGTCACGCTTATCGGCCTTGGCAATCATTTCTGGGGTGGCACGCTCGTTGTTGACTTCATTCACTTCGCAACCAGCAGCCCGGAACAAAGCATCAGCTGCTTCCTCGAGTGCCTTCCGACTTCGGGGTCTGGCTCTGCTCATCTCTTCGTTCAGCAAAGGTACCAAAGCATCAAGTTGGGATTGGCTGAGGACGAAACCTCGAAAAATAGGGCTGAACATCACTTACCTCCCGGGCCGTGCAGATAAAAGGGGCTTGGCCATGAGGACAAGAATAACGGCCGCAACCTGAATGGCTACATTTTGGGGCACTTGATACCCCTTTTTTGGGGATGATGCGAGCCGAAATGGCCTCATACTTGATCGACGCCCAACTTAATCCAGCGGTATAGCTGATGCTCCAGATGTTCTTATCCCTGCTCCTTATACCCACGGCAGCAATCACCGTATGGCACCTCGCCCTGAGCCGCATAAGCCGTTTCACATGGCGCGCGTACCAGATAACTGGTGCGATCGGGGCCCCTGTCCATGAGCTATCTCATTTGTTGGCCTGTATCGCGTTCCGCCTGCAGGTCCAACGGGTAGCGCTTTACACGCCTGGCAGAACAGATGGGTGCCTTGGATACGTAGTATTCACAGCCAACCCCAGATCTATTTTCAATAACGCGGGAATGGCAGTACAGGGTGTTGCACCCTTGATCGGAGGTGCGACGATCGTGCACTACGTCCTGAAGGGCCAAGGTCTTGTGAGCGTGCCGTCTGAGATATCTGGCGATCCAGGCTGGATCGTTGATGAGGCAGTTAGGACGTTGAATGCCACTGTCGTGATGGCTGCGTCTGGCGGCGTGGGTTTCACTGTACTGCTGGGAATACTGGTGATCGCCATGCACTCCATTCCAAGCTGGGCAGATGTACGAGTTGGGCTGAAGGGTTCGCTGATGCTGGGAGTTACTGCAATATTCGCCGGCGCGGCTAGTGAGATAGCGGCCTCATATGTGAGCTTCGGGAGCAGCTTCCAATCATTAGGGCTGCTCATAACGTACTGGATTAGGGTCACACTTGAGATGGGGCTGACCGGAGCCGTCAGGCTTGTCACGCTTGCCATGATTGGGGGCCTGGGACTTGTAGTAGTGCCGGGGATTCTCTTTGAGGGCGGAGCTGGAGTATTTAACTCGCTCAAACGCCGACACATCGCGAGCATTGATGAATAATCGCAGCGCTGAACCGACGCCCGCGCCTTCTTACTTCTTCACCTCGGGCATTAGATCGGCCACCTCGGGGCGGTAAAGTCCTTTCTGTTGTTCGTAGAAATACCGGAGCTGCTCAGGTGGCATAGGCGCATCCCCTCCGATCAGGAAGGCTCTGAGCTCGTAGCTGTCACCAACCGGCCAATCCAAAGTGATGATATTCAGGGCAGGGGCCTTGCTCAACATCGACCAGGTAGGCAGCGAACGGACGTAGTGAATGATCATCACCTCAAGGGGAATTCGATCCCGCAGATCCGGCGAGGGAGCGTTATCCATTGCCCAGAGCCCGAAGACAAGTCGGAGCTTGGGGTCCGGTTGCTTCGTGAGGGAGGTTAGCTGGGTAGCATCTGCACTGAACACAGCGTTTCGCTCATCCGCATCCTTGAGTAGCTTAATCGGGACTCCAGTTGCGCGCCGCACACCGGCGATAGGGCTGTAGCTCAAAATTGAAACGGTTGAATAATCGGGAAGGGCCATCTCACTCTCCATGGCGGGGCTGATCATTCAGTGCAGGGTAACAGCGCGAACTGAATAGTCGATACCAGCTCTACGGCCCAATGGATGGAATGGTAAGGGTTAGGTCAACCCTAGCGCTATTTTGTACCGTCATTTTGGGTTGAGGCGGCAGGGTATTGTTGAAATGATGGTTATAGCAGGTCGCCAACAGCCCGGAACAAAGACCGCTGCCCTTCAACCCATCACCACCGAGGGCGGAGCTCTTCGTCACTACGACCGGCGGTCAACTCAACGGCCGGCCTTTCATTCCCCCGCCCAGGAAAGCAATCATGTTCCGTAAACTCTTTGAATCGCTAAGCCTTAAGTCCCGCAAACCTATAGTGCATATCGATTCTGCTCTCCTCAAGGGCGCCTCAGTCGATAGCTCAGACCCAGGGATCCAACCAATTGACGTAAACCTGCAACAAGGCCCAAGCCAGAGCTGGATAGATCACGCATACCCATTGAAGCAAGTTGTAATCGAGATCCATGGCAGCGCTCAGACTACTCTGGGGCACTTAATTGCTGAGCTTGACCAGGTATTCCTGAAACTCATCAAAGGCGAAACGGTAGGCGAACGTAGTGACGGGGTCGTAACCCATAAGTATGCGTACCAAGAACAAGTAGCAGGCCCATCGTTCTTCGTCGAGCCTGTAGCATTTCACCCAGAAGCACCAACCGCCGGGCAGGCACTGTTCGTTCGCCTGCAGGGTACCCGGCATAGCAACTTCCCTGACATCAACAACCTGATCGCTTCTGTAATGAACGAGATCAACTCGAAAAAAACATCAGGATCCGCTCATGACGATGACTTCGGCTACTCATTTGCCCTCGTGTGCGCCCCTAACCTGAACTGATCAGTTGTCCCAGTGGAGGTGGAAAAGCCCCACCCGTTTTGGGCGGCTTGCCCGAACCAAGTGATCTAACATGGCTGCTCTTCCTGAAGGTGCGGCCCTCAATGTTCCGAAGCTTTATCTCTGCCATCATCGGGCTTACCTGTCTCGCGGTGCTGGTACCTGCTCATGGGTTTGAATTCACATCAAACCAAGACTTCCTACCAGTCCATGAAGCGTTCAAGGTGTCAGCAACTGGTACTCCAGATTCCGTACAAATTCGCATCCTGGCAGCGCCTGGGTACTATTTGTACAAGTCCAAATTGAGTTTTCAAGCTCAGGGCATTGGTGTTCGGTCAGGCGCAGCAGTGCTGCCCGCGGGTGAGCACAAAGCAGATCCCTATTTTGGAAACGTGGTGGTTTATCACGACACATTGGTGGTACGCCTACCAGTTCAGAACCATGGTGCTGATGGCTTTGACGTGAGGGTTGGCTTCCAAGGGTGCGCCGAAAAAGGTCTTTGCTATCCCCCTGATCAACAGATCATCCGTATAGAAGGGGATGCAGGGATTACAGCCGCCAGTGACTGGAGCGCAATGTCAGTGGTTTCCGCATTCATAGCGGGCCTGAATCTGTTCCTCACACCAGGTGTTTTGCCTGTAATTCCACTACTCGCATTTGTGCTTCTACTCGGTAAACCGTCAGTCCGAAGAGGCATCACTATAGGCCTAGCTTTCACGGTACCCATGGCGACAGGTCTTGTGGTCCTCAGCTCGGCTATAGCGCTAACCGAAGCCGGCATCGAGATACAGCCCATCGCTCAGTCCGCATGGATACTCGTACCGTCAGTATTAGTTCTGTTGGGGCTGGCTGTTATGGAAACTGCAATTGGCAAAACCCGGCGAGATGTCCATGGAAATCACGCCAGCAGAGTCTTTGTTTTTTTTGCCAGCGCCCCATGCGCAGTAATGCTGGGCTTAGTATCCCTTATCTACACAACACCATTCACCTCATCATCGATGGCAGCGGTGATGCTGTACCTCAAGGCAGGGGGTGAGCCCATTGGAGGGATAGCGCAACTTGCCGGGATCGCATTGGGTATGAGCTGTCCGCTGGTGATGTTTGCCGCGACATTGGGAGGACTGCTTTCCTCAGTTGGGAAGTGGAATGAGGCGATACTGGTATTCGTTCGCGCGCTTCTGGCCATTGTCGGAATTTGGGTGCTTGGACGTGTGCTGCCAGGGCCGGTAACTCTGGGCCTTTATGGGGTAGTGGCGGTTTATTTGGCCGTGTCACTTGGAGTTTTCGGATCACTGGGGTCAGCGCCATCGCTGTTAAATAGGTTCGCCGCGATTGCGGTCTTGTTATATGGGATCGCCGCATGGATCGGGATGCTCAAAGGCGAAACGTCACCCTTACAGCCCCTTGGTCCAGGCATCTCCTCTGAGGCCCCCCGTGAACAGCCATGGGTAGTGGTCAACACACCACAGCAGTTGGCCATAGCCCTTGCTGAAGCTAAGACTGCGGGAAGCCCGGCTGTTGTGGAGTGGGTAGCGAATTGGGCCCCAGGGAGCGACCAGGTTGCCGACACAGCGCGGCACGTTACATTGATAAGAGACAGTCTCGGGGCTTTCAAAACTATTCGAGTCGACCTCAGTCAGGGTGGCCATTCGGTTCGCAGCTTATTGGAGCTAAACGGACTTTTGGGCCCTGCAGCTGTTCAGGTGTATCGCTCTGGTGGGGTTGAGGTTCAATCATCCAGGCTTGTCGGTGTAACCACGGCCAAGGAGATCGCTATGTCGCTGCAGGCTATCGATAATTATGCAGATAAGTGAGGATGCGTAATGAATACACTTCAATCTAAACCTCCTAGCCAGGATGAAGCCCGTGGACGGCTCACGAAAGATCAATTCATAGCTTTACGATCACTTGCAAAGGGTCATTGGGTACAAGGAAGTGCGATTCAGTGGAAATTCAACCGAAACTGGCTCTCCGTACACGTATCGAATACCTTTTTGGATACGGTTAATTCGCTTCAGACACGGGGCCTGGCCACCAAGGGGAAATGTTGCTTGAAATGCAAACGTGACGTCTACCTGCTGACCGAGGCCGGATTGCAGCTTGTAAGTCATGCCAACTCTCCCTTCCAACATCGCCGAGTGACAAGGGAGGCAGCGATCAAAAAACAGAGCATCACCTCCCGACTGCTCTACTGGCTTGGAAGATAGCCGGTAAACCAATATGGAAATAAACCAAATTAAATTCTGCGCCATCACATCTATTTAAATATTGCGCTTTTGCATTAAGGAGCGTGACAAATATGAAAACTTTAGTCGGGATGTTTTGGGGAATGGTCGGCGGTGTATTTGTAGCTTTTGGAATAATCTTGTTTACACAGCTAATTGGGGCCGGAGCCGATTTGATTGGATTTACTGAATGGACTTATCGTTACTACATGATTTGCCTCAGCGTATGCTTCGCCTTTCTACTTCTGTCGAAGCCTGCACGTAAATATTGGAGGTTCATGACAGTTTTCTTTGTTGCAGTTGTCTTGGTCATTGGAGTTGGTTTCAATACCTTTCTTGATACATCAAGCGCCAATGCTCAAATGGATCAGATGGCGAATAGTCTGCTGGCGATATCTTTGATTGTGGCTAAAGCAGTCATGTACGTGGGTCCAGGTGCATTGACAGCATTTTATGCGTTTGTAGCGTTCAACGGGGTGTCAAAAGGTAATGACAGCAAAACTCTCAACTGATAGCTGAACGGTGTGTCACCTGAACCCTTGATTTCGGCAGTTTAAAACGGGCTGCTAAATTACCAGTTACTAGGCGCAAGTCCTCATAGGAATTTACATGAAACGAAATATGGCCATCGCTTCAACGGTGCTGGCTCTTGCGGCAGGGATCGCCGTTGGATATGCAATTTGGCATACCGATCCAGTTGAAACCCAGGTCATACCACCGGCTTCTTTGAAAGATTTTTCACGGCGAGCGCTGGAAGATTTCTGCGGGCATAGCGCTGTATTCTCCGACTTAGTAAGGACCGGTACTGTTAAAGATGGTGTGCGCGAACAGAAGGTGGTACGAGGTTTCCAGATGATCGCAAACCCGCTGTCAGACAGGGCAGCAGTTTGTTCCGTCAAGGCTTCGATCATCACCAGAAGAACCCAGCAAAACGGTAACTCCATGAAGATATCGGGGGATACTCATCTGACTTACCTCGTTGCGCTTAATGGCGATTCAGAAATCATTTCGGAGGAGTTTGCAAAGGAGTTGCTCCGTTCTCACGTGATCCAAGTTGTGGCTTCAAACCTCGGCAACGACGGCACCATCGTTCCGCAAGTTAAACTTAAACTCTAGTTGGGAGTCGGCTGGATGCCATACGCATCACGCCTGTTCTTAAGGAGCGTGGCGCATGAGAAGAGTTGCGCTCCACAGGGAGCTCCAATAGGATTTATCCATGACGAAAAGGGAGCCGAGGCTCCCTTTTCTTGTCAGAATGAAATTAGTTTTTCAGACGGTTAAATGCGTCAGTAATCGCTTCATCAGTGAACTTGTAAAGTTGACCACCTACAATTTGGACAGTCCAAGGGTACTTCGGCCGGCGAGGATGATATCCCACGAGGTTGAACTCGCCGTAAGACGATGATTTAAGGGTCGTATCAGGATCGAAGCCTCGGTGCTTGCATTCCAGCTCAAGCATCGTACGCTCTTTACTCACGCCTCCCGGAATGCGGATTTTAAGCTGAACAGTCAGTTCGCTTCCTGAAAAAGAACCGCTCCCAATTTCAAGCTCATAACCGGTGCTCAATCCATTCATGGCCTTCTGGATGCTCTCAACAGCCGACTTTGCTTTCGTGCGGTCAAAGTTAGCTGCTGCTGGGTTGGCTGCTTGTGTCATGGTGATGCTCCTCTATGAATGTGGAGCCATTTCAACCCACTCTAGCGCGTGCCAGAACCCGCAGAAGACAATTACAGAAAGTATGGTCTACGACACTTTCACGCCTGCGAGCGCCGCGTGCTTATTTGCAGACCGAGTTCGGAAAGGGCCAGTTACTGCAATGGGGCTGTGTGCAACAACTGGCAGTGCGTTCACTCCCGTAATCCCTGGGGGCCTAGTCTTCCGCGTCTATAAATTGACATCATTGTCGCGAAACTCATAAATCACAGACAGAGCAGCGTTAACTATCGGGTTTAGGCGAATCGCATCTGCAACCACTTGCTCTCGCTCTCCATCAGTCAGGTTCTGCCAGATCCCGATGTTAGGGCCGGTGAATGCAACATCGGGCTCCTCAACGTCGAAATAGTCCTCGATATAGGCCAAGATGAACTGGCCGCAATCATCACCTCGACCCTCTATGTGAAGCCGGCCGTCCGCTAAACCTTCCCAGAACATGGATAGGTCCACCTCCAAGTTACTGGAGTCGACGGCACTGTCTTTCATGAGGAGTTGGACGTCCTCGAGGGAGAAGTCGCTTTCTAAAAGCCTGCAAAACCCGATGCCAAGCGGCTCGTCGATCTTGTAGGGTGCCGTCGAGGTATATCTGACAACATCAATAATCGGCATGGGCTGGTCGATCACCTCAGCATGAGGGAGCTCCAGCTCTCCGAGTGGCCGCATGTTATCCATGATCGAAAGCTCAAGGGCTTCAGCGTCGTTAAGCTGTCGAACCTCAGCAGGAATTGTCTCCAGTCCACCAACTATCGCGCCTTTCCAGCGGACCAAGCCGCATACGACTTCGAATAGATCGCCAACGGGCCTGACAATCAGCGGTTCGCGAATGCCATGTACTTTGATGTCAGCGGCCATGGCCTCTACCTGGGCATTGGGTTCAGCAGGGCTGCCTAGGGCTTTGAAGTATTTCAATCGTGAAAGGGGGATCTGAATAATCACAGACACTGGAACCTCTGCCTTGGTTAAACAATTTCATAAGGATGAAATCAGTATAACCCCGTTCATTTTTGGGATCCCTTGCAGGTGCATCAGGGTTGGCTGAGCGAAAATCCTCGTGGACGATTTACCGCTACGATCAGGATTCAGCACTGCTAGGCGGTGTCCGCGATAGATGCGTCGTGGTTTTCGTTTTGTAGGCTGTAGAAATCAGGGTCCGCCCATGCAGCACATAACTTTGCTGATAGGCCGGTAACTGCAACCATGAATCGGCAACAGTCAGGTTCGGAGAATGCCAGCGACTGTCCGACGCTGACAGAGTAGCGGGGGAAAGCTTCGCGATCACCTGACGCAATTTCAGGATCCACTACACCTCGCACATGGCCAATGAGCGTCATGTACCGCCAGTGGGCCGACTCAAGGGACAGCTGTTGAGCAGGGGTTGCGGTGTTAAGGATCGCATTGAATTCTGCGGGATTCATCATTGCCTCGTCTTCTCTGTAGCTCCCTCCGGCTGTTCGCTTCCACCGGTAGGACATCATCTTTTCACGACTTGAGGCTAATGCTATACCCCCGAAAAGCAACCCATTACCTGGCTTCGGAAACCTAATATGAGCGTCACCCACCATCTGGCCAAGATCAAAGCGACCGTGTCTTTGCGGCTAACGCTTCAGGAATTTTGCTACTAGGTAAAAGCCCCAACTCATCACAAATCTCTTTGCCGCCTTCTAGGATGAAGCCTTGCCGCTGTGATCTATTGAAGACAGCAATCTCGGTGATGCCTGCCAAATAGCCACTGCTTGCCTGTTTGAGCCAAACTCTTGCGCAGACACCGTTACTGATGGCCTGAGTAAAGATTTGCGTTGTAACCGTATTCTCATCAAGCACAACCGTGGTTCGGGCTCCTTGTTCCGTCACACTTTCTGGAGCCCAAGCGCTGAGCGCCACCCCGACTTCGCCTGAAGAGTCAGCTGAGGCGAAGCCAGGCACAAGCAAGCCCGCTATGATTCCCCACTTCAAAGACCTCATCCCTTTAGCCATTGCTTCGTACCCAGAGTAAGTGCCACCCGGAAAGGGCTGCATCACTACAATAGTGCCCCACCAGACATCAACGCGGAAGATGAGAACCCGATTCGGGGCTGGAATCGTCCACCTCCACTTCAGGGACGTCATAGCCCGCTAACAGGGTCGTAGCGGCGCTGTTCAGCATGTTGCCGGATTGGAAATACCCCATCACAGTCGAAATGCTGGTGTGTTCTGTCATAGCCATCACATCACCCAGCGGCACACCCTGTCTCCCAGCCTCAGTCACAAAGCCTGATCGTAAACTGTGTGCACCCCAATCACCCTCTAGGCCGGCAAGCTTTGCACGCCTCTGTAGGATTCGGTTTACCTCATGACCAGTCATGGGTGCTGTTCCCACCCTGCCGCCTCGTAGCATCCCCCGAAAAAGCGGGCCACTCTCAATCGGGGCAACACTAAGCCAAGCAGTCAAAGCATGGGCGGCGGCACCCGTCAGAGGCTTCTCACGCCGGACGCCAGCAGTATCTGTCTTGGTTACCCCGAGTGAATACATCCAAGTGTCAGCATCAAGCCTTCGAACGTCCGAAACCTGCAGGGCCACAACCTCAGAGCGGCGCCGACCACCGCCGCTCCACGCTAGGAGGAGTAGAGCCCGATCGCGTATGCCTCGCAGTCCATCAGTTGAGCATGTGTCCAGGATTGCCTTTAAAGGCTCAGCCACGAGTGCTGTCTTCTTGCGAACCGAAATGCCGCCCCGGGCCTGAGCCTTCTGCGCATCCCGCATCAGTGCTTTGACCTCTTTGATATCAGTTGGGCTAGCCCAGCCCTTCATCCCATGCCATTTGCCAAGGACTGCCATACGAAGGCTGACCGTGTTGTAAGAGTGAGGTCCCAAAGTAGCTTTGATCTTGGCGTCGACCAGCGCCTGATCAACCGAAGGGGGGAGGTTGTGCGTCCAGGTGCCGTCATCCTGCGGTCTATTCAAATGGTCAACGATGAATTGGATCGCCACCGCCGCTGGAATTGGCCCATCCCCCAGCGCAACCCCATAACGGACCTGCAGCCACGCTGACCAATAGGTAAGCGCACCCTGGTAACTACGCACCGTATTGGGCGCAGTCCCTGCTTTCAGAAAGTCAGAAACTGCGTCCTGTGATGCCTGGCTGAGCGAGTCAAGCTCAAGCACGGCCGCATTATCTAGGGGCAGTAAGCGCGATAGAGCGCCCACGGTTGTTGGTGCCCTCAATTCCGACTTCATTCCAAACCTCCACGAATTTCACGTTCAAAAGCCCATTTTTGAGAGATTTTGAGCTACTCTTGATTAAAGCGTATTATTTAATACGTGCGACGTATTTTATCGAAACATCATGTCCGTTAACCAATACTTATCGGATATAGAATAGTGGAGTTTGACCCATGTCGACAGGTGTACCTGAGCAGGAAGTCTTTGATGCGGCTGACGCCGTGCTGGAGGGCGGTAAGCGCCCAACGGTTGAGCGGGTACGAGAAAAGCTGGGGCGCGGTAGCCCGGCGCGTGTCGGCGCCCTGCTTGATGAGTGGTGGGTGCGCCTGTCAGCCAGGCTGCGCGCTGAGACGCGCCTGCCAGGCTTGCCCACTGAAGTGGCGCACGCCTTTGTGGACATCTGGAAGCAGGCCACTCTGATGGCAGAGGCTGTGGTGGAGCAGGGCATGTCTGTCCAGCGAAAGGTGCTAGCAGAGGAGCGCGAGCGAATTGCCGGCCTCGAAGAGCAGGCTTGCAAGGACGTAGCCTTCGCAAGATCTCAAACCAACGAAGCACAGACCGCACGACTCGCCATTGAAACTAGACTGAAGGACTTGCAGGTATTGTTGGATCAGCGAAATGCTGACCTAGAGGATATGCGTGAGCAGCGAACTGACTATCGTGCAAAACTCGCGGCCGCGGAGCAGAAGCTGGTAGAAGCATCGGCTCAGGCCGAAAACACTCGGGCTGAGCAGGAGCGCTACACGCGCGATGTTGAGGATCGATCTCACAGAGAAGTTGACCGTGCAAGAGAGGAACTCAAATCGGTTGCTGCACAACTGCAGGAAGCCAATGGCAAGCTTCAATCAACACTGAAGACCCTGCAGGAAAACCAGAGCGCCCTGGCATCATCACGTGAACAGTCAGCAGCGGCCCAGGCACGAGCTGATACGCTGGAACAGCAATTGATTGAGACCAGGAAGGCTGCGGCGGCACCAAAACCTCGAGCGAAGCGCCCACCGAAAAGCACCTCAGGACAGAAGAAAACGGACTGACAATCAACGTCCAGGTAGACCCATGATCAATGACAGCTACGAAAAAACAGTGATCGATGCCGGCCTGTTTAGATTCCCCGGGCAGGACCTGATGAAGAACATCAATAAGGCCTACACGCTGTATTACGACGAAACGAACAATATCCGAAGCCTATCCTTGACTGGAACCGGGCTCAATCATGAGGTTCTGGATTGCTTTGTGCTCGGGGGTGTAGCGCTGGGGCCAGGGGCCAGCCTGCCTGATATTCATGACCTGAGGGCTCAATTGAGAATTCAGCCATCAGTCAAAGAGTTGAAGCTAAAGCACCTTGCCCAAGGGGGTTACATCACCTGCCTCAGCTCCAACAAGCTGGAGCAGTTCCTCACATGGCTTCTGGCGTCGCCAGCTTACATTCACTTCTCTAACTTCAGCATCTTGAACTGGTCGATAGTCGACCTGATTGACTCGCTGCTAGACCATGATCAGTTCGAGGCCTACAGATCCATTCGGGACGATCTGAAAAACGAACTCCACGCCATAGTGAGGCTAGAACCACTTGGGTATTTCCGGCTACTAAAGACCTTCGACTACCCGAACGTACCTGCCGCGCGAATACCCGAATTCCTAAAAGCTGTACGCCAATTTCTCTTCAGGGGCGGCTTCACGTTCAGAAACATGGCAAGAATGGCGCTCTCAGACCTTCTCCAAGAGGCTGCCAGGGTTACTACGTTGGTGTATCTTTGCGGCAACGAGAAGGATGAGTGGTTTTGATACAGCCTTCATCCATAGACTTGCCACATTCGTGAGGTCGGTTCACGTATTTGACGAAGAACCGCGGGTCAGGGAAAGCCTTGAGCGCAACGAAATTGTGTGGGGTGGCCAGCCCGTAAGCTACCGGTTCGCAATTTCACACAATGAACCAGCCATACAGATCTCGGACATTCTCTGCAGACTCCTGGGCAAACATTTCAGCTTTATGGAAAAGTGCAGCATTGATCAACTGGAAGAAGCGAGTGCAAAGCTGTCAGAGCAACAGCGCCGCAACGCTGATCTGGTGGCTAAGCTGATCGACAAAGCAGATGAGGAATGCCCTGCCTTCATCTTTAATCAGGCACCTCATGAGAGCAATGCCAAAAGTCTGTGGTTCTTGCATGGGATTGAATACCCGGAGGAGTACCGCGACTGATGAAGCGCGGCACGAGTGCGGCTGATCAATGCCTGGCCCTTAAATGTCTGCAGCAACCAATCAGCCAATCGTGATAAACGCTTTCCAACAGGGTCAAACGCTTGCAAGCGTTCCTAGTCAGCCTCAAATTATCGTTTTCAAGAGGTGATAGGCAGAACCAAACTTTGCGATACCAAAACCTAGCTACACAATAATCATAAGCGTGGGCAGAAAGCCCTAAACGACAGCCCCGACCGAGGCGATTGGAGATACGCAGGCATGAAGGCAAAATGGTCTTCCGAAGATCTAACCACCCTGGAGCAGAGCGTGCCTCTGCAGGGCATACAGGGAGCTGCCGATCAAACCAAACACTCACTGCGGGAAACATATGAGCTGGCAGTAGCTCTAGGCATCTATGTTCCCCCGAACGGTGCTGGGCCTTGGCCACGATCAAGCAGAGGAGCTGCCTGGCCGAGTGGCGATGAACGAATCCTGCGGCAGGAATATGTTGGCCACCAGTCGATCGCTTCGATAGCTGACCTGCTTGGCAGGTCACCTCAGGATGTCGAGGCTATGACCATAACCCTGGCCCTTGCAGGAACATCTGATGCACCCAACAAAAGAGTTATCAGAGAGCGAAGAAGTAGCCCGCCATTGACCCCAATGCCCCTTACCCCGCAGGCGCTGCATGGCAAACCTCAAGACAAATCAGCAACCACAAAACATGTCTTAGCAACAAAGGGCGATGAGGATCCTGATGAGACAATGCTGCTCGAGCCATTTGTACCGCCGGCCGTAACGTCCGCTAAAGAGTTCCGAAAGGCAGCCGAATCATTTCTCGCCGCTGCGAGCAGTTTCCACATAGCTCCGCACGAATCCCTGCTTAAACCCGTTCCTGATTTGCCACCTAGATCACGCTGGACGAAGGAGAAGGACGACTACCTTAAGCAGCACTACCATAGCCAACCGGTCGAACAGATAGCCGACCACGTCGGAATGTCCTACTACCAAACCACTAACAGAGCTCGACGCTTGAAGGTAGCCAACACACTGGTTACCTGGACCCGCGAGGAAACGATTTTCCTGCTCGAGCATCTCCAAACAGAGCCGCTTCCTTGGGTAGCAGAGCAGTTGGGCCGGACAATGGCTGCTGTTAGTCTGCGTCCAAAGCAGCTGGGTATATTCCCGGGCTGGACAGGTCACGACGATCAGCTGCTGTTACAGAATCTTGGGAAGAAGACCAACGCCGAGATTGGCAAGCTGATCAACAGACCTGAATATGCAGTCGATAAACGAGTGCGATTCCTCAAAAACGAGACCTCTGAGTTTTCAAGGGCGGGACTGAGTCGGCTATTTGAATCCAAAGGCAAAGAATGGGTCGACGGGCTCATCTACTTGCCAGTGCGGCCGGCAGAGGTCAACAAGCGGAAATGGACCAGCGCTGAAATCGAAATTCTGAGGGAGTATTACCCTAAGAAAGGATCGATCTGGTGTGCTGCAAAGCTAGGTATGCTCGCAGAGAGAATCAGGCACAAAGCACAAAGTCTCGGGCTGCACTCCAACAAAGTCACCACGCCTTGGAGTGCCGAAGACGATGCCTGGCTTTTAGCCAATGTGCATACTCTAGCCAGAGAAAAATGCGCCAAGCACCTGAACCGAACTGTGGGTGCGGTATCAGTACGAGCATCAGTGCTCGGAGCCTTCAAGCTCGTCTAGGACTTGAGAGCAATGGGGCGTAGCGCTATGGATAGGCCACAAGCGCTACACCCCTTAACCGGCCTGTCGAACGGGGCACAGGGGCCGACCAGCAGTTCAAACTGGTAACATGGACGTATTCAACTACCAAATAGCAATCAATTCCCCATGAACGACGTACAGCCATTCATTTCACCAGCGAATTTCTACCTACCCGGCACTCTCTGCCTAGCAATATGCATCTGTATCACAATCCGCTACACCTACAGATACCTGGTATTTAGGGCCATCGATCGCGACGGGTATAGCTCACCTCAATTGCAAGCCTTCCACTTGCGCAAGCTAGCAGGTGAGCGCGGCAAGATCATTACCTCGACACGAAAACAGGCTTTGATTGCACTGGCTAGCTTGGCAGGATCTCTGAGCTTGGTGGTCCTCGTCGTACCAACGTGGAGCTTCTGACAGTGCCAACAACCAAAGGAGTCAACTCACTCATCAAAGCAGCCTGGCTGGCATTCCTCATATGGGGGATGTTAATGACCGCTGAACGACTGTACTGGGTGAACGCTGACTCATACTCCATGATACTTGCGAGCCCTTTGACGATAAGCGAGTCGATGGCTACAGGCCCGACGTCGTATGGCGCGCTCTGCCACGGGGAGGGCGCCACCTTAGCTGATAAGTCGAACGGCCATTTTATTCGGTGTGGCTTTACCTGGAGCCCAGGTTCGACATTCAGAATCGAGAACTACGAACAGTTCGCTGAATGGATGTGGAGAGACGTGAAGTAAGGCAGCTGAGAGGCTGCCTTCTGATAAGACAGGTTATCGACCGCGAATACTGCCTCGGTTACTTGCGGAGCGTTCCTGATTAATTGCGTTGTAGTAAATGTCCTGGGTGGTTGAAAGGCTTTCGTGACCCAGATCCATTTGCAGGTGCTTTGCGTCCCGGAATTTGGCATCGAACGTTGCGCCCGTGTGCCGTAACCAGTGCAAGGTAACCTCCATCAATTCCTGACACTCGTCCTCAGGCTGTCCGTCGGCCTGCATTCTGGACCGAGCGCGGTCGAAAACTGGCTGAACAATATTCCGGATCTGGCGTGCAGTCAGGTTGGGCCGGCCATGGCTTGTATAGAGCAGCGGTGCATCGTCGGCCTTGGTCGGCAGTGGCGACATATTCAAGCTCTCACGGTACCGCTTGAGGTAGGGGATAAAGGCATCCTTAACCGTGATCTCACGCTCCTTGTTGCCCTTCCCAACAACCTCGAACCACCATGAACCATTTCTTTTGAAAAAAGAGTTCATGGTCGGAAGCCAATCATCTCGGCCAGACAAGTCACCAACCCGTAAGTACATCGCAAAGAGGGCCACGACGATGAACAGAGTACGCTCGTGTTTGGGGTCCTCATTGGCCATTGTCTCGGCCTCACCGACAAGGTAGTCCCACTGCAGCGTGGTCAATGCCTTGATCTTAGGTTTTCCCCGCTTGCCCTTCACCCGTTTGATAGATTTGAACGGGCTAGCGATGTCCATGCCGTCCTGCAGCAAGAAGTCATAAAACGAACACGCAACCGAGTAGATCAGATCAGTGCTTCCTGATCCCTGTTTCTTCTGACTGGCGACGGGCTTCACATGCGCCTCAGCAGCCCTCTTGCGGTCAGCTTTCTCGATCTTCACGCCGAAAGGTCGCCACCGAGGGTTGAACATAAGCAGGCCATCCTTGGGAGCAAATCTGCGCATCGCAGAAGCACCAACCCATGACTGTGGTGGCGCGACGTTGAACGCGAGGAAAGCCTCAGCATCAGTGCGGGTCAGATCCAGTACGGACTTGCTCTGGACAATCCAACTCCAGAGAATCAAACGCTCCAGATAACCGCGGTAGTTTTTGAAGGTGGACGGCGATTGGCTGTAGGACTTTAAAAAAGCTCGAGCATGACGAAGATCGGTCTCAACACTGATCTCGGCTGGAAAAGCAGCCAGGTAAGGGGCCATGTCTGGATGCAGGTCTTTAAAGTCGGCGTAGTCACCCAGGATCGATTCAATGGTATCGAAAAGGGGGCGGGGAGGAATTGCCTCTACTCGCTTAGTCAAAAAGTAGTGCTCCAATGTTGACGCCGGCTACATGACCATAAAGCGTGTACAGCTCATGGTCGAAGAACAAGGCTAGTAAACCGCCGGCGATGATAAAGGGGCCAAAGGGGAAAGGCTCGCTTCGAGATTTTACCCCTAAACCCGCAATGAGTCCGACAATTGATGCAGCCACGGCAGATACGAGAATTATCAAAGGGAGTGCTTGCCAGCCGAGCCAGGCCCCGAAGAGGGCGAGCAGTTTAAAATCACCGTTGCCCATTCCCTGGCGGCCGGTGATCGCCTGAAAGATCAACGCCGGCAGTGCAAGGAGCAGGTAGCCTGTGACAGCTCCAATGAAGCCATCCTGGAGCGTCGAGAAAAGCCCAAGAAAGCTGGCAGCTAAGCCAACCCATATGCCCGGAATAACGATCGTATCAGGCAGAAGCATCTCATCGAGGTCGATAAGGAAAAGTGCAGTTCCGCCCCAAACCATCAGAAGCGCGAAGCAAGTCTCTGCACCATAGCCAAAGTGCCAGGCCGTGCCGAATGATAGGCCGGCAGTCACCAGCTCAACTATTGGGTATCTTGCCGAAATCGGCGATCGACAGCCTGAACACTTTCGCCTCAACAAGAGCCAGCTGATCAACGGAATGTTCTCCCAAGGCTTGATCGAATGGCCGCAGGATGGGCATCGGGAATTCGGCATTGCAAGGTTGAACGGCTCGGTCGGAGTGGCTTCCATTTGAAGGGCAGCACGGGCATCCTGCAGCCAGGATCGCTTCATCATCACAGGCAGCCTGTAGACAACAACGTTGAGGAAGCTGCCGACCATCAGGCCTACAATCCCCACTAGGATCGCAAAGACTGCTGGATAGAGCTTCAATAAGTGCAACGTGGTCATGGTGTGTCACCGGTGGTAGGTTGGGAGACGGAATCAAACCCGCAACCTTGATTTTACCGGGCTTGGAAAATTCGACACCTCAAAACCTATGCATGGAATTCACCTGTGCTTCACTTAACTTCCAGTCTTTTGAACGGAAAAACACCATTCAGGCCTACCATGGCGCTAGCCGCGATACTTGGCCAGTTATTACTAGAAATCAAACTGAAAGAGTGAAGCCCAGCATGAACAATGAATGCGGAAAACTTGAATCATTCCAACCTACTGAAGAAAACAATTACTCCCTATTTGCCGGAGCATTAGAGCAGGACACCCTAGTCTTCTTTCATGCAACTCCAAAGAA
Source organism: Pseudomonas baetica (assembly GCF_019733355.1). Taxonomy (GTDB): domain Bacteria; phylum Pseudomonadota; class Gammaproteobacteria; order Pseudomonadales; family Pseudomonadaceae; genus Aquipseudomonas; species Aquipseudomonas baetica_A. The sequence goes on along the minus strand of NZ_JAIHLQ010000049.1, from coordinate 1,055 downwards.
GAATTTGTTCTCAATACTGAAGCATGGTTTCAAATCATCGCTCGATTTGGGCACTGGCCAATTAGCATCGGTGTCTTACGCAAAGAAAAGCAGTTCATGCTTAGCCCATCTCGGCAGGGATATCGCGCAGGAGTTTCTGGTTTTCGCCGTTAGGTTCGAAACCATTGAAGCACCCGAGATTGTCGAGAACATGTCTGATATCCATGTTTTCGGCACCAACGTACAACCATCCCTACTAGGGTACTGTGAAATCCCGGAAGGGTTTAAATACTGATGATAGTGAGGTATTTAGACAGTTGATTATTTTGTGGGGAATGGCAAGGCGGAGGAGGGTAGCTGCGCCCATTTGTTCAGGCGCAGCATAGTGATGCGTTACTTATCGGAACGAGGAAGGCTGGGGCCAGCAAATCCAGGGATCAGACGTGAACAGACTTCGGCAAGAGCCTCAGCAGTAATTGGCTTGACGATGTAAGCCGAAGCGCCAGCATTAGCAGCAATCTGCTTGTCTGCAGGCATTGATCGACTTGTGCAGACGATGATTGGCACCACACTAGCATCATCGTTTCGGTCGCGGATCTCAGCGATCAGCGATATTCCATTCATCAAGTCGTCCAACGTCCAGTCCATGATGACGCAAGAAGGCCTGAATTCCTCCAGTTCCCGGAACACACCCTCCGCGTTGTGCACCGCACGAATTTCTTCAAAAAGTTCAGCTGCACACTTTCTAGCAAGATAAGTGTCGGTGGGGGAATCATCGACAATGAGTAATGTGCTCATTTTGTTTCACCTGATCACACGAAGGGGAAGGGCATGGACAAGGAGACCATTGGGATCAGTAAGCAGAATACTTCTGCTCAATGGTACGTTGTTCGCGCAAGTGTTGCTCATAGGTCAACTGCTTGTTTGAATCGCCCCTGGTTTTCTAGACACTCTCCAAGCTCAGGAAATAGCGTTTCTCATACTCTACTGGAGACAGCTGCATAGCACTGCTGTGTCGGCGTTTAGGGTTATAGAACATCTCGATGTAATCGAAAATATCACTTCGGGCTTCTTCA
>NZ_JAIHLQ010000048.1 GCF_019733355.1 Pseudomonas baetica | reverse complement strand
ATATGGCGCAGCGGACGGGACTCGAACCCGCGACCCCCGGCGTGACAGGCCGGTATTCTAACCGACTGAACTACCGCTGCGTATCGCTTTGAGCTTGCGCTCAAGTAACTCGTTTTGACTGAAAGCTTCGGTGCTTTTCAATCTCGAACCAGACAATGCCTGACTCGTAAAATATGGCGCAGCGGACGGGACTCGAACCCGCGACCCCCGGCGTGACAGGCCGGTATTCTAACCGACTGAACTACCGCTGCGCGTCGGTGGAGGCACTTTCAGCCTACCTCTTGCTTTCGCAAGTTTCTCGGGGAGTGGTGGGTGATGACGGGATCGAACCGCCGACATTCTGCTTGTAAGGCAGACGCTCTCCCAGCTGAGCTAATCACCCGTTTGCATCTCCGAGGCCGCGAAATTTACGCAGGTAGCGAACCTAAGTCAATAGCAGGATTGAAGTTTTTCTGAAAAAGACAAAATTGAGTCAATCCCGAACAACGCATCAACCGTCAGACCGCTATCGCAAGCTGGCTCGCTCCCACAGAGAACGCGGCTTCGCTCCTTACTCCGTGTAAATCATCTTCTTGGTCATACCACCATCCACGACGAACTCCTGCCCGGTCACAAACCCGGCATTGCGCGACAGCAGCCACGCAACCATCGCCGCGACGTCCTCGACCGTCCCTACCCTGCCCGCCGGATGCTGGGCATGATCAGCATCGGCCAGAGGCTCGGCCCGACGCGCAGACGGATCCCGCGCATCGATCCAGCCCGGACTGACCGCATTGACGCGAATTTCCGGCCCCAGACTGATTGCCAACGCATGAGTCAGCGCCAACAAACCGCCCTTACTCGCAGCGTAGGCTTCAGTATCCGGCTCAGACTGACCGGCACGGGTCGACGCCAGATTGACGATCGAGCCGTTATGCGCGCGCAGATAGGGCGCACAATGCTTGGCCAACAACATCGGCCCACTGAGATTCACCGCCAGCACCCTATTCCAGTAAGCCAGATCCAGGCTTTCCAGGGTGATGTTGTGCGGATCAGCGACCGCCGCATTGCACACCAGTGCATCGAGACGCCCAAACTGCCCCAACACCTCAGCCACACCCAGCGCGACCTGGCTTTCCTCCGCCACATCCATGGCGATGAACCAGGCGTTCTCGCCCAGCACTTTCGCCACTTTCGACCCGCGCGACCGATCAAGATCCGTCAGCACGACCTGCCAGCCTTCGCTGATCAGCCAGGCAGCAATGCCCAGGCCGATTCCGCGCGCGGCACCCGTGACCAGCGCAACGCGGCCATGGGAACCCGCTTTCGGAGTGGACAACTCGATCACAACGCCGCCAGACCGCGCGCCAGGTCGGCTTGCAGGTCGACCACGTCTTCAAGGCCTACGGCGATACGGATCAGACTGTCACGGATGCCTGCTGCTTCACGCTCCTGCGGCGCGAGTCGGCCGTGAGAGGTGGTGCTCGGGTGAGTGATGGTGGTTTTGCTGTCGCCAAGGTTGGCCGTGATAGAAATCAACCGGGTTGCATCAATGAAGCGCCAAGCGCCCTCTTTGCCACCCTTGACCTCGAAACTCACTACCGCACCGAAACCCTTTTGCTGGCGCTGGGCCAACTCGTGCTGCGGATGGCTCTTGAGACCGGCGTAATGGACTTTTTCGATGCCGTCCTGCTGCTCCAGCCATTCAGCCAGTTGCTGAGCGTTGGCACAGTGCGCCTTCATCCGCAGGCTCAGGGTTTCCAGACCTTTGAGGAAGATCCACGCGTTGAACGGGCTCAGGGTTGGCCCGGCGGTACGCAGGAAACCGACGACCTCTTTCATCTGCTCGCTGCGACCAGCCACCACGCCGCCCATGCAACGGCCTTGGCCGTCGATGAATTTGGTCGCCGAGTGCACGACGATGTCCGCACCGAGCTTCAATGGCTGCTGCAACGCAGGCGTGCAGAAGCAGTTGTCGACCACCAGCATCGCGCCTTTGGCGTGAGCGATTTGCGCCAGCGCGGTGATATCCACCAACTCAGCCAGCGGATTGGAGGGCGACTCGACGAACAGTAATTTGGTATTGGGCTTGATCGCCGCATCCCAAGCCGAAAGTTCGGCCAAGGGTACGTAATCGACTTCAACGCCGAACCGCTTGAAGTACTTCTCGAACAGACTGATGGTCGAACCGAACACACTGCGCGATACCAAAACATGATCGCCGGCACTGCACAAACTCATCACCACCGCCATGATCGCAGCCATGCCCGTGGCAGTCGCAACTGCCTGCTCGGCGCTTTCCAGCGCCGCAATGCGCTCTTCAAACGCGCGCACAGTGGGGTTGGTGTAACGCGAGTAGACGTTGCCCGGCACTTCACCCGCAAACCGCGCAGCCGCGTCGGCAGCGGTGCGGAACACGTAGCTGGATGTAAAGAACATCGGATCACCGTGCTCACCTTCCGGCGTACGGTGCTGACCGGCACGTACGGCCAGGGTATCGAACGCTACGCCTTCGAGGTCGCTATCAAGCCGACCGGCATCCCATTCCTGACTCATGCTGTCACTCCTTGCCCTGTGCTGAATAAATGGAAGTCTTTTGCCAGATACAAAACCGGCCCCTCAGGGCCGGTAGAAACTCAGTTGTTGTACAGATCGATGATCGCACTGACCGCTTGGGTCTTGACCTTCGAGGCATCGTTGCGTGCCTGTTCGATCTTGTCCAGATAAGCCTCGTCGACGTCGCCGGTGACGTACTTGCCGTCGAACACCGCGCAATCGAAGGTTTCGATCTTGATCTTGCCGCCGCCGACCGCCTCGATCAAGTCAGGCAAGTCCTGATAGATCAGCCAGTCAGCACCGATCAGATCAGCCACATCCTGAGTCGAACGGTTGTGAGCGATCAATTCGTGAGCACTTGGCATGTCGATGCCGTACACGTTCGGGAATCGCACTGCTGGAGCGGCCGAGCAGAAGTAGACGTTTTTCGCGCCGGCTTCGCGGGCCATCTGGATGATCTGCTTGCAAGTGGTGCCACGAACAATCGAGTCGTCGACCAGCATCACGTTCTTGCCGCGGAATTCCAGCTCAATGGCATTGAGCTTCTGGCGTACCGACTTCTTGCGTGCAGCCTGACCCGGCATGATGAAAGTACGGCCGATGTAACGGTTCTTGACGAAACCTTCGCGGAACTTCACGCCCAGATGGTTAGCCAGCTCAAGCGCTGCAGTGCGGCTGGTGTCAGGAATCGGGATGACCACATCGATGTCGTGCTCTGGACGCTCACGCAGGATCTTCTCGGCGAGCTTCTCACCCATGCGCAGACGGGCCTTGTAAACCGACACACCATCGATGATCGAGTCAGGACGCGCCAGGTAGACGTGTTCGAAGATGCACGGGGTCAGGGACGGGTTGGTCGCACACTGACGGGTGTGCAGCTTGCCGTCTTCAGTGATGTAGACCGCTTCGCCCGGTGCCAGGTCGCGAATCAGAGTAAAGCCGAGCACATCCAGGGAAACGCTTTCCGAGGCGATCATGTACTCGACGCCTTCGTCAGTGTGACGCTGACCGAATACGATCGGGCGAATACCATGCGGGTCACGGAAACCGACGATGCCGTAACCGGTCACCATGGCCACGACGGCGTAACCGCCAACGCAACGGTTGTGCACGTCGGTGACAGCGGCAAACACGTCTTCTTCGGTCGGCTGAAGCTTGCCGCGCTGGGCCAGCTCGTGAGCGAACACGTTCAATAGCACTTCCGAGTCGGAACTGGTGTTGACGTGACGCAGATCGGATTCGTAGATCTCTTTGGCCAACTGCTCAACGTTGGTCAGGTTGCCGTTATGCGCCAAGGTGATGCCGTAAGGCGAGTTGACGTAAAACGGCTGAGCTTCGGCCGAAGTCGAGCTGCCCGCAGTCGGGTAGCGAACATGACCGATACCCATATGGCCAACCAGGCGCTGCATATGACGCTGATGAAACACGTCACGCACCAGACCATTATCCTTGCGCAAGAACAACCGGCCATCATGGCTGGTCACGATACCGGCAGCGTCCTGGCCGCGGTGCTGGAGCACGGTTAGCGCGTCATACAGCGCCTGATTGACGTTCGACTTACCGACGATACCGACGATGCCACACATGCGACGCAACCCCTACTTAATGGATCTGAACTGAACAACACTCACTGCGGCGTTTTGGCCGACGGCAAGAGCTGCTCCTTGAACGGAATATCAGCGGGTACGCTGATTCCGCTGGCAAGCCACTGACTGCTCCACCCGAGAATCAGGTTTTTGGACCAGTCGGCGACCAATAGAAACTTTGGCACGAGCTGTGATTCTTTCCACCACCCGTCCTGCTGTACCGGCCCCAGGCTCAACAGCCCGACCGCCACGACCACCAGCAACACGCCACGCGCAGCGCCGAAGGCCATGCCGAGGAATCGATCGGTCCCGGACAATCCGGTGACGCGAACCAACTCGCCGATAAGATAATTGATCATTGCGCCCACGATGAGTGTGGCGACAAACATGATGGCACAGCCCGCGATCACGCGAGCTGATGGGGTTTCGATGTATCCGGCGAGGTACTCGGACAGTGAGCCACCGAACATCCAGGCGACAGCTCCTGCGATGATCCAGGTCACCAGCGATAATGCTTCCTTGACGAAGCCGCGGCTCAAACTGATCAAAGCGGAGATGGCGATGATTGCAACGATCGCCCAGTCAACCCAGGTAAATGGCACAGTGCAGCCTACAGACGGATAAGGCGGCGCATTTTAGCAGAGCGCATGGCTGTCGGTAAGCTGCGATTGTCAGTGCTTTTCAATCAGCGTGATAGTTTTTAGCCGCGCTCAGGCTGGAAGCGCACGACAAAACCCTTGAGGTTCTGCTGGCGACTCAACAAATCACGCAGACGATCGGCTTCCGCGCGCTCGATCAGAGGCCCGACGAACACCCGATTCTTGCCGTCGGCAGAACGGATGTAGGCGTTGTACCCCTGGCTGCGCAGGGTTTTCTGCAGGCTTTCGGCATTGGCACGGCTCGACAGGCTAGCCAGTTGCACCGACCAGCTCACCGACAGACCATTGGCATCGACGCGACTCTGCGAAGTGTCAGGCTTGGTCGGCGCTGCAGCAATAGGCTGAGAAGGCGCAGGAATCGGCTTGGCCACGGGTGCCGGAGTCGGCTTGGCGACTGGCGCCGAAGCCACAGGTGCCGGTGCAATCGGCGCAGAAGGCGCCGCCTGATCGGCGACCTCCTCATCACTTGGTACAGGCTCTTGCGGCAAGTCTTGCGGCTCAGGCACGGCAACCGGCTCCAACTGCACTTGCGGCACGACAGGCGCTTGCGGAGCAGCTGGCGCATCAACCGTGACCTGGCGCTGCTCATCCTGACGGGAAAACAGCATCGGCAGGAAAATCACCGCCAGCGCCACCAACACCAGAGCACCGACCATGCGTTGCTTGTACGCTTTATCCAGCAAAGCCATTTGCCGCTTCCTCCGTGGAGCGCCGGGCCAGCCATTCAAGGGCCTCGGCGACACAATAAAATGATCCGAACAACAGAATCTCGTCGTCGCTTGTGGCCACTGCACACTGCCCTTCAAGAGCGGCGGCGACACTACCGTATGACGTGACGGATGCGCCAAGGTTCTGCAATGCCGCGTGTAATTCATTCACCGGGCGAGCACGCGGCGAATCGAGCGGCGCCACAGCCCAGCGCTCGACACTAGCATTCAATTCGCCGACAACACCATCCAGATCCTTGTCCGCCAGCAAACCGAATACCGCCAGACGTTTGCCAAGCGGAGGCCGCGAAGCCAGACGACGAGCCAGATACTCGGCCGCATGCGGATTGTGACCGACATCCAGCAACAGATTCAGGCGCTTGCCGTTCCACTCGAACGCGCGACGATCCAGACGCCCAACCACACGAGTCGCCTGCAAGGCCGTCGCGATCTGCGACGCATTCCACGGCAAACCAAGCAATAGATAAGCCTGCAACGCCAGCGCGGCGTTTTCCATCGGCAGATCGAGCAGTGGCAGATCGTGCAACTCGACAACACAGCCCTGCGCGTCAGTCCCGCGCCACTGCCAATGCTGATCAGTGATACCGAGGTCAAAATCGCGCCCACGCAGAAAGAACGGGCACACCAGTTCGCGGGCCTTGTCGAGCAACGGTTGCGGTGGATTCAGGTCGCCACACAAGGCAGGCTTGCCCTGGCGGAAGATGCCGGCCTTCTCGAAGGCCACAGACTCGCGTGTATCACCTAGGTAATCGGCGTGATCAACGCCAATGCTGGTCACCAGTGCGATATCGGCGTCCACCACATTGACCGTATCCAGACGCCCGCCCAGACCGACTTCAAGCACCACAGCGTCAAGCCCGGCCTGCTGAAACAACCAGAACGCCGCGAGCGTGCCCATTTCGAAGTAAGTCAGGGAAGTGTCGCCGCGCCCAGCCTCTACGGCAGCAAAGGCCTCGCACAACTGCGAATCAGTGGCTTCAACGCCATTGAGTTGCACCCGCTCGTTATAACGCAGCAGGTGCGGAGAATTGTAGACACCAACACTCAGGCCCTGCGCCCGTAGCAAAGAAGCCACAAAAGCGCAGGTCGAACCCTTGCCGTTAGTGCCGGTAACCGTAATCACCCTAGTCGCCGGCTGGCCCAGCCCCATGCGGGACGCTACCTGTTGCGAACGCTCCAGCCCCATGTCGATGGCCGATGGATGCAACTGCTCAAGGTAGGCGAGCCACTCGCCAAGGGTGCGCTCGGTCATAGGTTGGCAGGCACCGGCGGAACCACGATTGGCTCGATTGGCGCTGCGACGAACACCGGCGTCGGCTTGCCGGTCATTTGTGCCAGCAGGTTACCCAGACGTGGGCGCAGTTCCTGACGGTGGATGATCATGTCGATCGCACCGTGCTCCAGCAAGAACTCGCTACGCTGGAAGCCTTCCGGCAGTTTTTCGCGCACGGTCTGCTCGATAACGCGCGGGCCGGCGAAACCGATCAGAGCTTTCGGCTCACCGACGATCACGTCGCCGAGCATGGCCAGACTGGCTGAAACGCCGCCGTAGACCGGATCGGTCAGCACGGAGATGAACGGGATGCCTTCTTCACGCAGACGCGCCAGCACAGCAGAAGTCTTGGCCATCTGCATCAAAGAGATCAGCGCCTCCTGCATACGCGCACCGCCGGAGGCGGCGAAGCAGATCATCGGGCAACGATTTTCCAGCGCGTAGTTGGCAGCACGCACGAAACGCTCACCGACGATGGCGCCCATGGAACCGCCCATGAAGCTGAATTCAAACGCCGAAACCACCACCGGCATACCCAGCAGGGTGCCGCTTACGGAGATCAGTGCATCTTTTTCACCGGTCTGCTTCTGCGCACCGGTCAGGCGATCCTTGTACTTCTTGCCGTCGCGGAATTTCAGACGGTCAACCGGCTCCAGATCGGCGCCCAACTCATTGCGACCTTCAGCATCGAGAAAGATGTCGATGCGCGCCCGTGCGCCGATGCGCATGTGGTGGTTGCACTTGGGGCAAACGTCCAGGGTCTTTTCCAGCTCCGGACGGTACAGCACAGCCTCGCAGGACGGGCATTTGTGCCACAGACCTTCAGGCACCGAGCTCTTCTTGACCTCCGAGCGCATGATCGAAGGGATCAGTTTGTCTACTAACCAGTTGCTCATGCTTTCTTTCTCCAGTACCGGCGGCCCGAACGCTCTGGTTCGCAGCCCCGCGTATGCCCTTCAGCTAAATTCATGTGTGTGGCGATGATTGGTGGGGCGCCGGGCCAGCAATACTGACCTTCGTACAACCCAAAAACCCTCAGCCTCGCCTGCTTTGTGCAAGTGCATTGATGGACGGCGGCAGACTGCCAGCCGTCACATCAATATGGAGCTTTGCGTACCGCGTTGATGAACGCCCGAATCCTTGCATGATCCTTGATGCCTTTGCTCGCTTCTACCCCACCGCTGACGTCCACAGCGTAAGGCCGAACCCGCGCCACGGCGTCTGCAATGTTCTCGGGGGTCAACCCGCCCGCCAGAATCAGCGGCTTGCTCAAACCCTGAGGAATCAATGACCAGTCGAACGCCTCGCCGGTTCCGCCGGGCACTCCCTCGACATAGGTGTCGAGCAGTACGCCGCTGGCGGTAGGATAGGCGTTGCAGGCGGCAGCAATGTCGTCACCGGCCTTGACCCGTAATGCCTTGATGTAAGGACGATGCCAGCTTTCGCACTCATCCGCCGTTTCATCACCATGGAACTGCAACAGATCCAACGGCACGGCATCGAGGATTTCCCCAAGCTCGCAGCGACTGGCGTTGACGAACAGGCCCACAGTGGTCACAAACGGCGGCAATGCCTTGATGATCGCCCGCGCCTGCTGCACGGTCACCGCGCGCGGGCTCTTGGCGTAGAACACGAATCCGATCGCATCCGCCCCAGCCTCAACAGCGGCCAACGCGTCTTCTATGCGGGTAATCCCGCAAATCTTGCTGCGAACGGCTGACATGTCGATAAAAACTCCGAGGCAAATCCGGGAAAGTCCCGGATGGTAACAAAAGCGTTCGAGGGCGTCAGCCGTCAAGTTCCGAGAAACCCGTCAGGAAATGCGGCCCGACAAAACGCTCGGGCAACGGGAACTCATCGTGGTACTCGACCTGCACCAGATACAGACCATACGGATGCGCCGTCACGCCCCCCGAACGACGTTCGCGGCTTTCCAGCACTTCCTTCATCCATTCAACCGGGCGCTCGCCCGCGCCGATGGTCATCAGCACGCCAGCGATGTTGCGCACCATGTGGTGCAGGAAAGCATTGGCGCGGATATCGAGCACGATCATCTTGCCGTGACGGGTCACGCGCAGGTGATGCATCTTCTTGATTGGCGACTTGGCCTGGCACTGGCCTGCACGGAACGCGCTGAAATCATGGGTGCCGATCAAGTATTGCGCGGCCTCGGCCATGCGCTCGACATCCAGCGGACGGTGATTCCAGGTGATTTCTTCATTGAGATGCGCCGGACGGATCTGATCGTTGTAGATCACATAGCGATAACGCCGGGCAATGGCTTTGAACCGCGCATGAAAGTGCGCCGGCATCACCTTGGCCCAACTGACGCTGATGTCGTGGGGCAGATTGATGTTGGCGCCCATGACCCAGGCTTTCAGCGAGCGATCGACTTGAGTGTCGAAATGCACCACCTGCCCACAGGCATGTACGCCCGCGTCGGTACGCCCGGCGCATTGTAGCGAAACCGGCGAGTTGGCGACTTTCGACAAAGCTTTTTCGAGGGCTTCCTGCACCGTAGCCACACCGGTGGACTGACGCTGCCAGCCACTGTAGCGCGAGCCTTTGTATTCAACGCCCAACGCGATGCGGTAAAAGCCGTCGGGCGCCATTTCGGCGACCGGGTTATCTATGTTTGCCAAGGTGGGACAGCCTGCTGTTTTTGCAAAGGCGGGCATTATAAGGCTGTGAAGCGGGGATGCCAGTGAGTTCTCTGCCGACCGGCCCAGCCTCTTCGCGAGCAAGCCTGCACACGATTGAAATGCATTCCAACTGTGGCAGGCTTGCTTGCGAAGACGGCCGATCAAACACCACCGAATCCAACCCAAACAAAAACGGCAGCCTCAACGGGCTGCCGCTTTGTTAACCGCTAATGGCTGAATCAAACCAGGTTCGACAGCATTTCCTTGGCCTCGCCGCGCTGCTTCTCGTCACCCTCGGTCAATACTTCATTGAGGATGTCGCGCGCACCGTCGCTGTCGCCCATGTCGATGTAAGCCTGTGCCAGATCGAGCTTGGTTGCTGCTTCGTCGGTGCCGGCGAGGAAGTCGAAATCGTCTTCGCCCAGATCCCCACCCAGCGCCGCGTCAGCTTCGGTGAACGTTGGCTCGGCAATGCTCTGCGAAAGACGATCCAGCTCGGCATTGACGTCATCGAGTTCAGCAGCGAACGCATCCGGTTCAGCGGCTGGATTACTATCCATCTCGTCAGACAGTGACAGATCGAAATCGGCTGGCAGCTCCAGATCATCCTGCGGCACGTCAGCAACAACCGGCGGCTCGACCGGCGGCAGATCCTTCACGCCTTCATCAAGATCCAGCAGGAAGTCGTCATCGGCCAATGCGGCCGTGGACGGGGCTGGCTCGGCACCAAGATCCAGATCCAGATCGAAATCCGACAGGTCATCCAGGTTCTCTTTGATTTCGGTCTGCTGTTGCAGCACCGACTCAAAACTCAGGTCGTCGTCTGACGGGAACTCGTCGAGCTCAACGGGCGCTTGCGGCTCAATGACGGGCGCAGGCTCCACCGGGGTAATGTTGTCGAGGTCATCCAGACTCAGATCAAACGTGCTGTCCAGATCATCTTCCACAGGTGCCGGCGCAGGCTCTTGCGGCTCATCCAGCAGCAAGTCTTTGACGTATTGCGCATCCAGTTCGGCGGCGACAGCGGCAGCCGCCAGACCGGCCGTAGCCGCTACCGCCATGGCCGGGAAGCGGCTTTTCAGCTCTTCAACCTTGGCGAAGTTGTCGCCATTGGCCACCAATTGACGCTCCTGACCCACGAACGCATCGCGGTCGCCCTGCTGACCGTAGACTTCCATCAACTTCAGACGCAGGTCACTGCGCTGCGGCTCGAGGCTGACGCCCTCTTCCAGCAATGCAGCAGCCTGGTTCAGGCGACCGGCACTGATGTGCGACTGAGCCTTGTCCAGCACATCATCGGAACGCTCGGCTGCCGGCGCAACCAGTGGCGCGGCGATAGGTTCGGCCATCACGATAGGCGCCACTACTGGCGCTGGAGTTGGCGCCGGAGCCGGTGTATTGAGTTTGACGCTCGCGGCAGGCACTTCCAGACCTTCGAAGCTGCTTTCCGGCAGATCCTGCTCGGCGGAGAAGTCTTGCTCATCGGCCAGAGCACGGGCCATGCGCACATGTTTATCGGCTTCTTGCTGGGCTTTGCGGCGACGGGCCAACAGCAGCAGCAAGAGCAGTAGAACGACGGCACCGCCACCGACCAGGCCCAGCAGGACCGGATTGGTCAGCAGTTCGTTGAATGTCTTCTCGTCATCGACAGCCGGCTTCGGCTCGACAACCGGAGTCTCTGCCGGCATATCAACCGGCGGCGCAATAGCCGATTCCGGGGTCGGAGAGGCCGATGCAGCTTCTGCTGGCGTGGCCGCAGGCGTAGCAGCCAACTCGGCGGTGATGGCCGGAACCGGTACAACAGCAGGATTCACGGCTGGCGCAGCGCCAGGTCCTTCGGCCTGCATTTTTGCCAGTTGATTGTTCTTGAGCTCGATCAAGCGTTGCAGCTTGTCCAGTTGGCTTTGCAGATCAGCCATGCGGCTTTTCAGTTCCTCATTGTCACGACGAGTCGTGTCGAGGCTTTCCTGAGTGACCGCGAGCTTATTGCTCAAGGCCTTGGCATCGCCTGCCGGGCCTTTACCGCGCGCCTTCGCGCTTTCGGCTGAAACAAGGCTCAGTTTGTCTTCGGCATTCGGCGCAGCACCGGTATTGGCGCGACCACGTTTGGTCGCATCAAGCTGTTGCTGACCCGTGCCAGGCTTGGCCACATAGCGACGCCCCTGACGCCAGGCTTCGTTCTGCGCTGCAACTTCAGCGATGGCCTTGGACTGCGGCAGCGCAGTGCTTTGCACCGAGTCCGGCAAGCGCAGCACCTGACCGGTTTTCAGCAGGTTGATGTTGCCGCCAATGAACGCGTCCGGGTTAAGCGCCTGAATCGCCAGCATGGTCTGCTGCACCGAACCACCGCTGCGCGCCTTCGCCGCGATTTCCCACAGGGTATCGCGTGGCGTAGTGGTGTACTGGGCTGGATGCGTTGCGCCAGTGGTCGGCGCGGTGATGGTTTGCGACGGCGCCGGTTGCGCGGCGGCATCAGCGGTCTGCGGCGAGAACTTCGACGGATCGAGCAGCACGCTGTAATCACGCAGCAGGCGGCCATTGGGCCACATCACCTGCACGAGGAATTTGACCATCGGCTCCGACAACGGCTTGCTCGACGTCACACGCAGTACGCTTTTACCGCTGGCGTTGAGTACCGGGGTAAAGATCAGATCGTTTAGAAAGGCCTGACGATCGACGCCTGCCTTGGCGAAATCTTCAGGGGAAGCCAGGCTCGGTACCACTTCGGCAGCGGTGAGGTCCTTGACGTCGAGCAACTCGATCTCGGCCTCCAGCGGCTGGTTCAGGGTCGACTTCAGGGTCAGCTCCCCGAGCCCGAGGGCATGCGCCATACCGGAGGACAGCGCCGAGGCGGCCGCTATTGCTAACACCAGTTTGCGAACTTGAACCATAGCCTCATCCTTTGTTTGAACGTTCCTCGGCCAGCGAGAAGATGTTGATTGCCGCTGCCGTAAGGCATTGCGCGCGACGACGACAGATGCCGCGCGCGATCATTTCATTGATGCCCCGGAAGGTCCCGGAGGGTGACACGTCGTCAAGCGCTTCGGGCAAGCATAGCGCTCACCTAGAATCGGTCGACAAATTGTTGCCAAGTATCTTTTACAGCAGGTCTTTTATCAACAATTCAGCCACCTGCACAGCGTTAAGGGCTGCACCTTTGCGTACGTTATCTGACGTCAGCCACAGATTAAGTTCCGCCGGGTCGTCGACACCACTGCGCACGCGACCGACATAGACAACGTCCTGCCCTACCGCGTCACCGACTGCTGTCGGGTAATCACCGGCTTCAACCAGCTCGATTCCCGGCGCATCTTCGAGTGCAGCGTTGATTTTTTCCAGGTCGACAGCCTTTGCTGACTGCAAGGTCACGCTAAGGCTATCGCCAAAAAACACCGGGGCTTGAACGCAAGTTGCGGAAATCTTTAATAAAGGCTGGGCCAGCACCTGACGCAACTCGCGCACCAGACGTTTTTCCAGCAGCGTATGGCCCGCTGCGTCAGGTGTGCCGACCTGAGCCAGTAGGTTGAACGCCATCTGCCGGTCAAAGAATGTGGGCTCCAGCGGACGCATGTTCAGCAGTTCGGCGGTCTGTCGCGCCAACTCGCTGACCGCTTCGCGACCTTGGGCGGAAACGGCCAGATTGGCGGTGACATTCACGTATTGCAGGTCGATCAGATCACGCAGCGGCGCCAGCACCACGGCGAGCGTGGTAGCCGACGGACTCGGGCTGCTGACCTGAAACGGCGCTTTCAAACCGGTAAGCACATCGGCGTTGGCTTCCGGCACCACTTGCGGCGCTTGATCGGCCGACAAGGCGCCGGACAGGTCGATCAGCGAGCAACCGGCGGCATGGGCGCGAGCGGCGTAGCTCAGGGTGATGGCCGGGCCGGCGGCGAAGAACACCAGTTTGACCTTGCTGAAATCGAACTCATCGACTTCGCGCACGCGCACATTCTTGTTACGGAACAGCACAGAGCTGCCGGCAGACTCGCTGCTGGCCAGCAGGTGCAGGTTGCCGACCGGGAAGTCGCGCTCTTCGAGAATCTGTACGAGGGTTTCGCCGACAGTACCGGTGGCGCCGATCACGGCAATATCTAGGGTCTGGGTCATGGTGCGGCCTCTGGCGAAACGGGGGGAGCGGCACTTTACCGGGTGACCGCCATGCAGGCAATTTCTGCAGGATTTGTGGTAGCCGTTCGGACGCCTTCGCGAGCAAGCCCGCCCCCATACTTGAGACTCATTCCCATGTGGGAGCGGACTTGCTCGCGAAGAGGCCGGCACAGTCACCCGAAAAACTTCAGGCATAAAAAAACCCGCACCTCCCACAAGGCACGGGTTCTTTCACAGCCTCAAGCGATCAACGCTCCAGCAGGATCCGCAACATGCGACGCAGCGGTTCAGCCGCGCCCCATAGCAGTTGGTCGCCGACGGTGAAGGCGCCGAGGAACTGCGAACCCATGTTCAGTTTGCGCAGACGACCGACCGGAACATTCAGGGTGCCAGTGACCTTGGTTGGGCTCAGCTCCTGCATGCTGATTTCGCGCTGGTTTGGTACCAGTTTGACCCAAGGGTTGTGCTGGCTGATCAGCCCTTCGATGTCGGCGATCGGCACGTCTTTGTTCAGCTTGATGGTCAGCGCCTGGCTGTGGCAACGCATGGCGCCGATGCGCACGCAGATGCCATCGACCGGGATCGGGCTCTTGAAGCGACCGAGAATCTTGTTGGTTTCGGCCTGGGCCTTCCACTCTTCGCGGCTCTGACCGTTCGGCAGTTCCTTGTCGATCCACGGGATCAGGCTGCCGGCTAGCGGTACGCCGAAGTTCTCGGTCGGGTACGCGTCGCTGCGCATGGCTTCGGCGACACGACGGTCGATGTCGAGGATCGCGCTGGCCGGATCGGCCAGTTGATCGGCAACGGCAGCGTGGGTCGCGCCCATCTGCTTGATCAGCTCACGCATGTTCTGCGCGCCGGCACCGGAAGCGGCCTGATAGGTCATGGCGCTCATCCACTCGACCAGACCTGCCTCAAACAGGCCGCCCAGGCCCATGAGCATCAGGCTGACGGTGCAGTTGCCGCCGATGTAGTTCTTGGTGCCCGCATCCAGTTGCTGGTCGATGACCTTGCGGTTGACCGGATCGAGAATGATGACCGCGTCATCGTTCATACGCAGGCTGGAAGCCGCGTCGATCCAGTAACCCTGCCAGCCGGCTTCGCGCAGCTTCGGGAACACTTCGCTGGTGTAGTCGCCGCCCTGGCAGGTCAGAATCACGTCGAGGGTCTTCAGCTCATCAATGCTGTAAGCGTCCTTGAGCGGAGCAATGTCCTTGCCCACAGACGGGCCTTGGCCACCGACATTGGACGTGGTGAAAAACACCGGCTCGATTAGATCGAAATCCTGCTCTTCCAGCATCCGCTGCATGAGCACGGAACCGACCATCCCGCGCCAACCGATCAGACCTACACGTTTCATCGCAACTACACCTTTTTGAAAAGTGGGCCGCTGCTTTGTATTGAATTTCGCAGCGGGCCGGAGAGATTACAGATTCCGCAGCGCAGCGACTACTGCGTCACCCATTTCCTGCGTACCGACTTTGGTGCAACCGGCCGAATAAATGTCGCCGGTGCGCAACCCTTGATCGAGCACGACGCTGACGGCGTTTTCGATGGCATCGGCCGCATCATGCAGATTGAAGCTGTAACGCAGCATCATCGACACCGACAGAATGGTCGCCAACGGGTTGGCGATGCCTTTGCCTGCGATGTCCGGGGCCGAGCCGTGGCAAGGCTCGTACATGCCCTTGTTGTTGGAGTCCAGCGAGGCCGACGGCAACATGCCGATAGAGCCGGTGAGCATCGACGCCTCGTCGGACAGGATGTCGCCGAACAGGTTATCGGTGACAATCACGTCGAACTGCTTCGGCGCACGCACCAATTGCATGGCGGCGTTGTCGACGTACATGTGGCTCAGTTCGACTTCCGGGTAATCCTTGGCCACCTGCTCGACCACTTCACGCCACAGTTGGCTGGACGCCAGCACGTTGGCCTTGTCCACCGAGCACAGCTTCTTGCCGCGCACCATGGCCATGTCGAAACCGACGCGGGCGATGCGGCGGATTTCGCTTTCGCTGTACGGCAGAGTGTCGTAGGCCTGACGCTCGCCGTTTTCCAGCGTGCGGGTGCCACGAGGCGCGCCAAAGTAGATGCCGCCAGTCAACTCACGGACGATCAGGATGTCCAGACCGGCAACGATTTCCGGCTTCAGGCTCGACGCGTCGGCCAACTGCGGATAGAGGATCGCCGGACGCAGGTTGCCGAACAGGCCCAGTTGCGCACGGATTTTCAGCAGACCGCGCTCAGGACGGATGTCACGCTCAATGGTGTCCCATTTCGGGCCACCGACGGCGCCCAGCAGCACGGCGTCGGCGGCACGGGCGCGGTCGAGGGTTTCGTCGGCCAGCGGCACGCCGTGTTTGTCGATGGCGGCGCCACCGATCACGTCATGGCTCAGCTCGAAGCCCAGGTTGTACTTTTCGTTGGCCAACTCCAGCACCTTGACCGCTTCGGCCATGATTTCCGGACCAATACCATCACCTGGGAGAATCAGAATCTGCTTGCTCATGCTTTCCTCATGTCTTCAGTCGGTGCGCCGTTTACTGGCACTCCCGGAAAAATTCTTATTTCTCGGCCATCAGCACGATGACATCTGTGCTGAACGAACCATCGGCCGCAATCTCGAAATATTCGCGCACTTCGTTGCCCATCGACTGCTGCAACTGGCGGATCGCTGCGCGCATCACTTCAGGTGTGCGCATGCGCTCAACCCAACTGCTGTACTCCAGCCGCAGACGCTGCCGCGTGGTGCTGCGGGTATGCAGCCCGGCTTCGCTGACCTGTCGCAACCACTCGCCGGCGGAATAATCGCGGACATGACTGGTGTCGCGCAGCACTTCGACGCTTTGCAGGTAAGTGTCGAACAGCGGACTGCCCGGTGACAACACATCGACAAAGGCCGCCACGCCACCCGGCTTCAGCACCCGGCGCACTTCGCGCAAGGCCGCGCCAAGATCGCTCCAGTGATGCGCCGAATAACGGCTGAACACGAAGTCGAACTCGCCATCGGCAAACGGCAGACGCTCAGCGGCGCCGTTGACCGTGGCAATGTTGCTCAGGCCGCGATCAACGGCAGCGGCCGCGACCACATCGAGCATTTGCTGCGACAGATCGTAAGCGACCACGTCCTTGACCAGCGATGCGACGTGAAAACTCACATGACCTGCACCACAACCCAAGTCCAGCACCCGCGCCCCGCCCTGCCCGACCAGTTCAGCCTGTAGCAGTGCAAACTCAGTGCCTTGCGCGTGAACGGCGCTACTCAGGTAGGCGGCGGCCTGTTCACCGAATTGCTTTTGAACGACCTGAGTGTGCTGGGCGGTGCTGGTCATGGGGACCTCCTTTTGGTTTTAGCCTTGTATTGCCTGGACTGCCGCCTTCGGGAGCAAGCCCCCTCCCACCCTGGATTTGTGGCCTGTACAACAACCCTGTGGGAGGGGGCTTGCTCCCGAAGAGGCCGGCCCTGACTGCATCAATCTCGAATCAATCACGCGTCGCGGAACAACCAAGGCTGGCTAACCCGATGCTTGGCCTCAAACGTCGCAATCGCATCACCGTCCTGCAAGGTCAAACCGATATCGTCCAGACCGTTCAACAGGCAATGCTTGCGGAACGCATCGATCTCAAAGCTATACACCTTGCCATCCGGACGGGTCACGGTCTGCGCGTGCAGATCGACCTGCAATTGATAGCCCGGCTCGGCCTCGACCTGTTTGAACAGTTCGTCGACTTCAGCGTCGCTCAAAATGATCGGCAGCAAGCCGTTCTTGAAGCTGTTGTTGAAGAAGATGTCGGCGTAACTCGGCGCGATGATGCTGCGAAAACCGTACTCTTCCAGCGCCCACGGCGCGTGTTCACGGCTGGAGCCGCAACCGAAGTTCTCGCGGGCCAGCAATACGCTGGCGCCTTGATAACGCTCGGCGTTGAGAACGAAGTCCTTGTTCAGAGGGCGCTTGGAGTTGTCCTGATACGGCTGCCCCACATCCAGGTAACGCCACTCGTCGAACAGGTTAGGGCCGAAACCGGTGCGTTTGATCGATTTCAAGAACTGCTTCGGAATGATCTGATCGGTGTCGACGTTGGCACGATCCAAGGGCGCGACAAGACCTGTGTGCTGGGTGAAAGCTTTCATGCTGCGCTCCTTAAATCAATTCACGAACGTCGATGAAACGACCGTTCACCGCTGCCGCAGCAGCCATGGCCGGGCTGACGAGGTGGGTACGGCCACCGGCGCCTTGACGGCCTTCGAAGTTACGGTTGGACGTCGAGGCGCAATGTTCGCCGGACTCCAAACGATCCGGGTTCATTGCCAGGCACATCGAGCAACCCGGCTCACGCCATTCAAAACCGGCTTCGAGGAAAATCTTGTCCAGACCTTCGGATTCAGCCTGCGCTTTCACCAGACCCGAACCCGGCACCACGATCGCTTGCTTGATGGTCGAAGCGACTTTACGGCCCTTGGCGATCACGGCCGCCGCGCGCAAGTCTTCAATCCGCGAGTTGGTGCAGGAACCGATGAACACGCGATCGAGCTGAATGTCAGTAATCGCCTGATTGGCAGTCAACCCCATGTATTTCAAGGCCCGGACAATCGAGTCGCGTTTGACCAGATCCATTTCTTTGGCCGGGTCAGGCACGTTCTGATCAACGGCCAGGACCATTTCCGGCGAAGTCCCCCAACTGACTTGCGGCTTGATCTGCGTAGCGTCGAGTTCAACCACGGTGTCGAACTTGGCGTCGGCGTCGGAAACCAGCTCTTTCCAGGCTTCAACCGCCATGTCCCACTGCGCGCCTTTGGGTGCGAATGGGCGACCTTTGACGTAGTCGACCGTCTTTTGATCCGCCGCCACCAGACCCACGCGGGCGCCGGCCTCGATGGACATGTTGCAGATGGTCATGCGGCCTTCGACGGACAAGTCGCGGATCGCGCTGCCGGCAAATTCGATGGCATGGCCGTTACCGCCGGCGGTGCCGATCTTGCCGATCACGGCAAGGACGATGTCCTTGGCGGTCACGCCGAACGGCAATTGGCCTTCGACGCGCACCAGCATGTTTTTCATTTTCTTGGCGACCAGGCACTGGGTGGCGAGCACGTGCTCGACCTCGGAAGTGCCGATACCGTGAGCCAATGCGCCGAATGCGCCGTGGGTCGAGGTATGGGAGTCACCGCACACAACCGTCATGCCCGGCAAGGTCGCGCCCTGCTCCGGGCTGATCACATGGACGATGCCTTGGCGGACGTCATTCATCTTGAACTCGACGATGCCGTACTCATCACAGTTGTCATCGAGGGTCTGAACCTGCAAACGCGAGACCTGGTCGGCGATGGCTTCAATGCCGCCCTTGCGCTCCGGAGTCGTCGGTACGTTGTGGTCCGGGGTCGCGATGTTGGCATCGATACGCCACGGCTTGCGCCCGGCCAGACGCAGGCCTTCGAAGGCTTGCGGCGAAGTCACTTCGTGAATGATGTGACGATCGATGTAGATCAGCGCCGAGCCATCGTCGCGCTGCTTGACCAAATGCGAATCCCAGAGCTTGTCGTAGAGCGTTTTGCCGGCCATCAGACGGTTCCTCATCAGCTTGTTTCTATGCCCTGGGCTTATCAATAACCCTTTGGCTTGTGAGGCCGATCCTATGGGGTTAGATTAAATAACTCAAATTCATATTTTTTATGCTTTGGATAACCAACTGGAATACGAACATGGATCTGGCCAACCTCAACGCTTTTATTGCAATTGCCGAGACTGGAAGCTTCTCCGGCGCCGGTGAACGCCTGCACCTGACGCAACCGGCCATCAGCAAGCGCATTGCCGGACTGGAGCAGCAATTAAAGGTTCGCCTGTTCGACCGACTGGGCCGTGAAGTCGGCCTGACCGAGGCCGGCCGCGCCCTGCTGCCACGGGCTTATCAGATCCTCAACGTGCTGGACGACACCCGCCGCGCCCTGACCAACCTGACCGGCGAAGTCAGCGGCCGCCTGACCCTGGCCACCAGTCACCACATCGGCCTGCACCGCCTGCCACCGTTATTAAGAGAGTTCACCCGCCGTTACCCACAGGTCGCGCTGGATATTCAGTTCCTCGATTCGGAAGTGGCCTACGAGGAAATCCTCCACGGGCGCGCGGAACTGGCGGTCATCACCCTGGCGCCCGAGCCTCATTCGCTGGTCAAGGCCACACCTGTCTGGGACGATCCGCTGGATTTTGTCGTCGCCCCGGAACACTCGCTGATCAGCAACGGCCCCATCAGCCTTGAGGACATTGCCCGTCATCCGGCAGTTTTCCCCGGCGGAAATACCTTCACACACCATATTGTGCAGCGCTTGTTCGAGGCCCAAGGGCTGACGCCGAACATCGCCATGAGCACCAACTATCTGGAAACCATCAAGATGATGGTTTCTATCGGCCTTGCCTGGAGCGTCTTGCCGCGCACCATGCTCGATGAACAGGTGGCAAGCATCGCATTGCCGGGCATACAGCTCAGCCGCCAGCTAGGCTATATCTTGCACACCGAACGGACGCTATCGAATGCGGCAAGAGCATTTATGGCTTTATTGGACGCACAAATCGATCTGCCAGGGACTCTTGGCTAACTTGTGCTACTCCTATAGAGCCGCTGTCCCTGTGCCTAACGCCACCATCAGCTCAAGGCCCGTTAACGATGCCCAAGTCTGTTGACCGAATTCCGCCGATGCCGCGCATTCAAGCCATTGACCCGCGTCATTCCGAGCAGAGCTGGGAGAGCGCGCCGCAATTGCTGGCCGCGCTCAATGGCGCAAGGCTCGGCGCCTGGTACTGGGACATCGAACGCGGGCAGATCAGTTGGTCGCGGGGGACGCAGGCGTTGTTCGGTTTCGATCCGCGCCAGCCGTTACCGGAAGACCTCGAATACCTTGACCTGTTGCCACCGGAAGACCGGGCAAAAACCGTTCGCGCCTTCCACGCGGTGATCGCCGGAGCGCCGCTGGAACAGGCGATGCATCACCGCATACGCTGGCCCGATGGCAGCCTCCATTGGCTGGAGGTCAGCGGAAGTCTGCTCCCGGACAAAAACGGCCGCCCCCGAATGATCGGGGTGATTCGTGAAATCACCCACCAACGACAACGCGAACAGGCCCTGAGCAGCTCGGAAAAACGTTTCGCCACGCTGTTTCACCTGTGTCCGAACATGGTTTTACTGACGCGCCAGGAAGACGGCCTGATCAGCGAAGCCAACCAGTATTTCGAAAGCCTGTTCGGCTGGCCGGTGCAGAGCGCGATTGGCCGCACCACGCTGGAACTGGGCCTGTGGGTGCGTCCGGAGGAACGGGCCGAACTGGTGAAGAAAACCAAGGCCAAGGGCGAGCTGATCAGCATGGAAGTGCAGTTTCGCGCCAGCAACGGTCAGGTCCATGACGGCATTCTCAGCGCGCAGAAAGTCGAACTCGAAGGCCAGCCTTATCTGCTGAGCACCTTCCTGGACACCACCGAACGCAAAGCCGCCGAACACGCATTGAAGGACAGCCAGGAACGCCTCGACCTGGCGCTGGACTCGGCACAACTCGGCACCTGGGATTGGCACATCCCCAGCGGCATGCTGTACGGCTCGGCGCGGGCCGCGCAATTGCACGGCCTGGAGCCGAAACCGTTTCATGAATCGTTCGACGAGTTTTTCGAAGGCGTGCCCGGCGAAGAGCGCGACAGTATGCGCGATGCCTACCGCAGCCTGCGCGAAGGCCCGGCGGGCAATTATCAACTGACGTACCGCGTACAGCTCCCGGACGGGAGTTCACGCTATCTGGAAAGCCGCGCGCGCCTCTATCGCGACGAAAACGGCGCCCCGCTGCGCATGGCCGGCACGTTGCTGGACATCACCGACCAGGTCGAGCGCGAGCAACGACTGGTCGCGTCGGAAGAGAAATTCGCCACGCTGTTTCAGGTCAGCCCCGATCCGATCTGCGTTACGCGCCAGGACAGCGGCGAGTTCATCGAGATCAATTCAAGCTTCAGCCAAACGTTCGGCTGGAGCGCCGTTGATATCATTGGCCACACCGCCGAAGAGATCGGCCTGTGGGATGCTTCGGCGAAAAGCCTGCAACGTATCGAACGGGTGATCCGCGAACAGGGCCTGAGCAATGTGGCGATCATCGTCCAGCACAAGGACGGCCAATCGCTGACCTGCGTGATTTCCAGTCGCCAGATCAGCGTTGGCAATCAACCGTGCATCGTCACCACGCTGCGCGACATCACCCAGCAGCAACGTTCGGAAGCGGCGCTCAAAGCCAGCGAAGAGAAGTTTGCCAAGGCGTTTCACTCCAGCCCCGATGCGATCACCATCACCGAGCGCGATACCGGGCGCTATCTGGAGGTCAACGACGGTTTCTGTCGCCTCACCGGTTATCGCGCCGATGAAGTCGTGGGCAAAACCGCCTATCAGGTGGGCATCTGGGCCGAAGAAAAACAGCGCTCGGCGTTGCTTGCCGAATTACAGATCAAGGGCCGCGTGCATCACCAGGAAATGCTCGGGCGCAACAAGCGCGGGGAATTGCTGACGGTAGAAGTCTCGGTCGAACCCATCACCCTGAATGAAACCGCGTGCCTGCTGCTCACCGCTCGGGACGTCAGCCTGCTGAAAAACGCTGAAGCACAAATCCGCCACCTGGCTTACCACGATCCGCTGACCAACCTGCCCAATCGCGCCCTGCTGATGGATCGCCTGAGCCAGCAGATCGCCTTGCTCAAACGCCACAATTTGCGTGGCGCGTTGCTGTTTCTCGATCTGGATCACTTCAAGCACATCAACGATTCGCTCGGCCACCCGGTCGGCGATACGGTACTGAAGATCATCACCGCCCGCCTCGAAGCCAGCGTACGCATGGAGGACACAGTCGCCCGTCTGGGCGGCGATGAGTTCGTAGTGCTGCTCAGCGGCTTGGAAGGCACGCGCAGTGAAGTCAGCACTCAGGTGCGCGAACTGGCCGACACGCTCCGTGAACTGCTATCGGAGCCGATGTTCCTCGACGGCCAGCGCCTGCAAGTCACGCCGAGCATTGGCGTGGCGCTGATTCCTGACCACGGCTCGACCCCGACCGACCTGCTCAAACGCGCCGACATTGCCCTGTACCGGGCCAAGGATTCCGGGCGCAACACCACGCAGATGTATCACCACACCATGCAGAAAGCCGCCAGCGAACGACTGCGCATGGAGACCGACTTGCGCCTGGCGTTGTCTCGCGGCGAATTCAACGTACATTTTCAACCGCAGATCGACGCTCGGGACAACCGCATCATCGGCGCCGAAGCGCTGGTACGCTGGAATCACCCGGAACTCGGCGCACAGTCTCCCGCCGAATTCATCAAAGTGCTGGAGGATAGCGGCCTGATTCTGGAAGTTGGCACCTGGATACTCGACGAGGCCTGCGAGGCATTCAAAGCGTTGATCACCCTGAAACTGGTTGATCCGCTTAACTTCAGCCTGTGCGTCAACATCAGCCCCAGGCAGTTCCGGCAGAACGACTTTGTCGAGCGCATTGAACACAGCATGGCCAGCCACAGCCTGCCCTGCTCGCTGCTGAAACTGGAAATCACCGAAGGCATCGTCATCCAGAACCTGGAAGACACCATCAGCAAAATGCGTCGCTTGAAAAAACTCGGCGTGAGCTTCGCCATGGACGACTTTGGTACGGGTTATTCGTCGCTGACTTACCTCAAGCGCTTGCCGGTGGACACGCTGAAAATCGACCAGTCGTTCATCCGCGATGCAACCACCGACCCAAACGACGCCGAGATCATCCGTGCCATCGTCGCCATGGCTCGCAGCCTGCAACTGGAAGTGATTGCCGAAGGCGTGGAAACCCCCGAGCAACTGGCATTCCTGCAAGGCCTGGGCTGCCATTTGTATCAAGGTTACCTGCACAGTCGGCCGCTGCCGCTGGAGGATTTGAAAAAGCTGCTGCCATGAAGCGCGCAGGTTGCAACAGAGCGGCAATTGCCAGTGCTGACAGCAACCTGTAGGGTCGCGTTTTTTGCGCCGTTTCGAGATCTATCATGCAGGATGCAACCCTTCCCCGCCCGGCCCTGCTGGGCATTGACCTTGGCACCACCAACAGCCTGATCGCCGTCTGGCAGGAGGGTCAGGCCCGGTTGATTCCCAACGCCCTCGGCGACGTGCTGACCCCCTCGGTGGTCAGCCTCGATGAGGACGACACGATTCTGGTCGGCAAAGCCGCCCGCGCCCGACTGACCACCCACCCGGAACGTACCGCGGCGGCTTTCAAGCGCTTTATGGGCAGCGACAAACAAGTCCAGCTTGGCAATCGTCAGTTCAGCCCGGAAGAGTTGTCGGCACTGGTGCTCGGCTCGCTCAAGCAGGACGCCGAAGCATTTCTTGGCCACACGGTCTCAGAAGCGGTGATTTCCGTGCCGGCGTACTTCAGTGACGAGCAGCGCAAACGCACGCTGTTTGCTGCGGAGCTGGCCGGACTGTCCGTTACACGCCTGATCAATGAGCCGACCGCTGCCGCCATGGCCTATGGGCTGCATGAGCAGAAATTCGAACGCACGCTGATCTTCGATCTGGGCGGCGGCACCTTTGATGTCACAGTGTTGGAATATGCGCTGCCGTTGATCGAAGTGCATGCGTCCACGGGCGACAACTTTCTCGGTGGCGAAGACTTCACCGCCGCACTGTTACAAGCCTGCCTGAAAAACTGGCAATTGACGCCATCAATGATCGATGCGCAAGGCATGGCCAGCCTCGGCGATACGCTCGAACAGCTCAAATGCAAACTCGGCGAAGGCACGCAGCAATTGAGCTGGCGTCATGCCGACAAGACGTTTGAATGGTCGCTGGACGAAACCGCTGCGGTGAAGATCTGGGAGCCACTGCTCGGCCGTTTGCGCGCACCGATCGAACAAGCCCTGCGCGACGCCCGACTGAAACCCCGCGACCTCGACAGCCTGGTGCTGGTGGGCGGCGCTACGCGGATGCCAGCGGTGCAGCAAATGGTCGCCACGCTATTTGGGCGCCTGCCTTATCGGCATCTTGATCCGGATACGATCGTTGCGCTGGGTGCGGCAACGCAAGCAGCGTGCAAGGCGCGTGATGGGGCCATTGAAGAGCTGATCCTGACGGACGTCTGTCCGTATACGTTGGGCATCGCAACTATGCGCGGCAATGGTATCGAGGGTGCTTTTTCGCCGATTATCGAACGCAATACCATCATTCCGACGTCACGAGTGGAACGCTATCACACCACCCATCCCCGGCAGGAGGCGATCCGCATCGCCGTCTATCAGGGTGAACGGCCGTGGGTACGCGACAACATCCTCATTGATGCTTTCGATGTCACCTTAGCCCCCAGCGATCACATTCAGGAACTGGACGTGCGCTTCAGCTATGACATCAATGGTTTGCTCGAAGTCGACGTCACGCTGCTCGAGACCGGCGAACGCCACAGCCACAGCATCGACCGCAGCCCTACGGGTCTGGACGAGCAAGCGCGCAGAGACAGCCATAACCGACTGTCCACACTCAAAGTCCATCCACGCGATGCTCTGCCCAACCGCACCTTGCTGGCCCGCCTGGAGCGAGCATGGATGCAGAGCCTCGGCACAGAGCGCGAACGCATTGCCGAGTGGCTGCACAGCTTCACAACGGTGCTCGGCGGCCAGCAACCGTCCGAGATTGCCAGCCACCGCTCAGAGCTCAACAAGTCGCTGGATCAACTGCGCTTCTAGCCGTTTAATCGCCGCAGAGCGACCTGAAGGCCGCCGGACAGCATCTCGTCACCCGCGCTGTCTGGCGGCACCCCATAGCGGTTGGGCAACTTGTCACCGGGAAAGCCGAACAGCACCAACGGCAAAAATGGCAGGACCGGTGTCAACGCCATGAATATCAGCAACGTGGGAATGCCTCGCCCCATGTCGTGCAGACGGCGCAGAATGGCGCCGAATAACAACAGAACACCCAGCAACAGGATCAGAATGCCAGAGACCGTGGTGCCACTGATCAGACCCGCCACGGGCGCAATCACCACACAGCCCAGAACCTGAGCAATAAAAGCCTTGCGCCCCAGCCGCGATCCCAGGCGCCAGATCGCACGCGCCGGCACCGGCTGAATATCACTTTTGGCCAGCAGCAAACGCTCTGACCAGGACAGCAAGGCACACAGCGCCAGGCGCAAGCCGACGCTGTTCTGCATGTCATCCTTGCCCTGCTGCAACTGGCGCAGTACTCGCGTTTTCGGCACACCGGCAGCGCCATAACGAATCAAGCCCTTGAGCGCATCCAACGCCTCATACGCAAGCAGTTTATCGACGCCGAAATCGGTCAATACCTTGCGCGGCGGCCACACCGGCTCGCCCTTGATCAAGCCGTCGCGAAAACCTTCGAACCATTCGTCCTCACAACTGACAGCCGCGATGGATTGCAGCAAGGCACGATGCTGCTCTGCGTTCAGGCTCGGGTCGTGATAGAGCACGCCCCAGAACATCAGTAACCCCAGCAGATCGTCGACACACCCGGCACGGTCGCTTTCGATGCAGGTGTATAGCAGGGCATTGGCAGGCAATCTGGCGCTATCGAGGGCCTGCTGTACGCTGAACAATTGCTGCACCAACAAGCCGTGCACCGGATCGTTTCCTTGCAGCCATCCCAGTAAACCGTCGCAGTTGCCTTGCTCACGCTGCAAACGCCGCAACAGAGGCTGCAGTCGACTCAGAGGATGAGCAGGATTGAACGGCAGGCGCTCAACGCATTGCGCATCAATCAATTGCAGCCAGCGTTCGGGTTGTTCCAGCAACGCCAGCAGAAACAAGGTCTGAGCGTGCCACTCCCATGCGGCCTCCCCCAGCCCGACCGGCGGCAACACGATCGCGCGACGGCTCAACTGGAGAATCAAGTCGAGTTCGGACAAGTCACAGTCGTCTTTCACGGCACTCAACTTGAATGCTTGGGCAATGCGCTCCAGCGCGGTGCCGTTGTAGGGTCGCAAGCGACGCAGCCACAGACGACAAACCTTATGCGGATCGCCTTTTTTCAGCACCTCGGGCAATTGCCGCGCAGTTGAATCCGCGCCACTGAACGTACGCATGGCCGTTGCCATCGGTGCCTCGCCCAACCAGCGCAGATGCTGCTCAGCCTGATATTTGAATCCGCGCAACACCAGACTTTCGAGGGCATCGATCGGGAACGGCGCACTCACAATCTGCTGCAGCAAAGCCGAATCACCGCGATGGAGTGCCCACGCGTGCCGGTACAGATTAAGCAATCGGCTGTCGGCATTTTCGCCCAGCAGTTGCGCGAGCAATGGCAGTTCATCGCCTGTCATGCGCCAATCAACAAAACTTTGCGCCAGGCTATCAAGCGTTAACCGTCCGACACCCAGCCAACGATTCAGCGTCTCGGGGCGTTGTGACGGACTGCCATACACTTGGCAGTCATCCGCGAGATCCGCAGACCAGTCAGAGAAGTTCTGCGGACAATCAAATGCCTGAATCAACAGAGGGAGAAAAGTCGGCTGGCGCTTGCCGCATAATTCCAGCAGACGACTTTCAGCCATTGGATGACGATGCTCGTTCCACAGCCGGATCCAGCACGGCAATGCCTGATCGTCCCGCCCCATAAGACTGCTCTGACAGGCCAACAGGTAAAGCCAGTCGACATCATCAGGTGCTGCAAGCTGCTGCTCGACACAGCACTGCAAAAATGTCGGTCCGCCGATTCCCGCCTGCGTGAACTGCACCTGCAAACGCTTGAGAAACGCCGCATCATCCGGCAACGGCAGGCACGTGTGCTGACGGGCGAAATCGGCGAATTCATGGAGTGGGCGCTGAGTGAAGACGAAGTCCAGGCTACGGGCGTACCACAACGACTCGGTCTGTGCAGCCTCTGACCAAGTGCTCATCAGATCCGTATCGAACGGGTCTGGCGTTTTGATCCGCTGCAGAAAGGTTTCCACTTGTCGTGCTTCGTCGAATGCCAGATCCAGCAGCTGTTGATCCCAGGCCATACGCTTGGCCAAAAGGTTCGCACAGCGGTAGGACAACGGACCGGCGTCAGCCATCCGGTGGTACAACCCCCAACTGAGGTCATCGAGTATTTCCAGCGACAACTCATCCAGTGCCCGGACAAATGCCTGCCACGCCTCGAAATTGAACCGTCGCGCGGGATCGTCAAGCAGCTCGCAGAAATCCACGAACGCCTGCGGGACCTCGACGACCTCTGACTCTGACGCATCGAACGCTTCTTCGGGCTCTTCCTCCTCGTCTTCACGGGCCAGACGCAGGGCATTTTCGTAGGCCATGCGCAGCGCCTGAAAACCCTCGGGATCAGTCTCCGGGTGATGCGCCGGTAGACGCGCGCGGTAGGCCGTGCGAATCAGATTTTCGTCAGTCGTAGGCTCGATGCCCAAACGTATCCAGCAACTCATGACCAGTCGAACTCCTTGAGCGATGCCGGACGGGGCGGCGGATCAATTTCCATGTGCCAGGACAGGTCGACCAGAAAGTGCGGGATGTTCTGAGCGAGGCCTCGGGCAATCCGCAGGTTATGGGCGCTGTCCCCTTGCCGATCCAGCGCCTGGCCCAGCTCATCGTCGCTTGTGTTCAGGCAGCACCAAAAGGTACGCCCCACCACAAAGCCATTGAAGTAAGCCATCCAGCTGTCGTAGTGAAATTTCGCCCGGATGGCCAAGCGACTGTGCAGCCAATTGCTCTCGGCCAGATCAATCCACTGATTGCGCACACCACAACGCAAGAGAAATCCCATGCGCCCGTAGTCCCAGGACAAGATTCCGCCCGGCCCGCAACTGCCGAACGTGCGACTGGCAAACTCGTGCAGGATGCGCTCACGGGGCGAGAGGTCATCGAGCAATGCCCGCCATTCACTCGGCAGACAACGCTGCCACGCCAGGTAGGCATCACTGAGGTGCTTGGCATGGCCGTCGTCGGTCATCCATTGGAGCATGTCGAGCAATTGCCGCCGATCATCGATACCCCAGCTGTCTTTCAGGTCGATGTAACGGTCGTTGCAGAACGCGGGGTCGTCGTAGCCGGCACCGGTGTTGAGCGCTGCCATTGGCGCGGACAGGGCGCACAGCCAGCGCTGTTGAATCTCGTCCATGAAAAAAGGCTCCAGGCCGACCGATGAAGGATGGTGGTCGGCAAAACTGCGGCGGATTGTAGAGAAACCGCTGCAAGCGGCAAAGTCGAACCGTGGTTTTCCTGTACCGACAAAAAAAAGGCCCCGACGTATCGGGGCCTTCGTTCAACGGCTCAGCGCCTGTTCAGACAATGTGTGTCCGCAAGTGAATCAGTGCTGCAGAGCCGGCTTTTGCGTCCCGTTGATCGGGATGCGCTTGGCCTTCGCCTCTTCCGGAATCACCCGCAACAGGTCGATGCTCAGCAGACCGTTGCTCAGGCCGGCAGCCTTGATCTCGATGTGATCGGCCAAGCGGAAGGACAACTTGAAGGCACGCTGGGCAATGCCCTGATGCAGAAAGGTCACGCCTTCGTTGGCGTCACGTTTGCCGCCGCTGACGGTCAGCACACCCTTCTCGACTTGCAGTTCCAGATCGTCTTCCTGGAAACCGGCTGCCGCCACGACGATGCGGTATTGGTCGTCACCGTGTTTTTCCACGTTGTAAGGTGGATAGGTGCTGCCTGGCTCGTTGCGCAGAGCGGTTTCGAACAGGTCGTTGAAACGGTCGAAACCCACCGAGGAACGGAACAGTGGTGCGAGGGAAAATGCAGTACTCATGGTTCAAATCTCCTGAAAACAATCAGCAAGGTTTTATGTCTCCGCGACCCGAATTCGGCATCGCGTAACCCTTAGATAGGGACCGCTGATTTGATTTCAAGAGAGTATTTGCAGATTTTTTCAGGCTGCTTCAGCGGCCGGCAGACCCAGCAAACGCGAGACATGATCCGGCTCCGTCTCACGGCGCAGGACGGTGAACAGCTCGGTGGCTTCGGGATAATTGCGCGTCAACATGGCCAGCCATTGCTTCAGACGGCCCGGCGATTGGCGCGCGGTCATCTGCGCTTTTGCCTGCAACCAGAAGTCCTGGATCAGCGGCATCAGCTCGGCCCAGGTCATCTCGACCACTTCCTCACCGGCCCGTGCGGCGGCGATCTGTTTGGCCAGATCCGGGCGCGAAACCAGGCCGCGACCGAGCATGATGTCTTCCACGCCGCTGATTTCGCGGCAGCGGCGCCAGTCTTCGACGCTCCAGATATCGCCGTTGGCGAATACCGGCACCTTGACCACGTCCTGCACGCGCGGAATCCACTCCCAATGCGCCGGCGGTTTGTAGCCGTCCATTTTGGTCCGGGCATGAACCACGATGTGCTCCGCGCCGCCCTCAGCCAATGCCGTGGCACAGACCAGCGAGCCGTCCGGGCTATCGAAGCCCAGACGCATTTTCGCGGTGACAGGAATATGCGCAGGCACGGCGCGACGCACGTGCTCGACGATCTGGTTGAGCAGTTCAGGCTCCTTGAGCAGCACCGCACCGCCGCGGGATTTGTTGACGGTCTTGGCCGGGCAGCCGAAGTTGAGGTCGATCACTTCGGAGCCGAGCTCACAGGCCAGTGCAGCGTTTTCCGCCAGGCACACCGGGTCGGAACCCAACAACTGGACGCGCAAAGGCACACCGGACGCCGTGCGCGCTCCGTTGAGCAGCTCCGGGCCGAACTTGTGGAAATAGGCCGGGGTGAGCAACTGATCGTTGACCCGAATGAATTCGGTCACGCACCAGTCGATGCCGCCAACGCGGGTCAGCACGTCGCGAAGGATGTCGTCGACCAACCCCTCCATGGGCGCCAGAGCAATTTGCATGGGAAAAACACTACTTGAATAAAAAACGTGCGGCAGTTTACTGGATATCGCAAGAAATCGCAGATCCCTGTGGGAGCGGGCTTGCTCGCGAAAGCGGTGGATCAACTAAATGAATGCTGACTGACACGACGCCTTCGCGAGCAAGCCCGCTCCCACATTTAGATATTCGCTGACTCGAGAGACTGGATCGCCGGGCCATAGCCCTCGATGAACTCGGCCGGCATGCGCTTGGGCTTGCCGGTGGACAGCTCGATGCAGACGAACGTGGTCTGCGCGCGAAGCAGCGTGGTGTTGTCACTCGGACGGATCAGTTGGAAGTGCCGGGTCATTTTCAGTCGCTGATCCCAATCGACAATCCAGGTCGCCAATTGCAATTCGTCGCCTTCATAGGCGGCGGCCAGATAATCGATTTCGTGACGCACCACCGCCATCGCCCGATCCAGCCGCCGATACTCGACCAGGTCCAGCCCCAGACGCTGCGAGTGGCGCCAGGCGCAGCGCTCGAGCCAGGTCACGTAGACCGCGTTGTTTGCGTGGCCCAGCCCGTCGATGTCCTCAGCGCCTACTTGCAGATCAATGGTAAACGGCGTTGCTCGATCCCAGCCCATGCCCCACTCCCGGTCAGATGATTCAACCGGGGCAGTGTAACGGATGCTCAGGCCGATTGCCGTGCCTGAAGGCTGCGGCCGGCCAACAGTGATAACACGCCATCAATTACCCGAGGGTCGGCCAGCACGCGCTGATGACCACCGCTTTCGAGGCGCAGAAGACGACTGTCGAACCAGGCTTCGTGGATCCATTGAGACTCTTTGACTGAGACGAAATTATCGTCTTCGGCATGCACGATCAGACCGGGCATATCCAATTGATAATGGGCGACATCCAGCGTGGCGGCGCGCATACCGACATCCTGCTCGACCTGACGGATAAATGCCGAACGCGCTCTGGGCGGCATGCCGACATAACGGGCGAACCCGCGCAGCACACCCAGGATTCGGGCGGGAGCAGCGATGCTGACAAGGGTTTCGGTGCGCAAGCCCAGTTGCACGGCAAGCATCGCACTGGCGCCCCCCATGGAATGACCAATAACGGCTTGCAGTGGCGGCAGTTCGGCAGCCGCTTCAAGCATGGCGCGAGCGAACAACACGACATTGGCTTCACGCCCTGGCGATCTGCCGTGAGCCGGGCCATCGAGTGCGACGACCGTGTAACCGGCCTCGACCAGCGCGGTGATCAGCGCGGCGAATTGGGTTGGCCGCCCTTCCCAGCCATGCATCAGCAAAACGGTCGGGCCTTGGCCCCAGCGCAGGGCTGACAGGCCGAAGCGCAACGTGATGCGTTCGGAATTGGCCAACAGCGGCAACTCCCAATCCCGCAGAGGCAAGGCTCGCGGCGTCATGAACGCCAGACGCATTTTGCTCGCCACTCGTTTCGGTGCAATCCAGCCCAAGGTGCCATTAACGCCACGAACCCACTTCAACGTGTTCATCGCTCTCTCCTCAGGCTTGTTGCCTTCAGGTCAACGCACCGCCGACTTGGCAGCGCGCAGCAATCGATCGGACAAATCTCCCGGGCCCAGCGCCCTCGCGAGCGCCAGCCCCCCCACCATCAAGGCCACATCGGCCAAGGCTTTGTCGGTGTCCTCAGGGCTGGACGCCAACTGCGCGATCATCAATTCCAGGTGCTCGTTCAACGCGAGGCGGAAAGAGTCCGGCAAACGACCCAACTCACCGATCGAGGCGGGAATCGGGCATGCCGCTTCACTCGAATCACGGTGCTTGCGTGACAGGTAAAACGCAGCGACCAGTGCGCGACGTTCTTCACCGGTCAGTTCGGTGTCCATATCGGCAATCAAGTCGCGGCGGCGACCGAGCAATTGCTTGAACGCCTCCAGCATCATTGCGTCCTTGCTTTCGAAGTGCGCATAGAAACCGCCGACGGTAAGGCCGGCTGCGCCCATCACTTCGCCCACGCTTGGGTCCGCCGGGCCGCGCTGGATCAGCGCGGCACTGGCAGCCTTGAGGATGCGTTCGCGGGTTTGAGCTTTTTTATCGTTCATCGTTGCCTCCGAATATTACGACGAGAATATTATTCTCATAATAATATTCTGCAAGTCGAGGATATGACCGCTGGTCTGAAGCACAGTGTAAGGAAAAAGGAGAATTGGCCAAACGCCAGACAAACAAAAGGGCCATTCAATAATTGAATGACCCTTATAAATCCCGCAGAGCGGGTAATCGTGGCGTCCCCTAGGGGACTCGAACCCCTGTTACCGCCGTGAAAGGGCGGTGTCCTAGGCCACTAGACGAAGGGGACACAAACCCTTCTATACAACTGATCAGTGCTGAGAGCTGATCGACTCACGGCCGGTGTGGCCAGACCATGAGCTGTAAAATTGGTGGAGCTAAGCGGGATCGAACCGCTGACCTCCTGCATGCCATGCAGGCGCTCTCCCAGCTGAGCTATAGCCCCAGATTTTTCGCCTCGCGGCGGAGCGACATTTTGCAACATCACTTCTGTAAAACTGGCGTCCCCTAGGGGACTCGAACCCCTGTTACCGCCGTGAAAGGGCGGTGTCCTAGGCCACTAGACGAAGGGGACGCAAACCCTTCTATACAACTGATCAACGCTGAGTGTTGATCGCTTTGAAGCCAGTGTGGCCAGGCTTCAAAGTGTAAATTGGTGGAGCTAAACGGGATCGAACCGTTGACCTCCTGCATGCCATGCAGGCGCTCTCCCAGCTGAGCTATAGCCCCTCATCGTTGATGTCATCGCTGAGGACGGGGCGAATCTTAATGGCGCATCAGAGGGCTGTCAAACTTATTTTTAAAATATTTCAAAGTTTTTTGCCGACATAACAACCACTTACCGCCCTCACCCCGTATATCTGGGGAAAACGCCGAAGGCCGGCATCAAACGATCCCGGCCTTCGGCGCCTCCTGCAGCGTCAAACGCAATCAGGCGATAGCGCCCAACAGCTTTTCCCACTCTTTGTTTTCTTTCTTAGACACGCCGCCCAGCAGGTCGATCGCCTGACGCAGGCGGAAACGGGTCAGGTCCGGCCCGAGGATTTCCATCGCGTCGAGTACCGACACCGAACTCGCTTGCCCGGTGATGGCCGCGAACATCAGCGGCATTGCGTCGCGCAGCTTCAGTTCAAGGGATTCGACCACTGCCTGAATCGTCGCGGTGATGCTGTCCTTCTCCCACTGACGCAGGCTTTCGAGCTTCCACAGGATCAACTGCATCAATTGGCGAACCTGATCGCCCGAGAGCTTCTTCGACTCGAACAGCTTGGCATCCGGATTGACGCCACCCGCGAAGAAGAAGCCGCCGAGCGGTGCAACCTGGCTGAAGGTTTCGACGCGCCCCTGTACCAGTGGCGCGATCTTCATCATGTATTCCGGGTTCAACGCCCAGGTCTGCAAGCGGCTGGCGAACTCTTCTACCGGCAGATCGCGCAGCCACTGGCCGTTGAGCCACGACAGCTTCTCGATGTCGAAAATCGGCCCGCCAAGGGACACGCGCTTGAGGTCGAAGTTGTCGACCATTTCCTGCAACGAAAACTTCTCGCGCTCGTCAGGCATCGACCAGCCCATGCGACCGAGATAGTTGAGCATCGCTTCCGGCATGAAGCCCATGCGCTCGTAGAACGTCACCGAGGTCGGGTTCTTGCGCTTGGACAGCTTGCTCTTGTCCGGGTTACGCAGCAGCGGCATGTAGCACAACTCCGGTTGTTCCCAGCCGAAGTACTCGTAAAGCAGGATCAGTTTTGGCGCCGACGGCAGCCATTCTTCGCCGCGCAGTACGTGGGTGATGCCCATCAAGTGATCGTCGACCACGTTGGCGAGGAAGTACGTGGGCAGGCCGTCGGTCTTCATCAGCACTTGCATGTCCATGCGATCCCACGGGATTTCGACATCGCCACGCAGCATGTCCGGCACCACGCAAACACCTTCGCTCGGCACTTTCATGCGGATGACGTGGGGTTCGCCAGCGGCCAGGCGGGCCGCGACTTCTTCCTTGGACAGCAGCAGTGCGCGGCCGTCGTAACGTGGGGTTTCGCCGCGAGCCATTTGCTCGGCGCGCATCTGATCCAGCTCTTCAGCGGTGCAGAAGCACGGGAACGCATGCCCCATGTCGACCAGTTGCTGGCAGTATTTTTGGTAGATGTCGCCGCGCTCGCTCTGGCGATATGGACCGTGCGGGCCGCCGACGTCCGGGCCTTCGCTCCAGTCGATGCCGAGCCAGCGCAGGGCGTCGAATATCTGCTGTTCGGACTCGCGGGTCGAACGCAACTGGTCGGTGTCTTCGATGCGCAGGATGAACTCACCGCCATGCTGCTTGGCAAAGCAGTAGTTGAACAATGCGATGTAAGCGGTACCTACGTGGGGGTCCCCGGTAGGCGATGGCGCGATGCGAGTGCGGACGGTGGTCATGGCATGTCTCGAAAAGAATGAAAAGCAAAGAACAATCAAGCCGCGAATGGTAACAGGCGACACCCGCCCCGCTCCAGCGGGCAGGGCATTTAAGCCAAGTTTGCGCCTGGAATGCCCGTAAGCCGTGGTGAATGGCCGAATATCAGCGGATGGCATTTACCGTTTATCGACTGTATGCCAGATTCGCCTGCTGATAACTTTCCTTACAATTCCTCGACTACAGTTTGCCCATGCCTGCCCAACTCAAGCGTCGCCTGCTGATTTTACTGCTGTTGGTCCTATTGATCGCTGGGGGCTTCTTCGCCCATTGGATTTTCAAGGGGCGCTTTTATGAAAGCACCGATAACGCCTATGTCCAGGGCGAGATAACCCGCGTGTCGAGTCAGTTGAGCGCGCGCATCGATGAAGTGCTGGTGCAGGACAACCAGCATGTGGAAAAAGGCCAATTGCTGGTGCGCCTCGAAAGAGAAGACTTTCGCCTGGCCGTGGACCGGGCCAACGCCGCCCTCGCCACTCGCGAAGCCGAGCGACTGCAAGCCCAAAGCAAGCTGACTCAGCAGGCCAGCCTGATCGCCTCGAGCGATGCACAGGTGGCGGCCTCCCAGGCAACCCTCGGCCGCTCGCAGATCGACCTGTCCCGGGCGCAAACCCTGCGCAAACCCGGCTATGTCTCCGAAGAGCGTGTGACCACCCTTTCCGCTGACACCCACATCGCCCGCTCGCAAGTGGCCAAGGCACAGGCCGATGCACAAAGCCAGCGCCAGCAAGTCAACGCACTGACCGCCGAAATCAAACGCCTCGACGCTCAGATCGCCAACGCCCGCGCCGATCTCGCTCAGGCCGAACTCAATCTGACCCGCAGCGACATTCATGCCCCGATCAGTGGTCTGGTCGGCCAGCGCGCGGCGCGTAACGGCCAGATTGTGCAGGCCGGCGCTTATCTGCTGTCGATCGTCCCGGACGAAGACATCTGGGTGCAGGCCAACTTCAAGGAGACTCAGATCGGCCACATGCAGCCCGGACAGAAAGCCGAGCTGACCTTCGACGCCTACAGCGACACGCCGATCAAGGCGCGGGTCGACAGCCTGTTCGCTGCTTCCGGTGCGCAGTTCAGCCTGCTGCCACCGGACAATGCCACCGGCAACTTCACCAAAGTCGTGCAACGGATCCCGGTGAAACTGACCTTCAAGGCCGATAATCCGCTGCACGGCAAGATCCGTCCGGGCATGTCCGTCACCGCCACCGTGAACATCAAAGACGCCCCGGACAATGGCCGGTGATTCGCTGATCCGTCCGGTCGGCGAACCGACCCGGCGGGACTGGATCGCGGTGATGAGCGTGATGCTCGGCGCCTTTATGGCGGTGCTCGACATCCAGATCACCAACTCCTCGCTCAAGGATATTCAGGGCGCACTGTCGGCGACACTGGAAGAAGGTTCGTGGATTTCCACCTCGTATCTGGTTGCGGAAATCATCATGATCCCGCTGACCGCGTGGCTGGTGCAGTTGCTCTCGGCGCGGCGCCTGGCGGTGTGGGTGTCGCTGGGCTTTCTGGCGTCTTCGTTGTTGTGCTCGATGGCCTGGAGCCTGGAGAGCATGATCGTCTTTCGCGCCATGCAAGGCTTTACCGGTGGCGCACTGATCCCACTGGCCTTCACCCTGACGCTGATAAAGCTTCCCGAACACCACCGTGCCAAAGGCATGGCCATGTTCGCCATGACCGCCACTTTCGCACCGTCCATCGGCCCGACGCTGGGCGGCTGGCTCACGGAAAACTGGGGTTGGGAATACATCTTCTACATCAACATTCCGCCGGGGCTGATCATGATCGCCGGACTGATGTACGGGCTGGAGAAGAAAGAAGCACATTGGGAGCTGCTGAAAAGCACCGACTACACCGGCATCCTCACGCTGGGGATTGGCCTCGGTTGCTTGCAGGTTTTTCTCGAAGAAGGCCATCGCAAGGACTGGCTCGAATCGAGTCTGATCGTGACCCTGGGCAGCATCGCCCTGCTGAGCCTGATCACCTTCGTCATCGTGCAGATGTCCAAACCCAATCCGCTGATCAACCTCGGCATCCTGCGTAATCGCAACTTCGGCTTGTCGAGTATTTCCAGCCTTGGCATGGGTGTCGGATTGTACGGTTCGATTTATCTGCTGCCGCTGTATCTGGCGCAGATCCAGAATTACAACGCCCTGCAAATCGGCGAAGTGATCATGTGGATGGGCGTGCCGCAGCTGTTTCTGATTCCGCTGGTGCCGAAGCTGATGAAGTTCGTCTCGCCGAAGTGGCTGTGTACGTTGGGGTTCGGGCTGTTCGGTCTGGCGAGTTTTTCTTCGGGGGTGCTCAACCCGGACTTTGCCGGGCCGCAGTTCAATCAAATCCAGATCATTCGGGCGCTGGGCCAGCCGCTGATCATGGTGACCATTTCGCTGATCGCCACGGCTTATATCCTGCCGCAGGATGCCGGTTCAGCGTCGAGTGTGTTCAACATTCTGCGCAACCTGGGTGGCGCCATTGGCATTGCCCTGCTCGCGACGCTATTGGATGCGCGAACCAAGACCTACTTCGATTACTTGCGCGAAGCGGTGGTGCCGACCAATCCACAGGTGGCGGAGCGGCTGGCATCGATGGCGGATCGGTTTGGCAGTGATACGGCGGCGCTGGGCAAGTTGAGTGAGATTGTCCATCAACAGGCAGCGATCATGGCCTATAACGATGCATTTCATTTTGTCGGGATTGCGCTGGGGATCAGTATGCTGGCGATTTTACTGACCAAAAAATTGCCGCAAGGCCTGAAGACTGGGGAGGCCCACTGATTGTCAGGGTGTCTGTAGCCCCCCCTTCGCGAGCAAACCCACAGGACTTATGTGAACAACACAGATCCAGCGTGGGAGCGGGCTTGCTCGCGAAGAGGCCCTGAAACCGCCCATCAAACAGCCAAAAGGCGCTCACGCAGTTTGGCAATCTCATCACGCATCTGCGCCGCCGCTTCAAACTCCAGATCCCGCGCCAACTGATACATCTTCTCTTCCAGCGCACGAATACGTTTGGTGATTTCGCTTGGCGAGCGCAATTCGGCCTCGTACTTGGCGTTTTCCTCGGCAGCCTTGGCCATGCCCTTGCGCTTCTTGCTGCGCGAGCCGGGCACGGTGGCGCCTTCCATGATGTCGGCGACGTCCTTGAACACACCTTTGGGGGTGATGCCGTTTTCGAGGTTGAAGGCGATCTGCTTGTCACGCCGACGCTCGGTTTCGCCAATCGCCCGCTCCATCGAACCGGTCATGCGATCGGCGTACAGAATCGCCCGGCCATTGAGGTTACGCGCGGCACGGCCGATGGTCTGGATCAGCGAGCGCTCGGAACGCAGAAAGCCTTCCTTGTCGGCATCAAGAATCGCCACCAGCGACACTTCCGGCATGTCCAGGCCTTCACGCAGCAGGTTGATACCGACCAGCACATCAAAAGTGCCGAGGCGCAAGTCGCGGATGATCTCGACCCGTTCGACCGTGTCGATATCCGAGTGCAGATAGCGCACGCGCACGCCGTGGTCGGCGAGGTAATCGGTGAGGTCTTCGGCCATGCGCTTGGTCAGCGTGGTGACCAGCACCCGCTCCTCAATGGCCACACGCTTGGAGATTTCCGAGAGCAAATCGTCGACCTGAGTCAGCGCCGGACGCACTTCAATCTGCGGATCGACCAGACCGGTCGGACGCACCAATTGCTCGACCACACGCCCGGCGTGCTCGGCTTCGTAGTTACCCGGGGTGGCCGAGACAAAAATCGTCTGCGGACTGACCCCTTCCCACTCGTCAAAACGCATTGGCCGGTTATCCAGCGCCGACGGCAAACGGAAACCGTATTCCACAAGGGTCTCTTTGCGCGAACGGTCGCCCTTATACATCGCACCGACCTGCGGGACGCTGACGTGAGATTCGTCGATCACCAGCAAGGCATCGGCCGGCAAGTAATCGTAGAGGGTCGGCGGCGCCGCACCAGCCGGACGTCCGGACAAATAGCGCGAATAGTTTTCGATGCCGTTGCAGTAGCCCAACTCGAGGATCATCTCCAAATCGAAACGGGTACGTTGCTCCAGACGCTGAGCCTCCACCAATTTGTTGTTACTGCGCAGGTATTCCAGACGCTCCTGCAATTCAACTTTGATGTGCTCAATAGCATCGAGCAGAGTCTCGCGCGGCGTTACATAGTGGCTCTTCGGGTAGAAGGTGAAGCGCGGCATCTTACGGATGACTTCGCCGGTCAGCGGGTCGAACGCCGAAATGCTTTCGACCTCGTCGTCGAACAGTTCGATGCGGATCGCTTCCAGATCCGATTCCGCCGGGTAGATGTCGATCACGTCGCCGCGCACGCGGAAGGTCGCGCGGGCAAAATCCATGTCATTGCGAGTGTATTGCAGGTCAGCCAGACGCCGTAGCAGCGCGCGCTGATCGAGTTTGTCGCCGCGATCGACGTGCAGCACCATCTTCAAATAGGTTTCCGGGCTGCCCAGACCGTAGATGCACGACACCGTGGTGACGATGATCGCGTCCTTGCGCTCCAGCAGCGCTTTGGTCGCGGACAGCCGCATCTGCTCGATGTGGTCGTTGATCGACGCATCCTTCTCGATGAAGGTGTCGGACGACGGCACATAGGCTTCGGGCTGGTAGTAGTCGTAGTAGGAAACGAAGTATTCGACGGCGTTGTTCGGAAAGAACGCCTTGAACTCACCGTACAACTGCGCGGCCAGGGTTTTGTTCGGCGCCAGCACCAGCGTCGGGCGCTGTATCTGCGAGATGACATTGGCGATGCTGAAGGTCTTGCCCGAGCCGGTCACACCGAGCAGCGTCTGGTGCGCCAGACCGGCTTCGATACCCTCCACCAATTGGCGAATGGCTTCCGGCTGATCGCCGGCGGGCTCGAAGCGGGTGACTAGCTGGAATTCGGACATAAACACCTCTGGGATCGCGGCATTCCGAGCAAAGCGGAACACCACGGGGACGACCGCAAACGACCGATGTCGCGCAAGAAAAAACCTGGATTTTGCTCAATGTGGTGGCGATTGCCTCACCTTTCAAGGCAAACGTCCTACATCGGGTAGAGACTCTGACACGACCATTAGACTAACGGTCGAGAAATAATCGGAAAAACTTACCTCAAAAGCCAATTCGCCTGTCGCCATTGCTCGGTGATGGCCTCTATACTAGCTCCCCGTTTGTGCACCGCTCTAGTGCATTCGGCTGGAGCGCGACACGTCCCTCCACACTCCATTCAGAGCCGCCGTAATAATGAGCCTGTTCTCTGCTGTCGAAATGGCACCCCGCGATCCAATCCTGGGCCTCAACGAAGCATTCAACGCCGATACCCGGACCACCAAGGTCAACCTGGGCGTTGGTGTTTACTGCAACGAAGAGGGGCGAATTCCACTTCTGCGCGCCGTGATCGAAGCCGAAACCGTTCGCGCAGCTCAACACGCTTCGCGCGGTTACTTGCCGATCGATGGCATCGCTGCCTACGACCAGGCCGTGCAAAAGCTGCTGTTCGGCAACGACTCGCCCCTGATCGGCGCCGGTCGCGTCATCACCACTCAAGCCGTCGGCGGGACTGGCGCACTGAAAATCGGTGCCGACTTCCTCAAGCAACTGCTGCCGAACGCTGTCGTGGCGATCAGCGATCCGAGCTGGGAAAACCACCGCGCGCTGTTCGAAACCGCCGGTTTTGCGGTGCAAAACTACCGTTACTACGACGCTGCCACCCACGATGTGAACCGTGCCGGCATGCTCGAAGACCTCAACGCCCTGCCGAACGGCTCTATCGTTGTGCTGCACGCTTGCTGCCACAACCCGACCGGTGTCGACCTGACTCCGGCGGACTGGAACAACGTGCTGGACGTGGTCAAAGCCAAAGGTCACGTGCCGTTCCTCGACATGGCCTACCAGGGTTTCGGTGACGGTATCGACGAAGACGCCGCTGCCGTGCGTCTGTTCGCTGAATCCGGTCTGACGTTCTTTGTGTCGAGCTCGTTCTCCAAGTCGTTCTCCCTGTACGGCGAGCGCGTTGGCGCCCTGTCGATCATCAGCGAGTCGAAAGAAGAAAGCGCGCGCGTGCTGTCGCAGGTCAAACGCGTCATCCGCACCAACTACTCCAACCCGCCAACTCACGGTGCAAGCATCGTGGCTGCCGTGCTGAACAGCCCGCAGCTGCGCGCTCAGTGGGAAGCCGAACTGGCAGAAATGCGTCTGCGCATTCGCGGCATGCGTGAGCAAATGGTCGACCTGCTGGCGCAAAAAGCGCCACAGCGTGACTTCAGCTTCGTGGGACGCCAGCGCGGCATGTTCTCCTACTCCGGCCTGACCACCGAACAGGTTCACCGCCTGCG
Source organism: Pseudomonas baetica (assembly GCF_019733355.1). Classification (GTDB taxonomy): domain Bacteria; phylum Pseudomonadota; class Gammaproteobacteria; order Pseudomonadales; family Pseudomonadaceae; genus Aquipseudomonas; species Aquipseudomonas baetica_A. The sequence goes on along the minus strand of NZ_JAIHLQ010000048.1, from coordinate 1,098 downwards.
CAACGAGTTTGGCATCTACGCCCTGGACACCGGCCGCATCTGCGTGGCTGCGCTGAACCAGAACAACATCAAGGCTGTAACGGATGCGATTGTTCAGATCATCTGATTTCGCAGCGTGATGAAAAACGGGAAGCCTGCGCGCTTCCCGTTTTTTATTGCCCCGAAATAATCCCGATACCCTCTAGACTGCACACAATTAAGTTTTGTGTACATCCGAGTTTTCTGAAGAGAACCCACATGAAAAACGACAACCTGCGCGCTGACCGTGACGATCTGGATGACTTCATTCCACGCCAGCCGGCCAAACGCGGCAATAACCTGGTACTGCAAGTCGCAACCGGCGTATTCCTCGGTGGCCTGGCGCTGTGGCTGGTGCAACTGGCGGCCACTGCGGCTTACACCACACTGATGCTCGGTACCCTTACTTTCGGCAGTTAAGCCAGTTCAGTCGCTCGTTGACTGGCAGCATCGTCATAGGCGACATACAGCGATTCAGCGATCTGACTTTTGATTGCCTTGGTGCTTTCCAGGCCAAGAACAAAACCTTCAGCCTTACCGCCTGCACGGTTCAACTCTTCGGCGTTGCTGGCCTGAGTGATCGCGTCGAAGAGTTTTTCGGCGTGTGGACCGACGCCTTTGGGCAGGCTGATTTGCGCAATGCTCATGCGAACACCTCACTTGTGCGGAATTTGAAACTCGAGTGATTCATGGCGCGTACCTTTTCGGCTAATGGCCGGCAGCGCGTGATATCACTTCCGGGCGGCCATGGTAGACCTCCGGCGCTGTTCTGGTAACCGCCAATCGCGGACAAACCACCGTCCGTCCCGGTGAATCACTTATTTTGCTAATCGATGCTTGACTTCTCTTTTTGAATCAGTAACATACGCACCAATTCCGCAATAGCTCAGTTGGTAGAGCAAATGACTGTTAATCATTGGGTCCCTGGTTCGAGTCCAGGTTGTGGAGCCAAATAGCAAAGCCCCTGAATCGAAAGATTCAGGGGTTTTTTTGTGGTGCGCCAGGCATGGCGCGTAGCGCCGTGACTGGCGCTGTTCAGCTCACTGTGGTGGTGAGCCGAACGACTTGGAGGTGAAAGTC
>NZ_JAIHLQ010000047.1 GCF_019733355.1 Pseudomonas baetica | reverse complement strand
ATCCTGCGCAGGCTCAAGCCTTGGGCATGACCGATTTGAATGGTGGCGCGTTCTTCAACGCTGAGTTCGGAATAAGACATAGGGGCAGCACCGTACCGGAAAGGTCAGGTGTTGCACTCAGTTTTCGCGGCCGCCATGTCATTCCTGTATATGAAACTGGAACTTGCGACTCTCTGGCTTTCGTCCAATACAACTTAGCGGAAGGTCGATATATAGTTGACGGCTCCCCGATTGGAAGTGGTAAGGATGTAAAATGGATTGTTGATGCAAGCGGAAACCCTCATATGAAACCGGGTTTTTATACACCGGAAAATCTTCGTGCAATGAGCGAACGATAGGCAGACGAGAAAATAATCATGAAAAGATTTTTGGTCCTTCGCCGTGAAACTTACAACCGCTCAGTAAAAATCACGTTTGCAGTACTATCTATTGCTGGCAGCAGTGGTGTAAGTGCATTTACTTTTTCTAACGATGCCGACACTATTCGCGGAAGCTTCGACTCTACAATATCAACAGGTACCGGTATTCGCACTCAGTCACAGAGCAATAACCTTGTGTCACCAACATATAATTCCGCCACTGGCGCACAGACTGGCGGCGGGCGAATGGGTCAACTTAGTGGCATGAGTGACCAAGGTGACATTAACTATGACAAAGGAGATGCGTTCACTACTTATTTGAAAGGCAGTCACGAGCTACTGCTCAAGATTCCAACCGAAGGCCTGTCGTTCATGGCACGTGGAACCTGGTTACGTGACGTATCAGCAACCGATACAACAGGAAATACGAGTGGACAAGACGCTTTTGCAACGAAGCCACCAGATATCAGAGATGGTTTAGCCTCACACGCACGAGAAAAGTTGGGTTTTCAGTCTCGTTTGCTTGACCTGTGGGTAAGCAAAACCGTCGATATTGGCGATCAGCAAGCCAGGATTCGAGTGGGCAATCAGGTGATCAGTTGGGGGGAAAGCATTTTCGAGGTAGGCGGTATCAACGCGACCAATGCCATTGATGTGAACCGTGCCTCGCAACCTGGTGCACAGATCAAAGAGTTTGTACTGCCCGCCCCAATTCTGAGCGTAGCGTCCGGACTCGGGAATGGATTCAATGCCGAAGTTTACATTCAAGGTCGTTGGGACGAAAGCTACCTCCCTCCAGTTGGTAGCTATTGGTCAACTTCAACTGTAGGGGCTGGAAGTGGAGCATATGGCGTACGCACTGAGGCAGCGCGCAACGGTGGGCAGTATGGACTTTCCTTACGTTACCAACCTGAAGGGGCCGCACTCAGCCTCGGCGTTTACGCCATTACTTACCACGATAAACTTCCGCAAATCTCACTTGATGCAAATGGCTCGACAGTCTACATGTATCCAGAAGATCGTCACATGTTCGGTATCAGCGCGAACTTTCCTATCGGTGACTGGGCGATCGGTACAGAGTTGTCCTATCGTCCGAAGGATGCGGTTTCTTTAAATGGATCTAGTGGCTGCGTGGCACAGGGTGGTAAGTGCTGGGTCGACGAGAAAAAATTTCAATGGCACTTGACTTCACTTTTCACACTTCAACCCTCAAACGCCGGAGGGCTACTTAAACTGCTAGGAGCAGACACCGCTTCCCTTACGACTGAAACGGTCGTCATTGCGTATCCTGGTTTGCGCGATAGTTATGGTGGATCACCAGTTGCTGCCGGCGGCTGGTTATGGGGCAATCAGTCTAATGATTTGGCAGTAACTGGAGCACTTAATAGCCCAGGCGATTCCAAGGGAACTAAATATTCTGGCGGTGTCGATGTTGATTTCAACTGGATTTACGATGGTTCATTAATTGGCGGGTGGCAGGTAAATCCTGGCATATATGTACGTAGGGGAATGTTCGGCTACACACCCAATGTAAGCGAGCAATTCATGGAAGGTGTTACCTCGCTAAACATGTATGTAAATTTCATACAAAACCCTGCAGACTGGCAGGTAAGCATTAATTATACCGAATTTCTAGGACCTTCTGATCCTTTGAGCAATCCGTTACGCGACCGTGATTTCGTCGGCATCAATGTATCACGAAACTTCTGAGGCACCATATGAAGTCAATAACCGGTGACGAATCTGCGCCCCCCAGCGCAATGGTTCGGATATTAAAAAAAATGGAAGACACTCTCTTCAGTCACAAACGGACTGTGCTCGGAGTGCTAATTTGCTTCACTGCTGTGATGGGTATTTTTGCGATCCAGCTACGGATGGATGCTGGATTTGAGAAGCAGCTTCCAATTGGTCATGAGTACGTCGATACATTTCAACAGTATCGGTCAGACCTACTCGGGGCCAACCGCTTGAGCGTGGTGGTTAAGGCTAAGAAAGGCACCATTTGGACGCCAAGCGGATTGAAGCGGCTTTACGACGTAACTCAAGCACTCAAATTTTTACCGAACGTTTCGGGCAGTAGCGTTCAGTCCTTATGGACACCCAATTCTTTCGTCTCTGAGATCACCGAGGACGGCTTTAGGGCAGATCCGATTATTCCGGGCACGGTAACCCCGGAAAATCTGGATGCTAAAACCATTGCCTTAATTTCAGGATCCGCAGCGCAGGGCGGCTTCATCGGAAACCTCGTCTCTCGTGATCAGACAAGCGCGATGGTTACCGCGGACGTCAACGAGTTAGATGTTAAAAATAATCACATTGACTACGTCGAATTTGACCGAGAGCTCGAAGCCTCTATCCGATCAAAGTTTGAAGATGCTGAGTTTGAAATTCAGATCATAGGCTTTGCCAAGCAGATTGGTGACATTGCTGAGGGCGCCTCGTCCGTTCTTGAATTCTGCATCATTGCTCTGTTGCTCACAGCACTCGCGGTCTATTGGTACTGTCGCTCGATTCGTTTGACGCTGTTACCACTAGCGTGCTCTCTTGTGTCCCTTATCTGGCAATTTGGCACTTTACGGTTGCTGGGTTTCGGGCTCGATCCGCTAGGTGTACTTGTACCCTTTCTAGTGTTTGCGATTGGAGTGTCACACGGCGTTCAACAGATCAACTTTATCGTCCGCGAACTTGCAAACGGACAATCAATGGATGCCGCTTCTAGATCAAGTTTTAGCGGACTATTGATACCCGGAACGCTGGCATTAGTGACTGCACTTGTATCGTTTATCACGTTGATACTAATGCCTATTCCAATGGTCCGAGAATTAGCCATCACTGCGTCGCTTGGCGTTGCGTATAAGATTATTACCAACTTGATAATGCTACCTGTCGCCGCATCGATGTTAAAAGTCGGCCATGAGTATGCATTGGGCGCAGAAATGAAAGCGGCACAGCGAGCACGTTGGCTCCGCGTTTTGGCGCGCGTTGCAACACCTAGAAACGCTGCGGTGATTCTTTTACTGTCCTTAACTTTGCTCGCCACTGCTATTTGGCAGAGTCGCGATCGTGTGATAGGAACCCTGCAGGCAGGCGCCCCTGAACTTCGGCCAGAGGCTCGATTCAATAAGGACGCAGTATCGATCGCGTCGAGCTATGACGTAGGGCTAGACTGGTTGACCGTCGTGTTCGAAGCACCTCCTATGTCATGCGAGAATGTCCAGGTTGGTATTTACCAAGATCGTTTTGTCTGGGCTATGCAGCCAGTTGAAGGCGTCATGTCGATCCTGTCTTTTTCTTCGCTGATGCGTCAGTACAACGAAGGTTATAACGAAGGCAATCCAAAGATGTCGGTTGTGCCGATCGATTCGGCTAACTACTCTTCAATGGGTGTTGAAATTGGTCGAGTTCCAGGGATCATGCGCAAAGATTGCAGCATGACGGCGGTGCACATATATCTAACTGATCACAAGGCAACGACCATCAATCGTGTAATTGATGCGGTGAAGAAATTCCGAAACGATGACAAACTATCAGGTGTCACTATTCGCTTAGCGTCAGGCAACGCCGGTCTGCTGGCAGCAGTCAACGAAGAGATTGAGCACAGTGAGTTGCCTATGATGCTTTATGTATATGCGACTATCATCTTACTTGTGTTTTTCACCTACAGAGATTTTCGCGCTGTTCTTGCGTGCTGCCTCCCACTCACTATCGGAACCTTCATCGGCTATTGGTTTATGAAGGAACTGCAAATAGGCCTCACGGTGGCAACACTTCCTGTGATGGTGCTCGCGGTCGGCATCGGAGTTGACTACGCGTTCTATATTTATAATCGACTGCAGCTTCACATGGCCGAAGGTGTCGGTGTTGTTAAGGCTCTGGAACAGTCGATACTTGAAGTCGGCACCGCCACAATCTTCACTGCGATAACCCTTGCAGTAGGTGTTTCAACTTGGTCTTTCTCAGAGCTAAAGTTTCAAGCTGACATGGGTAAATTGTTGGCATTTATGTTCATTGTAAACATGGTAATGGCAGTGACAGTTTTGCCTGCTTTCGCCGTTTGGCTTGAACGGCTGTTCCCTCGTAGCCGCCCAGTGCGTGCACCTGGCTTGTTAGCGCATTGATGACCGGAGCAGATCATATGAAAACATTGTCAAATCGGTTCGGGATCGCTTTTGCGATCGCCGCTGCAGCACTCACGACCTCAGCAACTACCTATGCTGATCTCGTCTCACCACTCCAGCCAACGCCGGCGTCACTATCTCCTATAGCGACTCAAGCACCAATGCTCGCTGCAACCTGGGCAGGTCAGAGAGCAGTAAGTGTAGGGGGTAATGGCATCATTTTGCTGTCCGACAACCGCGGAAAGTCTTTTAGGCAAGCTCAATGGGTGCCGATCAGCTCCACATTGACCGGAGTGAGCTTCGCTGATGCGAAGAGTGGCTGGGCTGTTGGCCATTGGGGGGCTATTTTGGCAACAACTGATGGCGGCCAGAAATGGCAAACCCAACGGCTCGTGGTCACTGAGGATCGGCCCCTGTTTGCTGTCCATTTCTTCAATGATAAACGGGGCATAGCTGTTGGGTTATGGTCGTTGGTATTAACTACTGAGGACAGTGGCAAGACTTGGGTTGAGCAAAAACTCAATCCAAAGGATAAGGCATTGTCCGACTTGAACTTACTCAACTTGTTTCCTGGCACTAAAAGCGATATCTACGCTACCAGCGAACGAGGTCGGTTGCTTCACTCGAGGGACGCCGGGTCTACCTGGGAATACTTGAATACAGGATACGAGGGGTCTCTATGGTGCGGGACGCAGTTAAGCGACGGCACACTTCTGGTCGGCGGGCAGCGTGGAACGTTACTCCGCAGTGACGATGCAGGGAAGAGTTGGGTGCGTGTACAGCTGGACAGGACAGGTTCGATTACCTCTATCGATACAAACGGTCTCGAAGTAATTGCCATTGGGCTCGATGGCCTACGGATGCAAAGCCTTGACGGTGGGCGCACGTTTAAAGAGGCTAAGGATCCGAGTGAGGAATCACTAACTGCAGCGCTTGCGACGCAAGAGGGAAAATGGTTGCTGTTCTCACGCCACGGAGTTGTTCATAACATCGAATAGATATTATCTAATGAAGTACGACTGGAATTGTATTTTTAGGGAACTTGTTACGGGGTGCGCGGATTTCGTGCCCAGGTAGAGTGAAACTACGACGAGGTGCTGCCAAAACACCACGTCGACGGCGCCTCTACCAGTGCTTGTAGCTGCACAGCAATAATATCCTCCACTGAGACAATGTTGAACTCGGAATCGCCAAGTCCGTCCGGCCGAAAATCGGCCGCTAGCTTGAAGAAGATAGTCGGCTAAGTTGGCGATCATTAGGTAAACCAGAAACCTAGCGGTTGTGATACCCACTATCAATGATCTGCGCTGAAACCGGGGATTGGAGTTTGGCTTTCTCGGCCGCCTTTGGCGCCGCTCGCAATATCTGATCTCTGCTCCAAATGCCGTGATATCGGTAATGATGAGGTCATCGAGCAGGCTGACCTGCTCGAAATTCATGTGCTCGCTGCGAGTTGGCAAACTTCACGTGCTTGATTTCGGAGAACTGTTGATTCAATTTCTCAAGCAGTGTTTGGTCGCGGGCCATATTCATACCCATGGGGCCGAGCTGCGATAACAAATAGTAGGCTGTAGACGAACACAAAAGCCTCGCCTTGTTGCGCAGAAGCTAATGGTTGTAAGCGCTTTCGTTGTGCTCAGCCAGATCCAGCCCCATCTCCTCCACATGCTCCTCAGCGCGCAAACCGATCATGGCCTTGATCACTTTGAGGATGACCCAGCTGACCGCAAAGCAGTACACCGTGGTGAACAACACGCCTTTGATTTGGGCGACGACCTGCCCCCCCAACGTCACGCCCTCCACGAGACCGCCCAGTGACGGCACGCAGAACACGCCAGTTAGCACCGCGCCGATCATGCCGCCGATACCGTGCAGGCCGAATACGTCGAGGCTGTCATCGTAGCCGAAACGTTTTTTCAGCACGGTCACACTCAGGTAGCAGAATATGCCGCACAGCAAGCCAATCGCCAACGCGCCGCCCACACCGACGTACGCACACGCCGGGGTAATGCCGACCAGACCCGCCAATGCCCCACTGGCCAGACCCAAAGCACTGGGTTTGCCAACCTTGAACCACTCGGTGAACATCCAGCCGAGAATCCCTGCACAGGCGCCCAGTTGCGTGTTGAGCATGACGATCCCGGACAGACCTTTCAAGCCACCGCCCGAACCGATGTTGAAACCAAACCAACCTACCCATAGCATCGCTGCACCCGCCATGGTCAGGCTGAGGTTATGCGCAGGCATCGGCGCGTTTGCATAGCCCTTGCGTTTGCCCAGTATCAGGCATGCCGCCAGCGCCGCCACGCCTGCGTTGATGTGCACAGCGGTGCCGCCAGCGAAATCCAGTACCCCCCAGTTATGCATCAGCGCGCCCGCCCCGCCCCAAACCATGTGCGCCACGGGCGCGTAAACCAGCGTAAACCAGACCGCCATGAACAAGAGCGCAGCAGAGAACTTCATGCGCTCGGCGAAGGCTCCGGCGATCAGCGCCGGGGTAATGATGGCGAAGGTCATCTGGAAGGTCACGAACACGCCTTCGGGGATATCGCCCACTAAGCTTTCAGGCGTCATGCCCGCCAAAAATGCGCGACTCAAGCCGCCGACGAAGCTGTTGAAGCTGACCTGGCCTTCGACCATGTTAGTAGTGTCGACCACCATGCTGTAGCCGTAGATCACCCACAACACACCAACCAGCCCAGCAATGCCGAAGCATTGAGTAAATAGCGACAGCATGTTCTTGGCCCGCACCAGACCGCCGTAAAACAGCGCAAGGCCCGGCAGACACATGAACAGCACCAGCACCGCCGCCGTGATCATCCACGCGGTGCTGCCAGTGTTGAGTGTCGGAGCATCGGCCGCCTGGGCCAGAGGAGCGAAGGCGCCAAGCGCCACTAACAAAAGTAGAGATTTGCCGGGAAGACGGTTAACCATTTTCTAAGCTCCTGCAATGAATGGAAAAGTGTCTGGCAGAAAGCGATGTGATGAAGCGCCGGGCCTGTTTGGCCTCTTTGAATGGATGAAGCGAAGCAAAAGAAATCTGCAATCATGACGCTCATCTGCGCTGTACAAAGATCCTGTGGGGGCCGGCTAGCTGGCGATTGCGCAGTGTCCGTCATTCGGCGCAAGCTCACCGCATCGCCATGCACAAAACCCGTAGCAGTACGAGTTGCCGGCGGTAGCAATCTTGAAATCGCCTCCGCCGGCAAGCCGCACGGCTACAGGGGCGGTGTCGGCCAATATCGGTAAAAGTCCGCAGCCGGTGCGTTGGTTTTAATACCCCTGCCCCGGAATCCACGAAGTCCCTGCCAGTGGCACCCGGGCCATGGCCGCGGATTCAACGGTCAAGGCCACCAGATCTTCGGGATCGAGGTTGTGCAGGTGCGACTTGCCGCAGGCGCGGGCCATGGTTTGCGCTTCCAGGACCAGCACACGCAAATAGTTGGCCAATCGGCGGCCGCCCTCGACCGGATCAAGACGCTTGGACAGCTCCGGATCCTGGGTGGTGATGCCGGCCGGGTCACGACCGTTCTGCCAGTCGTCATAGAAACCCGCCGCAGAACCGATCTTCTTCAGCTCTTCGTCCAGACGCGGATGGTTGTCGCCCAGGGCGATTAACGCGGCCGTACCAATGGCGACGGCATCAGCACCCAACGCCATTGCTTTGGCCACGTCGGCACCGTTGCGAATGCCACCCGATACAATCAACTGCACCTTGCGATGCATGCCCATCTCTTGCAGCGCCTGAACTGCCTGCGGAATTGCCGGCAGAATCGGAATGCCAACGTGTTCGATGAACACTTCCTGAGTCGCCGCCGTACCGCCCTGCATGCCGTCGAGGACGATCACATCGGCACCGGCTTTTACCGCCAGCTTGACGTCGTAGTACGGGCGGCTGGCGCCGATCTTCACGTAGATGGGTTTTTCCCAGTCGGTGATTTCGCGGATCTCGGCAATCTTGATCGCCAGGTCGTCGGGGCCGGTCCAGTCCGGGTGACGGCAGGCCGAACGCTGATCCACGCCAACGGGCAAGGTACGCATACCCGCCACACGCTCGGTGACTTTCATGCCCAGCAGCATGCCACCACCGCCCGGCTTGGCGCCTTGACCGAGGACGATTTCAATGGCGTCGGCCTTGCGCAGGTCGTCAGGGTTCATGCCGTAGCGCGACGGCAGGTACTGATACACCAGGTGCTGGGACTGGCCGCGTTCTTCCGGGGTCATGCCGCCGTCGCCGGTGGTGGTGCTGGTGCCCGCGATGGTCGCGCCACGGCCCAGGGCTTCCTTGGCGTTGGCCGACAGCGCACCGAAACTCATGCCCGCGATGGTCACTGGGATCTTCAGGTGCAGCGGCTTCTTGGCGAAGCGGTTGCCGAGGATCACGTCGGTACCGCACTTCTCTCGGTAGCCTTCCAGCGGATAACGCGACACGCTGGCGCCGAGCAGCAGCAGGTCATCGAAGTGCGGCAACTTGCGCTTGGTGCCTCCGCCGCGAATGTCGTAGATGCCGGTTTCGGCAGCACGCTGGATTTCCTGAATTGTCAGGCGGTCGAAAGTGGCCGATTCACGCAGTACTGGAGGTGCCTTTGGGGTTTGCGAGTCACTCATGTTCTTGCTCCTGAATCAGTACGCGGAAGCGTTATCGACTTTGAAGTTGTACAGCTGACGGGCCGAGCCATAGCGCTTGAAGTCCGCAGCCTTCTCGTTGAAACCGGCGCGGTTGAGCAGCTCTTGCAGCTCTTCCAAGTGTTCGGCGCGCATCTCTTTGCCGATGCAGTCCGACCCCAGTGACTCGACCTTGCCTTTGACGTAGATGCGGGTTTCGTACAGCGAATCGCCCAAGGCATCGCCCGCGTCGCCGCAGACCACCAGCCGACCGGCCTGGCCCATGAAGCAGCTCATGTGACCGATGCTGCCGCCGACCACGATGTCGATGCCCTTCATGGAAATCCCGCAACGGGCACCGGCATCGCCTTCGATCACCAACAAACCGCCGTGGGCGGTTGCGCCTGCCGCTTGCGAGGCGCTGCCCTTGACGCGCACATAGCCCGACATCATGTTTTCGGCGCAACCGACGCCGACATTGCCGTGCACGGTGACCGAGGCTTTCTGGTTCATGCCCGCGCAGTAGTAACCGGCGTGGCCCTGGATATCGACGGACACTGCTTCGTTGACGCCGACGGCCAGGTTGTGAGCGCCGTTGGGGTGAGTCACCACCCACTCGCGTTCTTCAAGGTTCTTGACTTGATCGTGCAGCGCTTGGTTGAGGTCGCGCACGCTGGCAGTGGAAAGATCGATGGTTTTCATGTGCGTGCTCCTTAAGCCGACTCGCGTTCCCAGATGTACATTGTGGCGGGAACGGGTTCCCAGACTTTGGCTTTTTCAATGCCCGGCAGGCTCGAAAGCGCCTGATACTCCGAGGCCATGGCGACGTAGTCGTCGGTCTCGGCAAGGATCGCGGGCTTGCAGGCAATCGGATCGCGAATCACCGCAAAACCGTTACGCGTGCCGATGGCGAAGGTAAAGAATCCATCCAGTGCTTCCAGCGAGCTGTCCAGCGCAGTCTTCAGCGAGTCGCCCTGCTGCAGGCGCCAGGCGAGGTAACCGGCGGCGACTTCGGTGTCGTTCTCGGTGTCGAAGTTGATCCCCTCGCGGCGCAGTTCCTGACGCAGACGGAAGTGGTTGGACAACGAGCCGTTGTGTACCAGGCACAGGTCAGCGCCGGTGGAAAACGGATGGCTGCCTTCCATGGTCACGGCGCTTTCGGTCGCCATGCGGGTGTGGCCGATGATGTGGCTGCCCTTCATACTGCCCAGGCCAAAGCGCTCAGAAATCTCTTTCGGCAAGCCCATGCCCTTGAGGATTTCGATGCTCTTGCCCGCGCTCATGATGCGCACGGTCGGCGCCAGTTCACCCAGCGCGGCACGCACGGCGGCTTCTTCAGCCTTGATCTTCAGGACGATGGCGCTGGCGTTCTGGAACCAGTCCAGCGGCGCACTCAGCTTGCCGTCGAGCGCTGCGATCAACGCCTTGAAGTCATAGCCTTCAGTGGTTGCTTGCAGGGTCAGCTTGACCCAGCCATCGCCCACTTCATCGCCATAGATAGCAAACCCTGCGCTATCCGGACCACGATCGGTCATGGCTTCGAGCATCGGCTCGAACAGTTTGCCGAGCTGGGATTCCAGCGCCGGGTTCTTGAGATAAAGCCCCACGATTCCACACATATTCATAACTCCTGGGCAGAAGACGCCCTAACCATTCGCAGGGCGTCGAAAATCGAATTGGTTAAAAACGGATCAGAAGAATTCGGTGTAACGCTTAACTTCCCAATCACTCACATGGCGGCTGTACTCCACCCACTCCATGCGCTTGAGCTTGATGAATTCGCCGACAATTTCATTGCCCATGACCTCGGCAAACAACGGGTCGGCTTCCAGTGCGTCGCAGGCTTCCTTGAGCGACTGCGGCAGGGTCTGGATACCGCGTGCGGCGATTTCTTCGAGGCTCAATTTGTAGAGGTTCTCGTTGCAGACGTTGTCGATTTCCAGTTGGCGGTCGATGCCATCCAGGCCTGCGGCGATGATCGCGGCGCTGACCAGATACGGGTTGCAACCAGCATCCGGCAGGCGGAATTCCAGACGGCCATAGGGCACGCGGACCATGGCCGAGCGGTTATTGGAACCGAAGGCGATAAAGGCCGGAGCCCAGGTCGCGCCGGACAGGGAATTGCCGACCACCAGGCGTTTGTAGGAGTTGACCGTCGGTGCCGCGAAGGCACACAGGGCCGGGCCGTGAGCCAGCAGGCCGGCGGCAAAGTGATAGGCCATTTTCGACAGGCCCATGCCGCTCGGGTCACTGGCGTCGTGGAACAGGTTCTTGTTGCTGGCGCTGGCGATGGACAGGTGGAAGTGCATGCCGTTACCGGCGCGCTTCGGATCCGGCTTGGGCATGAACGAGCAGATCATGCCCATGTCATTGGCGATCTCGCCGGCGGCCATACGGAAGAAGGTGAAGCGGTCTGCCGACTCCATGGCATCGCTGTAGGTGTAGTTGATCTCGAACTGACCGTTGGCGTCTTCGTGGTCGATTTGATAGATGTCGAAACCCACCGGCTGCAAGGCTTCGGTCAGGCGTTCGAGAAAGGCCCGGGAGCGCGACAGGCCCTTGTAGTCGTAGCACGGCTTGTCGAGGTTATCGCTGGCGTCCACCAGTTGCAGTTTGCCCCCGGCATCACGCTGGAACAGGCTGAATTCCGGCTCCAGACCGGTGTTGAGGGTCCAGCCACGATCACTCAGTCGCTCGACCTGCTTCTGCAGCACGTAACGACTGTCGTACGGCCATGGCTTGCCTTCGACGTGACCGATGCAGACCACCCGGCCGTAGCCAGGCTGCCATGGCACCGGGGTCAGGGACGACAGGTCGCCTTTGGCCATGAAGTCCGGCCCGTGAGGTTCCATGCCCATGCCGCAGATGGCAAACCCGGCGAAACCGGCACCATCTTCAGCGACCATTTCCAGACCCGATATCGGCACCGATTTGGTCTTGGACGATCCATGGATATCGACGAACTGGGCCAGCACGTACTTGATGCCGTGCTCCTTGATCAGCCGTTGTGTATCGGGTGGCAACATGTTCAGTCACTCCTGGTGAAAAAATACGCATGAGAGTTTTGTTGCCTGATGGGATTTATTCCAGCCAGGAAACTTAGTTTCTCATAAGGAATGCAAGCAGCTTGCCAACTTGGCACCGCGCGCAACGAAGGCTGATAAAGGGGAATTTCCCCTCCATATATGGGAAACTCGTTTTCATTAGGGGAATAATGCTGTCACAGAAAGAGCAGTCAGAGCCCACATCGCACATTCCTGGTGCGAATTTAAAATTACTGAACGGAAACCGTGCACAGTCGATGAATACGCCCGTAGAACAACAACCGAAGTTGAAGCTTGAGCAATATCTGGGTATTCAAATCAAGCGCCAGCGGCAAGCTCAGGAATTGAAACTGTCCGATGTTGCGCGCATCGCAGGAATCAGCCAGGGCATGTTGAGTAAAATCGAGAACGCTCAAGTCTCAACCAGCCTGGATAACCTGAGCCGCCTGTGCGACGTGCTCGGCATGCCCATGTCCAAGCTGTTCAGTCAGTACGACCAGCAAGGCAGTAGCGCCCTGCTGGTCAAGCATGACGAAGGACTGGAAGTGGTGCGACGCGGCACCGAGAAAGGCCACACCTATCACCTGCTCAACCATACCCGGGGGCCGAAGAAGAGTTTCGAGGCCTACATGGTGACCATGGACGACGCCAGCGAAGAGTTCCCGACCTTCTCTCACCCCGGCACCGAGTTTCTGCATCTGCTGGAAGGCGAACTGGTGTATCGCCACGGCAATCAGCTGTACCACATGGAAGCGGGCGATAGCCTGACCTTCGACGGCGACATCCCTCATGGTCCGGAAGAGCTGGTGCAGGTGCCAATCCGCTTATTATCAATCATGAATTACGGCGCACAGGGAGAGTAAGTCAGGGCCTCGACGTAGGGATATCGCATAGTTTTGTAGCGGTTGCTGATGGACCATCCTCTCAGCGTGACGCAAAATGCCCCTCTAGCCTAGAACCGGATTGCATCATGTACCTAACAAAACTCGAAATTTCCGGCATTCGCTCTCACAAAAACTTCGTGTTCCAAGTACCCGAAGAAAAACCTTGGGGTTGGCACGTTATCCTCGGTGATAACGGCGCCGGTAAGTCAAGCTTTGTTAAATCGTTGGCGCTGGCGCTGGCAGGCCCAACTGAGGCCCGAGCATTGCGTCAGGACTGGAGCACTTGGTTGAGAGCAGGCAGCGAGCAAGCCATTGTGACTGCTCATCTAACATGGAATCCTGACGTTGATTCGATCACAGGTCAGGGCCGTGCCCCGGTTAAGAAGCTGGTCTGCCAGATCATGATCGAATCTAACGACGAGGCCCTGAGTACCGGGGCAATTCTAGTGGAGGGGAAGCACAAGTCGAAAGGGCTCGAACGCACCCTATGGGGCCGAAGCAGTGGGTGGTTTTCCGCATCCTTCGGACCATTTCGCCGCTTCACCGGCGGCAATCGTGATTACGAGCGCATGTTCTACACCAACCCTCGCCTGGCACCGCACCTTACCGCCTTTGGTGAGGACATCGCGTTGACTGAATGCTTGGAATGGCTTAAATCGCTGCACATCAAACAACTCGAAAGCAGAGATGACTCGCAGTTCCTGGACAGTTTGATTGCCTTCATCAACAACGGCGAACTTTTACCCCACGGGTCACGAATCAGCAGAATCAGCTCCGAGGAAATAATCTTTGTCGATGGGAACGGCAACGAGGTCAGTGTTGATTTCCTCAGCGACGGCTATCGCTCAATTCTCAGCCTCACCTTTGAGCTGATTCGCCAATTGACCATCAGTTACGGCCAGGCGGCTGTAGCACAGGAAATTCAGACCGGCGCCATAAGCCTGCCAGGTATCGTAGTCATAGATGAGGTCGACGCGCACCTGCACCCATCCTGGCAAAAACGTATAGCACCCTGGTTCTTGAGCGTGTTTCCTAGGCTGCAATTCATCGTGACCACTCACAGCCCTATCATCTGTCAAGCCGCCGAACACGGCTCCGTATGGCGCCTACCGACACCAGGCACTGATGAATCGGGTGGGCAAATCCAAGGCGATACACTCAATCGTTTGATCTTCGGCAACATTCTTGAAGCTTACGACACTTCCTTTTTTGGAACCGATGTGAGCCGCTCCGAAACCTCGCGCTCCCAGTTGCTGGAGTTGGCGCAGCTTAATCGCAAGCACGCATTTGGTGAATTGACCGAAGACGAGTCCATTAGAATAGCCACGTTGCGTGCAACGATGCCCACTACGGCATCGGTGGCCGAACGGTCGGGACTGGAGGTGGAATGATTCAGCTCCCTTACACGGATGTTCCGCAGGAAATGCTTTCTGGCTTGGCCGACTACCAGAGGGTTGTCGACAGTCAAACCTCGTATGCGGAGCAAGTTGCCAAGGCCAAATCCGAGTTTTCCGCACGTAACAAAAAAACCAACATGGTATTCAAAGAAGTGCGGGCTGCACTGTCGAGGATGTGCACGAACACCCGCCGCTGCTGCTATTGCGAAGATTCGATGGCGGACGAAGTCGAGCATATCGCGCCCAAAGACCTCTACCCTGAACGGGTGTTTGACTGGCAGAACTATCTATATGCTTGCGGGCCGTGCAACAGCCCAAAAGGCAGCCAGTACGCGGTCGTAACAGCCAACGGCGAGCTACAGCCAGTCAATCGAGCTAAGGGTGCTGCAGTCACCCCTCCTATGGGTGGAACACACGCGCTGATCAACCCGCGATTGGAAAACCCTCAAGACTTCTTATGGCTGGATATTGTCGATACGTTCAACTTTGTCGCGTTGGCTGATCCAGGAACCCTTTCGGAGAGAAGGGCCACCTATACCTGCAAGATTTTGGCGCTGAACAATCGTGATGTACTCATTGAAGCCCGACGTGTAGCGTTCGGCTCATACCGAGCGCGGCTTTTTGAGTACATCCATAAACGCGACGACGGCGCCGAAGACGCTGAATTGCTCAGACTGATTGCCGGTTTGAAGGCGATGGCAAATCCAGCAGTATGGGCCGAGATGAAAAGGTCGCATGCGGCGCATCCAGAGATCAACCGGTTGTTCATTCAAGCGCCAGAAGCTTTGACCTGGTGACTTTGATCTAGATTGGCAACCTTCCTCAGGTCGTGCGGCCCACGACCTTAAAAATTTTCCCACCAGTTTAAAAAGTTTCCAGAAACCTCTGGACGCTTCATTTCCTTTCGCCTATAAAACAACCTTCAAGAATATTTATTTCCTGATAGGAATTTTTATTCATCAGCGAAATACCCGTTCACCCCTGAATATTCGCGCTGATCGTTAGCCATTCGCTGAACTGCCGCCACATTCCAGAGGACATGCCATGCAACACGAAAAGAACCATTTCATTCTCAAGATCAGCTGTCCGGCGACCTCCGGTATCGTCGCGGCGGTCACTTCGTACCTGGCGGGCAACAGCTGCTACATCGGTGAAATGGCGCAGTTCGACGACGAGTTCAGCGGCAAATTCTTCATGCGCGCGGTGTTCCGTTTCAACGACGGTCACGCCGGCGACATCGCCCAGCTCAAGGCCGGTTTCGAAGACGTCGCCAAGGCGTTCGACATGCAGTGGGAACTGCACGACACCCGCGAGCCCATGCGTGTGCTGCTGATGGTGAGCAAGTTCGATCACTGCCTCACCGACCTGCTCTATCGCTACCACAAGGGCGAGATGGACATGACCATCACCGCCATCGTCTCCAACCACCTGGACCTGCGCCCGATGGCCGAACGTGAAGGCATCCGCTTCATCTACCTGCCGGTCACCAAAGACACCAAGGCCCAGCAGGAAGCGGCGCTGATGAAAGTGGTCGACGAAACCGCCACCGACCTGGTGGTCCTCGCCCGCTACATGCAGATCCTCTCCGATGACCTTTGCAAGCAACTGTCGGGCCGGGCCATCAACATTCACCACTCCTTCCTGCCCGGTTTCAAAGGCGCCAAGCCGTATCACCAGGCGTACGAACGTGGCGTGAAGCTGATCGGCGCCACCGCGCATTACGTCACCAGCGACCTGGACGAAGGCCCGATCATCGAGCAGGAAGTGCAGCGCGTGGATCACGTTTATTTGCCTGACGATCTGGTGGCCACCGGCCGTGACACCGAAACCGTGGCCCTGTCGAAGGCGGTGAAATACCACCTGGAGCACCGGGTTTTCCTCAACAAGGACAGAACGGTGATCTTCCGGTGAACACGTCCAAAATAATCGATGGCAAGGCCGCGGCCGCCCGCGTGCTCGCCCACGTCAAAGCCGACGTGCAGACACTGAAACTCCAAGGCATCGAGCCTGCGCTGGCGGTGATTCTGGTGGGTCAAGACCCGGCCAGTCAGGTTTACGTGCGCAACAAGATCCTGCGCGCCGAAGAGGCCGGGATTCGCTCGCTGGAGCACCGCCTGAGCGCAGACACCTCCCAGTCGCAACTGCTCAAACTGATTGCCGAGCTGAATGCAGACGACAGCGTCAATGGCATCCTGCTGCAGTTACCGCTGCCTGCCCACATCGAGGAAACCCGCGCCCTGCAGGCCATCGCGCCGGGCAAAGACGTCGACGGTTTTCACAGTGAAAACGTCGGCGGTCTGAGTCAGGGCCGCGATGTGCTGACGCCCTGCACGCCCAGCGGCTGCATGCAGTTGCTCGAAGACGCCTGCGGTGACCTGAGCGGTAAACACGCCGTGGTCATCGGCCGCTCGAACATCGTCGGCAAACCTATGGCCGCCCTGCTGCTCAAGGCCCACTGCTCGGTAACCGTGGTGCATTCACGCAGTGCCGATGCCAGGGGCCTGTGCCGACAGGCCGATATCGTCGTCGCCGCCGTCGGCCGTCCACGGATGATCGACGCCAGCTGGCTCAAGCCCGGCGCGGTGGTCATCGACGTCGGCATCAACCGTATTGAAGAAGAGGGTCGCAGTCGCCTGGTGGGTGATGTCGATTTCGACAGTGCCCTGCCACAGGTGTCCGCCATCACGCCGGTACCGGGCGGCGTTGGCCCGATGACCATCGCCTTCCTGATGAAAAACACCGTGACTGCCGCGCTTCAGCAGGCGCAGCACTCCCACATGCAAAGCAGCCCCTCGGAGGCCGTATGCCTTTCAATCTCCTGAAATACGGGCTCAGCTCGGAATACCCGGTCGAGGTCGATCTGCCTGCGCCCAAAGAACTCAAATCCTCCTACGACGTGGTGATCATCGGCGGCGGCGGCCATGGCCTGGCCACCGCGTACTACCTGTCGAAGTACCACGGCATCACCAATATCGCGGTACTGGAGAAAGGCTATCTGGGTGGCGGTAACACGGCGCGTAACACCGCCGTGATCCGCTCCAATTACCTGACCAGCGAAGGCGTGCGTTTTTACGCTGAATCGGTGCGCATGTTCGAAGGCCTCTCCAACGAGTTCGACTTCAACATCATGTACTCGCACCGGGGCCAGCTGACCCTGGCCCACACCGACGCCACCGTGCGTTCGTTCCGTCAGCGTGCCGAGGTCAACAAACACTTCGGTGGGCGCACCGAGATGATCGACCGCCAGCAGATTCGCGAACTGGTGCCGTCACTCAATCTTGATCCGGGGCACATTCCCGTGCTCGCAGGCCTGTGGCACATCGACGGCGCCACGGCGCGGCACGATGCCGTGGCCTGGGGTTACGCCAAGCAGGCGGCCAAGCGTGGCGTGGAGATTCATCAGCTGACAGAAGTCCAGGAACTGGTCATCGAAAACGGCACCATCACCGCCGTCAAAACCAATCGCGGCACCATCCAGTGCGGCTGCGCGGTACAGGCCGTCGCAGGCATGAGCTCGCAGCTGATGAAGAAGGCCGGGATTCGCTCGCCCATCCAGACCTTCCCGCTGCAAGCCATGGTGACCCAGCCGTTCAAGCCATTCCTCGACCCGCTGGTGAGTTCGTCTGCGCTGCACTGCTACGTGCAACAGACCAGCCGAGGCGAAGTGGTGTTCGGCGGCGGATCCGATCCGTACCCGCTGTTCAACACCCGCTCCACGCTCGACCTGAAAGAAAGCCTGCTGGCGCATGCCATCGAGATGTTCCCGTTTCTGGCCAACGCCAAGCTGATGCGCCAGTGGGCCGGGATTACCGACATGACCCCGGACTACAGTCCGATCATGGGCCTGTCGCCGGTCAAGAATTACTACCTGGATGCGGGCTGGGGGACGTGGGGTTTCAAGGCCACGCCGATCTGCGGCAAGACCATGGCCGAGTTGGTGGCCAGCGGCGGGAAGGTGCCGGATCTGATCAAACCCTTTGGTCTGGAGCGTTTTTCGACCTTCCAGCAAGTCAACGAAATGGGCGCGACAGCCGCCAGTCACTGAGGAGCAGGACATGAAAGTGATGAATTGCCCGCTCAACGGGCCGCGCAACATCAGCGAATTCACCTACGGCGGCGAGTTCAAGCAGATGCCTGATCCGCAGACTTGCAGCGACGCCGAGTGGGCCGATTACGTGTTCAACAGCGATGACACTCTGGGCGTGGTGCGCGAATGGTGGATGCACAACCCCTCCAGCTACTGGTTTCTGGCAGAGCGCCACACCGGCAGCGACGAAATCCTGCGCACCTTCGACCCGAAAGAACTGTTCAACGCCCGCGTGGAATTCACCGCTGTTGCCGCCAGGGAGACCACCCGATGAGCCGCCTTCCCGCCCCGATGGGGCTGCTGATTGACCGTAGTCAGCCACTCGATTTCAGTTTCGATGGCAAGCCGTATCAAGGCTTTGCCGGTGACAGCATCGCCAGCGCCCTGCTCGCCAATGGCCGTTTTCTGCTGTCGCGCTCGTTCAAATACCACCGGCCACGCGGGCCACTGACCATGGCCGGGCAAGACGCCAACACGCTGGTGCAACTGCCCAGTGAACCCAACGTACTGGCCGACAGTCACCTGCTGGAAAGCGGCGTGCAGGTCACCGGGCAGAACTTCAACGGCTCGCTGGACAACGACAAGGACGCCTACCTCGGCAAGTTCTCCAAATTCATGCCAGTGGGCTTCTATTACCGCTCGTTCTACAAGCCCAAGGGCGCGTGGAAACTCTGGGAGCCGATCATTCGCAAGAAGGCCGGCCTGGGCGTGCTCGACCTGAAATTCCAGCCCGAGTATTACGACAAAGCCTATCTGTTCGCGGACCTGGCCGTCATCGGCGCAGGCCCGGCCGGTCTTCAGGCCGCCCTGACTGCCGCCAACGCGGGCGCCAAGGTGCTGCTGATCGAGCAACAGCCGGTCCTCGGCGGCTCGCTGACGTACGCCCGCTTCGACCTCGAAGGCACTCGCGCCGAGACCCTGCGTCGTGAACTGGTCGACGCCGTCGAAGGCCACGCCAATATTCGCGTGCTGAAAAAAGCCACCTGCAACGCCTGGTTCACTGACAACTACCTGCCGGTGATTCAGGGCAAGCGCATGTACAAGGTGCGCGCCACGCAATGCCTGATCGCCAGCGGCTCGTTCGATCAGCCGGTGATCTTCCGCAACAACGACTTGCCCGGCGTGATGCTGAGCAGTGCCGCACAACGCCTGATGAAGCTGTACGCGGTCAAACCGGGCAAACGCGCGGTGGTGTTGACGGGTAACGACGATGGTTATCTGGCTGCGCTGGACCTGTACGAACAAGGCGTCGAAGTGGCCGCGCTGGTGGACATGCGCAGCAACCCCGCCAACCGCGCCCTGCTGCTGGCGTTGGAAAAGCGCGGCATCACCTGTCATCTCGGCAGCACCGTTTTTGAGGCGCTGCACGAAAAAGGCATGCGTCACGTCAGCGGCGCAGACATCCGCAAGATCACCGGGCAAGGTCAGGTCGCGAACGGCGGTCTTATCATCGATTGCGATCTGCTGTGCATGTCCGGCGGCTACATGCCGGTCTATCAGTTGTTGTGCCAGGCCGGCGGCAAGCTGGCCTACGACGATCAACTGGCGGAATTCACCCTCAGCGGTCTGCCGAAAAATCTCACCGTTGCTGGCTCGGCCCACGGCTATCACGCGCTGGACAACGTGCTGGCCGATGCCATTCATGCCGCCGCCGACATCGTTGTTGCGCTGGATCTGGAGCTGGCGGCCAAACCGCTGGCGATGCGCACGGAAGCCCAGGTCAACTTCCCGTGGCCGATCTTCCCGCACCCCAAAGGCAAGGACTTCGTCGACTTCGATGAAGACTTGCAAGTGCGTGACATCGTCAACGCCACCAAAATCGGCTACCGCGACATCCAACTGGTCAAGCGCTACTCCACGGTCGGCATGGGCCCGTCCCAAGGGCGTCATTCGGCGCTGCCAACCGCACGACTGGTTGCCGCCTCTACGCAACGCAGCGTCAGCGAAACCGGCGTCACCACGGCACGTCCGCCTTTTGAAGCCGAGAAACTGGCCCACGTCGCAGGACGTGCATTTGATCCGTACCGGCAGACGCCGATGCACAAACGGCATGTGGAAGCGGGCGCGAAAATGATGCCCGCCGGTATCTGGCAGCGTCCCGCGTATTACGGCAAGGCCAGCGAGCGCGATACCTGCATGCAGGCCGAAGCGCTGCACGTGCGCAACAAGGTCGGCATCATCGACGTTTCGACCCTCGGTGGGCTCGATGTCCGTGGCCCGGATGCTGCCGAACTGCTTAACCGCATGTACACCTTCGCCTTCCTCAAGCAGCCGATTGGTCGCTCCCGTTATGCGCTGATGACCAACGAGCAGGGCATGGTCATCGACGACGGCGTGTGTGCGCGCTTCGGCGAGCACCACTTTTACGTCACAGCCACCACCAGCGGTGTCGATCGTATCTACCAGCAAATGCTCAAGTGGAATGCACAGTGGCGGCTGGATGTGGACATCGCCAACGTCACGGCGGCGATTTCGGCGGTCAACGTGGCAGGCCCGGATTCACGCAAAGTGCTGGAAAAGGTCTGCCACGACCTGGACCTGTCCGCTGAAGGTTTTCCTTATCTGGGGGTGCGTCAGGGCACCGTGGCCGGGATCAAGGTGCGCTTGCTGCGGGTCGGGTTCGTCGGCGAGCTGGGTTATGAAATTCACGTTCCGGCGCGCCATGCGCTGAAGCTCTGGGACGCTTTGATGGAAGCCGGCAAGGCGTTCGATATCCGCCCGTTCGGCGTTGAAACTCAACGCTTGCTGCGCCTGGAAAAAGGCCACGTGATCATCAGTCAGGACACCGACGGCATGACCCATCCCGGCGAAATCGACATGGGTTGGGCGGTGAGCCGGACCAAGCCGTTCTTCGTCGGCCGGCGCTCGGTGGATATCCTCGAAGCCCAGCCGCAGAAACGCAAACTGGTGGGCTTCACGCTGCCCAAGGCCAGCCCGCAACCGCTGGAAGGCCATCTGGTGCTCAGCGGTCCGGACATCAGCGGCAACGTGACCTCCTGCGAGTACTCGCAATCCCTGGACCAGATCATCGGCCTGGCCTACGCCGCATTCGATCAAAGCCAACCGGGGCAGCACATCCCGATCCGCGTCGAGGACGGTGTGATCGTCCAGGCCACGGTGGTGAAACTGCCTTTCTTGGATCCTGAAAACCAGCGCCAGGAGCTCTGACATGTCGAGCCTCAACACAGAAACCTACATCGAACCCGCTCCGCTTCAGCTCGGAGCTTTACACCAATGCGTGCTGGTCGATCTGACCGACGTACCGAGGGTCGGCTTTCGCGGTCAACAGAGCGCCGCGTACTTGCAGGCGCGAGGGTTTACTCTGCCGGATGCGCCGAACCAGGCCGTTACCCAGGCAGACGGCAGCCATGTGGCGCGCCTGTCGCAAACCGAGTACTTCATCCTTGGCAGCCTTGCGGACCGTGGCGAACGCATCGCCGACGAGGAGGCGCGTTGGGAGCTGGATCACAGCGCCAACTACCTGTTGCCCCGAGAGGACAGCCACGCCTGGCTGCACTTGAGCGGCGTGTGCATTGCCGAGGTCATGGCCAAGCTCTGCGGCGTCGACCTGCGCCCCGCCGCATTTCCGCTAGGCGCCGTCGCGCAGACTTCAGCGGCGCGCATCAACGTCATCGTGATCAACCTGGGCTCGAAGGGGCAACCGGCGTTCCAGATCATGTTCGACCGCGCCTCGCTTGCGTACTTCAAAGGCGCGGTGCTGGATGCCATGGCCGAGTTCGATGGGCAGGTGCTGGGGATTGAAGCGCTGGATTGATCGGAAGCCGCGCCAACCCTGCAGGGGCTGGCCACTTCAAATCTGTCAACGCCGGAACGCCGTGGTGCTAAGTGCGATGAGGGCTGTAATCAAGGAGCCACCCGATGAACATGGCTGAAACGCCCGACAAAGACACCGACTACAGCGTCCCTGCCCTCGCCCGCGGGCTCAGTGTGCTGGGCATGTTCAACGCCCGCACGCGCAGCCTGAGCATTCAGGAAATCGCCGAGCGGTTGGGGGTCAGCACCTCGGCGGTGTATCGCATTCTGTTCACGCTGACCCACATGGGTTACCTGAACAAGCACAACACCCAGTATGAACTCGGCGCACGGGTCATCAGCGATGGTTTCAGTTATCTGGCCAGCCGCGACATCGTTGAAGTGGCGATGCCGCACCTCAACGAGCTGCGTGATCGGACGTCGTTGTCCTGCCACCTGAGCATCCGCGAGCAGACCGACAGCCTGTACCTGTATCGCGCTTTTGCGGCGCAACGACTGTCCGTGAACATTCCGGTGGGCACGCGCATCGCCTGTCACTGCACCGCCATGGGCCGCATGCTGTTGACCGCGCTGGACGAAATAGAGCTAGGACAACTTTATCAACACATCCGTCTGGACGACTATCCGAACCCAGCACCCCGTACACTAGTGGAATTACAAAGCTTAATTGCCGAAGACAGAGCACGAGGCTGGGTACTGCATCGGTCCGATTATTCGACAGCTATTGCAGCATCAATAAAAGATTATAGCGGGAAAGTAGTGGCCGCTATCAATCTGTCAGGGCCCGATGCAGTAATGGATCCCGTCGGAATTGAAACGCAATATCGAGAATTATTATTGCATTGCAGCTTTAGCATTAGCAGCGAGCTAGGTTTCCAAAAGCCACAAGGGTCACCGTAAAAAAGCCACTCTCTAATGAGAGTGGCCGTTCTCTTATGCAGTGACGTTAACCATATTCCCAGAATTTTCACTCCCAGCGCCTTTTACAGCTTGCAACAATGCAGCCATTACAGTCTGTAACGCTGCTGACGTGCTTGATATCTGAGTCTGAACAGCGCCAACGGCGGCCGCTTTCAACTCGGCAGCCTGTTGGCTAGATTGAATTTTTTGTAGCTGTTGTTGTTCTTGCTGGAGCTGTTTTTGAAGCTCAGCTATCTGACGTTTCAATTGCGACATTATATCAGATTATGAAGCGCCAGAGTTGCCCTCTCCCCTATTCGTTTCTTTATCGGCTTCTGAACTGTTCGCACCTCTGGCAGGTGCTACATCAGAGAGCTGTAACTTTGCTGCATCTTTGTTGTTAGTATCACTAGCAGCCATCCTGCTAGTAATACGTGTGAGGCCGCCAGTATTTACATCATCATTGAAAATTTTTATCACACGCCACCTTTTCCAATTATTAATTCACCGCCTAATCGGCTCATCGTCAGCGTTTACTCAACGGGGAGATAAACGAGGTAGCATCAACGGCAAAGCGTCCAGCTAGCGTACGAGCGTGGGAGGTACGGCTATAGTTCCCAAAAAACTCCTTAAGTCCTCCCGAGTCCGCCCACAACAACATTGCCTTTTGCTCGCCAGTATTGCCATCCAACGCCTCCAATTCGACAGCCAAGGCGCCGTTCAGTAGCGGTCCTATGGCCAGGGAAGTTACGGTATTGATCACAGGAGATGCCTCTGTAATTCGTGTAATACGAATTTTTATACGAAGAACAGGCTCAGTAGCAGGGTCACCCTTCAAATCAAACTTCTTTCGCATCTGCGCATTAATATCATCACGCAGCACGCCTGAAATTTCTGTGCAGACCTCAGGAGATATTTCCTTGGCAACGGCAGGAGCAACCTGCACCGACTCTATCACGGCCACTCTATACCGACCAAAATCGGCTGGCTGGGGAGGAATCGACATCTCGTTTTCACCGCTTGCTGCCAAGCCCTGATAAGACGTCGCCTGGTCAGATTTTAGTGGAGTATGCGAGGCACACGCACTAATACCGAAAACCGCCGCGATCAAAAAACAGCCTTTCCCAAAATAACGGATTTTATCTGAGACTTTATGCGAAGCCCCACATACCAAACTTGCACGCCGCGCACTCTTTGAAGCATTCATATATTAGCCCTTAATGATTGATACACCTGGTCTCGCGCAAAAATAGCGCGAACACACAAAACCAACGCTCGTAAAAAACAGGATGCAGCGCGATCGCACGCCTCGCATTGAACAAGCCGAAACAACAATCACTGTGTAAGAAACTATATCTAGAAACTTCAGATATCAGACGTTATAAATTTAGCCAGCAGACTGATCAGCACAACTCAAAAAAAATTGCATAGGTGGACTAAAAATCGTGACTATAGAATAAAGAAAAAGACTCAATTCCATCATTCGGTTCTTTTATCCCAGCATTTGAGTAATGTATTGCCCGAACACCAACTTTTTGAGTCTCACCGATTTTCAAGCCAGCACCTAGACGATCCTCAAAGTTAAAAGCGGACCCCAGAGCCCTATCACCTGCATTTCCTCCGGAGAAAACGGCTAAACCCACCCCCAACTCTATGAAAGGTTTGATGTGAGAGGTGCCAAATTCGTAGACGAAAACGGGAGCAGAAGATAAGGAATGTCTAGCACCAGCTTTTCTACCAGCCTCCCAAAAGGTGTAACCAAAATCCCAATATCCTGTAAGTTTCCCCATTCGACTCTGCAACCATGAACTGCCCCAATTCACGTTCACACCAGCGCGAGCAGTCAGGCCGCCCTGACTTGTCGAACCAACAGACGAGGACAACTCAACGGCCTGCGAGGCAGAGGAAAAAAATAAAAACAGAAGTGTTGCCATGATGGCTCTTTTCATACCTACACCCCTTAATCTCAGATATCTAACTCTTCCATCACTTTAGATTTTTCTATAAAAATACCGCCAGGGGATATTCCGAGATGCGTAGTACTAGTGAAAAATTATCCTACTGCATCCCCCATGACCAGCATTAACTGCGAGCATGACACAATCAACCAGTCTGCTGAGCGCCTAGTTTAATTAGCAAAACCCCACCAACAATTAAGATAATACCCAACCCCATTAATTTAGTAAGTGGATCTTTAAAAAGATAGTTCGCAACAATTGCAGTCAGGGCCACACCACATGCAGACCATATCCCATAAGCTACTCCGACACTCAACCCTTCAGCAAGAGTCAAACTGAGCAATGAAAACGCAATTAAATAGGAAGCCAGAACTGGTAAAATCCAAAATTTACGGCGAAAACCATCTGAAGCACGCATTGAGAGCGTGCCTGCGACTTCGAACAAAATGGCGCCAATCAAGTAGATCCAACTCATTGTCATTCCTCCACTTTGCGATGAGATGCGACAGATCCCGCTTCAACTAGCCAGACGCCAGCGATGATGCAAACGATGCCTAATCCCATAATCCAAGTAAGGGGATCGCTGAACAAAATATGCGCCACCACGGCGGTAAACGCCACTCCGCAAGCGGCCCAGATACCATAGGCGACGCCAATAGCCATTCCTTCTCGCAGCACCATGGAAAGCGCTACGAACGCCCCCATATAGCCGCAGATAACGATAACGATCCACTGAGGATTATCCACCGCAGCGCGGAGTGAGAGCGTCGCCACAACCTCAAGTACTATCGCCATAACAAGCCATATCCACTGTTTCATTCGGTTTCCTCGTTAGCTAATTTGCTGTAGCCGCCGCACAGCCAGAGTTTGTAGAAATCCAAGATTTAATTTGAGCAAGCGTAGTCCGAGCTTGCCATCCAAGGTATCACCGTCTGAACAATGCGGACGCTGAGCTCCCTTATCAATTGTTGATGCGCCAAAACCAACGCGCCCATTTCAGCGGTCGCCTCCTGACGAATCACTGATGTGCAGCTCAAGCTTCTGCGTGGACCAGCGCCCCCAGTATTTCTCAGGCTCCAAACTGCCTCAATCAAAGCATAGCGCCCTGGAACCATCTCGAGACGACGCATGTCGACCTGTATGGACACATTTTGCAAACCTGAGTCGCGGGCGACACCTGCCCTGTCCGCCCGCCCCATCTGCAGTCTTAGGTGATGACGTAGCGCAGATCTCACTTCATCTGCCAAGGGCGAGGCCCAGCGCTCTGTCTCCAGTATCTGGACGCCACTCTCTCCTTGACGAACAACTATCTGAGGCTGATCAACTTGAGCCGGTACGTTAACGGTCGTCAGTTCATACTGAAACGGCACCACTGTTTGGGTGGTCGGTGAATCCGTTGCAGGCATCAGCGTGTAATAATGCGTGGGCGCAGAGCTGCAAGCAGTCAGTGTTAAGCACGCTACGAGGACATAAAAACCTATTTTCACTCAGATGACTCCGAAGATAGGGCGGGTGACGAGGAATTGCTGGAGCGAATACCATCAGGTTGCCCATCCTTCACTCTGCCGCGAATCAACGCTTCTGGGTGTCGACTCAGCAAGTCGCTAAGTACACGCACTGACCGTGCAGAACGCTGTACTTCATCCATCACCTGACCAAATTGCTGGCGCTGTGGGGAGTCCTCAGCAAAACTCTCATTGACTATGGTCAGCGTTCTTTGCGTCTGGCCTAACGCATCACGCATTTGCGGCAGTACCTGTCCATTAACCTGCTGCAATGTCTTACGCATTTCTACTAAGTTTTTATTGAGGTTACCTGCAATCTGCTCGAACGGAACTTTACTAATCGTTTCCACGATACGCTGAACCTGGTCTTGCAGTTTGTCTAAGCTCCCGGGAACCGTTGGCATTTCCATAGGACGAGCGGCTAAATTGAAACGTACAGGCTGAGCATTTGGAACGAAATCAAGTGCAATATAAAGTTGCCCCGTTAATAAGTTTGCAGTGCGAACTTGAGCACGCAGCCCCTCTTTGACGAATGCTGATATTAACTGTGCTGACTTTTTACCATCTTCATCTTCGCCTGTACCATACGCCGTTAGTATTTGGTCATAAGCCTGGCCTAAGCGCTGGGGGTAAATAACCGCGCCAACCATAACCGCGAAACTATTGGTTGAAGGGTTGAAGTCCAGATCGGTAGACACAACCTTTCCAATGTTCACGCCTAAGAATTCGACAGGCGCATTTACCGCTAAACCACGCATTGACTGATCGAAATGCATTCGAATGAAGAAGGGCTCACCATCTGGTGGAGCCAAAGCAGTTGCTTGGTCTTTAAATAACGGGAAGGCGCTACGCTCTTCAGTATTTTTAGCATCGGCACCATAGGGCGGTTCCATAAAAGCAATGCCGCCCGATACGATGGATGCGACTGACTGGGTATTAACCTTCAGCCCTTCTGCGCCAAAACTTACGTCTACCCCACTGGCATTCCAGAATCGAGTTCCAGAGGTGATAAATTTATCATTTGGTGCATTAATGAAAATTTCGATTTCGACACCTTTGCCATCAACAGACAGCTGGTAAGAGACAACCTGCCCGACTTCGATGCGTCTGTAGTAAACGGGAGAACCAATGTCAAGCGAGCCAAGATCATCCGCGCTCAATGTAAAACGCGTCCCTTTCTGCCCATAGGTAATTGGCGGCGGACTTTCCAATCCCTTGAAAGCCACCTTAGTTTCACTTGATTCACCGGGATCTGCGCCAATAAAAGCGCCCGACAAAAGCGTATCGATGCCCGAAATACCCTGTGCACCGACGCGAGGTCGAACAACCCAAAAACGCGAATTTTGAGCTGTAAACGCTTTAGCTGAACGCTCTAATTGAACAGTCGCCACAGCGTGATCACGATCATCGCTCAAAGAAATATTAGCGACTTGGCCGATGACTACATTTTTGTATTTCACCTGAGTTTTGCCCGCCACCAGACCTTCGGCACTTGAAAAACTGACTTGGATTTCTGGTCCCTCTGACAGAAGGTTATGCACGGCCATCGATACGCCGATCAACGCCGCAACTATAGGAAGCAACCAAACCAGTGAGAAGCCCTTGCTTCGATCTTTTACATGAGGCCTTTCAGGCGCTCGGTTAGCACTGACACTCACTTGATCAGACATTTTCTACCTCAGAATCCCAAATAAGTCGGGGATCAAAACTCATAGAAGCCAGCATGGTGAAGACCACCACGAGGCCAAAAAAAACGATCCCGATTCTGGGTTCGATATTGCTCAATAACTGAAATTGTACAAGTGCAGCCAGCACCGCGACGACCAACACATCGAGCATGGACCAATAGCCAATGCGTTCAACAATGCGGTAGAGATTAGATCGCTCTAATGTGCGCCATCGGCTGCGGCGCTGGGTGCTTGTGAGTAGCAGGAACATAATAAGAAACTTCATACACGGCACTACCACACTGGCTACAAATATCAATAACGCTATGTCCCAAGCACCACTTTTCCACAGTTCGATCACACCACTCATGATGGTGCTGTCACGACCATGACCTAAAATATCAGTACGCATGACCGGCATTAAATTAGCCGGCACATAAAAAATCATTCCAGTGAGGAGCAGCGCCCACGTTCGAATAAGACTATTGGGCTTACGGTGGTGAAGTTGTGCGCCACAACGATCGCAAATAATCGCGACAATGGAGCACGCCTTTTTACAGGTGTGACAAAGAACCAATTGTAGTTCCGACGCGCTTGGAGGACTTCGAGTCATCATAAGTAGTGCGCCTCGCCCCATAACCGTTGAATGCTTTTATTGGTTACAACAATACTGATAACGCAAAGCAACACTAACGCCAATAGCCCCACTCCTGGCTGAACATCTAACAACCCATTCAGTTTAATGAGCGCGACTAAAACACCCAGCAAGCATACCTCGAGCATGCTCCAAGGTTTTAAATCCACTAACAGTCGCATGCAGCGTTCAAAACCAGGCGCACGTCGATGTCGGTTAGCAAATCCAAGCAACCAGCACAGTAAAGCGATTTGCAGACCCGGAGCCAAAATAATGCATAACCCAGCCACAAAAGCGATCGGGGTAACTTCGCCTTGCGCTAATGCCCAAACCGAAGACCACAGTGTTGCCTGATTACCCACCCCCTCAAAACTCACATCTATGACAGGAAACACGTTGGCAAAGACGAACAAAAGCGCACTGGCGATAGAGACGGCAAACAATTGCTCAATCGTAAATGATGAACCCTGTTGAAGCACTCCCTCGCACCGTGTGCAAAACGCGGTCTGACCAGGTTCCAGCATTACAGATTCGAAAACTAAATCGCAATGCTCACAGATAATCCAGTCAGAATTTTGCTGCATGTAAGTTTTCCTAAACGTGGGTTCGACACACCATTCACTCTTACTGAATGACTACGTAAACGTATAGAACACTCAAAGATTCTTAACCAGGAACCCACAAGCTGTCAGTAAATGAGGAGCAATGGTCTAATTTGAAAAGCACAGGGCAAGGCTACACTGCGCTTTTCAATAAACGATTCAGAAAATATCAAGATTTTATCAAGATGTAGCAATACTCGCTGAGGCAGTGCGCGGCGAACGCCACGATCACCGTGTGGAGGTTCTCAATTAAGCGCCGGGATTGATATTTGAATAGCCAAGCCCCCACCCTCGCGGTTGGACGCACTGATATTACCGCCGTGTGCCTCACAAATCGCCGAGGCAATTGACAACCCCAACCCCGTACCGCCCCAAGGCCGGGCGCGAGAACTTTCAGCTCGCCAGAAACGGTCAAACATGCGTGATAGCTGATCCTCCTCAACTCCTGGGCCTCTATCGGCGACAACCAAGAAAAAAGCACCGTCAAACTGACTTGCTGTCACTTCGCAATGTCTACCTTGAGCGGCATAGCGCAGCAAGTTGTCAATCAGAATCGACAACGCCTGGCCAATCCTATCTCGATCAGCCATCAGCGTGAATTCACGTACAGCATTAACCTGCACCACAACACCCGCAGCGACAATCTGAGGCGCAGCCCATTCAAGGCGCTCAGAAATCAGCTCATTCATGGAAAACCGGCATTTCTCCATGGCCAACTGGCCAGCCCGGGCCAGAGACAACAAATGCAAATCACCCACCAGTCGATTCAGCTGGTCAAGCTGACCTTTAACCAGCATTAGCTGTTGAGGATCACTGGGGAACACCTCGTCCAGCATGCCTTGCACGCGCCCCATCGCTGCATTGAGCGGAGTTCTAAGCTCATGGGCGAGCACCGCACTGGACACACGAACCTCGCGCTCATACTGCTCAAGCTTCGCAGTCATCCTGTTGAAGTCTTTCGCCAGTTTTCTAAGCTCGGCGGGAGCACCAGGGACACTTGGCGCCCGTACCGAAAAGTCCCCCTGTGCAACTTTGCGGGCAGCGCGGGCAACATCTGAAAATTGTTGAGACAATGGCCGAGAAGCCAATAAGCCACCTAAAATCACGACCGGAATTGAGACCATGACAAATAGTGCAAGCCACCACCAATCACGGTTTGCCATACCTGGGAGAAAGTCTCCTACGTCATAATAACGTTGAAATAGCTCCCACAATCGAGCTTGATTGTAATTTGGATCTGCGCGAAGTTCTTCGAGTTCGGGCCGTACCGACGCGGGGATCTGCTGAGTCGTCGTGTAGTCCCAAATCGCGAATCGCAGCCACATGCCAAATGTAATACTGAAAACTACACCTAGTGCAAGCAAGCTCATGCGCAGGCAAACCCAATACCAAAGTGTCGAGCGAGTTTTACGCGAAAAGGGGAATTTCATTGTGCCCTCCGAAACCGATAACCGACGGCTCGGACGGTGACCAACACATCAGTTATACCATTCACTTCCAACTTCTTGCGAAGATTGTGAATATGAGTGTCTATGACGCGATCTAAAGCTCCACTTTCAGGCAAGCACGCCTCTAACAACTCATTGCGCGTAAATGCTTTGAATGGGGCGCGGAGCAAGGTTGCTAATAAATTAAATTCAGTCGGAGTGAGATCCAACAATGCGCTCCCCATTTTTCCTCCCTCTACATGCGCGGTAAATGTTTGGAGATCAACCAATAGGGAACCGTCTCGAAGTTGATTTTTTGGCGCAAGGACGCCGGCATCTGTTCTACGAAGAACTGCGACTACCCTGGCAACCACCTCCTTAGGATTATAAGGCTTAACTACATAATCATCTGCACCGTAACGAAGTGCACCTAATTTTTCTGGCTCATCACCAATCGCAGTCACCATAATTACGGGTGTATTTCCCAAACGGCGAATGATTGAAAGAACTTCTGTACCACTAAGTTTAGGCAGCATCACATCCAGCAGGACCAAATCCGGTCTCCAACGGGCATGCATTTCTACACCGCGCTCGCCATCCTCGGCGATAGCCACCTCAAACCCATCACGACGAAGATATGCCTCGAGCGTGTTTGCACTTAAGGCGTCGTCCTCAACCACCAGCACCTTTTTGCCTACCATAATAGCCTCTTGATGAAACCTTGATAATTTCCGCAACGTTTCTTGAAAGTCATATGCAACCATCTATTTCCAAGATAACAGCGAATGGTTGAGTTGATGGCTACTTTCTTACCAACAGAGAATCAGACCGGTTTCTTCCGACGCGGTGGGACACTCGTATTCGGGGTGCTGCTCCCTGTAGTCATCAGTCTATCTGCATGTTCACTGGCTCCAACGTACCAGCGACCTGAAACACCGATTCCTGCAAGATTTGATACTTCGACGGTTCCCTCCTCTAAGGCTCCGGAAGGAAGATCGGAACCGCTCTCTACCCAGGAGCGCCTTTTCCTTACGGCGTTTTCGACAAGCGATGATCTTGTCCCGCTCGTCGAACGTGCCTTGGCTAACAATCGTGACTTTAAAGTCGCGACGCTCCAGGTCGAACAAGCACGCGCGCTAAATCGCATTGATCGCGCACAACAGCTGCCCAGCGTGAATGCCTCAGTCCAACGCTTCCGTCAGAAATTCAATGATCCCAGCCTCGACGCTCGCTACGGACAGAAATTGAGTGCTGCGACCATTGGTACATCGGATTTCGAGCTGGATTTCTTCGGTCGGGTCCGCAGCCTTTCCGACGCATCCAGGCATCGGTATTTGGCAAGTGCTCAAGGACAGCGCGCGTTTCGCGGTGCTCTTATTTCAGAAGTCCTACGTGCCTACGTCATTGATCGCGCAGCTGCGGCTCAAGCACAACAACTGCAAAACGCATATCTCGATACGCTGACCCTGCTCAATCTTGCCGAACGCCAACGAGACGTTGGGACATTATCTGAAGATGAAGTGAACCTGCAACGCAGCGACACCGAACACTCATACGCAAGCATGCAGCAGGCTCAAACCGACTCGGCTGGCGCACGAAATGCGCTGCAGCTGCTGACTGGCTACGCCGGCGCGCCCCCCGCAGGAAAGGTCGAAGAGTTGGCCAATCCGAATGAGTCGCTCGA
Source organism: Pseudomonas baetica (assembly GCF_019733355.1). Lineage (GTDB taxonomy): Bacteria > Pseudomonadota > Gammaproteobacteria > Pseudomonadales > Pseudomonadaceae > Aquipseudomonas > Aquipseudomonas baetica_A. The sequence continues at coordinate 13,101 of NZ_JAIHLQ010000047.1, read as the reverse complement.
CTGGCTAAATTCGTTGCCTTCTGAGGTACTGCTGGAACGTCCCGACATCCTTCAGGCGGAGGAGCAACTGCGGGCCTCCAATGCTGACATCGGCGCGGCCAGAGCCGCGTTCTTTCCATCAATTACGTTGAGTACCTCATTGGGTACTGCTAGCGATGGTCTGGGAAACCTGTTCGATGCAGGTGGCCGCGTTTGGACCTTCATTCCTCAAATCACACTGCCCATTTTCAATTATGGCCGCAACAGCGCCAATCTCGATCTGGCCCAGCTACGTAAAGAGGCGGCAGTGGCCGACTACGAAAGAACCGTGCAATCAGCGTTCCGAGAAGTATCCGATGCGCTCATTGCCCGCACCGCGCTGATTGAACGAGTGCGTAGCGAGCGTGGACTGGGGATCACAGAGGATGAACGTGTTCGGCGAGCGACTGCGCGCTTCGACGCGGGATGGGAGGACCAACCGCGGCTATTGTCGGCACGCCTGCGGCTCCACCAAACCCGCATCGACGGTATTTTCGCGCAACGGGACTTAGCCCTTAATCGTATCGCCCTTTTCCACGCCTTCTATGGCGTAAGCATGAACGCTCCAGCAACGTTAGGAAAAAAATCATGAAAAAACTTTCTGCATACGCATTACGACGCTCAGCTGCCCACGTGTTCTACGGTACGGTCATGTCCTTGCCGTTGGCGCTTCAAGTGCAGGCTGAAACGGCCTCAATTACCGACAGCATCTTTGGTGGCGAAACTCAAGCTAGCATCGGTGTCGGTGTTGCGGGTGGGCCCCGCTACATGGGCTCAAAGGACTACCGAAGTGTGCCGGTCCCGGTGCTCTCGCTGAGCCGTGGCATTTTTTTTGTTGATACCTACCGAGGGTTAGGCTTGCAATGGCAGTCGCCTTCCGGCTTCTACATCAGTCAGTCATTTTTCTACGACGCTGGCAGGGATGATCGCAATAACGACTTCAGGCCTGGGTCTAACCGACTCTCAGGCATGGGCGAAGTCAACAACACAGCAACCAGTATTCTGTATCTAAGTCAGCAAGTGACGCCGTGGCTCTCGGTCAATGGCGAAGCCGAATTTGCGCTGGATGGTGGAGAAAGGGGCACACGCTATCGCGCCGGGCTCGAAGCGACGGTATTGAACCAGTCCAGAGACATCATTGTGCTTGGGCTTGACGTCCGAGCTGCCGATCATCGCTACAACCAGGCCTATTTCGGCGTAACTGGCCAGCAATCTCAGCAATCGAGGTTTACTGCATTTACCCCTGGGGGCGGCCTGAATCAGTACGCTCTGAACGCGAACTGGACTCATAAATTTGACGAAAACTGGTCAACGTATGTGCTGGTAACCGCATCGGAATTGGGCGGAAAAGTTGAGGACAGCCCTCTAATCGAACGCAAAGGCGCTGTGAGCGCCGTTACCTCCATTAGTTATACGTTCTGACCCTGCTAGACGGCAGCCGCTCAACTATCAAACATCGGGAATACATGTCGTGATCCATGCCCCTCGCGCGCCTCTTGTACCTTTAATAATGATGTTAAGTCTAATTGCTGGATGCGGTCGTTCAACACCGCCCCCACAACCCCCACCTCGTTCGGTGAAGGTTGAAACCGTGCGTGATAGCGATGGCAATCGCCTCCCTATTATGGGTCGGATCCGGATTGAACAACGCGCTGATCTGAGTTTTGAAGGTTCAGGCCGTATAGCTTCCATCGCCGTGGATGTTGGCGATACGGTTCGGCGCGGACAAACACTCGCACGGCTGGATCCAGAGCCTGCACAACTTAAACTACAACAAGCCCGTGCGGATGTGAGCGCTGCAAAAGCGCAAAAAGCTGAACGAGAGCTGAATTTTCGCCAGCAACAAGCATTGTTTGATGATCGCGTGATCTCACCCGCTACCCTCGCTGGTGCGCGTGCGGCCTACCTGAGTGCCAACGAGCAGTTGGACAGCGCAAAGGCAACAGAGGCCCTGGCCAGTCGAGCCGTGCGCACCAGCGCCATTGTGTCGCCATTTAATGGACGCATAGTCGCTCGTTCAGTTCAGCCCTTCGTAGATGTGACAGCGGGACAAAGCGTGCTTCAGATTGAGGGCGCCGAGAAGGCTGAAGTCGTCGGTATGCTTCCCGCGACATTGGTCACTAAACTCAAGCCTGGGGATGTCGCGTCAGCCTATACAAATACAAACCCCACGCGAGTTGTCTCCATCCGATTGGAAAGCCTGTCCAGTCGCTTGGAAAATGGCGCGCTGGTACAAGCCATCTTTCGTCCCGTCGAGCCTAACAGCGAGCTGCGAAGCGGCGAGGCAGTCCTAATTACGTTGCCAATAGCGCAAGCACAATCACCCTCTGTACCGGTGACAGCACTTCTCCCACAAACGCAGAGCAAACAAGCGAGTGTCTTTGTGTATGACCCAAGGACCTCCAAAGTCAGCCGTCGTGAGGTCACCCCCGAAACGGTGGAGAACGGTCGAGTGCTTGTACATGAAGGCCTTGCCGTCGGCGAAACCGTCGTGGTTGCAGGCGCCGCATTCCTGGTTGATGGTCAGGAGGTGCGTCTGTATCAACCCGCCACCCACATTGGCCGAGACAAAGCCTTATGAACCTGACGCGAAGCGCACTCGGCGCGAGCCGGCTGACTTTATTTACCGCACTTCTGATTTTGATAGGCGGCGTACTAACGTTTCTTCGGTTCCCCTCTCAAGAGGAGCCAACGATCACCATTCGTGACGCGCTTGTCGCAATTTACTTCCCGGGTATGCCGGCAGAGCGCATAGAAAATTTGCTAGCCAGACCGACCGAAGAAAAGTTACGTGAACTGGCGGGCATCAAAAAGATCATCACAACTGTGCGCCCCGGAAGCGCAATGATTCAGATCACGGCCTACGACCAGGTCAAAGATCTTAGCGCGCTGTGGCAGCGAGTACGCGCTAAGGCGAACGAGGCAGCTGCAGGATACCCGCAGGGCACCCTCGGGCCGTTTGTCGATGATGATTTCGGCCGCGTGGCGGTAGCGTCAGTCGCAGTCACGGCACCCGGTTTTAGCATGAGCGAAATACGCGAGCAGCTTAAAAATACTCGTGAGCAGCTCTACGCTTTACCAGGTGTTGAACGTGTCTCTATATACGGCTTGCAAGAAGAACGCATCTACCTCGAATTTGACCGCCAGCGCCTGGCTGGCCTCGGGCTAAGTCCCAACGCTGTACTGGAGCAACTGCGTACTCAAAACGTTGTGACACCTGGAGGACTGCCCTCTGTTTCCGGATCGGCTTTCACCGTTATGACTACCGGTGAGATGCGTACTCTGGACGACCTGCGTCGCTTTCTAATCTCCGCACCGAGGGGCAATGACACAACAGTTGTGGCATTGGGTGAATTGGCAGACGTTCGTTTGATGCCAGCCGATCCGCCGGAAACGGCGGCAATTTATGAGGGGCAACCGGCCGTCGTACTTGCCGTTTCGATGGCATCCGGCCAGAACATTGCAGCTTTCGGCCTCCAATTACGTCAACGATTGAACGAAATCGCCAAGCAACTGCCTGCCGGTTTTTCCCAACACGTCGTGACCTTCCAGGCCGACGTGGTTGAGCGTGAAATGGGCAAGATGAACAGCGTGATGGCCGAGACGGTCATTATCGTGATGGCTGTGGTGATGTTATTCCTGGGCTGGCGCACCGGGCTTGTGGTGGGAGCAATCGTGCCGCTAACCATTCTCGGGTCATTAATTGTTATGAGCGCTCTGAAGGTCGAACTGCAAACGGTGTCCATCGCAGCGATCATCATCGCCCTGGGACTTCTGGTGGATAACGGCATTGTGATTGCCGAAGACATTGAACGACGTCTTCAGGCTGGAGAGGAGCGCCGCTCCGCCTGCATAGAGGCAGGGCGTACGTTAGCCATTCCACTGTTGACTTCATCCTTGGTTATTGTGTTGGCGTTTTCACCTTTTTTCCTAGGTCAGACCAGCACAAACGAGTACTTGAGATCACTTCCGATAGTGCTCGCTGTAACGCTGCTGGGGTCGTGGGTATTGAGCCTGACGGTGACACCCTTGTTGTGCCTTTACTTTGCCAAGGCTCACGCCCCAGCAGACAATAATGAGGCTGCCTACGATTCAAAATTGTATCGGGGCTATCGACGCGTTATCCAAGCGCTCATGCTCCATAAACTGATGTTCATTGCCGTGATGCTGGTTATGCTGACTGGAGCCGTTGCGGTACTCGCGTCCCTCCCCTACAGTTTTTTGCCTGAGTCAGATCGGTTGCAATTTCAGATGCCATTGACGCTAGAACCGGGTACCGATTCTCGTAAGACACTGCAGACCGTCAAGGACATCAGCAACTGGCTAGCGAATGACCAGGAAAATCCAGAAATTGTCGACAGCATCGGCTATGTCTCAGACGGTGGCCCACGTATCGTACTGGGATTGAATCCACCGCTGCCTGCGACGAACGCCGGTTACTTCACCATCAGTGTGCGCCAAGGTAGCGACATGGATGCGGTGATCGCGCGCGTGCGCAATCATATGCTTGAGACCTACCCGCAAGTGCGTGCTGAGCCAAAACGATTTTCCCTTGGCACTACCGAATCTGGAAAGGCGGTCTATCGCGTCAGCGGACCGGACGAGACCGTATTACGTGCAGCGGCCGACCATATAGCTAGGGCTTTGCATGGTCTGCCAGGCACGGTCAACGTGCAGGACGATTGGGATGCTCGAATCTCACGTTACGAAGTGGTGGTTGACCAGGTGCGCGCCCGACGCGCTGGCGTGACCAGCGCCGATGTCGCTCAAGCGCTACAGACTCGGTACTCAGGCGCACAGGTGTCTCAGATCCATGACGATGACACGACGGTGCCCATCATGCTACGTGGGTCGACGACTGAGCGTGACCAAGCTGAAGACGTGGGTAGCACATTGATCTATCCGCAAGCGAACGGCTCGCCGGTTCCGCTGGCTGCTGTAGCGCAGGTGACACTCAGTTCAGAGCCCTCTGCGATTCAGCGTCGGAATTTAAATCGGACCATTACCATCTCAGGCCGTAATCCCGAGCTGACGGCGGCGACCCTAGTCGCGCAGATTGCGCCGAAGGTGGCAGAGTTTAAACTTCCACCTGGATATCACATTGAAATTGGCGGGGAAATGGAGGAGTCCGCAGAGGCCAATGAGTCGTTAGTGCAATATATGCCAGTTGCCGTATTGTCGATGTTGTTACTGTTCGTCTGGCAATTCAACTCGTTCCGAAAACTGCTGATCATCGTCGCCAGCATCCCATTTGTACTTATTGGAGCCGCACTGGCATTGGTGGTGACCGGCTATCCGTTTGGATTTATGGCGACATTTGGATTACTGTCCTTGGCAGGGATCATTGTGAATAATGCGGTCTTGCTGCTGGAGCGAATTGAGGTGGGTGTCGCCGAAGGCCAATCCCGCCATGATGCTGTACTGACGGCAGCCGTAGAACGGCTAAGGCCGATCTTGATGACCAAACTGACCTGCATTGTCGGACTGATCCCGTTGATGATGTTCGCCGGCCCTTTGTGGACAGGCATGGCGATTACGCTAATTGGCGGTTTGGCGCTAGGCACCTTAGTCACATTAGGGTTGATCCCGGTATTGTATGACCTACTTTTCGCAGGCAGCATCGGGGAGCGGATTACCAACAAGGAAAAAGAACACCACGTCTAGACTTACAGCAAGCGCTTAATCGAAAGCGCTCCACCATAACGCCCTCCCCGGGCCGGTGATAGGCGACAGCGGGCGTCGGTCGCGTCCAATTTTCGATGCGACCGATGGCTCACAGATAGGCCAAGCTCGGAGGGAAAGGGCGGTAAGCGACCAGCCGACTCACTTTGCGTGCTTTATCGATAACGAATTTCGGCAGTAATTTTGCATTACTTCTCACCAGTTGTGCGAGGTATTCCTGCGGCGCCCCATACGTATCATCTAAGTTCAGACGCGGCGATAGGATCAAACCCATGAGCCTCTCTACGCTGCAAGCTTCGCTCACCTAGTAACATTGCTAACACGCTCCGCAAAGGAAGAAACGGATGAAGACAGTTGCTCAATGGTGCGATTGGGCCGGGCATGGCCTGGATCATTGCTCGTTTTTTGAGGGTGGTGATCATTCAATCCTTGAAGGCGTTGTCATCGGTACTCGCGAAGGAGATTACGGTGCGCACTACTATGTCCGTACTGACGCTCATTTCCGCACACGCGAGGTGCGGGTCGAGTATGTCGGCGGCCCACGTATGCACGTAAGCGCTGATGGCGAGGGGCGCTGGCACGATCTGCTTCGCGACGAGTCAATACCATCATTAGCGGGTTGTTTGGATGTCGATATCGGCGTGACACCTGCAACGAACACGCTGCCTATCAAGCGCCTCAAATTACGGGAGCAGGCTAGTGAAGATATCGTTGTAGCGTATGTTCCTTTACTTTCCCAAGTTACAGGTGATTTATTACCTAGGTCTGCCCAGCAACGCTATAGGTGCCTAATACTCAATCGACAGTACCGATATGAGGGATTTTTTCGGGCATTTACTGCTGATCTCGAAGTGGATGAGCACAGCCTTGTACTCGACTATCCTGAAACATTCCGAAGAGTTTCACTGTAAATGTTAGCACCGGAGATTTTTTTATGAGAGGGCAACGGTTACTGTATGCTGCCAACGCACCACCGATGGGGCAATAGCTACAATATATCACTTGCCCGTTGCGTCGGTAGACGCGTGAGAACGCCCTTCAAATAGGCATACGGCTCATGCCCATCCAGCCGTGCAGACTGGATCAAGCTCATGATCGCTGCCGCTGGTTTGCCGCTGCGCAGTAACGGCCTAATACAATCACCAGTGTAAGCGGCCAGCGAACACACCTTGCACAGATCAGGCAGGGATCCACTGATGCGGCAGCAGTCGCTCGATCTCGCTGGCCCGCTGCGTCGGCAACCGCGTCAGCACGTCCTTGAGATAAGCATACGGATCATGCCCGTTGATGCGCGCTGACTGGATCAGGCTCATGATCGCCGCCGCCCGCTTGCCGCTGCGTAACGATCCTGCAAACAACCAGTTCGACCGCCCAAGCGCCCACGGCCGGATCAAGTTCTCGATCTGATTGTTGTCGATGGGCACAGCACCATCTTCCAGGTAGCGCGTCAGCGCTACCCAGCGTTTGAGACTGTAATCCAGGGCCTTGGCCGTAGCTGAACCCTCGGGCACAAGTGCACGCTGAGCCAACATCCACTCATGCAGCTTTTCAGCGATGGGCACTGCCGTTTCCTGGCGTAATCGCCAACGGTCTTCGTCGCTCATTTCCTTGGCGTGTCGCTCGACTTCATACAGCCCGCCAATCGAGTGAAGCGCCTGCTCTGCCAACTGGCTTTTATTGGCTACATGCAGGTCGAAGAACTTGCGGCGCGCATGGGCCATGCAGCCGATCTCGGTGATGCCCAGCTCAAAGCTGGCCTTGTAGCCGGCAAAGTCATCACAGACCAGCTTCCCGTTCCAGGTGCCCAGGAAGTTGCGCGCATGTTCGCCGGCACGGCTGGGGCTGAAGTCGTAGACCACGGCCTTGAGGGCCGAGAATGGCGTAGTGCTGTAGGCCCAGACATAAGCGCGGTGGGTTTTCTTCTCGCCGGGCGCCAGCATTTGTACCGGCGTTTCATCGGCGTGAACCACGCGCTGGGCCAGCACCACCTCGCGCAGCGCATCGACCAGCGGCTGAAGCTGCACGCCGGTTTGACCCACCCACTGCGCCAGTGTCGAGCGCGGGATAGCCAGGCCGGCACGGCGGAAGATCTTCTCCTGTCGATACAGCGGCAGGTGGTCGGCGAACTTGGCCACCATCACATGCGCCAGCAGGCCCGCCGTGGGGATGCCCTTGTCGATCACTTGAGGCGGCACCGGCGCCTGGATCAGTGTTTCGCACTGCCGGCAGGCCCATTTCCCACGCACATGCTGCTCGACAGTGAACACGCCCGGCGTGTAATCCAGCTTCTCACTGACATCTTCACCGATGCGCTGAAGCTGGCAGCCGCACGCGCATTGCGTGTCGTCCGGGTCGTGATGGATCACAGTGCGTGGGAACTGCGGTGGCAACGGCGCACGCTTGGGTTGCTGGCGTGGTTCTGCCTGCGCAGGTGCTGGATGAAGGGCTTTTAACTCGGCCTCGATGGCTTCGAGGTCAGTATTAAGCAGGTCATCGAGCAAGCTGCCTTGCGCCGGGCTGATCTGCTCGCTGCGTTTGGCGAACTTGTGGCGTTTAAGGATGGCGATCTCGTGAGTGAGCTGCTCGTTGACCGTCTCGATTCGATGGATCTTCTTGCTCATGGTGTCGACCTGGGCCTGCAAATGCACGGCCCGCTCGGCCAGCGCGCGGAGCTGTTCCGGGGTCATTTGGTCGAGATTGAGCAAGAAAGTCATGCCGTGGATTTTACCAAAGCAGCGCGACTGCTTCAGCTAAAAGGCAATATTTAAAGCAATGTAATTGCGCCGCCCGTACCCACTCGTTGCCAAGGTAATCCAAGTACCAGTACTTGGAGTTGCTCGGGGTCGAGTTCAACCTCAGTCCCACGATGGATGCCCGGCCAATGGAACTTGCCCTGGTTCAAACGGCGCGCCGCCAGCCAGATACCGACGCCGTCGTGCACCAGGACTTTCATCCGGTTGGCCCGCCGGTTGGCAAAGAGGTAAGCGCAGTGCGGCTTCGCCGCACCGAACACCGCAACTACTCGGGCCAGTGCCGTTTCAGTGCCGGCGCGCATGTCCATGGGTTCGGTGGCAAGCCAGATGGCATCAACGCGAATCATTGAGCCAGACCACGAATGAAACACGCGCAGCCGTCCGGATCCGAGACTGGCCATTTTACGGTGATGGACTTATCACCCAGAGGCAGCGAGATGATCACCATCTCTTCAGTTGCACGCCTTGGCGCCGGTTTTACCGGAACGAAGGCAGGCAAGGCTGCGACGGGTTGATCCCGATAAATCGGTAGCCACTTGCGGATCACGTTGGCGTTGATGCCGTGATGGATAGCTACGCTGGAAATTGTCGCTCCGGGTTGCAGGCATTCCTGAACGACTTGGGCTTTGAATGGTTTGGGGTAAGAGCTTCGTTGGCGCATGGAAATCCCGGCGATAAGGGCGATCGCGTCCGCTTAAAAATACGCGGACACCATCGCCCTTAATGCTGGGATTTTGAAGGTGTGTTCGCCGGCCGCTTACTCACCAGTTTGAGTCCGAGATCGTGGCCCCCGACTAACTGCCGGTCTTTTTCGCCTACCCGCCCGCCCCACATTGCTCAGAGACTCAGAGACTAGAACAGGACGATCCCGATCGAGTGACACTCCGCTTAGCTACGCTAGGCTTGTTCGGCGAACATTTACCCAAAAATGCTAACCGTTGCATGCATGCGAATGCATTCTATTAGATAACCATTGTCACCAACACTTGCACCCTGTAGTACAGGGCCTAACAATTAAGCGTACGGCCAACTCATCTTGACGTAAGCGTCCGGCTAGGACTTGATACTCTAGGAGAGACAGATCAGCACCGACAGCTTTAGGCTTGAGGAGACACTCGCACCTCTCCCAGCGGAAAAAAGCGCTGTGCAGATGGACAGGCAACAGGATGCTTACAGGCGTAGCACTCACAGTGCGATCGGCTCGATGCTCAATAGCAACGGTAGTCCTCCTGGTACTCGATCTCATGCAGTAACCACAAACCTTTAGCTTAGGTAGGTCACTTGGCCGGCGCTTACCCTAACAAAAGGTAAACCAGCGACGCGTAGATTCTTAAAATGACCTCGAAACGACAAGGCGTAACCTGAGCGCAACACGCAGATTAATCGATATCTATCGCCTTAAGGCTATCAATTAAATTTATCAACTGCTCCACCTGGGCCATAAGCTCCACCCCATTGTGTGGTTGGCTAGAACGCTTAAGATCGAACGCTAGCTCGGCAAGCCGTTCGGCGTACAACTCAAGCTTGCTAATAATAAGCGAGCGCTCGAACTTGGACATCTGGGCCATCACAACACCTCTTTTTATGATCATGGCCTCTAAACTATCTCGATCTTTTGAATAATCGGTCGAGCTTTTGTCAATATTTCGTCAAGGTGCTGATTTACAACTAACTTCAGCCTTTCTAAAACTACTAACCAATTGATTTATAAAGAAATATCGTATAACCAAAGACACACACATGTTAAATATTCCGGCGGCGTGGCGAATGGCTGCGCTGGCACTAGGAGCTCTCAGACTCATAGCGCCCTAAACAGGCTCATGTTGATCTACAGTAGATCTGGGCCAAGACCGGGTCGGTATGCTTAAGATTCCAACCGCCTCCCCCGGCCAGCAAATTAATGTCTAGTGATCAAGCTCAAGTCTTTGCCAAAAGCTCGCATTCGAATGCTGACCGCAATCTGATCGGCCATTCATCGCCCAGGCCTCTGAATATCCAGCCCTTAATAAATAATTGATAGCCCCTTCATACAATCTTGATAATCAAATGACAGCCTACGGGCAGACGTAACGCGAAATTCGTTTTAGATGCCACGTGCTTAAATTGGGTCGATCCTACTTTTAGCTCTGGTGGCTCTCCGCCATAAGCATTTTCTCCTTTGGGGCTATGGCGTTTTTCTCCTGCAGCTGTCGCCTTAGGCCTCGGCTGCCAAGACCGGTCGGCAACTTTAGTGCTGGATCGTTGATTTCAAGACGCTAGCTAGCTATCAGAAGAAGGATCTTCACCTAACCTCATCGACCACTAATACCGTCTACACACCTATTCACTACCCATGCTGGGCTGTACCTCAAAATAGCACCATTCGTTTGGGTCGCTTGGTAGCGGCAAGCTCATTTCTTCGAAAGCAAATGTGCGACCTACTATGAATTCCCTGCTTCCTATTTGAGTAAAAAACCTTCTAGGCAGAGACAGGACGGCGTCAAAAATGCATAGTGATTATGGTGGTACACAGCAGCAGATCGCGGCTCGACTCTAGACTGCGCGAATCTCCATGGTCGCCAGTTTTCCGCTCTGGGTCGGGTATCAACGAGAAGGAGGGCAATTCATGCTTGAGCCCCTACAAGGCGCCACCAATCAGTTTTTTGATGACTTGTGCAGGTTGGTAGACCCTCGAGAAGATCTGCCACTTTTGCGACCTCAGGTCGAAGCATATCGCTGGGAAGCCCTACATCATGCGGGAATGGTAAACACATATCATCAAATGCAAGGTTTTTTGTGCGGTCTGATGGTTTCCGAAGTATTGGACATCGAACAAGGTCGGCACCTGAATCAGCGCCTCGAGAATTGTCATGACGGTGGATGGCGTTGATGAGTGCTTCAGCCGGTACGACGGACTACTGACGTGTCAAACAATATTTACGGGTATCGTATCAATCGTTCGTGTTGCTCTGTGACGCCCAAACCGTCCTGTGAGGGAACGGCTCGGCAATCTTCGAATAGTGCCCTACAAAAACACCTGAAAAACAGCATCAGGACCACAGAAATTGCAACTTATCAGGGAAAATAGGACAGCAACCGCATGGAAGCCTAGGTCAAGTGTTGGATCTTTAGACATTACCTAGCGGGTCTGCCCTTTGATAACAAGGCGACCTCTATGTACGACCGCAATAGCTTCGGCTCGATCGAAAAGCTGTTTTATAGTCCAATCGAAGCAGCAATACGCTGGTGCGATTTAATTGCTCATGAGGCTCAGATTCTGGAGTCAGCATGGGAGACCCCAGGGCGAATTATCCAGGGCTTTCCACAATGGCCCTGCTTGCACATCAAAATGGAAAAAATTCTGGATGCCATCCGAAACCACGAACTACCTTACGGAGCTCTGGGAACTACGGTTGCACCAGGTACTCCCGTCGATATTAAATTACTGACCGTCAGGCATTCGGATTTAAAGCGGTGGATGTTTCACTACCATCCAGATCAGCGCCCCCCCTTCCTTTTCAGCCAAGTTACAGCGGATCAAGTTGCTATCCATTACAGCACCTACTTGATATTGCAAGCAGATCGGGACGCCTTACAGGTGCAGCTAAAGGCAACCAAGAAGCATCTCCAAACGCTGATCGATGAGCTAAAAGCAGCTGGGCTGGAGCGCGAAAATCTGCGCATGCTTGCCGAAAACAAAGAGCAGCTCAGTAACCAAAGTAAAGCGAGCTACCTGAATGTCATTGGAGCGCTGGTAAGTACCATACTGGGATCGTCTTCAACAGGAAGAAAGCACTCTATTTTCGATAGCCAGGCTTCTATCGTCGACTCTATAACCGCGCATTACGACGGAGTACCGGGGCTTAGCAAGCGATCGTTGGACGAGAAATTTGCGGCCGCCAAACGTAGTCTCGCCCAAGCCAAAAGATGAGGGTTGCACTGCAATCACCGACGTTGCATTGCAATGACCGACAGCATTTTCTGGTATTGAATCCAGGTCACTTCCCACCCAACGCCATCTGGCTCTAGGAGTGACCACCATGTCCCACCAATCCTCCCCCACCGTTGCTACACCGCCAAAACAAATCGAACGTCATATCATGCGGCGCGACGAGGTGGAGCGTAAAACCGGTTTCAAGCGTGCCCACATCTACAACTTGATGAAGGAAGGTAAATTTCCTCAGGCTAAACGCATTGGCATGCGTGCGGTCGGCTGGGACTCGCTGGAGATTGAGCAGTGGGTCGTTGAACGCTTAGATAACCAGGCCTGATGCCATGCGTGTGATTTCGGTGGTCTCCACCAAAGGAGGCGTGGGTAAAACCACGATAGTCGCCAACCTTGGCGGCCTATTGGCAGATGCGGGTCTGCGCGTTCTGCTGCTTGATCTGGATAGCCAACCCACCCTCTCCAGCTATTACGCCTTGAGTCAGAAGGCTGATGTGGGGGCGTACGAGTTCATCGCGCTCAACTTAACAACCCCCGAGCAGTTCATTTCCAAAACAGTGATTGCAGGACTTGACCTGATCCTATCCAACGATGACCAAGGCTGCGGATTCCACGGCCATCCGGCCACCTATTCCATAAACATCCGGCCACTGATTCCACGATGATCCGGCCACCCATTCCACGCTCATCCGGCCACCCTTAAGGCAGGCAGCAACGCAGGAT
>NZ_JAIHLQ010000046.1 GCF_019733355.1 Pseudomonas baetica | reverse complement strand
CGCCTTTTTCTACTTGGTCGACAACCGACAATTTAAAAGTCAGCGTGTAATCGCGCTGACTACGTTTTGCGCCCGTATCCATTGCACCCTCCTGATAAGAAGCCAGAAGGTGTAAACCTTATTCAGGACTAGACAAACGGCAAAAAAAGGCCCGCCTGGACAACCAGGCGGGCCTTTTCATTACCGAAAGAAAATCAGTGCTTGCTGTCCTGAGCGGACATCGCCATCAGTTGCTTTTCCTGATTCCAGTCGAACGGTTCGTCGTTTTGTTCGGCTTCGTAGCGGCGTTCTTCCAAGGCCTGATATAGGTCGATTTCTTCATCGGCCAGGTAGTGCAGGCAGTCGCCAGCGAAGAACCACAGCAGGTCCCGCGGGATGAGGTGGGCAATTTGCGGATAGCGAGTAATCACTTGAGTCAGGATATCCTGGCCCAGGTATTGGCTTTCGATCGGCTCAATCGGCAGTGATGCCAGTAGTTCGTCGAAGCGCTCCAGGAACAGGGCATGGCTTTCTTCGGGAACCTGATCGGCCTCACCTACGGCGACCAGGATACTGCGCAGATGGTCGAGCAAAACAAGATGGTCGGCAACGACGTTGGACACGAGATAAGTCCTCAAGAGCAAAACGGGCGCGGGAGTATAAAGCCCCTGCGCCCGTTTTTCACAAATAAACGGCTACACGTTGAAGGATTAGCGGACTTTGCCGTCGGCCAGCACCAACTCCTCTTTGTCGAAATCATCGACATCAATCACCTTGCGCCTTGCTGCCTCTGCTTCGTGCAAGCTCTGCGCTTGCGCCGCCTGGAGAACTCCAGCCTCAAGCGCTGCATCGATCGCGTTTTCGCCTGCGACCGGTTTGACCTGACCGCTTTTCAGCGAAGTGTGCAGTTTTTTCTGCAACGGTTGCGCAGCACTCAGCAGATCGCTGGCGTGTTGCAGTGCGCCGACGGCATCATCTGCCGAGTGCGGGCGATAGCAGCCGGCAAGTAACTCTTCCAGCGCCGGATCGCCCTTGGCTCGGCCAATAATGCTCGCCACTTCGGCACCGAGTTTGTCCGATGGGCCTTTGTGGCGCCGGCCGAACGGGAACACGATGACCCGCAAAATGCAGCCAAATGCCTTGTTCGGGAAATTGCTCAGCAGCTCATCGAGAGCACGCTCCGACTGGAAAAGGCTTTCTTCCATGGCCCAGCGCAACAGCGGCTCCATATACCCTGGCGAATCCAGATCGTGATAACGCTTGAGCGCAGCGGACCCCAGATACAGGTTGCTCAGCACATCGCCAAGACGGGCCGAGAGACGCTCGCGGCGTTTCAGTTCGCCCCCCAGCAGCATCATGCTGAAGTCGGCGAGCATGGCAAAGGCTGCCGCCTGACGATTGAGCGCGCGGAAGTAACCCTGACTGATCTTGTCGCCCGGCGCAGGTTCGAAGTGGCCCAAACCCAGGTTCAACACCAGGGTGCTGGCGGCGTTGCTCACGGCGAAACCGATATGCTTGAGCAGTAGGCCGTCGAATTCTTTCAGTGCCTGATCCTTGTCCTCGCGGCCGGCGAGGGCCATTTCCTTGAGCACGAACGGATGGCAACGAATCGCACCCTGACCGAAGATCATCAGGTTACGCGAGAGAATGTTCGCGCCTTCCACGGTGATGAAGATCGGCGCGCCGTTCCAGCTACGCCCAAGGTAGTTGTTCGGGCCCATGATGATTGCCTTGCCACCGTGTACGTCCATGGCGTGGCTGATGCATTCACGGCCGCGTTCGGTCAGGTGGTACTTGAGGATCGCCGACAGGACTGACGGTTTTTCGCCCAGATCCACCGCGTTGGCGGTCAACATTCGTGCTGCGTCCATCATCCACGCGTTACCGCCGATGCGCGCCATGGCTTCCTGTATGCCTTCGAAGGCCGACAGCGGCACATTGAATTGCTCACGAATCTGCGCGTATTGCCCGGTCACCAGGCTGGTGAATTTGGCTGCACCGGTACCGACTGCTGGCAGCGAGATCGAACGGCCGACAGAGAGGCAGTTCATCAGCATCATCCAGCCTTTGCCGAGCATCTCCTGGCCGCCGATCAGGAAGTCCAGCGGGATGAACACGTCTTTGCCCGAGTTCGGGCCGTTCATGAACGCCGCGCCCAGTGGCAGGTGACGGCGGCCAATCTCCACGCCTGCGGTATCGGTTGGAATCAGCGCAAGGCTGATGCCGAGGTCTTCTTTGTCGCCCAGCAGGTGATCCGGGTCATAGGCTTTGAACGCGAGGCCGAGCAGCGTGGCGACCGGACCCAGTGTGATGTAGCGCTTTTCCCAGTTAAGGCGAAGGCCGAGGACTTCCTGACCCTCCCATTGGCCTTTGCAGATGATCCCGGTGTCCGGCATCGCGCCTGCGTCGGAACCGGCGAGCGGGCCGGTGAGGGCGAAGCACGGGATGTCGTCGCCACGGGCCAGCCGTGGCAGGTAGTGATTGCGTTGTTCGTCGGTGCCGTAATGCAGCAGCAGTTCTGCCGGGCCGAGGGAGTTGGGCACCATCACCGTGGAGGCGAGATCGCCGCTGCGGGTCGCAAGTTTCATCGCTACTTGCGAGTGGGCATAGGCGGAAAAGCCCTTGCCCCCGAATTCCTTGGGAATGATCAGGGCGAAGAAGCCGTGTTCCTTGATATGCGCCCAGGCTTCTGGCGGCAGATCCATCGACTGGCCGATTTGCCAGTCAGTGACCATCGCGCAGAGCTCTTCAGTCGGACCATCAATGAAGGCCTGCTCTTCTTCACTCAGTTGTGCCTTGGGATAGGACAGCAGTTTTTCCCAGTCCGGACGACCGCTGAACAGCTCACCATCCCACCAGACGGTGCCGGCATCGATCGCGTCGCGTTCGGTCTGCGACATCGGCGGCAGGGTTTTCTGGAACCAGTTGAACAGCGGCGCACTGAAATATTTGCGGCGCAGGTCAGGCAGCACCAATGGCGCGGCCACCATCGCCAGTACGATCCAGAGCACCACCAACAGCCAGCCCGGTGCGTGGCTGAAAATCCCCATCGCCAGCAGGTAGACGGCAACGATGCCCAATGCAGGCAGCGGGGAAATTCGCCGGTGGGCGAGATACGCCACGCCAACGACCAAAACCAGTATCCACAACAACAGCATATTCAGTCCTCCGTGAACCAAGGCAAATCGACCCTTCAGAGCTTAGACGGCATCTGTAAAACCGGGTGGTCAGACCATGGTGATTGAAATCGTGGGAAACCTCTGACGGTTTTCGTAGGTTCGGTGGGCAACACGCGTGGGAAATCGTTCGTTCATTGCGCAACTTTGCGTGCATGTTTGGCCGAAACGTCGTTATCTCTGTGCTTGAGCGGTCGCTAGACTCGGGGCTCACCCAGGAGATTGCCGTCATGCACGAGTATCTGAGTCCCGGCCGCTTCATCGATAGTGACCACCCGGCGGTGGTGGAGTTCGCCGAACAGCACCGTGGTGCCAGCGGTGACCCGCTCAAGCAGGCGATCAATCTCTATTACGCCGTGCGCGAGACGGTGCGCTACAACCCTTACACCTTCAGTCGAGATCCGCAGACGTTGCGCGGCAGTTACGCTTTGGCAACGGGGGAGAGCTATTGTGTGCCGAAAGCCACGCTGCTGGCCGCTTGCGCGCGACATTGCGCGATTGCGGCACGCATCGGTCTGGCGGATGTGCGCAATCATCTGTCGACCCCGCGCCTGCTTGAACTGCTCAAGAGCGATGTGTTCGCCATGCACGGTTACACCGAGCTGTTTCTTGGTGATCGCTGGGTCAAGGCGACGCCTGCGTTTAACCAGAAACTCTGCGAACTGTTCAACGTCGCGCCATTGGATTTTGACGGTATCAACGACAGTGTTTTCCACCCGTACAACCGGGACGGTGCCCAGTTGATGGAGTATCTGGTCGATCACGGCCAGTTCACCGATGTGCCGCAAACCTTCTTCTTTGAGCACCTGGAAAAATGTTATCCGCACCTGTTCGGCGATCAAGAGCCGCCACTATTGGGTGACATGCAGAGCGATGTCAGCCGCCTCTGATCCGGCGTATGCTGCCTGCCCACACATTTGCAAAGAGGCGGTCATGCTGAAGATCTGGGGACGGAAAAACTCATCGAATGTCAGGAAGCCATTGTGGGCCGCCGAAGAACTCGGCCTGGCTTATGAGGCGATCGATGCGGGTGGCGCGTTCGGTGTGGTCGACACGCCGCAGTACCGGGCGATGAATCCGAATGGCCGGGTGCCGGTGATCGAAGACGACGGTTTTGTGCTGTGGGAGTCCAACGCCATCGTCCGCTATCTGCTGGCCAAACATGCGCCTGACAGCGCCTGGTACCCGGCAGACCCACAAGCCCGGGCTATCGCTGACAAGTGGATGGACTGGACCACTTCGAGTTTTGCCGGTCCCTTCCGCACCGTGTTCTGGGGCGTTTTGCGTACACCGGCCGACCAGCAGGATTGGGCGGCGATCAACGCGGCGATCACGCAATGTAACGAGCTTTTGAGCATGGTCAACGCTGCTTTGGCCAGCCAACCTTACCTTGGCGGAACAGAAATCGGCATGGGCGATATTCCGCTCGGCAGTTTCATTTATGCCTGGTTCGAGATGCCCATCGAGCGGGCTCCGCAACCCCATCTGCAAGCCTGGTACGAGCGGCTCAAACAGCGTCCGGCCTACAAAAAAGCCGTCATGACCGCGTTGACTTGATAATTACTATCGACACACTTGACTGTACTTGTGCGGCGAGGGCAAGCACCATTGCGCTCTTGCGCTGCGGTTGTATCCCTCGCCGCTTGCCCTTATTTCTCTCTTTCCTCCCTTCACCATGGTGCGTAAATCAGATATGAGTTCCGCTCTGTCCATCCGGCAGCTAACCAAAACCTACGGCAACGGGTTCCAGGCCTTGAGTGGTATCGATCTGGACGTCGCCGAAGGTGACTTTTTCGCCTTGCTCGGCCCCAACGGCGCCGGCAAATCCACGACCATCGGCATTCTTTCCACCCTGGTGAACAAGACCAGCGGCACGGTGAATATCTTTGGCAATGACCTGGACAAGAGCCCGGCCGCGCTTAAGCGCTCGATCGGCGTGGTGCCCCAGGAATTCAACTTCAACCAGTTCGAAAAGACGTTCGACATCGTCGTGACCCAGGCCGGTTACTACGGCATTCCGGCGAAAATCGCCAAAGAACGTGCCGAGCAGTACCTGACCCAGCTCGGCCTGTGGGACAAGCGCGATGTGCCTTCGCGTTCGCTGTCGGGCGGCATGAAGCGCCGCTTGATGATTGCTCGTGCGCTGGTGCATGAGCCGCGCCTGTTGATCCTCGACGAACCGACGGCCGGCGTCGACATTGAACTGCGTCGTTCGATGTGGACGTTCCTCACCGAACTGAACCAGAAAGGCATCACCATCATCCTCACCACGCATTATCTGGAAGAGGCTGAGCAGTTGTGCCGCAACATCGGCATCATCGACCACGGCACGATTGTCGAGAACACCAGCATGCGTCAGTTGCTCGGCCAACTGCATGTAGAAACTTTCCTGCTCGACCTCAAGGGCAATTTGAGCGTCGCGCCGCAACTGGTCGGCTATCCGTCCCGTTTGGTGGATGCACACACGCTGGAGGTGCAGGTCGACAAATCCATGGGCATCACCGCGTTGTTCGGCCAACTGGCTCTGCAGAACATCGAAGTGTTGAGCCTGCGCAACAAAACCAATCGCCTTGAGGAGCTGTTCGTGTCCCTGGTGGAGAAAAATCTGTCGAAGGTGGCGGTATGAGTTCCGAATTCCGTCCCAACCTCGTCGCGCTCCAAACCATTGTTTACCGCGAGGTCAAACGCTTCACCCGGATCTGGCCGCAAACCCTGCTGCCGCCGGCGATCACCATGGTTCTGTATTTCGTGATCTTCGGTAACCTGATCGGTCGGCAGATCGGCGACATGGGTGGCTTCACTTATATGGAGTACATCGTGCCGGGGCTGATCATGATGTCGGTGATCACCAACTCCTACGGCAACGTGGTGTCGAGCTTCTTCGGTAGCAAGTTCCAGCGTTCCATCGAAGAGTTGATGGTCTCGCCGGTCTCGCCGCACACAATCCTGATCGGCTATACCTGTGGTGGCGTGCTGCGCGGGTTGATGGTGGGTGTGATCGTCACCATCCTGTCGCTGTTCTTTACCCACTTGCAGGTGCATCACCTGGGCGTGACCATTCTGGTGGTGGTGCTGACGGCGACGATTTTCTCGTTACTGGGCTTTATCAACGCCGTGTTTGCGCGCAACTTCGATGATATTTCGATCATCCCGACCTTCGTGCTGACACCGCTGACGTATCTGGGCGGCGTGTTCTACTCGATCACTTTGCTGCCGCCGTTCTGGCAGACGGTGTCGCTGGCCAATCCGGTGCTGCACATGGTCAACGCCTTCCGCTACGGCATCCTCGGTGTTTCGGATATCCGCATCGGTATTGCGATCACCTTCATGCTGGTGGCGACGGTGGTGTTGTATTTCGGTTGCGCGCGGTTACTGGTGAGTGGGCGCGGGATGCGGACCTGACGCTATGCCCAGTCGCATGCCTGGCTAGTCCGGGCACCACAAAAAACGGCCTCCATTGCGCAGGCCGTTTTGCATTCAAGGCGTTCGATTTTTCTTGCGGCGCGCCCATTGCCGTGCGACCCACCAGCGCCAATACATCATGACCACGAAGTAGGCGAGGGCGCCCAGCACCAACCCGGACAGCACCGAACCGAGCAAAAACGGTTGCCACAACGTCGACAGCTCACCGCTTATCCATTCCCAGGTCAGTTGATCGGGCAGATGCCGTATCGGCACGTCCATCAGCCACGCACCCACCTTATAAGTGCAAAAAAACACCGCTGGCATGGTGATCGGATTAGTCAGCCAGACCAGGCTCACGGCAATCGGCATGTTGCCGCGCACCATGATTGCCAGCGCCGCGGCCACCAGCATCTGCAACGGGATCGGTAGGAATGCGGTAAACAGACCCACTGCCATTGCTCGAGCAACCGAGTGGCGATTGAGGTGCCAGAGGTTCGGGTCATGCAGCAACTTGCCGAGAAATCGTAAGGATTTGTGTTCCCTGATCCTCGTTGGGTCGGGCATGTAGCGTTTGAATAAGCGCCGGGGCATAAGGCTTCTCGGTCGATTAAGGCGGCAAGTATGTCTGGATTCTACGAACCGCCCATTCAGACTTTGTGACAATTGTTGACGACGGTCGTGCCCAAGACCCGCTATGCCTAAGTGCGCGACTCTCAAGGACGGGCTTATGCGCACAGGGATGATGGCGTTGGCAGTCGGTCTGCTGGCCCCGATAGTTTTGCCAGCCTTGCCGCCGGTCGGGTTGACCGTGTTAATGGCGGTGGTGGGTTTGATGTTGCTGCCGTTTCGCAGCTATCCATTGGCATTTTTATTGTTTGGTTTCACTTGGGCCTGCGTCGGCGCGCAATGGGCGCTGGATGAGCGACTTTCAACCCGTCTGGACGGCGAGACCCGCTGGCTTGAGGGGCGGGTGGTTGGTCTGCCGCACAATGGCGACGGTGTGGTGCGTTTCGAATTGGCTGAGGCGCGCTCGCGTCACGAGAAACTGCCGTCACTGATGCGTCTGGCCTGGTACGCCGGGCCACCGGTCAACAGTGGCGAGCGCTGGCGCCTGGCGGTCAAGCTCAAACGCCCGGCCGGTTTGCTCAATCCGGATGCCTTCGATTACGAAGCCTGGCTGCTGGCGCAACGCATCGGTGCGACCGGTACGATCAAGGATGGCCGGCGTTTGGCCGAGGCGCGGTGGGCGTGGCGCGACAGCATTCGTCAGCGCTTGCTCGCGGTAGACGCGCAGGGGCGGGCAGGCGCACTGGCCGCGCTGGTGCTGGGCGATGGCTCCGGACTCAGCCGCAACGATTGGCAGATTCTGCAGGACACCGGCACCGTCCATTTACTGGTGATTTCCGGCCAGCACATCGCAATGCTGGCGGCGGTGATGTACTTGCTGGTTGCCGGGTTGGCCCGTTATGGGCTGTGGCCGCTGCGCTGGCCGTGGCTGCCGTGGGCCTGTGCGCTGGCGTTCGCCGCGGCGCTCGGTTACGGGCTGCTCGCCGGGTTCGACGTGCCGGTGCGCCGGGCCTGCGTAATGGTCGGGCTGGTGCTGTTGTGGCGTTTGCGCTTTCGCCATCTCGGCGCGTGGTGGCCGCTGTTGCTGGCGTTCAACGCCGTGCTGTTGCTTGATCCGCTGGCCGGTTTGCGCCCCGGTTTCTGGTTGTCGTTCGCGGCGGTGGCGGTGCTGGTCCTTACCTTTGGCGGTCGTCTCGGAGGCTGGCGTTGGTGGCAAACCTGGACGCGGGCGCAGTGGCTCATTGCAATCGGTTTGTGTCCAGTGCTGATGGCGCTGAGTTTGCCGATCAGCCTGAGTGGGCCGTTGGCGAATTTGCTGGCGGTGCCTTGGATCAGTCTGGTGGTGTTACCGCCGGCATTGCTCGGCACTTTATTGTTAGCCGTGCCGTATGTCGGCGAAGGCCTGTTATGGCTGGCCGGAGGTTTGATCAACGGTTTGTTTCGAGCCTTGGCGTTGGTTGCCGGGCAATGGCCTGCGTGGATTGCTCCCTCGATTCCCGCGTGGGCGTTAGCCATGGGCAGTCTCGGAACCCTGCTGTTACTGCTGCCGCGCGGTGTACCGATGCGTCCTCTGGGCTGGCCGTTGCTGCTGGTTCTGGTCGTGCCGCCACGGGAGCAACTGGAGGAAAATTTAGCCGACCTCTGGCAGCTCGACGTCGGCCAGGGCTTGGCGATTCTGATCCGCACCCGGCATCACACCTTGCTCTACGACGCCGGGCCGCGTTTCGGTGATTCCGATCTCGGTGAGCGCGTTGTGGTGCCGGCCTTGCGCAAATTGAGGGTCGAGAAGCTTGATTTGATGCTGCTCAGCCACGCCGATGCCGATCATGCCGGTGGCGCCCTGGCAGTGGCGCGCCACTTGAAGGTGGATCGAGTCATCAGCGGCGATCCGCCCGGGCTGCCAGCCGAACTGAACGCCGAAGCTTGTGAAAGTGGCCGCCGATGGCAGTGGGACGGCGTCAGTTTTCACCTGTGGCAATGGGCGGATGCCCGCGACAGCAACCAGCGCTCCTGCGTATTACAGGTCGAGGCCAACGGCGAGCGCCTGCTGTTGACCGGCGATATCGACACCCATGCCGAACGTGTCCTGCTCGACAGCCCACTGGCAGCACCGACGCAATGGTTGCAAGCGCCGCACCACGGCAGTCGCAGTTCTTCATCGATGGCCTTGCTGAAAGTGTTGAAGCCCGACGCCGTGCTGATTTCCCGAGGCCACGGGAATTCGTTTGGCCACCCCCACCCGACGGTGCTGGCACGCTATCGCAAACAGGGGCTGCGCATTTATGACAGTGCTGAACAGGGCGCCATTCATCTGCAATTGGGCCGCTTCAGGCCACCCTGGACAATGCGCCAACAGCGGCGTTTCTGGCGTGATCCACCGTCATTGGCTCATTGATCGGGGCGCGGACGAAGGCGACGTCACGGTCGTCGGGGCGGCGGGTCTTAATCATGAACCGGTATGGTAAAGTGACGCACTTTTTCGAGGGGACTGTCACTGTGTGGGAATTGGTCAAATCCGGCGGCTGGATGATGTTGCCGATCATTCTGAGTTCCATCGCGGCCATGGCGATTGTCGCCGAGCGCCTGTGGACCCTGCGCGCCAGTCGCGTCACTCCCGAGCATCTGCTGGGTCAGGTCTGGGTCTGGATCAAGGACAAGCAGCTCAATAAAGAAAAACTCAAGGAATTGCGCGCCAATTCGCCGCTGGGGGAAATCCTCGCCGCTGGCCTGGCCAACTCCAAACATGGTCGCGAGATCATGAAAGAGTGCATCGAAGAGGCCGCTGCCCGGGTCATTCACGAGCTTGAACGCTACATAAATGCACTGGGCACCATCGCCGCCATGGCGCCTTTGTTGGGCCTGCTCGGCACCGTACTGGGCATGATCGATATTTTCAGCGCGTTCACCGGTTCCGGCATGGGCACCAACGCCTCGGTGTTGGCCGGCGGTATTTCCAAAGCGCTGATCACCACCGCAGCGGGCCTGATGGTTGGTATTCCGGCGGTTTTCTTCCACCGTTTCCTGCAGCGCCGCATCGATGAACTGGTGGTGGGCATGGAGCAGGAGGCGATCAAACTGGTTGAAGTGGTGCAGGGCGACCGTGACGTCGATCTGGCTGAGGGCAAAGCGTGAAATTCCGTCGCAAACCCCGGGAAACCGTGGACATCAACCTCGCGTCGCTCATTGACGTGGTGTTTATCCTGCTGCTGTTTTTCGTCGTGACCACCACCTTTACCCGTGAAACCCAGTTGCGCGTCGATTTGCCAGAAGCGGTCAGCGGCTCGCCCGCCGAAGATCAGCAGGTCAAGCAGATCGACGTCGCCATCAGCGCCGAGGGCGTGTTTTCGGTGAACAACAAGATTCTGCCGAAAAACGATCTGGCCACCCTGATGGAGGCCATGCAGAAAGAATCCAACGGCGACACCAGCCTGCCGTTGTCGATCAGTGCCGATGGCAAAACTCAACACCAATCGGTGATCACTGCCATGGACGCGGCCGGCAAGCTCGGTTTCAGCCATCTGCGCATGACCACGGTCGAGGCGGCGCCCAAATCCTGATGAGCCTGTCTGATCGCTTGCTCGCCGCGTGGTATCAGGGGCACCCGGCCCTGACGCTGCTGCGGCCGCTGGAAATGTTGTACCGCCGCGTGGTGGTCAACAAACGTCAGCGTTTTCTTGATGGCGAAGGTGAAATCTACCAGCCGCCAGTGCCGCTGATCGTGGTCGGCAACATCACCGTCGGGGGCACGGGCAAGACACCGATGATTCTCTGGCTGATCGAACACTGCCGGCGCAGCGGTTTGCGTGTGGGCGTGGTCAGTCGTGGCTACGGCGCCAAGCCTGCGCAACTGCCATGGCGAGTTGAGGCCGATCAAAGCGCCGATATCGCGGGCGATGAACCGCTGCTGATTGTTCAGCGCACCGGCGTGCCGCTGATGATCGACCCCGATCGCAGCGCCGCCGTCAAAGCCTTGCTCGAAAGCGAACCGCTGGATCTGATTCTTTCCGACGACGGCATGCAGCATTACCGTTTGGCACGGGATCTGGAGTTGGTGCTGATCGACGCCGCCCGAGGTCTGGGCAATAAGCGCTGCCTGCCTGCCGGGCCATTGCGCGAGCCGATTGAACGTCTGCAAAGCGTCGACGGTGTGCTGTTCAACGGTGCGCTCGATGATCGCGACGACGGTTTCGCCTTCCGTCTTCAACCCACCGCGCTGGTCAATCTGCGCAGTGGCGAACGTATGCCGCTCGATCATTTTCCGGCCGGTCAGGCTGTGCACGCGGTCGCCGGGATCGGCAATCCGCAACGTTTCTTCAATACCCTCGAAGCGCTAGACTGGCGACCCGTCCCCCATGCGTTTGCCGACCACGCCGAATACAGCGTGCAGGCCTTGAATTTCACACCGTCATTGCCATTGGTGATGACCGAAAAGGACGCGGTGAAGTGCCGTGCCTTCGCTGCTGCCGACTGGTGGTACCTGGCGGTCGATGCGGTGCCGTCGCCGGCCTTTGTGGCCTGGTTCGACACACAACTGATGCGCCTGTTGCCGGATCGTCTTTTGCCTTAACTCTTTTATCCAGGGAATGTTCATGGACACCAAATTGCTCGACATCCTCGCGTGCCCTATCTGCAAAGGCCCGCTCAAGCTCAGCGCCGACAAAACCGAGCTGATCAGCAAGGGCGCCGGTCTGGCATACCCGATCCGCGACGGCATCCCGGTGATGCTCGAGACCGAAGCCCGCACCTTGACCACCGACGAGCGCCTGGATAAATGACCACAGCCTTCACCGTTGTCATCCCGTCGCGATACGCCTCCACTCGGTTGCCGGGCAAACCGCTGCTGTTGATTGCCGGCAAACCGATGATCCAGCACGTCTGGGAACAGGCGAGCAAAAGCAGCGCCACCCGCGTGGTGGTCGCAACGGACGATGCGCGCATCGTTGAGGCGTGCAAAGGGTTTGGCGCCGAAGTGGTTTTGACCCGTGAAGATCACAACTCCGGCACCGATCGTCTGGCTGAGGTCGCGGCGAAACTGGGGCTTGAACCCGACGCGATCGTGGTCAACGTGCAAGGCGATGAGCCGCTGATTCCACCGAGCGTGATCGATCAGGTTGCCGCCAATCTTGCGGCCCACACCGAAGCGCGGATGGCCACGTTGGCCGAGCCCATCGAGGACGTGGAAACCCTGTTCAACCCGAACGTGGTCAAGGTCGTCAGCGACCTCAACGGCCTGGCGCTGACGTTCAGCCGTGCCACCTTGCCGTGGGCCCGCGATGCCTTCGCCAAGAGCCGCGAGCAACTGCCCGAAGGCGTGCCGTACCGTCGCCACATCGGCATTTATGCCTACCGTGCTGGTTTCTTGCAGGACTTCGTGAGTTGGGGGCCGTGCTGGCTGGAAAACACCGAATCCCTCGAGCAACTGCGTGCCTTGTGGCATGGCGTGCGTATTCATGTGGCTGACGCTCTGATCGCGCCGCCGACCGGTGTCGATACCGCCGAAGACCTCGAGCGCGTTCGTCGCCTGCTGGAGGCCTGATGCGTGTTCTGTTTGTGTGCCTGGGCAACATTTGCCGGTCACCGACTGCCGAAGGCGTGCTGCGCCGCAAACTGCGTGAGGCCGGGTTGGCGGATCAGGTTGAAGTGGCTTCTGCCGGTACCGGTGACTGGCACGTCGGCAACCCGCCGGACAAGCGCAGCCAGGCCGCGGCCAAAGTGCGTGGCTATGACCTGTCGGCGCAGCGCGCGCAACAGGTCAGCCGTGCCGATTTCGCCAGTTACGACCTGATCCTGGCCATGGATAACAGCAATCTGCGCAATCTCAAGGCGTTGCAACCGTCTACCGGCAAAGCCGAACTGGATCTGTTCCTGCGTCGTTATGCCGGTGTGGTCGATGAAGTGCCAGATCCGTATTACGACGGTGATCAAGGTTTTGAGCAGGTGCTGGACCTGATCGAGGCGGCTTGTGACCAGTTGTTGATCGAAGTGAAGGGCCGTTTATGAGTTTGCAGGTGCAACCCCGGGTTTCCCTTAAACCGTTCAACAGCTTTGGCGTTGATGTGCGGGCGCAACTGTATGCCGAAGCCCACAGCGACGCCGATGTGCGTGAGGCGCTGAGCTATGCCGCTGCTCACCAGGTGCCGTTGCTGGTGATCGGTGGCGGCAGTAACTTGCTGCTGACCGCTGACATTGCGGCGCTGGTGCTGCGCATGGCCACACGCGGTATCCGCGTGATCAGTGATGACGGCAACCGTGTGGTGATTGAAGCCGAAGCGGGCGAACCGTGGCATGCGTTTGTGCAACACACCTTGGCACAGGGTTTCTCCGGACTGGAAAACCTCAGCCTGATTCCCGGCACCGTTGGTGCAGCGCCAATGCAGAACATCGGTGCCTACGGTGTCGAGATCAAGGATGTGTTTGCCGGGCTCACCGCGCTGGATCGTCAGAGCGGCGAGCTGCGCGATTTCACCCTGGAAGAATGCAACTTCGCCTACCGCGACAGCCTGTTCAAACAGGAGCTGGGGCGTTGGCTGATTCTGCGGGTGCGCTTCAGACTCGATCGCGTGGCACATCTGCACCTGGAGTACGGCCCGGTGCGTCAGCGCTTGACCGAACAGGGCATCGAACAGCCGACGCCCACCGACGTCAGCCGCGCCATTTGCAGCATTCGCAGCGAAAAACTGCCGGACCCGGCAGTGCTCGGCAATGCTGGCAGCTTCTTCAAGAACCCGCTGGTGTCGGCGGCGCAGGTGTCGCAGATCAAGGAGCAGCATCCGGATCTGGTGGCGTACGCGCAGCCTGACGGGCAGATGAAGCTGGCGGCCGGTTGGCTGATCGAGCGCGCA
Organism: Pseudomonas baetica; assembly: GCF_019733355.1. Lineage (GTDB taxonomy): Bacteria > Pseudomonadota > Gammaproteobacteria > Pseudomonadales > Pseudomonadaceae > Aquipseudomonas > Aquipseudomonas baetica_A. Next base: position 31,896 of record NZ_JAIHLQ010000046.1, on the reverse strand, counting down.
GGCTGGAAAGGTTTCCGTGAGGCCGATGCCGGCGTGCATAAATTGCAGGCGCTGGTGTTGGTCAATTACGGGGCAGCGACCGGCCTGCAATTGCTCGATCTGGCGCAACGTATCCAGAAAGATATTGCCGAGCGTTTCAATGTCGAGCTGGAAATGGAGCCCAATCGTTATTGAGGCTACGCTTGCCGAACACCATCCGAAGCCCTGCACCGATTAAAAAGTGCAGGGCTTTTTTGTTAACGTTGGGTTAACTTAGCGAGCTAACGATACCAGCCATTTGCTCCATCAAAGGCCCGGTGCAGGCGTTCCCGTCGGCACAAGAGAGCCTCATTAGCCTGAGTCGATCTGCGTGAACCCACCGTTGCTTTTTCGGCAGCAGATTGCTCGACCCCATAACCTCCATGAATATGCGGGCGTGCCCATGATTACCCTGAAACTTAATGGCCAAGACCATTCCCTTGATGTCACCGAAGACATGCCCCTGCTCTGGGCCATTCGCGACGTCGCCGGTTACAACGGCACCAAGTTCGGCTGCGGCATGGGCTTGTGTGGCGCATGCACGATACATATCGACGGCTTGCCGGCACGCAGTTGCATCACGCCGATCGGCTCGGTCGTCGGGCAGAACGTTACGACCATCGACAACCTGCACGCTGATCCGGTCGGGCAAGTCGTCCAGCAAGCCTGGCTCGACAGCGCCGTGGCCCAGTGTGGTTTTTGTCAGGGCGGGCAGATCATGTCGGCCACTGCATTGCTGAAAACCAACCCGAACCCGAGCGACCAACAGATCGAAGAAGCGATGGTTGGCAATATTTGCCGCTGTGGCACTTACAACCGAATCAAAACCGCGATCCGTCAGGCTTCCACTCATTTGAAGGAGGCCAAGGCATGAGTCGTCTACCCCATGATTTCGCCCTGAGCAATCTCAGCCGTCGCGGTTTTCTCAAAGGCGCCACCGCCACCGGTGCACTGGTGTTGGCAGCGAGTTGGGGTTGGCAGGATGCGTTGGCTGAGGACAAACCGAAGAAGTTCGGCGCCGACGGCATGCCCAACGGCTGGATCGACGATCCGAAGGTTTACGTCAGCATCGCCGCTGATGGCACCGTAACCGTGGTCTGCAACCGTTCCGAGATGGGCCAGGGCGTGCGTACCAGTCTGACCATGGTGGTGGCCGACGAGTTGGAGGCCGATTGGGCTCACGTCAAAGTCCAGCAGGCACCGGGCGATGAAGTGCGTTTCGGTAACCAGGACACTGACGGTTCGCGCAGCATGCGCCACTGGTATGAACCGATGCGACGCTGCGGCGCGGCAGCCCGGACGATGCTGGAACAAGCGGCGGCCGAGCAGTGGAAAGTGCCGGTTGGCGAGTGTCACGCACAGTTGCACAAAGTGCTGCATAAACCGTCCGGCCGTGAGCTGGGCTATGGCGAACTTGCCGCTGCGGCCAGTGCGTTGGCGGTGCCGGCGCGTGACAGTCTGCGCCTCAAGCAGCCGTCCGAATTTCGCTACATCGGGAAGGAGGGCACCAAAGCCATCGACGGTGATGACATCGTCAAGGGGCGCGCGGTGTACGGCGCCGATGTGCATTTCGATGGCATGTTGTACGCCACCATTGCCCGGCCAGCGGTGTATGGCGGCAAGGTCAAATCGCTGGATGACAGCGCCGCGCTGAAGGTCCCCGGCGTGCTTAAAGTGATTCAGATCGAAAGTCGTCCGTTGCCCTCGGAGTTCCAGCCGTTGGGCGGAGTCGCGGTGGTCGCCAGTAACACGTGGGCGGCGATCAAGGGGCGCGAGGCGCTGAAGATCGAGTGGGATGACGGCCCGAACGCCAGTTACGACTCGGTTGCCTACCGCAAGGAACTGGAAGCCGCGTCGCTGAAACCCGGCAAAGTGGTGCGCAACACTGGCGATATCGACAAAGCCATGAGCGGCGCCGCGAGCACCCTCCAGGCCTCTTACTATTTGCCGCATCTGGCGCAAGCGCCGATGGAGCCGATGGTCGCGATTGCCCGCTTCAAGGACGGCCTCTGCGAAGCCTGGGCGCCGAGTCAGGCACCGCAGGTTACCCGTGAGCGAATCAGCGAGCGTTTAGGGCTGCCTTTCGACAACGTGACCGTTAATGTCACCTTGCTCGGCGGCGGTTTCGGTCGCAAGTCGAAACCCGACTTTGTCATCGAAGCGGCAATCCTCGCCAAGCAATTCCCCGGCAAAGCCGTGCGGGTACAGTGGACGCGCGAAGATGACGTTCACAATTCTTACTTCCACACCGTGTCCGCTGAATACCTGAAGGCTGGCGTCGATAAGGACGGCATGCCGTCCGGCTGGTTGCACCGCACCGTGGCGCCAAGCATTACCGCGCTGTTCGCGCCGGGCATGAATCATGAAGCGGCGTTCGAGTTGGGCATGGGCTTCACCAACATGGCTTATGCGATTCCCAATGTGCGTCTGGAAAACCCCGAAGCCACGGTGCATACGCGGGTTGGCTGGTATCGCTCGGTGTCGAACATTCCCCATGGTTTCGCGATCCAGAGCTTTGTCGACGAACTGGCGCACAAGGCCGGTGAGGATCCGCTCAAGTACCAGATCAAGCTGCTTGGCCCGGATCGGCAGATCGACCCGCGCACGTTGAGTGAAGAGTGGAATTACGGCGAATCACCTGAGCGCTATCCGATCGACACCGGGCGCATGCGCACCGTGCTGGAAACCGCAGCCAAGGCGGCCGGTTGGGGGCGGAAATTGCCCAAGGGCCGTGGTCTGGGATTGGCGGTGCATTACAGCTTCGTGACTTACGTGGCGGCGGTGATTGAAGTCGAGGTCAAGGATGACGGCACGCTGATCGTGCACAAGGCTGACATCGCTGTGGATTGCGGGCCGCAGATCAACCCTGAACGCATTCGGTCGCAGTTCGAGGGCGCGTGTGTCATGGGCCTGGGGAACGCGGTGCTGGGTGAAATCAGCTTCAAGGACGGTAAGGTTCAGCAAGACAACTTCCACATGTATGAAGTGGCGCGTATGTCGCTGGCGCCCAAGGAAGTCGCGGTGCATCTGGTGACGCCGCCGGGCGATGTGCCATTGGGCGGCGTCGGTGAGCCGGGTGTGCCACCTATCGCGCCGGCGTTGTGCAACGCGATTTTTGCGGCGACGGGCCAACGTATCCGGAACCTGCCAGTGCGTTATCAGTTGCAGGGCTGGCAGAAGGCGAAAGCGTGATGGACAGCGTCGACCTGAACGTCCTGCGCAGCGTGCTCGAATGGCGCCGCGCCGGGCAGAGGGTGGTGCTGTTCAGCGTGGTGCAGACCTGGGGCACCGCGCCCCGGGCTCCTGGCGCGATGTTGGCGTTGCGCGAAGATGGCGTGGTGATCGGCTCGGTGTCGGGTGGGTGTGTCGAGGATGACTTGATCGCCCGTCTGCACGACGGACGCATCGCTACCGACGGGCCGCCCGTGCAATTGATCACTTACGGCGTTACCCGTGAAGAAGCGGCGCGCTTCGGCTTGCCTTGCGGTGGCACGTTGCGTCTGACTGAAGAGCGCGTCGGCGATCCGGCGTGGGTGGCCGAATTGCTCGCACGTTGCGAAGCCCACGAGATTGTGGCGCGTGAGCTGAATATCGACACGGGTGAAGTGGTGTTGTCGCCAGCCAGCCAGTCTGATTCGCTGCTCTTCGACGGCAAAAAACTGCGTGCCATCTATGGTCCGCGTTGGCGTCTGCTGTTGATCGGTGCCGGACAATTGTCGCGTTACGTCGCGGACATGGCGCGGTTGCTGGATTTCGAGGTCTTGATCTGCGATCCGCGCACCGAGTTCGTCTATGGCTGGGAAGAGCATCACGGTCGTTTCGTCCCCGGCATGCCGGATGATGCGGTGTTGAGCATTCAGACCGACGAACGCACGGCAATTGTCGCGCTGACTCACGATCCACGCCTGGATGATATGGCGCTGCTCACTGCGCTCGATTCGCGGGCCTTTTACGTCGGCGCGCTGGGCTCGCGGGTCAACAGCCAGAAGCGTCGGGAAAATCTGGCCCAGCTAGGCTTGTCGGCACAGGCCATCAGTCGATTGCACGGTCCGATCGGGCTGCACATCGGCAGTCATTCGCCGGCGGAAATTGCTTTGTCCTTGCTGGCAGAAATCGTCGCGATCAAAAACGGCGTCGAGCTGAAACAGAAAAGGGCAGTGGAGGGCGCATGAGTCGATCCATTGCTGTGATTGTGCTGGCAGCGGGCGAGGGCCGTCGCTTTCGCGAAGTGGCGGGCGCCGACAAGGATAAATTACTGGCTGATTGCGCCGCACGTGATGGCGCCTTGCGTTCGGTGATCGAGCAGGTCTTGGTCAATCTGCCGGCCAGTCTCGACAAACGAATCCTTGTGACGACTGAAGCGCGGCCGCAGGCAATGCGCATGGCGCAGGCTTATGGCTGCGAGGTGGTGTCAATTGCATCAACCGGGATGGGCGACAGCATTGCAGCGGGTGTGGCGGCGTGTCCGGATGTGGATGGCTGGCTGATCGTGCTGGGGGATATGCCGTTTATCTTGCCGTCGAGTATCGAGCGGGTCGCCGCGGCAATGGCCGATGATGCGGTGAGTGTGCCGGTGCTGGATGGCGAGTTTGGGCATCCAGTAGGGTTCGGTCGTTCGTTGGGGGGGCGGTTGCAGGCGTTGTCCGGTGAGCGCGGCGCCAGACCTTTGTTCAAGCAGGGACGGGTGGTGGAAGTGGTGGTGGAGGATCCCGGGGTGCTTTGGGACATCGATGTGCCGCAGGCCTTGGTCTTTGCTCAACCTTGAGTTCGTTGGAGGTTCTTGATAGCCCTCTCCCGGAAGGCGAGGGGACTGACCAGGCATTTCTTTCGAGGTTTTTTTGCCTGCGATTTATCCGTTTCACGACAAAACCCGCTATCGTCGCCGCCATTCGAAACAGAGGCGAGCATGGGCTATCTACTTTTTGTCACGCTGATCCAGGCGTTTTCTTTCAGTCTGATCGGTGAATACCTGGCCGGTCATGTCGACAGCTACTTCGCGGTGCTGGTGCGTGTGGTGCTGGCCGGGCTGGTGTTCATCCCGCTGACCCGCTGGCGCTCGGTAGAACCGGCGTTCATGCGCGGCATGCTGCTGATCGGCGCCTTGCAGTTCGGTGTGACCTACGTTTGCCTGTACCTGAGCTTCCGGGTGCTGACGGTGCCGGAGGTGTTGCTGTTCACCATCCTCACGCCGTTGCACGTAACGCTGATCGAAGATGCGCTGAATCGCCGCTTCAACCCATGGGCGCTGGTCGCCGCACTGGTGGCGGTGGGCGGCGCGGCGGTGATTCGTTTCGACCGGATCAACCCGGACTTCTTCATGGGCTTCCTGCTGCTGCAACTGGCCAACTTCACCTACGCCGCCGGGCAGGTGCTGTACAAGCATCTGGTGGCAAAACACCCCAGCGATCTGCCGCATTACCGGCGCTTCGGCTTCTTCTATCTCGGTGCGCTGGCGGTGGTGTTGCCAGCGTTCCTGATGTTCGGCAAAGCCAACTTCTTGCCTGAAGCGCCGCTGCAATGGGGGGTGTTGCTGTTCCTCGGTCTGGTCTCGACCGCGTTGGGCATGTACTGGTGGAACAAGGGCGCCTGCATGGTCAACGGCGGGACTTTGGCGGTGATGAACAACCTGCATGTACCGTTGGGCTTGCTGCTGAATCTGCTGATCTGGAATCAGCATGAGGAGCTTGGAAGATTGTTCCTCGGCGCGAGTGTGATTCTGGCGGCAGTGTGGATCAGCCGGTTGGGTATCCGCAAACCACTGGCCAGCGCATAACCCACTGTGGGAGCGAGCCCGCTCCCACCGTTTTTGGTTCGCGGTGTTACATCAAGTGTTTCTGGGCTTCGGGAATGTGGCTTGCACCCAACACCGCCGGCAGCAACCCCGTCCGCAGATCCCCGCCGCTTGGCTGCTGATACAGGCTCAGGCCGAACTCCGGCAACACCGCCAGCAGATAGTCAAAAATATCCCCCTGAATCCGCTCGTAATCGGCCCACGCCGTGGTGCGGGTGAAACAGTAGATTTCCAGGGGAATGCCTTGAGCCGTGGTCTGCATCTGACGGACCATGCAGGTCATGTTCGGCTGGATCTCTGCGTGGCTTTTCAGATACGCCAGCGCATAAGCGCGGAACGTTCCAAGGTTGGTCATGCGTCGACGATTGGCGGACATCGCCGCGACATTGCCCTGGGCTTGGTTCCACGCCTTGAGCTCGGCTTTCTTGCGGCCCATGTAGTCGGTCAGCAGATGTACCTGGCTCAGCTTCTCTTCTTCATCATCGCGAATGAAACGCACACCGCTGGCGTCGATGAACAGGCTGCGTTTGATCCGCCGCCCGCCAGACTGCTGCATGCCGCGCCAGTTTTTGAACGACTCGGACATCAGGCGCCAGGTCGGGATCGAGACAATAGTCTTGTCGAAGTTCTGCACCTTGACCGTGTGCAGGGTGATGTCGACCACGTCGCCATCGGCACCGACTTGTGGCATCTCGATCCAGTCGCCGACCCGCAGCATGTCGTTGCTGGTCAACTGCACGCTGGCGACGAACGACAGCAGCGTGTCCTTGTAGACCAACAGAATCACCGCCGACATCGCGCCCAGACCCGAGAGCAGCAACAGTGGCGAACGGTCGATCAGGGTGGCGACGATGATGATTGCGCCAAACACGTACAAGACCATTTTCGCCAGTTGCACATAGCCCTTGATCGAGCGAGTACGGGCGTGTTCGGTGCGTGCATAGATGTCGAGCAAGGCGTTGAGCAGGGCGGTGACCGACAGCAACAGGAACAGGATGGTGAACGCCAGCGCCACGTTGCCCAGAAAGGTCATGGCGGTGTCACTCAGTTCGGGCACCAGATGCAGGCCGAACTGGATGACCAGCGATGGCGTCATTTGCGCCAGACGCTGAAACACCTTGTTATGGCGAAAATCATTGATCCAGTGCAGCGAAGGCTGGCGGCCGAGCATACGGCTGGCGTGCAGGATCAGGTAGCGCGCCACTCGTCCGAGTACCAGCGCGATCACCAGCAACACTGCCAAAGCCAGGCCGGCCTGCAAGAGTGGATGCTGTTCCAGGGTGCCCCAGAGGTCCTGGGCGTTGAGCCAGAGCTGTTTGAAATCCATAAGAGAAACGATTCTTCTGTAAGACGCGATGGGCGATTAGAGCATTTAAGACGCTGTGTATTACCGTAAGAGACAAATCAGGCAACAAAAAACCACTGATTAGCACCGTTTGTATAAAGAAACTCGGCCTGAGCGCTCGAAACCGGTAACCTATGCAGCTGTTTTTTTGCATATCTTCGAGGTAGCACCCGTGTTTTCCCAATTCGCCCTGCACGAACGCCTGCTCAAAGCCGTGGCCGAGCTGAAATTTGTCGAGCCAACGCCTGTGCAAGCCGCGGCCATTCCGCTGGCGCTCCAGGGGCGTGACCTGCGGGTGACGGCGCAAACCGGTAGCGGCAAGACCGCCGCTTTCGTACTGCCGATCCTCAACCGCCTGATCGGCCCGGCCAAGGTCCGCGTCAGCATCAAAACGCTGATCCTGCTGCCGACCCGTGAACTGGCCCAGCAAACCCTGAAAGAAGTTGAGCGTTTTTCGCAGTTCACCTTCATCAAGTCCGGCCTGATCACCGGCGGTGAAGACTTCAAGGTGCAGGCCGCCATGCTGCGCAAGGTGCCGGACATCCTCATCGGCACCCCAGGCCGGATGATCGAGCAACTCAACGCCGGCAACCTCGATCTGAAAGAAGTTGAAGTGCTGGTTCTCGACGAAGCCGACCGCATGCTCGACATGGGTTTTGCCGAAGACGTGCAGCGTCTGGTCGATGAATGCCCGAACCGTCAGCAGACCATGCTGTTCTCCGCCACCACCGGCGGCTCCGGCCTGCGCGAGATGATCGCCAAGGTGCTGAACAACCCTGAGCACTTGCAGCTCAACGCGGTCAGCCAACTGAACTCGACGACCCGTCAGCAGATCATCACCGCTGACCACAACCAGCACAAAGAACAGATCGTGAACTGGCTGCTGGCCAACGAGACCTATCAGAAAGCAATCATCTTCACCAACACCCGCGCCATGGCCGACCGCATCTATGGTCGTCTGGTGGCTCAGGAATACAAGGCGTTCGTGCTGCACGGCGAGAAAGACCAGAAGGATCGCAAACTGGCGATCGATCGTCTGAAGCAGGGCGGGGTGAAGATTCTGGTAGCGACCGACGTCGCGGCCCGTGGTCTGGATGTCGATGGTCTGGATATGGTGATCAACTTCGACATGCCACGCAGCGGCGACGAATACGTACACCGCATTGGTCGTACCGGTCGTGCCGGTAACGACGGTCTGGCGATCTCGCTGATCTGCCATGGCGACTGGAACCTGATGTCGAGCATCGAGCGTTATCTGAAGCAGAGCTTCGAGCGCCGCACCGTCAAGGAAGTCAAAGGCACCTACGGCGGACCGAAAAAGGTCAAGGCCTCGGGTAAAGCGGTTGGCGTGAAGAAGAAAAAGACCGACGCCAAGGGCGACAAGAAGAAAACTGCCGCCAAGACGCCGACCAAGCGCAAGAGCGTCAATCGTCCGAAGCCGGACTCTCTGGTGAGCAGCGACGGCATGGCCCCGCTCAAGCGCCGCAAGGCGGCAGAGCCAGCGGCTGAGTAAGTCGTTTCAGGCGCACACAAAAAACCCGGACAGTGTCCGGGTTTTTTTACGGCCGGGATTTGTCAGCTCCCGAGCTGCCCGCTGGTGTCGGCATCAAAACGTTGCTTTGCCGTGTCAGCGGCCGGCTTCAGCAGGGCGAGCAGCGCCGCCTCGCTGTACAACCGGGTGCCCGCCAGTTCTTTGGGCGTTGGATCGATTGGAATCAGCACATCTTCACCGTCGGCGTGCAGCCAGATCGCCACAACGTGCAGCGCTGAAACAAACAACACCCGCAGCTCAACGGTTTTACCCTGCAGTTGTGGTGACTGTTCGGCCAGTTTCAGCGCTCCGACAGTCGCGGCGGCGAGCGTCCCGTGGTTCAACGAGGCGAACTCGACGTGACCGCGTACATCGGCCAGTTGCGCATCGGCAATCGTCACGCCATCGGCGAACACCAAGTAATGCCAGTCGCCCACCTTGGCGTCTTTCAGCCCTTTGCCGGTGCTCAGGTCATCCAGACTCAATGAGTAGCCGCGATAGGCTTCGCTGAGGCTGATTTTCGCAGGTGCTGCATTGGCAAACTGGCGATTGGCGCCGAAGCCTTGGTTTTGCAGTGCGGCTTGCAGCGCCGGACGCAGTGTCTGAACGCCGTTGGAAGGCGCCTTTGGATAAGTCAGTTGCATGATGTCGCCCTCCTAGTTTTTGGCGGTGAAGTAAGTGTGGGTCCAGTTGCCGCCGCCGTTATACGAACCGGGGAAAGCGTTCAACGCACGGGTCGAATAGCCATAGATCGAGTCGGCGACCAGCACGTAGTTGCCGTTGGTGCCATAGATCGTCAGGAAGTGCGCACCGCCGCCGTACCAGGCACAGCGCAGGCCGACCGGACGGCCCATGTTGATCTGGTTCTGAATGGCCGACATCTGCAGCGAGCCTTGATTCATGCCGTTGTAACTGCGCGTGGTGCGCAGGGCGGAATCCAGATAGCCGTAAACGTTGCACGGCCCCGGCTGATTGCAGCAGTTGCGATTCAGTTCCGAACTGGCGACACCGCACTGGGTCCAGGACCCGGTGCCGTAATAGTTGCCGACCGAAGCGGAAACGGCCGCCCAGCACCAGTTGGTCTGGGTCTGTTTCTGCATGCTGAAATTGAGGCTTCCAGTGGCGAGGGCGTTGATCTGTTCAGCCGCTTCGACTTCGACCAGTTGCGGGTCAAGCAGATGGCCGCTCAAGCACCTTGGCAGCGTTTCGCCGGTGAATCGGGTTGCTTCATTGGTTAACATTTTTTCAATCCTCCATGAGTGAAAACAAGCGTCCAGCTTGTGTGGTTGTAGCGGTGTTGCCGAGCGATCGGTGGTTAAAGGTTTTCATCTGCGATGAACGGTGCCGATCTCCTTGCTCGAGGTAATCTTAGTTCGAGTATGCGTTTATGCAAGTAAATAAATGCATTGATGCATTTTCAGGGTCAAAAGATCGCAGCCTTCGGCAGCTCCTACAGGGATCGGTGTAGGCGCTGCCGAAGGCTCGGGCCGCGATCGGACGATCTTTTGATTCTGCGGTGATTAACCCTCGGTTTTCTTCTCGGCCGAATCCAGCTCTTTCAAGCGCTGATCGATCAACTGGCACTTGTCCGGCAGATCGGCGCTGGCCGTGCCCAGATCCACTTTCTGCAGCTCGGCGTTGATCTCCCTGGCCTTGGCCGGGTTCTGTTCGGTGAGCTTCGCAACTTCCTTGGCCAGTTGTTCGCGTTTGGCGGTGGCTTCTTCCGGCGTGCAAGCCCAGACGGGCAGGGCGCAGGCGAGCGTGGCGGCGAGGGTGAGCTTGATCAGGGTTTTCATGGGGTAGGCCTTCGTTCCGGTTAAGTCGGGTTAACCGGTTGAGGAGCTTTTCAGGGATAAAGTTCAGCGCAACAAACGTGCTGAACCCATTGACTTGATCGGGTCGAAATTATCTGTTGGATGGTCACTATTTTGAGATCGCTGTTTATCTTCGATGATCAGAATGGCGCTCTTGCAGGGCCATAGCGATTAGCAATTCAGATAACAAATCTGCCCTGTTCTTTAAGTAAACAGCGGATGGCCATGGGCCCCCGCTTTGGCTATTTTGTTCAACCTTCTTTCCCATGACAGCATTCAGACTTGATTGCCGACTCATACCGATCATGATGCCGCACCCACTCCATGATCTCGTCTTCATTCCTGCCCTTGGGCGTCAGATCGAGGTAGTTGTAGGCGCCCACCAACATGTCCAGCCCACGGGCATACGTTGAGTAAGTGTGGAAAATCCCACCTTTATCATCGCGGTAAAACACGCTCAGCCCCGGCATTTCCTCCTCGGCGCTGTCAGTCTTTTCGTAGTTGTAGGTAGCCTTGCCGGCCTCGGCGTCTTCAGCTCGGGCATATACGCCAAAATCGTAGTTGAAATCGGAATCGTCTGACGACACCCAGTCAAACTTCCAGCCCATGCGCCGTTTAAAGTCCTGAAATTCGTTGAACGGGGCGTGGGAAACCGCGACCACTGCAATATCGTGATGGGCCAGATGCAGATTGGCGCCGTCAATGTGATCGCTCAGAAACGAGCAGCCTGGGCAGCCTTCCTCCCAGTCCTTGGCGAACATGAAGTGATAAACAACCAATTGGCTGTTCTTGCCAAACAGATCAGCCAGCTTCAGTTCGCCATTCGGCCCCTGAAAGCGGTAGTCCTTGTCGACCTTCAACCAAGGCAATGCGCGGCGTTCTGCACTGAGGCGATCGCGTTCCCTGGTGAAGGCTTTTTCGTGGGCGAGGTGTTGTTGGCGGGCGGCTAGCCATTCTTCGTGCGATACCACCGGATGATTCTCAATGTTCATGATGATTTCTCCTGCGGGGTTGAAACCGTCTGTTTCAGACTAGTCGTTTAAACCTTGAAGAATTCGACAGACCGCCGGTCGGTCGCATGGGAAAACTTGGCTGAACGGCTACGATCCGCTTGGGTCACAACCTATGAACGCGCCAAAATTCACGTGCACCGGAGGTTGAATCAGGATGACGACTTATAACTGGGGTTTGATTGAGCGCTTGCTGCATGAAGCGCAGAACAGCGCTGGCCATAGCTTCACGCCACGGCCTTATGCCGAACAGGAAGCGGCGCAGACTGCAGCACAAGGTGAGTCGGTAGAGAATCTGGATCATCTGAAAACGTTGGCTTGCGAGTATGAAAAGTTGTTGCTGGATCGCGGTTATTTCGAGCCACGGCCCGAGGATCAGGGCGGCAATGGCGAAAACTTCATTTTGACTCCGCGTGGTTCGAGCCTGCTGAGCCTGATCGACAGCAGCATTCCCGGCAATGATCATCCACGGCAGGTGCTGGATGAACAGGAAGACGCGCTGGACCCGGTCACGTTTGATGACGTGGCTTCCAAAGCGCAGATTGCCTGATAGCCTTTGTGGGGGCGGGCTTGCTCGCGAATGCGGTGTGTCATTCACCCTTTACGTGTCTGATACACCGCCTTCGCGAGCAAGCCCACATTGGTTTGACGTCTGATTCAAGGTTTTTGTGCGGCCTTGAGGCATTTGAGGTCATTGAAGTCTTTACGCACCCCTTCGATTTTCTTGAGCAACCGCTGACGCTGCTGCGGTGTGCTCTCGGCCATCAGGTCCACCGCCAGCGAGCGCGCTTGCGCTTCGGTGTTCGCATAGGCCTTCTGGTAATCCGTTGTCCATAAACGCTCGCGGTTGACCAGAAGTGTCTCGATTCGCTGTGGGAATTCGGCACTTTTACGCTGGGCAACGGCGTTACTGAACTGCTGCTGCCAGTGAGCGCGGTTGGCGATCCATTGGGTGTTCTGGTCGCCCAGCGCGGTCGACCACGCCATTACCCGCTGTTCTTGAGTGACGCTCAATGGCCCGAGCCAGTCGTTGAGGCGTTTGACCATGCGTGCGCCGCGTTCGGCGATCTGCTGGGCAAGCGGCGGGTTCAAATATTCCCGCTGGCGTTTACGCAAATCCTTGGCAAATGCGTCGTTCATTTCCGCGACCTGTTTGTCATCCAAGCCTTGCAGCAACTCGATGGCTGACGGAGTGATTTCCCGTGCGGTTTGAGCAATCGCCTGCTTGGCTTCTTCCGTGCGTGTCTGCAGCGCTGTGTCGGTCACCTGATTGTTTTCAACCATCGTTTGCAGGCGGTCGAGCCAGTCCAGATACTCTGGCAATTGCGTGCTGCAGTGCCAGCTCAGGTGTTCTTTGAGGCGTTCGTTGAACCAGCCTTTCTGCTCGCCGTTCATGTCCAGGTAGTCGCTAAGCGTCCACGGGATGATCACGTCGAGGTTGCGATAAGCCAGGCCGACGCGGCTGCAGGCGCCGAGGGCAAGGGTGAAGATCAAGAGGGTAGCGATATGTTTGAACCAGCGAGACATGGGCGAATCCTTGCGATAGCCAGCCTTGGGGATCTGATTCTTGTGTGAACGCACAATGAACCCGGCAGTTCAGCCGATCAATAGAATGCGTGCTCGGCCTTGAGTGTGACGAGGCCGTCGCACTGGCTGTTGTGTCCGGAGTAGGCCGAGCAATCGCTGCCGCTGAGGCTGGAGTTGCTGTAGATCAGGTTGAGATCGACGCCCATTAACGGCCGTGACAGTTTCACCGACCAATCGGTAAAGTTGCTGACATAACCGCCGTCCACCGCCACCGGTGTATTCAGTTGGTGGGTGGTGTATTTCATGCTGACCCCGATGCCGAACGGTTGGTTGCCGCCAAGATCGGCAAACAACGTGTTGTTCTGTTTGTCCGGGTCGTGGCTCAGGGCGATGCCGAAACGGCTGCCGAGCAGGGTCAGGCCACCGAACAGTTCCTGGCTGTCGAGTGTGTCTACCTCGGGATAGCTGTAGTGGATCATCCCGATTTCATAGCCGAGGGTTTGATCGAAAGGTTGTTTAAAACCGACATAGGAATCGATTTCGAGGTTCTTGCCCGGCGTGATGCCCATGCTCGGCGCGTACTGGCCGAAATACAGGCCACTGTCGTGGCTGAGGTCGAGCCCGCCATGAAACGAGCCCGCGGCCGCCGGTTTGACCAGGCCTTGGGCCATGCTGCGGCTGGGTGTGGTGTCGAGTTTCAGGTCGAAGTCACCAAGTTCACGCTGGAAAACCTGCGCATGCACAGCTGTGCAAGCCATCAGGCTTGAGAGCAATAAACAGGATGATTTGCGCATGCGTCACTCCATGAACAGCGAGCGCAGGGCGGCGGGCCTGCTGAAACGCTTGATCCAGACGCGTGCAAGGATACCGGCGAATGATCGGCATTGATGGCCGTTCGTCGATTTTTGAGTATTTGTTTGTTTTAAACGGGGGGAGTATTGCGTGGTGCCAGTCCAGACGCTTCGAAGCTCAAAGCGCCTCTGGACGGGGGTAAAACCGGGTGTTACTTCTTGCCCAGGCTGATCTGCTTGGACGGGCCGAACGTCTGGCCGCTGACGCCTTTGGCAATTTGCTGAATCTCGCCGCCAGACTTGAGGAATGCGGCGATTTGATCGTTGATCGATTCGCTGGTTTCAACGGCTGGAGCTGGCTTTGCTTTGCTGGTGGATGCTTTTACACGCATGGCGGCCATTAACCTGTAGAAAAGTAACTCGGCCAGGCATCGTACAGGAATAACTTGACAATAGCTTGTTAAATATCCCCCGGAATAACACGCCCCGTGACGGCATTACGCTCGATTCAATACTCGAAATAATCGTCTAACCTGCTGTTTTAAATAACATCATTTATATTCTGCCGTGCTGTGGCGTTCTCCCGTAAGGCGCAAAACCGGCCTGACGAGCGGCAACCCGCTTATCCGGGGCCAAGGAAAATCAAGGCTTTGCGCAGATTTTACTGAAACCTGGGAATCTGCCGGCCAACGTTCACGGCAAAACGGGTAGAATGCCGCCCACGCAATGAGGGTTCTGGAAATGGCTTTAGTCGGGCGTTACAACAGTTTGCAAGTGGTTAAACACACTAACTTCGGTTTATATCTGGACGGCGGTGCCGATGGTGAGATTCTTTTGCCCAACCGTTATATCCCTAAAGATATTCCCAGCGAAGATGAAGACTGGCTCAACGTTTTTGTTTATCTGGACAGCGAAGACAAACTTCTCGCTACTACAGAAAAACCAAAAGTTCAGGTGGGTGAATTTGCCAGTCTGAAAGTTGTTGAAGTCAACAGCATCGGTGTGTTCCTCGATTGGGGGCTGCCGAAGGATCTGTTGCTGCCGTATTCCGAAGAAAAGCGTCAGATGACGGCGGGCGAGTATTGCGTGGTGCACGTCTACCTCGACAAACACACCCGTCGTATCACCGCCACCGCGCGGCTGGATCGCTATCTCGACAAGACCCCGGCCAACTACAGCCAGGGCCAGGAAGTTGATCTGCTGGTTGCCGAAGCCACCGATATGGGCTTCAAGGCGATCATCAACAACAAGCACTGGGGTTTGATCCACAAGAACGAAATCTTCAAGTTCATGCGCGCCGGCATGATCGAGAAAGGCTTCATCAAGGAAGTGCGCGCCGACGGCAAGATCAGCCTGAGCCTGCAACCGGTTGGCCAGGAAGCGGCCAGCAGCCTGAACTCGAAAATCCTCGCCAAGTTGCGCGAGAACGCCGGCACATTGCCGGTCAGCGACAAGAGCGATCCGGTGTTGATCACTAGCCTGTTTGGCGTCAGCAAAGGCAACTTCAAGAAGGCTATCGGTTCGCTGTACAAGGAAGGCAAGATCGTCATTCATGCCGATCGCATTGAACTAACCTGAGCCTTGCGTGGCCCATGTTTCATGGGCTTACTTGAGGTCGGTTAAATGAAAAAAGCGCTGATTGCCTATGTCGCC
The DNA here is from genome assembly GCF_019733355.1 of Pseudomonas baetica. Lineage (GTDB taxonomy): Bacteria > Pseudomonadota > Gammaproteobacteria > Pseudomonadales > Pseudomonadaceae > Aquipseudomonas > Aquipseudomonas baetica_A. Next base: position 16,416 of record NZ_JAIHLQ010000046.1, on the reverse strand, counting down.
ACGCTGGTGACGTTTCTGTTGCTCGACGGTATTTGGCTCGGCCTGCTGATGGCGCCGACCTATCGTGAGTTGCTCGGTACCCTGATGCTCGAAAAACCGCTGCTGGTTCCGGCAGCGGTTTTCTATTGCCTGTACGTTTTCGGGTGTGTGGTGTTTGTGGTGTTGCCGGCATCGAGTTGGCAGCGGGCAGCGAAGATGGGCGCGTTGTTGGGGCTCGTGGCGTATGGCACGTATGACCTGACCAATTGGGCGACATTGCGTGGGTGGTCGGTGCAGGTGACGTTGATGGATTGGGCGTGGGGGACGTTTGCCACGGCTGTGGCGTGTACTGTTGGTTTCCTGGCGGCGAAGCGACTGGACAGGTCTGGTCTGTAGTATTTGTTGAAAGAACCGGCCTCTTCGCGGGCAAGCCCGCTCCCACAGGGACCGATGTCGTGCGCAAATTCTGAGCTCGACGCCGAATCCTGTGGGAGCGAGCCTGCTCGCGATGGATGGCGCAGCCATCCGCCATTCCCCCGGTGACGTTACTGACGCCTCCAGAGTCTTTTTCAGACGGCTTTTTCTGCCTGACTGATTGATAATCCTCGGCACTGTTTTTGACCATTGGATGGCTGCCATGTTGTGTGTGTTCGAGGTGTTGCGGTGAGTGCCGAGCGGCGCAATGCCGACCGTTTTGCCTTGCAGGTGATGATCGGCCTGTGTCTGATCTGGGGCGTGCAGCAAGTGATGATCAAGTGGGCTGCACCGGATATCGCGCCGGTGATGCAGGCGGCGGGGCGGTCAGGGATTTCCGCGTTGCTTGTAGGCTTGCTCATCTGCTGGAAGGGTGGCTGGGATCAGGTCGGCAGCACTTGGCGCGGCGGTTTGCTGGCCGGTGCACTGTTCGGCCTGGAGTTCTTCTTTATCAGCGAAGGTTTGCAACTGACCACCGCTGCGCACATGTCGGTGTTCCTCTACACCGCGCCGATCTTCACCGCGCTGGGCGTGCATTTTCTGTTGGCCAGTGAGCGTCTGCGGCCCTTGCAGTGGCTGGGGATTGTGTTGGCATTCATCGGCATTGCGCTGGCCTTCGCCGGCGGTGTGTCGTGGGATAACATCGACCGTCGCATGTTGCTGGGCGATGCCTTCGGTGTGTTGGCCGGCGCCTGTTGGGGTGCGACCACCGTGGTGGTGCGCGCCTCGCGACTGTCGGACGCTCCGGTGACGCTGACCCTGTTCTATCAGTTGATCGTCGGCTTCATCGGCCTGTTGTTGATCGCGTTGTTCAGCGGCCAGATCACCCATGTCAGCCTGACCTCCGTGGCGGTGGCCAGTGTGCTGTTCCAGGGGCTGGTGGTGTCGTTCTTCAGTTATCTGGTGTGGTTCTGGCTATTGCGCCGTTATCTGGCGGCGAATCTGGCGGTGTTCTCATTCATGACGCCGCTGTTCGGGGTCACCTTCGGTGTGTTGCTGCTCGGCGAGCGACTGAGCCTGAACTTCGTCATCGGCGCGGTACTGGTGTTGCTCGGCATCACTTTCGTCAGCGCTGAGCAGTGGTTGCGTCGCCGTTTGCGCAAAGCGCTCGGCCAGTAGTAGTCGATTGCATCGCCAGGCCATCGCTGAGTTGGCCGGCGGCGCGGTGAGGAACCAGCCGCTGGCCGAAGCGTTCGAGGGTGCGACAACATGGCTCATGTGGCGCAAGGGCAGGGGGGGCGCCAATCTCAATGCATGGATTGAAGTGCAGCAGGCCGTCTATCCTGCGGCTCTGGCTGAAACCCGCGAAACGGCTTGAACCGATGGCAATGGATTCTGTTCTATTCAGTAACAGATCATTGCGGATTAGGCCGAGCATTGCGCAGGACTTCGGACTATTATCAGTGCGAGGCGACCTCAGAATTCCGGTCGCTCGGCACCACCCTGAAGGGGGCATTACGATGAAAGAGAAAATTCAGAATTGGCTGCATGATTTGGGTGTGGCCCTCGGCTTGATCGAACCGCCTCTGCAACCGGTACCGATTCGCACAGACGACGAACAGCGTCGGCGTCAGCAGCGTCGGCGGTAATGCCCCATTAATCGATCGAGAGATCGCAGCCTTCGGTAGCTCCCACACAAAACGGTGTGGGACCTGCCGAAGGCTGCGATCTTTTGCATTCAGTGCCGCGCGATCATCAGTAAAAACCGGCTCAAGTCATTCGCGGTCTTCGCAGTTTTGAGCAGGTGATCTTCTTCGGCGGTGAATGCCGTCAGTCCGAATTCATCCTCCAGATGAAAAATCAGATCCTCGATATCCGCTTTCTCCAGTCCCAATTGCACCAGACGGGTGTGGTCATCGAATTCGCGGTTTTCCAGCAGTCGGCGGATGAACCGATGCACGGCAGCACGCACGGCAGCTCTTCTCATGGCAGGCAGTTCTAGTCGTTGTTCTGCTTGATTACAGCAGGCCTCACTGATGTTGGCGCAACCATTCGTCAATCATCGAACGCAAATGCTCACCGGAAAAACTGCCGAAGTGTCCACCATGCACGGTACGGATCGGCAACGCCTGCAAACGTCGCAGACTGGTGGCGTAATCGTCCAGATTCGAATGGTAGGCATCTTCGATCAGCGGCCCGTCGTAAATGATGTCGCCGCTGAACAGTATTTGTGTCGTGGCTTCAAACAGGCTGATCCCGCCCGGCGAATGCCCCGGCGTGTGCAGCACCTGCAACGTGCGGTTGCCCAGATCCAGCACATCCCCGTCTTCGACAAACCCGGTCGCCGGTGCCGCTTTGACGCGGTATTCGGCGTAGCACAGCGGGCAATCCGGGTGTGCTTCGAACATGTCGTCGCCGACGAAGGTACGGCTCAAATCGTTTTCACCATCCGGCGCGGCAAGGATGTCGGCCTCGGCAGGGTGCACCAGCCGCTCGGCAAACTCGTGATGGCCTGCGATGTGGTCGAAATGGCAATGGCTGGCCACGGCCACCAGTGGCCGCTCGGTCAGCCATGGCAGTTGCTCGCGCAGGCTGACCAGCCCTGAACCGCTGTCGAGCAACAGATCCTTATCGCGGCCCTGAACGTGCCACAGGTTGCAGCGGTAGAACGGGCGGATGTACGGCTCGTGAATCAGGCGGATGCTGTCACTCAGGGTTTGCACTTCGAACCACTGATCGCGAGAAACAATCTTCATCAGTACATTCCTTAAAACGAAAAAAACGGGTGTGGCAACCGACGCCACACCCGTTGAAGAAAGCATCAAGTCGTTACATCAAAGCTTATAGCGCACTCGCCACCATCGCAGGGCGGCGCGAGAACAGGCTGACCAGCACGAAACTCACCAGGCTGATACCCAGGCTGTAATAGATCGGCGAGTTGGCGTCCATCCCGTCCTTGAACATGAAGATCAATGAGGTGGCGAAACCCAAGGTCATCGCACTGATCGCGCCAGCGGTGGTCGCGCGTTTCCAGAAAATCGCCCCCATCAATGGAATCAGCATGCCGCCGACCAGAAGGTTGTAGGCCAGGGTCAGGGCACTGATGACGTCATTGACCACTAACGCGATGCCCAGCACCGCAACGCCGGTCAACAGAGTAAACAGGCGGCTGACGGCCACGTTGGACTGTTTGCCGCCGCGCAGTTTCGGCAGCAGGTCTTCTGTCAGCGTGGTGGACGCGGCGAGCAGACCGGCGCTGGCGGTGGACATCATCGCAGCCAGTGCTGCGGCGATCACCAGACCCCGGATGCCGTCCGGCAGCGAGACTTTGACGATGGCGGCGAAGGCGTTGTTGACGTTATCCAGATCCGGGATCAGGACGTGTGCAGCCATGCCGATCAGGGCGCAGACCAGGCCGTAGATGATGCAGTAGATGCCGGCCGAAGTGCCGGCGTACTTCGCGACTTTCTCGCTTCTGGCGGTGAACACGCGCTGCCAGATGTCCTGACCGATCAGGATGCCGAAGAAGTAGATCATGAAGTAGGTAATGATCGTGTCCCAGCCGATGCTGGTGAAGCTGAAGCTGGCGGCCGGCAATTGCGCCACCAGTTGATCCCAGCCACCGACCCGGTACAGGCAGATCGGCAGCAGCAGGAACATCAGGCCGACGGTCTGGATCGCGAACTGGACGATGTCGGTCAGGGTCAGCGACCACATACCGCCGATGGTCGAATAGATCACGACGATGCCGCCACCCAGCAGCACGGACATCCAGAACGGCAGGCCGAACAGCACTTGCAACACGGTGCCAATCGCCAGGATCGAGGTCACGCCGATCATCAAGGCGTAGGCCAGCATGATGGTGGCGCTGGCGGTACGAGCCATCGGGTTGTAGCGTTTTTCCAGCACCTGGGTGACGGTAAACACTTTCAGTTTCAGCAGTGGCTTGGCGAGGAACAGGTTCAGCGCAACGATGCCGCAACCCAGTGCTGCGCACAGCCAGAACCCGGAAATACCGTGCACATAACCCAAACGCACGGTACCCACGGTGGACGCGCCACCCAGTACAGTCGCGGCCATGGTGCCCATGTACAGACTTGGGCCCAGGTTACGACCGGCGACCAGATAGTCTTCGTGGGTCTTGGCTTTGCGCATGCCGTAATAGCCCAGAATCAGCATCGCGGCGGCGTAGATGAGTACGACGATTAAATCCAAAGCCATGATGGCGTGTCTCCGATTGTCTTTTTTATGTGAGGCTGGAATCGATTTGCCCTTGTGGGAGCGGGCTTGCTCGCGAAGGCGTCGGCACATTCAACAGTGATGTGACTGACAGATCGCTTTCGCGAGCAAGCCCGCTCCCGCAGGGGTTATGTGTTTCTTCAGGCGGCCTGGCGCAACGACGCTTTAGCCGGCGTGTTTGCGCCCTGGCTTCGGGCATCCTGCGGGCCGAACACTTCGCGCGGTTCGGGGAACAGGCGCAGTAGCGTCAGGTACACCACCGAAGCCAGGCCGAGGGTGACCGGCAGGCTGATGTCGATGCCGCCGGCCATTTCACCCAGCGGGCCGACGAACTGTCCCGGCAGGTTGACGAAGCACAGGCCGACCGCCGCGCTCGGGATCCACGCGCCCAGACCGCGCCAGTTCCAGCCGTGCGTGAACCAGTAGCGTCCGCCTTGCTCGCCGCGCGTGAACACTTGCAGGTCGTCCGGGCAGTAGAAGCCGCGACGCACCAGCAGGCCGATGATCATGATCACCATCCACGGGGTGGTGCAGGTGATGATCAGCACAGCGAAGGTCGACACGCTCTGCACCAGGTTCGCCGCAAAGCGCCCGATGAAGATGAAGGCAATCGACAGCACGCCGATCAGCAACGTCGCTTTTACGCGTGACAGCACTCTTGGGAACACGCTGGACATGTCCAGCCCGGTGCCATACAGCGACGTGGTGCCGGTGGACATGCCGCCGATCACCGCAATCAGGCACACCGGCAGGAAGAACCAACTCGGCGACACTGCCAGCAGACCGCCCACATAGTTGTTCGCCGCGATGTAGTCCGGCGCTTTGATCGCGACGATGGTCGCGGTGGCCAGGCCGAACAGGAACGGGATGAACGTAGCGATCTGCGACAGCACCACCGCCGCCATGATCCGCTGCTTGGAGGTGTCACGCGGGATGTAGCGCGACCAGTCGCCGAGGAACGCGCCGAAGGAAATCGGGTTGCTCATGGCCACCAGCGCGGCGCCGATGAACGCGGCCCAGAAGCCGGGCTGACCGAGGCTGACCGTGCCGGCGTATTGCGCGTCGAAAGGAGCGGCGAAAGCGAAGGCGCCCAGCAGAAACAGCAGGCTGGCGCTCCACACCGCGATCTTGTTCACCCACAGCAAAAAGCGGAAGCCATAGATGCACACGGTCAGTACCAGGATCGCGAACAGGCCGTAGGCCAAGCCTAGGGTCAGGTCGGTTTCCGGCAAGCCTATCAAGCGTTTCGCACCGCCAATCAGCGCATCCCCCGAACTCCACACCGAGAGCGAGAAGAAGGCGATGGCGGTCAGCAGCGACAGGAACGAGCCGACGATCCGCCCGTGTACGCCGAAATGCGCACCGGACGACACGGCATTGTTGGTGCCATTGAGCGGGCCGAACAGGCCCATCGGTGCGAGGATCAGCGAGCCGAGCAACACGCCCGCGACAATCGCCCAGACGCCGGCCTGAAACGACAGACCGAACAGCACCGGGAAACTGCCGAGCACGGCGGTGGCAAAGGTATTGGAACCGCCGAAGATCATCCGGAACAAATCCGTCGGGCCTGCGGTGCGTTCGTTGTCCGGGATCTGTTCGACCCCGTGGGTTTCAATTTGCGTAAGGCTTTGGTCGTTGTTGTTGTTATTCATGATCTGCTCCGATCATAAAGGCGCGCGCATCGTGCGTGAGCGTCACCTGTTTGGCTAAGGGGATGGCAGCCCTTCCGGCATTGCGGATAAATGTTCATGACAGGCCAGCCAAAGGCCTTGTTGTTCTAGGCTTGACGCTTGTTTCTTGAAAACAATCGTCTCGCGCTCCTGGCTGAAGTGTTGCTCCCCTTGCATGCGCAGCTCGGTGGCCACGTCATGGATGAAAATCGCCACGTCACCTTGCAGGCTGACGAAGGCGTTGCTCGACGTGCACGAGAGCACCTCGAAGCCATCCTCGGCGCGCCAGTTGTCCCACAACGCCTGATAGGCGTCGCGCGACAGCAGCGGCTGTTGGAGGGTGTAGAACACGAAACTCGCATCAGCGCTGAACGCGCCGAAGTAAGCCTCGCGATCATTACGGGCGAAGGCGCACACCAGCTCGGCGGCCGCTTTCAGAACCTGATCACGTTCGTTCATGGCCAAACCCTCAGCGGTGGACCACGCCAGGCAGTACGCAGAGCATTTCGTACAGCAGGTTGGCGGCCAGCAGCGAGGTGTTACCGGTGGTGTCGTAAGCGGGCGAGACTTCTACCAGATCGCAACCGATCAGGTCGAGGTCTTGGCAGCCGCGAACGATTTCAATCGCCTGAATGGTCGTCAGACCGCCGATTTCCGGGGTGCCGGTGCCAGGCGCCCAGGCCGGATCGATGCCGTCGATGTCAAAGCTCAGGTACACCGGACCGCCGCCGACTTTCTCACGCACTTCGGCCATCAGCGGCGCCAGCGACTTGTGCCAGCAATCTTCGGCCTGCACCACGCGGAAACCCTGATCGCGGCTCCAGTTGAAGTCATCAGCGGTGTAACCCTGAGCGCGCAAACCAATCTGCACGACACGATCGCAGTCCAAAAGACCTTCTTCGACGGCGCGACGGAAGGTGGTGCCGTGGGCGATTTTCTCGCCGAACATGTGATCGTTGACGTCAGCGTGGGCGTCGATGTGTACCAGACCGACCTTGCCGTGTTTCTTGTGGATGGCACGCAGGATCGGCAGGGTGATGGTGTGGTCGCCACCCAGGGTCATCGGGATGACGTTGTGCTCGAGGATGTTGTCGTAGGCTTCTTCGATGATGCGCACGGCGTCGAGCAGGTTGAAGGTGTTGATCGCCACGTCACCGATGTCGGCCACCGACAGCGAGTCGAACGGCGCGGCGCCAGTGGCCATGTTGTACGGGCGGATCATCACCGATTCGGTGCGGATTTCACGTGGCCCGAAGCGGGTGCCGGGGCGCAGCGATGTGCCGATGTCCAGCGGCACGCCAACGAAGGCAACGTCCAGGCCGGCAGCGGTCGGTACATGGGGGAGTCGGAGCATGGTGGCGATGCCGCCGAAGCGCGGCATTTCGTTGCCGCCCAGTGGTTGGTGAAGAATTTTGTCCACGGGTAGGGCCTCATCGTCTTTGTTTTATTTATGTCGGCGCGCCGGCAGGCGGGCACCGCTGTGGGCCGATTCTGCGAAATGCAGGGGTGGGGAAGAATCGCTACGGGCAAATACTTAGTTCAGATTTTTCTAAACTAACGGCGAGGCTGAAGATAGACTCGTTGTCGTTCACCGGGGGAAGATGGCGCCTCAGTGGGAGCGGGCTTGCTCGCGAATACGGTGTGTCAGGCAACGTGGATGTTGGCTGGCCCGACGCTTTCGCGAGCAAGCCCGTTCCCACATTTAAGGCGTTTCGACAGGAACATGGAGTAGACATGGCCAACGCTTTACCCGACCTGAAACTGTTGCGCATCTTCGTCAGCGTGGTGCGTCATCAGGGTTTCGCCAACGCGCAGCAGGAACTCAACCTGTCGACCTCGGCGATCAGCACCTACATGAGCCAGCTCGAAGCCGCGCTCGGTCTGGTGCTGTGTCATCGCGGCCGTGGCGGCTTCAGCCTGACCAGCAAGGGTGAGCTGTTCCATCAGGAAACCCTGCGCCTGCTCGGCGAACTTGAAGGTTTCGAGCAGTACGCCGCCGCGCTCAAGGGTGAGCTGCGCGGCACGCTCAACCTGGGGGTGATCGACTCCACCGTCAGCGACAAAGCGCTGCCGTTCGCCGAAGCCATCGGCGCCTACAGCCAGGAACACCCGGCGGTGCATTTGCACCTGTCGGTGATGAGCCCTTACGAACTGCAACTCGGCGTGCAGGACAACCGCCTCGATCTGGCGATCGGCGCGTTCTCGACGCGCATGAGCGGTCTGGTCTACATGCCGCTGTACCGCGAGCAGCACTGGCTGTATTGCAGCAGCCGTCACCCGTTGTTCAACGAGCGGCGCATTCCCGAGCAAGTCATCACTCAGCAACGCATGGTCGGTCGCGGCTACTGGAGCCAGGCGGAACTGGCACGTCACGGCTTCAAACACAGCGCCGCCACCGTGGAAAGTATGGAAGCACAGCTGATTCTGGTGCTGTCCGGCGCCTATATCGGGTATCTGCCGGAACACTACGCTCAGGCCTGGGCCGACAAGGGCGATTTACGCGTGTTGCTGCCGGCGACTTTCGGTTATCAGGCGCCGTTTTCGATGATCATGCGCCGTGGCCGTAGCCGTGAGCCGTTGATTCAGACGTTCCGCGATTTGCTCAAAGCCCAGCTCAATCAGGCATAGCTCGAAGGAAAAAGAAATATGTCCAGACCCCAGTGCCCGCGCTGCCTGCGCCCACAAACCCATTGCCTGTGTGCGCTGATTCCGCGTCTCGACAGCCGCACGCGGGTGCTGTTGTTGCAGCATCCGAGTGAGGTCAATCATGCGTTGAACACGGCACGGCTGGCGGCGCTGGGTTTGACCAATGCCGAGCTGATCGTGGGTGAGGTGTTTGAGGATTTGCCGACCCTGTTGAATCAACCGGGGTATCGGGCGCGGTTGTTGTTTCCCGCCGAAGATGCGCAGCCGATGCAGGCTTATGGTGAGTCCGATCAACCGCTGTTGCTGGTGGTGCCGGACGGCACCTGGCGCAAGGCACGCAAAATGCTCCATCTCAATCCGCTGCTGGCGGCGTTGCCACGGGTGACGCTGGCAGAGGGCGGGGTGTCGCGCTATCGGTTGCGCAAGGCCCCAGGGCCGGGAGCCTTGTCGACGGTTGAGGCGATTGTGCAGGCATTGCACACGCTGGAGGCGCCGGCCTCTTTCGAACCGTTGCTCAAGCCGTTTGAAGCGTTGATCGAGGGGCAGATAGCGGCGATGGGGGAGGAGACCTTTCAGAAGAACCATGGCGAAAGATAGGTGTTGATAATGCCGGCCTCTTCGCGAGCAAGCCCGCTCCCACAGGGGGAACGCATTCCAAAATGTGGGAGCGGGCTTGCTCGCGAAAGCGTTAGAACAATCACCGCAAATCTCAAAAATGACTAGCGTTCGCGCATCGCCTCGGTTCGGGCCTTGAGCACTGGTTTGAGCAGGTAATCCAGCACACTTTTCTCCCCGGTAATGATGTCCACCGTCGCCACCATCCCCGGGATGATCAGCAGGGGTTTCACATCCCCGCCCAAATGGTTTTTATCGGTACGCACCTGAATCAGATAGAAGCTGTTGCCCTTGTCATCAGTGATGGTATCGGCGCCGATCAACTCCAGTTTCGCACTGAGCCCACCGTAGATCGTGTAGTCATAAGCGCTGAACTTGACCATGGCTTTCTGACCCGGATGGAGGAACGCGACGTCTTGCGGACGCACCTTGGCCTCGATCAGCAGGTTGTCTTCCAGTGGCACGATTTCCAACATGTCGCTGCCCGGTTGGACCACGCCGCCGATGGTGTTGACCTTCAATTGCTTGATCACCCCGTGTACCGGTGAGGTCACGGTGGTGCGGCTGACGCGGTCGTCGATGGCGATGCTGGTTGCAGTGATTTTCGACAGGTCGGTGCGTTTTTCATTCAGCTCTTTGGCGGCTTCCGAGCGGAAGGTCTGCTCCGATTCGTCGATCTTGCTGCGGATCTCGGCAATCGCCGATTCCGCACGGGGAATCGCCAGCGTCGTCGCATTCAGCGAACCACGGATTTCCACCGCACTACGCTTGAGCCGCAGAATCTCCACGGGCGATACCGCGCCGGCCTTGACCAGTGGCTCGGACATGTTCATCTCTTGTTGCAGTAATGACAGGCTTGAACTGAATTGGCCTTGCTTGGAGCGGAACTCCGCCAGTTCCTGAGTTTTCTGCCGCAACTGTTCGCTCAAGGTGCGCTGTTCGCTGGCCAGTCGGCGCTGGCGTTGTTCGTACAGCGAGCGCTCGTCTTCGGCCACTTGCGGGGCCTTGGCGATGACCTCTTCGGAGAGTTTGAAGGGCCGACCTTCCGATTCCGCGGCCAACCGTTCGACCTGTGCGGTCAATGCATAACGGTCGACTTCGCTTTCGCCCTTGTTCGATAAAAATCGCGTGTCATCCAGACGCAACAGGGTGTCGCCCTTGTTCACCATCTGGCCTTCGCGGACGAAAATCTCGGTGACGATGCCGCCCTCAAGGTTCTGAATCACCTGAACCTTGCTCGACGGAATCGCCTTGCCTTCGCCCATGGTCACTTCTTCAAGCACCGCAAACTTGGCCCAGACCAGCGCGCTGATCAGCAACCCCGCTGCCAGCCACACGGTAATCCGCGACCAGCGCGGCGAATCCTGCAACGAGGCGCCGGCGGTTTCCGGCATGAAATCGGCTTCGGCACTTTTGCCGAAACTGTCGAAGTAGCCGCGTGATTTGCTATCTGAAGAAGCAGACATGGGGCAACTCCTAGACCGCCGCCGAGCCGACACGGCCCTTGCGCAGTGCATCGATGACCGCTTCTTTCGGACCGTCGGCGACGATCCGGCCGTTGTCCAGTACCAGCAGCCGGTCCACCAGGCTCAGCATCGAGGTGCGGTGGGTGACCAGCAGCAGGGTTTTGCCTTGTACCCAGTTGTGCAGTTTCTGACGCAGAAGGTCCTCACTGCTGTTGTCCATGGCGCTGGTCGGTTCGTCGAGCAGCATGATGGGCGGGTCGAGCAGCAATGCCCGAGCGAGTAATACGGCCTGGCGTTGACCGCCGGACAGCAACTGCCCGCGCTCGCCCACCGGGCGGTCAAAACCCTGCGGATGCTGACGGGCGAGTTCGGTGACACCGGTCAGTTCGGCCACTTCAAGCATCCGTGAATCGCTGACGTAGCGCGCGCCGAGGGTCAGGTTGTCGCGCAGGCTGCCCGCCAGCAGCGGCAGGTCATGGGCGACGTAACCGATCTGCTGGCGCAGGTCGGCGACATCCAGTTGCCGCAGGTCAAGGCCGTCGAGCAGCAACTGGCCTTCCTCCGGTTCGTAGAACCCCATCACCAGCCGCGCCAGGGTGCTTTTGCCTGAGCCGCTACGGCCAATGATGCCGACCCGTTCTCCGGGCTTCAGGCTGAAAGTGACGTTGCTCAGGGCCGGCGCATTCTGGCCGTTGTAGTGAAACGTCACACCGCTGACGTCCAGTGCGCCTTGCAGTTGCGTACGCTCCAGCGGTCGCTGTTTGCCGTCGCGCTCCTGTGGCAGCGACATCAGCGCGTCGGTGCTTTTCATGGTCAGTTGCGCTTGCTGGTAGCGAGTGATCAGCCCGGCAATCTGCCCCAGCGGTGCGAGTACGCGGCTGCCGAGCATGTAGGTTGCCACCAGCGCCCCGACACTGAGGTTGCCGGCGATGATGCTGTAGACCCCGGCGACAATCGTCGCCATCCCCGAGAACTGCTGAATGAACAGCGTGCCGTTGGTCGCCAGCGCCGAGAGGTTGCGCGCATGGCTGTCGAGGCGGGTGAGGGCGCCGTGTGTGCTTTCCCATTTGTGCTGGCGCTCGCTTTCGGCGCTGCAAGCCTTGAGGGTTTCCAGGCCGCCGAGGGTTTCGATCAGCAGCGCTTGACGCTCAGCGCCCAGGCTCAGGCTTTTTTGCACCGTGTCGCGCAGACGCACCTGAATGACCATCGCGAAGACGATGGTGATGGGGAAGGCCAGCAGCGGGATCATCACCAGCCAACCACCCAGCAGGCCGATGACCACCAGCATCAACACCACGAAGGGCAGATCGATCAGGCTGGTCAGGGTCACCGCCGTAAGAAATTCGCGCAGGCCCTGGAAGTCATGAATGCTCTGGGCAAAACCGCCGATGGTCGCCGGCCGAGCCTTCATCGACATGCCGGTGATGCGCTCGAATAAAGTCGCGGAAAGGATCACATCGGTTTTCTTGCCGGCGGTATCGAGCAGGTGCGCGCGCACCACCCGTAATACCAGTTCGAAACCGGTGCCGATCAGCAGACCGATCGACAACACCCACAGGGTCGAGGTGGCCTGATTGGGCACCACGCGGTCGTAGGTCTGCATGACGAACAGCGGCACCATCAGGCCTAAAAGGTTGATCAGGAAACTGGCGAGAATTGCATCGCTGTACAACCATTTCGACAGCTTCAGGGTGTCGCGAAACCACGCATGCACCCGTGGCACCAGCGGTGAGCGCAGGTCTTCGAGTTCATGCCGAGGCCGGGCGAACAAGGCCTGGCCACTGTAGTGTTCGCTGAGCTCTTCGCGGCTGACCCATTGCTCGCCGCCATCGGCTTCACTGGGCAAAATCAGCGCTTTGCCGTCGTCGCCGAAACGCCGCAACACGGCGGTGCGACCGTCGTTGAGCAGCAACAGAAGCGGCAGGTTCAGCGGCGAAATGTCGTTCAGGTCTCGCCGCAACAACCGTGCCTGTAACCCGGCCCGGGCGGCGGCGCGGGGCAGCAGATCCAGGCTCAGGCGTTGTTTGTTCAGCGGCAGACCGGCACTCAGGCTGGCGCGACTGACCGTCGCGCCATGGAGTTTGCAGAGGATCAACAGACCGTCGAGTAACGGATCATCGAAGCTCAGCCGCGGATCGACCCCGGAATGGCCGGGTTCCATGCTGGTCATATTGATCGTTCCCCTGTTACCGCTTCATTGGGCTTATTTCAGTTCAGGCAAGCGCGCTTCGTTTTTCACCTCGGTCGCAGCGATCGCGTCGGCAGGCAGCACCACCCGTTGTTTGCTCAGCAACTGACCCATGTTCGCCAGCACGCGGTACATAGAGTATTCCTCGGTGTAACGGATTTCGGTGTAGCGGCGGTTGGCGTTGTAAAGCTCGTTTTCACTGTCGAGCAAGTCGAGCAGGGTGCGTTGGCCGAGGCCGAACTGGTCCTGATACGCGGCGCGCACGCGTTTGGTGGTTTCGGCGTATTCGCGGGCGGTCGGGGTTTGTTTCTTGGCGTTGACCATGGCATTCCAGGCCAGGTGAATGTTCTCGTTGAGCTGGCGCAGGGCGTTGTTGCGGATGTCCATGGCCTGATTGATCTGGTGTGCATCGGAGGCCAGTCGTGCCTTGTCGCTGCCGCCGCGGAACAGGTTGTAGTTCATCACCACGCCCACGCGCCATTCGTTGTCGTGGCCCTGGTCACCCTGCACGTTGTTGTTCGCGCCCACTGCCGCTTCCGCGTCGAAGCGAGGGTAGAACGGCGATTTGGCCACTTCGTACTGGCTCTCGGCCGACTGCACATCGGCCTGTGCGGATTTCAGATACGGGTTGTTCTCGACCATGCTCTGCTGGGCTTCCGGCAGGGTGGTGGGCAACTCGCCGCGGGTCGATGCCGGCGCTTCCAGCTCATCGGGCATGCGCCCGACCACGCTGTAGAAATTCGATTCGGCGTCGGCCAGATCGACCTCAGCGGTATCGAGGTTGTTTTGCGCCAGTGCCTTACGGGCACCCGACTGGTCGGAGTCGGCGGTGCTACCGACGCCGCGCTCGGTGCGCAGGCCAATCTGGTCGTTTACACGCAAGTGCGCCTGCAGGTTGTTGCGGGCCAGGGTCACCAGTTCGCGGCGCTTGAGCACTTCGAGGTAAACCTCGATGGTGCGCAGAGCCAGATCCTGAGCGGTGCCCTGCGCGTAGTAAGCGCGCGAGTTGGACACGCCTTTGGTGCGTTCAACCTCGTTGGCGGTGTTGAAACCGTCGAAGAGCATCTGCCGCAGCCGCAATTCGGACTGCGTGTAGTTGAGGATCGACGTGTGGTGGTTACCCAGCGCCCGGGTATTGGTGTTGTCGCTGTAGCCGCGCCCGTAGGAGGCGTTCAAATCGACGGACGGGTAGAAACCGCCCTTGGCGACTTTGATTTGTTCATCCGCAGCCAGGCGTGCATCCACGCGTGAAGCCAGTTCCGGGTGGGTGGCGATGGTACTTTGGATCGCCTCGGTGAGGTTCATGGCCTGAGCTTGAGAAGTGCAAGCCATGGCCAGCAAAACCGCGCTGCAGAGGGGGGTTAGAACGCGCATGGGTGCATCTCCCTGATTCCTGATGGTGTCTTACTGTCGCCAAAAATTTGGCGGTATTTTTAGCTATAGGCGTTTCACTCTTGTAACAACAGAGCTAAGAACATCCTGAAGCGTAGCTAAGAAAAAATTTTCATAAGGCTTATGCCGAAAAAAACTTATGCGCTTTGTAAAAACCGGCACATTGTTCAGGTCGAAAGCCTTTGTTTTATGTGCTTTAGGGAGCGCGAAAAGGCTTGAGGAAAGTTCCATTCACTTTGCGACATACGGCGAAGTACTGCTGAAGGGGAGGGACGCGTAGCGGTTGATGGGCGACAGATTTTTGTCACCTTGGTGATTCACCACCGTTACGTAGCGTTAGTCGGTGTGCTGCTTCAATCGGGGTTTGCAAGTGCTTGATAGCACTGAAGTTTCCGCTTGAGGCGTCACCGGCCAAACGAACTGTCGAGGGTGCGAGCGTCGCCCCGGCAACCCGATTGAGCCATGGGCTGCTTCGCGAACCAGTGCCGACGGTGGTCGGCAGCGGAGGAATTCACATGGCAACGCTCATTGGTATCGTCACTAAAGTCATTGGTCAGGTTTTCGCGCAAGGTACTGACGGCACTCGTCGTGCCTTGGTCGAGGGCGACCGCTTGTTTGCTGGCGATCAACTGATCACCGGGGCCGAAGGCGCCGTCGCCGTTCATCTGCAAAATGGCCAGGACTTGACCCTGGGCCGCGACAGCAGCCTGACCATGACCGGCCAATTGCTCGCCGATCAGGCCGCCCATGTGAACGCGCCGGAGGCTGTGACCCCGAGCGAAGCGCAACTGACCGACGTCGAGCAGATCCAGAAAGCCATCGCCGCGGGTGACGACCCGACCAAAACCGCTGAAGCCACCGCCGCTGGCCCCAACGCCCCGGGCGATACCGGTGGTGCAGTGGGCGGCGGGCACAGTTTTGTCTTGCTGACGGAAGTCGGCGGGCGGGTTGATCCGATCATCGGTTTCCCCACTGCCGGGTTCGATGGCATTCCCGAATTTCCCGAAGTACGCCAAAACGCTGTGATCGATAACGGCGATGGCACGCCCGCGCCTGTCGTGCCGCCCGTCAACAACCTTGTGACCCTCACCGGCCTCGCCGTGCCCGGGGGCGAACTGACCCTCAACGAAGCCAATCTGCCAGACGGCTCGGCGGCCAACGCTGGCGCGCTGACCCAAAACGGAAGCTTCACGGTAACGGCACCGGATGGTTTGAACAGTCTGAACATCGGCGGCATCAACGTGATCAGCGGTGGGGTGGCCGTCGGTTTCCCGCAGTCGATCACCACGCAACTGGGCAACACCCTGACTATCACCGGTTACAACGCGGCGACCGGCGTGGTCAGTTACAGCTACACCCTCAATGGCAACGACACCCACGCGACGGGTGGCGGCGCCAATAGTCTCAGCGAACAGTTCACCGTGATCGCTGGCGACAGCAATGGCGATACCGCGACCGGTACGCTGGACATCAACATCATCGACGACGTGCCCAAAGCGTTCGATGACAGCAACGCGTCGACCGCCTCGGAAACCTTGCTCACGCTGACCGGCAACGTCCTGAGCAACGACGTGCAAGGCGCCGACCGTGTACCCACCGGGCCGGTGACGGCCGGTACATTCACCGGCACCTACGGCACGTTGGTATTGAACGCCAACGGCACCTACACCTACACGCTGAACACCAGCGACGCCGACTTCAAAGCCTTGCACGGCGGCGGCAACGGCACCGAAACCTTCGCCTACACCATCACCGATTCGGACGGTGACACCAGCACTGCGAATCTGGTTTTGCAGATCCACAACAA
>NZ_JAIHLQ010000045.1 GCF_019733355.1 Pseudomonas baetica | reverse complement strand
CCGTATGCCTATCTCAAAGATGTGCTGACGCGGTTGCCGACGCAACGGGCGAGTGAGATCGACCAACTGCTGCCGCATCAGTGGGTATCTGTCTGACTTACGCAACGTGAGTTGGGCAGACGCTTACGATCCGTCATCTCGAGATATTCCATCGGTGTGATTAAAAAGAACCCGAGCTCATCGCACGTCTGCTTGGCGGCACCTATATTTGGGTCGCAACCCTCTACGACTGGAGCGATCGCAGCGGGCAGCTGGGTTCCAGAATGATAAAGCCCTGCTCAAAGAATAGTCGATACGTAAAATATCACTAAAAATCAGCCAGCTTCGTATTCAGGACCTTGGTAAGTTTGTGCTACAGGCACAGCTGGTTTGGCATTAAACCGTTACGCCGAGCGACCACCAAAATACTGTGTCCTGGCTCAGGACTCTTGCGGACCATTGTCAGTTTTTATGGCACTAATGGTGCCGCGGCTCCTGACCTAAAAACTCCCCGCTCTGGTCGCGGCAGGGATGGCAGTTCACCTGCTCTCCGCACAGATCCGTATGTGCGGAACTACCGCATACGGCTCCTGCCTTAGGTTCGTGACGCGAAGTCCTCTGGGCAAGGATGAGCGGTACTGGGCCCTGGCATATAGAAGCCTGCTAGGCGTCCATATAGCGACAACTGAAGCCAGTTCCTCTGGCTCTACGTCGTCTGACGGGCTTGCCGCCATAAGCGGCAGACCGCAACTCGAAAACCATCAAACCGTAACAGGTTTCCCGGCACCGCGTGGTAATTGAAGTATTCCGTGACCACCCGGGTAAGCCACTGACCAACGATTTGAACAGACTCGTGGCGTCGACGTTTCAGCTCATCCCGATAGCCAACAACGTCGCACGCATGCACCATCTCCATTAGCATCTTTATTCGAGCTATTTCAGGCACAAGGACGGCAGTCTGACGGCGTTCAGTGCAGGCGCCGCCGTGGTGCCCCCATCCCGAAGGCCATCTTGGAGCTTCCTCCAACATAGACAGAGGGTTAGCAAATACGACTCCTCCTATTTTCCGGTAGTTTCTGATCAACCCCCACTTAGCGGCCAACCGCCCATAAAAACGCTCTCAAAGGAGAACATCTTGAGGTATCTTGCCACGTTTGATATTCGGGCAAGGACTTGTAATGAAGGTTAAACGTACACTGGAAACTGATCGGTTTGAGGTTCAAAGCGATCTAGGAAAAATTTATACAATCATCGAAGAAACACAGCAGACCGGCCGAATCTCAAATGGCATAACGGAGTGGGAGGACGGAGTGAAATCTTATCGTGTCATGGGTAACGGCTATGCCAACAGACTTAGTGAGAAGACGTTTCATAACTCTCGGACAGGTGAAACCCTAACTCGCCTATTGCAAAAACCGACTAATTAGAAGTCCTAGACGCACAAATACGACCGCGCAGGGCCGCGCAATTGTGACCTATAGAAACAGGAAACCAAGGCGAGAGTCGGGTTTCTGTGTGTCTCGAAAATGCGTGGGGTTTAGTATTGAGCTCACAATTCAAAAAGTACCGGACTTTTTTCATCCTGATACTTTTTTTCCAGACTAATGAACTCCTAATCTTCGCCTAGGTTATGTCCCTAATTACGCGGATTTATCTCTGTCAACCAGGGGATCTATTTTCGGTATTGGTAGTATGCCTCTATAGCTATCTCATCTACTTAGGGTTACAGATCCATCCAGTAAGCCCCAATAATGAATCAGGCCCATTGAGGCCTGACTGCAAGGAAGCAGCGCAGGACCGTCGGTAAATAAGTACTACCCATGCTGAAGGTATGAACCTAAGCACTGGAGTACCTACATGATCCGTCACCCTGACAACACCAACCTGATCCTTCACAGCGGCAGCACCTTCCAGAGCTGGCCTGTTCAAGAGGACAAAGGCCCTTTCATTCAGCAGTACCTGAATCGTCTCCAACAGACGATGCAGTGTGCTCTTGCTCAATACCCGCGAGTGTTTGCCTTCCGAGTCGATCTACGACTGCCTGTAGGGATTCAGCTACCTGACTACGCGTACACGAATCAGGTCATTGAGCGTTTCATCGAATCCTTTAAGGCCAAGATCCGACATAACCGCAACATGGCTCGCCAATTGAATCCCTATGCCCACGACAGCAAGGTCCGAAACGTCTGGGCGCGAGAGCACGGCCAGCATGGCAAGCCGCACCACCATTTGGTTATCCTGTTGAACTATGATGCCTTCAGCGCGCTGGGTAAGTTTGAGCTTGGCAGGGACAACATGTTCAACCGTCTAGTGGAGGCATGGGCCAGCGCCTTGGGCCTATCTGTAGAGGCTATCAGCGGCTTGGTCGAAATCCCGCCGAATCCCTACTATCACTTACATCGTGACGACCTGGCTGGACAGGCAGAGTTCTTCTACCGAACCAGTTATCTCTGCAAGTCGGCTACCAAGGTCTTTGTGGATGGCAGCCATGGCTTCGGCTGCAGCCGAAGCTAAGTACAAACGCTGAATCACGACAAAAAAATAAAAGGGCACCGTGCCGATGACCACCCTGGCAATGCCAAGGGCAATCTATCGGACGGTGTGAACATAGGAATTAAAGGTAACCTCGTTGAGCCAGCGATACGCAGCCTTCATGACCTACAACGATGTGATCCAGCGTCTGGGTGCCAATCATGCTGAGGGCGTTTTTGAGCGCCAGGGTTAGCGTGCGATCGGCTTGGCTGGGTTCAGGATCGCCGGATGGATGGTTATGTACCAGAATTACCGCTGCAGCATTGAGCTCCAACGCAATCTTGACCACTTCTCGCGGGTACACGCTGGCACCATCCAGCGTGCCTTTGAATAGCTCCCTGAAGGCAATTACTCGATGTTTGCTGTCGAGCAGTAGTAGCGCAAAGACTTCGTGCTCGTGGTATTGCAGCAGTGTTTGCAGGTGGCTAAAAACCTGCTTCGGCTCAGTCAGTGCCCGGCCTTTGGACAGACGACTCATCGCCAGTTGTTGCGCCATCTGCAGGATGTCAGCTTCGGTGACTGGTGATTCCATGACATAGGTACCGGTGGTTTCACTGGCTATGAGCTTGTGATATTTCATGCGGATATTCCTGTGCGAATTCGGGAGAACTAGAGGGGAGGAGCGCGGTTACTGGACGTTGGGCTTGCCGTTGTGCCGCGTGGCCTGGGAATCCAACTTTTGGGCCAGTGAGGGTTTGGTAGGCGCTGCCAGTTGGGCTTTGGGTTCTACAGGGCTGGGCTGATCTTCAATGGCGGGAAAGAACTCCTCGACGATGGCCCCGGTGTCCTCCTCACTGTCTTCAAAGGCCCCATGGTTAAAGCCCTGCCGGGCCGCATGATCCAAGGCGTTCTGATCAAAGCCAGCAGCTTGCCGGGTTTCCTCCAGTTGCTTGGCTTCCAGTAAAGCGTCTTCTAGGCTCAGTCCACTGCGTACCGTGATATCGACGTAGAAGATCGGTGTGCCGTGGCTCTGCCGAGTGGACTTACCCCGCAGACGCAGCTCCAGCGGCAGACAGGCCAGGCGATTACCGGAGATTGCGCTGAAGTAGTGCAGACGTGCCGCCAGGGTGCGGATGCTGTTAAAGCCGGTGGTACGGAAGACAAAGCTGCCCAGCGGATCGTCATCGCCAATTACCACGTTCAGTCGGCCGTAAGGCTTGCAGGCATTGCCTTGAGCCAGTGAACAGCCATCCGGTGAAGGACAGGGCAACGACTGTATGCCGTCCTTGGTCAAACGCTTGCAAGTCTCACCATTACCGACACACAGCGGCCGGCCGCTGTTACGGTCGAACAGGCTGTAGTCCGCCCGAAAGTTGAGGTCTGGCTCGTTGAACAGCAGCCTGATCGGAATACTGCGCAGCTTGCCGTCCTGGCCATTACGCAGCTCCTCATTGAGTGGATGCCGCAGCCAGCCGTCGCGGCTCTGGACCTGCGAAGTAATGGTGAACTGGTCATCTTTCTCCGGCAGACGTTTGCCGTTTTTCTCGACGACCTTGCCGATGGAAATACGCCCGAGTACCGGTGGGGTAATGGCTAAACCTCTGAGCATGGCGATTCTCCTTAATCTGGAAATAAAAAAGCCACCGGGACCTAAACAGTCCGGGTGGCGTGGGTGAGGGGGATGATTCAGCCGATCAGGAAGCGGCGACTGCCTGTTTTGATCTTGGGGTAACGGGCCTGCAGGTAGGGTTTGTCCTTGAGCATCTGTTCGACATCCAGACCAATGCTGTCCTTGGACTTTTTCCAGCTGATATAGCCTTCCGCAAACTCTGCACGGCTGGCTTCACCCATGGCCTGTTGCAGGGCCTGCTTGAGCCGCGCCTCACGCGTCTCCTGCTGGGCAATGCGCTGGCGAACAGCCTTGAGCTCCAGGTAGGTGCTGGCCAACTCCGTGTGTTGGCTGAAGTCCAGGGTCTGCCCGTTATCCTCGGGGTAGAGACAGCGCAATGCCGCTTCTGCTGAGGCCGTGCCATCGGCCGGTGGTGGGGTGTCACTGACCACGTAATCCCAGAACAACCGCTCCAGGTCGATCAGCCGCGCAATCATCGATTCGTCCCGTTCGATGCGATGGACCTCCAAGTGCTGGCCACCGAGCAGTACCGCCACATCCGCCGCCTGCTTGCCGGTGACGGCCAGCTGATGCATGACCTGCAACTGTACATACTCCGGTACACCTTCTTTCCAGAAGCGAGCCCCGTTGATACCAGCGGTCTTGCATTCGAGGATCTGCACCTCTGGCGCGCCGATCACTTCACGGTCGATGTTGGCCAGCATCCATTTCAGCTGCGGTTCCGGATGTTGCAGCACGGCATTGATCCGCCGCACCCGATGACCGCTACGCCGGCTGTAATGCGCAGCCACGATAGGCTCCAGAATGTTGCCCCAGTAAGCTGGGCTGTCTTCATCCTGTGGATCGAGTTTGGGCAGTGAGGTGTCACGCCCGGTTTTCTCCAGCCACAGCTCCAACTGGGATTTATATGGATTAAGTCCGACGGCCGCGGCGGCATCCGAACTACCGAGGCCTTGTTTACGTACGGCCAGCCACTCCTCACGGGGCAGTTGTTTGGTGCCCACCAGGCGTAAGGCAGGACGGGGTTTGCTGCTGGGGTTTTGCAGTGTCTGCGTGCTCATGATGTTCCTGTGCGGCATAAAAAACGCCCGACCAACAGAAGCTGACCAAGCGCTTTAATAGTTGAGTAGGTGAATGGAACTAGGCAGCGAGTCCCAGTGCGGCCTGCAGGGCGCGTTGTTTGATGACCGCACCTTGGCCAAACCAGGCCGAGTCCATTCGGTATTCAGTACTTCGGGCCCGTCGCTCGTGATCAACGTACTCGGTCACGGCATTGAGCAAGCCCCACACAGTTCCTTGGGCCGATTCCAGCGTGGCGCCGCGGCCTTCGCCTTCGTACAGGCTTTGAACCTTGCGCAGTGCGCGCTCGTTCGGCAGTACTTCGGGCAGTTTGCTATGGGGGGTTACGTCACACAGAACGTTCATGAAAAAGCCCATTGCTTCATGCCACTGCACCTTGCGTTCCGCCAGATTTTTCATTCGGTACATGAACTCGTCCCATTGCGAGACAGCAATACCCAACTGCTTTTTCACCGCCTGCGGATCGAAGCGGGTGTTGTGCGGCACCTTGATCGCGCGGGAGGTGCCGTCCAGGGCGATGGTCAGCGTGTTATTGCAGACCACCCGTACCGTGGTCGGGGTGGCGGTGGTGGCCAGGGTGCCGTCACAGGAGGTGGCCAGCAGCAGATAGCCATTCACCTGGTCATTGCCCTTCAGCGCCGTACCTTGCCCAGTACGGGCCAGGGCCCAGAACTTGCGACCGCCTTTGAGCACTCCAGCGGTTTCCAGCTCGTAGCCCGAGACCTCAGTCAGATCCCGGTAGAACTCCAGCACTTCACGCGGTTGCACAACTTGGTAGCGCTGAGAGACCACCGACAACGGGGCCTTGGTGTCGGAGCGATACAGCACCTTTTGTTCAGGGAAAGAGTGAATAGAGCCTAGGGGGCCGATGCTCTCGGATTTGAAATGCACGGGGCTGTCCTGGATTTTCCAGTCCATGCCCGCTTCGCGCTGCCAGATTTCGAGCGGTTGTTTAGGGGATAGGCGACTGCCCAGACCATGCCAGGGCGTAGCACCGACGTAAGCCATTTGTTCAACGAGATGAGCCATGGGAATGATTCCTTGCGAATGAATGGAAAAGAGCGTCGTTTCATTAACCAACGACGCCTGTTCACAACGACTTAACGGTTGACGCTGAAGCTGTAGCCACACGCCAGGCACTGATAGTTGTGAAGGATTTTTTCATCGATCTGTTCGCCCAGCGTGGCCCCGGCAATGCCACCCGCGACCCCACCGAACAGACCACCCAAAATCGCCCCGGCGATGCTGCCGATAGCTATGCCCACCGGCCCGCCGACTACTCCCAGCACTGCGCCGGTTTCTGCACCTGACAGGGCGCCGGCGGCACCGCTGGCCACACCGCCCGCCGCACCAATTAATCCACCCGTTTGTTTACCGATATTTTTCGTGACGACGCGTCCAGAGTTACAGCTTGGGCACGGGGTATACATATTCAGATCCTCTCAAATGATGAGCGTGCAGAGCCAAAAGCTGGCACGCCAAATCCCCGATACCAGTCGATACTGTGGGGCGTTCACAGGAGTGATATAGGTCTGAATTTTTTTTGAATACGATTTCAAGCAGAAGGGGTCGAGATTTAAATATGCCAAAAATTTTGGCGACAGCTGAGCTCGACTCGAGTTCTAGGTTTGTGGGGAGGCGCCATGAATTACTCAAAAAACACATATGCATGCACAAAATAAACCTGCTATTTCCGCTATTAGTAGCGGGAATAGCAGGTTTACATACAATAATTTATTGATTTTAGTCGAGGAATAACCTGCAATGCCCCGTCCTCGCCAGTACGGTTATGTCACAGGATGGAGATGACGAGGGGGACTGTGACCATCGATAGGCGTACCCACAATGACGTTTTGACAACCATTGCCAATGGGCTATCAGAGTAGTCAGGCAGCGTCGGAACTCAACAACAAGGTAGGACGATGAACAACGACCACAGCGGTAAGCCCGTCGTGAAGGAACGGTATTTGAGGCCTGGGCAAGCTTGCCAATGCCTGGGGGAGGCCTCAGAAATCAACGGTACTGAACACCATCGTCGGTGGGGTACGAGCACGATTGCCGAAGTATTCGCCGTGAGTGCTGCGCAATGAGCCAATTTTTCAATCAGCCTATACCTTGGCAGCAACCCCAGAATTATGCGGCTCTACCACTGCGGGGGGGGGTTCCGCATGTCATGCCACTGCCCCTGTTGAGCGCTGCCGTGGATGAGGCCCAGAACAACATCAAAGCCCCTCGGCCGCTGATTTTCTCCACGGCGCTGGCAGCGATTGCTGTTGCCGTACAGGGCTTAGTTGATGTGCGTAAACCGAATGGGCAACGCGTGCCGCTTTCACTCATGCTGCTGACGATTGCGAACTCAGGTGAGCGTAAATCCACCGTGGAGAACGTCTTTCTTGGTGCTATCCGTACCGTTCAGAAGCAGCAAAACCTAATTTATCAAACGGCTTTGAACGAGTGGAAAACCGAGCTACACATTTGGGAAACCAAGAAGAAAGCCATCCTCAAGTCGATCCACAAAAAAGCCATTCAAGAAGAACCCTCAGACGATGAAGATCGGAGGTTCAAGGCGCTGGAAAGCATAAAGCCTACCAAACCCAAACAATTCAAGCTTCTCTATGAGGATGCGACTTCTGAAGCCCTCTTTCGTGGGTTGCATCAAGACTTACCGACCGCAGGATTGATTTCCAGTGAGGGCGGTGGGGTTTTAAATGGACGCGCCTTGAATGACCTGTCAAAACAGAATGCCCTCTGGAGCGGGGACTCCATCACCGTAGATCGTGTATCGATCGAGAGTTACGTGCTCGCGGATGCACGTCTGACGGTTTCGATCATGGCGCAAGAGAGCGCCTTCCAGAACTACATGGAGCAGCGTGGCGAACAGTCTCGAGGCTCCGGGTTATGGGCAAGGTTTTTGGTCTGCCAGCCTTGGTCAACTCAGGGCTCTCGTTTCATCGAAAATGGGACCATGTCGTCGGACCATTGCGATAAATTCGCAGCGCGTCTAGTCGAGCTACTTCAGCCCAATATGGCCTTGCTGAAGGACCCTGGCCGAGAAAAAGGCGTGATAAATTTCTCCCCCGAAGCCAGTGAGCGATGGTTGAGCATTTTCAATGCGATTGAAGTAGAAATCCGGCCAAATGGGCGCTTTGCGGGAGCTGGGGACCATGCTTCAAAGCTTGCGGACAATATCGCGCGAGTGGCTGCTTTATTTCATTGCTTTGAAGGTTTCGAGGGCGATATTTCACTCAGCACCGTTAACGCCGCAATTAGCCTGTGCTTCTACTACTCGGACGAGTTTATGAAGCTTTTTATGCCGCCGCCACAAGAAGAAGTTGATGCAAATGAACTCTACAGTTGGCTGCAAAGGGAAATGACCGGTCGTATAAATATCCCAAAAAACCACGTACGACAGAGCGGACCCAATAAGCTTAGGCGCAACGGCCGCCTAGACAGGGCCTTAGAGGTGCTTCGTCAGCAAGGGCGGATTTATTCTTTTCAGCAGGGTAAAACTGAATGTATTGGCTTGATTCTACTTTCATTAATTTAAAGCTCATTTAGTCATCGCTCGTAGCCGGTACAACGCCCCTATCCTCAGCTACCTGACCGATCTGTCTGAAAAAGCCCGCAAGAGCGGGACATTTGTGGAGCAGTGAGCGTAAAGGCGGTTAGTCGCGGTACGGTACTTTTTTCAAGACTTCGCTTTCTTCGACTCAATCAGATCAAGCACCTTTTGCCCATCGGGCATGCCCGACATGGTCTTCAGAAACACCACATTACGATCCAGCGCTTTCTTGATGGCGGCAGCGGAAAGAGGTTGCTCAAGAATCGTGAATCCGTCTAGGACCTGGTAGTGGCACTCGTCCTTTTTACCCTCATGCTCGCGCATCTGAACGTCACCGGTGCCTCGACCATAGGCCACGATGCCTTTGCCGTTCTCGTACAGAAACACCACTTCATCCTTCTTGATACGGTTGATGTTCAGCTTCCAGGGCGAGTAGAACGCCGCAGCCGCTTTATGAGCCAACATCCATTCATGATCCTCATCGGTATGGGCCTTGTTGGTGTTCAAAATGTGGAAGCCGGCGGCTGGTTGCGGCTCGACTTCCTCCGCCAGAGCTAACTGAGTCAACTCGGCCTTTTCCACCTCGTCCAATGCGTGCTGGGCGGCCTCAGCCCCCTGTTCGAGCAATTTGAGCATGATCTCGTGCTTCGACAGCTCTAAATCGTTGGCCAGTGTTTCGATGAAGGTATGCAGGGATTCGGGCATTCTGACGGTGGAAGCGATCGACTCTTTTTTGGCTTTTTTAGAGTTTTCGATCAGGGAGAGGATGCTTGTCATTGGTGAATCTCCTTTGGTTAAGTAGAAGCACCATATAGTGATTCATTTTATGAATCAACACAGACTCTAAAATAAAACCTGAATCGGAATCGAATTGGTGAACCTCTTAAAACTAACGATAAAAACCGTTATCACCACTTTTAAGCCGGGCAGGCACATGGACGTTTTTGAACCACTTTGTGACTTTTTTCATCGGCGTCAGGCCAAAAACCTGAGTCAGCGTGCAGAGGGTGTCCTCCTAGTGACGCAGCGGGCGGAATCCTGTCGCGGCAGTTTCGCTTTTCCCGGTACCGAGTTTGTCGCCACCATCAAGGTCGATGGTCAGCGCGCGGGGAGGATCTGCTACGGGATTAATCCGCTCAACGATCGGGGGTACATCTACGACCCGACCATTGAGGTCGACTATCGACGTCGTGGCCTGGTGACTGTGGTGCAATCACCAGGTGCCACTGCTGCCTCTGCACGAAGTGGGTACCGCCGTGGGGTTCTGGAGCAAGGCGTGTAAGCGGTTTGCCGCTGCCGGCGTAGAGATTAAGCGTGATATCCGAACGGCTGACCAAGAATAAGAACAACAGCGCTGGCAGCACTTGGTGCCCGAGCTCGATCACCTGCGGCAGATCCGCGAACTGAAAGCCTCTTCAGAGTGGCCCGCTATCGAGGCGCGCATTAATGCGCAACTGCCAACATGAGCCAGGTCATTATCCCCGCCGGTGTCGGTGGACGTCGCCTGACCTCGGCCGAGTTCCAGCAATTGGCCGCTGTGCCGGCTGCTGCCAAATGGTTCGCCAATATCGACAACCCGCGCACCCGCCGCGCTTACCAGGGCGATCTGGAAGACTTCTGCAGTTTTGTTGGGCTAACTGCAGCGGATGAGTTGCGTGCGGTGACCCGTTCGCATGTACTGGCCTAGCTAGCGCGCCCAGCTGGAGCAACGCGGGCTGACCGGCGCCACCATCCGTCGCAAACTGGCGACGTTGGCCGGCCTGTTCGACCACCTGCTGGAAAGCAATGCGGTGGCCGGCGGCAACCCGGGGCATGGGATCAAACGACCGAAGATCGACACTAACGAAGGCAAGCCCCCGGCCCTCGGCGATCACCAGGTCAGGGCGCTGCTGAAAGCTCTTCCCTTGCACCCCGTCGCGACCGAGCGTATCCATGCCTAGCTGGAGGCCTCAGGGCATCACCAGGAAGCCCCAAAAGCGTCGTTGTTCCGGCCTTTGCGCGGTCGATTGATTTATAATTCGGATTTCTCCGATCACGTAGCGATTATCGAGCGTAAAGACAACTGGGAGTCCATGTTTAAAAATTCTTCGTAAGGAAGAAGAGCATCAAAGAGTCCTTCACTTGACTGTCCCCTGTCCGTAATGCCGTTATGCCGTTATGCCGTTATGTACAGTAGGCCCGTCACTCAAGACGATAAGATATATTTGGTTTCTGAAACCACCCGAATAATTAAGGCAATGGAACTTGATAGCAAATATGCAGAAGCCGAATGAGACACACCCGAACAGAAAATTCATCGATACTGTGAGGTTCGCTGTTGATGAGTAATGCCGGACTGTCAGAAAAGGAAATGCGCTCCGCACTCGGGCTCGATCGCCCGATACAAGCACCACCGGTACCGTCCCAAAAACGGCCGCGTCGCTACACGCTGGTCGTGTTGAGTGTTCGCAAAAAAGCGGGGGGCTTGCCTTTTCGTTTGGAACACCAATCCAGCTCGATCAGTACGCTGACAGCGCAGATGGAAGCGGAACAACTGGCCCGAAAGCAAAATCTGAATGTTTGGGCCGTGTTGGATATCCGTCAAGTTGATGAGTGAGTGTGCGTCCGATTGATATGGCGTTTTGACTGATTCGAGGATGAAGGCATAAGAGCAGCGGCAAACGGGCAGCGGCGATCATGAGTTTGATCCAGTCGGCGCGTCTCAACGGGCATGATCCATATGCTTATTTGAAGTACGTACTCACGCGCCTACCGCCGCAGCGGGCAAGTGAGATTGCGGAGCTGCCGCCGCATAGGTGGCGACCGGTTTAGTTGCGCAAAACGGGATGCCCAGACGATACACTGACAATGTCTCATAGTGGAGGCTTACCCCAATTAACAGCTACAAGGCAAAGTTGATGAGCAAAATTTACCTTCTGATTGAGCATGGCCAGGACCAGGGCGAAGTGTATGTACTAGGTTGGTTCGACAACGAGAGGACAGCGAAAAATGTGGCAGAAGAAAAGGAGTGGGAAGCCTATCGCGCCGGCCTGAAAGCCGAGCACTCTTGGTCAAATCACAAGCCATTGCCGCCAGACCAAACTAAATATCGTCGTTTCTGGATCAAAGAGGTTTCCAAATTTGATAGCGCTCCGGCTCCTAGGTCCTTTACCACTCATTGAGCCTCAATCCTCTGCTAATACTCAAAGTAGGAGTGCCAATTTATCGTCCAGTGGCAACCTCCCGAACGTAAGCCTAGCACGCTGTCAGCGCGTCCGGCTGGCACTGAACAGCCACCGGTTGGATCTGCGGCGTCGAATAGGACTGACAGTAGCAAATCAGCATTGGCAGGCGATTACGCAAACGAGAGATATTTTTTGTGCATCGCTAAATTCCTTGAAATGCGTTTCGTCTACTATTTGAAGACGGCTTTCCAAAGCCAAGCGCTTGTCCTGTTCTGTACGCACCTGGTCAGCGGCCGCATTGCTGATGGCGGTCAAATCACCCTGTGTAATGCTGCCTGCTCGGCGAGTTGCTTGCCATAGCGCCCCCTGCACCTTCCATGTCCCGCCCACCATCAGCAGCTACAGCCCGAGTACACCAGCCAGCGCCATCTTCAGCGCGGCGGGACTAATGCCAGTACCGCCGTCGCCTTGCTCCACAGCTTCAAGCGGTCCGCCTGACCATTGAGCCTGCTATTGATCCGACTCATGGCCCCCAC
Source organism: Pseudomonas baetica (assembly GCF_019733355.1). Classification (GTDB taxonomy): domain Bacteria; phylum Pseudomonadota; class Gammaproteobacteria; order Pseudomonadales; family Pseudomonadaceae; genus Aquipseudomonas; species Aquipseudomonas baetica_A. The sequence goes on along the minus strand of NZ_JAIHLQ010000045.1, from coordinate 37,655 downwards.
ATCTCACGAACGTAGACCAGCTGACCAGATTTATATCCGATCAGGGCAATGAACGCAGCCACTCGTTTGGCGCCAACGGCGTTCGGGAGGATCTGCAGTAACTGCTGCGGGATGATGGGCATACTTTTCTTCAGGCAAAAAAAGCCCGCACTTGGCGGGTTTATATAGGAAAAACTTTTAAGGGTTATTGATAGGGTGCCCACCCAGGTAAGAACAATAAACCTGAAAGCGCTCCTTGTGAGGCAAATAAGAATGCAGCCAGCAGCAGCACAGAAAATACGATGACGAAAGAACGATACATCCTCACTCCTTGAGTTTTCGCCAGCCCGCCAGTGAAAACATAGCGATATGATATCACTCGATCATCTCCTTGAACCTCACCTTTTATCTGGACTAGGATTTGCGTCACGTTCTCCATGTACTAAGAGATACGGGAGAAATAGAAGCCCTGGTGATTGCGAATCGCTGGAGTTTTGCTTTTTTGGCTTTCGCTGGTAGCATTACGGCAAGTTCTCGATGCGTCCCCATCGTTGAAAATAGAAGCCTTAGTGATTACAGCTCGCTGAGGCTTCGTTTTTTCAATCCCCCAGACGAAGAAAACCCGAGCGGGTCGGGGTCTTGGGTAGTCCTTGGCGCCGTCTATTGGACGCCGGTCCAGAACAGCCACGCCCGCCATAGAGCGACACCCTCTGCGCGTTAAGCTCGATACAGCACCGCGTCTGCTTCCTTGCGCTTGCCTGTCCACCGAAGTACGAGCAACTCGTACGCAGTTGCAGCGTAACTTCCGTAACTGGCCTCCAAAGGGAATAAAACGAACAAAAAATGCGTTGTGCAGCATCTGAATGCTCGCAAAAATCGTCAAAAAACACTGCGGCACGATAATTGCGCCGAGGTCTTCGTTGGCCAGCACAGGTCATCAAGCAGCTTGTAGGTGTGGCGGTCGGTATGGTCTATTTCAGCGTGGTGATAAATCGGCTCATGCGGGCCCACCCCTAATCTCGCAGCAATTCGATGTACATGGACACAAATCACCACGAAGCTCCAGGCATGTTTCAAAAGCTTAAACATACTTGGCCCTCCCTAAGTTAGGCCACGTCGCCAAACTGGATCTGGTGCAATGGGCTTCGATAGAGCGCTGCACGAAGGCACCGGTCGCCCTTCTTATGATCCTACTGGTCAGTTAAAACTCGGCCGAGCGTATCCATGCCTACCTGGAAGCCTCGGGGCATCACCGGGAAGCCCCCAAAGCGCCACTGATCCGACCTTTGCGCGGTCGGTCGACCGGCGCCGGAATCAGCGCCAACGTTCTCTATAGACTGGTGGGCCAGTACGCCCAGGCGCGCCTTGGAGCACGAAGCCGATATCGTCAAGGTTCAGGTCTGGCTAGGACATAGCAATATCAGTACCACCAAATTGTACGATCGGCGCCATACGCGACCAGAAGACTCGCCGACATTCAAGGTAAAGTATTGACGGCGTCATGGTGGTCAGCTTGAGCTTCAAAAGCTTTAGGATCCTGATCGAAGCCGTCGCCGGCCGGTCGAGAAAATCCTAAAACTCGTACATTACACATAACCGGGCTGCACTGATTGCGTACTATCGACTACAAATTCCGGCTACTAGAAACCAGAATAAAATTTGTAGCTAACTACAATTATAGCTAGCTATATAACACCAAGGCTAAGTAAATTGCTTGATTTTGCTGGCATTTTCTCTAACCAAGGCTTTCAGCCTGAATAGCTTCCAGCCCATCCTCGAGGGAAAGCCGTAGCTGAGTCGCTTCTTGGAAGCGAAAAATCAGGCTTTTGACAGCCTTACCTTCAGTGATGGTTTGGTACGTAATGACGATTCCAGATTTCGTCATAATTTCGGCGATAGACGGCGCTATCACCCTCTGCCGAAGATTGTTGAAGCGCTTGTAACTATCGCCCAAATCCAACAACGTCCGTAGCTTCTCTACCTCAATGATCAATATGCCGGTGCTCTTGAATTGCATCATCAATTCGAACAACCGAAAACTGTGCATGGAATTCAGATTTGCCACGCGACGTAGGTCATACGAAGTGAGCTTGCTGTTGAGCATCGATAGGTAAGGAATTACATCAACAGTGAAATTAAGGGTCACTCGACCCTCACCCTCTGCGTAGGTCGCCTTGTACACCCAACGGATACGGGTTCGGTTCTTGCCATCAAAGGTCTGAATGTCACGCTCGTAGAGGGAGTCAGCAGCCTCCTTGAGATTGGTGTAAGCAAAACGTATTGGTATGCCATAGATCTCGGAGAAGCTAGCCGCAGTAACCGTGATCTTGGAAGGCATTGGCTTACGTGGATCAACCTGGGCAATTGCAGCCAGCAATAGACGTTGCTCTTGAAGAGTCAGCCGATAGGAGGCGCTGATCAAATCATTGGCTTTTGTGACAAGCAATGACGACGGTTCTTTGGAGCTCATCGACTAATCCTGATGCCGTTATGAGTCGATAGTACCAAGCTTGAGGGCACGCTGCGTGATGGTTTTCCCATAGCCAGAATTTGTAGTCATTGGATGGCTTTGGGCCATAGCCAGAATTTGTAGTCGATAACTTTGCGATACGGATGATTTCTGATTTATGCCTCTCCAAAGGTGCATCGAGGAGAGAGAAATAACTCTTTTCCAGCAGAATGCCTGTGGATAACAGCCGGAATCTGTAGTCGACATAGCTGGAATCTGTAGTCGTAACAGCCGGAATCTGTAGTCGGCATAGCCGGAATCTGTAGTCGTGTAGCTAGAATCTGTAGTCGTTGACTCGCTGCAGGCCACGGAAACAAAGGCCTCCAGCGATGCTAAAAACAAGCTTTAAAAACAAGCTTTAAAAACAAGATAAAAAGATTTTAAAAAAGGAGCTAAAAATTATTTTTGTCTTGATTGAAAATCAAAAGAAAAAGCCAGATCACACAGGGCCGCCTAAGCCGCGGCAGAGGGGGACAATCCTAAATGGTTTGGTGGTCCATTAACCACCCTGTTGAAGTGCCTGAAAATGGCTAATAGCCGCCTTAAAATTGATTTATCCAACATAGATCCAAGCGAGTGCCTATAAACAAAACCAAAACCGTATTCACTGTTCGTGACTGTAAACCCCGTATTCAATTTGACAAGCAGCAAAAAAATATATATCTAGCTATCTTAATATCTATCTAGATAGATGAATGTTCACATAACCTCTTACAGGAAGAGAACCACAGTGACCATATTTGCTTGTGTAAATACCAAAGGTGGCGTTGGGAAAACAACAACAGCTGTTCACCTTGCAACGATGCTAGCAAAACTTGGGAAAACCTTATTAATAGATGGTGACCCTCAAGCAAGCGCCGCCAGCTGGGCTGCATGGCGACGAGACAACCCAGAATATAGTCCTAGTCCTACAACTGTCTGTCTCCAAGGTAAAGCGATCAATTCCGAAGGCAGGCAGCTAGCAACAGCATATGAACATGTCGTTGTAGATGCCGGAGGCCGAGACTCCGTGGGCTTACGTTCAGCATTGCTGCTTGCTGAAGTTGTAATCGTACCTGTTGGCGCTAGCTCATTTGATGCTGCTGCTATGACAGACCTATTGACCGTCGTAGACCTAGCGCGAGATTACAACCCGGAGCTCGACGTGAGGATGCTGCTCTCCAGGGTCGATACACGAACAAAAGACACGGGAGAAATGCTCACATTCCTTGAAGAGCAATCATTTAGTGTTTTTAAAACTAAGATTTGTGAACGAGTGGCATTTCGTCGCTGCATCAGTGAAGGCGCAACCGTTCATGAGCTCAAACGTGACAATGCAGCAATTCAAGAAATGAATGCTTTCTTTGCTGAGGTGTTGGGATGATCAAGGCTAAGCCAGATATAAAAAGCTACAGAAAAGATCCCAATGATTTTTTGGAAGGTGGAGAGGCCGATAAGGCGTTATCAAAATCTACACCTGCTCGAAAGCAACCAGAAGTCGAAGAAACTGCGTCTTACATGATAGAAGCACTCAAACCAGAACCTATGGTGCAAAAATTATTTCGGTTACGTTGGGACATCGCTTGCGCTCTGAAGCTTGGAGCCGCTCAAGAATCAGCGAAGACAGGAAAACGAGTAACAGAAACAGAAATCGTCCAGCAGCTATTAAAGAAACACTATAATCTTGAATAGATAGCTAGATAGCGTTATATCTATCTTTGTGAATTGTCATCTACAAGGCTTGACGCTAGGTGATTTTTTAACATTTACAATAATACCACCCTAGCCTAGAAGGAATTAGACCGGATACCCTATCCCTCCTTGGCGAGCAGGAAAGGGGAGGATAAGGCCTGGTTAACAACAGCTCTTTAGGGGTGGTATTATGATCGTTGATATCGTGTATTCACACAGTCGTCTAAATGCCGCGCTCAAAGAGTTCGGCAATGTATGGCCAAATTTTGTAGTGCAGTCGAAAGTATGGCAGCTGCCGTTATTGGCCGAACAAAAAGCAACCGATCATATTGAAGCTCGAGCTTTAGAAGGCAGCGCGGCGATTCATGCGGCGCTTCAAGCCATGTCGATGTTCGAAAGAATGCCTGGTCAGGCACCTGGTACTGTCATGCGCTTACCGGGGTACTTCGCCCTCAGCGCAAGCGTTCTACATTGGGTGAGAGAGATCAACCAGCTCAAAGATCAACTCATGATGGAGATTGAGAAGACGCGCGTTGAGTTGAATTTGGCGCCGTCGGCACGTTCGAAAATCTTACGCCAGGCGTTAGGTGGTCAAATGAGCATGAAGCAATTGCTGCGTCATATTCAGGCTTTTGATATCTGCCCGCGGCTAATTGTATTCACATGGGCTGGCCATACCACAGGAGGGGAGCGGGTAGCGGTTGGCAAGATCAGGGAGTTACTTGGCAAGACTGCGAAACAACAGGCCATTAAAGAGGGGATTGAGGTTGATCAAACGCTGGCTGGCGCCGAATTGCGACGTATCGTTAACCTGACTGACCAAGCGAGCCTGATCAAATATAAAAAGGTCGCTCCCCATCCGAGGGCAATGGTGTATTTCTCGGAACACTCACGCTACGACGCAATGATTCATAGCAACTTACCCATGTTTGTATTAGCGGGAGATCATCCAACCGACGTACACGAACTACGGAATTTTGACCGGTATGCGCGTCAAGCCCAAAGGCCGGATAAAAAAACGCGCATCGAAGTGATCCCACGTATGAGTCTCTATTTGAACCCTGATGACCTGGTAGGCCAGCGCAAAGCAGATGTGCAGGTAAGCAAATCGAGTAGCGTATCCTCAACCTACTCAGCCGGCGGTCAACGAAAAATACTTAAAGAAACGCCTGACACAGTACAACTGGATCTCAATTTTTTGTTGCCTGATGATCAAAGCTAATCATCGCGCCAACGCTGATAATGGTTGCCCATTCATTCATCAATTGCCGCCGCTTATCTAAAAGATCGCCGCGGTTATACGCGGCTTCTACTTTGTCTTCTAAGGAGTGGGCAAGCGCCATTTCACAAATCTCTCTCGGGAAATTTGTATGTTCGGCAGACCAAGTGCGGAAGGTAGAGCGAAAGCCATGGGGAACGTATTCGCCGGCCTGCAGCTCATCCATGACACGGCGAATAGCGTTCCCGGGCAAACTGCCGGAGCGTCTGGCGTTGGGGAAGACATAGATGGGATGTTTGCCTTGCTGTTGCTCCAAGGTCTGAATGGCGCCTGCTGACAGCGGCACACGGTGGACCTTTCCTGCTTTCATTCTTACTGCATCAATCGTCCATATACCTGCCGCGAAATCGAACTCGGACCAGCGAGCATCGCACACTTCATTGCTCCGGCAAGCTGTATAGATGAGAAGCTCGCACGCACGTGCGGCTGTACTCTCCAGGCTGTCCAGTTGCCGAATAAACGGACCTAGCCGCTCTGCCGGCATGGCACTGAAAGGTACTTTTACGCGTTTTTGACGTGGCAACAATTTATCGAGATGGCTTCTCCAGCGAGCTGGATTTTCTCCTTCGCGCAACATCCTGGCTTTGGCTGCATCAAGCACTAATTCAATACGATTTCGCAGGCGAAAGGCTGTTTCCGGAATGCTGGTCCAGATCGGCATGAGTACATCCAGCACATGCTCGGTTTTGATGCTGCCTACAGGCATTTCCCCTAGTAATGGGTACACATGATCGCGCAGAGAGTTCGACCATTGCTGTACGTGCCGAACGTTTTTCCAGCTTTGACTATGGGTACTGATATACCGCTCAGCTTCGTGGCGAAACGTCACTGACGCGCGCGTTATCAGCGTCTGCTCGTACTGCAGCGATGCCCGTTTAGTTAGTGGATCAATCCCCTGTGAAAGGTCCAGTCGATAGGTGTCGACCGCCAGTCGAGCAGCCTTCAACGAAACCGTCGGGAAGGATCCCAATCCTAAATCATGACGTCGGTTGTTGAGCTGATAACGCAAGATCCAATTCTTGGTGCCATTAACGCTGACGCGCAGAATGAGCCCCCGTTCATCATGATAGCTACCTGGGGTTTCAACTGAACGGAGAAAGGATTGCGTCAATTTGGCCATTTTAGGTGTTGGACCCTCAATTTGTTGGCCGTGGCAAGGCGAAGTCCGAATTATAATGTACGCGGAGTATAAATCCTCGTACATATGCGTTTTTTCCCAACAAAATATGAGATTTTTATACGGACTGTATTCTCAAACCCACACTAGATCCCACACGGTTTACTTGAGCAGCTGATCAACCTCGTACCACTCATCGTTAAAATTCAGAAATCCAAAACGACTGCTGATAGGGAAGTTAATGCCCAACCTGCAGGGATTCAGAGTCGGAAAGCACATGCCTCGCGTCCAGCCAAAACCGTACTGATCGAGTAGCCCTGACTAATTCTGGCAAGGCCCCGTTCTAGACGTACTGAATAGCCGGAATTTGTAGTCGTTACCTGTAAATTACAATTATTTCTAGCTAGCTAGATAGCTAAAAACAGATTTCACGATGCCGAAAACTCTGATTATTAGAAGGCCTAACCACCGTGGGCCGTGATATCAAAGTGATTTCGACGCATCTATACTGGCTTCAGGACATCATCCAATAAAAATTCTTCCGTCTCTTCTGACCTCGTCCTGCAGCCCTGGGACAGACAAGGAACGTTCATGCCCTCCACAACCCCGTACATCACGCTAAACAGTCTCCTCAACTTCAACGAGTCCTCAAGCGGAGACGTGGATACGTTCACGGCCTATACGGACTTCTTGGGACAACCCTCCCGGGCTTTATGGGTCTTGAACCAGCTGGGTACGAACACGTGGACCGGACACATCGAATCTGGCGGCGCTGGTGATTCATCGGACGTCATCCCGTTCAGCATTCCGACGGGCTACGCACTCAGTGGCTATTCGATCACGATTTCCAACGTGCTTATTAATAGCGGATCCGTGTTTGACCTGGAATCAATGTATGGCAATACGGTGATTGAAAGCCGGGCCCTAACAGCCAGTTTCAGTAATAGCAATATCGCCCCGGCGGGCCCTTACAGCCTGGTGCTGGGCGGCGGAACTAACGTTTTCGACTACGTCCTGAGTCTGACGATCATTAAAGTCAACGAAGCGCCGACGGTCATCAACTACGCAAACGACCCGATATTTTATAGCGCAGGCGCTGCAGTCGTTCTGTTTAGCAATGTCCAGGTCAGCACAGTCGAAGCCGGGCAGAACATCAATAATTTCAGTCTGAGCGTTGATGGCGTAGCCGACGGCAGCAGAGAAATTCTGACGCTCGGCGGTGTTGCGGTTCATTTGGCGTCGGGCCAAACCGGTAGCCTGGGAAATGGCGTCAGCTACAGCGTGACCGACAACAACGGTTCTGCCCTGGTCAGCTTGACCATGAGCAGCGGGATCCTGCCTGCAGCCATGCAAGCGCTGTTGGAAACTATGACGTATGAAAACACCAGCACCCAACCGACACTGGGGGATCGTTACGTCAATCTGGTGAGCATCAGCGACGACGGTGGCACTGCCAACACCGGTGTAGATACCGCAGATTTATACGACTACGTTACAGTGACCGTTGCCGCGCCAGCCAACGCCGCCCCGGTCGTTATCAGCACCGGTGGTACTACGGCGTTTTCCGAAGGCAACAACGTAACCTCGACGCCCGTGGCGATCGACAACAGTCTGACCCTGAATGACTCGGACAACGCAACGCTGGCCAAGGCGACCGTCAGCGTGACCGGGAACTTCCACAGTGGCGAAGACCAGTTGTTGTTCAGCAACAACAATCCTTCAACCATGGGCAACATTAGCGCCAGCTATAGCAGCAGCACTGGTGTCTTGGAGCTGACCTCTAATGGCGCAACGGCCACACTCGCACAATGGCAGGCCGCCTTGCGTTCGGTCACTTACACCAACAGTTCAGACGCCCCCAATACCAACAACCGCACCATCAGCTTCGTCGTCAATGACGGGACTTCCGAGAGCGCTACCGGCACCAAAGTTGTCACCGTGGGCAGCGTCAACGATACGCCGATCGTACAGAGCTCAAACGGTGTTACCTCGTTCGTTGAAGGCAGTGGCAAGGTGAGCATCGATAGCAGCCTGACCCTGACTGACCTTGACAGCCCTACCCTGGCAAGCGCCGAGGTCAGTATCAGCGGCGGGTTCGTCGCCAGTGAAGATGAGTTGGTATTCGCCAACGACAGCAGCACCATGGGTAACATCGTTGCCAGCTACGACGCCGCGGGCAGCATGACGTTGACCTCGCCGGGAGCCACCGCCACCCTTGCGCAATGGCAAGCGGCACTGGCATCGGTGTCGTACAACAACAACTCCACGACACCTGATGTTCAAGCACGCACTATCAGTTTCAGCATCAACGACGGTACAGAAAATAGCGCCGTTGCCACTAAAGCTGTGAGCATTGGCCAGGTTAACGACGCTCCAGTCATCACAACTTTATCTTCCGTTGCCACGACGTTCATCGAAGATGGTGGCGCAGTCGTCATCAATGCCGGCCTGATCGTGACCGACGCAGACAACACCACAATGACGGGGGCCAAGGTCGCAATCGCCGACTTCCACGCAGGCCAAGACCTGCTGACTTTTGTCAGCAATAACGCGAGCATGGGCGACATCAGTGCCACTTACGACGCCAGCACTGGCGTGCTGACACTGACTTCAGCCACCGCGGCCACGCTGGCGCAATGGCATGCCGCACTTTCTTCGGTGAAGTACGAAAACACCTCGCAAGCACCCACTGGCGCTCATCGCACGATCAATTTCAGCGTCAACGATAGCACTATCGATAGCCAGGCATTCACACAGACGGTAACGCTGACCCAGAGCAACGACACACCGGTGATCACGCTGGCTTCCGCCACTCAAAACATCCAGAAGGACGCAGCGCTAACCTTCAATGCAGCGAACCACAACCAGATCAGCATAAGCGATGTGGATGCAGGCACCAGCGACGTCAAGGTCACACTGACCGCCACTCATGGCTTGCTCAGCCTGAGTGGTGTAAGTGGACTGACGATTTTGGGCGGAACCGGTACCGACGAAGCGAGCATCACCGTCACTGGCAACCTCACTGACATTAACGCTGCCTTGAACGATCTGAAGTTCACTCCGGCGTCTGGATACACCGGCAGCGCCACGGTCAAGGTCCTGGTCGATGACCAAGGCAATAGCGGTGGCGCGCCACTCAATGCCGATAAAACGCTGGGTATCACGGTCAGTGCCATACCGACCACGCCTGTCACACCTGTTACACCACCGGTCCTGGTCGACGGTGTCGAGACCAGCACCACACCGACCACGCTGCCCAATGGCGAAGCCGGCAGCAGCGTCACGGTTGGCCTGGTCACGGACTCGCGTCAAGACGACACCGGTATCGCCAACACGGCCGACATCAACCTGGTGGGCAGCGGTCCGTCCGCGCCGCTCTCCGCCAAACTCCCGGTCGGCTACGGCCTGACGGCACTGGGTGGTGCGGTCAAGACCGCCGGCAGCAGTGGCGAGACCCTCAAGGCCGCCATTGACGCCGTAACGGCCAGCACCGACGAAGCTCACCAGAACGTTAACGGGCAAAATTTCCTGGACAAATTGTCCGCCTACGCCGCGCTGCTGGTGCAAACCATCACGCCGGTGACGTCAACCACAGCCCCGACCCAAGCGCTGCAGTTGATTGGCTCGGCCAGCAGCACGCAACAAACGGCCCTGGTCATCGATACCCGGCAAATGGACAGCAAAGGCTCGCTGGAGTTGAACAACGTCAACTTCTCGGCCATCGTTGGACAAGCCCAAGTGCAGGGCAATACCGTTGGCCAGGTGCTGACGGGCGATGACGCCAGCCAGAGCTTTATCGTCAATGCCAGCAACAGCTTCGTATTCGCTGGCGGCGGTAGCGATACCTTGCAAATCACCTCCTTCGCGGCGGCCAACAAGACGACGCTGCAAGGCGGACAGGACAACGACATCGTGCAATTCAGCGGTGACCGCTCGCTGTACAACATCGAGCAGCATGGCGGCTTCACCATCGTCAGCAGCAAGGACGACCCGAGCCAGCAGGTAAAAGTCATTAACGTCGAAAGCCTGAGCTTTGCCGACGGCGCTGTTTCGATCCTGACCGACACCACGCAGGCCACCTTGGCGGCGCTTTACCAGAGCGTGTTGGGACGGCAGGCGGATGTGGCCGGTTTCGATTATTGGACCCAGCAGGCAATGAGTATTGGCCAGGTGGCACTGTCGATCTTCAACTCCACCGAAGCCGGCGCGACAGCCTTCAACGGTGAAGCCAGCCATGACATCGCGGCGTTGTATACCGCGTTCTTCGGCCGTACCGCCGACGCAGCCGGGCAGGCCTATTGGACTCAGCAAGTCCAGGAAGGCCACCTGACCTTCGACCAGGTCGCCGATAGCCTGCTAACCTCATTGGAAATGACCGGGCACAATAAAGCGCCTGCTACTTGGGACTTCACGGTCTGACCAACAACAAGGGCAGCCTCGAGGCTGCCCTTTTTTATCATGACTACGTTGGGAATACGGACGCTATTGTTTCGACACAGCGTCTAGCGCAGCGCGCTCTTGCTCACAACAATCCGGCCACCACATATTCCGATCCATTGGTTACTGCCTATTTATCAACGTCGGGCATGGTGGGCACAAAAAATCAGGTATAGCAGGGTTAACATTGCCAATGGACGAGCCCCCTGAAAAACAGGACACCGCTTCCCCCTTAACATAAGGGATAGGCAAACGACTGTGTATATGACTAATAGAAACGATAACGGTGATGAGCTTTGGGGCCAGGAGCGGCTTCGCCGCTGGAGCCCGGAGCAAAAACTGGCCATGGTTCGCGAGAGCTTACAACCAGGGCAAAGCGTCTCGGTAGTGGCTCGGCAAAATGGCGTAAATGACAATCAGCTGTTTCAGTGGCGCAAGCTTTATCAGAGCGGCAGCCTTTCGGCCGTCAGTACTGGAGAGAGCGTCGTGCCCGCTTCCGAGCTGGCCGATGCCCTCAAGAAAATCCGCGAATTGCAGCGGATGCTCGGCAAAAAACCATGCAGGTCGAGATCCTCCAGGACGCGGTGGAGATTGCCAGGTCGCAAAAAGGGGTTGCGCACTCACCCTTGTTGCCGGGGGACGGCTAGTGAAACTGATCAGTGAAAGTCTCGGTGTAGCGCGCTCGCAATTGACGGTTCGACTCAATCCTACTGCCACGCCTGACAGACTCCGTCGCGTGTTGGACGACACCGATCTTGGTCGAAGAAATACGGACTGAAGTCAGTGAATTACTCAGTAATGGCTACCGCCTGATATATGGTTATTCAATATGATTGATTTTGAATCAAATTGATGTGTAAGTAGTCAGGATGAATCACGCCAGGAGTAACCGAGCATGGCAACCACCGCGAAAACCCGATCCGTGACAGCCCACGTCCCTGAGCAACTGGCCCAAAAGGTCGATTTAATGGCTGAGCGCCTAGAACGCTCCAAAAATTGGATCGTCAAGCAGGCTCTGTCCGCATGGATAGATCAGGAAGAAGAACGTAGTCGCCTGACCCGCGAGGCCTTGGCCGATGTTGACGCTGGCCGCGTGATTGACCACCAAGCTGTCCAGGCCTGGGCTGATAGCCTCAGCACTGACACTCCGTTGCCGGTGCCGCACTAATGGAGTTGAAGTGGACAAGTAAGGCGCTTTCCGACATTGCCCGACTGTACGAGTTTCTGGCGTCAGTGAATCAGCCTGCCGCCGCACGAACAGTGCAGCAACTCACGGCCGCACCGATCACGCTGCTGACCAACCCGCGTATTGGCGAACGCCTGGAAGAGTTCGAGCCACGGGATGTACGGCGAATTCAGATCGGTCATTACGAGATGCGTTACGAGATAGTGGACGCCACTATCTACCTACTGCGCCTGTGGCACGCTCGCGAGGATCGGTAGCATGATGAAAGAAGTCGCGATTGGCTGCTGGGCTGGGCCAGGCGGGCCTATGACAGGTCGGACGCCAAGGGCATCAGTTGGCACGACCTTGTAAACCGTCACAGACCGAGCAGCCTGCTTTTGCTGTCCAGCACTGCTTTATACGACGGGTCGTCTAGAGGATTACTGGCCTGCTGGTCAGTAACGCAACTCGAAGCGAACCAAAAAAAATGTAACAAGTAATGCGTATCGGGCCTATTGATACATTGTCGTTTTTTCCTTCGTGTCGTAGCTGCATTGGTAAAGCGTTCAGTAATGATTGTCCCCAGCCAGCTTGATTGGGCAATGAACGCTTTCCGATGCAGCCCCGTAGGGCTGTTCGGGAGTGATAGTGCCCAATGTTTGAGGCCTCAATCGACACGAACCGGTCAGGTGACCTGCGGCAACCGAAGGCGGTTCTATGCCAAGCGATCGAGCCGGGTGAGAGTACCCACTCACATCGACTTGACCGACACCACTTCCACAAACCTGAATTTTCTTCTAGCCAACTTAGTAGCCTCTTGCTCTGCAACTAGGGAGCTCAGCGTATCGGCCTCATGTACCATCTCGTGCATCTTGCCTTCAAATTCATTTCCCACCCGCAGCGTGACTCTCAGCCTGGGCGTGAAGCCTTTTGAGACTTTCTTTTTCGTCGCTGCTTTTACCGGTTGCACGATCAAGACATCAGGAACGGAGTCTTGCACCTGTGAGTTCATTGCGGGCGCAGGCGGCCCAGAATCACCGAATAGCGCCCGGCGCATCTCTTCTTCCGTCAACTCTGTATTCATACCATTTCTCAGAGGGGCGTTATTTATAGCCTGATCGGGGCGAAAGGCTAAACTTTTCCCCGTTTAGGCGAGTGCTGCACAGACTTCGTCGACCACTATGCCAGTGGCCCCTACTCAAATAACCGGGATGAAAGAAATGCCCGTATCTTACGATACGAGCATTTTCTTTAACCGGTCAGCAGATTGCTAGGTTTCACACAGTCTGCTTGAGGCTGCCCTTTTTCATAATGGAGGCGCAGGGGAATACGGACCGCTAATTATTTAGCCAAACGTCCGTAACGGTCTTCGAAGCGCACGATATCGTCTTCGCCCAGGTAAACCCCGGACTGTACTTCGATCAACTCCAACGGCACCTTGCCCGGGTTCGACAGCGAATGCTTGACCCCCAACGGGATATAAGTGGATTGGTTCTCGGAAAGGATCAATTCATTGTCACCACAAATCACTCGAGCCGTACCGGACACCACGATCCAGTGTTCGGCGCGATGGTAATGCATCTGCAGCGACAGGCATTCGCCCGGCAACACGCTGATCCGCTTGACCTGATAGCGTTCGCCCTTGTCGACCGTGTCGTAGTGGCCCCATGGACGGTTTACCAGTGGGTGGGTGACAAACTCTGCGCGCTCTTCGACCAGTAGACGTTTGACCACGTCCTTGACCTGCTGGCTGTCGTTCTTGTTGGCGACCAGCACGGCGTCCTTGGTTTCGATGACGATCAAGTCATCAAGACCGACGGTGGCCACTAGACGATGATGCGATTGAACCAAGCAGTTGCGGGTATCAATGGCCATTACGTCGCCCTCAAGGCGATTTTTGTTGGCGTCGTGTGGGCCAACGTCCCAGATCGCAGCCCAACTGCCAAGGTCGTTCCAGCCGGCATCCAGCGGCACCACTAAACCTGTGTCGGTGTGTTCCATCACGGCATAGTCCACCGACTCATCGGCGCACATCATGAAATGCTCGGATTGCACATGCAGGAAGTGGCTGTCAGCTTCGGCGTGTTCCAGCGCAACGTGGCAGGTGGCCAGAATGTCCGGGCGATGCTTCTTCAGCTCTGCCAGGAACACCGAGGCGCGAAACATGAACATGCCACTGTTCCACAGATAAACACCCGAAGACAAATACTCCTCGGCCATTTCCGGCGATGGCTTTTCCTTGAAGGCGGCGATCGCGAAACCGCCCTGGTCAATCGCAGCACCGCATTGAATGTAACCAAAACCGGTTTCGGCGTGGGTTGGCGTGATGCCGAACGTCACCAAATGCCCTTTTTCCGCATAAACATGAGCTTGAGAGACCGCGTCACGGAAGGCTTTTTCGTCATGGATATGGTGGTCGGCAGCCAGCACCAGCAGGATCGGATCGCTGCCGTTGGCCGTGGCTTCCAGTGCCGCCAAGGCAATGGCCGGCGCGGTATTGCGCGCCAGCGGCTCGAGAATGATCCGGCGGCTGGTCATCTTCGACACCCGCAACTGCTCGGCCACGATGAAACGGTGCTGTTCGTTACTCACGATGATCGCGGGTGAATGCTCCAGCCCCTGCAGACGAGCCAATGTGCGCTGAAACATCGTTCCTTGATCCTGGCCATCGAGGGCAAGGAATTGCTTTGGAAAGCTCTGACGCGACAAAGGCCAAAGACGCGAACCATTACCGCCAGCAAGGATTACAGGGGTGAACATAGCAACTCCGTCTAATTGCTACGCAATGGTAGCCAATTTGCCATTATCAGAGGCCTACAAGGGGGATGCAACTGTTCGGCAGCAGTCAATGGGCACTACCGATAATGGAGCGTAGTGCAAACGCCAGCTCATTTCCCTGGATATAAGCCAAGGTACTGCTGTCGAGATGTCTACCTGGGCACATTGTCTGAAAAAATCATCAGACGCCCTGATAGACTCTGCATGTCATTTAATACGGAAGCCTGTCTATGACACGCACCTTGCTCACCGGCGCCAATGGTTTTGTCGGGAAAATCCTGTGTTCATCCCTGCAACAGGCGGGTCATCACGTCATTGCCCTGACAGGGAACGGGAGTAGTAGTTCGACATTGGCTAACGAGCATATCTCCTGCGATATCCGCGATGCAGCCGCGCTGCGACAAGCTGTGGCGAAGGCCAAACCTGATCTCGTCGTGCATCTGGCCGCCATTTCCAATGTGGCCTTGAGCTTTAAAGACCCATTGCTGACCTGGCAAACGAACGTCATGGGCTGCCTCAACTTGCTTGAAGCCCTACGTTTAGAGGCACCTAAGGTGTTCGTTCTATTCGCGAGTTCCTCGGAAGTCTACGGTGCCACGTTCAAGCAAAGTATTCCGCTGGACGAGGGTGCTCCATGCCAACCGATGAACCCGTACGCTGCCAGCAAGCTCGCCGCTGAAGCCGCCTTTCACGAGTACTTCCGCCAAGGCATGGCCGGGGTGATCGTGCGGCCGTTCAACCATATCGGCGCAGGTCAATCGGCTGAGTTTGTCACGGCCTCGTTCGCCCGCCAGATCGCCTTGATTGAAGCAGGCCAGCAACCGCCTCAAATGAAAGTTGGCAACCTGCAGGCCGAGCGCGATTTCCTGGACGTACGCGACGTATGCGCCGCCTACCTACAATTGCTGAAACTTGCTGACCAGCAAGCAAATTATCCACGCTGCTTTAATATTTCCAGCGGCCAGCCGCGCAAGATTCAGACAATACTCAACGACCTGCTAGATCTGAGTTCTCAAAAAATCGAAATCGTCGAAGACCCAGAGCGCATGCGCCCTTCCGACATCAGTAGCGCCAGTGGCAACAGTACAGCGATCTGTCAGTTCACTGGCTGGCAGCCTGCAATAGACCTGAATGACACCCTCACCGATCTGCTCGCCGCATGGCGTGCCCAGGCAAGTCTGACCTCATGAAGCTTCTGCTCAACATCGAATCATTGATTCCACCGCTGACTGGAATCGGAAATTACACTTTCAATCTGATCGAGCAATTGCAAGCCGAAGACATCGAAGAGATCAAATGTTTTCTGGGTTCTACCTACTGCACAACTGAGCAGGCCCTGGCCAATTGCGTCAGCGCCAACAGCCAGTATGTGATTACGGAGAAAGCCGTTGGGCCGAAATTCAACCAGGCCAATCTACGGGCCTGGCTGCGGCGCTGGACCTTCGTCTATCGCGCTCGGGAAATTTTGCGCAACGCCCAATTGCGCCTACGGACCAGCCAGCTACGCGGTTATGTCTATCATGAGCCAAATTTCATGCTCAAGACGCATAGTGGCCCTAGCGTAGCCACTATTCATGATCTTTCATTCATTCATTACCCGCAGTTCCATCCGCAAAAGCGGGTGGACTGGCTCAGCTCACAACTGCCAAAAACGTTGGCACGTGCAGACTTTCTGATCACGGATTCAGACGAGATTCGCAACGAACTGATCAGCGACTTCGGCGTTAGCTCCAACAAAGTACGGACCGTGTATTTGGGGGCGGCCGAGGTCTATCGGCCGAAAACCGCCGAACAAACCCAACCGGCACTGGAGCGCTACGGCCTGAAACATGGCCGCTATGTGCTGTTCGTTGGGACACTGGAGCCACGAAAGGGCGTCGACACACTCATCGACGCCTGGTGTCGCTTGCCCAAGGCACTGCGCGAAGAGTTTCCATTGGTATTGGCCGGGGCACCGGGCTGGCATAACGAGGCACTGAACAACCGCATCAAGGCACTAGAAGTCAGCCACGGCCTGCGTCAGCTGTCTTTCGTACCCGGCAATGACCTGCCGACGCTCTATGCAGGGGCAACGGTATTCGCGTACCCATCCTTATATGAAGGATTTGGTTTGCCCGTACTGGAAGCCATGAGTTGTGGCGTACCGGTGATCTGCACTGCCGATACATCCATGGCCGAGTTCACTGAAGGCAGTGCACTGTTGGTAGACCGTGGTAATCATGAGCAACTGACCGAACACCTGAGCGAACTGCTGGCCAACGAGTCGTCTCGCAACGCCTTCGCAGAGGCCGGCCTTGCACGTTCAAAATATTTCTCCTGGAAACGCTGCGCCCAGCAGACACTGGAAATATACCGGGAGGTCACTCCTTGAAATCTTCAGGCCACCGGAGCAACTTGAGCGCGTACGTTTTAAATGAGGCTGAAGGCGCTCTTCACCACGCAGTAAATGCTCCTGAAAGTCACTCATGTTAGGCTCCGCCGCCTGATTCACATCTACATCTCCTCAATGAGGGGCGGGTATTCATTCCGAAAATGCCACACCAACTTAAGAGTTGCACCCATGCTTGAAGTGGAAAACGTCTGCAAAGAGTTCAAGCTCTACAGTAGACCTTGGCACCGGCTGAAAGAAATCGTCCTGCGACGCAGTTTCCATCGCCATCACAGAGCCTTGGACAACATCACGTTCAGTGTCGCCAGTGGTGAAACCTTGGGGATACTGGGTCGCAACGGTGCGGGCAAATCCACCCTTCTGAAAATGCTGAACGGCGTTCTGCTTCCCGATTCTGGCCAAATCAAGATCACCGGTCGAGTCACCGGCTTGCTGGAACTGGGGACCGGCTTCGATCCAAACCTGAGTGGTTCACAAAACATTGTGGGTAATGGCCTGCTGCTGGGCATGACACGTCAACAAATCGAAGAGCGTCGACAATCTATCGTCGATTTCTCCGAACTGGGTGCCTTCATTCACGAGCCGATCCGTACCTACTCCTCGGGCATGAGCATGCGCCTTGCGTTCTCCATCGCCATTCATGCCGATCCGGATACCTTCTTGATCGATGAGGCATTGTCGGTGGGGGACGGTCACTTTCAACAAAAGTGCATGCGCCGCATCAAGGAGTTTCGCGCCAAGGGTGGTTCGATCATTTTCGTATCCCATGACCTGAACGCCGTCAAAATGATCTGCGATCGCGCCATCGTGCTCAGCGAAGGAAAAATCGTCGCCAATGACTATCCCGAGAATGCGGTTAACGTCTACAACCAACTATTGGGTGCCGATGACGAGGATTACAGCGAACGCGCTCCCGTCGTAGAAAGTGGCTATGGATCGCGGCAGGCAATTCTTGAGCAAATCGTTTTTGCCGGGGCAGGATCAAAAAGTACAATCCTTTCCAGCGGCGACACCGCAATGCTGGATGTCACCATCGCGGCGCAACAGGATCTCGCGGATGTCTCGCTGGGGCTGATGATTCGCGACCGTTTTGGGCAGGATATTTTCGGCACTAACAGCCATTACTTGAACTACCCGATTGCAATGCTGAGCGGTGAGCGCAAAAATTTGCGCTATAGCTTCTCCATGCGACTGGCGCCCGGCAAATATACAATTACCCTCGCACTGCATGATGGCGCCGATCACACCAACAACTGCTACCACTGGCACGACAATGCCATTGGCTTCGAAGTAGCAGGGATAAATGGTTCTTTCTTTGGCGGTATCTGCGATTTGACTCCCACGCTACAAGAAATCCCGGCACAACCTGATACTTTCAATGGAACGTTACGTAATGCTCATACCGAATAATCCCGACCTCGATTTTCAGGAACTCAATCGTCGGATCGAGGCAGAGGTACAGCGTTATAAGCTGGAAAACAGCGGACGTTCACTACCCACATTTGACCCTTTTCCTGCAGAACCGGCTGATCGCACTTATGCCTGGATGGAACTGGTCCAGCTCAACGACAAAGCGCTGATCAAGGCTGCTTACCCAGCGTTGCTGGGACGTAAAGCCCAGAGCACAGAGATCCAGCAGGGGTTGCAGGAGCTTCACGCCGGCGGGGATAAGTTTGAATTGCTGGCGCGTCTGCGCTTTTCACCGGAAGGCAAAGTACACAACGCCGAAGTGCATGGTCTTCGCCGTGCCTGGGTGAAAGCCGTCATTCGTCGCATCCCGGTGTTGGGCAATATAATTCTCAGCGTTTACGGTATGGCCCTGACCGAGTCGCGTCACCGCCATTACACCGCCCGTCTGGATATGCTGGTCCGCCAGAATCAATTGCAAAACAACAGGACTCTGGCTCAGAAGAACTTGCTCAGTACTCAGCAACATAAGTTGCAAGATGCCTATCAATACCTGCAAGACCACCAAACAGCGCTGCAAGAACAACATGAGGCGCAAAATCGCCAAGCCGCTGAGTTCTCACGTCTAGAGGCGGAACTGCAACAAGCCAAAAATGTTCAACAAGAACTTCGCGTCAGACTGAATCTTCTGGAGAAGAGGCCTCAGGCCGCGAATGCTGATGCAAACGCCAACATCGTGGCCACTGCTTCGCAACCAGCGCCACAGGCACAGGCACAGGCACAGGCACAGGCACAAAGCAGTATTCCTGACAGCTTCTACCTGGCGTTCGAAAATCGCTTCCGTGGCGACGCTGAAACTATCCGCTCGCGCCAGTCGTACTACCTGCCAATGCTCGACAAAGTGGCCCCTCTAATCAAAGGCCTGCCACTAGTGGATATCGGTTGCGGTCGCGGCGAGTGGTTGCAGATGCTGCCGGAACGCTTCCAATGTGTTGGCATCGATCTGAACTCAATGAATGTCGAGGCCTGCCATACTCAAGGCCTGAACGCAGTGCAACAAGACGCTTTGGTCTGGTTGGCCAACCAACCGAAAAATAGCATTGCTGTCATCACGGCCTTTCACGTCATCGAACACCTGAGCTTTGAACAATTCAACATTTTGCTCGATGAATGCCAGCGCGTACTCGCCCCGGGCGGCGTGGTGATTTTCGAAACACCGAACCCGGAAAACCTTATTTCTGCTGCCACGCATTTCCACACCGACCCGACACATATCCATCCGTTACCGCCAGCGTTCACTGAGTTCCTGGTGGAATTTAAAGGCTTTGAGCAAGTGCAGATCCATCGTATTAATCCGATTCCACGCGAATACGCTTTAAACGAAGACAGCGAAGTATCCCGACGTTGTGATGCGCTGTTCTACGGCCCACAAGACTACGCAGTCACGGCCAGCAAGAGCCTTTCATGAACAACGTACGTGTTGATCAATTTGCCCCGAGCGTTGCGGCAGGGGACGGTGTCACCAACGGGCTGATATTTACCCGTAGTCTGTTGCGTGATCTGGGGTATGAGTCTGACATCTACAGCTTCTCGATCCCCGATGCCCTCGTTGGGGAAGTACTGCCTGCGAGTATGTTCCGAGCGCATGAGTGTGCCCTGATGCTGTATCACCATTCCATGGGGCACGACCATGGCGCCTGGTTGTTTGAGCAACGCTGCCCCAAAGCAATGGTTTACCACAACATCACCCCTCCCGAGTTTTTCCCAGAGTCCAGCGTTTTGCGCCGCTATGCCGAATTGGGTCTGGTACAGCTCAAAGAATGGCGCAGCGAATTCGTTCATGCTTTGGCCGACTCGCCGCTCAATCAACGCGAGTTAGAGGAGGCTGGTTATTTACGCAGTGAAACTCTCCCGTTACTGGTGGATACTCGTCGATTGGAGGGGCTCAAGAGTCCCCCTAAATTCATTGCCAAGCACTCTGAGAACACCCGCTATTACCTTGGCGTTGGGCGACTGGCCGAAAATAAACGCCAATATCTGCTGATCGAGGCTTTTTATCACTTATTGCGATATCAGCAGCAGACTCCTCAGCCAGCGCAACGACTGATCCTGGTTGGCGACACCACCAGCGAAGACTATGCGCGGGGCTTGCAACAACACATCTTGAAGCTGGGCTTGCAGAAGGAAGTCCTACTGGTAGGAAAGTGCTCGGAACCCGAGTTGCGCTGGTTGTACGAGAACGCTCATCAGTACTGGTGTGCAAGCGCACACGAAGGCTTCTGCATGCCATTACTGGAAGCCAACTATTCCTCGTTACCTGTGATCGCCCAGGCGCATTCCAATATCCCCGACACACTCGGTGAAGGTGGTTTGCTATTGGGAAACGACGACCCTGTCGAATTTGCGCTAGCCAGCCATCTCCTCAATACCGAGCCAGGTCTGAGGGAGGCTTTAATTACGGCGGGCCTGCAAAACTTGCAGCGCTATGAACGTCAGAATCTGCGCAAGGCACTCGCGGTCTGGCTTGATCAGTTCGACTTCATACCGACCGTCAAAGCCTAAACCTGGCCCCCACCCCCTCTTGGAACAGGAGCTGTCTGTAGCCGCATAACCTGCGGCTGCCCTGTCAGCTCTTTGCCTTACAGGAGGCAAACTCAGGCTTGACCAGCTCGATGATCTGCCGGGTATAGGCCTCACGAGCGGATGCATTGAGGTGGTAGTTGGTGTCGAAAAAATTCTCGATCGAGTACATCGACTCAAACGGGTTACCCGCGTAGTTCAAACCATGGGCACGAGCCTGGGCGGGTAGCTGCGCGTAATAGCGCCCTTCCTTACCATGGTGATAGCCCGCTCGATCAAGCATGGGGGGCGCAATGAACAGCGCACAGCCACCCGCCGCTGACACTTCATCGACCAACGCTTTCCAGCTATCCCAATTTTCATTCCAGGCGTGTGCCTGAGCGCCGTAGGTCTCAGTCCCTGAGCGCTCGACAGCTTCGCGCATCCAGATCTGCTGCAAACTGCCATCGCTGTGCAGTTGATCACCGTGACTATCAAGATTCTGTGGGCCGTATAAGCCACTCACCGCAAAGTCAGCGGGCAAGCCGCGGTAGCCGCTGAGCACCCTGGACAATGGCGTCAGCCATACCACTTGAGCCAGCTGTATCGCTGTGACGTCCAGATTGCGGAACCCTGGATGACTCCACCAATAGTCGATAAAGGAGAAATTGATCGTGTTGCGATCGTGGAATAGCGGGTATTCCACGGGCATCAATACCCAGTCGCCAGGCTTGATGGCCTGGCGGGCATAACTCTGAATGTACGGCGACTTGATCCCCGCATTGACCCCAAGGTTGATCACAGGGCGCCCGAGTGCCTGCTCCAACTGCTTAGAGTCCAGGCCAAACATCGCAGATGAACCACCCACTAAGACCAGCTTTGGCGTCTGAATGGCCTGCGCTAAACCCAACTTGTAGTTGTAGGCTTTCTCAACCCATTGTGTTGTCGGCACAGGGCGGCACACCTGTCCCCACAGCAGAACAAGCCACAGACCGGTCACCAGCGCCACTCCCGCCAGCATGCCGCATAAAAATGTGTTCGAACGTAATGTCTGCTTCATCATCGAACTCAAAAGTTAAAGTACAAAAAGGCCCTGTCTGGCTCGCCAGCCAGCGCCTTGAGGACCATAAAAAATCCGCCCCCAACCAGCAGACCGCGCCCAAGAGGCCCCAGACGCAAGCACAACAGACGACTGTTCGGCGCGATCAACGCCACCACCAACAGCAAAGCGCAGACCACTGGCAGGCTTTTATCAACGCGCATCGTCATCAGTTCGGAGAGGAGTACAGAAAAGCTGAATGACCAGGTCCAGCGCCAGTCTGTCAGGCCCTCGAACATATGCAGGCTGGTCGTTAGCGAATCCGCGCGGAACGGAATCCAGGCCAGCATGACCACGAGCAAAGTCAGAGGCACAGCCACCGACCGAGGCAATCGCCAAGCACTCAGATCACGCCAATAGTGGTTGATGACCAGCAACAACCCATGCACACCGCCCCACAGAATGAACTGCCAACCCGCACCGTGCCAAAGCCCGCCTAACAGCATGGTGATCATCAGGTTGCTGTTGGCCATCAGGCGCCCACGCCGATTGCCGCCCAGCGTGATGTACAGATAGTCACGCAGGAAATGCGACAACGTGATGTGCCAGCGACGCCAGAACTCGATGATCGAGGCGCTCTTATAAGGAGAGCGGAAGTTCGCCGGCAGCTTGATGCCGAACATCAGGCCCAAGCCAATGGCCATGTCCGCATAGCCGGAGAAATCGAAATACAGTTGAAGGCCGTAACTCAACCCGGCCAGCAGCACACTCGGCCCCGGCAACGCGCCCCCCGCCTGAGCCTGATCGAACAGCGCGGCGACGCCGGGTGCCAGCGGATCAGCCAGCAACACCTTCTTCATCAGCCCCACGGTGAGCAGTGAAATACCCAGCTGCCAGGTCAGCGGCCGATTGAACCAGCCCGCGGCAATCTGCGGGAAAAGGGTACGAGCGTGAACAATGGGGCCAGCGATCAGCTGCGGGAAAAAACACACGAAGAAGCTGTACTCGAGCACAGTGCCAGTGTCCGGCAGGCGGCGGCGGTACAGGTCCATGTGCCAGGCGATTTTCTGGAAGGTAAAAAAGGAAATGCCGAGCGGCAAAATGATGTGCCAGCTGGCGGAGGACGGTAAAAAAGAGAAGAAGAACCCCGCGTACTTGAAGTACGCAAGCACCGCCAGGTTGAACACCACGGCCACTACCAGCCAAAACTTGCGGCGGGTTTTCACCTGCTGCAGGCCCAGCAGGTAATTGATGACAATCAGCCCCAGCAACAACCCCAGGTAGCGCCAGCTCCACATGCCATAAAACACCAGCGAGGAAATGACCAACATTGCCAATGCCGGCTGCTCGAGACGAAAACGCCGCAACAGCAGAAACAGACCGTAAACCGCCGGAAAAAACAGCAGCAGGAATTCATACGAACTGAAGATCATTAGGGCTACTTGGTGAAGTGCTGGCACGCACAGCGGGCAAGGCGCCCGCTGCAGTTTTCGAAGTCGTTGCGGTTACAGGAAGTCGCGTATATCACGCTCAAGACGCTTGCCGACCCAGATCGAAACGGCCAGCAAGCCCAGCGAGAACACCGTCAACATACCGATCGCAAACAGATTGGGCATTTGCCCGGTAATGAGGGCTGCGCGGTACGCGAGCACCAGATGGTAGAACGGGTTAAGCGCGACCAGGTGCTGGATGAAGCCCGGCAGGATGTTGGCGACATACACGATCGGCGTCAGCCAGAACCAGAACTGGACGACCACGCCGACCACTTCCTTGATGTCACGCATGAACACAGAAAGGATCGCGCAGGTGATGCCCAGCGCGTAGGCCAACAATTGCTGACACAGGAAAATCGGGATCCACCACAGCAAACTCCAGGTGAAGTTAAAGCCGATGGCGAGCAAGAAAATCATGAAGAAGCCGGTGGCGATCAGGTAGTGCACGGTTTCGCTCAGCACTACATATAAAGGCAGCGACCACAGCGACATCCGTACTTTGCCTATCAGGTGGGCTTTTTCGTGAAAGACCTGAGTGATGCGCGTCAGCGTGGCAGCGAAACAGTTCCAGGCCAGCAGACCACTGACCAGATAGACGCTATAGCCCCAAGGCCCCAGGTCTTGACCCAACCCGCCCAAGCGCATGCCCATGATGCTGGAAAACACCAATGTAAAAATAAGGATGTTGATCAGCGGCAGGATGAAGGTCCAGGCCGCGCCGAGCATGGAAGCAGAATGCCTGTCGATCAGATCCTGGCGAGTGAAGTTGAGAATCAGATTCCAGTTCATCAGGCCATCCGGTACAGAAGAAAGGGCCAGAGGATACGCACTCTCCGGCTATAAAAAAACCCGCCTTTTAAGGGGCGGGTTTTTTTCACTTGGTCACAGGCCCGAGGGCCTGTGACTTAAGCAACCGTTTAGCTAATTGCGATTAGGCAACAGCTACGTGGTTGCTAGTGATAACGCCGTTAGCGAAGCTAACGTCGGACAGCGAAGTGACACCTGCCAGGGTGATCACGGTAATGTTGTCAGTGACACCAGTGCCAGCTGTGTGGCCTACAGCATTGCCTTCGATCACTGCACTCACTACGCCAGTGGTAGCGTTTTGAGTGAAGAACACTTCTTTAATAGCAGTGTTGGTACCAACGTAGAAGCCTTCAACACCAGCGGCGGTAGTTACACCAGTAGCCAAGGTGTAGCCTTCGCCAACATAGATAGCATCACCTTTGTTGAAGCCGGTCATCTCGAAGTCATTTACGTGAGTGGTGTTAGTGAAGTAGAACAGGTCTGCTTTAGTGTCGTCACCAGCCACAGCCAACGCACCGGCTTTAGCCGTAACGTCTACCGCGTAGGTCAGATCGCCAACTGCAGTATGAGCATCATCAGCAACAGCTTTCACTGCGTCGTGTGCGGTAGTCTCAGCTTTGGCTTCAGCAACCAAGGCATCAGCAGCTTTAGCGTCAGCAACCAGCTTGGTAGCAGCAGCGCTTGCTTCAGAAGCATTGACGTAAGCAACACCAACTTTGACTTCTGCAGCATCAACTTTAGCTTGAGCAGCATCTTTGGCAGCTTGAGCTACGCCGTCAGCTTTGACGTTAGCGTACGTTTGAGCGAAAACGCCAGTGTTGAAGGCAGCATCGATCTTAGCCAGAGTAGTTGCGTCAGCGGTTTTGATAGCAGTGAACAGAGCATCAGCATCAGCGATCGCAGAACCACCAGCAACAACGAAAGCATCGCTAGCAGCAACGAATGCATCGGAGTTAACGCCATTGGCGTCAATGATACCTTGCAGAGCGCCAGTATCAGTATCAATTTTTGCCACAGTAGGAGCGGTCAAAGCGTCGTTTGCAGTTACAGCAGCGTTGTAGGCATTGATATCAGTAACTGCAGTAGCGCTGTCAGCTACCAAAGCAGCGCGCTGTACGCTAAGAGCATCAACAGCAACTTTGCCGTTCAGTTCCAGTTGGGCAGTCGAAGACAGCGAGATGTTGTCACGCAGAAGGGAGGCGTTACCGATTGCTACTGCCACTTCGCTGTAAGAGTCGCCGGCTACGGTGCCAGCATCAACACCGTCAGTGATATCAGTCAGAACAGCGGTGTGAGTTGCATTCAGAGCAACCACTTTGTCGTTCAAGGCTTTCAGGGCGGCGACTTTCGAAGTTTCGTAAGAAGTTACGGCCGCGTCAGCGATAGCGGCTGCTTTCAGAGTGGCAACGCCTTCAGGGGTAGCGATGCCGCCCAGCGAGCCATCACTCAGATGACCAAGAGCAGTAGTCACGGAAGCAGAAGTGCCATCAACTTTGGAGATGATAGAAGC
This sequence comes from Pseudomonas baetica, assembly GCF_019733355.1. Taxonomy (GTDB): domain Bacteria; phylum Pseudomonadota; class Gammaproteobacteria; order Pseudomonadales; family Pseudomonadaceae; genus Aquipseudomonas; species Aquipseudomonas baetica_A. The sequence goes on along the minus strand of NZ_JAIHLQ010000045.1, from coordinate 11,516 downwards.
AGCGTCTGCTTGGGTGTAGTTGGCGCCAGCGGCAGAGGTGTAAACTTCGGCAACCAAAACCTTGTTAGCTACAACTTTAGCGTCGGCAGCAGAAGCGCCGTTCACGAAAGCTTGCAGCAGTTGGTCGGCATTTACAGTAGCGCCGCCACCGGTGGTCCAGTAAGCCAAGCCAGCTGCATCAGCCGAGTGGCCGAACAGTTGCAGGTAAATTTTGGATACGGTTTCTGAGCGGGTCAGGCCGGCGTATGCTGCGGTGTACTCAGGCTGCTCGTTTACGAAGTTAGCGCGCAGGTTTTCCAGAGTCAGGGTAGCTGGAACAGAATTCAGCTCAGCCATCCAGTAGTCCAGGCCGGCTTTGTCAGCGGCACGGCCAAGGTAAGCGACATACAGCTGTTGAACTTGTGCAGAAGTAATAGCCATTACGTTTTCATCTCCAATATGAGTCGATATCGACATCCAGGCTTCCGTTCGGATGAGAGCCCGTCGGCCCCAGCCTGTTGCCACGTCCCGGTAGGCCGTGGCCCCCTTTATGGGAAATCAGCTTTCACTGACCCTGTACCAGTTATTTTTCCGGGACTTTTATTAAGTCCTTCAGAGTGATAACTGGCAATTGCCGGGCGATCATACATGCCAAATTAGCGGCGGAACAATAGCTGAATGCCTTCTTTTTCATCATATCTGTAGGAACTTTCTGATAAAAAATTAAAATATTTGGTTACTTTCTGACCATTAAAGTTTTAATACTTTCGGCAGAGAGGGCGATTAAAACGTTACGTAGACGGGCCGAAACGGCCGACCACCCGTGGTTGCGGATCCAATCCCCCTGCAGCGCCTGCGGGCCGGCGTCAAGATTTTTACGCAAGCCATCTGCCATCGATTGGCTATCAGTGCCTGGGAGGAAGGTCACGGCCTCCGCCACGTCTTCGAAGATGGCCAATGGGGTGCAAAATATCGGACGACCGGTACTCAGGCCCCAGCGTACGGCAGCACTCGAAGACTCCTGGGTATGCTGATACGGGAACACGATGGCATCGGCCATTCCCAGCCAGGCCAGAGACTCCTCATCCGGCAGGTAATCGGTGATCAACGTGACTCGCCCCGCCAGATCCGACGCCTGAATCCGCTGACGGCAGGTTTCGGCCAGCTCTGCCGAAGCGGGTACCGGATATTCAGCATTGACCAGCAGCAGATGCAGAGCATCGTCATTCTTGGCCAATAGCGCGAATGCCTCGATCAGTTCCGGCATGCCTTTGTGCGGCAATAGAAAGCCGTAGCTGGCAATAATCGTTTTGCCTTTCAGGTTTGCGGCGTTCTGACGCGGTCCCGGCGCCGGCGCAGGGGTATCAATCACCCCGTGAGGGAACAGCAGCAGGTTGTGGCTCAGGCCAAAGCCTTTGAGGCGATTCAGATCACCCACACTGTGCACCAGCAGGCGCTCTGAACCCGCTAGCGACTCACGCATGTCGGACAACGATTTGAGTTTGTCGCCATGCTGAACATCGGCCGTGGAGTGAAAAACCACCAGCGTACGGATGCCATGGCTATGCGCCCAATCCAGCAACGAAGCGAACGCCTGTAGCCCGAAGAAAGAGAAATTGAACTGGAGCAGCAACGTATCAACGCCGGAGCGCTCAATGGCTTCTTTCAGACGATCCAACGGATCGAAATCGCCAGCGCTCCAACAGCGCTCAATGTTTCCCTGATCGGCACTGATCAGCGCCGCATCATCGTTGGCGAATACGTGGCACTCCAGACCAAAGGCCGGCTCTAGCAGTTTGGAACTATAGGTCGCAATGCCGCAGGCACTGTTCCAGGTGGTGACGCTGCCCAACCGCGGTGCTTTCTTGAGTAATGGTTGACGCTTGGCCTCGGCAATGGCCTCGATGCTGGCCTTGGCCACGTGTGACCAAGTGAAGCGGCTACGGATCAAGGTATCGGCAGCCTCGACCCGCTCGGCGGTCAGCTTGTTCAGCTCACCTTTACTCCAAGCCTGGTAGAACTCGCCCAAGAGGCCGGCCAAGTGTTCGCTGCTCGGCTCAAACCATACCGAAGCACTCGCTTTCAGGTGAGTGCGAGCCCGCTCGTAACGGTAGTCGATGAGCCAGGCGGTCTGTTCGGTACAGAAATCTGTCTGACCTCCCTGCCCCGTCACGATCACCGGCAAGCGATGCAGCATCGCTTCTGCCAGCGGCAGGCCAAAGCCCTCCCCTCGCGAAGGCGCGACCAATGCATCGGACAAGGTGTACAGCGCGCGCAGGGCAGAATCCGGCAGATCCTGTTCGATCAACTCGACCGCAGGCGCCGATGGGAACTCGGCACGCCAATCCGTCAACTGCTGCTGGATGTTGTGGTGCGGGTTGGGGAAGGTTTTGATGATCAGCACCACCGCGTGCTCGGCGGTGAAGGCCTGGCCATAGGCCTTGAGCAAGACGTCGACGCCTTTGCGCGGGAAGCAGGACGAGACGTGCAGCAGCTTCAGGCGCTCGCTGGTCACCTGCGGCATGGCCGGCAGGCTGTCGAAGTCGATGTCCGCCTTGAGGATGTGGTCCGCGCCCAGGCCCACCGTGGCCAAGGGCACGGTCACGCCGTTGTCCCGCAAGGTAGTCGTCACCCAGCTGGACATGCTGGTTACCAGGTGCGTCTGGTGGTTGAAGTCATGGCAGTAGTCTTGCGGCAGGCAGGACTCTTCCCATCCATAGCAGGACATGACATTCAGATCACCCTGCATATCGGTGACCCGTGGCGGGTACATCAGACGCATCACGGTGTTCGCCGGTTGTTCGGCGCGTGCGTGCAGGGCTGCACAATCAGGGTTGTCCAGCAGGAAAGTCTGATCGACCGGGATCGGCCCCGGCCCTTCGGTGGCGCGCAAGGCAACCTTGTGGCCGTGTTCGGCGATCGCTTTGGCCAGTTCGCGGTTCACCAGCGCCAGGCTGTAGGTGCTGTCAAATGGACCCTCGATGCGGTAATCCACCGTTGCTTTCGGCGCCGCTACCGGAAATGTGTGGGACGGCAACACGATTTCGAATTTGGCCAGGAAGGCGCTCAGGCGATCGTAGAGACGTTGGTAGCCAAACTCGTCCATGCGCTCGATGCCGTAGCGCTTCATGCTGCGACGCAGCGCCGGGTTTTCCATGATCTGAGCAATGGTCGCCGCGACTTCGTGAGGCTCGGCGTTGTCCAGCAACAGGCCCGCATTGCCGAGGGTGTGAACCACGTTGCTGTCGGGCGCGTCGTACGCCAACACTGGTAGACCGTGGGCCATGGCCTCGATCAGCGGCATGCCGAAGCCTTCATGTTTGCTCAACGAGACGAACAGGTCGCTGCGGCAGTACAGGGCGTTGAGGGTTTCATCATCGACCTTGCCGGTCAGGTTGACGAAGGCTTCGATTCCCAGCTCGCGAATGCGCGCCTGGATCTTGTCCTTGTAATCGGCCACGGTAAAACCGCCAACAAGATACAACTGCAGCGGCACTTGTGCGCTGCGCAACAGGTGGGCGAAAGCCTCGACCAGGGCCAGCTGGTTTTTGTGCGGCATGATCCGGCCAACGAACAGCAGTGTGAACGGCCGCGGGGTGTCATGACGCTGCACCGCGTGCGGTTCGATGCGCTCCAGGTCCACCAGCAACGGAATCTCTGTCACCTTGTGTTCGTCATAACCACGCTTGAGCAGCTCCTGCAGGTTCTGCTGGGAGTCGGCAATACTGCCCGCCAGCCAATGCTGCCAGCTATCGACCTGTTCCCAACCGTGGGCCAGCATCGGCTGAATGACGTGATCGGCGGGGAACAGCTCGCCCGGCGTGATGTTGTGGAACACCATGAATTTGCGCTCGGGCAAATCACGCAGCCAGGACTCAACCGGGTTTCCGATGCCGTGATGCACCAGCAAAGCATCGGCACTGCCCGGCAGATAGTCATCGATACACAGTACATCCCCGGCCATCTGCTCTGACGGTTGGATGCAATAGATATCCGACTTGACGCCTGCCAGGCGCAGCAGCTTGCGGGTCAACATCATCCCGTTGCTGATGCCGTCACCGTGACTAACACTGATGGCGAACTGGTGGATAGTGACCTTTGCTTCGTTTTGCATGAGCTGACCTGGGACGAAAATTTAAAAGAAAATAAAAGAGGGTGTTATTGAACACTACAAAGAGGTGGGCCGCATTCGGCATTCGGTTTACGTGGCAGCCGCTATAAAAAAGGGCCGCGTTTTCACGCGACCCTTATGACTAGCTAGCTAGATATCTATAACGATATCAGAAGGACTTGCCGACCTTCACTCGCTCCAGGTCAGCCTTGACCATCAGCTGGCACAGCTCTTCCAGCGTAGTCTTGGGTTCCCAGCCAAGTACGCGCTTGGCTTTTTCGGGGTCACCGATCAGCAGTTCGACTTCGGCAGGACGATAGAACTTCGGGTTGACCTGAATAACGGTCTTGCCGGTTCTGGTGTCGATACCGTGTTCGTTGTCGGCGCTGCCCTTCCAATCCAGTTCGATGTTTACGGCCTTGAACGCCATGGACACAAAGTCCCGAACAGTCTCGGTACGATTGGTCGCCAGAACAAAGGTGTCAGGCTCATCGGCTTGCAGCATGCGCCACATACCTTCGACATATTCCTTGGCGAAGCCCCAGTCACGCTTGGCGTCCATGTTGCCAAGCTCCAGGCAATCCTGCATGCCCAGGGAGATACGCGCGACGGCGTCAGTGATCTTGCGGGTTACGAATTCTTTGCCGCGAAGTGGTGATTCGTGGTTGAACAGGATACCGCTGGAGCCAAAAATCCCGTAGGACTCACGGTAGTTGATGGTCATCCAGTGCGCATAGAGCTTTGCGACGCCGTATGGGCTGCGCGGATAAAAATCAGTGTTCTCGGTCTGCGGAATCTGCTGAACCTTACCGAACATCTCCGAAGTCGATGCCTGATAGAAACGAATCTTCGGGTTAACGATACGGATCGCTTCCAGCAGATTGACTGCACCGATCCCAGTGATTTCAGCGGTGGTGATTGGTTGGTCGAAAGATACGCCTACGAAGCTCTGAGCGGCGAGGTTGTAGACCTCGGCTGGCTCGGCTTTCTGTAGCAAACGGATGCTGGCGCCCAGGTCAGTGAGGTCATGTTCGACCAGTTCAAGGTTTTCATGGGAGGCAACCCCCAATTCTTCCAGACGCCAGAAGTTAACCGAACTGGTGCGACGATAAGTGCCATATACCTTGTAGCCCTTCTCCAGCAGCAGCTGGGTAAGGTACGCACCATCCTGACCTGTTACGCCTGTGATGATGACTGATTTTTTACTTGTGTTCATTGCTTCATGTTCCGGTCAGAGACAGGGTTCGTTGTGCTGTTATTACTCAACCACACATTGACGCTCTCGACGCTTTCCTCGGAAAGCTTGCCAGCCCAGCGGTTGAGGATGAACAGGTTCGTAATGAAATCGTATTGAGTTTTTAGCAGATCGCGACGAGCTTTGAACTCGTTTTGTGTGGCGGTCAAAACGTCCACGGCATTAACTACACCAAAAGCAAACGCCTTGCTTGCAGCAAAACTTGATTTCTCGGCGGATGACAATGCAGTCCGGTTAGCCCGTATTTTTTCGACGCTCGAATCCGCAGTCAAATAGGCGTTGGTGGTTTCTTTAACAACCTGGCGACGCATCGCCTCCATCTGCAGCTCCGCAGTCAACTGGTCCTCATACAGACCACGCACCCTTGCTGACGTCGAACCGCCACTGTAAATCGGGATTTGTACCCCAATACCCGCCACATAGCTGTCGGTTTTTGGCGCCAAGGAGTTGTTGTAGCCTTCGTTGGTATTCTGCGCGCTTAAATTTAAGCTGACCGTCGGGTAATGACCACCTTTGCCGCCGCGCAAAGCCGCCTGAGCAGCTTCGACCGCATTTTCGCTGGCTTTGAGTTGGGGGTTGTCGGTCACTGCCAACTGTACCCAGCTGTCCAGGCTTTCGGCCGAAACCTGCAATTCCACGTCATCGCGCACGCGACTCAACTTCTCCTTGACGGGACGGCCAATAATTTCCGACAACGCAACGCGGGCCACTCGCACCTGATTTTGAGCCTCCACTTCTTGCGCAGCAAGGGAGTCTACACGCGCCTGGATATCGAGCTGGTCCGTGATCATTGCCAGTTGTTTGCTATACAAGGCATTGACTCGGTCGAGGTTTTTTTGCGTTGCACGGCGTTCGGCCTGGACCAATTCAAGCTCATCGTCAGCCGCCAGGGCGGCGAAATAACGCTGCGCCAAATCGACGGTAGCTTCGGCTCGCGCCTCAGTGGACTCGTCATTTGACTGCTTGGCGAGGCTCTTGAATTTCTGATAGTTCTCCCAGGCAGCCTTGTTATAGATGTGCTGACTCAGATTGATACTGTAGTTTTCGCTGTGGTAGGACTGACGACTGATGTCATTCTCTTGATGAATTCGGTTTGCGCCGCCATTGACCGTGACTTGCGGCAATAGACCACCCAATGCCTCGCGTTGCTGCTCCTCACTGGATTTAGCCCGGGAGTAAGACGCCAGCACCCGCGGATCCTCCAGGCGCGACTCGCGGTAGAGCTGCATCAGATCAGCGGAGTAATCCTTGGCACTCACACTCTTGAGGGGCGGTTTGGGCGTCGAAGGTTCAGCGGTTTTCGGCTCGGCAGCATGTGCTTGCAACGCAAGCATTCCCAACATCAGGCATGGAAACAGACGCACAATCACTCCTCAATCATCGATTGCGAGATAGCGTTGCGCGCTGGCTGCATCAGATATTGCAGCATGGTGCGTTCACCCGTATTAATCAGCACATCAGCCGGCATACCCGCCAGAAGCTTACGATCAGCAAGTTTTTGTAGACCCGCCTTGGTGACGCTGACTCTGGCCAGGTAATAAGGCTGGCCGGTTTTTTCATTGGTTAACCGATCTGCCGATATGCTCGTGACACTGCCTTCGATCACAGGGGTCGTAGCGCTGTTGAACGCACTAAAGCGAATGTCCGCCAGTTTCCCAATGGCGATGCGGTTGATGTCTTGAGGCGCGACTTGAGCTTCGACAATCAACTCGGAGACAGACGGGACGATATCCAGCAGAGGGGTTGCCTGGCGTACAACACCGCCGATGGTATGGACGGTCATACCGATGACCATACCGTCATCCGGAGCACGGATGACGATGCGACTTAGGCGATCTTCCAGTGCTGCCGTACGCTCTTGCAGGTCATAAGTCTTGGTCTGGATTTCAGCCAACTGCTTAACCACGTCGGAATTGAAATCCTTGTTGACTTGCAATATCTGCAATTGCGTTTCATTGATCTGCAGACGGGTCTTGGTAATGGTAGAGCGATGATCGGCAACTTCGGATTTGAGCATATCGAGCTTGCGCTGCTGCTCCAGCATGCGTTGCTTATCGACGAAGCCTTGAGCAAGTAATTCGTTCAAATCACCAATTTCACCGGTGTAGGACTGCTCAAGGTTTTGCTTGGTACCAATGATGGAATCGGTACCCTTGATTTGCTGGTTTAACTGTCCAATGCGCTCTTGAAGTACTGCGACCTGGCCCAGGCGCGCACCGCGGCGCGCATTGAAAACCTCGGTTTCACCCGCACGCGCTTCGATGCCCCGCGGACTGTCAGGCTCGTACATTTGGTCAAACGTGATGACAGACTTGTCGTCCCGCTCTGCGACCAGGCGGGCTTCCATCGCCTTGGCTGCAATCAGCTGATTACGTGTCATTTCGTATTCGGAGCGCAGCTGAGCATCGTCAAGGATGATCAGCGGATCACCTTTCTTTACGATGTCCCCATCGTGAGCCAGCACGTCTTTAACGATACCGCCCTCAAGGTGCTGAACCGTCTTACGGTAAGTCTGCACGGTGACAACACCAGGGGCGTAAGCAGCGCCATCGAGTGGCGCGAATGCTGCCCAGGTACCGAACAAGCCGAAAGTCACGAACACAATGCCAAAGCCGAGCCGACGTGTTTTTCGGTCGGAAATCGGAAGATCAGCGAAGCTATCGGTTTGATTACTGAGAGAGCGGGTCATCGACATCTTCCTGTCAGGCGCTGGCCGGAGCCGTGCCCGTGGCAACTTGAGCAGCTTTTTGTTGAGCGGCAAGTTGTTGTTTGTTGAGTTCTTCCATTACTTGATCACGCGGACCGTACATGCTGACTCCACCTGCGCTCATGACGAGCAACCGATCGAGTTGGGACAGGATGGTGGTGCGGTGAGTGATGACGAAGATGGTCGCCCCAGTAAGCTTTAGCTCCTGGATAGCGGATGCCAGAGCACGCTCACCAACCTCATCGAGGTTGGAATTGGGTTCATCCAGCAAAATAAGGCGCGGCGAACCATAGATGGCACGGGCCAGGCCGACACGCTGACGCTGACCACCGGAAAGGTTGACCCCTTCACTGCCGATGACAGTGTCATAGCCATCGGGCAGCAACAGAATCATTTCATGTACGCCTGCAGTCTTCGCAGCGCGAACCACTTTCTCGGGATCGACGTCGGTGAAGCGTGAAATGTTTTCGCTAATGGTGCCTTCGAAGAGCTCAATGTCCTGAGGCAAATACCCCATATAAGGCCCTAGCTGGTCTTTATCCCAGTTGCTGATGTCAGCACCATCCAGGCGCACGACACCATTCTGGGGCGCCCATACGCCCATCAATGCTCGGGCCAGCGTGGATTTTCCTGACGCGCTCGGGCCAATAATACCGACTACAGAGCCAGCCGGGACACCAAAGCTGATGCCGCGCAAGATCGGCGTTTTTGAACCGGGAGGGCAAACAATCAAGTTCTCAACCAATACATGCCCTTGAGGTGCAGGCAATGCCATGCGCTCTGGTTCTGCATGCAACTTATCGAGCGTGTCGTTGAGTCGGTCATATTGCGATCGGGCCGCAATAAAGCCTTTCCAACTGCCGATGATCAGGTCAATAGGTGCCAGGGCGCGTCCCAACAAGACCGAACCGGCGATCACTAAACCAGGGCTGATTTCATGGTTTACGGCTAGATAGGCCCCCAAACCGAGGATCAACGATTGAATGAGCATGCGGAAGGTTTTGGAAATAGCACTGACTATTCCTCCCTTGTCGCTGGCTTGGGACTGAAGGATCAATACATTTTTTTGACGCATACCCCAGCGGTGCATGAGGGTGTTCAACATCCCCATTGATTCAATTACTTCGGCATTACGCAGGTTTTTAGTCGTGTACAGAGTTGCAGCAATGTTTTCTTTATTCGCTTGCCCTAAAGCTTTGCCTGTCATCTTTTCATTGATGTACGCGAGGAATAGCAGCACCAGGGCGCTACCAATAGCGACCCATCCATACCAAGGATGGAACATAAACATCACGGCAATGTAGATCGGCAGCCATGGGGCATCAAAAAAAGCGAACAACCCATTGCCCGTTAGAAACTGCCGCAAGCCTGTCAAGTCGTTAAGCGATTGGGCCGAAGCATCCATACCACCACTTTCCAGTGAGCGCTTGAAACTGGCCTTATAAACATCGCGGCTCAGCAGTACATCCAGCTTGGTACTGACGCGAACCATGATCCGCGAACGAACCCACTCCAGGGACCCCATCGTGATAACCAGCACGCTCATGATGATGGTCAGCATCACTAACGTAGAAATGCTGCCGCTCGTTACCACTCGGCCATAAACCTGAAGCATATAGAAGGTAGGAACAAGCATCAGGGCGTTGACAAATAAACTGAAAATACCGACTGATATGAAACTGCCTTTACAAGCTTTCAACGCAGCTTGCAAGCTGTTTTCATGAACGTTACGCATAATTTCCTAATGCCGCTGGGTATGGAAAAGCGCGGGAGTGTAGCATCTCGATTAGCCTGCAATAAATGAAAAAACGTTTAGAGGGAGGTACTGTTGGCCCATAAAACAAGGCGCGCGTTTTTTTGCGTTGCAGGCATCCGAAGCTAACAGTTAATCTCTCCAACCTTTTCTCTCATGCGTCCAAAGCCCCCTGTGTGTTGAGCGTTTTCGGCATGAACAAGACTTTTTGGCGTTGTTCAAAGCAGTCACAGTCAAGTATTTTAGCCAAGGTACCTCATGCGCATCCTGCATTTTTTCAAGACCTATTATCCCGACACCACCGGTGGCATCGAGCAAGTCATATTTCAGCTCTGCCAAGGCAGTCGTGTCTTAGGCGTTGAAGGCCAGGTACTGACTATCAGCCAAAACCCTTCCCCTGCGCGGTTACAGGTGGCTGATCATCAGGTTGTTCGTGCCAAAGAAAACTTCAATTTGGCCTCTACAGGTCTCTCGATGCGAGTGTTCTGCCAATTCAAGGAAATGGCTGCCGAAGCCGATCTGGTGCACTTTCATTTTCCGTGGCCACTCATGGACCTGGTGCATTTTGCCACCAGCCATGATCGCCCAACCGTGCTCAGTTATCATTCGGATATTGTCAAGCAGCGCACCTTGCTCAAGCTCTATGGCCCCTTAATGACGCGGTTTCTGAAGAGCATGGATCGCATCGTGGTGGCCTCGCCGAACTATTTGGACTCCAGCGAAACGCTCAAGCCATTCGCCGACAAAACGATGGTCATCCCTTACGGATTGGATCAATCGGCGTACCCAAAAGCATCGACGGAAACACTCAGCCGCTTGCGCAAAAGCCTGCCAGAAAAATTCTTCCTGTTTGTCGGCGTGCTTCGCTATTACAAGGGCTTGGATAGCCTGCTTAATGCGCTTGAAGGAGTAGATTATCCAGTAGTGATTCTCGGTAGCGGTCCGCAGGAGCTTGAACTCAAAGCTCTTGCGCAAAAGTTGCAACTGCGCAACGTGCTGTTTTTGGGGCGTCTGGATGATGAAGAAAAGGTCTGCCTGCTGCAGATGTGTTACGCCCTGGTGTTCCCTTCCCATCTTCGATCTGAAGCGTTTGGCATCTCTTTGTTAGAAGCTTCGATGTATGGAAAGCCGATGATTTCTTGCGAGATCGGGACGGGTACTACCTACGTTAATATCCACGAAGAAACAGGCTTGGCCGTCCCACCAGACTCTCCCGTGGCCTTGCGCGAGGCTATGCATCGACTGTGGAACAATCCTGAAGAGACGCAGCGTTTCGGCAATAATGCTCGTGCACGGTTTCAAGAGCTGTTTACCGCTGACCGCATGTGCGAAAGCATGGTGCAGGTTTATAATGATGTGATTAACTTACATGACACTCAAGATAAAGCGTGAATTACGTTAGGCAAACCCACCTAACCAATAAAAGAATATCCAACTTAGTTACTCCGAATTGATGTATTTTTGATACCTCATCTCGTTATAACTCGCAGAAAGTTATTATTTTAGTCGTACGTAATCGTAGACGCCGAAATCCATACTGGACGGCAAGTGCTGGATGATCCGTCGTAAGCGTCTGGCCAAGTCACCTTCAAAACTCCAGCATTAAGGGCGATGGTGTCCGCGTATTTTTAAGCGGACGCGATCGCCCTTAATCGCCAGGATTTTCATGCGCCAACGAAGCTCTTATCCCAAACCGTTCAAAGCCCAGGTC